>CAVZKA010000001.1:0-1913973 GCA_963775725.1 uncultured Acidobacteriota bacterium
TTGCCTCCGAGCCATTTTCGACGCTCTATCAGCGCTCGATCTACCAGTCGATTCGCAGTCTCGCCGGGTACAACCTGCAGCTGCTGCGCAAGGGACTCCATCGGCTCGCCCCGGGCGCCCGGGACCAGGCGCAGCGGATCCTGGACCGGGAACCGGACATCGCCTCCCGCCTGGCAGGCCTCCTCTCGAGCAAGATCGACGCCCTGCGCATCCGGATCCACGGGGACTATCACCTCGGGCAGGTCCTCTTCACCGGGAAGGACTTCGTCATCATCGACTTCGAGGGTGAGCCGGCCCGCTCGCTCTCGGCGCGGCGGCTCAAGCGATCGGCCCTCGTCGACGTCGCGGGAATGCTGCGCTCCCTCGACTATGCCGCGAGCGCCGTCCTGCTCGGGCATGCCGAGGCCGGTCCCATCCGCCCCGAGGATCGCGAGGCCCTGCTTCCGTGGGCGAGCTTCTGGACCCGCTGGGTCAGCGCCGTCTTCCTGCGGTCGTACCTGGAAACGGTGGCCGACGCCCAGCTCGTGCCGCGGGACCGCGGAGCGATCGCGACCCTCCTCGACACGTATCTGCTGGAAAAGGCGCTCTACGAAATCGGATACGAGCTGCAGAACCGGCCGGAATGGATCCAGGTTCCGCTCGACGGGATCGAACGGATTCTCGAGCCGGCCAGGACATCGCCGAAAGGGGGTGAAGAGTGAACGAAGAGAAAGTGAACCTGAAGGCGCCACCGAAGGCCCCGTCGGCCGCCCGCACCCGCCGTCCGGCGAAGAGCGTCAGTAGGCCCGCGCCTCCGCCCGTCGACGCCGCTGCCGGAACGGCCGCAAGAGCCAGCCTGCTGACGGACCAGGACCTGTACCTCTTCAACGAGGGCAGCCATCTGCGCCTCTACGACAGGCTGGGCGCCCATCTCGAAGCCGTGGACGGTGTCACGGGCACCGCCTTCGCGGTCTGGGCCCCCAACGCGAAACGCGTGGCCGTCATGGGTACCTTCAACGGATGGAGCAAGGACGCCGCGGCGCTGTCGCCCCGCGCCAACTCCGGCATCTGGGAAGGCTTCGTTCCCGGTGTCGGCCGCGGCGAGGCCTACAAGTACTACGTCGTCTCGCGGACGGGCGACTATGCCGCCGACAAGACCGATCCTTTCGCGTTCCGGGCCGAGTCGGCGCCGCGGACGGCTTCGATCGTGTGGGACCTCGACTACGCCTGGGAGGACTCCGAGTGGATGGAGAGCCGGGCCTCCCGCAACGCCCTCGGGGCGCCCGTTTCGGTGTACGAGGTGCACCTGGGATCCTGGCGTCGCGTCCCCGACGAAGGCGACCGCTTTCTGACCTACCGGGAGGCCGCGCCGCTGCTGGCGGACTACGTCCGTCGGATGGGCTTCACCCACGTCGAGCTGCTGCCGATCATGGAGCATCCCTTCTACGGCTCGTGGGGCTACCAGACCACCGGCTACTTCGCCCCGACCTCCCGGTACGGGACCCCGCAGGACCTGATGTATCTGATCGACGTCCTTCACCAGAACGGCATCGGTGTGATCCTCGACTGGGTCCCCTCGCACTTCCCGTCGGACGAGCACGGCCTCGGCTACTTCGACGGCACCCATCTCTTCGAGCACGCGGACCCGAGACAGGGGTTCCATCCGGACTGGAAGAGCTGCATCTTCAACCTCGGCCGCAACGAGGTGCGCAGCTTCCTGCTGTCCTCCGCGATCTACTGGCTGGATCGCTATCACGCCGACGGGCTGCGGGTGGACGCCGTGGCCTCGATGCTGTACCTCGACTACTCGCGCGAGCCCGGCCAGTGGATTCCCAACAAGTTCGGCGGCCGCGAAAACCTGGAGGCGATCGCCCTGCTACGGCGACTGAACGAAGAGGTGTACGCGGCGTTTCCCGACGTTCAGACGGTGGCCGAGGAGTCCACGGCCTGGCCCATGGTGTCGCGCCCCACCTACATCGGCGGCCTCGGCTTCGGGATGAAGTGGGACATGGGGTGGATGAACGACACTCTGCGCTACATGGCGACCGACCCCGTCTACCGCAGGTGGGAGCACCGCAGCCTCACCTTCCGGACCATGTACGCCTTCACGGAGAGCTTCGTCCTGCCGCTTTCGCACGACGAGGTCGTCCACGGCAAGCGATCCCTGCTCGGCAAGATGCCCGGGGACGACTGGCAGAAGTTCGCCAATCTGCGCCTCCTTCTCGCTTACCAGACGGCGCAGCCGGGCAAGAAGCTTCTCTTCATGGGGGGCGAGTTCGGCCAGGGGCGCGAGTGGTCGCACGACCGGAGCCTGGACTGGCACCTGCTGGAGCTCGCGCCCCACCGCGGCGTGCAGCGATGGGTCGAGGATCTCAATCGCTTCTACCGCGGAGAGAAAGCCATGCACGAGCGGGACGCGGATCCCGCCGGCTTCGAGTGGATCGACGCCAACGACGCCGACCACAGCGTGGCGAGCTTCCTCCGGCACGGCCGGGAGGCCGCCGACCTCGTCCTCGCGATCTTCAACTTCACTCCCGTGCCGCGTCGCAACTATCGTGTCGGGGTCCCGACTGCGGGATTCTGGAGGGAGGTCCTGAACGGGGACGCCCGGGAATTCGGCGGCAGCGGCCAAGGCAATCTCGGCGGCGTCGAAGCCGCGCCGATCCCGTCGCACGGCCAGCCTCACTCGCTCAACCTGACACTGCCACCCCTGGCGGCGATCTTCCTGCGCCCGGACCCTGTCGAGGAATCCGCTGCGGAGATCGCGCCGGAATGAGGGACGCTTCGCTCGGCGCCACCTGGAGGCCGGGCGGCGATTGCGGCTTCCTGGTGTGGGCGCCGCGGGCGAAACGGGTGCAGGTGGAGCTCGAGGGCGATTCGGCGAGGCGCCTCGACCTCGAGCCCGGCGAACGGGGCTACCACTACGGTGAATCGGCTGCCGCGCCGGGCGACCTCTATACGCTCCGCCTCGACGGAGGACCGCCGCGTCCCGATCCGGCCTCCCGGTTTCAGCCGCAGGGAGTGCACGGGCCCTCCGCCGTGGTCAATCCGGCCTTTGCGTGGACCGACGTCGGCTGGCAGGGCCCGCCCCTCGAGCGCTGCGTTTTTTACGAGCTGCACGTCGGCACCTTCACGCGCGAGGGGACCTTCGACGCGGTGATCCCGCATCTGGCGCGCCTGGCCGACCTGGGAGTGACCGCGGTGGAGCTGATGCCGGTCGCGCAGTTTCCCGGCACGCGCAACTGGGGTTACGACGGCGTCGGGCTCTTCGCCGTTCAGAACTCCTACGGCGGGCCCGAGGGGCTCAAGCGCCTGGTCGACGCCTGCCATGCCCGGGGGCTCGCCGCGGCGCTCGACGTCGTCTACAACCACCTCGGCCCGGAGGGGAACTACCTGCCGGAGTTCGGTCCCTATTTCACGGATCGATACCGCACGCCCTGGGGAAACGCGCTCAACTTCGACGGGTACGACAGCGACGAGGTCCGGCGGTTCTTCCTCGAGAACGCGCGCCGCTGGGTCGACGAGTACCACTTCGACGCCCTGCGTGTCGATGCGGTGCACGCCATCCGCGACCACTCCGCGCGCCCCTTCCTCGCCGAGTTGACCGACGCGATTCATGTCGAAGCCGAGCGCCTGCGCCGGCCCGTGTACGTCGTGGCCGAGAGCGACCTGAACGACGCGCGTCTCGTCCGGCGCCGGCACGAGGGCGGATTCGCGATGGACGCGCAGTGGAGCGATGACTTCCACCATTCCCTGCACGTTCTGCTGACCGGGGAGCGCAACGGCTATTACCAGGACTTCGCCTCCATGGAAGACCTCTCCTCGGCTTTCGAGCAGGCGTTCGTCTACAGGGGCCGGTACTCCGCGTTTCGCCGGCGGCGCCACGGCAACGCGACGGACGGCCTGCCGGGAACGCGTTTCGTCGTCTCCGCGCAGAATCACGATCAGATCGGCAACCGGATGAAGGGCGAGCGCCTTTCGACGCTGACGGATTTCGAGAGCCAGAAGGTGGCCGCCGCGGCGGTCCTGCTGTCGCCCTATCTGCCGCTCCTGTTCATGGGGGAGGAATACGGCGAGACGGTGCCATTCCTCTACTTCGTCAGCCACGGCGACCCGCAACTCGTCGAAGCCGTCCGGCGTGGGCGCCGGGAGGAATTCGCCGCTTTCGGCTGGAAGGGAGCGCCGCCCGATCCCCAGGCGGAATCGACGTTCGCAGCTTCGAAAATCGATCCGGAACTGGCCGCCGACGGCCGCCACGGGGCCCTCCAGGATTTCACGAGGGAGCTCCTTCGGCTGCGCCGCGAGGTCCCCGCGCTGGCGAACCTCGACCGCGGCGGCGTCCAGACGCATGCGTTCGAGGTGCAGCGCGCGCTCGCGGTCGTCCGCCGGCACGACGATTCGGCGGCTCTCCTTCTGCTCGCCTTCGGCCCGGGCGCGGTTTCGATCCGCCCCGCCATCGGGGGCCGCTGGCGCAAGCTGATCGATTCCGGCGAGATCCGCTGGGCGGGCGCCGGCCGATTGGCCGCGCCCCGGCTGGAGGCCGCGGAAGGGAACGGAACGATCGACCTGCCGGGGCCCGCCGCCCTGCTCTACGTGGCCGAGCCCTGAGCTCCGACGCCCGCATGGAACGCTTCGTCTGCATTCACGGACACTTCTACCAGCCGCCGCGGGAGAACCCGTGGCTCGAGGCCGTCGAGCTGCAGGACTCCGCCTATCCGTACCACGACTGGAACGAGCGGATCACGGCCGAATGCTACGCGCCCAACGGAGCCTCGCGGATCCTGGACGACAAGGATCGGATCACCCGGATCGTGAACAACTATTCGCGGATCAGCTTCAATTTCGGCCCGACATTGCTCTCCTGGCTCGAAGAGAAGAGCCCCTCCGTGTACTCCGCGATCCAGGCCGCGGACTGGGAAAGCCGGCAGCGGTTCTCCGGGCATGGATCCGCGATCGCGCAGGTCTACAACCACATGATCATGCCGCTGGCCAACGCCCGCGACAAGCAGACACAGGTGCTCTGGGGAATCCGCGACTTCGAGCACCGCTTCGCCCGCTTCCCGGAAGGGATGTGGCTGGCCGAGGCCGCAGCCGACATTCCCACCCTCGACGCCCTTGCCTCCAGGGGGATCCGCTACACGATTCTCGCACCGTCCCAGGCCTCGCGATTCAAACGCGCGGAGGGACGCTGGCGGGACGTCTCGGGAGGGGGGATCGATCCCACCCGCGGCTATCGCGTGCGGCTTCCTTCGTCGCGCTCCATCGACGTCTTCTTCTACGACGGTCCGATCTCCCGCGCGGTGGCGTTCGAAGGATTGCTCGGAGACGGCGGGCGATTCGCCGAGCGCCTGCTTTCCGGCTTCGACGAGGGCCGCGAATGGCCGCAGATGCTCCACATCGCCACCGACGGCGAGACCTACGGCCACCACCATCGCCGGGGGGAAATGGCCCTGTCCTATGCCCTCCACACGATCGAGATCGGGGGCCAGGCCCATCTGACCAACTACGGCGAGTACCTGGAACGCCATCCGCCCACGGCGGAGGCCGAGATCTTCCCGAACAGCTCCTGGAGCTGCGTGCACGGCGTGGAACGCTGGAAGAGCGACTGCGGGTGCAACTCCGGCGGCCACCCGGGCTGGCGCCAGGGCTGGCGCGCCCCGCTGCGCGAGGCGCTCGACGGCCTGCGCGACGCAGTCGCCCGACCGTACGAGGAGAAGGCGAGGGCGCTGCTGGCCGATCCGTGGGAAGCGCGCGACGACTACATCGCCGTCATCCTCGACCGCTCCACCGAGAATCTCGATCGCTTCTTTGCGCGGCACGCCACCCGGGCCCTTTCGGAGCCGGAGCGGGTGGAAGCCCTGAAGCTGCTGGAGCTCCAGAGGCACACGCTGCTGATGTACACCAGCTGCGGCTGGTTCTTCGACGAGATCTCCGGGATCGAAACCGTCCAGGTGCTGCAGTACGCCGGGCGTGTCCTCCAGCTGTCCGGCGAGCTCTTCGGCGATGGCCACGAGGCGACGTTCCTGGCCGCCCTGGAGAAGGCGCCGAGCAATCTGCCCGAGGTGGGCCACGGCGGCGCGGTCTACGAGAGCTACGTGCGGCCCGCCATGATCGACCTGTCGAAGGTCGGGGCGCACTACGCGGTCAGCTCCCTCTTCGAGCGCGACGAGGCGCGGTCCTCGATTTCCGGCTTCGAGGTCGGCCGTGAGGACTTCCGTTACTTCGACGCCGGCCGGGCCCGGCTCGGGGTGGGGCGCGCCCGGATCTCTTCCCGCATCACGCGCGAGACGTCGCTCTTGACCTTCGGCGTGCTGCACTTCTCCGGGCACAACGTCAACGGCGGCGTCCGACCCTACGGCGGCGAAGCGCCCTACGAGGAACTCGTCCGGACGGTAACGGACAGCTTCTCCCGCGGGGACCTGCCCGAGGTCATCCGGCAGCTCGACGCCGGCTTCGGAAAGGACATCTTCTCGCTGAAACAGCTGTTCCGCGACGAGCAGCGGCGCATTCTGGACATGATCCTGGCCACGACGCTGGAGGACACGGAGGCGGTGCTGCGCCAGAGCTACTCGCGAAACCTGCCGCTGATGCGCTTCCTCGACGATCTGGCAACACCGCTTCCGGGCGTCCTCCATGCCATCGCGGAGTTCGTCATCAACTCCGAGATGGCGCGAGCGGCGCGGGCCGAGAATCTCGACCGGGCGCGCGTCGGCCAGTTGCTCGAGGACGCGGCTCGCGAAAAGGTGACACTCGACGCCCCGACGCTGGAATTCGCGTTCCGCCGCCGCCTGGAGGCGTTCGCGCGGCGCCTGGCGACCGAGCCCGAGGATCCGTCGGCGCTGGCGGAGCTCGAGGCTGCCGTGGTGTTCCTGGGCCGCCTCCCGTTTCGCCTGCGGCTCTGGGACGTTCAGAACATCGTCTACGAGCTCGTCCGCCTCGTCTTTCCCGGCGCGCTCGAACGCGCTCGCCGCGGGGAGGAAGGCGCCCGGGCCTGGGTCGAGCGCTTTTCGCGCGTCGCGGAGCTGCTCGAGGTGACGGTCCCGTCGGACGGCGGATGAGCGTCGAGCCCGAGCGCGTCCCGGGAGCCACGTACCGCATCCAGTTCCGGCGCGACTTCGGATTTGCCCGTGCGGCGGACCTGGCGCCCTATCTCGCGGCCCTCGGAGTCACCGATCTCTACGCATCCCCCCTCTTCCGGGCACGGCCCGAGAGCACGCACGGATACGACGTCGTCGACCCGAGAACGCTCGATCCGCGACTGGGTGCCGCGGGAGACTTCGATTCCATGTCGCGTGCGCTCTCCGCCCGCGGCATGGGCCTGCTGTTGGACATCGTGCCCAACCACATGGCCGCCACCGCTGCCAATCCCTGGTTCCGGGACGTCCTCGAGAAAGGCGGGCGCTCCCCGTTCGCCGGCATCTTCGACATCGACTGGAGCGAGGATGAACGCACGCTGCTGCCGATCCTGGGCGAGCCTCTGTCGGAGGCGATCGCAAGCGGGCGCCTCTCCCTCGAGCTCGCCGACTCGGGACTCGTCGTGCGCTACTACGACCGGGTCATTCCGCTCGATCCCGCCACCTATGGCGCCCTTCTCCTCCACCGCAGCGACCGGCTGGAGGAGGCCCTGGACGGGGAGGACCCGCTGCGTCGGGAGTTTCGACTCCTTCTCGACCGGGTCGAGGCGCTGCCGCCCTATTCCGAACGCCCCGCCGAAGGTGCGGAGCCGACCGGCGGGCGGCGCGAGGCGGTCAAGCGGCGCCTGATCGATCTGTACCGTTCCCGCGCGACCCTGCGCGAGTTCGTCGACGAGAACATCATGGAGTTCAACGACACGGCCAGGGATCCGGCGCTGCTGGCCGGCCTGCTCGAGCAGCAGGCCTACCGCCTCGCCTTCTGGCGGGAGGCCGCCCGACTCCTGAACTACCGCCGGTTCTTCAACATCTCCGACCTGATCGGCGTTCGAGTGGAGGATCCCGACGTCTTCGAGGCCACCCACGCCCTGACGCTGCGGCTCGCGGGCGAAGGAAAGGTCACCGGCCTGCGCGTCGATCACATCGACGGCCTGCTCGATCCCGGTGAATATCTGACGCGCCTGCAGAGCCGCCTCGCCGCGTCCGCAGGCCGGCCCGGGCCCTTCTTCGTCGTCGTGGAAAAGATCCTGGAAGGGCCGGAACCGCTGCCTCCCGAGTGGCCCGTCTGCGGCACCACGGGCTACGACTTCCTGTGCGACGTCCAGGGGCTCTTTCTCGATCCCGCGGGCCTGGAATCCCTTCGCCGGGATTTCGCCCGCCGGACCGGGGACGCGCGCCGGATCCACGAGGCCGCGTTCGAGGAGAAACGCCGGATCATTCGGATGCGTCTCGCGCCGGAGGCGCGCTCGCTGGCCCGAGAGCTCGAGCCGATCGCGCGGGAAGCGACCGAGGCCGGGGAGCTCGACCCGAGCGAGCTCGAGGCCGCCCTCGTGGACGTGACGGCGGGACTCCTGGTGTATCGGACCTACGTCTGCGACCTCGAAGTCCGACCGCGCGACCGGGACGCCATCGCCTCCGCGATCACCGCCGCCCGAAGCCGCGGGGCGGCATCCTCCGCAGCCGTCGATGTGCTGGAGCGGATCCTCCGACTCGAGTTTCCCGACGCGCTTCCAGCCGAACGGCGCCGGGCCTGGCTGGCCTTCCTCCTGCGCTGGCAGCAGTTCACCGGGCCGGCGATGGCCAAGGGCGTGGAGGACACGGCGTTCTACCGCCTCAACTCCCTGTTGGCGGTCAACGAGGTCGGAAGCGACGGCGAGGCCTTGTCGGTCGATCGGTTCCACGCCCGGATGGAGCAGCGCCAGCGAATCTGGCCCCACGCCTTGAACGCCACGTCCACGCACGACACCAAGCGCAGCGAGGATGTGCGCGCCCGCCTCACCGCCCTGACGCACATGGCCTCGGAGTGGGAGCGGCACCTCGACCACTGGATGGAATGGAACGCGCCCCACCGCGGCCGCATCCGGAACCAAGCCGTCCCGGATGCGTCGGAGGAAATCCTCCTCTACCAGACACTGCTCGGAGCGTGGCCCTTTTCCGACGACGAGATCGACGAGTTCCGGCGTCGGCTGCGCGGGGTCCTCGTCAAGAGCCTGCGCGAGGGAAAGGTCCATTCGAACTGGAACGACCCCGACGCTGCTTACGAAGCCCCCGTGCTCCGCTTTGCCGATCGGATCCTGGAGGACACGCCGGGAAATCGTTTCCTCGCCGACTTCCATGCATTTCGCGCCCCGGTCTCGGCGGAGGGCGCCGTCCGCTCCCTGGCCCAGACGCTCCTGAAGATCGCGGCCCCCGGAGTTCCCGACTTCTATCAGGGCATGGAGCTGTGGGACCTTTCGCTCGTGGATCCCGACAATCGCCGGCCGGTGGACTTCGGCCTCCGGCAGGCTGCCCTCGCGGAGCTCGACGCGCGCGCGGCGCAGGACCTCCCGGCCCTGCTCGAGGACCTCTGCCGTCACTGGACCGATGGCCGCATCAAGCTCTTCGTCACGTCCCGCGCCCTGCGGGTCCGCGCTTCGCTTCCGGAGCTCTTCGCCCGCGGCCGGTACGTGCCAGTCGGCGCCCGCGGCGAGGACGGCTCGCGCCTCATCGCCTTCGCCCGCAACCGGGGCAACGACTGGATCCTGACGGCGGCCCCGCTGCGGGCGGCATCCCTGCCGTCGGACGGGACCCCGTTCGGAGGCTTCTCGTTCGGCGATGCGGCGTTCGCCCTTCCTCCGGGAGCGCCGCGAACCTGGATGGATGCGTTCACGGGCGAAAACCGATCGGCGGCGGACGGCAACCTCCCGGCCAGCTCGCTCTTTCGGCAATTTCCCGTGAGCCTGCTGGTTCCGGCAGCGCCGCACACGCGGACGAGGCGCCGGGAATCTCCGAAATAGCGCGCGACGCCGACCCGACTAACCCTCGACCGGCCGACGCAAGGCCAGCGTCTGTGCAGCCCACCCGACGTCCGCGATCAGGAGCAGATCGCACAGCGCGTGGTACGCGTAGAGCTGGCGCGAGAGGTCGATCGGCGCCTGCGCGAGCGTGCAGACGGCCAGGGCGAGTCCCGCCATCAGGCTCATCAGGACGATCCCCTCGCGGAAGAGCCGGCCCCTCGCCGTCGAACGACGCCAGCTCGCGAGCGCGACGGCGAGATTTCCGCCGAGAAGCAGCGCGATCCAGAATATCGGGTGCTCTCCGAGACGGCCACGCGTTCGACTCCAGAGCGAGAACCGGGTCGCGCGCGTGCTGACGGGACGCTCCGGCGACTTCTCGAAATTGCCGAAGCTCGGACGCAGCGACCAGGCCTGAACCGACGCGCGCTCGAAGCGGCCGACCAGCCGCTGCGGGTGTCGCAGATAGAACCGGAGGACCTGGCGGTATCCGACCCGGTGGAGAAAACGCACTCGGAATTCCGGATCGAGGAGCACGGAGTCGGGCGCGTACGGATTGGTTCCGGTGTACTTCACCCACTCGGGATCGAGCGTCAGCTCCGCGGCGGCGTCTGCCGCCACGGCGGCGTGCGCGAGCACGTCGTCGAACACGAGCTGGTACATCGTCGCCTCACGCAGCGTGTACGGCGTATGGCGGCCGTACCAGACCGCGAACGCGCAGAGCCCGATGCCGAGCCAGGCGGCGGTCTGCCGCCACAACCCGCGCCATCGCACTCCCGCGAGCAGCATGCCGAAGAGCGCGAGCAGCGGCGCCGCGAGCCGCTCCTGCGGTTTCGACCCGACGAAGAGCAGGGCGCAGCCGAACCAGGCGAAGAGCCAGATACCGGCGAGCCGTCCGCGCCGCACTGCCTCCGCCGCGATCGCGGCCATGAGCAGGAGAAAGAGGAGCGACGCGGTCTGGCTGTAGAACGAGTTGAACGGCGCCACGTAGCCGACGTCGGTGAACGTGAACACGAGGAGCGCGGCGACGAGCGCCTGGGCCGGCCATGCGAGGTCCCGGCAGGCTCGGATGAGGCCGGCCAGGGCGAGAAGGAAGAGCGCGGCATGGATTCCCGCGAGCACGCGCAGATCGAAGAGCGCCTTCCGCGAGAACGCGAGGTGGGCGTAGCGCGCGGCGAACGCGAGGAGCGTCTCCGACGAGTGGTAGCCGCTGCGGAACCAGAATGGCGCAACGACCGCGTACTTCGTGCGCAGGAACGAGAAGTAGCGCTCGGCGGGAACGTCGGTCGTGTGCTGGAAGCCCGCGTAGCCCATCACGCGCTCGTAGTCGCGGTTGTCGGCCAGGCCCACGACGGGCTGGACGAAGAGCTGGAGGGCGAGGATCAGCGCAGCGCAAGCCACGGCCGCCGCCAGGATCGCCCGGTTCACATTCATCAGGCCACGTCGGACTCGATCAGCGCCTCGACGACGACCGGCGGAATCCCGCAACCTTCGACGCCCGCATAGCCCTGGTGGATCCCGCTCCACACGGCCGCTTCCTCGCGCCCGCCGGCGTCCCGGATCATCGCCGCGCCGAGCTCGCCGTGGACCAGGTAGCGGCCGAGCCGCCGCTTCCATCCAGCCGCCGAAGATGCCCACACGCGCGCCGTCGCGACACCGCACACCTTGCTCGCGAGCGTCGCGAAGGCACGCTCGATCAGCGAGAGGTTGGATTCGCACTTTCCGACGTCGTGCATCAGCGCCGCGCTCGTCCACAACGGATCGCCCACGTACGCGGTCGGGGCCAGGAGGCGCTCGACCCTCCGCGCCACCTGGATCGCATGGTGCTGGTCGTAGTCCGACTGCCGGATCCAGAGAGCGAACTCGGCGCGAGTCAGGATCGACTCCGCCCAGGCCCGGTCGGCAGGATCGCTGCGCGGCCGGACCGCCGCGGCGATCGCGCGCCCGGCCAGCTCGAGCAACGTCGCCCGCGGCAGCGGATTCGGCCCGCCGGACGAGCTCACGCGGAGTGCGCCCGTCTCGACTCGGTCAGCTCCCGGACGTAGTCCTTTCCGAACCGCATCTGGTCGTGGAGGTGGCTGTAGACGAAGCGGCCCGCCCGGCCGACCGTTTCGAGGTTCGTGAAGCCCGACAGGGCGTCGCGGATGACGCGCGTGTCGCCCGCGTAGTTCCTCGCATAGACCGGGTAGGCATTGGAGATGAAGTGCTGGCGCGTCTCGAGGACCGTGCGCGGATCCAGGAGCTCGAGAACCGTGAGCTCGCCGATCACCTTGTCCGAGAACGCATCGGCGGTGAGCCGGTCGACGGCGTCGCCCGTGAAGCACGGCGCCTCCACGACGAGCGCGGTCTCGCCCTCGGGCGCCATCGACGCCGACCGGTTCTTCGGCTCGTAGATCCGGCTGATGCAGAAGGCCGGATCGGGGATGTAGATCGATGCGTTCCTCGACATCCGCGGCGTGCCAAGCCGCAGGAACATCAGGCGCACGTGTCGAAAACGCAGGCGGGACGCCGCCGCCCGCGCCGCCTCGGGGACCGCGTCGCCGAGCAGCTTGACGAGCAGCGGCAGCGGCAGCGTCGAGACGACACTGTCCCGCACCTCGACCGCCTCCCCCGCTGCGCCGTGGATCTTCTTCACGACGCCGCCCTCGCAATCGATCGCTTCGACGAAAAACCCGGTGCGAATCGATTCTGGCGGCAGCGTCGAGACGAGGGCCTCGGGAATCCGGCCGTAGCCGCCGCGCGGATACAGGAAGCTGCCGTCCACGTGCTCGGTCTTGGCGCCGGGAAAGACGAGCTCGTAGAGCAGCGAGCGCAGCGTCATGCCCTGGAGGCGGCGGGTCGCGATGTCGGGCGACAGCTGGTCGGACGGAAGACCCCACAACTTCTCGGAATAGTTGAGCAGGATCCGGCGCGCGAGGGTCTCGCCGAAGCGGCTGACCGCGAAGTCCTCGAAGCTGCCGGCGGTGCGGCGCCGCCGCAGGCCCGAGCGCAGCAGATCGCGGCCGATGCGGCCCGCCTCGCGGAAGCCGTACGCGAACATCACGTTCAGCGGCGTCGGCGGGAAGTCGATGTAGCGCCCGCGGTCCCGAATCGCGCTCGGCGCGTCGACGCGCACGAGGTCCTCGCCCATCAGGGCGAGCAGGTCGCGCGTGATCTCCGGATCCCGGTCGTGGAAGCGGTGCGCCCCGCTGTCGTAGAGGTGCTCGCCGCAGGAAAGCGTGCGGCACATGCCGCCGAGCTCCGCGGAAGCCTCGAGCAGGGTGAACGGCAGGCCCGCCCGCTGCGCGTAGAACGCGACGCCCAGGCCCGCCGGCCCTCCGCCAAGGATCACGACTTCGGTCACGCTTTACACATCCCGAGGCGACGGATCATACGTCGCGGCGCCGGCTTGGGCGACGGGGCTCAGACCATTCGCCGCACGACCCATGTGGTCATGCACCGCTGTCCCTGGACGACGGTGGTCTTGAGCGGATCGACGAGCGCCCCGCCGAGCTCGGCGGTCCGCGCGAGCAGCCGCGCTTCGTCGACGAGGAATCGTTCGCTGCCGTCGAGCAGCCGGTAGCGCCCGCGCCCGAGCGGGGCGAACCGCCCCTCCATCCCGATCGACGAAGCGAGGCGGCAGAAGAAGAGTCCGCCGGGTTTGACCAGGCGCCACGAGCCCGCGAGCATGGCGTCGAAGTGCGCCTCGTCCCTGGCGAAGTGCAGCACGGCGCTGCTGACGACCACGTCCGCCGCGTGATCGGGAAAGCTGTTCGCCTCGATCGTCTCCGCGCGGAAGTTCGACTCGGGCAGCCGCGGAGCCAGGCGACCCGCCAGCGCCCGGACGCTCCGGATCGCCCCGGGATCGGGATCCACGGCGTACACGTCGTAACCCTGCTGCAGGAGAAAGACGAGATTGCGCCCGCCGCCGCACCCGGCGTCCAGGACCCGCATCCCGGGCGCGACGCGCCCGCGCAGGATCTGGTCGAAGAGGTAAATGTCGATCTGGCCGAAGAGGGAGCCGAGGTCGAGGATCTCCATTGCCGGCGAGCTTAACGTTTCCGGAAGGGCCTCCCAGGGCTCCGCCCGGGCTCGCCGAGGCTCCCCGCCGAAGCTAACGGGCTGATAAACTTTCGTGATTCTGTGATGCCTTCCCAAGGGGGGCGCGAGTCGCGCGCCAAGCATGCTTCTCGAGCCGTCCTCCTGCTGGCCGGCATCGCCCTGGGCGTCTTCCTGGTATGGAAGACGGGGTGGGCGGCGGTCGAGGCCAACCTCGCCTCGATTGGCTGGTGGTTCTTCGGCCTGACCGCGCTTTACCTGCTGGCCGAGATCGCGTTCGTCCTGGGATGGCGGGCCGTGATGGAACCGCGCCCGCCGCTGTCGAGCCTGCCGGCCCTGCTGCGCATCTACCTCGCCGGCAACACGTTGAACTACCTCGCTCCGGGCAGCGTCGCGGGCGAGCCCGTGCGCGCGAGCATGCTGCGCGAGCGCCTCGGAACATCGAGCGCGATCGCCTCGGTGGCGATCTTCAAGCACGCGCACGTGCTGTCGCAGGCCTTTTTCGTCGCCACCGGCCTTGCGGTCGCGGTCATCTACTTCGACCTGCCCGCGGCGGTGCAGTGGACGGCGCTCTCGAGCGCGGTCGTGCTGTGCGGGCTGCTCGTCCTGATGACCTGGGCGCTCCAGAAGGGGACCTTCGCGCCGATCCTTTCGTTCCTCTCGCGCTTCAAGCCGCTCGCGCGGCGGCTCGAGCGCTACCAGGACGGAGCCCTCCAGCTCGACGACCGGATCAAGCGCTTCTACGTCGATCGGCGGCCGCATTTCTTTTCGGCGGCCGGCTGGTGCTTGCTCGGGTGGTGCGGCGGGCTGCTCGAGACCTACATCGTCCTGCGCCTGCTCGCGCCCGGCCGCGGATGGGAGACGGCGTGCGCGGTCGAGTCGCTCGCGATGCTTCTGAACAACATGTTTCTTTTCGTTCCCGGGCGCGCGGGCACGGCGGAGGGCGTTCGCACGGGCGTCTTCGTTCTGCTGGGGCTGCCCGCCTCGACCGGCGTGGCCTACGGGCTCGTGCGCCGCGCTCGCGAGCTCATGTGGGTCCTGCCGGGCCTCGCGCTGATCGGCCACCGGCCGGCCGCCCTCGCGCCGCGCGAGACGATCGTGGCCGCACCCAAGCTCGCCACTTCCGAGCAGCCGCGATGAGCGGCGTGCTCCTCTTCGATTTCGGCGGGACGCTCGACGCGGAAGGCGTCCCCTGGAAGGAGCGCTTCTACCGGCTGGCCCGCCAGGAGGGGCTCGACGTTCCGGAGTCGGTGTTCGACCCCGCTTTCTACGGGGCCACGGACACGCTCGAGGGCACGATCCCCCGGGACGCCGGGTTCCGGAGCACGGTCGAGCGGGTCGCCGACGGGCTGGCCGCCCGGCTCGAGCGCGAGCCCGCGCTGTTTTCCCGGATCGGGAATCGATTCATCGACGATTCGATGCGGCAGCTCGCGCAGAGCGCGGCGCTGCTCTCGCGGCTTGGCGAGCGCCACCGCATCGGCATCGTGTCCAACTTCTACGGAAACCTCCAGGCCGTCTGCGACGAGGCCGGCCTCTCCCCCGCGATCGGAGTCGCCGTCGATTCGACGATCGCGGGCTGCAAGAAGCCGGACCCGAAGATCTTCCAGGCGGCGCTCGATGCCCTCGGGGCTTCGCCGGCCGATGCGGTCTTCGTGGGCGACTCGCAGCGCCGGGACATGGCCGGCGCGCGGGCGATGGGCATGCGGCACGTCTGGCTGCGCCCCGAAGGCGCGGCCGGCAGCGCGAGCCCCTGCTGCCCGGACGATCGCGTCATCGCGCGGCTGGCCGAGCTCGAGGAGCTCGGCCTGTGAAGCGCTCGACCGCGGAGGCGCCGTCCTGCTGGGGCGTCTATCGGGAGCGCGAACACTCGCCGGGCCGAGAGGCCGACGACGCCGGGATCCTGGAAGCCACCGGGCGCCGCATCGCGCAGGAGGGATTCTCCGTCGCCTACGTCGAGCCCGATCAGCTCGCCGGGCGCGAACGCGCGTTGCCCTCGCTCGCCTTCGCCATGTGCGAAGGACAGCCGGCCCTGGAGCGCCTGCGCGTGTCGGAGAGCCGCGGGGTCGCCGTCATCAACAGCTCGATGTCGATCGTGAACACGCACCGCGAGCGGACGATCGCGCTGCTCCTGGGGCGGCGCGTCCCGATGCCCGTGAGCCGGGTGCTGGACTGTCGGAGTGCCCTCCCCCGCGGGCCGGAGGAGGACCGGCTGTTCTCGGCGTGCTGGGTCAAGCAGGCGACCGAGCACAAGACGCGCGAGGGAGACGTGATCTTCGCGACCGACCGGGCCTCGGTCGAGGACGCGCTCGATCGTCTCCGAGACCGGGGGCTGTCGAGCGCCGTGGTCCAGGAGCACGTGGAGGGCGACCTCGTGAAGTTCTACGGCGTCAGCGACGCCGGGACGCCGCGCGCGGCATGGTTCCGCTGGTTCTATCCGAAAGAGCACCCGGCGGCGGGACACGCCTTCGACGCGGGGGGGCTCGGCGACATCGCGTATCGCGCCGCGCAGACCCTCGAGCTCGACGTGTGGGGAGGCGACGCCATCGTCACGCGCGACGGCGAGATTTTCGTGATCGACCTGAATGCATGGCCGAGCTTCGCCCTCTTTCGGGAGGAAGCGGCGGACCACATCGCCGCACACCTGACGGCGCGGCTGCGGCGGCGGGCGCGCGTGGCCGTATGACGGCGCGGGAGCGAACAGCCGCGACGCTCGTGCTGGCGAGCACGGGAGCGCAGGCGCCCGGGGCTCCGACGCCCGAGACCGTATTGCTCGGACTGCCGCTCGTGCGCCGCACGGCGCTGGCAGCGCGGCGAGCGGGGTTCGACCGGGTCTACGTGCTCACGGGCGGCGACGGCGCCATCAGTCCCGCTCTCGAGGGCACCGGCGCACTGGCCTTTCCCCGCGACGCCGCCGCGGCAGCGGTTCCGCCGGGCCGCATCGTGCTGCTGTCGGACCGCGTCGTCGCCAGCCCGCAATGGCTCGCGAGCCTTCGCGAAGTCCCCGTCGCGCCCGGGCTCCATCGACTCGGCGCGGGGGCCCTCGTCCAGACGGACGAGCCCGCTCCGCTCGCCCGGACGCTCGCACGCCAGTCGCTCCTGCCCTCCGTCGTCTCCGAACTGGGCGCCGATCTGCCCGCGGGACTCCCGGTCGCCGACGTCGCACCGCCCCTCGAGGCGACCACGGCCTCCGCGCTTGCCGCCGGCGAGACCCTCCTCCTGAAGAGCCTCGTCAAGAAGGAAGACGGAATCCTGACGAAGCACATCAGCCGGAAGATCTCGCTCGCCGTGACCCGCCGGGTTGCCGGGACGCGCATCGTTCCGAACGCGATGACGCTCATGACCGCGGCGCTCGGACTGGCGGCGGCCTGGTCCTTCGCCTCCCCGACGCTCGGCCGGCAGATCGTGGGCGGCTTGCTCTTCCTCCTGCACTCGATCCTCGACGGATGCGACGGCGAGCTCGCGCGGTTGAAGTTCCAGGAGTCCCGCTTCGGAGGCACGCTCGACTTCTGGGGGGACAACGTCGTGCACGTCGCGGTCTTCTCCGCGTTCGCGATCGCCTGGAGCCGCGCCAGCGGGGAGTCCTGGCCGCTCGTGCTCGGCGCCCTGGCCGTCTCGGGGACGATCCTCGGCGCGGGGTTCGTCTACACCTACGCGATGCGGCCCCGCAAGGCGGTCGCCGGCCCCCTGCTGACGACGGTCTCGCCCGCGCGCCGCTCGCGGCTGACCGCAGTCCTGGACGCCGTGGCCCGTCGCGATTTCATCTACCTCGTGATGGTCCTCTCGCTCTTCGGGAAGGGCTACTGGTTCCTGGCCGCCGCATCGATCGGAACACCGGTATTTTTCCTGGCGCTCGTCTTCGTCGCGCTCTCGAGCCGCTTCGGCGCGGCCGCGAGCCGGGCGCCCTCCGCACAGGCGAGCAGCCCGGAATCCGCGG
Source organism: uncultured Acidobacteriota bacterium (assembly GCA_963775725.1). Classification (GTDB taxonomy): domain Bacteria; phylum Acidobacteriota; class Thermoanaerobaculia; order UBA5066; family Gp7-AA6; genus DAHUXD01. The sequence goes on from CAVZKA010000001.1 coordinate 17,856, forward strand.
CCTAGCTTCCCCCGGCAACCGCATCGCAACGACTCAACCGGCCCGAACGGGCCAAATCGATCCCGTACCGGCGGACGGGGCCGGTCAGCGAAACCATCGGCCCGCCGCTGCGCGTTACACCCAGACGACGCCGACGGTCATTGGCGCTCCGCCCTGCGTGAGAGCGAAGAAAACCGACGCTTCGTGCTCCGTCTCGCAGGCGCTGCAGCGGACATCCACGATCTTTCCAGCTTCCGCATCGGCGGGGATGTTCGACGTGTTGCGCCGCTGACAGTCGGGGCAGGTCCAGCTCATCTCGGGTCTCTGGTTCATGGGTGTCCTCCGGGGTCAACCAGAGCAATCGGCCGTGGGATCGTCGTGAAGCCGGCGAAACGGACGTGTAAAGTTCTCCGAGAGCGCGCAGTCCCCTTTCGCGGATTGGCGCCCCCGGCCGCTTTTGTGAAAGAGTGAGATCTCATGCTCCCGTCCTCCATGGCCCCCGAGCCGGGCCTCGGCTTCTCGATCTCGAACCTGCCCGAGCCGCACCGCAGTCGCACCCGCAGCATCCTGCGCGAACATCCCGAGGTCCGGCAGTTCATCGGCAAGACCCCGGCCACGTTCTGGATCATGCTGGGGGCAGTGGCCCTCCAGATCGGCCTGGCCCTCGCCCTGCGAGCGAGCCCGTGGTGGTTGATCAGTCTCACGGCCGCGCTCGTCGGCGCGTTCGCCAACCATGCGCTCTGGGTGGTGATCCATGAAGCCACGCACAACCTGATCTTCAAGACACCGGGGGCCAACACGCTCGCCGGGATCCTCGCCAACCTGCCCCACGGCCTGCCGAGCTCGGTGTTCTTCCAGCGCTACCACCTCAAGCACCACGCGTTCCAGGGCGTCTACGAGCTCGATGCCGACCTTCCGAACGTCTGGGAGGCGCGCATCGTCGGGACCTCGCCCTGGCGCAAAGCGATCTGGCTTCTCCTGTTTCCCCTGGTCCAGGGCACGCGGCCGCCGCGACTGCGCGAGATCCGGCCGATCGACCACTGGGTCGTGTTGAACCTGGTCGTGCAGGTCGCCTTCGACGTGGCCGTGTGGTTCGTCCTCGGCCCCAGGGCGTTCGCCTATCTCTTGATTTCCTTCTTCTTCAGCGTGGGCCTCCATCCCCTCGGCGCGCGCTGGGTCCAGGAGCACTACCTGCTTTTCCAGGGCCAGGAAACCAACAGCTACTACGGCTGGCTGAACCGCCTCGCCCTGAACGTCGGGTACCACAACGAACACCACGACTTTCCATCGATCCCGTGGAACCGTCTGCCCGAGTTGAAACGCACCGCCCCGGAAGCCTATGACTCGCTCGGCAGTCATGCCTCCTGGTCGAGGCTCTTGTGGCAGTTCCTCTTCGATCGGCGCGTCTCGCTCTTTGCGCGGCAGGTGCGAAAGAACCGCGGCGGCGTGCAGCTCGACGCCGAGGCCACGCCCGACGCCGACCTGGTCGCTCTCGCCGACTCCGCTCCCGCCGCCGTTCCCGTTCCCGCCGCGGGCGCGGTCGTGGCCGCCCGGTCCTAGGGCTCCGAAGCCGCGGCGCAGGCCGGCTCGGCGCCCAGGATCGTCCGCGACAGGTCGCCCCGCAGGGCGAGCAGCTTCATTCGTTCCTCGAGAGCATGCAGGCTCGTCGTCGCGGCTTCTTCGTCCGCGTCGGCCAGGGAAAGGCGCCGCGCGTCGAGCTGCCCTGCCTCCGCCCGGCCCTCGGTCAGACGCAGCTCGGCCGCCGCGACCTCCTGCTCGGCGATGCCGCGCGCGCGGCGCGAGAGGCTCGCCTCCGCCTCGGACCGCGCGACGGCCGCTTCCGCGCGATGGACGGCCATCTCGAGGTCCGACTCGCGCACGCGCAGCTCCGCCTCGGCGCGCGTCACGCTCGCCTTGGCCTTGGCCTCCGTGTCGTCGAGCAGGCCGCCGGCCCAGATCGGAACCCGGATCGAGACGCCGACGCTGAAGTTGTTCTCGTTGAAGCTGTTGTAGTACTTGGAGTAATAGGACGGCAGGCGCTGATACTGCGCGGAGGCCGCGACGATGGGCCAGCGCTTCGAAGAAATCTGCGCCGAGCGCCCGAGCAGCTCGATCTGGCGGCTGAGCGCTTTCAACTGCGGGTCCGCCGCGCGCGCGGCCGCAAGGTTCCCGGCCGAATCCCCGTCGTCGAGCGGCGCCGCGCTTTCGCTCGAGAGCCGCAGCGGCGCGCTGGCGGGCCATCCGATCAGTCGCTTCAGGTCGAGGCCGTCGAGGTCGCGGTCGGACTCGGCGTTCAGGAGCTTCTGTTTCGCCCGCGCGGCGGTCAGCTTCGCCCGGTCGACGTCGATCCCGGTCATGCGCCCCTCGCCAAACAGCGCGACCGCCCGATCGCGCGCCGCCTCGGCGGCCTCGAGCCCGCGGCGCGCCGCGTCCGCCCGCCGTTCGTCGGTCCAGGCCTTGGCGTACGCTGTCGCGGCCGTCCGGACCGTCTCGGCGCAGCCGCTTTCGACCGCGCCCTCGAAATCGGCCGCGCTCGCCTGCGCCTGGAGGGACTCGTTCCTCCTCCACGGGTCGTAGATCGTCTGGCGGACTTCGATCGATCCGTACGCCGGCACGCTCCCGGCCACCGACACGGGCAACCCCGACGAGTATCCCGGCGTCGTCGAGGCCCAGACCGAGGGACGGAGGGCGTCCCGCGAGATGTCCGCGGCGGCCATCGCCTCGTCCCGCGACGCCCGGGTCGCCGCGAGCTGCGGGGCCCGATCCAGGGCGAGCTCCACGGCGTGCCGCAGGGTCAGCGCGTCGGCCGGTGCGCCCTCTTGCGCCCGGAGCGGAGCGGCGCCCGTCACGCCCGCGGCGGCGGCCAGAAACAACGACGTGAGACGCGACGCAGGGAAACGACGGTCATTCATGGTGCAGTGCCTCCGAAGGATTCAAACTCGACGCACGGTAGGCCGGCACGGCGCCGAACACCACCGCCACCCCGCAGGAGAAGACGAACGCGATCGCGGCCGACCACAGCGACACCTGGATGTCCACGCCGCGCACGAAGAGACGGGCCATGTACGGAACGCCGAGGCCGATCAGGACACCGATCGTCGCGCCGACGGCTCCGAGAGAGAGCGCCTCGAACAGGAACTGGCCGAGGATGTCCCGGCGCCTGGCCCCGACCGACATGCGCACTCCGATCTCGCGCGTGCGCTGTTCGACCGAGGCGAGCAGGATGTTCATGATGCCGACGCCACCGACGACGACCGACACCGCGGCGGCCAGGATGAAGACGACGATCAGCGCCACCGAGATCGCCCGGGCCAGGCGCACGACCGACGTCATGCTCTCGACCTCGTAGACCGAGCCCGGGCGGTGACGGTCGCGCAGGATTTCTCTGACCGTCGACACCGCCGCCGGCAGCTCGGAGAACTCCCGCGCTTCGGCGAAGAGGGTCTTCACCTGGTGGGTCGGGGTGTAGTACCAGGCCACGGACAGCGGGATCAGGATCGTCTCCGGCACCACCTCGCCGCGCCCGAGCGTGTCCACGGGCTCGTCGAACTCGCCGACGACCTGGAAGGTCGTGCCGAGCGTGCGGATCGTCTTGTCCGGCGAGTCGTCGTTGGCGAAGAGCTGGTCGTAGAGGTCCCGGTTGACGATGCACACGCGCGCTCGCTCGCGCAGATCGTCTTCGTCGAAGAACCGTCCGCGCAGGATCCGCATGTTCTTGCGCACCTGTCCGTAGTTCGCCATGACGCCGAGAACGGTCAGCGTCTTGGCCTGAGACTGCACCGTGATCGTGCCGCGCAGGGTCAGGATCGCCGTGGCGCCCGAGAAGAGGTCGCCGCGCGCTCCGATCGCCTTCACGTCCGTCTCGGTCATGAAGTCGTCGGACACGCGCGAGACACCCGAGGTGACCGTGCCGCGGTAGTTGGCCCACACCAGGTGGGACCCGACGCCCTCGATCTGGCGCAGGACGTAGCCGCGGCCGGTCAGGCCGAGCGTTACGACGAGGATGATCGATGCCGTTCCGACGACGAGCCCGGCCAGCGTGAGCGAGGTCTGGACCGGGTGCTTGCGGAACCGGTCCACGGCCATGCCGAAGACTTCGCGGTTGAACATTGGAGCGGCCTGACCGGCCTCAGCCCTTCGCGCTGGCAGCTGTCGCGCGCACCCGGAGGCCGTCGGACAGCGCCGTGGCGCCCGGCAGGATCACGACATCCTTGTCGTTCAAGCCGGAGGTCACCTCGACCTCGGTCAGGCCGAGCAGGCCGACCGTCACCTCGCGGCGGCGCGCGCGGCCGCCGTCGAGCACGTAGACGTAGCGCCTGTCGCCGTCGCGAAACACGCTGGCGCGCGGCGCCACGAGGGCCCCCTTCTTCTCGCCGGTCACGATCTGCACGTCCACCGCGGCGTTGGACGGGAGCTTCGACTTCGGGTCGGCCACTTCCCCGAGCACCTCGCCGACCTCGCGGCCGCCCACCTCGCGCAGGCCGGGATCCACGAACGTGACCCTTCCGTCCCAGCGCTCGCCGGCGAGGCCGTCGAACGTGACGACGATCCGCTGACCGGCGGCCGTCTGCGGAAGATCCGGCTGGTCCACGCGCGCCCGCAGCCGGCGGTGCGCGGGGTCGATCACGTTGGCGACGACTTGTCCCGCGACGACGGCCTCGCCGGTGCGGCGCGGCACCCCGTACACCAGGCCGTCGGCGGGAGCGCGCACGGTCAGCGCCGCGACGCGCCGTTCGAGGTCGGCGGCGGAGCGGCGGGCCAGCTCCACGCGCGAGGCGCCGTCCCGGTCGCCCTCGAGCGCTTCGAGGTGTGCCCGGGCGGCGCGGGCGCGGTCCCGCGCCTCGGAATGCGCGGCTTCGTCCTGGTCGTACGTCATCCTCGTGATCGCGCCGCCCGCGAGCAGCCGGCCGTCCGCCTCGAAGACCTTCGCCGCCTGCTTCTCCTTGCGCTCGAACTCGCTGACGTCCGCCACGGCGGTGGCGCGGTCGGACTCGAGCCGGAGTGCTTCGGACCTGGCCTCCAGGGCCTTGCGCGTGAGCTCCGTATTCTCGAGACGGACGAGCGCCGCGCCCGTTCGAACATGGGCGCCGCTCTCGACGTAGATCTCCGCGACGGTGGCCGGATCGCCGGCGCGCAGCTCGCCGCCGGGGGGCGGCTCGAGCGTCCCGTCGCACTGTACGGGCACGAGAAGGTCGCCGCGTCGCACGGAGGCGGTCCGCACCGAAGGCCCCTTCGGCCCCGAGAACGCCGCGAAAACGCCGGCGAGGAGCACCAGCACGAGGGCGGCCAGCCCCCAGCGCCAGGCCGGTCGAATCCCCCGATCCTCCTGCCCCGTCGACGAGCTCATCGGGGCATTCTATCGGGGCGGGACGGGACGGGGGATCGGGCGCACGGCGCGGCAGCAGGGGCTCGCCTCGCGGGCGGGCGGCTCCACGACCACGGCGGCGGCTTTCTGGCGGGCGACGGCCCCGGCGCCGCCCGTCACGGTCAGACGGACGTCGAAGCTTCCGGCGCCGGTGTACTCATGGGAGGGATTGCGCTCGTCGCTCACCGTGCCGTCACCGAACTCCCAGTGCCAGGCCGTCGCCCCCGGCACGTCGGAAGCGTCCTGGAACTCGACCGCGAGGGGCTCGGCGCCCGAGGCCGCGCTCACGGAGAAATCCGCGATCCCCACGTAGCGGATCCGGAAGACGTTCGCCCCGGCGTCGATCGGCGTCGCCGCGCCGAAGTCCTTGTAGAGGTCCGCGAAATAGAGGCCGTCCGGCCCGGCCGCAAGCGCCGACGCCGTCGCGCGTCCCGCGCCCACGTACTCGATCAGCGGGATGGGGCCGCTGACGAGCCCGCCCTGCGCATCGAAAACGAACTCGCTGATCCGCTTGCCCAGTCCCTGCGGTCCCGGAGCGTACGTCGGTCCGGACTCCGTCACGTACGCGTGGTCCTGGCGGTCCGCGGGAAACCCGCTTCCCCCGAAGGTCGTCGGCTGGACGAACGCGATGTTGACCGGGGCCATCGAGATCGGCCAGTTGTAGGCCGCGAAGTTCCTCATGCTCGCGTCGGTGCCGTCCCACAGGTAGTTGCGGCCGGCGACGACCTTCGCCAGCCGGTCGACGCTCGGCCCGTTCTCCACTTCCCACTGCGCGCCGTCCGCGGCGCGCCACGCCCCGCCGAAGGGATTGCGCAGGCCGATCGCGAAGATGAGGTCCGTCGCGGTCATCCCGTCGGCCGCGTCGTAGAACGGGTTGTCCGTCGGGGCGGAGCCGTCGAGGTTGGTCCGTAGGATCTTTCCCCGCACGGAATTCATGTCGAGCGCGGGCGTCGTGAAGAGCCCGTCGCCGATGTGCACGTAGAGCTTTCCGTCCGGGCCGATGGACACGTTCGAGATCTGGTGCGAGGCGCCGAGGGGCTCGGTCGGAAAATCGAGCACCGTCGTCCGGCTCGAGGCCGTGCGGCCCCGTCGGTGCTGTGGAGCCGGATGACGCGGGGAAAGTGGGAGTCGGTGACGGGGGGAACCGCCTCGACGGCGCCGACGAACACGTCTCCGGAGATCGGATCGACGGCGATGCCCGTCAGTCCCTTCTCGCCCGAGCCCGGAAAGCTGCCGACCGGATCGAAATTGAGCAGGTCCGTCGCATAGTCCGACACGGCGCCGCTGCGCGTGACCATGCGGACTTTTCCGTAGAGCTCGGTCACGTAGAAGAAGGGGTCGTCCGGGCCGGGGCCGGGATTCGCGAGGAATGCGATGTTGACGGGCAGCTGGAGCCCGGTCGCGACGGGCTCGATCACGAAACCGGGCTGCTTGACCGCCCACGGAATCGGCGCGGCGGAGAGCGCGTCGCCGAACGTGGCGGGAGGCGCTTCGCCCGGGTTGGCGGCGTCGGCGGGAAACGCCTCGCCCGCTTCCGAGATCCAGAACGCGACGCTCTGGCCGCTCGCAAGCGCGATCGCGGGAAGAAAGATCCGGCGGTCGATCCCGCTTCCGTCCGTGAACGCAATTCGCGAGCCCGGAAGCTCGACCGGCGCGATGCCGGCCCTGCACACCACGCGGACCGTGCCGTGCGCGGAGAGCGCGGGCGGGTTCACGAGGGGCTCGTCGGCACTGCCGGGCCCGTGGAATTCGAGCAACGAGCCCGTGCCCGGAATCTCGAGGCGCAGTGCGACGCCGGCCGGCCGGGTCAGGTCCCGATCCGCCGCATCCTGCCAGCGCGGCTCGGGCACGCGGGAGACGTCGGAGAGGATCAGCGGTTCGATCACCGAGGCCGAGCCGGTGCGAAACGCGCGCGTCGACCAGGCGCTCCACGGATCTGCGGGTGCCAGAGCGTCATCCTTGAAACGCACGCGCAGCGTGTACGGCGTGTCGGGGTCGAGCTGGTGATGGCCGGCGAGGGCGTCGACGAACGTCCCGTCGCCCAGGTGAATGTGGACGGCGAGAGCGCCCGTCACGCACGGGGCGCTCCAGACGGCCGTGCCCGTGGCCGTCGCCTGGATCTCCCAGTCGCTGCAGACGTGGACCGCGCCGGGCGGTCCCACGAAGGGACCCGCGACCATGTGCACGTCGTACGGGCTGATGACCTGGCCGTCGAATTCGGGCTCGGTCACGGCCGGAGCCGCGGGACCGGAACCCTGCGCGCCGGCGGACGCGGCGACGAGAATCAGAAGGGACAGCAGCCCGAGAGGGCGCCTGGACTTCATGGTTTCGCGCCCTCCGCCCGACGCAGGACCCGGCCCGGCCGGGCGCCCGTGGGCTTGCCGGCCGACCAGACGGCCTCGCCGTTGACGACGACCAGCTCGATGCCCTCGGAGAGCTTGCGCGGCTCCTCGAAGGTGGAGCGGTCGATCACCGTTTCGGGGTTGAAGAGCACGAGGTCCGCCTTCATCCCCGGCGCGATCCGCCCCCGGTCCCTCAGGCTCATGCGCGAGGCCGGAAGGGACGTCATCTTGCGCACGGCTTCCTCGAGCGAGAAGAGGTGCTTTTCGCGTACGAAGCGGCCGAGCACGCGAGGAAACGTCCCGGCGCCGCGCGGGTGGTCGGCCCCGATGCCGCCGTCGGAGGCCACCATCACCCAGGGTTGCCGGTAGAAGGTGTCCACGTCCTCGGTCTTCATCGAGTGCCCGATGACGTCCGCGCCGCCGTCCTTCACGATCTTCGCGAAAAGGTCCGTCGTGGAGATGCCCTCGGCCCTGGCGATCTGCTCGAGGTTCCTGCCGGCGTACTCCGGGTGGGCCTTGCAGGCCGTGATCGTCACGCGGTCCGCGCCGCCGACGTCGGCGAGCGCGCGGTCGACGCTCTTCGCGTCGAAGTACTGCTTGTTGGGAACGAGGACCTCGATGTTCGAGTGCCACGCCTCGTAGGGGTAGCAGTCGGCCGTGACGTCCTGGCCCTTCGCGCGCGCCGCGTCGATCAGGGCGACGGCCCGCTTCGCCTGGCCCCAGACGCCGACGGTGGCGAGCTTGATGTGGGAGAGGTCGAGCGGCAATCCGCCCTGCTTCGAAATCGTGAGCGCCTCGTCCATCGCCTCGAAGCTCTTGTCCGCCTCGTCGCGGCTGTGCGTCATGTAGAAGCCGCCAAACTGCGCCGCGGCCTTCGAAAGCTCGATGAGCTCCTCGGTCGCCGAGTAGCTGCCGACCTCGTACTCGAGGCCCGAGGAGAGGCCCATCGCGCCTTCCCGCATCCCCTGCGCCACGAGCGCGGCCATCTTCGCCGTCTCCCCGGGCGTCGATGTGCGCCTGAAGTCCTTTCCCATCACGAGGCTGCGGACCGTCTCGTGGCCCACCATCGTCATCACGTTGACCGCGGCCGGCGCCTTGTCGCGCTCGTCGAGGTACGCGGCGATCGGCCAGGGCGAGTCGCCGTCGGGCCCGAGGACGAGCGTCGTGATGCCCTGCGAAATCTGGGTCTCGGCCAGTGGGTCGGTCGCGAGTCCCTCGGTCGAATGGTTGTGGACGTCGATGAACCCGGGCGCGAGAACGAGCTTCTCGCCCCGGATCACGCGCTCGCCGTCTCTGGGCGCGAGCTTGCCGACCTCGACGATCCGATCCCCCTCGACGCGCACGTCCTCGGTCACGAGCGGCGCCCCGGTCCCGTCGGCCACGCGGGCTCCCGCGACCAGGAAGCTCTGCGGAGCCGGAGGCGGGAGTGCGGCGGCGAGCACGGCAAGGCCCGAAAGGCCGATGAAACTACGCAAGAACTTCATCCCGACATTCTGTCATCGGAGTCGGGAAACGGGGAACCCGGAATTGGGGGCGGAGGCCGGCCCCTTTCTACAAACCCTGCCGCTTCATGTCGGCGAGCACCACGCGCACTTCGGCGAGGTCCTTCCCGTACTGCTTCGGCGGCGCCGTCGCGACGAATTTCTCGAGCGCGGCCCGGGCCTTCTTCCAGTCCTTCATCTGGCCCGCCACGCGGCCGATGTTGTAGAGCGCGTCGTACTGCTCGGGGTTCAGGGCCGTGCATTGCTCCCACGCCGCGACGGCCTTGGCCGGGTCGCCGAGCTTCAGCCAGGCCACGCCGAGGGCGTTCCAGGCGCGGGCGTGACGTTTGCCGAGACGCAGCGCGGCTTCCAGCCTGTCTCGGGCCTCCGCGGCCCGGTCGAGCTTCAAGAGCGCAATCCCCGTGTTCTGGTACCCGTCCGCACCGGCCGGGTCGATCTCGATCGCGCGCGCGAAGAGGGGCAACGCCTCGGCCGGCCGGCCCGCGTCCGTGAGCACGATACCGAGAGCATTGAGCGTCTCGGGATCTTCACTCTCCCCGTATTGTTTGAGGATCTTCACCGCTTCGGCGGGACGACCGACCTCCGACAGAAGCAGGCCCCGCCGGCGGTCCATGCTTTCGCCGCCCGCGTCGTTGGCCGATGCTCGCTCCATGACGCGGATGGCGCCCTCGGGGTCGCCCTTGGCGACCATGGCGCTCGCCAGGTTCTGGTAACCAAGCTTCATGTGCGGGTTTTCCTTGACGACCCGCCCGGCGACGACGATCGCTTCGTCGAACTTCTCCTCCTGGAGCAGGCCCGTGATGATGTGGATCGTCTGATCGACCTTGATGAGCGTCTTCGGATCGTCGGCAGGGCCGTACGTGGACTTCAGCTCCGCCGAGCCCGTCAGGTAGCCGAGGCTGCGCAGCTTGGCCGCCTCTTCCGACCCGATGGTGCCCCGCTCCTGCGGCGCGGACGGCAGCTCCAGCAGGCGCTTGCGCAGGCGGCGCAGCGGGTCGGGCGTCGTCGCGGCGAGGTTCTTCTCCTCGGCGGGATCCGTCGGGAGCTGGTAGAGCTCCTGGATGGGCAGGTCGATGTACTTGTCGCCCCGCGACAGGATCCCGCGCAGCGGCGCCCAACCGCGGTTGAAGGCGGCCGACAGGGCCTCGAAGTAGTTCCCCTCGGGTGCCTCCACGCGCCCGGCCGGAAGCAGCGACTGGCCGGAGAGATCTTTGGCCGGCTTCTCGCCGATCGCGTCGAGCATCGTCGGCAGGATGTCGATGTGCCGCGCGGGCACGGCGTTCGTTCCGGGCGGGATGAGGTCGGGGCACCAGGCCACGAGCGGGATGTGCAGCGTCGCCTCGTAACAGAAGAGTCCGTGGGTCAGCTCTCCGTGATCACCGAAGCCCTCGCCGTGGTCGCCCGTCACGATGACGAGGGGCGAGGGCTTGATGTGCCGGAAGCTCTCGAGCAACGGCGCGAGTGACGCATCCGCGTAGGCGACCTCGCCGTAGTAGAGGTCGTCCGGGAACCGGTCCTTGTACGCCTTTGGCGGCTCGTAGGGAGCGTGCGGGTCGTAGACGTGCACCCAGAGAAAGCGCGGCTTGCCCTGCTGCGACCCGAACCACTGCAGCGCGGCTTTGACGACGTCCTCGGCCCGCGCCTGCTGGATCTTGAACTCGAGCTGCTCGTCCAGGTGGCGGTAGAGCTCGGTGTAGACATCGAAGTCGTGGGCGAGGCCGTAGCGGGAATCGAGCACGTAGGCGCCGACGAAGGCGCCGGTCGCGTAGCCCTTCGCCTTCAAGAGCGTCGCGACCGTGGGGATCTTCGGAGACAGGCGGAAGCCGGCGTTCTCGCGCACGCCGTGCTGGTACGGCAGCATGCCCGTCAGGATGTTCGTGTGGGACGGCAGCGTGATCACGTTGTGCGAGTGCGCCTGGGAAAACACCCGACCCTCGGCGGCGAACCGGTCGAGGTTCGGCGTCGTGCCCCGGGAGTTGCCGTTGAAGCCGACGGCGTCGTAACGGAGCGTGTCGATCGTGATGAGGACGACGTCGCGAGCGACCCGCGGCGCGGCGGCGGCGCTTCCCGAGGGCGCCGAGGCCTCCTTCCGGCAGCCCGCCAGGACGAGCGTCAGCACGAGCCATCCGGCCTTGCGCGGCATCCCGGTCATACCCGCCGGGAAACAACGGGGCCCGCCCGGAATTCCCGGACGGGCCCGAATACACTCGGAACAGAGGGTTTAGAAGTTCACCTGGATGCCCAGCCGTACGATCCGGGGGCTCTGGACCTCGATGATCTGGTTGAAGTAGGAGCTCGGCGTGAAGCTACCGCTCGACGCGCGGTACCGTCCGGTCCTCTGGTAGCGCTGGAGCACCGTGCCGCTGTTGGCCGCGTTGAAGAGCTCGGCGGCCGGGATGATCGTCAACCCACCGATGGAGAACGTCTTGGAAAGACGCAGGTCGAGTTCATAGACGTTGTCGTAGCGGTACGTGTCGAGCGAGTTGATCAGGATGTTGTAGCTGTGGTTGATTCCCGCGGCGTCCCGGGCCCGCGTCTGCACGTAGTACGGGTTCGGGTACCCCTGCCGCCCGAAGAAGTTGACGCCGAGATCGAGCCCGAACGGGCCCTGGTAGAGCGCGTTGACGTTGAACTGCCAGCTTGCGTTGATGAAGAACGAGTCCTTCGACGAGTAGCCGGCTGCCAGGCAGGACGTTCCGGGCGGGTTGCCGCAGTTCTGCCCGCCCTGGGCCCACAGGTTGTTCGGGTCCTGGATCGAGGAGGCGTTCAAGTACTGCTTGAAGCTGTTCCAGCCGAAGTTGCCGCGCAGCATCCAGTGATCGGACAGCCGCTTGACGACCGAGAGGTCGACGCCGTAGTACTTCTGCGTCGCTCCGGGACGGTTGCTGAGCGTGTCGCCGATCGGCTCATCCGGCAGAGTCAGGGAGTAGAACGGCTCGTCGAAGTTGAGCGTGAAGCCGTTTGCCGCCGTCGCCGAGCAGGGGACGAGGTTGCCGGCGTCGTTCTCGCACACCGTTCGCCCGGCCGGTTCCCAGGTCCCCACGCCGGCCCCCGTCGGGAGGGTCTGCTGGAGATTGGTCGTGCGCCGGTAGGAGAAAGTCCCCGAGACCGCGAGAGTATCGGTCAGCTGCTGGTCGACGCCCGCCGTGAATTCGCTCGTGAGCGGCGTCTTGAAGTTCGAGTCAATCGTGTTCGGCTGACCAGGCAGTGAAGACGGGTCGATGCCGTTGTAGAAGCTGTAGATGCCCTCGCCGAAGTTGACTTCGTTCGGCTGCACGATGTGGTCGCCGTTGGCGTCGGTCCAGTAGTAGTAGTAGCCGTTCGAGATCGGAACGCCGCTACCGTAGTAGCCGAGGAACCCGAGCTGATCGGCAAACTGCGCATAGGAGCCGCGCAGCAGGGTCGTCTTCTTCTCGCCGAGCGCATACGTCGCCGAGACGCGCGGCTGCCAGTTGGTGTACTTGAACTGCCACGTGTCGGAGCCGTGGTACAGAATCTCCGGCAGGCCCGGGAAGTCTCCGCCATCCGCGCCGCAGCCCGTGCAGGGCTGGGAGAACAGCGGGTTCGCAAACGACCGGCCCGGAAGGTTCTTCGCGCGCTGCAGGTCGTAGCGGACGCCCGCCGCGACCGTGAGGTTTCCCGCCGTGATCGTGTCGCCGAGCGTGCCGCTCAGGAACTCCGACTTGTAGACCGTCCGGACGCCGCGCGACAGCAGCGCGTACTGGTAACTGCTGGCGCTCGAGTAGTACTGGCCCTCGTTCTGGTTGCCCGGAAGCCCCGTCGCCGAGTCGGCGATCTGGGTGCGGTAGTTGAAGCTGAACTTCACCTCGTGATTGAGGGCGCCCGTGTTGAAGAACTTCGACACCTGGACGTTGGCCTGCTTCTGCGGATCCTTGGCGTAGTAGTAGTAGTAGTTGTTGTAGTACGACGCGTTGCTTCCGTCCGGGTTGGCGTAGTACTGGATGTCCTTGTTACCGTTGCCCGCGCAGGGGACCTTGAACGGCACGTTCGCGCAGTCGAGGCTACCGTTGCCGAGATACGTGTAGTCCGGGCTCTGGTAGTTCGCGAAGAACGAACCGAACAGGTCCGAGGAGAAGACGTTCGAGTCCTCGACCTTGAAGAAATTCGTCGGGATCTGCAGGTTCACTTGCGTCGCCGGCGGCCGGAAAGGCGCCGCGCCCCGGTTTGACTGCGCCCGATCGCTCCTCTGGTAATAGAGGGCGGTCGAGTTGGCGTTGGAGATCTGCCAGTTCAGCTTCGCGCTGAACGGCTCGAGGTTCGTCGTCTCCGGCGAGGAGAACGAGCCGGTATCGGAAGAAAAAACCGTCGGGTTCGTCGAGATCGTCTGGTAGGACCCGGAACCCCAGATCCATAGCTTGTCCTTGATGATCGGGCCGCCGAGGTCGGCGCCGTACTCGCGGATCATCCGCGTGTTGTTGGTCGGGAGGCCCTGGTCGATCGCCTCCTGGGGCTCGTTGTTAGACTGCCAGTTGCCGGAGGCGTAGAGGTAGCGCGCGGAGCCCTTCAACTCGTTCGTGCCCCGCTTCGTGACCACGTTGATCGTCACGCCCGAGTTCTGCTGGTCGAGCAGCGATCCGCCGGTCGAGACCTCGACGTCCTGGAACGTCGAGAAGTCGAAGTACGTGTTCGTGCCGCCGTTCTGTCGCGCGAACGGGTTGCCGTACGTATTGTCGGTGACGGTCGCCCCGTCCACCTGGTAAGCCACGTTGCCCGAGCCCTTGGTGATGAAGTCCGGTCCGCCGACGATGGCGCTCTGGTTGCCGGCCACGTTGACGGTGTCGAGCTGCACGCCCGGCACCTGCTGGATGAGCGACCAGATGTCGCGCGCGGTCGGGATCTCGGCAAGCTCGTCGTGCGAGAAGTTCTGTCCGGTCTCGACCTTGCGCGTATCGATGAGCGGCGTCGCGCTGGTGACCGTGACCTGTTCCTGGACGGTCGAGAGCTTCAGCTGCACGTCGACCTGGGTGTTCTTGCCGACCGACACGGTCACATTTTCACGAGTGACCGTGGTGAAGCCCGGCATGACCACCGTGACGGCGTACTTCCCCGGCGGGACCTGGAGGAACCGGAACAACCCCTTCGCGTCGACGCTCGTCGTCATCGGCGCGGACGGGCCGATGAGCGTGGCGGTTCCTCCCGGAATCACGCCCCCCTGCTCATCGATCACGTTTCCGTAGACGTTGCCCGTGTTGCTTTGCGCAACGAGCGGCCCTGCGAGAAGCAGAGCCATGGTCACTGCGAGAAGGACTCCGCGACACGCCCTCGGCATTGCGACCTCCTGCGATGAGTGGTGTACCGACTCGGGTTTATGTTGGCGTTATGCTATCGCGGTTTCTGCCGGTCAAGTCCACAACTCCTTGTCGACGAGCCGCAGATCCACGCGCGGGCACGATTCGGAACCGCGGACGGCGCATACGAAAATCTGGAACGGGTGACTTTCAGTCATCGGGAGATTTCACACACATGATGCCCACGCTCGCGACTTCTCGGCTTCGTCTTGGAGCGCTCGCCGCCGCCGTCCTGACGCTGGCGGCATGCGCCTCGACCACTGCGCCCGTGCCCGCCGCGCCGCGGCCGTCGGGCTCGCTGCTGATCGTCGGCGGTGGACCGATCCCGGATCCAATCCTCGAGCGCTTCGTCGCGCTCGCCGGCGGCAAGGGCCGCGCGCACATCGTCCTGTACCCGATGGCGTCGGAGGACGCAGACGCCGGCCTCGAGCTCGCCGAGGATTTCCGAAAGCTCGGCGCCGAGGCGGAGCGCATCGTCCTCACGCGAGAGCAGGCGGACAACGAGGCCGCCGCGCGGCGGCTGGACGGCGTCACGGGCATCTGGTTCGGCGGAGGCGACCAGGCGAAGCTGACTGCGGCAATTGGTCACACCCGTGTCGAGGCCGCGATCCACACCCGCTATCTCGCTGGAGCCGTCGTCGGCGGAACCTCCGCCGGAGCGGCCGTGATGTCCACGCCGATGATCACCGGCGACGAGCGCAGGCCGGGCGGCGCGCGCCCTCCTGCCAAGGACTCGAGCGACGCCTTCATGACGATCGCGCGCGACGACGTCGTGATGATCGACGGCTTCGGGATGCTCCCGGGAGTCATCGTGGACCAGCATCACGTGCGGCGCCGGCGCGGGAACCGGCTGCTCTCGGTCGTTCTCGAGCACCCGGAGCTCGTCGGCATCGGGATCGACGAGTCGACCGCCCTGGAGGTCGGACCCACCGGGCCGTGGCGGGTGATCGGCGAGAGCGCGGCGGTGGTTTACGACGCGAGGCAGGCGAAGATCACGCCGGCCACGGCTCGGATCCTGGGGACGACCGGCGTAAAGCTCTCGGTCGTGCCGGCCGGGGGGACGTACGACCTGACGTCAGGTGTGGCGACGCTGCCATAGGAAATCCCCCCCTCACCCTGACCCTCTCCCCCCTCCGGGTGGAGAGGGGACTTTCTTGGGACCCCCTCTCCCGGCGGGAGTGTATAGACCGGAGAGATGGTGGACACATGTTCGGAGACATGGTGGACGGTTTTCATATGTCTTTTGGGGAGGGGCTGGGGGAGGGGTTTTGACTGATCTGAGAGATTTTCTGATGACAGAAGAAGACATCGAGGGCGTCGCCTGAGGCAGTGGGCCTCAGAGCGACAGGGTGTCCTCGGAAGGCAGTTCCGACTTTGTAGGGGCGAGATTTGAACCAGACTTCGCCGCCCTCTTGGACTTTACGGACCACGTCTTTCGCATCGTATTCAACGGGCGGCAAGGACTCGGGGAAGCAACGCGGCGATGGCCGGTATCGGCTTGCTGGGACTTGCATGCCAAGCGACTCGTGGGGGCGCTCGAGGTTGTAGACGTGGCGCCAGGTGTCGAAGTGAGACTGGGCGTGATCGAGGTCCCGGAAGGTATGCATGCGAAGCAGTTCGAGTTTGAGCGTCCTGTGGAAGCGCTCGTCTTTGCCCTGGGTCTGCGGGTGGTAGGGACGGGAGTGAGAGGTGCGCACACCCAGACGGATCAGCCAGGCCGTCAGAGGAGTGAAGAAGTGCTCACTGTTGCCTCCCCAGGGCGAGCCGTTGTCCATGGTCATGCGCTCGGGTAGCCCGTAGAGGCGGAAGACCGTCGAGAGCCGCTGCTTTACGGTCTGGGTGTTCTCATCCGAGCAGGCCTGAAGACCCAGAGCAAAGCGAGAGTGATCGTCCAGAATGGTGAGCGGATGACAACGGCTGCTCCCGATCGGGAAGTGCCCTTTGAAGTCCATCTGCCAGAGCCGATTGGGCGCGTCATGCTCGAAGCGCTGCCACGGCTTGTGCTTGGCTGACTCTGTCGGGTCGATCAGCTGGTGACGTCGCAGGATCGCGTGAACCGTACTCGTGGCCGGAACCGCGGCCACGCCCTTGGCGAGCAGCCGATGCCGAAGCTTGCGAGCCCCCCAGGCCGGATGTTGCCCACGCAAGGCAACTACCGCCTGCTCGATCCTCTGACCCGATCGCGACGGGCTGTGGTGCGGGCGACGAGAAACATCCATCAACCCCTCGCGCCCGCCGGACCGGTAACGCTCAAGCCACTTGTAAGCCGTCGTCGGACTAACCCCAAATCGACGGCATAGGAGCCGAACGTTGCTCTCATCGGCCAACCGCACGAACTCTTCACGCTGACCCATCACGGACACCTCGTTCCATGGCATCGGATCTCCCCTCTCGGGGCCTGATCCTCAACCAGAAATGTGTCCACCATGTCCCCGAACACCCGTCCATCATGTCCCCGGGCCAAACACGGGAGAGGGTTGGGGTGAGGGGCGCTTCCGGCTCTGGACGCCGAGCGATCAATCAGCGATGGAGAGGATCCGTGGCGCGGCGGCGACGCCGCGGCGGCGTTCCGAGCGGCGACGGTCGGTGCGCCGGCGGTCGCCCATGCGGCGGTCGTGGATGAAGAATTCGGCCGGGTCCGTGGGCCCCTGCGGCAGCGGATGAATGCGGATCGAAACCGCGCTCGTCGATTCCGGCCTCGGCACGAGGATCTCGCGGATGAATCCGGCTTCGAGCGCGGCCGTCGGGATCCCGAGCACGTCGTTGACGGCGGCCACGATGCGGCGCGCGTCGGATTCGAAGATGGTCTTGGCGAGCACCCAACCGCTCGCGTTGACGATGGAGCGTCCGTCGTTCTTCCAGGGCTCCGGCTGGTGCTGTTCCCTGACCCGTGCCGCCATGGTTCCCCCTCCTCGAACCACGACCGCCGCTTCACTGCGAGCAGCAGGTCAGGTTCGAGGAATGTTAGCAAGAAATCGCGCCCGGGCGTTAGCCCTTCGCGCTTCTCCCGCCTGGAAGCGACCCTCGGCTAGGGAAGGCTGAAATTCTTCACGAGGAACACCGCCATCTGGCCGCGCGTGTTCGGGCTCGTCGGGCAGTACAGCGGAACCGGCACCGTCTGGCAGCCGCCGGTGACCTGCAGGCTCGCGAGCTCTTCGATCCACGGGTCGAACGGCCCGCCCGTGCACGGCACGTCGTCGAAGACCGTCCCGGTGCATGCCGGAGGCACGTGGTCCGAGCCCAGGTTCGCCTTGAGCAGGAAGACCGCCATCTGCTGCCGGTTGACCGTGTTCCCGGGGCAGTACAACGCGACCGGAACCGTCTGACAGCCGCCGGTGACCTGCAGGCCCGCGAGCTCTTCGATCCACGGGTCGAACAGCCCGCCCGTGCACGGTACGTCGTCGAAGACCATCCCGGTGCAGGCGGGCGGCACGTGTGCGGAGCCGAACTTGGACTTGAGCAGGAAGACGGCCATCTGCGCGCGCGTCACCGAGTCGTTGCGGCAGTAGGCGCCCCCGCCGCAGCCCGCCGTCACGCCGTTGCGGACGAGCTTCTCGACGTAGTCGTGGAACGGGTCGGCGCCGGCGACATCCGTGAAGTCGGCGAACCAGCCCCCGAGCAGCGTCGACGTCTCGACGTCCGGGTTCTGCACCGTCACGGTCACGTCGGCGAGGGTACCGGGGCTCAACGGCGGCGTCATCGCCTGGATCGCCGTCGCGCCCTGGACGAGGACTCCGGTCGCCGGCATACCTCCGATCGTCACCGTGGCGCCATCGACGAAATCGGTGCCCGTGATCGTGACCGCCGTCCCGCCCCCCGCCGGACCGGAAGCCGGGTCGATGGCATCGATGAAGGGCACGGGCCCCGGATCCACGACGACGACGTCGCCCTGCATCATTGCCCCGTGCACCGAGCAGAAGTAGTGGTAGGTCCCGATCGCGGCGAAGGTCGTCGTGTGGCTGAAGGTGAACGGGCTCGCGTGCTGGCCCGAGTCCCATTTCCCGTCCCCGGTGCACAGCGCCGCGCAGGTTCCCGAGGTCGTGGAGTGGAAGCCGGTGGCCCAGGTCCACTGAACCGTATCGCCGACGGCGATGGTGGAGGTGCTCGTCCCGCTGTTTTCGTCGACGAAGGTATGGGTCAGGTTGGGACCGATGGTGACCATGCGCGTGGCCGCGACGGCCGACGCATCGAGCCCGCACAGAATCGCGACCGCAACGAGCAGAGAAAGACGCCGCCACACAGGAGCCATTCCGACCCTCCTTGACGACAGGGGATAGCGGGAACAGCCTACGCGAGTCCGCGCGGGGACCGCCGTCCTAATCCTTCTCTAATCCGGCCGGCGGCGCGGTCTACGGACAGGTCTGGAACGCCTTCGTGTCCTGGATCGGCGCAAACGGCGTTCCCTGCGGATTGACGTACTGCTGCAACGTCCCGTTGAGCGTGTCGAGGACGTTCAGCGTGGCCTCCACGTTCGTCAGCCCGGCCGCGAACACCCAGTAGTAGCCGCCGATGGCGCAGCCGTTCAACACCTTCACGACGGACTCGATGTTGGAGGAATCGAAGAACCAGAAATAGCCGGAATCCGGCGTCAGCCCGATGCCCCGGCCCTGGCCGGCCGTTCCATCCGTCTTTTTCCAGTCGATCGTCACCTTGAACCGCCCGCCATTGAGGCACAGCGTGGTCAGGTCCGGCGTGCACGTGGACGCGCCCGGGGCAATCGTGATCTGCCGGGTGATCGAGTTCAAGCCGTTCAGGCTCCCCGCGGTCAGCTTCACCAGGTAGGTCCGCGGCTGCGAAAAGACGTGCGTCGCGCTCTGCGTCATCGCGGTGTTGCTCGACGACGTGGAATCGCCGAAGTCCCAGTTCCAGCCGGTCGCTCCGGTGGATGCGTCCGTGAAGGTGATGGTCGCGCCCACGGTGGGCGCCGGCGGCGAAAACGTGAAGTTGGCGACCGGCAGCGCGCCGACGGCGGCGGTGCCGTAGAAGAACTGCATGGCCTGGATGTCGTCGGTCTGGGGCGCGTCGGGCTTCCAGTCCGGCTCGATGACCGAGTGCATCACCGCGTGATTCCAATCCGCCGGAGTCGTCGTGCTGTGGATGCTCTCGACGGCCTGCGGCGGCGTCTGCCCGTTGTCGTCCGGATGCCCGAGGCCGAGCACGTGGCCGACTTCGTGCAGGACGGCCGAGCGAAAGGTCTTCGCCGAATAGCCGCCGCTGCAGGTGACCTTGCGCATCGACACGGTCCCGTCCTGAAGGTAATAGAAGTCGCCATCGCCTCGATAGGTCCGGGGGCCCCTTCCGTTGCCGGGCCCGCCGAGGCCGATGACGCCGCCCTCGCAGCCGATCGGCGTCGTCCAGGTGGTGCCATCCTGACTCTGGGCGGCGTCCAGGGTGACCGCGATGTTGCCCGTGGATCCCGGGCCGCTCAGGCGAATGTCGGTGCCGGTCACACCGTGCCACTGCGTGGCCGCATTCTGCACGTCGCAGACACCGTCGGTGCCGCACGTCGGCTCGTCGCCGGTCAGGTTCGATTGCGTCCCCGTGACGTTGAGGACCGCGTTCGGCGAGGCGCCCGTGTCCCAGAACCAGCGAAAGGCGCAGGGCGTGTTGTTGTCGCAGCCGCCCGGCTCGCGCCCGGCGAGGCCCACCCACTTGGAGCGCACGGTGCGTTCGTCCTGGCCGCGCGCATCCGAGGGCCGCGCGTATTCGATCTCCGGGGCCGATTCGCCCCGGCCGATGGAGCGCAGGAACGCGAGGAAGGACTCGGCATCACGCGAGAGCCGAACGCCGTCGGCCGCGGGCGCACGCTTCGAGACGGCCAGGTCGTTGTCGTTCGAAAATCCCGCCCGCACCGCGAACCTGCGCCCGGCCGCGTCGGTGACGAGATCGAACCGCGAGAGCGCGAGCTCGGTCAGGCGAAACTGGTCCGGGTGCGCGGGATGGACCGCCAGCATCAGGACCACTTCCTGCCCCGGGGAAAAAACCGGCGTGCCGGGAATCCACCAGGCGACGTCCTCGATCCGTCCGCCGGGAAGCCGGAGCGTGAGCGTCTCCGGCACGGCGCCCTTCAACGCTTCGAGCCGCTGGAGTGTCACGAAGGTGAATGGGCGCGATTCGAGGCCGATCCGTTCCATGCGCGTCTCCAGCGCGACGACACTCGCGCGCACGATCACCGGCGCGCCGCGCGCGAGGTCCGTGTCGGACATCGGCAGGTACGTGGCTGCTCCCAGAAAGAACGCCGGGAAACAGGCAGCGGCCGCGATGAGAACGCGCCGGGGGAAACGGGGGTTCAGGATCATGGCAATTGGCTCCTAACCTTCGAGAATACTCTTTGCCAATCGGGCTCGGAAGCCCAAACCGGAGTCGAGTCTTCGCCGGACCGATTCTTGTGGGAAACTCCGCATCCCCCATGGATCCGACCGTGTCCGCGACCACGCGCGCGAAGCTCTCGGCGGGCTTCGTGGGCATCATCGTTTTCAAGTGCGTGAAGGCGGCGGCCTTCCTGCTGCTCGGCGCGGTCGCCCTGCGCATCGCGCACCTGCCCACTCACTCGGAACCCATGGAAGTCGCGCGCTATCTCGGCGTCACCGAGCGCAAGGTCATCGTCCAGCACCTGTCGGTCGTCCTCTCCGCGCTGACGAACCGGCAGGTCCAGGCGATCGGGCTCGCCTCCATCCTGATCGGCCTCGTTTTCGCGGCCGAGGGAACGCTGCTCGCGATGCGTATTTCGTGGGCGCCCTATTTCACGATCGTGTTGACCGCGCTCGGAATTCCGCCCGAGCTGATCGAGATCGCGCGGCGGCCGGAGAGCTCCCGGCGCTACCTGCTGCTCGTCGTCAACGTCGCGATCCTGGTCTACCTCTGGACGCGCCGCAACGAGTTCAGGAGCTCGGAGGCGGCTTGACGCTGCCGCCGGCGTCCGGGAACCGCCTGGCCAGCCACGCTTCGACTTCCTCGGGGTGGTAGCCGAAGGGTCCGGGCTTGCCCTTGTAGACGATCGTGCCGCTCTCGTCGAGGATGTAGAAGCGCTCGGGCCAGCCGGCGTAGGCCGCGTTGGCGGGATTCTCGATCGGGTCGACGAGCAGAGGCATCTCGTAGTGGAAGCGCTGGACGAAGTCGTTGGCGATCCTGACCCGGTCCTCGAGCGTCGTCGGCTGCGGGTAGCAGACCCCCTCTTTCACGTTCGCGTCCATCTGCCACTCGTCGATCGGATGGGCCTCCTTGATGTAGAGCGTCAGGAACTGCGCGCGATCTCCGTATTTCTTCTGGATCGCGTCGACGCGCTCGACCGAGCGTCGGAAAGGCGGTCAGGTGAAGCTGCCGAAGACGAGGACGGTCGGCTTGCCGCCGAGGCGCTCGGAAAGCTTCACCGGAGTCTTGCCGTCGAGAGCGAGCAGCGCCACGTCGGGCGCCCGGTCCCCGACCTTGAGCGTGCCCTCCTGGCGCGTGTCGTAGCGCAGCATCCCGATCACGTTCCGGGGCCCGCCGATCATGTACGTGAACCCCGCCGCGGCCAGCACCACCAGCGCCCCCAACCCGATCAGGATTTTCTTCCACCACTTCATTTTCATGGGGTCAGGTCTCTCAAAGTGTGACTTTTCTCAGCGCCGCGCGAATGCTATCAACTTGCCCGCGAAATGTGGGGTCCGCTTTGAGAAGGGCTTCACCTTCGGTCGCCAGTCGCGAAGCGGCCCAGCGCCCCACGGCCAACCATCCCGCGAAGTCCGAGACTCTCAGCCCGGCCTCGTGTCGAGCCAGGTACGCCACAGCCATTCGCAGCGGACTGCGCCGTTTCTGAAGCAGAAGTTCGGGACTGCATCGAAACTCGGTGATCGTGGCCCTCGTAATCTGGTCGAAAGTCGGCCTGACGTAATGCCGGCTGGCCCAGGGAACCTCTCTGCTCAGGAGGCCGGAATCGAGTCGAGCCTGGACAGCCTTCTGAAAGCGACTTCCTCCGAGAAACACCTGTTTTCGCAAATTCACCCATGGCGTCCGGGGGTCGTTCATCCCACCTTCGACGAACTGACGGTACCGGTCTGCCGCAAGCGCGCCGCCGCCAAATTGCGCCAGGGTCCAGTTCACCTCGAGCCACTTCGGCGGGCTCGTCAGACCCGCGGTGGCGCGATAGTTACTCCAATCCCATTGCTCCGGGCGCCACACGATCCCCGCTCTCACCGGGTTGAGGACGACGTAGCGGATCAGCTCGAGCAGATGTGCGTCCTTTTCCACGAGGATCGAGTGGAATCGCCCCTGGAAGAGGTGACCGATCCTTCCGTGTCGCCGATTGAAGTGCTGCGTGTAGGTCCCATTGAGCTGGTGCATTCCCCGCGAAAGGGTGGGTTCTGGCGTCTCCGCGAGCACGTGGTAGTGATTGCCCATCAAGACGTAGGCATGAACGCTCCAGCGAAAGACCTCAACGACTCGACCAATCAGGTCAAGGAGATCCCGGCGATCGAGCTCGTCGCGGAAGATCTCCCGTTTTTCGTTGCCGCGACAGGTCACGTGCCAGAGTGCGCCAGCGTGATCCAACCGGAGTGGACGACTCATTCAAGATTAGATTGTCGCGAGCGCAGCCGTCTCCTGAGAAAAGTCACACTCTGAGAGACCTGACCCCTACTTCCGTTACTTCGGGAGGCGGGATTTGGGGATCTTGACGAGGACGGTGTAGAGGGGGTCCACCATTTCGGTGACCGGGGCGACGGCGTTCTGGGAGACGAACTGGTAGGCGTCGAGGGAATCCATTCCGGTCTTTTCCATGACCCACTCGACCATGTCCTTGAAGGCGATCCGGGCGGCGTCTTCGAGCGGACGGGCCGCCCCGAGCGACATCATCCACTCGGCATTCTCGATGCGGGGCCACGCGGTCTCCCGGTGCTTGATGAGATCCACGACGAGCTCCACGTTCATCGCGCCCTCGATGGCGGTCCCGATGATCTCGCCGTCGCCCATCGCGTAGTGCCCGTCGCCGAAGGAGACGAGCCCTCCCGGCACACGCACGCCGAGGTAGATCGTGTTGCCCGCGCGGACTTCGGGGCAGTCCATGTTCCCGCCGAAGTTGTCGGGCACGATCGTCGAGCGCGCCTCGCCGTTGGGCGGCGAAACGCCCAGGCAACCGAGGAACGGCGCGAGCGGAACCTCCCACGCGCGCTTGCCGTCGGAGGAACGCGTCCGCGCGACTCCCCTGGCCCGATCCACGTCGTAGAACCACACTCGTTCGGGCAGGTCCGGCTGCAGCATCGCCGTGCGGTCCGTCCCGTTCAAAGCGCCGAACCCGGGAAAGAGCGACGAGATCCCGTGGTCGCGCGCGGGCTCGAGCTTCTCGATGCGGATCGCGAGCGTGTCGCCGGGCTCGGCGCCGTCGACGTAGAAGGGGCCCGTCTCGGGATTGTCGTGCCCGATCGGCGCGACCTTCGAGGGCATCTGGTCCGGCCGCGTCACCGCTCCGTCGTAACAGTCCTCGGTCCAGGTGATGATGCGGGTGCCCGGCGCGATGTGATGCGTGGGCGCCACGCCTCCAAAGGTGTACTTGAGCTCCCCGTGCTTCGGGATGTATCGCAGGACCGGGGGATCGGCCGCGACGAGCGTGGCCGCGGCGAGCAGGAGCCCGGGCGCCGAGAGGACCGTTCGCATGCGCACCTCCGGATAGGGTGGCCGCATTATTCAACGATTCGCGGCCCGACCGCGCGGGCCGAGCCTGCTAATCTACCCGCCGCTCGCCAGACAGGAGAACGCATGTTCCAGAAAGCCAGGTTCGCCGGGCCGATCGCCGCCATCCTCCTCACGATCGGAATCCCGCTCTCCGGACAGGCCGCCAATCCCTACCAGGAGACGGGCGCGCAGATCCTCGCCCGCCAGAGCGTTGCCGACCGGATGTCCGGTCCGAAGCGCGTCCAGCCGCGCTTCGCATCGCCGCGACAGCGCCGGGCCTCCCGGCCCGCGCCGCTCCCCCCGCCCCCGGTCCACGGCGTACCCGCCTCCGGCGAGCCACAGACCCTCGGCACCAACTTCCTCGGGGCGAACCTGGCCGACACCAACACGTACCCGCCCGACACGATGGGCGCGGCCGGTCCCTCGCAGTTTCTGGTCGGCGTCAATAGCCGCATCCGGACCTTCAACAAGGTGTCGGGCTCGACCGACGGCGGGCTGAATGCGGACATGGACGTCTTCTTCAATTCCGTGCGCAACGGCCAGGGAACGAGCGAGCCGCGCGTACGCTACGACCGCCTCTCCGGCCGCTGGTTCGTCACCGTCATCACCTTCTCTGCCTCGCTCTCGAACAACCGCCTGCTCATCGCCGTGTCGAGCAGCGGGACGATCTCGCCCGGGACGATCTGGACCTTCTACTACTTCCAGCACAACCTCGATCAGCCCGCCGGCGACACGAACCTCTTCCTCGACTACCCGACGCTCGGCGTCGACGCCAACGGCCTCGTCATCGGCGGCAACCTGTACGACACGGCGGGCCTCTACCAGGGCACGAGCGTCCACGTCGTCCGCAAGAGCCAGGTGCTCTCGGGCGTTGGCGGCGATCTCGTGGCGAGCGGATCCGTCGTCGCCTACCGCAACCTCACCGGCACCCCCGACGGCGACGGGCCGTACTCGCCCCAGGGCGTCGACAACCTCTCCGCGGCCGCGCCCACCGAATCCTGGGTGATCGGCGTCAACAACGTGCTGCCCGTGACGAATGAGCTCGCGCTGAACAAGATCACGTTCAGCGCGCCGGGGGCCTGGCCGCCGTCGTCCATCTCGGTCAACCTCACGCTTTCCGTCCCGACGACGGGCCTTCCGCTGACCGTGCCGCACCTGGGAAACACGGGAGGCAGCGACGGGGAGCTCGACGCCCTCGACGATCGGCTCTTCGACGCGAAGCTGCGCGACGGGCACATCTGGACGGCGCACAACATCGCCGTGGACGCGACCGGCACCGGGTCCGACGCCGGCGACCGCGACGGGGCGCGCTGGTACGAGATCGACGTGACGGGCGGCGCGCCCGCGCTCGTGCAGTCGGGCACGCTTTTCGACGCGGCCTCGTCGAACCCCCGTTTCTACTGGATCCCGTCCATCATGGTCTCAGGCCAGGGCCATGCGGCCCTCGGCGCGAGCGCGGCCGGCGCCACGCAGAACATAAATGCAGTCACCGCCGGACGCCTCGCCTCCGACCCCGCGGGCGAGCTGCAGAGCCCTCTGCTGTTCACGGCGAGCACGTCGACCTACAACCCGCCGGCCGATCCAGGCCCGGCGCGCCGCTGGGGGGACTACTCGTACACGAGCCTCGATCCGAACGACGACATGACGATGTGGACGATCCAGGAGTACTGCAGTGCGACCGACGCCTACGGCGTGCGCGCGGTCCAGCTCGTCGCGCCCCCGCCGGTCACGCCCGCGAGCGCGACGCCGCCGAACATCGCGTCGGGCCAGGCCTCGGTCTCGGTCGTCATCGACGGGATTTCCTCCGGCGGCTCGGGCTTCTTCGATCCGGGCGCGGGCTATCCCAACCGCATCGCGGCCGAGGTGGGCGGCGGCGTGACGGTCAACGGCGTGACCTCCACGAGCCCGACCTCCGTCACACTCGACCTGAACACCGTGGGGGCCCCGTTCGGCCCCCGCTCGGTGACGATCACGAACCCCGACGGCCAGTCGCGCACCAGCACGAAGCCCCTCCTCACGCTCGGGGCGGGCGGCCCCGGGCCGACCGTCACGGCGATCACGCCGACCTCGGGCGATGCCGCGGCATCGTCGCCTTTCTCGGTCACGGGAACGGACTTCGTCGCCGGCGCCTCGATCGCGATCGGCGGCATCGCCGCGACCGGCGTCAACGTCAGCGGCCCGACCGCGGCGTCGGCCACGACGGCCGCCCTCTCGCCGGGCACGCTCAACGACGTCACGCTCGTCAACCCGGACACCCAGAGCGCCACGCTCTTTGCCGGCTGGTTCGCCGACTTCGTCGACGTGCCGCAGGCCGACATCTTCCACTCCTACGTCGAGAACATCTTCCGCAACGGGATCACCGCGGGCTGCGTGGCCGGAAGCTACTGCCGCGACGCCGCGGTCACGCGGGCACAGATGGCGGTATTCCTTCTCAAGTCGAAGTTCGGGGCCGCGCACGTGCCGCCCGCGTGTGGCCAGCTCTTCGCGGACGTCGCGTGCCCGTCGCTCTTTGCCGACTGGATCGAGGAGCTCTACGCGCTCGGTGTGACCGGCGGCTGCCAGGCGAGCCCGCTCGCTTACTGCCCCGACGCTCCGGTCACCCGCGCGCAGATGGCGGTGTTCCTGCTGAAGGCGTCGCTCGGATCGAGCTACTCCCCGCCCAACTGCTCGGGAACCGTATTCACCGACGTCCCGTGCACGGGCGGCATCTTCGACGCCTGGATCGAGGACCTCGCCGGCCGCGACATCACGGGCGGCTGCGGCGCCGGAGCCTACTGCCCGCAGGCGGCGAACACGCGCGGGCAGATGGCCGTGTTCCTGGTGAAGACGTTCTCCCTTCCCTAGGCACCGTCGGGAGCCGGGGCTCAGTACCCCTCGAGGAGCGAGGTCTCGGGCCGCTTGTAGCGCTTCTCCGCCCCGTTGCGGCTCTTGATGACGAGCTCGCCCTTGTCGAAGCGGAACGGATACTCGCCCGCCGGCTGGGCCTGCATCTCGACACGGAGCGATTCGCCCGTGACCGAGTAGTGCCCGCGCAGGACGACGACCGGCAGCCGGTTGTACATGCGGTCGCGCGTGAACTCGCGGTACGTCGTGAGCGTCTCGAGAAAGAGCGAGCACCACTGGCCGATGAGCGGCGAGCCCGAGCGCGGCGGCGCGCCGACACGCTCGGACCAGCTTTCTCCCGAGGCCTCGTCGCCCTTCTCGAGAAAGCGCGTGTTGCCCTCGAACGAGATTTCGGTCTCGACCTCGGAGACCCTTCCGGTCTCCGGGTCCTTCCAGAACGTGCGCAGCCGATCGCCGTTCACCTCGTACGAGGCGTCCGCCATCGACGCGGAGATCTGCGTCACGCGTCCGTCGGGGTAGAACTCGAGGATGTTGCCCACACCTTCCTTCGTGCGCTCCGCGGATTCCCACTGCCCGACGAGCGCGGCTCCGGGGGCGGGCGTGGGAGTCGGCGCGGGCTTACCGGAGAGCACGAGGGTCATCACGACGGCGAGCAACATGGCCGCGCGACGATACCCGACCCGACCCGGAATGTCACCGCGCCCGGCTGCGGCATGACAGCCCGCGTCCGGTGACCGGGGTCACCTCACGCAACTGGCTCTCTGGCCTACGCTTCCAGGTGGCCCGCCCGTGGCTCCACTCTTGCGAGGTCCTGGAGTGACGGGAGAGGTCTCGACCGGATGGTCCTTTTCCAGGAGGCAAACATGACCAGACGCATTTTCCAGGCAGCGCTCACCGGGCTCGTGGCCCTGGCTTCCGCGTTCGCGGCGGCCGCGGCGACGATCCCGAGCCCCGTCCATCCCACTTCCTCGCCGGCGCTCGCCGTCCGCCTGGCCGCGCCGGGCCAGGAGGGGCTCGACCTCGACGTTTCGGCCCTCGCGGCGCTTCGGGCCGCCGGGCAAAACCAGTTCACCGTGGACAACTTCCCGACGGCTCCCGGCGCCTCCGGCCGCCTCGTGCTCAAGCGCTTCGTGGTCGCCGCGCCCGATGCGCGCATCTCGGTGACCGGGAAAGACGGAGAATCGTTTCTTCCCCTGCCCGATGTCAGCCACTTCAAGGGCGTCATCGACGGTGAGCCCGACTCCAGCGTCTACGTCGGAGTCGACGACGCCGGGTTCGTGGCCTACGTCCACACGAGCACCGGCCATTCCTACGTCGGGCCGGAAGAA
Organism: uncultured Acidobacteriota bacterium; assembly: GCA_963775725.1. GTDB lineage: Bacteria > Acidobacteriota > Thermoanaerobaculia > UBA5066 > Gp7-AA6 > DAHUXD01. The sequence goes on from CAVZKA010000001.1 coordinate 46,173, forward strand.
TCCAACCGGAACTACGTCGTGCGCGAGGCCGACTCGCCGCTGAACGCGGCCGCCTCCGCCTCGTCCTGGGCCTGCGCGGCCGAAGAGTTGCCCGAGCCACTGACGGCCATGGCCGGCCCGAGCTATCCCGTTCCGAATCTGCCGGAGGTCGCCGGATACAAACAAGCCTCCGTTCGCGTGGAGACGGACAACCAGCTCTACCTGCACTTCGCGAGCAACGTCAGCGACCTGACCACGTACGTCCTGAAGCTGTATGGCGCGATCAACGTCATCTACGACCGCGACCTCGCCATGCACCTGACGGTGAGCGAAGTGCACGTGTGGACGGTTGCCGACCCTTACACCGGCGGCGACACGCTGACCCAGCTCTATCAGCTCGGCGATTGGTGGCATGCCAACAAGCCCGTGGCGAGCAACCCCCGCACGCTCGTTCACTACCTGAGCGGCCACCCCGTCAGCGGCGGCGTCGCGTGGCTGAGCGTCCTCTGTCGGGGCGATTTTCCCACGGGCAACGACTGGGGCGGCGCATACGGACTGACGCAGGTCTATGGAACGTATCCGCTCCAGCTCTGGGACCAGGACGCCGCCGCTCACGAGATGGGGCACAACGTCGGATCGCCCCACACGCACTGCATGGGACCTCCGACCTACCCGGACTGGACGGACAAGTGCTATGGCGCCGAATCGGGCTGTTACTCGGGCAGCAACACGCCTCCGGCCCCGGGCGCGGGCACCATCATGAGCTACTGCCACCTCTTCGGCTGGTCGTACATGTCGCTGGTGTTCCATCCGCGCTGCATCAACGACAAGATGCTGCCCGCGATCAACAGTGCATCCTGCCTCGTCTCGAAAGCGACGTTCGACGACGTGCCGACCACGAACCAGTACTTCCACTGGGTCGAAACGGTCTATGCCGACGGCGTGACCGGAGGGTGCAACGCGAGCCCGTTGCTCTACTGCCCTAACAGCCCGGTGACGCGCCAGCAGATGGCCGTCTTCATCCTGAAGGCAGTGCACGGTCAGGACTACGTGCCCCCCGGCTGCGCCGGAACCTTCGGGGACGTCCCCTGCCCCGGCCAGTACGCCAGCTGGATCGAGGAGCTCGCGGCCGAGGGCGTCACGACCGGGTGCGGCAGTGGCAACTACTGCCCGCTGGACCCGGTCACGCGTCAGCAGATGGCCGTCTTTCTCCTCAAGGCCGAGCACGGTGCGGCATACACGCCGCCCGCCTGTTCGGCCAACCCGTTCTACGACGTCACGTGTCCGAGCACGTACGCCAACTGGGTCAAGCAACTCGTCGCCGAGGGGATCACCGGAGGCTGCGGCTCCGGCAACTACTGCCCGACGAGCGCCATCGACCGGGCGCAGATGGCAGTCTTCCTGACGAAGACGTTCAACCTCGTCTGGTAACCCGGAGCCGCCGCGGCCGCCCGGGCGAGGCGAGCGCCGCGTTGTAGGCTAGCGGCAATGAGGGTCCTCGTCCTCGAAGACGACGAGCGGCTGCGGTCTCTCGTCGTGCGCACGCTCGAGCGGGCGGGCCTGGCGTGCGACGAGGCCGCGCGCATCGCGGATGCCGAGGAGCTGATGGGCCTGCACGAGTACGGGCTCATCGTGCTCGATCGAAGGCTGCCCGACGGCGACGGGCTCGACGTCTGCCGCCGCGCGCGCGCCGGCGGGTTCCGCCAGTCCATCCTGATGCTCACGGCGATGGACCAGCCCGAGGACGAGATCGAGGGACTCTCCGAAGGCGCGGACGACTACCTCGGCAAGCCCTTCGATCTCGAGGTCCTCGCGGCCCGCGCCCGCGCGCTCCTGCGGCGCAACGAGGTCCGGGCGCCGCGCGAGCTCGTGGCCGGCGAACTGCGGCTCGATCCGGGCCGGCGCGCGGCCTGGCGCGGCGCCGATGCTCTGACGCTGACGACGCGCGAGTTCACGATCCTCGAGCTCCTGATGCGCACGCCGGGCGGGGTGGTCTCCCGCGAAGAAATCCTCGAGCAGGCCTGGGGCGAGCGCGAGGAGCCCATGTCCAACACGATCGATGTGCTCGTCGGCCGCCTGCGGCGAAAGCTCGACCGGCCCAAACAGGCGTCCCGCATCGAGACGGTCCGGGGAATGGGCTACCGGCTGCGATGAGCTGGCTCTCGCTCGACCGCGCGCGCACGCGCATCGCGCTCTCAGGCGCGGTCGTCTGCGCGATCTTCCTTGCCGCCCTCGCGCTCGGGGCCCGCGCGCGCATCCGGGCGCTCGCGTTCGAAGAGATCGACGACGAGCTCGACACGCTCTCGGTCGCGATCGGCTCGGACTACGAGCTGGTGGGCCTGAAAGAGGAGGAGCGCCAGGCGCTCAAGGCGGGCCTCGAGGCCAACATGTTCGAGTTTCGCCTCGCCAACCACGACGCGATCCTCTTCAACGGCGAAGTGCCGGTGGCGTTGACGGGCAACCTGCTGCGCACGCAGGAGCGCGTCTCGCTCGCGAGCTACCTCGAGAAGCCGGAGGTGCCTTACACGGCGATCGAGCCGTACAGCGGACAGAACCGCACCTGCCGGTTCCTCGTCACGCACCTGCAGGGCAAGGCGAAGGGCGCGACGCTCGTCGTGTTCCGCTGGATCGGGCCCACCCTGCGCTCGCTCGCCCGCGTGGACAACGCGCTCGGCGGCATGGTCCTCGTCGGCTTCCTCGGCACGGCGGGGATCCTCGCCTTCGCCGTCCACCGCGCGATCCGCCCGGTCCAGGAGGTCACGCGGCTGGCCGAGGAGGCCGAGGCCACGGACCTGTCGCGCCGCGTCAGAGTCTCCTCGGGCGGGGAGGAGTTCCGTCGCCTGGCGGCCGTCATCAACTCCCTCTTCGACCGACTCGAGCGCGCCTTCCGGGCGCAGCGGCGCTTGGTCGCCGACGCCGCGCACGAGCTCAAGACTCCGACCGCCGTGCTCGTGGGCGAGGCGCAGGACGCGCTGCGGCCCGAGGCGACGGAAGAGGAGCGCCGGCGCTCCCTGCAGACGATCGCGGATGCCTCCAAGGGCCTCGCGCGCGAGGTCGACGGCCTGCTGCTGCTCGCCCGCGGCGACGCCGCTTCGCCGCGCCGCACCGAGGAGCTCGACCTCTCGGACGTCGCCGAGGAGACGCTCGCGGCCGTCGCCGGTCTCGGCGCGCGCAGGAACGTCCTCTGCGCCGTCACGCGCAGCGGCGACACGCGGCTGCGCGGAGAACGGGCGGGACTGCTGCGGCTGGTCTCGAACCTCGTCTCCAACGCGATCCTCTACTCCAACCCGGGTGCGATGGTCGAGATCTCGATCACCGGCGACGACGACGCGGTCGTCCTCGAGGTCGCCGACCACGGGCCCGGCATCGCCCAGAGCGACCGGGAGCGCATCTTCGAGCGCTTCGTCCGGCTCGAGAAGACGCGCGAGCGCAATCCCCAGGGATCGGGCCTCGGCCTCGCGATCGTCGAACAGGTCGCCGCGGCGCACGGCGGCTCGGTCGAGGTCCGCGAAAACGAGGGCGGCGGCGCCGTCTTTCGGGTCGCGTTGCCCGCGACGCGGACCGAGTCCGGCTCTTCGAATCGGTGAAACGGCCGCTGAAGGGGCCTTCGGGCCTGCCGCCCTCGGGATGACGGGCGACCTCTACGCGCCGCCGGTCAGTGCAGGTAGCCCAGGGCTCGCAGTTCCTTGACGACGTCGCTCTGCTCGCCCAGGCCGTAGTGGCCCATGACCTGCTTCATCCACGTCTCGTAGGACGGCGGCTGGCCGGACTCCGAAGCAATCCGTTCCGCGACGCCGCCCATGTGCTTCATGAGGGCGTGGTACAGCGTCCGCACGCGATCCGGGTCGGAGGCCGCCAGGTTCGAGGTTTCACCGGGATCCTTCGCCAGGTCGAAGAGCATCCGCTCCTGCGGCGTCTTCAGGATGAATTTTCGGTCCTCCAGAATGACGCTGCCGATCCAGAACGTCCAGGCGCCCTCGCTGAAGGCGGCGCGCGGCCTGGAAGGCGGCGCCGGCTCGCCCTCGAGCGCTGCCTTCAGGCTGTGCCCGCTCCAGCTGCGCGGCCGCTCCACGCCCACCATGTCGAGCAGCGTGGGCGCGATGTCGATGTTCTGCACGAGCTCGGGCAGGGCCCGCCCGGCGGTCTTCATCCGCGGCGCCGCGATGACGAGCGGCGTGTGGACGACGCCGTCGTAGTACGTCTGGCCGTGGCTGATGACCCCGTGCTCGTAGAACTCCTCGCCGTGGTCCGCGTTGAAAACCACGATCGTCCTGTCCGACAGGCCCGATCGCTCGAGGTACTCGAACAGCGGCCCGAGGTCCGCGTCGGTCCAGTGCAGCGCCTCGTCGTACATGGCCATGGCGTTGGCGATGTCGTCCGCGGAGGGGTGGACCGTCCCGTCCCGCACGCCGAGGATGGTGTCCTGGTTGAAGTTGAACGTGCTCGCGAACTGCCCGTAGAGGTACCGGCGCTCGTGCGAGCGCAGGAAGGGATAGTGGGTGTCGGTGGAGTAGAGGAAGACGAAGAAGGGCTGGTCCCTGTTCTTCTCGATCCACTCGAGGACATGCGGCATCTTCTGCTGAAGCGTCTCCTGGGCATGTCGAAAGAAGTCCCATCCCTGGTCGAAGCCGAGCGGCCTGGACAGCCAGCTCTGGACGAACGCCGCGGTCCGGTAGCCGCCGGCCTGCAGCGCCTCCGAGACGAGCACGTCGGAGGCCGAAGGAGCCGGAGCGATCCCCGTGACTTTCGACGGGTCCTTCGTGTCCCGTTGCTCCTGGACCGCGAGCTCCGAGACGTACCGCGAAGAGAGCATCGAGGAGTAGGACGGCAGCGTGTACGGCGCCTGCGCGACGGCACGCGTGAAGCGCACGCCGCGGGAAGCCAGGGCATCCAGCCCCGGCGTCGTCTTGCGCCCGTAGCCCTCGAAGGAGCAGTGGTCCGCGCGCACCGAGTCGAAGGAGATCCAGACGATGTTCATCCCGCGCCACGCCCGGTCGCCCCGGCAGGCGCCGAGGAAGCCGGCGGCCAGTGCCGCGGCCAGAACGATCCCCCGTGCGCTCCTCAAGCGATTCATGGCACGGGCCGGGCGAGCGCGAGCCAGAAGCTCGCCCCGTAATCGAACAGGAACTCCCGGCGCTCCTCCTCGGTCTCCCGCGGCGCCGCTCTGGCGCGGGCGACGTAGTCCGTCACCCGTTCTCGGACGAGCCCGCGCAGTGTTTCCGGAACCCCCTGGAGGCTCGCCTCGAGGGCGCCTTCGATCTGGCGGACTTGATCGAGGACGACCTCGACGTCCAGAGACGCCACGGTCTCCGGCAGCGCCGTCAGCGTCAGGCCGCAGGCGGCGAAGAGCCGCCGGTAGCCCTCCAGAGTCAGGTAGTGGTACGTGTCGTAGCCGGCGCGGGTGCCGTGGAGCGTGTTGTAGTAGGCAGAGGCCTCGGGGAAGTCGAGCAGCGTGATCCCGAAAAGCTCATGGTGCCCGTCCTTCAGGACGAATGCGGCACAGGCGCCGTTGGGAATCTCGAGGTAGGCAACTCCCGACGGCGCCAACCACGCGCGCAGGTTGGAGAGCAGGCTCTCGAGGCGCTCGACGTGCTCCACGACGTCGTTGGCCAGGATCAGGTCGAACCGCCCCCGGAGGCCGGGGTGGGCAGCCGTGGCGTCGCCGAGGACGAGGGCGGCGTCCACTCCGCTTTCGACGAGGTTGATCCTCGCCAGCTCGAGTAGGGTCCCGTCGATCTCGATCCCCGTGACCCGCGCGCCCGTCTCGGCAAACGCCACGAGGAAGCCCCCGTAAGCGCAGCCGACGTCGAGCACCCGCGACCGCCGCCGAAAGGGACCGCGCCGGCTCGCGGGAAGGATCCGCGCCAGCCGGGCGGCGGCGGCGCGCCCGCGCTCGTTCGCGGTGGCCGCGTACTCGAAGTGGAGCGGCAGGACCGGGTGGTCCGCCAGGGGCGCGAAGTGTCTGGCCAGGGCCGCGTGAAATGCCTCACGGCCCGGCACTCGAAGTCGCGCAAAGCGGTCGGCGACTCGCCGCCACGGCGGCGCGGCGGATGCCTCGAGGATCGCGGGACCTTCCAGCATGGACTTCCGAAGCATACCGTGCCGTGACCGGACGCAACGGGTTGTGGGGCGGCGTCCTCTGCGAGAGACTGGCCGGCGATGGAGCGCACGGTCCTCGTCATCGGCTACTACGGTTTCGGAAACACCGGGGACGAGGCGATCCTCGCCGCTCTCGTCGCGGGCCTTCGCAGGCGCCTGCCGTCGGCGCGCATCGCGGTCCTGTCGGGGGATCCGGGCCACACGGCGCAGCGTCACGGCGTGGAGGCTGTGGACTGGCGCGACCCGCTCTCGATCGCCGAGGCCGTCCGCAGGAGTGACCTCGTCGTCGTCGGCGGAGGTGGGCTCTTCCAGGACTACGGCGGCGTGGAGCCGGGCACACTGCTCACTTCGCGGCACGGCGGCATCACGTTCTACGCCGGCCCGGCGGTCCTCGCCGCGCTGGCGCGAAAGCCCGTCGCCCTCCACGGCCTTGGATTCGGCCCTCTGGCTTCGCCCGACGCCCGCCGCATCGTGCGCGCGGTGGCGGGCGGCGCCGTGCGGCTGTCGGTGCGAGACGAGGCATCGCGCGCGCTGCTCGAAGCGCTCGGCGTGCCGGCCGCGCGAATCACGCTCTCGGCCGACCCGGCCTTCCTCCTCGCCGCCGAGGGCGTGCGGCCCGAGGACGTGCTCCTCGGCATGGGCATCGAGCCGCGGGCGCCGATCGCCGGCGTGGCGCTGCGGCCCTGGTCGCGGGGCGTCGAGCCCGAGACGTGGGAGCGCGAGACGGCCGCGGGGCTCGATCTCTTCCTCGAGAGGACGTCGGGCTCGCTGCTCTTCGTGCCCTTCGAAAAAAGCCCCTGGAGCGACGACGACGACTTCGCGCTCGCCTCGCGCGTGCGCAGGCGGCTCAAGCACGCGGACCGGACCGCCGTGCTGTCGGCCCTGCTCTCGCCCGGCGAGACGGCGGCGCTCATCGGGGGCTGCGATCTCGTCGTCGGGATGCGCCTGCATGCGGCCGTGTTCGCGATCGCGGGCTCCGTGCCGCCGGTCGCGATCGCCTACGACCCGAAGGTCGCGGCGCTGTTCGAACGCTCGGGCTTGTCCGAGCTGGTCCTGCCCGTCGAGACGCTCTCCGCCCGGGCGCTCGCCGCGCGGATGGAGCAGGCGCACGCCGAGCGTGGCCGATTCGAGGCCGTCCTCGCCGCCGCCGCTTCCGCGCAGAGGAAGCTCGCCGCGTTGGACCTCGAGGCCCTCGCGGCGCTCGTCGAACATCCTCCGGCTCCCGCCGCAATCACGCCGGAAATGATCCGCCTCTTCGACGACGCGCTCTCGGCCAACCTCGCGCGCACGCACGAGCTCTCGGCCGGGACCGACGTCCTGCGCGCGGATCGGATCGCGCTCGAGTTGCGGCTGGAAGACGCCGAGACGCGTCTTGCCGCCGCCGAGAGCGTCGAAGCGGCCCTGCGGGCGACCAACGCGGAGCTCTCCGCGAACTTCGAGTCGGCGGCGCAGGCGCACCACCGCGAGGCGACCCTGCTCGAGGGCCAGCGCGTGGAGGCCCGCGAAGAGCTGTTCCGCATCTACAACTCCCGCGTCTGGAAGATGCTCAACCTCTACTGGCGCGGGCGACGCGCGGCGGCGCGCCTCTCGCGGCCGGCGCGGCAGAAGCTGCGGCGGGCCATGGGTGAATCGCCCACCGACTGGGCCGGGCCCGACAGGGCCCGCGAGGCGTCGAAGGCACCGACGCCCGCGATCGAGAACCAGTGCGACATCGTGCTGCTGCCGGCTTCGGAAGCGCTCGCTCCCGCGGCCAGGCGCCTGACCGCGGCCGGGCACCGGGTCCTCGCCGTCGATCCGGCCGGGGGCTCGGCCGACGCGCATTTCGATACGGTCGACCGGTTGCGGCGCGAGAAGGGCCTCGGGGCCACGCTCTGCGTCGTGACGGATCCGGCCTGGCGTTCGGTGGCCGAACGGCTCCGGGCGGAGCGGGCCTGGGCGGTGGCGGAGGACCTTCCGGACCCCGGCGCCCTCGCCGCGGCATTTCCGAAGTTGTCGGTCGTGGTCGTGACCTGGAACGGGCGCGACCTGAACCGGCTCTGCCTCGAGAGCCTCGTCGCGCGGACCGAGTGGCCCAACCTCGAGATCCTCGTCGTCGACAACGCGTCGACCGACGGGACGGTGGAGCTGCTCGCGGACCTGGAGCGGCGCGACCCGCGCATTCGCGTGATCTGGAATCCGGAGAACCGCGGCTTCGCGGCGGCCTGCAACGCGGGACTGTCCGCGGCCTCGGGCGACTACCTGGTCCTGCTCAACAACGACACCGTCGTCACGCGGGGCTGGGCCGCGGCGCTCGTGCGCCACCTCGCCTCGGACCCGCAGCTCGGACTCGTGGGCCCGGTCACCAACGCGATCGCCAACGCGGCGAAGATGGACGTCGGCTACGCAAGCGTCACGGATCTGCCCGCGTGGGCGGCGGGCTTCACCCGGGCGCACGACCGGGAGGCCTTCGACATCCCGATGCTCGCCCTCTTCTGCACGGCGATGCCCCGCCGCGTCTACGAGGAGGTCGGCCCGCTCGACGAGCGCTTCGGCATCGGCCTCTTCGAGGACGACGACTACAACCGCCGCGTCCGGGAGAAGGGCTACGCGGTGCGCTGCGCGCGCGACGCCTTCGTCCACCACTGGCAAATGGCCTCCTTCCGGAAGATGTCGCAGCAGTCGTACTTCGCGCTCTACGCGGAGAACAAGCGCAGGTACGACGAGAAGTGGAGCGGCCGGCCCGCGACGCCCTCCGCGGCGCCAGCCCCCGCGACTCGCCGCTTCGCGACCCTGGAAGAGCATCGCGATCAGCTCGCTCACGTGCTCGCCCGCGTGCATTCGAGCAAGGGCGCGGTCGTGTTCCTTCCCTCGGTCGGCTGGGGCATCCACCTCTTCCAGCGCCCCCACCACCTCGCCCGCGTGTTCGCGCGCCTCGGTTACGTGGCGATCTTCGACAGCAGCAACGCGGCGGACCGCGTGGATGGGTTCCGCGAGATCGAGCCGAACCTGTTTCTCTTCAGTGGTTCGCCCGAGCTCCTGCACGAGTTCCCCTCGCCGCTGCTCTGGGCGTTCCCGTACAACTTCCATCTCGCCGACGGGTATCCGAAGCCGGCCCGGACGGTCTACGACTGGATCGACGACCTCTCGGTGTTTCCCTACGAGGCCGCGCTGCTCGAGGGCAACCACGCGCGCGGACTGGCCGAGGCCACCGTCGTCGCGAGCGTCGCCCGCCGGCTCCACGAGGAAGCCCTCCGGTCGCGGAAAGACGCCATACTGCTGCCCAACGGCGTCGAGTACGAGCGCTTCGCCGCCCCCGCCGCGCCGCCCCGCGACGACGAGCTGTTGCGGTTCCTCACTCCCGGGGCGCCCGTCGCCGGCTACTACGGCGCGCTGGCGGAATGGTTCGACTACGAGCTCCTCGACGCTGTGGCCGCCGCCCGCCCCGACTGGCGGTTCGTGCTCATCGGCCCGCAGTACGACAAGAGCCTCCCCGGCCAGCCGATGTTGAAGCGCGGCAACGTCCGCTGGCTCGGTCCGCGCGACTACGTGACGCTGCCCGGATACCTCGGCCTCTTCGACGTCGCGACGATTCCGTTCCGGATCAACGCGATCACGCAGGCGACCTCACCCCTGAAGCTCTACGAGTATTTCGCGGGCGGCAAAGCCGTCGTCACGACGCCGATGATGGAGTGCCAGGCGTACGCCGAGGTCCGCATCGCCGCGACCGCCGCGGACTTCGCGCGCGCTCTCGACGCGGGCCGCGAGCAGGGCCGCGATCCGGATTTCCGCGCGCACCTGCGCGCGCTCGGCCGCGAGAACTCCTGGTCCGCCCGGGCCATGGCCGTCCTGCGCGCGCTCGACGGGCGCTAGGTACCGCATCCATTTTTCGGCAGCGTGCTCGGGCAGGGCCCGGTCGCGCGGAGGAAGGGCGCGCGGCCCGGAGCGCGCCGTGCGAATCCGAACCCGACCGGCGCCGAGCCCGCAACCGTGTCGGGGCGTTCTAGCGCGTCGAGGCGGAGGGAGTCGCCGGCGGCGGCGCGGCGGCCATGGCCGGCGGCTCGACGCGAATCGAGGTGGCGACCTTCTTGCCTTCGTGCACCAGCCAGCGCACGGCCACGCGGTCACCCACCCGGGGGGCGGCGCCATTCACCCTGGTCGCGGCCGTGCGGGTGAGGACGGTTTCCTTGCCGGCGGCCGTCTTCACGGCGAAGGTCCCCGCGGCATCGTCCATCTTCGTGATCGTGCCGGAGACGCCGTAGCCGTGGGTCTTCTGCTTCTCGGGGGTCGTTGCGGCAGCGGCGCCCGCGATCCCGCAGAAAAGCAACGCCACGAGCAGGATTCTCCTCATGAGCCCAAGGCTAGACCCGGCGACGTGAACCGAACGTGAACGGGCGACCGGCGATAGAGTAACCCGCATGAAAAAGCTGCTCGTCGCCCTTCCGGCCCTGCTCTGCCTGCTCGCCCTTTCGCCCGGCGAGGCCCCCTACGACCTGCTCTTCGTCGGCGGCCGGGTGGTCGACGGCACGAGCGCCCCCTGGTTCGTCGCGGACGTGGGCGTCCGGGACGGCCGGATCGTCGCGATCGGCGCCCTGTCGGGCCATGCGGCAAAGCGGACGATCGACGCGAAGAGCCTGGTCATCACGCCGGGATTCATCGACCTGCTCGGCCAGTCCGAATACAACGTGCTCGTCGACAAGCGCGCCGCCTCGAAGATCACGCAGGGCATCACGACCGAGGTCACGGGCGAGGGTTTCTCGATCGCGCCGCTGAACGCCGCGATGCTCGCCGAGGGCATGGACGTCTACAAGCGGTACGGCTTCACGCCCGACTTCACGACGCTCGACGGCTACTTCAAGACCTTCGAGCGCCGCGGCAGCGCCATCAACCTCGCGACCTTCGTCGGCGCCGGCGGCGTGCGCGACTACGTCATCGGCAAGGCCGACCGGCGGGCGACACCGGAAGAGCTCAAGCGCATGTGCGACCTCGTGGACCAGGCCATGAAGGACGGGGCCATCGGCGTCTCGTCCTCGCTCCAGTACGTGCCCGACATGTACAACTCGACCGACGAGCTCATCGCCATGGCAAAGGTCGCCGCGCGCTACGGCGGCGCCTACTTCACCCACCAGCGCTCCGAGGCCAACGCGATCGACTCCTCGCTCGACGAGGTCTTCCGCATCGCGAAGGAGGCCGGCATCCGCGCGCAGATCTGGCACCTGAAGACCGCGTACAAGAAGAACTGGGGCCGCATGCCCGCGGTCCTCGCCCGCATCGAAGCCGCGCGCGCCCAGGGCATCGACGTCGCCGGGAACCAGTACCCCTACACGGCGGGATCCAACGGCCTCGACGCCTGCCTGCCGCCGTGGATCCGCGAGGGCGGGCGCGATGCGCTCCTGAAACGCCTGGCCGATCCGGCGCAGCGCGAGAAGGCGAAGAAGGACATGCTCGACGACTCCGACGCCTGGTCGAACCAGTACCTCGGCGCCGGCGGCCCCGACCGCGTCCTCATCGCCTCGGTCGTCGACACGAAGTTGAAGAAGTACGAGGGCAAGTCCATCGGCCAGATCGCGGCGGACGAGAAGAAGGACCCGCGCGACGCCCTGATCGACCTCGTCGTCGCCGACCGGGCCAACACGGCCTGCATCATCTTCATGATGGACGAGACCGACGTCCAGACGGCGCTGAAGAGCCCCCTCGTCGCGTTCTGCACGGACTCCGGCGCCGGCGCGACCGACGGCATCTTCTCCGAAGAGAAGTCCCACCCGCGCGGATGGGCCTCGACCGCGCGCATCCTCGGCAAGTACGTGCGCGACGAAAAGGTCCTGCGCCTCGAAGAGGCGGTCCGAAAGATGACGTCGTTCGCCGCCGAAGCCGCCGGCCTCACCGACCGGGGCCTCGTGAAAGTCGGCATGGCCGCCGACCTCGTCGCCGTCGACATGGCGAAGGTCCAGGACCTTGCCACCTACGAGGAGCCCCGCCGCTACAGCCCGGGCTTCCCCTACGTCGCGGTCAACGGGGTCCTGGTCGTCGACGAAGGAAAGATCACCGGCGCGAGCCCTGGAAAGGCGCTGAGGGGACAGGGGTATACGGGCAGGCCGTAAGCGGGAGACGCGGCCCGGACGCCGCGCGAGCTACTTTACCAACAGGACCGGGCAGCGCGCGAGGATGCCGATCTTGTAACTGATCGTTCCCCAGTTCTGGCCCGGATGCCTTCGGTCGACGCGGTGCGAGGCCATGACGATCAGGTCGGTCCGGTTCTCGTCGGCCAGCCGGAGAACCTCGTCGACGCGATTTCCGTAGACGACTTCGGCGTGGGTCGGGACCTTGCCGGCCGAAGCGAGCAGGGTCCCCATCTTGGTGCGGGCGCTCTTCTCGAGCCCACGGTAGAAGCCTTCGAGCGCCGCGTCGTCGCCGGTGTCCACACGCTCGATGACGTGAATCAGGGTCAGGGCCGCACCGCGCGGCGACGCCATCCTCGCCGCGATCTTCACGGCGCGGACGTTCCGTTTCGTGAAATCGACGGGAACGAGGATCCTTCGAAACATGGCCACCTCCGGCGCCTTCGACGTTAACGCCGGGCAGGCCCGCCGGCCTGATCAGAACGCACCAATCGCACGAAGCTACTCCTCTCCCAGGACCTTCAATCTGTGGACGGGCCGGTCGAGGCCGAAGGACAGGACCGCGTGCTTCTGGATGTGGTCCATGGCCTGCTCGACCGAGTCGGTCAGCAGGAGCAGATCGAGATCGGTGTTGGAGATCGTGCCCGCGGCCACCATCTTCGCGAGGAACCCGATCAACGGGCGGTAGTAATCGGTGCTCATCAGCACGACCGGGAAGTTCTTGATCTTGAGGGTCTGGATGAGCGTGAGCGCCTCGAAAAGCTCGTCCATCGTTCCGAGGCCGCCCGGCATGACCACGAAACCGTACGAGTACTTGACCAGCATCACCTTGCGGACGAAGAAGTGCTCGAACGCCACGGAGCGGTCGAGATACGGGTTCAACTTCTGCTCCTCGGGCAGGACGATGTTGCAGCCGACCGTGAAGCCGCCCGCCTCTTTCGCGCCGCGGCTGGCCGCCTCCATGACCCCGGGACCGCCACCGGTCATCACGGTGAAGCCGAGACGCGCCAGCCCCGCGCCGACCTTCTCCGTCAGGGCATAGTAGGGATGGTCCTCTTTGAACCGCGCCGATCCGAAGACCGTGATGCAGGGCCCGACGAAGTGCAGCGTCTGAAAGCCCCGGATGAACTCGCGCATGATCTCGAGGACCGAGACGAATTCCTTCCAGCGCGAGCGGGGCCCGGAGAGGAACAGCCGATCGTCGCCGTTCAATTCGCTCGGCGGCGCCTTCTTCGCCGGACCCTCTGCCATGCCGGACGTTCCTCCGGACGGTATTCTGTCAGACGGCCCGGCACCGACCGGCGCCCGCCGCTACGCGCGGCGCGATTCGGGCGAGGTCCGGCGGCGCAGCAGACGCGCGGTCAGAACGAGCAGCGTGAGTCCTGCCGGCAGCCAGCCGCCGTCGGACGCCGGGACGCGTAACGCGACGAGCGCGGCTCCGAGAGGCGCCGCGAGAACGATGGCCGCGCGAAGATGCCGACGGGTCATCGAGAGTCCCCCCATCAGGGAACTCGTCAGCCGGCGGAAAAGGGGACACCCGTCGTAAACGGCGGGAGATCAGTTCGGGCGGCGGGAGACTGCGATGCGCGCCTGGGCGAGCTCGAACCGCGAGCGAATCGCATCGAGGGTGTCGGCGCCGGCCGACTTCATCTCTTCCTCGGCCTTCGCGCGGTCGCGCTCGGCCGAGGCCGCGTCGATCTCGGCGGGCGCCTCGGCCGAATCCGCGAGGACCGAGACCCGGTCGCCCGAGACCTCGGCGAAGCCGGCGGAAACGGCGTACGCGGTCGAGCTTCCGGCGCGATGGATCGTCAGGACCCCTGTGCCGAGCAGCGTGATGAGCGGCGCGTGGCCGGGCAGGATGCCCAGGTACCCGAGCGCGCCCGGCAGCTCGACCTCGTCGGCCTCGGTCTCGACGACCTTGCGCTCCGGGGTGACGACGGACAGGTGCAGCGCCATCGCCGGTTACGCCACCTTCGCGAGCGTTGCGGCCTTCTCGCGGGCCTCTTCGATCGTGCCCACCATGTAGAACGCCTGCTCGGGCATGTCGTCGCACTTGCCGTCGACGATCTCGCGGAAGCCCTTGATCGTGTCGGCGATCTTGACGTAGCGGCCCTCGAGGCCCGTGAACTGCTGGGCGACGAAGAAGGGCTGTGACAGGAATCGCTGCACCTTGCGCGCGCGGGCGACGACGAGCTTGTCCTCCTCGGAGAGCTCGTCGATGCCGAGGATCGCGATGATGTCCTGGAGGTCCTTGTACTTCTGGAGCACCGCCTGCACGTCGCGCGCGCACTTGTAGTGCTCCTCGCCGACGACGCGCGGCGAGAGGATCGTCGAGGTCGACGCCAGCGGATCGACCGCCGGGTAGATGCCCATCTCCGAGATCGCGCGCGAGAGCACCGTCGTCGCGTCGAGGTGCGCGAACGCCGCCGCCGGCGCGGGGTCCGTCAGGTCGTCGGCCGGCACGTAGATGGCCTGGACCGAGGTGATCGAGCCCTTCTTCGTCGACGTGATGCGCTCCTGCAGCTCGCCCATCTCGGTCGCGAGGTTGGGCTGGTAGCCGACGGCCGACGGCATGCGTCCGAGCAGCGCCGAGACTTCCGAGCCCGCCTGCGTGAAGCGGAAGATGTTGTCGACGAAGAGCAGCACGTCCTTGCCCTCGGTGTCGCGGAAGTACTCGGCGACCGTCAGGCCGGTCAGGCCGACGCGCAGGCGCGCGCCCGGCGGCTCGGTCATCTGGCCGTAGATCAGCGAGCACTTCGACTTTTCGGGGTTGCCCGGCGTGATGACGCCCGACTCCGACATCTCGTGGTACAGGTCGTTGCCCTCGCGCGTGCGCTCGCCGACGCCCGAGAACACCGAGAAGCCGCCGTGGTGCATGGCGACGTTGTTGATCAGTTCCTGGATCATGACGGTCTTGCCGACGCCGGCGCCGCCGAAGAGGCCGGTCTTGCCGCCCTTGGTGTACGGCTCGAGCAGGTCGATGACCTTGATTCCCGTCTCGAACATCTCGACCGACGTCGCCTGCTCGTCGTAGGCGGGCGGCTCGCGGTGGATCGGCCAGCGTTCCTTGGAGTTGACCGGGCCGAGGCCGTCGACGGGCTCGCCGAGGACGTTCAGGATGCGCCCGAGCGTCTCGCGGCCCACGGGCACCGAGATCGGCGCGCCGAGGTCCACGGCCTTCATGCCGCGCACCATGCCGTCGGTCGCCTTCATCGAGACGCAGCGGACGATGCTCTCTCCGAGCTGTTGCGCGACTTCCGCGATCAGGTCGATCGGCTCGCCCGTGTCCTTGCCCTCGTCCTGGATGTGGACGGCGTTGTAGATCGCCGGCAGCTTGCCTTCGGGGAACTCGATGTCGAGAACCGGCCCGATGATCGCGACGACCTTGCCAACGTTTTGCTCCGCCATGGTCAGCCCCTTTTCGCTTATTCCAGCGCCGCGGCGCCCGAAACGATTTCGATCAGTTCCTTGGTGATGCGCGCCTGACGGGCGCGGTTGTACGTCAGCGTCAGCTTGTCGATCAGCTCGCCCGCGTTCTTGGAGGCCGAGCCCATGGCCGTCATGCGCGCGCCCATCTCGGCGGCCGCGGACTCGGCGAGCGCGCGGAAGATCGTGAACTCGAGGTAGCGCGGCAGGAGCCACGCGAGGATCGTCGCGACGTCGGGCTCGTAGATGTACTCGACGCCCGGGCCCTCGGCGGCGGCGGTTGCGGGCGTCTCCGGCGCGAGCGGCAGCAGCTTGCGGGTGACGACCACCTGAGAAAGGATCGAGCGGAACTCGTTGACGACGACGTACGCCGCATCGATCCTCCCGGCGAGGAATTCCGCCGAGACAAACCCGGCGATTTCCTTCGCATGGGCGTACTTCAGCGCGTCGAAGATGCCCGGGTAGGTCTTCTCGGTCAGCGGGTACTTGCGCTTCTTCCAGAACTCGACGGCCTTGCGGCCGACCGGCAGGATGCGGACTTCGGTCCATTCCGGGTGCGAAGCGATCAGTTGCGCGGTCGCGCGGTTCACGTTGGTGTTGAACGCGCCGCAGAGGCCGCGTTCGCCCGCGACGACCATGAGCAGGACGCGCTTTTCCTCGCGCCCTTCGAGCAGCGGATGCTGCATCTGCCCCGTGTGCTCTCGCACCGAGGCGAGCACGCTGCCGAGCAGCGCCGCGTACGGCCGGGCGCCGACGACACGGTCCTGCGCGCGGCGCAGTTTCGCCGCCGCGACCATCTTCATGGCCTTGGTGATCTGCTGCGTGCTCTTGACCGAGCGCAGGCGGCGGCGGATGTCGATGAGGGATGCCATGGGTCGGTGCGCCTAGGCCGCCAGCACTCCGGCGTTGTCCTTGACGAAACGGTCCTTGAATTCCTGGATCGCCTTGCCGAGGGCCTCCTCGGTCGACTTCTCGAGCTTGCCGGTCGCGACGATCGCCGAGAGGATGTCCTTGCCCGTGCTCTTCAGGTACTCGTGGAGGCCGGCCTCGAAGGCCCGGACCGCCTCGACCTTGATCGAGTCCATGTAGCCCTTGGTTCCCGCGTAGATCGAGGCGACCTGCAGCTCGACGTCCATCGGCGCGAACTGCGCCTGCTTGAGCAACTCGACCATCCGCTGGCCGCGCGAGAGCTGGGCCTGCGAGGCCTTGTCGAGGTCCGAGCCGAACTGGGCGAACGCCGCGAGGTTGCGGTACTGCGCCAGATCGAGGCGCAGCGTGCCCGCCACCTGCTTCATGGCCTTGATCTGGGCGTTGCCGCCGACGCGCGAGACCGAGATGCCGACGTTGACCGCGGGCCGGACGCCCGAATAAAAGAGGTCGTTCTCGAGGTAGATCTGGCCGTCGGTGATCGAGATGACGTTGGTCGGGATGTAGGCCGACACGTCGCCCGCCTGCGTCTCGATGATCGGCAGCGAGGTCAGGGAGCCGCCGCCCTCCTTGTCCGAGAGCTTGGCCGCGCGCTCGAGGAGGCGCGAGTGCAGGTAGAAGACGTCACCGGGGTACGCCTCGCGGCCGGGCGGCCGGCGCAGCAGGAGCGAGATCTCGCGGTAGGCCGCGGCGTGCTTGGAGAGGTCGTCGTAGATCGTGAGAGCGTGCTGCTTGTTGTAGAGGAACCATTCCCCCATCGCGCAACCGGCATAGGGCGCGATGTAGAGCAGCGGGGCCGGGTCCGAGGCCGTCGCGGAAACGATGATGGTGTGCCCGAGCGCGCCGTTCTCCTCCAAGGTCTTGGCGACCTGCGCGACCGTCGACTTCTTCTGGCCAATGACGACGTAGATGCAGATGACGCCCTTGCCCTTCTGGTTGATGATCGTGTCCAGGGCGATGGCGGTCTTTCCGGTCTGGCGGTCGCCGATGATCAGCTCGCGCTGGCCGCGGCCGATCGGAATCATGGCGTCGATCGCCTTCAGGCCCGTCTGCACGGGCTCCTTGACGCCCTGGCGGTCGATGACGCCGGGCGCGATGCGCTCGATCGGGTAGAACTCGGTCGCCTTGATCGGGCCCTTGTCGTCGATCGGGCGGCCGAGGGCGTCCACGACGCGGCCCACCAGCGCCGGCCCCACGGGCACCTGGATGATGCGCCGCGTGCGCTTGACCTGCTGGCCTTCCTTGACCAGCTGCGACTCGCCGAGCAGCACGACGCCGACCTGGTCCTGCTCGAGGTTGAGCGCGAGGCCGAAGATCTCGTGCCCGAAGTCCACGAGCTCGCCGGCCATGACTTTGTCGAGGCCGTAGACGCGCGCGATGCCATCGCCGACCGAGAGCACCGTGCCGACCTCGGCCACGTCGATGGCGTTCTCGTAGCCGGCCAGCTGCTGTTTGAGGATCGCGGTGATCTCGTCTGCCTTGATTTCCATTCTCAGGCTCCCGTTCTCTCGTTGACTTGCGTCTGGAACCGCCGGATGGCGGCGGCCACCGATCCGTCGTACACGCGGGATCCCGCCTGAGCGATGAATCCCCCGAGCAGTCTGGCGTCGATTTCGATCTGAGCTTTCACGGTCTTGCCGGTGCGCGCGGCGATCGCGTCTTCCACGGACTTCAACTCCGCGTCGGTCATCGGCGCCGGCACCGTCAGCTGCACCCGGAGGACATTCTGTCTCTGGTCGTTCAAGTCTCGGAGGGCCTTGAACACCTCGGCCGCCTCGAGGAGCCGGTGGTTGCGCAGCATGACCTCGAGAAACCGCGCCCCGTAGGCGTCGAGCCCGACTTTGGCGGCGATCGCCGCGATCGCCCTGCTCTTGGCCTCCCGCGGCACGTTCGGCGCGAGCAGGAACGCGCGCAGCGCCGGGTTCGCCTTGAAGGCGTCGGCCATGCTCTGGCCGGCGGCGAGAAACGCCACGACGTCGTAGCCGGGCGGCGCGGCTTCCAGGAACGCGCGGGCGTACGGGCGCGTGAAGGAGCTCACCGGGCGTCCTTGAGCGTCGCCACGCTCTCGGCGAGCAGACGCTGCCGATCGGCCGGCGTGATCTCGCGCGCGAGCGTCTCGCTGGCCGCTGCCGCCGTGAGATCGGCCGCCGTGCGGCGCAGCTCGGCCTTCGCGTCGGCCAGGCGCCGCTCGATCTCTTCGCCGGCGTCCTTGCGGATGCGCTCGGCTTCCTCATCGGCGCGCGCGGCCAGGGCCGCTCGGGCCTCTTCCCCGTCGAGGAGACCCTGCTTGCGGATCTCCGCGATCTCGCGCTCGACCTTCGCCGTGCGTTCGCGCAGGTCGGAGGCGAGCTGCTGGACCTGGGCGCGCTGCTTCTCGGCTTCCTTGCGCCGGTTCTCGATCTCGGCCTGCCGCTTCCGGAACGCCTCGGTCAGGGGCCTGGCGATGAGCTTGTACAGGAGCACGATGAAAAGCGCGAGGTTCAGCAACTGCCAGATCCAGAGGGGAAGCCCCAGGAACTTCCCGGCATGCTCGGCCTCTTCGGACAGAAGACCAGCGACCGGAACGACCTCCGCCAGGCACACCACCAGGCTCACGCCGCGATCTTTCGTCCGAGGATCTTCTCGGCGAGCTCGCGGGCGAGCGAGCGGGCGCGCTCGGGCAATTCCTTCGCGGAGCCCGAGGCCTGCGCCTCGATTTCCTTGCTGCCGCGCTCGATCGACGCCAGGGACGCCGCGTGCGCCTCGGCGAGCTTCGCGTTGAGCAGGGCGAGCCCTTCGGCGCGGCGGTCTTCCCGCGACTTCAGCGCCTCGCGGCGCGCGGCGGAAAGCTGCTCTTCACCGGATGCGACCGCCGCCTCGAGCGTCCGCAGGCTGTCCGCGTAAGCCCGCTCGGCGTCGACTTCCGCTTTCAGGCGGCCGTCGAGGATCGCGGAAAGGGGCACAAAGAGGTATTTCTTCAGGATCCAGTAACAGATCCCGAAGGCAAGAAACACATAGAGAGCCGTGACGTTGGGTAGTTCGATCATGGAGTTTCCCGAGAGACGAAACCGCGAATGAATAGCATACGAGGACGTGAAACTGGAAACGGAAAGCGGCTCGGGACGCCCGGAGCCGCGCCCCGACCAATGTAACTTCCTATATCAACGTTATACAGTTACTTACGCGAAGGCGCCGGCATCTCGACGAGCTTCGGCGCGGATTCCGGCGCCATGCTGCAGGAACCCTGGAAGAAAGCGCCCTCCTCGATCTTCAGAACCGGTGAATGCAGGTCCGCGGTGACCCGCGCGCGCGGATGGATCTCGATGCGCTCGCTCGCGTAGACCGTGCCCTTGAGCGTGCCGTTGATCGAGAGACGCTCGACGCGAATCTCGGCGTCCACCTCGGCGGAATCCCCGAGGATGAGCTCGCCGCCCGACGGGATGCGCCCCTCGAACTTTCCGTCGATGCGAAACGTCTCCTCGAACGTCAACTCGCCCTTGAGATTGCTACCCTTGTCGAGAAAACCGTTGAGGGCCGCGCCCTCGCCGCGTGGCTTCATGAGTTACCTCCGGAGTTACTTTCCCGCCAGCCGCTCGAAGAGACCGATGAGCTCCTCTTCCGAGCCGAATCCGATCTCGATTTTCCCACCGCGTCGGCGCCGGACGATGCGGACTTTCGCCTGGAGCCGGCGCGAGAGCTTTTCTTCCGCGTCGCGGGTGAAGGGATCGCGCCGACGTTCCTGCGTGACACGGTCGCCGGCGGCCAGGCGCGCGACGCGCTTCTCGGTCTGGCGCACGGAAAGCGCGCGCCGGACGATCTCCTCGGCGAGCAGCTCCTGATCGTCGGTCGATGCCAGCGCGACCAGCGCCTTCGCGTGACCGGCCGAGAGAGCCCCGGAGCGGATTTTCTCGCGGACTTTAGACGACAACTTCAATATTCTCAATGTGTTAGATACAGTCGCCCGATCCTTGCCGACCCGTTCGGCAATCTTTTCCTGCGTGAGCGAGAACTCTTCCCGGAGCCGCGCATACGCTTCGGCAGCCTCGATGATGTTGAGATCTTCGCGCTGGAGGTTCTCTACCAGGGCGGCCTCGAGCAGATCCCGGTCCGAACTCTTCTCGCGAACGGTAATCGGCACCATCTGAAGACCGGCCAGGGCGGCGGCGCGCCATCGACGCTCCCCCGCCACGATCTCGAATCCCTCTCCGCGCGCTACGACCACGATGGGCTGGATGATCCCCTGCTCGCCGATGGAGCGGGCCAGGTCCGCAAGCGCGGCCTCGGAAAAGTCTCTCCGGGGTTGGAAACGGGAGGGTTTCAGACGCCCGATCTCGGCCTCCCTGGGGGGTGTTCCACGTGGAACGTCGCTCTTTCCAGGCAGCAATGCCGACAGCCCCCGGCCGAGGGCCGGCTTCTTCGTGTTCACTTCGCCCTCCGCCTCTTGAGGAATTCGCGACCGAGGGCAAGATACGCCTCGGCGCCCCGGGACTTGATGTCGTATGCGAGGACTGGCTTCCCGAACGAAGGCGCTTCGCCGAGACGCACGTTTCTCGGGATCACCGTCTCGAACACCTTGTCGCCGAAATGCTCTCGGATGTCCTCGACGACCTGGCGGGCCAGGTTGGTCCGCTCGTCGAACATCGTCAGGACGATCCCCTCCATCGACAACAGGGGGTTGAAGGAGTCTCGAACCCGCTCGATCGTCTCCAGCAGCTCGGTCAGGCCCTCGAGGGCAAAGTACTCGGTCTGGATCGGAACGAGGACCGCGTCGGCGGCCGTTAGCGCGTTGACCGTCAAAAGAGAGAGCGAGGGGGGGCAGTCGATGAACACGAAGTCGTAGCTGCCGCGCACGGCGCCGAGTGCGAAGCGCAGGCGGGTCTCCCGGTCCGGATGGTTGACGAGCTCGATCTCGGCGCCGACGAGGTCTCTCCCGGACGGGACGATCCAGAGGTTCGGGAAGGCGGTCTCGCGAACGGCGGGCGCCGCCTCGCCCGACAGGAGCGCTCCGTAAACCGTCCCGGTTTCTTCCTTTTTCGAAAACCCGAGGCCCGACGTCGCGTTGGCCTGGGGGTCGAGATCGATCAGGAGAACCCGCTGGTCGTAGGCGGCCAGAGCGGCCGAAAGGTTGATCGCGGTCGTCGTCTTTCCGACGCCGCCCTTCTGATTCGAGATCGCGATGATGCGAGCCATGGGGATCGGGATTATGGACGGGAATCGGGAAGGCGGAAACGGAAATCGAGAGGAGTGTTCCACGTGGAACACTGCATCGTCATGGCCGCTTCCGGAAGACAGCCACCTGGCGACGCGTAGACCCCGGAACGGGGACGCTTCTTTCGAGCTCGAAGCCCGGGAGCTCGCCCGCCACCCGCTCCGCTTCCGTCGTCCACGCCAGCATCAGTCCGCCGGCGTCGAGAAAGCGCGCATCGCCAACCCAGCGCGCGAATCCGCCGATCGCCCGCGTCGTCGCCACGGCAAAGGTCTGCCCGCCGACTTCCTCGATTCGGGCTTCCAGGACCGTCGTGTTCGACAGCTTCAGTGTCCTGACAATGTGGCGCAGGAAGGCCGCGCGTTTTCCGCGCGGCTCGAGCAGAGTCATTGACAGGTCGTCCCGGCAGATCGCCATCGGCAGCCCGGGGAACCCTGCGCCCGAGCCTATGTCGATAACTCGTTCACCATTAGAAATTAGCTTAGATCCTACGAGCGCCTCGAGCGCGTGACCCGCGAGCTCTTCGGCCGAGAGTGTTCCCACGAGGTTCGAGCGGCGCCGCCAGCGGTCGAGTTCCGCCAGAAAGATGGAGAGGGAGCCGATTCGCGTGGTGACCGGCGCGGTCGGGAAAATCGGCGCTCGGTGCCGCAGGAGCTCTTCGAACCTCTCAGGCGGGAGGGGAGCCGCCGGCTCTCCCGGCTCGCGCGACATGAGCGGAGATTATCGCGATGGCCGCCGGCGTCACTCCGGGGATCCTGGCCGCTTCGCCGACTGTCCGGGGCCTGCGTCGCGAGCACTGCTCGATCGCCTCGTGCGAAAGGCCGGGGAGGCCGACGTAGTGGAAGCCCTCGGGGATGATGCGCGACTCGAACGGTCGGGAGGCCTCGAGCCTCTCGCGTTCCCGGCGTATGTAGCCCTCGTAGCGTACGCGGGTCTCCAGGATGCTGCGCTCCTCGCGATCGAGGCCTGCGAACATCAGAGGTTCTACGGACTCCAACCGATCTGCAGTTAAGTCTTTTCTTTGTAATAGTTTATACGCGCTCGTCCGGGTTTCGAGCTCGAACCCGAGCCTTTCTCGAAAAAGGATTCTCGTGGCCAGGTTCGGATTGAAGACCCGTTCGCGAAGCTCCTCTTCGGCCCTGCGCAGGCGAGATTCGCTCTCCATGGCCTCGCCATACTCCGCCTCCGAAATCAGGCCGAGGCGACGGCCGTGGGGCAGCAGGCGGGGCAGCACGGTATCCACGCCGAGCAGCAGACGGTACTCGGCGCGCGAGGTGAAGAGTCGGTACGGTTCTTCGAGCCCCTTGCTCGTCAGGTCGTCGATCATCACCGCCGCGTAGGCCTCGGACCGCTCGAGAACGAAGGGCTCCTCCTCGACGACCGCGAGCGCCGCGTTGATTCCCGCGAGGATCCCCTGCGCCGCCGCCTCTTCGTAACCGGACGTGCCGTTGATCTGTCCCGCGAGAAAGAGGCCCGGCGCCCCGAGCGCCTCGAGCGAGTGCCGCAGCTGATCGGGAAAGACGAAGTCGTACTCGACGGCATAGCCGGGCCGGATCATCCGCGCGCGCGTGAGACCCGGAATCTCGGCGAGCACCGCGCGCTGCACGTCTTCGGGCAACGACGTCGAGAGGCCGTTGACGTAGATCTCCTCCGAATCCCAGCCGTCGGGCTCGAGGAAAATCGTGTGATGCTCTTTGTCGGCAAAGCGCACCACCTTGTCTTCCACCGACGGGCAGTAGCGCGGGCCCACGCCGTTAATCTGGCCCGAGTACATCGGGCTCCTGTGCAGGTTCTCGCGGATGAGCGCGTGCGCGCGGGCGTTGGACGCCGTCCGCCAACAGAGCGCCTGGCGATCTGGGAGCCGCTTCGTGCGAAACGAGAAGGCAACGGGCGGGCGGTCGCCCTCCTGCGGCGCGCACGCCGCGTAGTCGATCGAGTCGCGATGGAGCCGCGGCGGTGTGCCCGTCTTGAAGCGGCCCAGACGCAAGCCGAGCGACGCCAGCGAGCGCGAAAGCCCCTTCGCCGCGTGCTCGCCGACGCGGCCGCCCTCGGTCTTCACTTCTCCCGTGTGCATCAGCCCGTTCAGGAACGTTCCCGCCGTCACGACGACGGCGCCCGCCTCGATGCGCTCGCCGTCCGACATCACCGCACCGCACACGCGGCCGCCGCTCTCGATGAGCTCCTCGGCCATGCCTCTGAGGACGGTCAGGTTGAGCGTCTGTTCCATGCGCGCGCGGGCCAGGCGCGCGTAGAGCGCCCGGTCGCACTGAGCGCGCGGCCCCCAGACGGCCGGGCCGCGCGAGCGATTGAGGATGCGGAACTGAATCCCGGCGGCGTCCGCCAGGCCGCCCATCAGGCCCCCGAGCGCGTCGATCTCACGCACGAGCTGGCCTTTGGCCAGACCGCCGATCGCGGGATTGCAGGACATCCGCCCGATGGACTCCAACGATCCTGTCACCAGCGCCGTGCGCCGGCCCATCCGTGCCGCGGCGTGCGCGGCCTCGATGCCGGCGTGGCCGCCGCCGATGACTAGGACCTCGAATTGCACGGCGGGATTGTCTCGCAAAAGTGGCTCGCCCACTTGCTAGGATCGAAGCCAAAGCGCTGCCAGAAGGAGGTTTCCATGCGCCCACCATGTCCTCGCGCCGGTTTCGCGTTTCTCGCTTTCGCGCTGTGTTCCGGTCTCTCCGCCCAGCAGGCCGAACCCCGCAGCGGCTACGGAACGGACGACCTCCAGGTCGTCAACATCCCGTTCTCGCGCTTCCAGCCATTCAACAGCTCGACGACGTTTGCCACGTCCTGCTGCCTGGCCGGCGGCGAGCGCTGGCCGACGGCGGGGATCAACTCGATCCTGGCGGAGATCGACGCCGGCCTCGTGCCCAACGGGGCGGAACTCGAGCAGATCCAGTTTCTCGTGCGTGACACCAATGCCGCGGTCGATGCGGATTTCCGGGGCCAGCTCTGCCGCACCTGGAACGACGTCGACGGCCACAACATCGGCGGCGACTGTCCGTTCCTGGCCACCACGACGGCAAACCCGGGCGACACGGTCGTCGGCGGCGATCCCGGCCTGCAGGTTCTCTACCAGACCGACGTGGATTCCGACGGGGTCCTGGAGGACGTCCACTACATCGTCGTCGCACGGTTCGGAAACGCCGTCATGGACGTGTTCGACGGATCCATCCGCCTTCGCGGCGTGCGCCTGCTCTATCGCCGGCGAGTGTCTCCCGCGCCGTCGGCGGCGACCTTCGGGGACGTTTCGACCGGCCACCCGTTCTTTCAATTCATCGAGGCGCTGACGAGCTCGGGAATCACCGCCGGATGCGGCGGGGGAAACTACTGCCCGGACGCTCCCCTCACGCGGGGTCAAATGGCGGTGTTCCTCGCCAAGGCGCTCGGCCTGCACTGGCCGGCGCCCGCGGGCCCGGCGATGTAGCCGGCTATTTCCCGATGCAGAAGGTCTGAAAGAGCCGCGCGAGCACATCCTCCGACGTCGTCTCCCCCGTCAGGTCCGCCAGCGCATCCAGCGCCTCGGCGCAGTGGGCGGCGGCATACTCGGGCGAGGCGCCCTCGTCCAGGGCCCGAATCGCCGTCCCGGCCGCGGCGCCGGCGCGCAGGACGAGGTCGCGCTGGCGCATCGAGCCGAGGATTTCGGACGTCATGTCGGTCGAGACGCCGGCGGTGATCGCCTCCGAGAGGATCTCGCGCAGAACGGCTCCCGCCTCGGGACGCACGCCGCAAAGCGGCCTCGCCTCGGCCGGCAGGGACGGCGCTTGGCGCGGCCGGAGGTCCGACTTGTTCGCGACGAGCATGCGAGGGGCGTTCCCGGTTGCCAAAAGCTCGCGCTCGTCCTCGGCGTCGAGTCCCCGCGACGCATCGAACACGTAGACGATCGCATCCGCTCGCTCCGCCTCCTGCCGCGCGCGCGAGACGCCGATCGCCTCGACAGCGTCGCTCGTTTCGCGCAGGCCCGCCGTGTCGACGAGCGTCACGGGCACCCCGCCGAGGTCGACCGTCGCTTCGAGCGTGTCGCGGGTCGTGCCCGGAATCTCCGTCACGATGGCCCGCTCGGCCCCCACGAGCGCGTTGAAGAGCGTCGACTTGCCGGCGTTGGGGCGCCCGAGGATGACGACGCGGCAGCCGTGGGAAAGAAGTTGCCCCGTTCGAGCCGTCGACGCGAGCGCAGCCAGCGCGGCGCGGGCCCGCGCGAGACCTTCGCGCGCGGCGGGCGGAATCACTTCGCCCACGTCTTCCGAAAAATCGATCGCGCCGGTCAACGCCACGGAAGCGCCGATGAGATCCTGCCGAACGGCTTCGATCCGCTGCGAGAGGCCGCCGGCCAGCCGCCGCGCCGAGACGAGCGCCGCAGCCGGCGTCCTCGCCTCGATCAGGTCGCGAACGGCCTCGGCCCGCACGAGGTCGAGCCTGCCCGAGCGAAACGCGCGCTCGGTGAACTCCCCGGGCTTCGCAGGTCGCGCGCCGGCGGCCACCGCCGCGGCGAGCAGGCGCGCGATCGCGACCGGGCTTCCATGCACCGAGATCTCGACGACGTCTTCTCCGGTCGCCGTGTTGGGCTCGGGCAGAAACGTCGCGAGACCGGTATCGATCGCGTCGCCACCGGAATCACTGAACTGCGTGAGCAGCGGCTCGCGCGGCCGCGGCGGATCGGAGAGCCGCGGCGCGAGCGCCGCAAGGACGCCGCGAGCGCCCTTTCCCGAGAGCCGCACCACGGCCAGCGCCGAGCGGCCGGCCGGGGTCGCCAGGGCGACGATCGTGTCGAGGAACGCGTCCGAAGAGCGCATCCCTCTACGCCCTCTTGAGTCGAACCTCCACGCGTTTGAGAAACCCGTCGCCCTCGCTCTCGGTCTCGAGCTCCGGATCCTCGGAAAGCGCCAGGTGGACCAGGCGCCGCTCCCAGGGCGCGAGCGGGGGCAGCAATGCGGGCCGCCGCGTGCGGCGGACCTCTTCGGCGGAGGTCTGCGCGAGCTCCTCGAGCGCTTCCTGCCGGTTGGCGCGGAAGCCTTCCGCGTCGAGCCTCGGGTGGACGGGGCGCCCCGCGCGCTTGGAGGCGATGCGCCCGACGAGAACCTCGAGGCCCGTCAGGCCTTCGCCCTTGTTGGCGAGCAGGGGCTCGACGTCGTCGCCGAAGAGCTCGAAGAGCATCTCGTCGCCGGTCGCTTCCTTGCGCCGCGTCTCGACGAGCAGGCCCGCCGCCGACAGCAGCTCCGTCAGCGTCGCCTCGACCATCGCCAGCGCCTCGGCGTCGGTGGCCTCCGCGACCGCCGGAGCCCCCGCGACGGCCGCGGGCGCCGGAGCCGGCTCGGGCTCACGCTCGACGCTCGGCGCTCGGCTCGCCACTGCCCCGTCTGCATCCTGAACCTCGATCTCGACGACGCGCCCTCCCCAGAAGGCCTTCTCGTCCCGGATCACGGTGTACTTCAGATCCTCCGCCCGCTTGCCGAGCGCCCTGGCGGCGCCCTCGACGGCATCCTGCTCGGTCTTCGCTTCGTATCGCATGCCTATGTCTTCGACCTCAGGCCCGCGCCTGCTTGAGCGCTTTAGCGCCCTTGCCCGGCGGAGCTGGGTCGTCCTCCTTCACGATGCGGTTCATCACGAGCTGTTGCACGATCGTCAAGAGATTCGAGAACAGCCAGTACAGCACGAGTCCCGACGGCATGTCCTTCAGGAAGAAACCCCAGAGGACCGGCATGAACATGAAGATCTTCTTCTGCGCCGGGTCCATCGTCGAGGGCGTCATCGCCTGCTGCACGTACATCGAGATGATCATCAGGATGACGAGGACGTACGTCCCGTCGATCGCCGAGAGGTCCTTGATCCAGAAGTAAAAGGGCGCGTGGCGCAGCTCGATCGAGCGCGAGAGCACGTTGTAGAAGGCGACCAGGATCGGCAGCTGCAGGATGATCGGCAGGCACCCGCTCATCGGGTTGTAGCCTTCCGACTGGTAGAGCTTCATCAGCTCCTCGTTCATCTTCTGGCGCTGCGCCGCGTCGGACTTGGCCTTCTTGTACTTGTCGCGAATCGCGTTCATCTTCGGCGAGAGCTTCTGCATCTTCTTCATCGACACGTAGCTCTTGGCCGTCAGCGGGAAGAGCAGGAGCCGGATCAGGAACGTGACGACGAGGATCGCGACGCCCCAGTTGCCGACGTAGCCCTGCGTCTTCTTCAGGAGCCACAGGAGCGGCCGGGCGAGGATGCCGTACCAGCCGAAATCGACCGTGCGCTGCAGCCCCAGGTTGTAGCTCTCGAGGACCGTCACATCCTTGGGCCCGAAGTACGCCGACGCTTCGAAGGCGCCCTGGCCGGCCACGCCCGCGGCGACCTCCGCGGAGGGCTTGCCCTCCGGGCGCGGCAGCGAGAAGGAGAAGAGGTGCGCCGAGGTTGGCGCGCTCGGCACCAGGACCTCGAGGAAGTAGTTGTCCTCGATGCCGGCAAAGCCCTTCGCCGGGATCGCCCAGGCGTTCTTGTCCGACGCTTTCTCGGCCGAAACGGTCTTCATCCCCTCCGCCGTCGAGGCAACGGCGGTGGCCGCCATGACGTAGCGCGAGCCGCGCTCGGCGTCGGTCGGATTGCGCAGGCCCGGGCCCACGAGCACGCTGTAGGCCGGGCCCGTGACGGTGACCTTGACGTCGAAAAGGTAGCCCTCGCCGACGCGGATTTCCTTGACGACGGCGATCGTCGAATCGGCGTAGCGCCAGCGCACCACGCGATCCGACTCGCGCTCGACGACGAACAGCGCGCCCGAGATCTTCTTCGTCGTCGCGACGTCCGTCCCGAAATCGAGGCCGAGAGGCTTCGGCAGCTCCGGCGGCAGACGGCGCAGCAGCTCGAGCGGCTGCTTCTGCTCGTCGAAGTGCCCGGTCAGGACGAAGGAGGACAGCACTGCGCCCCGGTTGGAGAAGGTGGCCTTGAAGACGCCGTTCGAAACGGTCGTCAGCGTCTCGGCCTCGGCGCTCGCCGCGGGCGGCAGAACCACGGCGGCCGCGGGGGCGGCGGCCGCGGCCGCCGGGGCCGGCGTCGTGCCGGCCGCAATCGGAGTCGCCGGGGCGGCCGCCGCGGGCGCCTCGACGAGCGGCGCGGCGCGCTTGGGCGGCTTGGGGCCGATCCATTCCCAGGTCAGCAGAATGACCAGGGACAGGCCGGCGGCGAGCAAAAGACGTCTTTCCATCTAGCTTTGCCTCTTTCTCAGGGAACCGGGTCGAGGCCGCCGCGATGGAACGGGTTGCAGCGCAGGATGCGCCGGGCGGCGAGCCAGACGCCCCGGCCGAAGCCGTGGCGCGCGATCGCCTCCCGCGCATACACCGAGCAGGTCGGCTCGAACCGACACGCTCTCGGCAGCAGCGGCGAGAGAAACCGCTTGTAGAAATCCAGAATCGCGACGGCGCACCGAGCGCCCGCGCTCATCGCCGCGGCAGGCGCGACAGGGCGCGCGTGACTCCCGCCGCGTAGTCCTCGGAGAGCTCCTGGAACGACGCCGACGACGCCGAGGGCCGGGCGTTGACGACGACCCGCAACGTGGCCGTCCCGAAGAGGCTGCGCGAGCGCCGGAAGATTTCCCGGATTCGCCGCCGCACGCGATTGCGCTCGACGGCGACGCCCACGCGGCGCGGAACCGAGATCCCCAATCGCGTGCGCGCGGGGACGCCGAGGTCGGCGAGGAGGAAGACCTGGACGTGTTTTCCGGAAACGCGCACCCCGGAGGCGTAGCACTCTTCGAATTCCCTGCGTTTGCGGAGGCGGTCGTCCCGGGAGAACGTCTCGGGGACGACCGGACCCGAGTTCACACCGTGAGTCTTTTGCGCCCCTTGCGTCGGCGGGCCGAGATGACGGCGCGGCCAGAGCGGGTCCGCATCCGGACGAGGAAGCCGTGGGTGCGCCGACGGCGACGGTTGTTGGGCTGGTAGGTGCGCTTCATAAAAGAGGGGGAATCCTAGGTGCGGGAGGGTGGGATGTCAAGGGAGAAACCCCCGTGCTCTCCCGAAACCTGAAACTTGCGCGTTGAAACTGTATATACTCCCCGGCCCCGGGCTGAAACAGGAGCTTCCACAGCTGTGGAAATCTTGTGGAAATCCGGCCTCGTAAATGACCGAGATCTGGCCCGCCATCCTCAAGCAGATCGAGGAGAAGCTCGATCCGAAGGAGCTCAGCACCTGGTTCGGGCCGACCCGACAGGTGGCCTTCGATTCGGCCGCTGGCAACGGGATCCTGACCATCTCGGTCCCCTCCCGGGTGTTCGCTGACTGGATCGAGTCGCGGCACGGGGCCCTGCTCGCCAGCGAGGCCGCGGCGGCGGGTTATCCACAGCTGGAGATCCGGTTCGAGTCGGGGACCGCGGACCCTGCCCCGGCCCCGGTCTCCCCCCTCCGAGCGCCCCGGGAGCCATCGCGGGTAACCCGCGCTTTTCCTTCGAAAGCTTCGTCGTGGGGTCCTCCAACCAGTTCGCCCACGCGGCGGCCCGCGCGGTGGCGGAATCGCCCTCGCGTTCGTACAACCCGCTCTTTCTCTACGGCGGCGTCGGCCTCGGCAAGACCCACCTGATGCACGCAATCGCCCAGGAGGTTCGGCGCCGCAATCCCGACGCGAAGGTTCTGTACCTGTCCGCGGAGCGCTTCCTCAACGACCTGATCAACGCCCTGCGTTTCGAGCGGATGCACGAGTTCAAGCGCCGTTACCGCGAGCTCGACGTGCTCCTGATGGACGACATCCAGTTCATCGCGGGCAAGGACTCGACCCAGGAGGAGTTCTTCCACACGTTCAACGCGCTCCACGACGCGCAGAAGCAGATCGTGGTGACTTCCGACGCATTGCCGAAGGAAATCCCAACCCTCGAGGAGCGGCTGCGCTCGCGGTTCGAGTGGGGGTTGATCGCCGACATCCAACCGCCCGACCTCGAGATGAAGATCGCGATCATCCGGAAGAAGGCCGCAGCCGAAAAGGCGGCCGTCCCGAACGACGTCGCGATGTTCATCGCCGGCACCGTCAAATCCAACGTCCGCGAGCTCGAGGGGCGCCTGAACCGTGTGATCGCCTTTTCCTCGCTGACCGGAAAGCCCCTGACGGTCGAGCTCGCGAAGGAAACGCTCCGCGACATCGTCGGCAACGAGGAGCACCGGGCCGTGCCGGCCGAGATCCTGAAGGCCGTGGCGTCTCACTACGGGCTGCGGGTTTCGGACATGAAGGCCAAGTCCAACGCCAAGCCGGTGGCCTTTCCGCGCCAGGTGGCGATGTACCTCTGCCGCAAGCTGACCGAGCTTTCCTACCCGGAAATCGGGCGCCTCTTCAACGACAAGCACCATTCGACCGTCATGCACTCGGTCGAAAAAATCGAGCGCATGATCGAAGACGACGCCGATTTCCGCAGGGTCGTCGAGGGCTTCACGCAGCCGTACCGTTGACGCTCTCGACGCGCGCCGAGTTTTTCCACCACCTCGTTTTCCGCACGCCGGCGCCATGGTGCTCGGCGTCTCGCTCCTGTGGAGAACGTGGATCGGCGTCCACAGGTCCTGCATCGATTTCGACCCCATTTTTATTGGGTTTTTTCGATGCCTCGGATTCTTGATCGTCCCTACGAATACCGCTAAGTGTGATAGACTTTTTTCCCTGTTTAGAGGTGCTTAACTCCCATGGAATTGACGATCAAGCGCGGAGACTTTCTGAATGAGCTCACGCTCATGCAGGGGGTCGTCGAGAGAAAAAACACGATCCCAATCCTCTCGAACATCCTGCTTCGCGCCGCGGATGGACACCTTGGATTCACCTCGACCGATCTCGACCTGACGCTACTCTCCCAGGCGGAGGCGAAAGTCGTCCGGCCCGGCAGCGTGACGGTTCCCGCGCGAAAGCTGTTCGACCTGATCCGCAACCTCCCGGAAGCGGACGTGAACCTGAGGCTGATGGAAAACCACTACCTGGGGGTGACCTGCCAGAGGTCGAGCTTCCGGCTCGTGGCCCAACCCGCCGAAGACTTCCCGACGGTGCCGAAAGTTGAAGCCAAGAAGGGAGTCTCGTTCCCCCTGGACCTATGGAAACGCTTGACCCGTAAGGTTTTGTATGCCGTTTCCGCGGAGGAGACGCGCTTCCAGCTCATGGGCGCACTTCTCAAGGACAAGGGAAAAGAGTTTGAGCTCGTCGCAACCGACGGGCATCGCCTCGCGCTGATCGATTTCCCCAAGGAAGATCCGAAGGCGACACTTCCGAGCGTCCTGATTCCTAAAAAGGCTCTCGCGGAGATCCTGAAGATGGACGGCGGCGCGGATGCCCGCATCGAGATCCGTCACTCGGAAAACCACCTGCTCTTCACCGTCGGCAGCCGCCAGTTGATCGCGCGCCTGCTCGACGTCAACTTTCCCGACTACGAAAAGATCCTCTCGAAGTCCAACGACCGTGTCGCGACGGCGCCGGCCGCCGCCTGCCAGGCGGCGATCCGCCGTGTGTCGCTGTTTTCCTCGGAGCGCTCCCGCGGCGTGAAGTTGTCCTTCGAGAAGGGGCTGCTGACGGTCGCCTCGGCGAGCCAGGAGCTCGGCGAGGGCACGGAGACCCTCGACGTCGACTTCGAGGGAGAGCCACTCTCGATCGGATTGAACGCCCAGTACCTCCTCGATTTTTTCGACGAGTCCGAATCGGAGAAGGTCCGGCTCGAGTTGAAGGACGAGAACACTCAGTGCCTGTGTCAGCCGGAGGGCGGCATCGAGGGCGCGTCGCGTTACATGTACGTCGTCATGCCGATGCGCCTCTGAACCTGCGAAGGGAACACTTGCAGCTTTTCGAGTTCACCAGCCAGGGCTTCCGCAATCTCTCCTCCGACCCCGTTTCCTTCGGTGCCGGAGTCACGCTCGTCACGGGAGAGAACGCGCAGGGCAAGACGAACCTGCTCGAGGCCGTGTCGCTCCTGTGCGGGCAGCGCTCCTTCCGCGGCGCCATCTCCCCCGACATGGCCCGGGGCGGCGAGCGCTTCGCGATCGAGGGCACGGTCAAAGGCCGCAGCGGCTCCGAGCGGATCGGCGTGAGCTGGTCGCGCGAAGAGGGCCGGGCGTTCACGCGGGGCGCAAAGGCCGCGGGGTTCCGCGAGATTTCTCGGCTGGCGCCGGCGGTTTTTCTCGCGCCCGAGCACCAGGAGCTCGTCACAGGCGCTCCCTCGGCGCGGCGCCGTTTCCTCGACCGGCTGGTCCTCGGCCTCAAGCCGGCCGCCGGCGACGACCTGGTCCGCTATGCCGCCGCCCTGCGGGAGCGCAACGCGCTGCTCGCGCGGTGGAAGGCGGGCGCAGCGGGCAGCACGGGCGAGCTCGAGGCGTGGACGGAGGAGCTCGTGATTGCGGGCTCGGCCGTGCGCCGCCACCGCATCGCGGCGCTCGCGTCCTGGGAGGCGGATTTCCGGGAGCTGGCGCGCGGCGCGGGGGGGACTTCGCGGACATCGAGGCGTCGAGCACGGGTGGCGACGGCTCGGCGGAAGAAATGCGCAGAGCTGTCGAGCGTGTCGCGGCCCTCGAGCGGCGCCGCGGTTACACGCTCGCCGGGCCGCAGCGCGATGACCTCGTCTGGAAGCGCCGCGGCCGCGCGCTGGCGACCGAGGCCTCCTCGGGCGAGATCGCGCGCACGGTCGCGCTGGTCAAGCTGGCGGAATGGAAAGCCCTCGCGAAGGCCGCGGGCGAGCCGCCGCTCTTCGGCGCGGATGATTTCGACGCAGGCCTCTCGGAGGCTTCGGTCGAGGAATTCTTCGAGACGCTGCCGGCCGATGCGGCCGTGCTGCTCACGACCGCGGCGCCCCCGGCGCGCTGGTCGCGGCGGGCGGCGGCCGTATTGGAAGTGCGGGGCGGCGCGGCCGCCGTCGCCGTGCCGCGCGCCCTGCGCGCCGTCCAGGCGGGACAGGGAGTTCGATGAGCACCGCGTACACCACCGACTCGATCAAGCTCCTGAAGGGCCTGGAGGCCGTGCGCAAGCGCCCCGGCATGTACATCGGGGACACAGACGACCTCTCCGGCCTGCACCACATGGTCTTCGAGCTCGTCGACAACGCGATCGACGAGGCCCAGGTCGGCCACGCCGACTTCTGCGGTGTCACGATCCACGCCGACAACTCCGTGACGGTCGAGGACAACGGCCGCGGCATCCCGGTCGGAATGCACAAGGAGCACAAGCGCGAGACGCTCGAGATCATCATGACCGACCTGCACTCGGGCGGTAAGTTCGACGACAACTCGTACAAGGTGTCGGGCGGACTGCACGGCGTGGGCGTCTCGGTCGTCAACGCGCTCTCGAAGAGGCTCGAGGTCGAGGTCCTGCGCGAGGGCAAGGTCTGGCAGCAGGCCTACGAGAAGGGCCGGCCCGTCGCACCGATCAAGTCGGTGGGGACCACGAAGAAGACCGGCACCAAGGTCACCTTCTGGCCCGACCCCGAGATCTTCTCGGTCACCGAGTTTCACTTCGACAGCCTCTCCCAGCGGCTGCGCGAGCTCTCGTTCCTGAACCCGGGCGTCAAGATCGCGATCCACGACGAGCGGACCGACAAGAAGCACGACTTCGCGTACGAGGGCGGCATCCGGACCTTCGTCGAGCACCTGAACAAGGCCAAGCAGCCGATCCACGACAAGGTCATCTTCTTCCAGGACATCCGGGGCGGCACGGGCGATGTCAAGCGCGACGCCGACAAGGAGCGCGTCGAGGTGGCCCTGCAGTGGAATGAGGGCTACGCGGAGACGCTCTTCGCCTTCACCAACACGATCAACAACCGCGACGGCGGCACCCACGTGGAAGGCTTCAAGACGGCGCTGACGCGCGCGGTCCAGAAGTACGCCGAGCAGAACGGCGCCACCAAGGCGCTGAAGGAAACAAACCTCTCCGGCGACGATTGCCGCGAGGGATTGACGGCCGTCATCTCGGTCAAGGTCCGCGACCCGAAGTTCTCGTCCCAGACCAAGGACAAGCTCGTCTCCTCCGAGGTCAAGACGTGGGTCCAGCAGGTCGTCTACGAGAAACTCGGGTCCTACCTCGAGGAGAATCCCAAGGTCGGCCGCAAGATCGTCGAGAAGATCGTCGAGTCCGCCCGCGCGCGCGAGGCGGCGAGAAAGGCCCGGGAGCTCGTCCGGCGCAAGGGCGCGCTCGACAGCGGCGCCCTTCCCGGCAAACTCGCCGATTGCCAGGAGAAAGACCCGGCGTTCTCGGAGCTCTTCATCGTCGAGGGCGACTCGGCCGGCGGCTCGGCCAAGATGGGCCGCGACCGCCGCTCGCAGGCGATCCTGCCCCTGCGCGGCAAGATCCTGAACGTCGAGAAGGCGCGCCTGGACAAGATGCTCGCCTCGGCCGAGATCCGCACGCTCATCACCGCGCTCGGCGCCGGCATCAGCACCGACTTCGACGCCGAGAAGATCCGGTACCACAAGATCGTCATCATGACCGACGCCGACGTGGACGGCTCGCACATCCGGACACTGCTGCTGACGTTCTTCTTCCGCCACATGGCGTCGATCATCGACAAGGGCTTCCTCTACATCGCCCAGCCTCCGCTCTACAAGGTGGCCGAGGGCAAGAAGGACACGTACCTGAAGGACGAGAAGGAAATGTCCAAGTTCCTGCTCGGGCGCCTCGGGGAAGACCGCTCGCTCTCGACCGAGATGTCGGGCGCCAGGGTCGCCGGCGGCAAGCTCGCGTCGCTGCTCGAGAAGATGGAGGAGTACCGCACGCACGTCGGCAAGCTCGGCCTGCGGGGCCTGCCCGAGGGTCTCTTGCGCGCGCTGATCGACCGCGGCATGAGCTCCAAGGCGGACTTCGACGACAAGAAGAAGGTCGAGGATCTGGCCAGGTCCGTCCGCGCCTTCGGCGTGGAGAAGGCCGACGTCGTGGCCGACGAGGAGCATTCGGGCTGGGCGCTCGGGATCCTGCGCAAGGTCAACGGCGTGCCGCGCACAGCGCGGATCGACGCCGAGTTCGTCGCGGGATTCGAGTTCAAGCGCATCCGCGAGACGGCCAAGGCGATCGGCGCCTTCCTCGACGGGCCGTACGTCGTCACGCGCAACGAAGAGACGCAGAAATACGAGACGCTGCCGGCCGTTGTGGACGCGATCTACGAATCGGCCAAGAAGGGCCTCGTCATCAACCGGTACAAGGGCCTCGGCGAGATGAACCCGGAACAGCTCTGGGACACGACGATGAACCCGGAGACGCGGCGCCTCCTCCAGGTGGCCGTCGAGGATGCGGTCGAAGCCAACGAAGTCTTCTCGATCCTGATGGGCGACGCCGTCGAGCCGCGCCGCGAGTTCATCGAGCAGAACGCGTTGAACGTGAGGAACCTGGACATTTAGAGGAACGTCGCGCGCGACTAAAGCATGAGCTCCAACCTTCTCACTCCCGACCAGAAGATCCCCGTCACCATCGAGGACGAGGTCCGCCGCTCGTACCTCGACTACGCCATGTCCGTCATCATCGGACGGGCGCTGCCGGACGTCCGCGACGGGCTGAAGCCGGTCCACCGCCGCTGCCTCTACGGCATGTGGGAGCAGGGCAACGTCCACAACAAGCCATATCGCAAGTCCGCGCGCATCGTCGGAGACGTCCTCGGCAAGTACCACCCGCACGGCGAGAGCGCGGTCTACGACTCGGTCGTGCGCATGGCGCAGGAGTTTTCGCTCCGCTACCCGCTGGTGGATGGCCAGGGCAACTTCGGATCGATCGACGGCGACAACGCGGCCGCGATGCGCTACACGGAGGTGCGGCTGACGCGCCTGGCGGGCGAGATGCTCGGCGAGGACATCGACAAGGAAACCGTCGACTGGACCCCGACCTACGACGGATCGCTCGTCGAGCCGACTGTTTTGCCGGCGAAGTTCCCGAACCTGCTCGTCAACGGGTCCTCGGGGATCGCGGTCGGCATGGCGACCAACATCCCGCCGCACAACCTCTCCGAGGTCATCGACGCGACGATCGAGATCATCAAGCATCCCGACGCGACGCTCGCGCAGCTCATGAAGAAGCTCCCCGGACCGGACTTTCCCACCGCCGGGTTCATCCACGGCGCCCAGGGCATCAAGGACGCCTACAAGACCGGCCGCGGGACCGTCCAGGTGCGCGCCCGCGCCGTCGTCGAGAAGGCCGCCCGCGGCGACAAGGAAGCGATCGTCGTCACGGAGATCCCGTACCAGGTCAACAAGGCGAAGCTCATCGAGCGCATCGCCGAGCTCGTCAACGACAAGAAGATCGAGGGCGTGGCGGACCTGCGCGACGAATCCAACCGCGAGGGCATGCGCATCGTCGTCGACCTGAAGCGCGGCGAGAACGCCCAGGTCATCCTGAACAAGCTCTACGCCCTGACCCCCATGCAGTCGACTTTCGGAATCATCTTCCTCGCGATCGTCGAGAACCAGCCGCGCGTCCTCCCCCTGCACGACCTGCTGCGGCACTTCATCGACCACCGCAAGACGGTCGTCATCCGGCGCACGCAGTTCGACCTGAAGAAGGCCGAGGAGCGCGCGCACCTCCTGCGGGGCCTCGCCCTTGCGCTCGCCAACCTCGACCAGGTCATCAAGATCATCCGCGCCTCCAGGGACCCCAAGGAGGCCAAGGACCGCCTGATGGCCGAGGTCTCGATGACGCGCTCGGGGCTCGAGAAGTTCATCGGGATGCCGCTCGAGGAGGCGGGGACGAAGACCAAGGGAACGGAAGTCCTCCGCCTCGACGACATCCAGGCCCAGGCGATCCTCGACATGCGCCTGCAGCGGCTGACCGGGCTCGAGCGCGACAAGATCGTGGCCGAGTTCAAGGAAGTCCTGGCCCTCATCGCGAAGCTGCGCGAGATCCTCGGTTCCGAAGAGCTCGTTCTCGGCATCATCGTCGAAGAGCTCCAGCAGATCCGCAAGCAGTACGGCGACGAGCGGCGCACGCAGATCGTGGCCGAGGCTTCGGACATCGACATCGAGGACCTGATCGTCGAGGAGGACATGGTCATCACCGTGTCCCGAGGCGGGTACATCAAGCGCTCTCCCCTGTCCCTCTACCGCGCGCAGCGCCGCGGCGGCAAGGGCCGCATCGGCGCGACGACGAAGGAAGAGGACCTCGTCGAGCACCTGTTCGTCGCCTCGACGCACGCCTTCATCCTGGCGTTCACGTCGACGGGCCGGATGCACTGGATCAAGGTCTACGACTTGCCGCAGCTCGGCCCCGCGACGCGCGGCAAGGCCATCGTGAATCTCCTGAACCTCGGCCCGAACGAGCGCATGGTCGCCATGGCGGCCACGAAGGATTTCCCGGAGGACCGCTTCCTCGTCTTCGCGACGCGCAACGGGCTGATCAAGAAGACGGCGCTCTCGGCGTACTCGAACGTGCGCTCGGGCGGCATCATCGCGATCAACATCGAGGAGGGCGACGAGCTGCTCTCGGTGCGGATCACCGGCGGCGAGGACCAGATCTTCATCGGCACGCGCCAGGGCATGGGGATCCGGTTCTCCGAGAAGGACGTCCGTCCGATGGGCCGCGACACCACCGGCGTCATCGGCATCGTGCTGCGCAAGGACAACGACGTCGTCGTCGAGATGGACGTCGTCGACGAGAAGGCGCACCTGCTCTCCGTCACCGAGAACGGCTACGGCAAGCGCTCCGAGGTCACCGAGTACCGGTTCCAGGGCCGCGGCGGCTCGGGCGTCATCAACATCAAGGTCACCGAGAAGAACGGCGCCGTCATCGGCATCAAGTCCGTCACGGACGCCGACCAGCTGCTGCTCATCACGGAGCGCGGCCAGCTGATCCGGATCAAGGTCAAGGACATCCGGGAGACCGGCCGCGCCGCCCAGGGCGTCCGGGTCATCCAGCTCGAGGAGGGCGACCGCGTGGTCGGCCTCGCCAAGCTCGCCGAGCCGGACGATGCCGAAGAGGATGCCCAGGCCTCCCTGCCCACGCCCGTCCCCGAGCCGCTCGAGCGGGGCAAGGCCCGCGGCAAGAAGCCCGGGACCCCCTTCCTCGACGAGGAAGCGGACGGCGAGGACGACGAAGACGCGGACGACGACGAGCAGTAGCGCGGGGGCGGGCCGGATATAGAATCCGCCCCTCATGCGATTTTTTCTCGACAGCGCCAGCGTCGAAGAAGCGCGCCGGATCAAGGATCTCGGGCTGCTCGACGGGGCCTGGGTGTCCCTTTCCGGGGCCGAAGCGGCGGGAGTGGACTACCGCAAGGCGGTCCGGGAGCTGGCCTCTCTGACCGACGGACCCGTGCTCGTGGAAACCGGCTCCGACGACCCCAAGGGCATGTACAAGGAAGGCCGCGAGCTCGCCAAGCTCGGCAAGGACATCATCATCCGGCTGCCCTTGAAGCCCGAGGGGATGCGCGTCGCGCGCCTGTTCGCCCAGGACCAGATCGCCACGTGCGCCTCCGGCTGCTACTCGACGGCGCAGGCCCTGATCGCGGGCAAGGCCAACGTCAGCTACGTCGCGGCGTCGGTCGGCCCCCTCGACGACGCGGGCTCGATCGGCATGGACCTCGTCGAGCAGGTCATCCGCGTCTACGACAACTATGGATTCCAGTCTCAGATCATCGTCTCGGAGGCGCGCAACCCCATCCATGTCCTCGACTCGGCGTTGATGGGTGTCGACGTGGTGGCGCTTCCTGCGACCGTGCTCGAGCAGCTCTTCCGGCACCCCCTCACCGACGATCTGCGGGCGGGGAGGCCGTCATGAAGGTTTCGGCGGACCGGATCCTCTACCTGTCCCGCGTGATCCTGAAGAACCTCAAGGAGAACCGGAACCTCGAGCAGAAATCCGACGACGAGACCACTCGCCGTGCGGTCGTCCGGGAGCTGACCGACAGCTACGCAGAGCTCGACGCGCTCGAGGAGAAGACTCGGGCGGCCCTGGCCAAGCGCAAAAACCTGTCGGAGACGGAGAGGGAGTTCCAGTTCTCGCGAGCCCTGGAGGACGAGCTTCGGAAACACGGGGCTTGATAAATCTACGGTAGATTTCTGTTAACTAGTTGTATTTTAAAGTCTTTAATATAGTTAAAGTGTAGGTTCGTCGGGCGCCAAAAACTGTTGGCGCCGCGCTAGAGACGTCGATACAATTGGCTCGATGGCGGGCCAATTGGATCTTACACAAATCAGCCTCACCAGATCGGCCGGGGCTCCCCTGTCCGACCAGGTCTACGCGGCGATCGAGCGCTGGATCGCCGGCGGGCTGCTCGCCGAGAACACGCGGCTGCCGACGACGCGCGAGCTGGCCGCTGCCCTGGGCATCAATCGGGGGACCGTCCAGGCGGCCTACCGCCGGTTGCAGGAAAACGGCCTCGTCGACGGCAAGGTCGGCAGCGGCACGGTCGTCCGGCCCCGGGCCGAGGCGGGCGCGTCTTTCCGGCTGGAGGATCTCGTCTCGCGCCGGGTCGCCGGCCTGCGGGAAGAGACGGGCATCTCCGTGACGGAGCCGCTCGTCGCGGATTTTTCACGCCTGGCCCCCGACGAACGGTTCTTTCCGCTCGAGGAGTTCACACGCACGCTCTCGTACGCGTGGAGCCGTCGCCGCGAGCTCTGGCAGTACGCTCCCCCGCTCGGCCTCGAGGAATTGCGCGTCGAGATCTCGCGGCGGCTCGCGGAATTCGGGGTCGAGCGCTCGGCCGACGAGATCCTGATCGTGAGCGGCGCGCAGCAGGGCCTCGACCTGCTCTTCCGCGCCTTCACCGATCCGGACGACCTCGTCGCCGCCGAGTCGCCCACCTATTCGGGGGCGCTGACGCTGGCGCGCCTGGCCGGGGTGTCGGTGCTCCCCCTGCCGATGGACGAGCTCGGGCCGGATCCGCGGCCGCTCTCCTCGCGGCGCGCGAAGCTCGTGTACCTCATGCCCGAGCGCCAGAATCCGACGGGTGTCACGACGAGCGAAGAACGCCGGGAGGCGGTGCTCGCGGCGGCGCTCGCGGCGGGCGCGCTGGTCATCGAGGACGGCTACGAGGAGCCCGAGCCCGGGCGGCGGCCGCTCGCCGCGCGAGAGCCCGAGCGAGTCGTGTGGCTGGGCACGCTGTCCAAGGACCTCGTGCCGGGATTCCGGATCGGCTGGATCGCCGCCGCGCGGCCCACGGTGGAACAGCTGGCGCGCGTCAAGAAGGCCACGGATTTTCAGACTCCCGTGCCGCTGCAGGCCGCGGTCGCCGCGTTCCTGCGCGCGGGCGCGGACCGCAAGGCGCGCGCGAGCCGCGCGTAGGAAGTGGCGCTGCGCGCCGCGGACGCGGCCGGGGCGCTCTCCCGCCACCTGCCGGAGGTTTCGTGGTGGGGAGCGCAGGGCTCGAATCCGCTCTTCTGGCTGCATCTGCCCGGGGCGGTGTCCGGCCGCCGTGTCGCCGAGGCGGCGGCGGCGCGGGGTGTCGCGGTCGCGCCGGGCCAGGACTTCGATCCGGCCGGAGTGGATCGGCCGAACGTGCGTCTCTCGGTATCGCGCGTCGAGCGCAGAGACATCGAAAAGGGGATCGCCTTGCTCGGGGAAGCCGTATCGGAAGCGCAGTCGAGGTCCGGCGCGGCATTCGCGGCGCCGGTTGTGTGAAGAAGAGAGTCGTGAGTCGAGAGCTGTGAGTCGTCGAGAAGAGGAACATATGGACGAACAATTTCGGTTGAAGGTCGGGCTCGCGGAGATGTTGAAGGGCGGCGTCATCATGGACGTCGTCAACGCGGACCAGGCGCGGATCGCGGAAGCCGCTGGCGCGGCCGCCGTCATGGCGCTCGAGCGCGTGCCATCGGACATCCGGCGCGACGGGGGAGTGGCGCGGATGTCGCCGGTCTCGAAGATCCGCGAGATCCAGGAGGCCGTCTCGATCCCGGTGATGGCCAAGTGCCGCATCGGGCACCTCGCCGAGGCGCGCGTGCTGCAGGCGCTGAAGGTCGACTTCATCGACGAGTCGGAGGTCCTGACCCCGGCCGACGAGGAGAACCACGTCTACAAGGCCGACTTCACGGTGCCGTTCGTGTGCGGCTGCCGCAACCTCGGCGAGGCGCTGCGCCGGATCGGCGAGGGCGCCGCGATGATCCGGACGAAAGGGGAGGCGGGCACGGGCGACATCGTCCACGCCGTCAAGCACCTGCGCGAGGTCCACCGCGAGATCAAGATGCTCACGCAGCTCACCAAGGACGAGCTCATGGCCGCCGCGAAGAGGCTCCAGGCGCCGTTCGCCCTCGTCGTCGAGGTGGCCGAGAAGGGAAAGCTGCCCGTTCCCAACTTCGCGGCCGGGGGCATCGCGACGCCCTCGGACGCGGCGCTCTGCATGCAGCTCGGGGCGGAGGCCGTCTTCGTCGGATCGGGGATCTTCAAGTCGGACGATCCCGAGAGCCGCGCGCGCGCCATCGTCAAGGCGACGACGCACTGGCGCGACGCCGAGGCGCTCTTGGCAGCCGAGGAATCGCTCGGCTCGGGCATGAAGGGCATCGAGGCGGCGAAGCTTCCGGTAGAGGCCCAGCTCCAGACGCGCGGATGGTGATGGAACCGGGGCCGGTCGCCGTTCTCGCGCTCCAGGGGGATTTCGAGGCGCACGGCAAGGCCCTGTCCGAGATCGGCGTCGAGAGCTTCGAGCTCCGGCAGCCCGCGGACCTCGATCGTGCGGGCGGGCTGGTCATTCCGGGGGGAGAGTCCTCGACGCTCTGGAAGTTCTTCGAGGCCGAGCCGTGGGAGGAGGCGTTCCGCGCCTTCGCCCGGAGCGGAAAGCCGATCCTCGGCACGTGCGCGGGCGCAATCGTGCTCGCGCGCGAGGTCTCGAACCCCCATCAAAAGGGCCTCGCGCTCGTGGACATGGCCGTCGAGCGCAACGCCTACGGGCGGCAGGTCGACTCGTTCATCGGCGAGGTCGCGTGCGGCGCCCTCGGAGGGCCGCTGCCGGCCGTCTTCATCCGGGCGCCGCGGATCCGGCAGGTGGGACCGGGCGTCGAGGTCCTGGCGTCGCACGGCGGCGAGCCCGTCCTCGTGCGGCAGGGCAACGTCGTGGCCGCGACCTTTCATCCGGAGCTGACCGGCGACCGGCGCCTCCACCGGCTGCTCTTCGGGCAGGCCCAACCGGCAAGGAGGAGCGCTTGAGCTTCGTATCGATCGAGACGCGCGACGAGATCGCGGTCCTGACCCTCAATCGCCCGAAGGCCAATGCGTTTTCGCCCGAACTCGTCGCGGAGCTCGCGCAGGCGCTCGAGGAGCAGGGCAAGGCGCGGGGCGTCGTGCTCGCATCGGCGCTGCCGGGCATGTTCTCGGCCGGATGGGACCTGCCGCTGCTCGTCGACCGGGACCGCGAAGGGATGGAGCAGTTCGTCCAGGACTACTGCGAGCTCGTGCGGCAGATTTTCGTGTTCGGCCCGCCGCTCGTCGCGGCGCTGCCGGGGCACGCGATCGCGGGAGGCCTGATCGCAGTGATGGGCGCCGATGAGCGCATCGCGGCCGAGGGCAAGGGAAAGTTCGGCCTCTCGGAGGTCATCCTCGGCGTTTCGGTTCCGGCCTGCCTGATGGAGCCGTTTCGCCACG
This sequence comes from uncultured Acidobacteriota bacterium, assembly GCA_963775725.1. Taxonomy (GTDB): domain Bacteria; phylum Acidobacteriota; class Thermoanaerobaculia; order UBA5066; family Gp7-AA6; genus DAHUXD01. Next base: position 89,352 of record CAVZKA010000001.1, read on the forward strand.
TCGTCGGCGCGCGCCACATGGAGCGCCTGGCGGCGACGGGGGAGAACGTTGCGGTCGAGCGCGCGCTCGCGATCGGCCTCGTGGACCAGGTCGTCCCGGCGGGCGATCTGCTCGACCGCGCCGTCGAGCGGGCGCGTTACCTCGCGGGCCTTTCCGGCCCCGCGTACGCGGCCATCAAGCTGCGCTCGCGCGCGGCCGCGATCGCGCGGTTCGACCAGGCTCGCGACCACGATCCCTTCCTGGACTTCTGGTTCAGCGAGGACGCGCGCTTCCGGCTGAAGGACATGGTCGCGCGGTTGTCGGGACGGTGATTCCGGCCGACGACGTCCTCGAGGCCCTCGACCTCTCGCGCGCCGAGCCCGGGTCCGGATTTCTCGAGGCGCTCTTTGCGCGCTTCAACGCGAAGGTGCCTTTCGAGAACGCGTCGAAGATCGTGCGCAACGCCCGGGTCTCCGATCCGGCCGACAAGCCCCGCACCCCGGAGATCTTCTGGGAGGAGCATCTGTCGAGCGGAACGGGCGGCACCTGCTTTGCGCGGGCCGCGGCCTTCGAGGCGCTGCTCTGCTCCCTCGGCTTCCATTCGCGAAAACTGCTTGGCTGTGTCCGCAACGAGAATGATCACGCGGCCCTCCTCGTCGAAACGCCGGCGGGGGAGGTGATCGCGGACGTCGGCTTCCCGCTGCCGGCGATCCTGCCCGCGCGGGCGGGCCTGTTCGCGACGAGCCAGGGCGAAGTGGAGGTCGGCGAGACGGCGCGCGGCTTCCGGATTGCCTTTCTCGAAGGGCCTCCGGAAACGCCTCGGGAGATCGAGGTGTACGCCGGGTCCGTGTCCGAGGAGCTCCTCACGACGCTCTGGCAGCAGACCTTCCGGCCGAACGCTATTTTTCTCCAGGACGTGACGCTGCGCCGCGATCTCGGCAATCGCGTGCTGTCGTTCGGCGCGGGGGAGGTGCGCGTCGACGACCTGCACTCGCGTCTGCGCGTGCCGATGCCGGCCCCCCGCGAGGCGGCGCTGGCGGAACTCTTCGGCATCGACGCGGACGTGCTGCGGGACGCCTTCGCGATCGTCGGCAGCGAGGGCTCCGGCGAGGCGGACGGCAACGCGCGCCTGACCGCGTACCTCGAGACGGACGCCGCTGCCGACCGGGCGTTTTCCGAAATCGCGACGCGGGACGGATACCGCAGGCTGCTCGAAGGGGTGGCCGACGTCGCACCGGGCGCCGAGATTCCCGGCGGCTTCCGGCTGACGCTGTCCGCACCGTCCGCAGGCGGATCCGGCCCGGCGATCGAGGAGGACGTCTTGATCGATGCTGCCGAGCGCCGCGTCGCGGTCCTGCGCCGCCACGACGGGCGCGAATCCGTCTCCTCTTACCGGGTGATCAAGCGCGGCGACACGACCTATCTCACACGAGAGGCGGAACTGGTGGGACGGCGCGAGGATCTCTTGCGGAACGACTCGTTGCGCGGTCGCCTGGCAGGATCGCTCGCGGTAGACCTGCTGGCCTGGGCGAGGATGCTCTAAGCCTTCTGCCCGTTGGGAATTTCAGTATGCGATGGAGCTAATTTCCGCAGCAGGGCACGGACCACCTGCGCCCCAAGAGGTCGTAGGAGCCGCCAGACGGGCTTCAACCGCGCGTAGGCGACAACGTGGGCAGTTGTCGTGGGGTCTCGCTGCAGCTGCTCGTCTTCCATCTCGAGCAGGGAAGAGACGAACCTCTGGCCGGCTTCCGAGTGGACCCATTCAGCGTGGAGTTGCGGGAACACGAGACCGGCAAGCTGTCCTCCATATGGTTGCCACGCGACAACGTCGAAGAACTCCCTGACAAATAATGGGATTTCGTCGGATCGAACAGCCTCCGAGGGGTCGTTCACTTCGACCGGAGGAAGGATCGTGTCGTTGATCCTTGCGGACGCGGGAGCTCGATCGAGGACGGCCTGGGCATTGAGCAGACGATCCGGGGTCCAGTGGAACCGCGAGGGCCCTATGTACTCATCCAGATAGAGAGCTCCTCTGGGTCGGAGGCCATGGAGAGCGAGCCTTCGGAACAGCCGTTCAAGAGAAGAGACGTGATGAAGCGAGGCATGAAAAAAGACGATGTCGTATTTGGCCCCCCCCCCCCGCGATTGAAGGTCAGGGTCGTCAAAATTTCCGAGGCAATAGTGAATCCCTTCAATCCCTTCTTTCAGGGCTTCGCGCTTTGCGTCTTCCAGGGAGGCTGGGGAAATGTCGAATCCATCGATCTCGCGAACGACACCGATCCGAATTGCTCCGCGCTCGAAAGCGCCGAGTCCGCATCCCCAGGAGATTCCGCGATCGAATGGAGTCGCGGCGAAAACATGTTTGAAGCAGTCGAGTGGCCACACGTTCGGGTCGCCCGTGACGCGACGGTTGATCGCCTGGCGGCAGAGTGGGTGGGCCATCCAGTAGCTGGGATCCTTTGACTTCTCGCGATTGACGTCCCAGAAGCGCGAAGCCTCGTCCGCGACGGTCTTGGGCGCGAAATCGGTCATCGAGGCGCTAGAACCGAAAACTGCGCTCGGACTCGAGAAGCCGCAGCCTCGGCTCGTCGAGCGCCGCGACCTCGCGCCGGATGCGGGACAGCGACGGCGGTTTCATGTGGTACAGGTAGACGGGCACGCGCGGGGGCGCCTTCTGGAGCTCGCCCGGCAGGAGGCGCGGGGTCAGGTGGCACGAGGCGCGCGCGACGGCGGCCTGCGCGTCGGAGAAGGAAACCTCGAGAAAGATGGCCTTCAGGTCCCGCGCGCGGCGGGCGTGCGCCCAAATCCTCTCCGTCGACTTCGTGTCGCCCGAGAACAGCACGGCGCGGCCGGGCTTGCCGACGAGGTAGCCGTACGCGGGCACGATGTGGTCGACGGGCAGGGCGGTGAGGCTCACGCCGCCCGCCCGGACGGCCCGGCCCGGCGCGATGGGTCGATAGACGAGGGTCGGGTGCGCGCGCGACGGCAGGCGCGTGAAGTCCGGCCACGTGACGTCGTTGAACACGTGGCGCTTCAACTCCGCGAGCACGGGCAGGGGAGCGACGAGCTCGAGCGGCGTGCCGCGGCCGTACAGGTTCTCGACGAGGAAGGGCAGCGACGCGACGTGGTCGAAGTGCGCGTGGGTCAGCACGACACGGCGGATACGGCGCTGCGCCGACAGCGGGAGCGCCTCCGTCAGCGAGCCCGCGTCCAGGGCCGTCTCGCCGTCGATGAGAAACGTCGTCATGCGGTAGCCGGGCGCGGAGCCGCCGTAGGGCCCCAGCGCGCGGACGGCAAGCGATGTTCGTGCGGGCACTGTCCCGATTGTACGGGATCGGGCGCGCCCTAGAAGGACGGCCCGATGTAGAAGACGAAGGTGAAGTTGCCGCAGGAATCCTTCAGGCCGGTCGCGGCGCACTGGACCGGGCCGAGGTTGCCCTTGACGTTCCACTGCCGCGCGAAGTCGAAGTGCAGCGGCAGCCCCAGCATGTTGAGCTCGATGCCGAACCCGTAGTCGGCCAGGCCGCCCGAGGAGCCGTTGCAGCCCGGGACCCCGACGCCGCGGATGCCGCACAGCGTGTAGTCGGACCAGAACTGAAAGGGCTGGCCTTTCAGGGCGGCGCCGCCGACGTCCAGGAAGGCCTTGCCGCGGATGTCGCGGATCCCGAGGATCGGGGTGATGAGGAAGTCGATGACCGGAAACCGGAACTCGAGGTTCAGGAACGCGGCGGTGTTGCCGTAGATGCCGTACACGGGCAGCGCGCGCAGCGTGTCGACGCCTCCGAACGACAGGACGTCGGGCAGGTTGCCGGAGGCGTGGAAGCCGTAGATCCGCGCCGCGAGCAGCGAGCGCTCCGTGATCTTGACGTACTGGCGCATGTCGAGGGTCGTGTCGAAGGTCAGAGTCGGGCCGCTCGAGCCGGGCACCTTGTCGCCGCCCGTGAAGGGGGCGTAGCTCAAGCCGAGCGAGAGCCGGTGCCCCGAGATCGGACCGAACTCCAGGTATTCCGTGGTGTCGCCGACGAGCTTTCCGCCGAACGTCGGGAAGTTGTTCTGGGTGGGGATGAAGACGGTCCCCGAGCCCGAGTCGGTGTTGACCCAGACCGGGTAGCCGTCGTACTTGCGCGACAGGAAGCCCACGCTGCCCTCGAGGCGGTAGTACCGGTTGAGGGGATACGCCGCGAAGGCCGTGCCGCCGATGAACTTGTAGGGGTTGCGCGTCCGGACGATCTGGCCGGTGTTCGGGTTCTGGGCGATGAAGTAGTACGCGTTGTAGAAGCCCTGGATTCCCTTCTGCAGGCGCTTGGAGAGATCGACGTACGTCAGCTCGTAGTCCACGAACGAGGAGACGGACTGGATCTGGGCGATGACCTTGCGGTCGCCGAGGTTGTCGCCGAGCACGATGTAGCTGCTCGACAGGAAGGTCTGGTCCGACGAGATGCCGACGTTGACCGCGGCGTCCTCGATGGAAAGCGCGCGGCTGGGTCTCTTCTCGATCTTCTCCGGGTCGATCGCGACCTCGATCGGGGGCTGGTACGGCGGGATCGTCGTCGGGCCGGCCGGGGAGGGCGCGGGGTTCAGGTCCGGCAGCTTGTGGTACGGCTTCTTCGCGTCGGTGACGTAGAGCGTGAAGCGGCGCTTGTAGTACGCGGAGAAGACCAGCCGCTCGGTTCCGTCGCGGCCGACGAGCACGGTCGGCGAAAAGGTCCCGCCGACGACGTTCGTGTAGTTCGACGTCTCGCCGTTTTCGAGGTTGATCGCGAAGATGTTGTAGATGCCGTTGATGCGGTCCGATGCCACGTAGAGCGTCTTGCTGTCGGTCGAGACGAAGGCGTCCTCGTCGTTCCAGTCGCCGTACGTGATCTGTTCGCGCGAACCGGCTGCGCCCGGCCGGATCCGGAAGATCTTGGCCTTCCGGCCCTGCACCGACGAGTAGTAGAGCCACTGGCCGTCGGGCGAGTAGGTGGGGGCGTAGTCGAAGGCGTCGTCGTTGGTGAGGTTCGTGAAGGCCTTCGTGTCCAGGTTGTAGGAATAGATGTCCGAGCGGCCGTTGGCAATCGCCCGGAATGCCACGGTCCGGCCGTCCGGCGAGAAGGCCGGGTTCAACTGCTGGTCCAGGCCCGGCATCGGAATGAGCTGGCGGATGCCGCCGCCGAGTGCGTTCAGAAGCATCAGCTCGCGGCCGCGCTCGCGCTTGACGAAGACCGCGATCGTGTTGCCGTCGGGCGCCACGGCCAGGTCCACGCCGCCGACCGGCCCGGTCGTCAGCCACTGGGCGACGATGTACTCGTACTCGGTCTTGAATCCCTTGGTGAGGTTCTTGAAGAGCTTGCGATCGCGGGTCGAGACGACGACCACGTTGGCATCGTTGCCGAGGCTCGAGATGGCGGCGCCGAGGTCCCCGGAGGGGAACGCGCGCACGGAGACCTCGACCGAGCTGCCCTCCTCCGTCAGCCGCACGCGATCGCCGAAGTCGATCGGCTCGCCGGTTTCGGTCAGGAGCTTGATGAACCGCTGGCGCAGGTAGCGCCGGAACTTGACGTCGAACTCCTCGGACGAGATGCCGAATGTGCGCTTCAGGACCCGGTCGAGATTGGGCCCGAGTGAGCCGCGGTACTCGAAGACGAAGTCCCGCACGCCGTCGGGGCCCCACTCGGAGCGCATGAAGTCGAAGACCGCGTGGCCGAACCGGTAGGCGAAGAAGCCGTAGATCTGCCGCTCGGCGATCTCCGGGACCTGGTCGTTCAGGACGGCATCGCGAAGGACCATGACGTCCTTCTCGTCCTCGTCGTTGCCGAAGTAGGAGGCCATGCCTTCGGTCAGCCACTGCGGCGCGCCGGAGGTGTAGGCGCGGATGAAGTTGCCGCCGAAGAAAATCTCGAACTGGAAGACGTGCGTCAGCTCGTGGGCGATCAGCTTCTCGAGCTTCTCGTCGGGCAGGTCGACGGGCAGGACCATCCGGTTGCGCGTGGGCAGGGCGAAGGCGCCGACGCCCTCCGGGATGAACTCGGAGAGCGTATTGGTCTGCTCGAACTCGGAGTGCGTCGAGTAATAGATGATGTTGATCGGCTTGGGGACCTGGAAATTGAGCGCGCGCGAGATGTCGTCGTAGGCGCTCTCGGCGTACGACGCGACCTTCTGGAGCGACACCTGGTCGCGGTCGTAGAAGTAAATGGCGAAGTGCGTCGAGTGGTAGATCTTCCAGTTGAAGTTGTCGTAGACGATCTTGTTCTTGCCGAAGTAGTCGTAGTACGGCGAGAGCACCGGTGCCTGGCCGGCGGCGGGGGCCGCGGCGGCCAGGGCGAGGGCGAGGACGAGCAGGGTTTTCTTCATGCGGTTGTGCGCCGTCAGTCTTTGAAGATGTAGCGCTCCGCCTCGCGGTCGCGCGGGACGAAGGTGTTCAGGATCTGGTTCTCGAGCGAGAACAGGTTCTCGAAGAGCCCCTGCAGCTCGTCGCGGTTGCGGCTACCGGTCTGGCGGAAGTCCTTGAACTCGTCCTGGAGCAGCTTCTCGCCGGTGCGGCCGTCGAGGACGAGGAACACGATGTCGAACACGAAGCCCGTCTGCTCGACGTAGACCTGCCTGTAGTAGGTCCGCCCGTCGATGGGGGACTGGTACTCCTCGGTCTTGTAGCCCGAGCGGTCCTCGACGCGAAACTCGAGGCTGCCCGAGACGATCAGCTCGGCCGAGGTCTGCGAGCCGACGGCGGCCCAGAACTCCTGCGCGCGGCCGAGGTCCACGAGATTCAGGGTCGGCAGCTTGACGTCGGGCGGCGTCGGGATGATCTCGAACTTCGTCTTCTTCTCGAGCTGCTTCTTCAGGAAGCGGTGGAACTCGCCCTGGACGTCGACGTTGGCCAGGCGCTTGTCCTTGGCCTTGTCCGGGTCGGAGACGAGGATGAAGGGAGCGAGCGCGATGCGCTCGTTGCCGCGCAGCGGGAGCTTCGGCTTCAAGGGCAGGCGCATCTTGATCTGGTCCACGCTCGAGCACGCGGACACGGCGAGCAGGATCGCCCCCAGGAGCGCCGCGAGCGCCCGGCGCCGGCTAGGGAGCACCGGCGGCCTTTCCGGTCGTCTTCGTATAAGCCGTGTAGAACTCGGCAAAGCGCGCGTAGTTCCGACGGATGTAGTTGTCGTTGGGGGAAATCTCGAGCGCCTTCTTGTACTCCGCGAGGGCGCGCGCGAAGTCGCCGCTCGCCTCGAGCGAGACCGCGAGGTTGTTGTGCGCGCGCGCGTTGTTGGGATCCTTCGCGACCGCCTGCTCGAAGCGAAACGCCGCCTCGCGCCAGAGACCCTTCTTCGCGACCGCCGTGCCGAAGGCGAGCTGCGTCGACGCCTTGTCCGTATGGGCGTACGAGGTGCACGCTCCCGCGACAACTAGTAAGGAGAGGACGGCGATGCGGTCTAGCTTCAAGCGGCTCCTTTGCCTCGCGGCCGGGTCGGTATTATAGGTTTCTTGCAGATTTCGAGCCGGAGAATTGTCGCCCCCGGTTTTCATGAGAGATACGTTAACTTGAGCGCCGATTCAGTTTCCCGTAGCGCGGCCCTGTCGTGGGCTCGGGGCCGCGAGATCACGCCCCAGCGCCTCTGGCCCGCGCTGCGTGCGCGCGGGGGGGTCGAGGCCCTGCTGGCCTCGGGCGAGGACGAGCTGTCCTCGGATCTGGGTTCCCGGCAGCTGGCCCGCGCCGTTCTGCGCGGCCCGGACGACACCGAGACGCTGCGCTGGGCCGCGGCGGTCGAACGGACCGGGATCCGCCTCGTCACCGCATTCGACGCGGAGTACCCGGAGGCCCTTCGCGAGATCGCGGATCCGCCGTTCCTGCTTTACGCGCTCGGGCGGATCGAGCGCCTGCGCCTGCCGGCGGTGGCAATCGTGGGCTCGCGGGACGCCTCCCGCTACGGGCGCGACGCGGCCTGGCGCCTCGCGCAGGAGCTGTCGGCCGCCGGCATGGCGGTCGTCTCGGGATTCGCGCGCGGCGTAGACGCCGCCGCGCACGAGGCGGCGCTCGAGGGCCCGGGAGGAACGATCGCCGTGCTCGGCTGCGGCCTGGACGTGGACTACCCGCGCGAGCACCGGAAGCTGAAGGAGCGCCTGGCCGCCGATCACCTGCTCGTGTCGGAATACCCGCCCGGAGCCGAGCCGCGTCCCCAGAATTTCCCGATCCGCAACCGAATCATCGCCGGTCTTTCCGCGGGCGTCGTCGTCGTGGAGGCGTCCCGGCGCTCGGGCTCGCTCATCACGGCGCGCCTGGCGAACGATTTCGGCCGTGACGTCTTCGCGGTTCCGGGCTCCATCTTTTCGCAGACCTCGGCCGGGGCGCACGAGCTCCTGCGCGACGGCGCGATCCTGTGCCGGGGCGCCGAGGACGTGCTCGCGGAGCTCTTTCCCTCCGTCGGCACGCCGCGTCCCGCCGCCGCCGTTTCGCCCTTCCCGGTGGCGGATCTGTCCGCGGAGTCCCGCCGGATTTTCGAGGCGCTCGGGCGCGAGGAGTCGCTCTCGGCCGAGGAGCTCTCCCGGACGCTCGACCTGCCCGCCGCGACCGTGCTCGCCGGACTCTTCGAGCTCGAGGGGGCGGGAATCGCGGTGCCGGTGGAGGGAGGCCGGTACGGGGTGGTGAGAAGATGAGGGGAGGCGGCGGTCAACTGCTTCTCTCGCCAGCCGCTTACCGTTTGTTTACGAGCGCGCTCCGCGGCCCCGGAATACCCGCCTGTTGTCGGGAGGCGGAAACACGAGTGTTTGCGCTTTCTTTCCTGATGTGAGACCGTCCGTCGCCCCAAATGGCTAAGAACATCGTCATCGTCGAGTCCCCGGCAAAAGCGAAGACGCTCGAGAAGTTCCTCGGCAAGGACTTCAAGGTCCTCGCTTCCTACGGTCATGTCCGCGACCTGCCGCGCAAGGGCCTCGGGGTGGATCGCGAGCACGACTACAAGCCGACCTACGAGCTGCTCGCGGGCAAGGAAAAGACGATCAACGACCTGAAGCGCGCGGTCAAGTCCGCCGACAACGTCTTCCTCGCCGCCGACCCCGACCGCGAAGGGGAGGCGATCTCCTGGCACCTGCAGGAGGCGCTCAAGCCGGGCGCCGGCAAGACGGTCTTCAAGCGCGTGCGCTTCAACGAGATCACGAAGAAGGCCGTGCTGGCGGCGATGGACGACGCCGGCGAGATCGACGGGCGCCGCGTGGACGCGCAACAGGCGCGCCGCATCATCGACCGGCTCGTCGGCTACGAGGTCTCGGACCTGCTCTGGAAGAAGATCTGGCGCGGCCTCTCCGCCGGGCGCGTGCAGACCGTGGCGCTGCGGATCATCTGCGAGCGCGAGAACGAGATCGAGGCCTTCGTGCCGGTCGAGTACTGGACGCTCGACGCGACCCTTGAAGGCAAAGTGCCGCCGCCCTTCACGGCGCGGCTCTCGACGTTCGACGGCGAAAAGCTCAAGTTCGACGGCTCGGATCCGCGGCTGCCGGACGAGGCTGCCGCCGCCCGCGTTCGCGAGGACGTCGCCGGCGCGGCCTGGAAAGTCGCCTCCGTCGAGAGCTCCGAGCGGCGCAAGAATCCGGCGCCCCCGTTCATCACTTCGCAGCTCCAGCAGGCCGCGGCGCGGCGGCTCGGGTTCGCCGTGCGCCGCACGATGCAGATCGCCCAGCGGCTCTACGAGGGCCGCGAGATCCCGGGGCGCGGCACCGTCGGTCTGATCACCTACATGCGCACCGACTCGACCCGCGTCTCGCAGGAGGCCCTGACGGCCGTCCGCGAGCACATCGGCGCGACGTTCCCGAAGGAGGCGCTTCCCGAGTCGCCGCGCTTCTTCAAGAGCCGTCGCGACACGCAGGACGCGCACGAAGCGATCCGTCCGACGTACCTCGACCTTCCACCCGACGAGGTCGCAAAGCACGTCGCGGCCGACGAGGCCAGGCTCTACCGTCTCATCTGGCAGCGCTTCGTGGCCTCGCAGATGGCCCCCGCCGTCTACGACACGACGTCGGCCGAGATCACCGCGGGCCGCGCCGTCTACCGCGCCTCGGGCTCGACGCTGAAGTTTGCGGGCTACCTCGCGGCCTACGGGATCTCCGACGAGGACGAGGAGGACACGGACAAGGACACGCCGAAGCTGCCGCCGCTGACCCGGGGCGAGACCCTGAAGCTCGTCACGGTCGCGCCCGAGAAGAAGGAGACGCAGCCGCCGCCGCGCTTCAACGAGGCGTCGCTCGTCAAGTTCCTCGAGGAAAACGGCATCGGCCGGCCGTCGACCTACGTCGAGATCCTGCGCAAGATCGAGGAGCGCCGCTACGTTCACCGGCGCGACCGCCGCTTCATCCCGACGGCCCTCGGGCGCACGGTCATCGAGCTCCTGATCCCGTACTTCGACGATTTCTTCGAGACCTCTTATACGGCACGCATGGAAGAGGCCCTCGACGAGGTCGAGGAGGGCAAGCTCTCCTGGACCAGGGCGCTGGCCGCGTTCGACAAGACCTTCACGCGCGACCGCAATCGCGCATTGAAGGACATGGTCTCGGGCAAGGCGGGGATCCTGCTCGGCGACGCGAAGGACCTGAAGCTCTCGGTCGTCCCGAAGATCGACGAGAAGTGCCCGACGTGCGGCAAGAAGCTGAAGCTGCGCATGGGCAAGAACGGCCTCTTCGTGGCCTGCAGCGGCTACCCGGGCTGTACCTACACCCTGAACATCCCGGATCCCGAGGAGGACGTCGTCGACGTCTCGGAGATCGAGAACACGACGTGCGAGGAATGCGGTTCGCCCATGAAACTGCGCCAGAGCCGCACGGGCTCGACGTTTCTCGGCTGCACGGCGTACCCGAAGTGCCGCAACGTCGTCAACGTCGCGGTGGCGGGCGGCAAGGCCGAGGCGCGCCCCGACGAGCCAACGGGGGACAAGTGCCCGCGCTGCGGCCACGAGCTCGTCCGGCGCCACGGCCGCTATGGCGCGTACGTGTCGTGCTCGAACTACCCGGCGTGCAAGTTCAAGCCGCCCAAGCCGATCAAGGACACGGGCGTGCGCTGTCCCAAGGACGGGGGCATCATCGCCGAGCGGCGCGGCCGCTTCCGCCCGTTCTACGGCTGCGTCAACTATCCCAATTGCGATTTCTCGCTCTCCGTGCGCCCGATCCCGGAGGCCTGCCCGCAGTGCGGCAATCCCTATCTCCTCTACCGCGAGCGCAAGTCCGGCAACGTCTTTGCCTGCGACAAGGCCGGCTGCGGCTTCGAGAAGGAGCCCGGCGTGATCCCGGAGATCGTCGAGATCATCCCGGAGGTGCCGCTCGAGCCCGAGCCCGCCCCCGCCAAGCGCAAGCCGAAGGCGAAGGCCTCCGCGAAACCGAAGGCGGCGGCCAGGCCGAAAGTGCCGCGCCGCGCCCCGAAGGCCGCGAAGGCGTAACTTCCCGAAAAAGTGCAGGCGCCCTGGGAGAAGTTCTCGCTGCCGGCCGGCGGGATTCCCTGCGCGACGGGGTCCTCTGCGGAGTTCGTGCGCACGATGCGCGAGGTCTTCGGCCCCCTCGTCGAGCGCGTGGCAGAGTTTCCGGCGGGAACACACCCCTGGCTGATGGCGGAAGTCCCGTCGGAAGGGTCGCTCTCGCTCTTCTTCCGCGATCTCGCGGCGCGGCTGGAGCCGTCCGGCGCCCTCTGGGTCGTCTTTCCGAAGAAGCCCTTCATGACGGAACTCGCGTTGCCCTACGTCTGGCTCGACGTCCAGAAGGCGGGCCTGGCGGCGGGCCTCGTCGACAACAAGATCGCGGCGTTCTCGGCGCGCCTGACCTCGATCCGCTTCGTCATCCCGGTCGCGCGGCGGCCCAGGCGGGCGGATCGGTAAGAATGCCGCCGACCTCAGGCCGGTTTCAATCAGCGCTCAGGCCAGCCAGACGATCTTCACCTCGTTCTCGATGGCCCGGAACTCGGGGTCGCCCGTGTAGAGGTCGGCCTTGTGCTGCTTCGCGAGAGCGGCCGCAAAGCAATCGGCGAGCGACATCTTCCGCTTCGCCTTGATCGCGCCGGCGACTTCGGCGAGCTCTTGATCGACGGATGCGATTTCGATTGGAAGGCCGAGTAGTCTGGAGCGGATGTCGCCCCATCGGGCCGTCCCGATCTTTCGCTCGATCTGGTAGCGCACCTCGGCCCAGTTCGGTGCAGCGATCAGGACGTTCCTGCCGTTGTCGGCGGCCCGCTCGAGCAGAGCCACGACCTTCTCGTGGCCGCTCTCGGCGAAGAGGTAAGAGAGGACCGCGTAGCTATCGAGAACCGAGTTTCGCAAGTTTCGCCTCCTCGCGCTCCCTGTCGCGGGCTCTCTCCTTCAGGAGGTCCGAGGTCGCCGGTGATTCGGCCTTCAGAATGCCGCAGAGCGCGCGGATCCTGGCGCTCGTGACGGGTTGGAGGACGATTTCTCCGTCCCGCTCCAGGAAGCGAATGCGCGTGCCCGCCTTGATCCCGAAGCGGCGCCGCAGGCGCGCCGGGATGACGAGCTGACCCTTCGTCGTGACGTTTCCCGTGTCCATAACGACTCCTACTTATCTGTATATATGCTACTTTGTAGTGTGTAGTAAGTCAATTTAATAACGTCTTACATTGTTAAGACGTCACACTCCCTGCCCGGGCTTCGGACCCGCGGTCCGCAAGCTCCATAGAATGCGCCCCGTGGAGAGTGCGGTCACGATCGTCGGCGCGGGCCTGGCCGGTTCGGAGTGCGCGTGGCAGCTCGCGCGACGGGGGCACCGCGTGCGCCTCTACGAGATGCGGCCGGTCGTCGGAACCTCGGCGCACCAGACGGACCGCTGCGCCGAGCTCGTGTGCTCGAACTCTTTCCGCTCGGACAATCCGCGCAACGCCGTCGGACTCTTGAAGCGCGAGATGGAGGCCCTGGACTCCCTCGTGATCCGTTCGGCGCGCGCGGCGGCCGTGCCGGCGGGCGACGCCCTGGCGATGGACCGCGGCGTCTTCGCCGGCCTGGTCACCGAGGCGATCGCGGCCCGGCCGGAGATCGAGCTCGTGCGGGAGGAAGCGCGCGCGATCCCGGCGGAGGGGTTCGTCGTGATCGCAACCGGGCCGCTGACCTCGCCCTCTCTCGACGCGGCGATCGGCGCGCTGCTCGGGACCGCCGATCTCTACTTCTACGACTCCATGGCCCCGATCGTCGAGGCCTCGTCGCTCGACCTCTCGAAGATGTACGCGCTCTCGCGCTACGGCAAGGGCGACGGCGACGACTACTGGAACTGCCCGCTGACGCGCGAGGGATACGAGGCCTTCCTCGACGCGTTGGTCTCGGGCGAGACGGTGCCGATCAAGGACTTCGAAAAGGGCATCTACTTCGAGGGGTGCCTGCCGATCGAGGTGATGGCCGAGCGCGGGCGCGAGACGCTGCGCCACGGCCCGATGAAGCCGATGGGCCTTCCGGATCCGAAGACGGGCAGGAACCCCTGGGCCGTCGTGCAGCTGCGCCAGGACGATCTCGCCAGGGAGCACTACAACCTCGTCGGCTTCCAGACGAAGCTGAAGATTCCCGAGCAGCAGCGGGTGTTCCGCATGATCCCGGGCCTCGAGAACGCGGTCTTCGCGCGCTACGGCATGCTGCACCGCAACACCTACATCCACGCCCCCGCGCACATCGACCGCTTCTTCCGGATGCGCCGGGAGCCGCGGATCTTCTTTGCCGGGCAGATCACGGGCGTCGAGGGCTACGTCGAGAGCGCCGCGACCGGGCTCGCCGTGGGCCTCGCGCTGGCACAGATCCTGGAAGGGCGCGAGCCCGTGCCGGTCCCTTACACGACGGCCATCGGATCGCTCGCGCGCCACTGCTCCGAGCGCCCGCCGTCCGAGAAGTTCGAGCCGATGAACGTGACCTTCGGCCTGATCGAGGACAGCTCGCACTCGCCCGTGCGCGACAAGCAGGTCCGCCGCCAGCAGCTCGCGGACCGCGCGCTCGCGGCGATCGGGCAGTGGAAAACGGAGATCGAGCGATCCAGCGTCGTCGTATCGTAGGGGCGGCCCTTGGGCCGCCCGGGCGGGGCAAGCCCCGCCCCTACGGCACGAAATCAGGGAAGGAGTGTCCCGTGCTGACCTGGCAGGACGTCGAAGCCGCAAGAAAACGCCTCGCCGGCGTCGCGCACCGCACGCCCGTGCTGACCTCGCGCCAGTTCGACGAGGCGGCCGGCGCGCGGGTCTTCTTCAAGGCCGAAAACCTGCAGCGCGGCGGCGCATTCAAGTTCCGCGGCGCCTACAACAAGATCAAGGCGGAGACCGAGCGCGGGAAGGTCGACGCGGTCGTCGCCTTCTCCTCGGGCAACCACGCCCAGGCGGTCGCCCTCGTCTGCCGCCTCCTCGGCATCCGCGCGACGGTCGTCATGCCCGACGACGCCCCGCAGTCCAAGATCGACGGGACGCGCGGCTACGGCGCCGAGGTCGTCCTCTACGACCGCGCGAGCCAGAGCCGCGACGACCTCGCCGATCAGATCTGCCGCGAACGCGGCGCGGTGCTCGTGCCGCCCTTCGACGACGAGCTGATCATGGCCGGCCAGGCAACGGGCGCCGTGGAGCTGATCGAGGACGTCCCGGACCTCGACGCGATCGTCGTCCCCGTCTCGGGCGGCGGCTTGATCGGTGGCTGGGCCACGGTCGCGCGGCACATGCGGCCCCGCATCCTGATCTACGGCGCCGAGCCCGAGGGGGCCGACGACACGAAGCGTTCGCTGGCAGCGGGGCACCGTGTCGTGGTTGCCGAGAACCCGACGATCGCCGACGGGCTGCGCGTCTCCTCGCCGGGCAAGCTGACGTTCCCGATCGTGCAGGAGACGGTGAAGGACATCCTCCTCGTCTCCGACGGCGAGATGATCGAGACGCTGACCTGGATTCTCGAGCGCATGAAGGTGCTCGTCGAGCCCTCCGGCGCCGCCGCGGCCGCCGCCGTGCGCCACAGGAAGGCCGACTTCTCGGGCAAGCGCGTGGGCGTGGTGCTCTCGGGCGGCAACGTGGATCTGAAGAAGCTGGCCGGCTACATCGGCTCGCGGGGCGCCCTTTGAGCTTCCTTAAACGTGTCCGGCGCGGGCCGGGGTCGGGTAGAACTGGCCTCGTGAACGTGTGCCTCGTCGGCGCGGGCCTGCTCGCCGTCTCGGTTGCGTGCCGGCCTCGTGAGGCCGTGCTCGAAGCGACCGGCCCGGCGAAGCCCGAGCCGAACAAGGCGATTGCGGTCGGAGACCGGGTCCCGGACTTCACGCTCACGGACCAGACCGGAAAAGCCGTGAGACTGTCGCAGTTCCGCGGCGCGCCGGTAGCGGTGACGTTCGCCTACACGCGCTGTCCGGACGCTGCGGCCTGCCCGATGACGATGGCGAAGTTCTCGAAGTTGAACGCCGCGATCGCCGGCAGGGACGTCGGCCGGCTGCTCGTCGTCACGGTCGATCCGGAGAACGACACGCCGGCGGTGCTCGCCGACTTCGCGAAGCGCATCGGCGCCGATCCCGCGAACTGGAAGTTCCTGACGGGAGATCCGCGCGTGCTCGCGCGGGTGGCCGAAACCTTCGGCGTTCTCTACTACCCCGAGAAGGGCCAGATCATGCACCAGCAGGCGGTGGCGGTCATCGACCCGGACGGCCGCCTCGCGTCGATCACGTACGGATCGGACTGGGAGCCCGAACAGATCCTTCAGGAACTGCAGAAAGCGAGGAAAGGATGAAACGCACGCAGATTCTCGGCAGCCTCGTCTTCGGAGCGATCGCGACGCTCGGAATGACGCTCTATGCGACCGAAGGCGAGCAGGAGCAACACCCCTCGAAGCTCTTCAAGGAGTACTGCGCCAAGTGCCACGGCGACGACGGCAAGGCCGACACGTTCAAGGGCAAGCACCTGAAGGCGCGCAACTTCACCGACGCCGAGTGGCAGGCCGGCGAGACCGACTCCGCGTTGATCAAGTCGGTCACCGAGGGCAAGGACGACATGCCGCCGTTCGGCAAGAAGCTCACGCCCGAGCAGATCGAGAGCCTGGTCAAGAACGACGTGCGCGGGTTCGTGGCGAAGAACTAGCCGACCGGGGCGCCGGCCCCGCGGATGCGCGCGAGCACCGCGGGGCCGTCGTTCTCGACGAGCGGCAACGCGGGCGTCTGCCCGGGCGCGTCGCTCCACTCGCGCGGCGTCCAGGTCCGGGTAATTTCGTCGAGACGCTCATCGAGCAGAGTCGACGACGGATCGAGGCGCGTGACGACGCCGAGCCCGGTCGGGTAGGCCGGGATCAGGAAGACGTCGAGATCCGGCCGGTGCGCGCGCAGGATCGGCAGGAGCTTCCAGACGTCGCCGCTCCAGAAGCCCGTGCGGCGCTCGCGTGCGGACGTCGCCCGGTCGAGCGGCAGGCAGTCGTGGAAGAGGATGACCGAGCCGCGCGCGGCGTGCCGTTCGACGTGCAGGAAATCGCGCAGCGCCTGCTCGAAGAGGTGCAGGCCGTCCACGAACGCGAGCGCAACGGGCGCCGGGCCGAGACGCTGGTCGATGTCCGCAGATCCGAAGAACGCGTCGCTTTCCATGGCGTACGTGCGCGTCGTGGCCGCGAAGGGCGGCAGGGTCGCGGAAAGTGCCGGGTCCACCCCGATCGCCAGCGTCGGGGGCCGCGCGAGCGAGAGCGTCCGGCCGGCATCCACGCCGATCTCGAGGTACGTCGCCGGGGCGAGCTCCGCGTGAAACCGCGCGAGCCACACGAGGTAATCGTCGCCGGGAAGTTTCGCCCGCGCCATGCAGACGTGGGCGGCGAGGCAGTCGGGATCCACCGCGAGGGCCTGGCGGCACGCCGCGATCGCGCCCGCGGCATCGCCGGCCGCGAGGAGGGTTCGCGCGGAGTCTGCGAGCTCGTCCCCGGTCACGTCAGTAAACCGGCTCCTCGAGCGACACGCCGAAAATCCCCGAGTACATCTTCGGAAAGAAGTGCGTGGACTTCTGCGGCAGGCGGTCTCCCATCGAGACGACGGCCTCGACGTCGGCCACGGTCGTCGGCCGCATCAGGATGGCCGCCTGCGCTTCCTTCTTCTCGACGGCGGACAGCGCCGCCGCGGTGTCGGAGGTGAAAGACACGTGCTCGCCGCGCGCGATCGCGTCGGTGTCGATCGAGAGGAGCTTCCCGAAGAATGCGACCTCGAGGGCGGCGACGTCGAGCCCCTTCCAGGCCTCGGAGCGGCCCTCCGGCCACGGCAGGGGCGCGGGATTCGCCGAAAGCGTCAGCAGAACGGGCCGGGCCGGCGGCGCGACCAGCACGAACGCGGGCCGGATGCGCGAGTGCTTCTGCAGCGCCATGAAGGCCTCCTGCGCGGAGGGTTGCTCGTCCGCGTCGAACCAGGCGCGCGCAGAGGCGAGGAGCTTCTCGGGATTCCAGTTCGGCAGGCCCGCGAGCAGGCGGTGGATCGGCCGTACGACGAGGCCCGGCGAGGCCATGTCCACGATCGCGCACAACTTGTAGCGCGCGCCGGGCAGCTTTGCGGCCGCGGGGTCCTTGGAGAAGGCGAGCGCGGTCTCGTAGCGGTGATGGCCGTCGGCGATGATGGATTCCGCGTTCTTCACGAGGCCCTGGAGCTCGACGTGCGCGGCGTAATCGGAAATGCGGAAAGCATCGTGCCGCACGCCGTCGGGGTCGGTCGCCGTCAGCTGGGCCACGCGGCGCGTCGAAAGCGCGGCGGACAGGGGAGCGCGGGTCATGAGGAAGACGAGCTCGAGGTCGGCCTTCGTCGCCGCGAGCAGGGCGAGCCGATCGGCCTTCGGCTTGGCGAGTGTGCGCTCGTGCGGCCGGACGATGCCGGATTCGTACTCCGCCAGCTTGACGAGGCCGACGAGCGCATCGCGGACGTACGTCTGGCCGGCGTCCGTGAAGGTCTGGCGATAGATCCAGAGGGCGGGCCGGCGCTCCTTTTCGAGAGTTCCGTCGGCCCGCCAGTCGGCCAGCGTCTTTGCCGCGCCGGCGTAGACGTCTTCGCCGTCGGGTTTGCGCGAGATGATCCGGACGATGTTCTCGGGCGCCTGCGCGTAGAGGACGTCCCGCTTCGCGGCCCCGATCTGGTCGTACGGGGGCGCGAAGACCGCGGAAAGTCCGCGCGCCTTGAGCACCTTCGGAGAGAAGCGGATCGAGCGAAAGGGTCGCAGTTCCATGGGCGGGGATTCTAAGGCCGGCTTGGGGCTACACTGAACGCCGAGTGATCTCGCTTTCCCGCGCCATCGACGGTTTCGAGACCTACGTGGCCGACGAGCGGCGCTTTTCCCCGCGGACGGTCCTGGCGTACCGCTCGGACCTCGACCGGTTCGCCGATTTCTGGGAAGTCGAGTTCGCCCACGAGTCCGCGGGCAAGACGCCCCTCTCGAAGATCGACACGCTCGCCGTGCGGTCCTACCTCGCGAGCCTCCACCGGGCCGAGCTTTCGAACCGCTCGCTCGCGCGCCACCTCTCGACGCTGCGGTCGTTCTTCCGCTGGGCGTGCCGCGAGGGCCACATCGAGAAGAATCCCGGCAAGGGACTGCCCTCGCCGCGCGTGCCGAAGACGCTGCCGCGCGCGATGACGCTGCCCGACACCGAGCGTCTGCTCTCGGCCGACGACGACGAGACGTTCGTTCCGGAGCGCGAGCGAGCCCTCTTCGAGCTGCTCTACGCCACGGGCCTGCGCGTCTCCGAGGCCGCCGGCCTCGACTGCGAGGACGTCGACCTGTCCGAGCGTCTCGCGCGCGTGACGGGCAAGGGAAGCCGCGAGCGGATCGTGCCCTTCGGCGAGGCCGCGGCCGACGCGCTGCGCGCGTACATGCCCTCGCGGGCGGCGCTGCGGCACGGCGCGCGCCGGAAGGAGACCGGGTCGAGCGAGCCCCTCTTCGTCAACGCGCGCGGCGGCAGGCTCACGCCCCGCTCGATGGCGCGCCTCTTGAAGCGGCGCCTGCGCGCGGCCGGCCTGCCCGAGGAGATCTCGCCCCACGCGCTGCGCCACACGTTCGCCACGCACCTGCTGCAGGCCGGCGCGGACCTGCGTGCCATCCAGGAGCTGCTCGGCCACGCTTCGCTCTCGACGACGCAGAAGTACACGCACCTCGACGCGGCGAGGCTGCGCGAGGTCTACCGGAATGCGCACCCGAAGGCCTGAGGCGGCTCTGGCAGCGGCCTGGCTGCTGGGGGCGGCCCTTGTGTTGGCGCAGACCCCGACGCCGGCGCCGGCAATGCCGCCCGTGCTCGTCGAGATCGATCGCACGATCCGCGAGGGCTTCTTCGATCCGAAGCTCAAAGGCGTCGACTGGTCGGCCGCGGTCGAACGCGCGCGCGCGGAGCTTTCGCGCGCCGCGTCACCGGCCGAGCAGGGCCCGATCTACGACCGCCTGCTCGCGACGCTCTCGGACTCGCACACCTTCCGCATGCCGGCCGGCCGGCTGCCCGAGCGCGGCTGGGGAACGGCGGGACTGCGCATCGGACAGGACGGCGACGGGTATGCGATCAAGGGTGTGATTCCCGGCAGCTCCGCCGAGCGCGCGGGAATGAAGATCGGCGACCGCGTGCTCGAGGTCGACGGCCGCAAGTATGGCCGCGAGCGCGTCAACTTCCGCGACCTCTTCTTCGTCTTCGAGGGCGCGCCGGGCTCGTTCGTGCAGACCACCTGGCAGCGCGGCGGCGCCCCGCCCCGGCTCGAACACCTCGCACGGACGACCGAGGAGTCGGGCGACGCCCTCGTCTGGAAGAGCGCGCGTGTCGTCCGCAAGGATGGCAAGGCTTACGGCTACGCCCACATCTGGGGCATGAGCACGGAGACCGCGCTCGCCGTCGTGGACATGCTGCTCGACAGGAGCGAGACCTCCCGCGCGCGGCGCGAGCTCGCCGGCTGGGGCGACATCGAGGGCTTCCTTCTCGACGCCCGCGGCAACAGCGGCGGCTACGACCCGAACATCCTCTCGACGTTTCTCCAGGGCCAGTGGAGCGCGGGCGATTACTACGCGATCGGGCGCGACGGAAAACGCCTCGTGCCGCCGGTGTACGACCGGCTTCCGGTCGCGCTGCTCGTGAACGCGGGCACGGCATCCGCCGGCGAGGCTCTCGCGCTCAAGTTCCGCGCGCACAAGATCGGACCCATCGTCGGCGAGACGACGGCCGGCATGGCGAGCGGGGGAGCGGCGGCGGCGCGGCTCTCGGACGGATCGACCCTCTGGTACTCCGCGCGCGCGATCGAGGGCCTCGACGGCAAGAGCTACGAAGGGCAGGGCGTGGCGCCGGACATCGCCGTCGCCGACCGGCCCGGTTCGGCCGAGGGGCGGGAGGACGCCATCGTCGAGGCGGCGATGCAGGCGCTCGGGAGCCGGCCGGCCGCCAGGCCGTAGTCGTCCGCTGCGGTATCCTCTCCCCGATGGAAAAATGGCACTCCACGACCGTTCTCTGCGTGCGCCACGGCGGAAGAGTGGCGATGGTTTCCGACGGCCAGGTCACTCTCGGCACGACCGTCATGAAGCAGACGGCCGCGAAGATTCGCCGGCTCAGGGGCGGCGAGGTGATCGCGGGGTTCGCCGGCTCCTCGGCCGACGCCTTCGCCCTGTTCTCCCGCTTCGAAATGAAGCTGGAGGAGTTCCGCGGCAACCTCGAGCGCTCCGCGATCGAGCTCGCCAAGGACTGGCGCACCGACAAGATGCTGCGCCAGCTCGAGGCCCTGCTCATCGTCGCGGATAAGACGACCTCGCTCCTGATCTCCGGCACGGGCGACCTGATCTCGCCCGAAGAAGGAGTGCTCGCGATCGGCTCGGGCGGGTCCTACGCGCTCGCCGCGGCGCGCGCGCTCCTGAAGCACCGCCCGGACCTCTCGGCCGCCGAGATCGCCCGCGAGTCGCTGCTGATCGCCGCCGAGATCGACATCTACACGAACGCCCACATCACCCTGGAAGAGGTGTGACGTGGTCTTCATGATGCCGGGCGACACGCCCGTCGAAGCCCCGCCGGCCTCCGCGCGCACGCCGCGCGAGATCGTCGTCGAGCTCGACAAGTACGTGATCGGCCAGAAGCGCGCCAAGAAGGCCGTCGCGATCGCGCTGCGCAACCGCTGGCGCCGCCAGCGCCTGTCGCCCGAGATGGCCCGCGAGATCCTGCCGAAGAACATCCTGATGATGGGGCCGACGGGAGTCGGCAAGACGGAGATCGCGCGCCGCCTCGCGCGCCTGGCGGACGCGCCCTTTCTCAAGGTCGAAGCCTCGAAGTTCACCGAGGTCGGCTACGTCGGCCGCGACGTCGAGTCGATCGTGCGCGACCTGACCGAGGTCGCCGTCCAGATGATCCGGGAGGAGAAGACGCTCGAGATCCGCGACCGCGCCACCGGGCGCACCGAGCAGCGCCTGCTCGACCTGCTCCTGCCGGCTCTGCCCGACACCGAGGGCGAGGAGACGCGCAACAAGCTGCGTCAGATGCTGCGCGACGGCAAGCTCGAGGACCGCCTCGTCGAGGTCGAGGTTGCGGACAAGACCTTCCCCTCCTTCGAGATCGTCACGAACCAGGGCGTCGAAGAGATGGACATCAACGTCAAGGAGATGCTGCCGGGCCTTTTCGGCGGCAAGAAGAAGCGCCGCAAGACGACCGTCGGCGAGGCGCGGCAGATCCTCCAGGCCGAGGAGGAGGGGCGCCTGATCGATCCGGGCCAGGTGGCGCGCGAGGCCGTCGAGCGGGCGCAGTCCTCGGGCATCGTGTTCCTCGACGAGATCGACAAGGTCGCCGGGCGCGAGTCGGGGGGCCGCGGGCCGGACGTGTCGCGCGAGGGCGTGCAGCGCGACCTGCTGCCGATCGTCGAGGGCACGACGGTCAACACGAAGTACGGCCTCGTCAGGACCGACCACGTGCTCTTCATCGCGGCGGGGGCCTTCCACGTGTCCAAGCCGTCGGACCTGATCCCGGAGCTGCAGGGCCGGTTTCCGATCCGGGTGGAGCTCGACTCGCTGACCGAATCGGACTTCGTGCGCATCCTGACCGAGCCCCAGAACGCTCTCCTGAAGCAGTACCGCGCGCTCATGGATGCCGAGGGCGTCGATCTCTCGTTCGCGGACGAGGCCATCGGCGAGATCGCGCGCGACGCCGAGCGCGTCAACCGCGCGCTCGAGAACATCGGCGCACGGCGTCTGCACACCATCCTCGAGCGCCTGCTCGAGGACATCTCCTTTGCCGGGCCCGAGAACGCGGGCAAGTCGATCCGGATCGAGCTCTCCGACGTGCAGGGCGCGCTCGCGGATCTCGTCAAGGACGAGGACCTGTCGCGTTACGTTCTGTGAAACGGACGGCGGCCGGCCTTCTCGGCGGCGTCCTCCTCCTCGCCGCCGGCTGCGGCAAGAAGGGCGACCCGCAGCCGCCGCTGCCGCGGGGCCCGAGCGCGGTTTCGGATCTCTCGGTCGAGCAGGAAGGCGATGACGCCGTCCTGACGTTCCGCTTCCCGGACCGGCTGCTGACGGGCGCGCCCCTGACGGACCTCCAGGAAATCGACGTCTACCGCGTCGTGAATCCGCCGTCGTCGCTCACGTCGCCGCGTCCGGCCGGCAGCCCCGCCCCTGCGAGCGGCTCGTCCAGCACGAGCGTCGTCGTGCTGCCCGGCGCCGCCGAGCGCCGCGCGGCGACGAACACGCGGATCGCGGAGGAGGTCTTCTATCAGCTCGCGGAGAAGGTCGCGACGCTGCCGATCGCGGAGCTCGCCGAGCACACGCAGGGCGCGTCGGTCGTCTACAAGGACCCGCTCTCTCCCCTCCTCGCGACGGAGAAGAAGCCCGCGCCCCTCGCCTATGCGGTCATCTCGGTGCGTCGCGGCGGATCGCGCAGCCCGCTCTCCAACATCGCGGCGATCACGCCCGACGTCGCGCCCGAGGCGCCGGTCCTGCTTCCGGCCATGCCGCTCGAGGGGCGCATCTGCCTCGACTGGCTGCCGCCGCAGAACGACGTGCTCGGCCGGCCCGTCGAGATCGGCGGCTACGAAGTCTACCGGCGGATCCTTCCGGAGGAGGAATACGACCGGCCGCTCAACCCGAAGCCGGTCGCCGCGGTGTCGTACGTGGACGTGGGAGCGCCCTACGGCGCGCCCCTCGTCTACACGGTGCGCGCGGTGCTGGCGAAGAACCCGAAGGTGGAGGGTCTTCCCGCGGAGGAGCTCGCCGTCATCTATCGCGACATCTACCCGCCGGGAGCGCCGTCGCACCTCGACGCGCTCTCCGAGGGCAATCGCGTGCGCCTCGTCTGGAGCCCGGTCGACGCGCCGGACCTGGCCGGCTACCTGGTGTTCCGCGCGGAGGGCGCGGGAACGCCGGAACGCCTGACGAAGGACCCGGTCGCCGACCCGTTCTTCACCGACGAGTCGGTCGGGCAAGGCAAGCGCTACCGCTACACCGTCATCGCCGTCGACCGGGCGGGCAACCAGAGCCCGGCCAGCCCCGAGGCGGTGGCAGAGCCCTTCTGACGCCCCAGCTCCCCGGGCGGCCCAAGGGCCGCCCCTACGACACGAAAACCGCCGAGGGCGCCCCCGGGGCAATCCATCAGCCTTCGACTAGAATCCCGCTCCCATGTCCCTTCCCGCCCGTTTCGTCAAGATGGCCGGCGGCGGCAACGACTTCCTCATGTTCGAGGCGGACGGCCGCGCCCTGTCCGACGAGGCCCGCCGGCGCCTGGCGCTCGCGTGCCGGCGCGGTCTTTCGGTCGGGGCCGACGGCGCCCTCTTTCTCTCGCCCGGCGAGAAGGGCCGCGTCCGCGTCGACTACTACAACGCCGACGGCGGCCCGGCGACGTTCTGCGCCAACGGAACTCGCTGCGCCGCGCGCTACGCCGTCCGCGCACGGCATGGCGAGCGGCGACTCGGTCATGCTGGAGACGGGATGGGGAACGATCGACGCGCGCGTGGACGGCGAGCAGGTCACCCTCGCGCTGCCGGCAGTGCCGGCGCCCCTCGACCCGATTCCGATCTCCGGCCGCGGCCTGCCGCCGACGGCGATTCCGATGAAGGTCGGAGTGCCGCACCTCGTCGTCTTCGTGCGCGGCGACCTCGCCAAGCTCGCCATCGACCGCTTTGGCCCGCCCCTGCGCCGCCACCCGGCGCTGCCCGAGGGCGCCAACGTCAACTTCGTGCGCTCCGTCGGGCCCAACCGCATCGAGGTCCGTTCCTGGGAGCGCGGTGTCGAGGGAGAGACTCTCTCCTGCGGCTCGGGCGTCGTCGCCTCGGCGATCGCCGCCGGCCGCCAGGGGATGGCGAGCTCGCCGGTCGTCTGCGGCACCAAGAGCGGCGTGGACCTGACGGTCGAGTTCCGCGAGCTCGGCGAGGTCGTCGCCGGCGTGCGCCTGACCGGCGACGCGCGGGAGATCTATGCGGGCGAGCTCCTCGAGGAGGCCTGGAAGGAGTGAGCGCTGGCGCATGAAGCCGTCCGTGCTCCTGCAGAGACTCTCAAGGGGGTCACTTCAAAACGTCGCCTTCAGTGATGCCTGCGCACTGCTGGAGGCTATGGGATTTCATCTCGACCGCGTTTCCGGCCGTCATCACGTCTTCAGCCATCCCGGGATCCCCGAACTGATCAACCTGCAGGATGCGCGCGGCGAGGCGAAGCCATACCAGCTGCGTCAGTTCCTCCGGCTCGTGGAACGCTATAATTTGAAGATCGGAACCGGCTCATGAGCGATTACCACATCAACATCTTTTACAGCGACGAGGATCGCTCCTACGTCGCGGACATTCCGGACTTGGAATACTGCTCCGCGTTCGGCGCGACACCTCAGGACGCGCTTGCGGAGGTCGAGCTCGCCAAGGCTGCCTGGCTGGCCGCGGCTCGGGAAGCGGGCAAGGAAATCCCCCCTCCCCGTTACAGGCCGGCGATTTACCAGGCGGGACGCTGACGACTCTGAAGCAGATCTCCTTCGGGTCGCCCGAAGCGCCGCCGCTGCCGTCGAAGATCGTCGCGGTGGGAAAGAACTACCGCGACCACGCGGCGGAATTCGGCAGCGTCGCGCCCGAGGACGAGCCGATGCTCTTTCTCAAGGCGCCGACGGCGCTCGTGATCGGAGGCGGCGACATCGTGATGCCGCCCGAGTCGCAGCGCGTGGACTACGAGGGCGAGCTCGCGCTCGTCATCGGCTGGAAGATCAAGCGCTGGCCGCAGGAGCGGTGGCTGGACGCGCTCGCCGGCGTCTGCTGCGCCAACGACGTCACGGCGCGCGACCTCCAGAAGAAGGACAAGCAGTTTGCGCGCGCGAAGTCCTTCGACACGTTCTGCCCGGTCGGCCCCGCGATCGTCGCCGGCTTCGATCCCTCCGCCTCGACGATCCGGACGCGCGTCAACGGCGCCGAGCGCCAGTCCGCGCCCATCTCCGACATGGTGTTTTCGCCCGCGTTCCTCGTCGCCTACGTCTCACGCATGATGACGCTCCTGCCGGGCGACATCATCCTGACCGGCACGCCCGCCGGCGTCGGGCCGCTTGCGGCCGGCGACGCCGTGGAAGTCGAGATCGACGGCGTCGGCGTGCTGCGCAACCGGGTGGTCGCCGGCGGCGGCTAGTCGGCCCCCCGGTGGGCCCACCAGTCGAGGGCCCCTGTTGCGATGCCGGTGGCCGGGGAGAGCTCCTCGCCGCCCAGGCGCCTGGCCGCCGCGGACCAGGGCGGGGGAATGACCGGAAAAAGCAGGTACTGCGTCGGGGCATAGGTGCCACCCGATGCGATCTCAAAGGTGACCGGCCCCGCCCGATTGAGCTCCAGGAACACGGGCGGAAGATCGACGGTCAAGTACGAGCGCCTGCGATCCCACGGCGCGCCTCCCGCGAGGAGAATCTCTCCCGCGGTGCCGAAAAGCGTGAGCCCGGTGCTCGTCGGCAGGAGCGGCGCGGCGATGCGCACGTGGAGCGTCGCGGGGCCGCTTCCGGGAAGCGCTCCCCGGGGGATCGTTTGCTGGATCCGGATTCCCGGCGCCTCGATCATTCCCCATTCCCAGTCCAGGACCTGGCGCTCGCGGGACAGGGCAATCACCAGCAGGATCGCCACGGCAAAGCCGACGGCGAGGCGGATGCGACCGACGGGAGGCTCCGAGGCAGGGGCCGCGATCGCGAAGAGCAGAAGCGCGGGAAGCAGGGGAAGCCCGAAGCGCGGGATCGACGGAAGGACGAGGTTCTGCGCGATGAGCGCTCCGAGGAGAACGAGACCGAGCAGCCGCGCCGGGCTCCTCGGGTTCCGGGGTGCGGCGAGGAGCACCGCGATTGCGGCGACGATCAGCCACGGCGTCAGGAGGCGCGAGGCTTCGGTCAGGGCTCGGTACCGGGCGGACCAGCGCGCGTCGTAATACTCGGTTCCGAAAAGGCCGTGGAAGAGCCGCCAGGCGAGCTCGCGCTCCGCGTCCGCAGGATTCGGGCTCGGGGCCAGCCCGGACGCCGGCATCCAGGCGTACTCCGCGCCGGCGACGTCGAAGGCGGGGGACAGGCCGCGCCAGCGGTCGCTGGTCGTGGTCAGCGCCAGAATCGGCAGGACCAGTCCGAGAAAAACGGCGGCGAAGATCGCCTTCGTCCTCCACGGGCTCCGCCCCGCCAGAGCAGCCGCCGCAAGGAGTGCGGCGATGGCGCCGACGTTGGGACGAACGAGAAACAGGATCCCCGCGACAAGACCCAGCGCCGCGATCGTTCGGGGGCGCGTCGGCGGATCGAGGAGGGCGGCGGCAAAGCCGAGCAGCAGGGCCGTCGCGAGCGGCTCGGACATCACGGCGCTGGAGGCATCCCGCAGGCGCAGGGTCGAGAGGAGCACGGCGTAGAGAACGAGCCCGCGGCCCGGGGACAGCCGCCTGCCGACGAATCTCGCCGTCCCCGCGATGGCTCCCCAGAGGATCAACGACTGGAGCACGACGATCCACCGCGATTCCGCGCCGGCAGGCGCGACCGTCCAGATGACCTTGAGGAAGAGGATGAAGAACGGCTTGGCGGGGTGAAGAAAGCCCACGAAGGGTGCCGGCGAAAAGATCCCGTCTCCGGTCCTGGCCCACGCCAGGTCGGCGTGGCTGTCGGACCAGAGAACGACGGGCGCACGCAGCGCCGGCCAGAGGTAGAGAAGGACCCCGAGCGCGTCGAGGAGGAGGTAGAAGGCGTGGGCGCGCCTGGGCGTCACAGCGTATCGAGCAAAGTCTCGGGCAGGCCGCCGAAGGCGCCCGAGGACATGAGCAGCAGCACATCTCCCGGGCGCGCCTCGCGCCGGAGTATCTCAGGGATTTCCGCGTTCGCCTCCGGGGCAAACGCGGGCTTGCCCGCGGACGCGAAGCGCGCGACGAGGGCCGCGCGGTCGAGCTGGTTGTCCGGGCCGAGGCGCTGGGCGTGGAAAACCGGCGCGACGACGAGGGCGTCGGCGCCGGAGAAGGCATCGGCGTAGTCGTCCTCGAACATCTTGCGGCCCGCGGTGTTCGAGCGCGGCTCGAAGAGCGCCCAGACGCGGCGGCCGGGAAAGCGCGCGCGGGCGGCGGCGATCGTCCCGCGGACGGCCGTCGGATGGTGGGCGAAGTCGTCGACGACGAGGATCCCGTTCTTCTCGCCCTTGACGTCCATCCGACGCTTCACGCCCTCGAACCGCGCGAGGGCGCGGGCGATCTCCCCGGCCGAGAGACCGAGGCCGCGGACGAGAGCGATGGCGCCGAGGGCGTTGCGCACGTTGTGGCGGCCGGACAAGGGCGACGCGAGGCGCGCCGTGGGCAGGCCGGCCTCGAGCAATGTGAACTGCGCGCCCTCGGGCGCGAACACGATGTCGCGCACCGAGAAGTCGGCGCCCGGGTCTTCGAGCGAAACGCGCACGACGGTTGCGCGCGCCTCCGATGCGAGCGCCGCGACGCGCGGGTCGTCCACGTTCAGGACGACGACGCCGTCCTCCGGGACCAGACGCACGACCTTGCGGAACGCCTCGATCACCGACGCGAGATCCGGATACAGGTCCGCGTGGTCGTACTCGATGTTGCCGACGAAGAGGTGCTTCGGCTCGTAGTGCAGGAACTTCGGCCCGCGGTCGAAGAACGCCGCGTTGTACTCGTCACCCTCGAGCACGAACGGCGCGCCGCGGCCGCGCCGGTACCCGTTGCCGAGATTCTTCATCTCGCCGCCGACGAGAAAGCCCGGGTCGCGCCCGGAGTCGAGCAGCATCCAGGCGGTCAGCGCCGACGTCGTGGTCTTTCCGTGCGTCCCGGTGATGACGACAGATGTCCGGTTTGGCAGCAGATACTGCCGCACGGCCTGCGGCAGTGAGAGGACAGCGAGCCCGCGCCGCGCGGCCTCGGCCGCCTCGACGTTGTCGCGCAGGGCAGCGTTGCCCACGACGACGGTGTCGCAGTCCGCCGGCACGTGCTCGGGCGCGAAGCCCTCGGCGACGGGGATTCCGAGCCTTGCGAGCAGGGTGGACATGGGCGGGTAGAGTTTGCCGTCGCTGCCCGTCACGAAATGGCCCTCCTCGCGCAGGAGGGCGGCCAGAGGCACCATGGCCGTCCCACCTGCCGGCACGAAGTGGAAGTGGCGGATTTCGCTCATGTTTCCGTCCGGAGTTTGGTCTAATGGAGGGGTTTTCGGAAATATCCCGATATTTTCGAGGGTTTAGCCGCGTTGGTACCCCTTATGACGAGGAGGAAACTGAAGATGCGTCATGTCCTGAAAATCACCCGGCTTTCGATGGCCGCGCTGCTGGCGTCCGGGGTCGCCCTGGCCCAGAAGCCCGCCGAATCGAAGCCCGCCGCGTCGGCCCCGCCCACGGCCAAGGCGGCCCCCGGCAAGGCGGTTGCCGCTCCCAAGATCGAGATCAGCCAGGAGACCAAGGACATGGGGACGGTCCCCAAGGGCCAGATCATCGAGACGGATTTCGTCATCCGCAACGTCGGCGGCTCCGACCTCGTGATCACCGACGCGCGGCCGTCCTGCGGCTGCACGGTCTCCTCCTTCGACAAGCTGGTCAAGCCCGGCGCCGAGGGCAAGGTGCACACGAGCGTCGACACCAAGAGCTTCACCGGCCCGATCTCCAAGTCGGTCCTCGTCGTCTCGAACGACCCCGAGCGGCCGCAGATGAACCTCTTCGTCAAGGCGGTCGTCAAGCCGTTCGTCGACGTGGCCCCGCAGGCGTACGTCCGCTTCTCGGTCGTCAAGGGCGACCCGGCCTCGCAGGACGTCATCCTGATCTCCGAGGAGAAGGGCTTCAAGCCGACCGTCGCCGAGACGGCCCAGCCCTACGTCAAGGCCGAACTCTCTCCCGCGGGCGACAAGGACAAGATCGCCGGGCGGCCGGGCGACCAGTACAAGCTCGCGATCGCCGTCACGGCCGACGCGCCCGAGGGTCTCTTGAACGCGCCGATCCGGATCAACACCGGTGTGTCGCAGCAGCCGACGCTCGAAGTGCCGGTCTCCGGCATCGTGCGCCCGCGCGTGTCGATCACGCCGATCACGGTCAACTTCGGCAACTTCACCCCCGGCAAGGACCCGATCACGCGCAACATCGTCGTGACCAACAACAAGCCGGGCACGCCGATCAAGGTCACCAAGGCCGAGGTCAACGTCCCCGGGTTCGTCACCGACGTGGTGCCCACGCAGGAAGGCGTCTCGTACACGGTCGTCGTCAAGGCCAACGACAAGGTCAAGAAGGGCGTCGTGGAAGGAAAAGTCACGCTCTACACCTCCGACAAGGAGAAGGCCGTGATCGAGATCCCGCTGAAGGGCGAAGCGCTGTAAGCGTCGCTTCGATAAGCCGCATCGATTCAAACGCCCCGGGCAACCGGGGCGTTTTCCATTTGCGGTCCCGAGAGGGGCGAAGAATCCCCTCAAAGTCCGAGTGACCAGGGGTCAGCAGGGGAGTACCCTAGGGGGCGCCGGCCGGGGAGGCCGGAATCGGGATGAAGTCTCGCCCGTCTCCATCGCTCCGTGTCCTGGCCGTCCTGACGGTCGTCTACTTCGCCGCGGGCAAGCTCGGACTTTCCCTGGCGTTCGTGAACTCGAGCGCGAGCCCGGTGTGGCCGGCGACGGGCATCGCGCTCGCGGCGCTGCTCGTGCTCGGCTACCGCGCGTGGCCCGCCATTTTTCTCGGCGCGTTTCTGGTCAACGTCACGAACACGGGGCACGTGCCGACCTCCATCGCCATCGGTCTCGGCAACGCGGCGGAGGCGCTGGCAGGCGCCTTCCTCGTGGAACGCTTCGCCCGCGGCCGCCACGCCTTCGAGCGGGCCAGGGACATCTTCAAGTTCACGCTGCTCGCGGCGCTCGCGAGCACGACGATCAGCGCCACGGTCGGCGTCACGAGCCTCGTCCTCGGCGGGTTCGCCGCGGCGGCGGATTTCGGCCCCGTCTGGACGACCTGGTGGCTGGGCGACGCGGCCGGCGCGCTCGTCGCGGCCCCGGCCCTGCTGCTGTGGAGCTCCTGGTCGCCGAAGGCCTGGAAGAAGAGACAGATCGCCGAGGGGATCGTCCTCGTGCTCGCGCTCGTGCTCGTCGCGGGCTTCGTGTTCGGGGGGCTGAGCCCATCGGCCACGAAGAACTACCCGCTCGAGTTCCTGTGCCTCCCGCTGCTCGTCTGGGCGGCCTTCCGGTTCAGCCCGCGCGAGGCGGCCACGGCGAGCGTCCTGATCGCGGCGATCGCGACGTGGGGCACGCTCTCCGGCCTGGGCCCGTTCACCCGCAACACGCCGAACGAGTCGCTGCTGCTCCTGCAGGTGTTTCTCGGCGTCGTCACGATCACGACCACGGCGCTCGCCGCCGTCGTCGCGGAACGCCGGCGAGTCCAGGAATCGCTCTCGCTGCTCGAGACGGCGGTGGACAACGCGGTCGAGGGGATCCTGATCCTGAAGCCCGACGGCAACCGGGGAATGCCGCGCATAACGTTCGTCAACGGCGGCTTCACCCGCATCACGGGCCTCGCGCCGCGCGCCGTGCTCGGCGAGACGCTGTCTGTGCTGCCGGTCGTCGAGGACGATCTCGAAGCGGCTGCGGCGCTTCGCCGCGCGCTGTACGCGGGCGCGGCCTTCCACCGGGACGGAATGAAGGTGCGGCGCGCCGACGGCACGGAGTGCGTCTTCGAACTGCAGCTGCGGGCGGTGCCGGAGGGCTCGCCCCGCCCGTCGCACTGGGTCGGCATCCTGCGCGACGTGACCGAGCGCGTGGCCCACGTCGCGGCCCTCGAGCAGCAGGCGCTCTACGACTTCCTGACGGGCCTGCCCAACCGCATGCTCCTGCGCGACCGGCTGGAGCAGGCGATTCGCAACGCGGGCCGCGAGAACGCGCCCCTCGCGCTCTTCGTGATGGACCTCGACCGCTTCAAGGAGATCAACGACACGTTCGGGCACCAGTTCGGCGACCTGCTGCTGAAGGAGTTCGGACAGCGCCTGCGCGGCGTGCTGCGCACCGCCGACACGGTGGCGCGCCTGGGCGGCGATGAGTTTGCCGTGCTCCTTCCGGCCGCGGGCAATGCGGCGGGAGCGGCGGTCATGGCCGAGAAGATCCTGGAGACCCTCGAGCGGCCGTTCATGATCGAGGGGCAGAGCCTCGAGGTCTCGGCTTCGATCGGCATCGCCCTCTGCCCGCAGGACGGCGACGACTGGACGACGCTGCTGCGCTGCGCGGACGTCGCGATGTACGCGGCCAAGCAGTCGAGCGAGGGCTACGTCGTGTACTCGTCGAGCGACGACACCTACGGCGACAGCGGCTTCACGCTGATGCGCGAGCTGCGCGCGGGCGTCGACGGCAAGCAGCTGGACCTCGACTACCAGCCGCAGGTTCGCATGCGCGACGGCCGCATCGGCGCGGTCGAGGCCCTCGTGCGCTGGCGGCATCCGCGGCGCGGGGTTCTGCTGCCCGGCCAGTTTCTCCCGGCGGCGGAGCGGACGGGGACGATCAAGCCGGTCTGCGAGTGGGCGCTCGAGCGCGCGCTCGAGGACTGCCGCGGCTGGAACGACGCGGGCTTTCCCCTCCACGTCGCCGTCAACGTATCGGGCCGGAACCTGCGCGATCCGCTGTTGATCGAGAAGATCTCGCGGCTGCTCGGATCCTCGCGCCTTTCGCCGGACTCGCTCAAGCTCGAGATCGAGGAGGGCAGCGTGCTCTCCGACCCGCACGGCGCGGTCGTGGCGATGAATCGGATCCAGGCGGCCGGCGTCGGGCTCGCGATCGACGACTTCGGCGGGAGCGGGTCGCTGCTGACGTCGTTGAAGCGCCTTCCCGTGGACGAGATCAAGCTCGCGGCCGCCTTCGCGCGCGACATGGTCCGGGATGCGCGCGACGCGGCGATCGTCCGCTGCACGATCGACCTCGGCCACAGCCTGGGGCGGCGGGTCGTCGCCCAGGACGTCGAGGACGAGGCGTCCTGGCAGATGCTGGCCGAGTTCGGCTGCGATGACGCGCAGGGCTCCTACGTGGGGCCGGCCATGGCGCGGCCGGAGCTGACGCGCTGGCTCTCGCAGCCGACGCGGCCCTAGTCCCTAGGCGAGCGCGACGAGCTGGTCTCCGCGCCGGACGGTTCCCGCGCGCGCGGCCATGACGTAGAACCCGCGGGTTCCCTCGTCCAGAAACTGGAGGACCGGCTTCAGGTCCGCGGGCGTCGCATCCTGGTTGCGGACCGTGAACTTGGAGAATTCGACGCACGGCAGCGCGACGCGGATGGCCGAGAACTCGAGGATCTCGCCAGCCGCCGCCCCGCGCAGGCCGACGCGCGGACCGATCTCGGCCAGGCGCAGGGGAGCGTCCGTCTCGACCAGGATGTTCTCGCCCGCGCAGCCGTCGACCATGTGCGGCCCGAAGCGCTCGCGCATGCGCATGTAGTGGCTCGTCAAGCCGAACGACAGGGTGTTGCCGTTGCCGTAGCGCGTCGCCGGATGCGTGGTGTTGTGCACGTCGAGGATCCGCAGGCCTGCGGCGTCCACGCCCACCGCGCCGTCCGGTGTGAGCAGGAGCTGCTCGACCTCGACGATCGGCGCGGTGCCGTAGACGCGGTTGGGCCGCTCGCCAGACTTCAGCGCCGCGGCCTGAACCTGCAGCCGGACGACTCTGCCGAGCGGGATCACACCCGGGTGATCTTCTTCAGGATGTCGCCGTCCCACGCGTACTTCAGGCGCTTGCGTCCGCGGGCGGCGTTCTTCTGCAGCGCGTTGCCGTAGATGAGCGGCAGCGCCACCGACGTCTCGACGAAGGCCATCTCGTGGGTCGCCTTCTTGGAGACCTTGCCCCAGGACGTGGCCTCGGAGAGCGTCGAGCCGCCGAGGCCGCCCCAGTGCGGCGCGTCGGTCGTGACCTGGAGCGCGTACTTGTGGCCGCCCGTGTCGAGTCCGAAGATGTAGGACATCACGATCGAGTCGTTGATGAAGTTCTTCGGCACGCCGCCCGAGACGTAGACCGCCGCGGTGGCCGGGCTCTGGACGACGATCTGCGTGAGCTCGTAATTGTCGCGGATCGAGCAGATCTCGAACGGCTTCTTTCCCGCCTTGCGGAAGCGGTGGTAGTGCTCGGTCAGGCCGATGCCGATGGACGAATCGTTCAGCGCGGGGACGAAGAGCGGCACGCCGTGGCGCGCGCACGCGCCAAGGATCGAGCCCTTGTCGTGCCTGCAGCCCTGCGCGAGCAGCGCCAGGAACCCGCGCGAGGACAGGCTCTTGCCGCCGAGAGCGTCCGCAAAGCGTGAGACCGCGAGGTCGGTCTCCCAGTACTTCTCCTCGTCGATGTACGTGTCGTAGAGGCGGTCGATGTAGAGATCGCGCAGCTCCTTGTCGTCCGCGTCGGGCGTGCCGTGGTAGTGGCGGCCGCCGCGCACCTGGTAGTAGTCCTGCGAAATGATCGCGCCGGTCGAGACGATGACGTCGACCATCTTCTGCTCGATCAGGTCCACGATCACCTGCCGCATGCCGGCCGCGATGAGCGAGCCCGCGAGGCCGAGGAAGATCGTCGGCCGCTTCTTGTCGCGCAGCATCGCCTCGAACACTCCGGCGGCCTTGCCGAGCGCGCGCGCCTGGAAGGACGCATCGCGGTAGGAGTCGATCAGCTGGGAGACGGTGGTGGTCTTGCCGACCTTTATCGGCGTCGTCGCGCGGCCGAGGAGCGCCTTCTTGCGCCTGCGGTCGACGCCGATCGCCGCGGCGTGGACGTACTCGTCGGCGGTGTGCGGGGAGTCTTTTCCTTTCGATCCCATCGGCGCGGTCCTCCAGACAGAATGCGGTACGCGGCCATCGCGGCGGCGTAGCCGGAGTCGATGTTGACCGCCGTCACGCCGTTGGCGCAGGAGTTGACGGCGGAGAGAAGCGAGGCGAGGCCCTGGAACGCGGCGCCGTAGCCGCGCGAGGTCGGGACCGCGATGATCGGCCGGCCGACGAGGCCTCCGAGCACCGAGAAGAGCGAGCCCTCCATGCCGGCGACGCCGATGACGGCGTCGGCGCGCTCGATGTCTTCCAGGCGCGAGAGCAGGCGCAGCAGGCCCGCCACGCCCACGTCCGGGACGAGCACGGAGGAAATGCCGAGGTACTCGAGCGAACGCCGCGCTTCCTCGGCCACCTCCGTATCGGCCGTTCCGGCGGTGACGACCGCGACGGTCGCTTCGATGCGCGGCATCGGCTTTCCGACCGAGAGGTGCAGCGTGCCCGAGCGGGGGTCGTAGTCGGCGCGGCCCGGCAGCGGCGCGAGCGCGATCTCGTCCCACATTTCCGGGGCAAGCCGCGTCACGAGCACGTCGTGCGCCCGGGCAAGCTGCCGGCAGATCTCGATGATCTGGGCCGCCGTCTTGCCCTGGCCGAGGACGACCTCGGGAAAGCCCACGCGGCGTTTGCGGTCGAGGTCGAGCGTGTAGTCGGGGCCGCGCATGAGGGCATTCTATGCGCTTGGTTGCAAGCCGGACGCGAAGGCGTTATCGTCAATTCCTTCGACGCTCTTTGCATTCGTTTGGCCAAGGGAAGCGGGTGAGAATCCCGCGCGGCCCCCGCCACTGTCACCGGGGACGCCTCGGGCGCAATCCACTGGACGCGAGTCGATCGGGAAACCGGTTGCGCGTCCGGGAAGGAGCCCGAAGGCGGTCGATCCGGAAGCCAGGAGACCTGCCGGACGACACGCTTCTCGGACGGGGACAAACGAGAGAGGACGCGTCTTCGATTTCCGAAAGCGCGGGACACCTCTCGGACCGTCCGGGATTCGTCGGATCGAACGGGAGGTTCGAATGACGACCGCGGTCCTGCTCGTGCTCCTCGGCGCCCTGTCCCGGCTTCTTCCCCATCCCCCCAACTTTGTCGCCATGGGTGCGCTCGCGCTCTACGCCGGCGCGCGGCTTCCAAGGCGGTGGGCGATCGCGGTGCCGCTCGCGGCCCTGGCGCTCTCGGACCTCGTGCTCGACGCGGGCACGGGCCGCGCGGTCGTCTCGGGAATGCGGCTGTCCGTGTACGCGACGTTCGCCGCGATCGTCGTGGCCGGGCGGTTCCTGCGCCCCTCGTCCGCGCCGGGCCGTCTGGCGGGGTTCTCGGCCGGCGCGTCGGTCCTTTTCTTCCTGACTTCCAACTTCGCCGAGTGGCTCGGGGATCCGCTCTATCCGAGGACCGCGGCCGGCCTCGCACTCTGCTTCACGGCGGCCGTTCCGTTCTTCTGGAACACGTTCGCCGCGGACCTGCTCGGCACGGCGACGCTCTTCGGCCTCGACGCCGTGTCGCGGCGCGAGCGTTCGCGCGCGGTCGGCGCGGCGGCGGCCGCGGCGACGCTCTTCCTGCTCGTGCCGGGGCAGGCGCGGGGGCAACAGGTCCCGCCGGCCTCGGAGAGCGTCGTCGTCACGGCGACGTCCGTGCCCGAGGACGAGAAGGACATCGGCTCCGCGATCACCGTGATCACGCGGCAGGAGCTCGAGAAGCACGAGTCGGCCGTCGTGTCCGACGTGCTGCGCGCGGTGCCGGGGCTCGACGTCACGCAGTACGGCCAGCCGGGCTCCCTGACCTCTCTCTTCACGCGCGGCACCAACTCGACGCAGACGCTCGTCCTCGTGGACGGCGTGCGGATGAACTCGCCCTACTTTTCCGGGTACGACTGGTCGAGCATGACGACCGAGAACATCGAGCGCATCGAGATCGTGCGCGGGCCCTTCTCGGCGCTCTACGGCTCGGACGCGATCGGCGGCGTCGTGCAGGTCTTCACCCGCCCCGGCGCGGAGGGAGTCGTGGGGCGGGCGACGGGCGAGGCCGGCAACCAGGGCGCAGGGGCAGGGCTCCGCCTACGTCTCCGCCGGGGAGGGGCCGTTCTCGGCCGCGGCGAGCTATCGGTACATCGCCTTCGACGGCAACGGTCCGAACACGGACTGGCGCGAGCGCAACGGCTCGGCGTCCCTCTCGGCGCGCCTCGGCGACACGGGCCGCATCGGCGTCGAGTGGGGGTTGAACGACGGCGAAGTCGGAAACCCCGGGGCGATCGGGGGCTTCGGGTATCCTTCGACCGCGCGCGGCTTCACGCACGAGACGCGCATCTCGGTGCCCGGCAACTTCTCGCTCTCGGAAGACAACCACCTCGACGTCCTGCTCGCGGGCGTCCAGTCCAAGCCCGCTTACCAGGACACGGCCGGCGGACTTCGAGTCGCAGACCGACGCGCGCACGCTGCAGGCGAGCGTCTCCGACACGGCGAAGCTCGGCAACCACGAGCTGACCGCCTTCGGCTCCTGGCAGCGCTGGAAGGTCGACGACGCGTCGAACTTCGGCGTGAACCTCGACGACGACGAGGACGACGCTCTGGGGGCTCGGCGCGCAGGACCAGGCGACCTTCGGCGCGTTCACCGTCACGGCCGGCCTGCGCTACGACCACTACACGACCTACGGCGACGCCTGGAGCCCGCGGGGGACGATCTCGTGGCTCTCCGCCGACAAGCTCTGGAAGGTCCGCGCCTCCGGCGGCACGGGATTTCGCGCCCCGTCGATCGGGGAGCTGTACTACCCGTTCTCCGGCAACCCGGATTTGAAGCCCGAGCGGTCGGTCTCCGCGGAAGTCGGCGGCGAGCGCTACTTCGGCAACGGCCGGGCCGAGGTGTCGGTGT
The DNA here is from genome assembly GCA_963775725.1 of uncultured Acidobacteriota bacterium. Taxonomy (GTDB): domain Bacteria; phylum Acidobacteriota; class Thermoanaerobaculia; order UBA5066; family Gp7-AA6; genus DAHUXD01. Next base: position 126,277 of record CAVZKA010000001.1, read on the forward strand.
TCTGGAACGACCTGAAGGACCTGATCGTCTACGACTTCGCGACGTCGCTGAACTACAACGTCGGCCATGCGCACACGTACGGCGTCGAGCTCGGCTGGCAGCAGACGCTCGTGCCGGAGCTCGCGGCCGAACGTCACGTACATGTTTCTCAAGACCGAAGACCTCGCAGACGGGCGACCCGCTCCTGCGCCGGCCCGAGAACGGCGCCTCGGTCGGCCTGAGCTGGATGCCGATTCCGGCGATCAACCTGTCGCCGCGGCTCACCTACGTCGGCTCGCGCGCCGACGCCGATCCGGGGACGGGCGCTCCGATCACCGACCCGTCCTACCTGCGGGTCGACCTCATCGCGCGCTGGCAGGCGACGCCGGTCCTCGCGCCCTACCTGCGGATGATCAACCTCACCAACCACGCGTACGAGGAAGCGGCGGGATATCCGGCGGCCGGGCGGCTCGTCAGCGGGGGTTTGGACGTAAAGTTCTAGCCAGCATGCCGCGCATCACGAAGGTCTACACGCGCACGGGCGACGACGGGACGACGGGCCTCGGCGGCGGCCAGCGCGTCGGCAAGGACACGCTGCGCATCGATGCCTACGGGACGGTGGACGAGTTGAACAGCGTCCTCGGCGTCGCGCTCGCCGCGGGACTGAACGAGACGCTCGTCGAAGCGCTCACGACGATCCAGAACGAGCTCTTTCACCTGGGCTCCGATCTCTGCGTCCTCGAGGAGGACAAGGCGAAGACGCCCGTGCCCGCGGATCGAGGAGCGCCACGTCGTCGCGCTCGAGAAGCTGATGGATCGGCTCTCGGAGGAGCTCTCGCCCCTCGAGAACTTCATCCTCCCCGGCGGCACCCCGGGCGCGGCGCAGCTCCACGTCGCCCGGACCGTCTGCCGCCGCGCCGAGCGCATCGTCATCGCGCTCGGCCGCCGGGAGCCCGTGGGCGCCTGGACCGTCAAGTACCTGAACCGCCTCTCCGACGCCCTCTTCGTCATGGCCCGCCACGAAAACAAGCGCCGCGGCGCCCCCGACATCCTCTGGAACAGCCGCGCCTGAAACTATTGGGGGTCAGGTCTCTCAAAGCTGTCGACTTTTCTCAGAGTGGTCTGGCCCAAACGCACACTTTGAGAGACCTGACCCGCGTAGAATCCGGTTCGATGCAACGCCCGATCGCGGCTCTGGCGCTCGCTGCAATCGTGGTGCTGGCTGGGCCTGCGGCTGGCCGCGGCAGTGCAGGACACCGAGGCGATGCAGCTGCGCGATTGCTTGCGGCCACGCGGCTCCGGACCAGGGGGCGGCGTGCTGTCCGATGTCGCGCCGGCGCCGGCCCGTCGTTCAAGACCTGCGCGGCCGGCACGGGCTTGCGCTGATGCCGCTGGCGGCGCCGGCAACCGGCCGTCCTGTCGAGCGCACGCATTCCGCTGAACGCGCGCCGGCACTCCACCGCTTCCTGTCGGCGTCGCAACGCGACGCCGGCCCGGTTCGCGCCGCCCCGCCCGCTCGACCACGTTCCTCTCCCTTTCGGCTGAGCCGTCCGCGCGCCGCCGGGAGGTCCCGCCGGCGCAGAGCTCTTCCGAAAAGGAGATCGCATCGTGAACTGGCAATCGCTTCCGGCGCGCCGCATGCGTGCCGTTTTCGGCTTCGTGGTTCTTTCCCTCGTCCTGCCTCGCGCCGCCGCCGCGTGCTCGATGTGCCGCTGCAGCGACCCCGTCTTCAGCGCGCTCGGCGAAGGGCCTGTATACGCACGGCGGCTTCCAGATCGCCCTGGACTGGAACCGTCAGGACCAGAGTCAGGGAGACGGGGCCCGAGCTCGAAGCTCAGATCCGCAATTCGATCGGTGGCGACCATGTCCTACGGTGGCAGGAGCGCCTCACGTTCGTGGCCCAGGTTCCTTATACGTTCGATCACCAGCACCGGCGGAAGGGACGGAGGTACAGACGGCGGATGGCCCGGGCGATCCGGCCTTCTCCGTGTACGTGCGACTCTGGTCCTCGAAGTTTGCTGCGGGACTCGGACGCCGCGCATGGATCTCGGCGATCGTCACGTCAAGACGCCCTGGGGCAAGAACGACGGACCGCGGACGGCGAACGGATCTGGACGAGCACGCGCAGCCGGGCACGGGCGCGACCAACCTGTCCGGGGGGCTTTCCGTTGCTGTACTTCTTCGACGCGAAGTCCTCGCTCTATGCCTCCGCCGCGTACACGGGCACCGGGTCGCAACCAGTTCGGCTACAAGTACGGCAACAACGTGCAGGCCAATCCCGTCTACGACCGGAAGCTGACCGATTGGCTGGACGGTGTCTTCGAAGTGAATTTTCTCGACGCAAAGAGGGACCAGTCAGGACGCGCCGGCGTTCGCGGACCCACCACGGGCGGCCAGACTCTGTACGTCACGCCGCGTGTCGGCGTTAACGTCGTCGCGCGGCCTCGTCGCCGCGCGGCCGCGGCGCAATCCCGGTGTGGGAGAACCTGAACGGGATCCAGACGTGAAGCCGACGTTCACGGCCGGGCTGACGTACGTGTTCTAGCCGTCGGATCCTCTACGGCAGGGCAAAGGTCTTGACGAGGAACACGGCCATCTGCCCGCGCGTGTTCGCGGCGGTCGGGCAGTACAGCAGCGGCATCGCCGAGCAACCGCTCGTCACGTTCTCCGCATAGAGCGCCTCGATCCAGTTCGTGAACGTGGCGGGACACGCGAACGTCCTCGAAGACGGGGGTCGTGCAGGCTGGTGGGCGTGTACCCGGTGCCGTGCTCGGCCTTGAGCAGGAAGACCGCCATCTGCTGCCGCGTCACGGGGTTGCCGGGCAGTAGAGATTGACGCCGCATCCTCCTGTGACACCTTCGGCAGCGAGTTGCTCGACCCAATCCGTGAAGACGCCGGGGCAGGGAACGTCCGTGAAGACCTGGGTCGTGCAGGACGGCGGCAGGTAGAACGGGCCGTGCTCGGCCTTGAGAAGGAACACGGCCATCTGGTCGCGGCGCACCGAGGCGTTGCGGCAGTAGTTGCCGCCGCCGCATCCGGCCGTGATCCCGTTGCGAAACACCTTTTCGACGTAGCTGTGGAAGTTGTCGGCCTGCGGGACGTCGAGAAAATCGGCGAGCCACGCGCTCTGCAGGAACCCGGTCGTCGTATCCGGGTTGATGATCGCGAGGTCGTTCAGGCTGCCGGCCGGAAGGTTCGGCGTGGTCGCCGTGATCTGTGTGGTGCCGACGACGTCGATGGCGGTCGCGGAATTGGCCGCGAAGAGGACGCTGGCCCCGTTCTGGAAAAGGGCTCCGTCGATCGTGACCGGGGTGCCACCCGTCGCGATGCCCGAGGTCGGCGTGATGGCCGCGATGCTCGGTACGGTCATCCGGAAAATCACGCCGACATTGTGCTGTCCGCCGGACGACGCGGTTCCGTAAATGGCGAAGTCGAGGCCCTGGATCACGCCGCCGTACGGAACGTTGCCGCTCGCATTGGCGAAATCGTGCGCGGAGCCGGCGAGACCGCCGGTCGTCGTGATCCGATAAACGGTCCCGCCCGTTCCCCCTTGCGTGGCCGTGCCATAGAGCAGGCCTCCCGCCACCTGGATCAGGGCGGCATGCGGGTCGGTCCCCTCGCTCGAGGCGAAGGAGTGGAAGGTCGAATAGGTCCTTCCGTCTTTGCGCAGCTTGTATGCCGTTCCGTTGCTCGCGCCGCCGAAGACAGTGGTGCCGTAGAGGAACGTGTCGTTGGCCTCGAAGAGCTGCGCCTGCGGATCCTGTCCGTCGGTGCCTCCGGTGAAGGTGTGCAGGGTGAGGAAGTTCCCGCCGTCGGGGTCCATCCCGAAAACGGTCCCGAGGCCCGTGCCGTTGTGGGCCTGCTCGGTCGTGCCGTACAGCCGGCCGTCGGAGGCGAGCAGCAGGGCGGCATAGGGGTGTGAGCCGTCGTCGGTGCCGCTGCCGAAAACGTGCACCACCACGTAGTCCGAGCCGGACGTGTCGATCGAGAACGCGGTTCCGTACCCGTTGGCGCCGTTGTTGCGAGTAACGCCGTACAGCGTCGTGCCCGAAATCTGCAAGCCGCCGTAGGGTTCGCCGCCTTCGTTTGCGCCGTCGAAGCTGTGGATCGCGGAGAAGTTGTTGCCGTTCGTGTCGACCTTGAAGATCACGCCCTTGCCGGCCGAGCCGCCGAGCTGGCATGTGCCGTACAGGAATCCGTCCGCCGCATGCAGCAGGCCGGCGTACGGATTGGATCCGTCACTCGTGTTGAAGGGGTGAAGGACGACGAAGTTGTTGCCGTCGGCGTCGAGCTTGAACACCGATCCCTGGCCATGCTCGCCTCCGAACACGGCGGTTCCATAGAGTTTGCCGCCGGCGTCCTGGACGAGGGTTCCGCGCGGGCTATTGCCCTCGGTGACTGCCAGGCTGTGGATGGCGACATAACCCTGCGCCAGCAGCGGGCATGCAGCAGGACCAGCAAGAAGGGCGCAGAAGAGGAATGTGAGGAACCGAAACAGACGGCCCGCATTGGTTCTCATGGTGCCTCCTTGAGAATGCGCTGCGAAGTCTTTCACACGGGGCCGGGGACTTGCTAGGTGGCGTCGTCCTCCATCCCGCGGTGGTCGCCGTTGCCGGATGGGGTGCGGCGCTTGGGGTGGACGGCGTAGCCGAGCACGAACAGGACGCCGATCGCGGCGTGGATCCAGCCGGTCCAGCGGACCGTAACCGGTTCGACGAAGACCTGGATCAGGTAGCCCGTGAGGGCGAGCGGGAGAAAGATCCAGAGAATGAACGCTCCGGTCTTCCTTCCGCTCTTTTCGCCCTGGCGAAGGCGCGCGAGGGCGTGTCGGCGCAACAGGAGCCCGATTCCCAGGATCGCGAAGGGCGCGACGAGGACGTGCGCCTTCATCATCCAGGGCTGCATCGGATGGCCGACGCGGGAATCGGGATCGGAGCTCGGAACCAAGTACTTGAAGGCGCCGTAGGCGAGGCCCGTGAGCGACACCGCGGCGAGCGCCGCATGGTTCCACCAGGCCTCCCAGCGCTTCATTTCTATCGGCCCTTCGGTGCCGCGACGCGCAGCACGCGATCGAGCGCGAGCACGCGGCGCGCGGCATCGGTCGTGGCGTGCGCCGTGAGCGTCGCCCCGGTGACCGGGCGAATCGCGCGCTTCAACGAAAGCTCGTCGTCGAGCGGCTTGCCGTGGAACTGCTCGTACCAGCGCGCCCTGGGCAGGTAGTCCTCGGGCTCCGAGAAGGAGAGGACTTCGATGCGTACGATCGCGCCGGCGGGATCGACCTCCACCATGATCGTCTCCGGCATGGTGCGCACGACGTGCGTGTCGAAGTAGGCGGTGCCGACGACGTGCCCGTCTTTCGTCCCGACGTAGCAGCTCACGATCGCGCTCGGCGGCTCGTCGTCCCCCGAGAGCGTCTGCGCCTCCTTCTGCTGCGCCGCCGTGAGGTACTCGATCCTGCGCTCGACGGCCGCGCCCGGAAACGCGAGCTTCAGCGCCTCCGCCTGCGTCAGGAAGACCTTGGCGTCGAGGGTCGTCGCGGCCAGTGCGACCGCGACGGCGGCGAAGAGGCGCCGCATGCTCAGAAAACGTACCCGAGCGAGGCGTTGAACACGTTCGTCCCGGTCTTTGCGGCGTTGTGGCGCTGCTGCCAGTCGGCCTTCAGGATCAGTTGCGGGATCGGCTGGTACGCAAGGCCCAGCGTGAGCTCCTCGACGTCGTTCTCCGGGTTGCGCTCGTAGCCGACGGGGACCGCGGCCTGGGTGTCGTACTGCTCGTAGCGCACGAACGGGATGAGGTTCATCCGGGTCCCGGCCACGAGCGACAGGACGTCGTATCCGCCCTGCACGTACCAGCCCTCCTGTCGGCTGCCCACGGACTCGTCGCCCTCGAGGCCGTTGAGCTGGTTGATCAGGTCCGCCTGGCTCACGCTCGTGTGCGCGTACAGGCCGCGCAGCCAGAGACCGCGCCAGCGCCAGTCGACGTGCGCATCGAAGACGGTCGTGAGGGCGGAGAGCTTGACACCCGAAGGCGTGTACTGACCCTGGCCCGCGTCGCCCGAGAAGACGGACACGCCCGCGAGCAGCCCGGGAACGGCCGTGAAGTCGGCGCGGCCGGCGAACGCCCAGCTCTTCGCCAGCGCCTCCGAGCCTTCCTGCCGGCCCTCGCGGATACCGCCCTCTCCCGTGTATCCGGCGGCGTTCAGGCCGTTGACGCCGTACGCCTGGTAGGAGATCGGACCGAGTGTCCCGTAGGCGCCGGCCCCGAGCTCGCGCCAGGTCGACGGAATGATGAGGTCCTCGACGTCCGGCCGGCGGGCGCCGAGAAACGCCGTGGGCTCGTGGAGCTGGTTGACGAGGCCGGACGGAATGAGGACCAGGCCCGAGCGCGCATTGAACGCGGCCGAGTGCATGTAGTCGATGTACGCGAACTCGACTTCCGCCTCGCCGCCCTTGTCCGATGCGACGACGGCATTCTCGTATTCGATCTCGGTGTTCAGCACGAAGTGGCTGTCGAACTTGTACCCGAGATACATGACGGCGCGCAGCAGCGTGATGACGTCGTCGCCCGAGGTCGGGTTGCCGCTCTGGTCCTTCGAGCCGAAGTTGTTGTACAGCACCTCGCCGTAGCCGCCGATCGAGACGCCCTTCTTGATGCCGTAGATCTTCGCGGCCGCCGGCCCGATGCCGTAGCGCTCGGCCGACTTTTCTCCGGCCTGCGCACCGGACTCGAGTGTCGGCGCTGCCTCGCCCATCTTCATGTTCTGGATTTCCTGGGCGAGGATGTCGATGCGCCGTGACAGCTCGTCGAGCTTCGCGTCGGTCGCGGCGTTGGTGGACGAAGCCTTGACCTTCGCGAGCTCGCTCCGCGTGTCGGCGAGCAACTGCTCGATCTGGCGCAGGCGCTCCTCCTGGGACTGCGGCGCGGGAGCCGGCGTGGGCGTGTTCTGCGCCGGCGCGATTGCGGCCGCGCCGAGCGCGAGGACGAGGATCGCGAGAATGCGAGAAACGCGACGCATGGAGTCTCCCTCCGGAAGTTAAGGTTGCTGGGGCGTGAGACCGGCCACCGCCCGGGGGTCGGCCGAGAGAAGGAGGCTGGCGATGCCCGGGCTCGATACCGCCTCGAGGCCCTGCGCCGCGCGTGACGAGGAAGAGCACTTCGTTCTCGACGCCTTCCCGGCGAAGGGCAGCCGAGAGCGCCAGGCCCTTTTCGGGACCGAGCACGAAGAAGGCCGTCGAGAGGATGTCGGCGACGAGGGCCGACGGCGCGACGACGGTGACCGAGCCGAAGTCCGCGGCGGGCTCGCCCGTGCGCGGGTCGAGGATGTGGCCGATTCGGCGACCGTCGACGACGCGGCCGCGTTCGGAGTTGCCGGAGGTGGACGCCGACTGGTTCGCCAGGCCGAGCTCGGCGACGGTCTTCTGCCGGTCCCGCGGGTCGGCCACCGGGACGCGCCAGGGCCGCTCGTTCGCGTCGCTGCCGACGGCGAGGACCTGGCCGCCGAAGTCGAGGACCGCCCCGGCGACGCCGGCCTTTCGCAGCACGCGATCGGCGAGCTCGAGCGCGTAGCCCTTGCCCCAGGCGCCCTCGTCGATGCCGGCGTCGGCGGCAAGCCGCATCACGGAGCCGTCAGACGCGTCGACGCGAAAATGGCCGACGCCCGAAGCCGCGCGCGCGGCGGCGAGCGCTGCCGGCGTCGGGATCCGGCCCTTGCCGCGCAGGTCCCACGCGCGGGTGAGCGGAAGAATCGTGGGATCGAAGGCGCCCTCGGTGCGCGGGACCCAGGCGAAGTCGGTCTTGAGCAGCTCCGCGAGCTCCTTCGAGACGGTGACGGGCCTGCCCGGAGCACCCTCGTCCACGCGCCAGAGCTCGCCCCCCGGCTTCCATGTCGTCAGGAGCGCTTCCGCGCGCCGAATTTCCGACAGCGCCGCCTCCGACGCCGCGAGCGCCTCGTCGCGGTACTTCATGCGCACGACGAGGTCGAGCATCGTGCCCATCGCCGCGACGCGCCGCTCGGCGGTCGCGAGCGTCGGCTCGTAGGAGAGGCGCGCGGCCAGGGCGACGGCGGCCGTGAGAAAGCCCAGCATCAGTTGTGGAAGTGCAGCAGCATCGCGAGCCTCTTCCCTTTCCAATCCAGATTGAGATTCAGTCTCAATCGCAACAATAGTGCGTCGGCCCGGCCGCGTCAAGCCCCGAAATGCCGTGTTCGAGGGGCCCGTCCGCGATAATGCCGGGATGCAGAAGTCCCTGATCGACCGCGTCCTCATCGCCGGCCTGGCGGGCCTCTTCCTCCTGGCGACCCCCGCCCGGGCGGCCGCGCCGAAGAAGAGCCCGTTCGTCGAGATCCTCGGCCGGGGCACCATTGTCACCGCCCCCCGGCAGACCACCCACAAGAATCGCCGCAAGTTCCTGGAGTTCGAGATCACCCTGTCGAGCGCGAGTCCGACGGCCAGCCAGCCGCCGGGGGCCGACGTTCAGCTTGCGGTCGACACGGCCGGGCGGGTGCGCGTCGTGCACGACCTCTCCTGCGGCGGCGGCGCGATCGCGCTTTCGGTCGGCGACCGGATCGAGATCCAGGGCGAATACGTCCACGTCCCGAAGGGGCAGGACCTCATTCATTTCACGCACGCCGCCGACGGCAAGTGCGGTTCCGGCCAGGACGGCAGGGCGGCGAAACACCCGGGGGGATTCCTGAAGAAGGTCACTGTGCCGCCCACGCCGCGTCCGGCCGCGATCGTGCCGGATCAGCCCTACACGGGGCCGCCGCCTCCTCAGAGCGAGCGTCCCTACGCCGCGATCCTTACGGCCAAGCAGAAGGGAGCGTCCAACGCGGAGCTGCTCGCGAAAGTCGAGAACGAGCGCAAGACGTACTCGTTGACGACCCCGGAGATCCAGAACCTGCGCGCGGCCGGCGTCTCGGACGCCGTCATCGAGGCGATGATGCGCTCGGGGCGGGCGCCCACGGCCGCCGCCGCGACGCCGGCTCCTACGCCGCGCTGACGCGGGGAGGCACGGCCGCGACGCGCGCGGCGCGGCGGCGCTTCCACCACAGCGCGGCCAGCCACACGGTCGGAATCACGGCCAGCGCGTAGGCGAGCACGTGTCCGATCAATCCGTCGGGACCGAGGATTTCGGTGGCGTCGTGGATGGCCTGGGAAGCGGGGAAGAGCCGCGCCTCGGACAGCTCGTGGACGCCGTAGAGGACGAGCTGCAGGAGAAAGATCGCGAGGAAGACGGCCGAGACGTTCAGGATCGTCTTGAGGTCGACGTTCTTGCCGATGCGCGTCCAGACGATGCCGATCGCGGCCGCGGCCGCGAGGCCGAGCGCCAGGCCGGTCACGACCGCCATCGACTTCAGCTGGAAAAAAGCGGTCGCGATCAGGAGCGCCGTCTCCATGCCCTCGCGCGTGATCATGAGCAGGGCAAACGCGAAGACGCCCCAGAAGGCCCGTGCCGGCGTGCCGGCCGCCTTCGATTCGATGCGCGACTCGATGTCGGACTTCAGGTGCTTCGACACGCGCTTCATGTAGACGAGCAGGCTGCCGACGAGAGCGGCCGCGACGAGCGCGAGGATCCCCTCCCAGAGGGGCTGGTTGGCGGCCCTGGAGAAGAGCAAGCCCGCGGCCGAGCACGTGACGAGCGAGACGGCGATCGCGGCATAGACGGCCTTTGCCAGCGCCGGGCGGCCGGTCCTCCTCAGGTAGGCGAGGGTCAGGGCGACGATCAGGAAGGCTTCGATCCCTTCCCGCAGAGCGATGGTGAACCCCTGCCACATGGTCGGCCCCTTCTTTTGCCCGGGCTTGACAACCGCCCGGAACCAGGGAGAATATCGCAACTGAGACACAGTCGCAATCACATGGAACGCCGCGAGCTGCAAATCTTTCGCAAGTACCTGGAACGGCGGGGACTCAAGCTCACCGCCGAGCGATTTGCGCTGTTCGACGAGATCTTCAGCCGGCACGAGCACGTGGAGGCCGACGAGCTGCTCGTGAGGCTGCGCGCCAAGCACAAGAAGATCTCCCGCGCCACGATCTACCGCACGCTCGAGCTCATGGTGGACGCGGGGATCGTGGGGCGCCTGCGGATCGGCGAAGCCGGTTACCGCTACGAGCGGCTGCGCGCCGGGGACCACCACGACCACCTGATCTGCGACCAGTGCGGGCGGGTGATCGAATTCTTCGAGGCGCGCATCGAGGCGCTCCAGGACGACGTCGCCGCGCACCACGGGTTCATCCTGCTGTCGCACTCCCACCAGCTGCGCGGCATCTGCCGCGGATGCCGGCCGCGCGCGAAGCCGAGGGACGAGGCGGGGACGGGCGAGGGCGGGTCGGTCGTTCCTATTTCGCCCAGGCCACGCGGATGAAGCGCCGGCCGAGTCGCAAAACCGTTGCGCCGCCCGGCATGGCGAGGCGCGCCTCGGGGTCCCGCACTTCGCTCGGCTCGGACACGCCCTCCGCGTAGACCTTCAGCGCGCCCTCGGCGATCTTGCGGCGCGCCTCCCGCATCGAGGGGCACAGGCCGAGGGCGACCAGGGTCTTCGCGGCCGTTCCGCCGTCGGCGCTCTCGAGCACGCGGGTCTCGACGTCCTCCGGCACCTCGCCCCGCGAGAACGCGCGGCGGAAGTCCTCCTCGGCGCGCACCGCGGCGTCGGCATCGTGAAAGTCCGCGACGATCGAGCGTCCGAGCGCGGCCTTGGCGTCGCGCGGGTTCTCCTGGCCGGACTCGACGCGCTTGCGCCGCGCGGCGATCTCGGCGGAGGGCACGTCGGTCAGGAGCTCGTACCAGCTCCAGAGCAGCGCATCCGGGATGGACATCACCTTGCCGAACATGTCGCCCGGCGGATCGAGGACGCCGATCGAATTGCCGAGCGACTTGGACATCTTCTCGACGCCGTCGGTTCCGACGAGCAGCGGCAGCGTCATGACGACCTGGGGCTCCATCCCCTCGGCCCGCATGAGGTCGCGGCCGACGAGCAGGTTGAAGAGCTGGTCCGTGCCGCCGAGCTCGACGTCGGCCTTCAGGGCCACGGAGTCGTAGCCCTGCGCCAGCGGGTAGAGCAGCTCGTGCAGCGCGATCGGCAGCTGCGCCTTCCAGCGCTTCTGGAAGTCGTCGCGCTCGAGGATCCGGGCGACCGTGACGCGCGAGGCCAGGCGCACGAATCCGGCGGCGCCGAGGGCGCCCAACCAGCGGTCGTTGAAATCGATGACGGTCTTTTCGGCGTCGAGGATCTTGAAGGCCTGCTTCGTGTAAGTCGCCGCGTTGGCCGCGACCTCCTCGCGGGTCAGCTGCGGCCGGGTGGTCTTCTTGCCCGAGGGATCGCCGATCATCGCCGTGAAGTCGCCGATCACGAAGACGACGCGGTGGCCGGCGTCCTGGAAGTGCCGCATCTTGCGCAGGATCACCGTGTGGCCGAGGTGGATGTCCGGCGCAGACGGGTCGAATCCCACCTTGACCGTCACCGGTCCCCGGGCGATTTTTCGGGCGAGGTCGGCCTCGTCGAAGAGGTCGACGGAGCCGCGCCGCAGGCGCTCGAGCTGCTCGGACGGGGAAGTCACGGTGGGCCGGGATTATAAGTGGGGCGACGCCGGTCCCCCGCCATCCGTAAAAAGCGGGATGAGCCTGCCGCGTACGGAGGTTACAGTGCGCGGCATGGCACTGACGCTGCGGTGGGCCCGAGCTTTCTTCTTCTTCGCGATTCTGGTCGGCGCGTGCGTCGGGTGCGAGAACAGCATGACGGGCCCGACGACCTCGACCCCGACGCCGACCCCGAATACCGGCCCGACGCCCACTCCGGCCCCGCCGCGCGTCGTGTACGTCGGGCGGGGCGGCGACGGCCAGGCCGCAAACGCGTTCGAGGACTCGGTGAGCATGACGCCGACCAGCACGATCCACGCGGGCGACACGATCCAGTGGTACTGGGCCAACGGCTCCCACTCGACGACCTCGGGCAGCTGCCCGAGCGGCTGCGTCCCGGACGGTCTCTGGGACTCCGGGATCGCGCACGACACCTCGTTCGAGCGCACGTTCCCGACGGCGGGGACCTATCCCTACTTCTGCCTCGTGCACGGTTCGATGATGCAGGGCACGGTCGTCGTCCAGTAGCGGGACGACTTCGCGATCCCGGATCGTTCAATGGGTAGAATGGCGGCATGACGGAAGCGAAAGAAACGCCCGGGAATCCGGACGCTCCCGCTTTGAGCGAAAACGAAGACGACAAGCGCGCCTCCGCGGCCGCGGTGAATCGCAAACGCGCGCTGGACGACTGGGAAGAGAAGAAGAAGCGCTGGCGCTCGATGGGCGTTCCCAAGGGTCTGCCCGCCAAGAAGTGAGCCTCATCGCCTGCCGGCGCTGCCCGCGTCTCGTGGCGTGGCGGGAGGAGGCGGCGCGAAATCCTCCGCGGCGTTTTGCGGGCCAGAAGTACTGGGCAAAGCCCGTCCCGGCGTTCGGAGACCCCGCGGGCCGGATCCTCATCGTCGGGCTCGCACCCGCGAAGAACGGCGCCAATCGCACCGGACGGATGTTCACGGGAGACGAGTCGGGCAACTTCCTCTTCGAAGCGCTCCACGCGGTCGGCATCTCCAGTCAGCCGGCCTCGGTCGCGCGCGGCGACGGGTTGGAGCTTCACGGCGCTCTGCTCTCCGCCGCCTGCCGCTGCGCGCCGCCCGACAACAAGCCGACGCCTGCGGAGTTGGAGAATTGCCGCGGCTACCTCGAGCAAGACCTCGCCGGGCTCGCGTCCCCGCGCGTGCTCGTGGCGCTCGGCGCGACGGGATTCGACGCATGCCTGCGCGTGCTGGCGGCATCCGGCGCGACGATCCCGAGGCCGAAACCGCGCTTTTCTCACGGCGCGAGATTTCAGATCGGCGAGGATCTGCTCTTCTCGACGTACCACCCGAGCCAGCAGAACACCTTCACGGGAAAGCTCACGCAGCGGATGTTGCGGGACGTGCTGCGTCGCGCGGTGCGGGCGGCGGGTGTTCGCCCTCCTCACCCTAGCCCTCTCCCCCTTCCGGGTGGAGAGGGAACTTAGCGGGCTCCCTCTCCCGGCGGGAGAGGGCGGGGTGAGGCGGCCCTCACTTCTTGAACAGGTTGTCGAACGCCGCGCGCGCATCGTCCGGGGTGGCGCCGACGCCGCGGCTGCCGGTCAGGTCGAACGACTTCGCGGGCGTGAAGTCGATGCAGGAGTTGGCGGCCTGCTTCGATGCGATGCGCTCGGGGATCGGCTGCGAGCATTCGAAGCGCGCGGACGTGTCGAAGTTCCCGCACTGGCTGCAGGCGTGCAGCGCGCCGCCGCACTTGCGGCACGTCGATGCGACCCCGATCCCGTCGAGGTCGAGGACCTTCTCGCCGCAGTGCTTGCAGCGGAAGACGACCGCCTTGTCCTGGTCCACGCCGCGGCCGCGCGGCCCCTCCCTGGGGGGCGGGCGCGGACCCCTCGGGCGCGGGCCGGAGTCGGAGCCGGAGCCCGAATCCTGGTAGCCGCGGTGGCGGTACTTGCGTTCGTCGCTCAAGTCAGCACCGCCGGCGATTGTAGTCCGGGTGGATAATCGAGGCGGTGAACGAAGGACCCGACCCCGCGCTGGCGCTCTGGCGGGAAGGCACCGAGCGGCTGCTCGCGGGCGAGCTCGACGAGGCGATCGCGCTCTTCACGCGCTCGCTCGAGACCCGGCCGACGGCCGAGGCCTACACGTTTCGGGGCTGGGCGTACTCTTTCGCCGGCCGGCTGGACGACGCGATCGTCGAGTGCCAAAAGGCGATCGCGACCGACCCCGACTTCGGCAATCCTTACAACGACATCGGCTGCTACCTGATGGAGCAGGGCCGCATGGACGAGGCGATCCCCTGGTTCGGCAGGGCCAAGACGGCCGCGCGCTACGAGCCGCGGCACTTCCCGTACCTGAACCTCGGCCGGCTGCGGGCCTCCCGCGGCGAGGTCGCCGAGGCGCTCGTCGAGCTCGAGGGGGCGCTGGCGGAGAACCCGGGCGACCCGATCGCCCTGCGCCTGCTCGAGACGCTGCGCTACAAGGTCAACTGACCCGTCCGGCTCCTCGGGGATAGAATCCGGTGCTTCGGAGGATTAAACCCATGGATCAGATTCAAATGACACCCCCGGCCGCGATCGCCGCGACGACCGTGGAGTCGGCCGAGCGCGTGACGGCGTTCCTGCGCAAGGTCTACGGCTGGATGTGCGTCGGCCTCGCGATCACGGCGACGGTCGCCCTCGGCGTGGCGAGCTCGCCCGCGCTGGTGAAGGCGATCTTCGGCAACAAGATCCTGTTCTTCGGCCTCTTCATCGCCGAGCTCGGGCTCGTGTTCTACCTGTCGGCGCGCATCAACAAGATGGCGGCGAGCACGGCCGCGGGGCTGTTCCTGCTGTACTCGGCCCTGAACGGCGCGACGCTCGCGTTCATCTTCCTCGCGTACACGGGGACGTCGATCGCGACGACCTTTGTCGTCACGGCCGGGATGTTCGGCGCCCTCGCCCTCTACGGCACCGCCACCAAGCGCAGCCTCGCGGGAGTGGGCCAGTTCGCGTTCATGGGCCTGATCGGGGTCCTCCTGGCGTCGCTCGTCGGGATGTTCTGGAAGTCCGAGGGCCTGCAGTTCGTGATCTCGGTCGTCGGCGTCATCGTGTTCACGGGCCTGACCGCCTGGGACGCGCAGAAGCTGAAGACCATGGCGGTGACGGTCCCCGAGTCGAGCTACGGCTCGTACTCGGTGGTCGGAGCCCTCGCGCTCTACCTCGACTTCATCAACCTGTTCCTCTTCATGCTGCGATTCATGGGCGGCCGCAGAGACTGACGCGCGGCTCGATCACGCGGGCTTTCACGGGCGGCCATCGGCCGCCCGTTTCCTTTCAGCCCACCAGCGGCATCCGGCCGACCGCCCCGGCATCCGCGGCGGCGACCGGGACCTTCTCGTCCTGGTCCACGCGCACGGCCTCGCCCGGGTTCAGGAAGAGGTTTGCTTCCAGCCCGTACTGCCGGTTGTAGAGGTCCGCGTAGCGCCCGCCGCGGGCCAGCAGCTCGTCGTGGCGCCCGCGCTCGACGATGCGGCCGCCTTCGACGACGAGGATCGCGTCGGCGCGGCGGATGGTCGAGAGCCGGTGCGCGATGACGAAGGTCGTGCGCCCCTTCATGAGCTCCGCGAGGCCCTCCTGGATGAGCGCCTCGCTCTCGCTGTCGAGCGAGGAGGTCGCTTCGTCGAGGATCAGGATGCGCGGGTCGGCGAGGATGGCCCGGGCGATCGCGACGCGCTGGCGCTGGCCGCCCGAGAGCTTTACGCCGCGCTCGCCCACGATCGTGTCGTACTTGTCCGGAAGCCCGTCGATGAACTCGTCGCAGCGGGCGATCGCGGCCGCGCGCAGGACGGCCTCGCGCGGCGCCTCGGGGCGCGAGTAGGCGATGTTCTCGAACACGCTCCCGTCGAAGAGGAAATTGTCCTGGAAGACGACGCCGATCTGGGCGCGGTAGTCCGAGAGGCGGATCTTCGAGAGGTCCTTGCCGTCCACCAGGATCGAGCCCTCGGTCGGGCGGTAGAAGGCGGCGACGAGGCCGATGATCGTGCTCTTGCCAGCGCCGGACGGTCCCACCAACGCCGTCACGGCCCCGGGCGCGGCGGCAAACGCGATCTGCTTCAGGACGGGGACGCCCTTCTCGTACTCGAAGGACACGTCGCGGAATTCCACGGCCCCGTCGATGCGAGACAGCGGTTCCCGGCTCTTGTCCCCCGCGTCCTCGGCGAGCTCGCCGCGCAGCTCGCGGATGCGCTCGAGACCCGCGAAGGCCTCCGTCACCTGGCTGCCGATCGAGACGATCTGGATCACGGGCCCGACGAGCAGGCCCAGGTAGAGCGTGAACGAGACGAACGAGCCGATGGTCATGCGCCCGGCCTCGATCTCGTGCGCGCCGACCCACATGATGGCGACGCCGACGACGCCGAGCAGGAAGGTCGAGAAGGCGGCGACGGCCGAGAAGCCGGTCATGGTCCTGGCGACGTTGCGAAAGAGGGCGTGGACGCCGCGCGAGAAGATGAGCGCCTCGCGCCGCTCGGCCCGGTAGGCCTTGACGACCCGGATCCCGGAGAAGGACTCGGTCAGGCGCCCGGAAACCTCGGCGTTGATTTTGGAACGCTCCTTGAAGAGGGGCCGCAGGGTCCGGAAGGCGAAGAGAAGCACGAGGCCGAAGAGCGAGAGGACCCCGAGGGCGATCAGAGTCAGCTTGGCGCTGAAATAGAACAGGATTCCGAGGGCGAGGACGGCCGTCAGGATGCCCCCGAGCAGCTCGACCAGGCCGGTCCCGACGAGGTTGCGGATGCCTTCGGCGTCGGTCATCACGCGCGACAGCAGGATGCCCGTCTTGGTCTGGTCGAAGAAGGAGATCTGGAGGCGGCCCACGTGGCGCTGGACGCTGCGGCGCATTTCGGTGATCGAGTGCTGCGCCGCCCGGCCGAGAACCTGGGAAAGGGCGAAACCGGTGATGGCCTGAACGAGGGTTGCGCCCCCGGCCGCCAGGACGATCCAGATGAGCAGGTCGCGCTGGCCCTTGCCGATCACGTTGTCGAGCAGGACCTTGGTCGTGCCGGGCAGGACCAGGCCGGCAAGCCGCGAAAGCAGCAGGAGTCCCAGGCCGAGCGCCAGGCGTCCCTTGCGGGCGTGGACGAGCTCCGCGGCGTCCCGCAGGATCACCGAGATGGGGACGGATTTCTTCTTCTTCTTGTCGTCTTCGGGCTGCGGGGCGCGCGAACGTCGCTTCTCGCCCCTCGCCGCTCGCGAGGAGAGCCCCCCTCCGAAGAGTCCGAGCTTTGCCATGGAATCAGGCCTTTCTGTGAACGGAAGTGACCAGGCAGGAGAGCATGGTTCGATTCTATCGGCCGCGGCTCCGTAAGCCGGACGACTTGTCCACCCGTACGAAGTACGCGCCGTTGAGGCGCTTGGGCTCAGCAGGCCGTTCGTTGACAGTAATACCTGTCAAGACAGATAATATTGTCTGTGGATAAGCCTGCGGGCGGGCCGGAAGCGGATCTCGAGAGCATCGGGAGTCGGCAGCGCGCGGGCGCGCTCCTGCATCCGCTTCGCCAGAGGCTGCTCGCGCTTTCCAGGGAACCGGCCTCGTCGAGCGAGCTCGCAAGGCGCCTGGGGCTTCCCCGGCAGCGGGTGAACTACCACGTCCGGAAGCTCGAGGCGGCGGGCTTTCTCAGGCCGGCCGGTCGGGCGCGGAAGGGAAACATGATCGAGCACAAGTACGTCGCCACCGCGCGCGCTTATGTCCTCTCGCCGGGGCTGCTGGGCCCGGTCGGGGCGGACTGGCGGGACATTGCCGACACCTCCTCGGCGGACTACCTCGTGGCCCTGGCCGAGCAGGTCCGCTCGGACGTCGGGCGGGCGGCGCGAGGAGGCCGAGCCGACGGCAAGCGCATCGCGACCCTGTCGTTGAAATCCCAGTTTCGCTTCGACTCCCCGGGGCAGCGCAGCGACTTTGCCAATGCCGTGCGTACCGCCGTCGTGGACGTCATCGCCCGGCACTCCTCTCCGAACCGTCTCGATAACGGGAGGCCGGGCAAGGGCAAGCCGTTCCGGCTGGTGCTCGCCTGCTACCCCGTCGCAGCCGAGGCGGACGAGGCGGCGCGATGATCGGCCAGGCTATCTCCCTGGTCGGCGCGGCCCTGATCCTGGTGGCGTTCGCCGCCCAGCAGAGCGGCCGCCTGAAACCGTCCGACGCGGCGTACCTGGCCCTGAACTTCGGCGGCTCGGCGATCCTCGCGTACTTCGCGATCGAAGCGAGGAGCCTCGGGTTGAGCGTTCTCGAGAGCGCGTGGGCGCTGATCAGCCTGTGGTCGCTCGTCCGGGCGATGCGAGGCGTGGCCTCTTCCCGATGAGCAGCCGGTGGGAGCCGGGCGCGGCTCCTCGCGCGCCGAACTGAGCTCGAGGAGCCGCCGTCCTTCATGCGCGCATAGATGCCGCGGTCGACGATCTCCATGCAGCGCGGCGGATCCTCGATGTCCCGGAAGCCCACCTTGCGGTAGAGCGGGTGCGCGTCGCGCGTGAAGAGCGTCCAGCGCCGCATGTTCTCCAGCTCCGGGTGCGCGCGGATGGTCTGCATGAGCCACAGGGCGAGCCCCCGGCCGCGGTGCGATTCGAGGACGTACACGTCGGCCAGGTACGCGAACGTCGCGCGGTCCGTAATGACCCGGGCAAAGCCGACCTGCGCGCCCGTTTCCTCCTCGTAGAGGCCGAAGGGCATCGAGTTCTCGATCGAGCGATCCACGATGGATCGGGGGATCCCGCGGCGACCAGTAGGAAGTCGCGAGGAAGCGATGGATGGACTCCCGGTCGAGTCGGTCCGGGTCGGTCGAGACGACAAAACCGTTGCGCGTCCACTCCATGTCGGCCCCCGTGTTTATCCTATGCTCGGGCTCGGAATCCCACGCATGCACGGCACGGTCTCGCTCCCGACATGGCTCGCGATCCTGCTGGCCGTGCTGGCGGCGTGGGCCGCGCTCGATCGGCTCCTCGTGCCGGGCGCGCGCTGGGTGTTGCGGCGGCGGGTCAACCGCGTGCTCGAGGAGCTCAACACCCGGCTCAGGATCCGGATCCAGCCGTTCAAGCTGACCAGGCGCGAGGTCCTGATCGATCGGCTCCTCTACGACCCGCAGGTCCAGGAGGCGGCCGAGGCGTACGCCCGCGAAGAGGACATGCCGCGGGAGCTCGCCATGCGCCGGATCCAGGCCTATGCGCGCGAGATCGTTCCCGCCTTCAACGCCTACGCCTACTTTCGCTTCGGGTACTGGCTCGCCCGCAACGTCGCGCGGTCGCTCTACCGTGTGCGTCTGGGCTATTCGGACGAGAAGGGGCTTTCCGCGATTCCGGCGGAGTCGACCGTCGTCTTCCTCATCAACCACCGGTCCAACATGGACTACATCCTCGTCTCGTACCTCGCGGCGGAGAACACGGCCCTGTCCTACGCGGTGGGGGAATGGGCGCGGATCTGGCCGCTCCAGTCGCTCGTGCGCGCGATGGGCGCCTATTTCGTGCGCCGCAACTCGAAGGACCCGCTCTACCGTAAGGTGCTCGAGCGCTACGTGGCGATGGCGACGGCGGCCGGAGTCACCCAGGCGGTGTTCCCGGAGGGCGGCCTTTCCCGCGATGGCCGGCTGCGCGAGCCGAGGCTCGGGATCCTCGGCTACATGCTGCGCGCGTTCGACCCGCAGTCGGGCCGCGACGTCGTTTTCGTGCCCGTGGGGATCAACTACGACCGCACGTTCGAGGACCGTAGCCTCCTGGTGGACCGGGAGGCTCAGCCGCGGACGACCGGGGCCCTCCTCAACACGGGGCGCTTCGTCGGGCGCAACCTCTGGCTCATGGCGCGCAACAAGTGGCACCGATTCGGCTATGCATGCGTCAACTTCGGGTCGCCCGTCTCGCTCACGGAGTACGGCGCCGGGCGCGGCATCGATTTTCGCGGCCTGCCGCGCGAGGAGCAGTCCCGTCGGCTCGAGGAGCTCGCGCGCGAGCTGATGGCCTCGGTCGCCCGGGTGATACCGGCCGTGCCGGTCTCGCTCGTCGCGACGGTGTTCGTGCGCGAGCCCGCGCGGGCCTGGAGCGAGTTGGAGTTGAAGGCCGCGGTCCTGAGCCTGACCGAGCGGCTCGAGGCTCGCGGGGCCCACGTCTACGTGCCGCGCGGCGACCAGGACTACGCGATTGCCGTCGGGCTGCGGATGCTGACCTTGCGGCGGCTCGTCGAAGATCGGGAGGGTCTCTACCGGGCGCGGCCCGAGGAATTGCCGCTGCTGACCTACTACGCGAACTCGATCGCCCACCTCTTCCAGGGCGCGTGATATTCCTGTCGCCAATTCGCAGGAGGACGCCATGGCCGCTCGCATGAACCGTCGGGCTCTCATCCGCCTCGGAGCCCTCGGGGGCGCGGTCGCGGCCGCCGGGCCGCTGACGGCCGCCGCGGCAACGCCGGCCCCGCCCGCGCCCGCTTCGCCGCCGCCCTTCGAGCTCGACGAGGCGACCGTCGCGGACCTCCAGAAGCGCATGGGCTCGGGCGCGGACACGGCGCGGTCGATCGCCGGCAAGTACATCGCGCGGATCGAGGCCCTGAACCTGAAGGGGCCGGAGTTGAGAGCCGTCCTCGAGATCAACCCGGACGCACTGACGATCGCCGCCGGGCTCGACGCCGAGCGCAAGGCCGGCAGGGTGCGCGGGCCGCTCCACGGGATCCCGGTGCTCATCAAGGACAACGTCGGGACGGCCGACCGCATGAACACGACGGCGGGATCGTTCGCTCTGCTCGGCGCGATCCCGGCTTCCGACTCCTTCGTCGCGAAGAGACTGCGCGACGCGGGCGCCGTGATCCTCGGCAAGACGAACCTCTCGGAGTGGGCGAACTTCCGGTCGTCCCACTCTTCGAGCGGCTGGAGCGGTCGGGGCGGCCAGTGCCGCAATCCCTACGCCCTCGACCGCAGCGCATCGGGCTCGAGCTCGGGCTCGGGGGCCTCGGCGGCGGCGAGCCTCTGCGCGCTCACGATCGGTTCCGAGACGGACGGCTCGATCGTGTCGCCCTCGAACAACTGCGGCCTCGTCGGGATCAAGCCCACGCTCGGGCTCGTGTCGCGCACCGGCATCATCCCGATCGCGCACAGCCAGGACACGGCAGGGCCGATGACGCGCACCGTGACGGACGCCGCGATCCTGCTCACCGCGCTCGCCGGGTACGACGCGGGCGACCCGGCCACCAGGGCGCTCGAGGGCAGGATGCCCGTGGACTACACGAAGTTCCTCGACCCGAAGGGTCTCGAGGGAATGCGCATCGGCGTCCCGCGCAAGAAGCTCTTCGGCCAGAGCACCGCCGCCGACCGGCTCGTCGAGGCGGCGATCGCCGACATGAAGCGGCTCGGGGCCGTCATCGTGGACCCGGCCGACATCGCGACGCTCGGCGAGACGGACGACAGCGAGTTCGAGGTCCTGCTCTACGAGTTCAAGGCGGACCTGAACGCGTACCTCGCCGCGCTCGGCGCGCGGACGCAGTACAAGACGCTCAAGGACCTGATCCGCTTCAACGAGGAGAACCGCTCGCGCGAGATGCCCTACTTCGGGCAGGAGATTTTCGAGAAGGCGGAGGCCAAGGGCCCGCTCACCGACAAGGATTACGTCGATGCCCTCGAGAAGGACCTGCGGCTGACCCGGAAGGAAGGCATCGACAAGACCATGGACGACAACAAGCTCGACGCGCTCGTCGCGCCGACGAGCGGCCCGGCGACGCTGATCGATCTCGTCAACGGAGACTACGGACCGGGCGGCAGCTCCTCGTTCCCGGCCATCGCCGGCTATCCGGACATCACGGTTCCGTGCGGATACGACTTCGGCCTGCCGGTCGGAATGTCGATCTTCGGCCGCGCGTGGAGCGAGCCGACGCTCCTGAAGATCGCGTTCGCGTACGAGCAGGCGACGAAGCACCGCCGGGCGCCGAAGTTCCTTGCCACGACGGACCTGCGAACGTCCTAGGCAGTCAGTCGGGAAACGAATCCGGCGACTCGAGCGCGCGGCGGTAGAGGTCGTCGTCGATGTTGTGCCCGGTGACGACGACGGCGACCGGGCCCACGACGTCCGAGAGCTGCGGCAGCGCGGCGAGGGCGGATGCGGCCGCCCCTTCCGCGCGAATGCCGGCCCTGCCGTAATTCGCGATGGCGTGCGCCATCTCGCGCTCGGACACGAGGAGCATCCGGTCGACGACGCTGTCCACGAGCGCCACGGCCTCGGGAATGGCGACGCGCACCGCGAGGCCGTCGGCGAAGGTGGCCACCCGGTCGCACTCGACGGGCTTCTTCGCGTCGAAGGAAAGCGCCATCACGGGAGCCTCCTTCGCGGCGACGCCGACGACGAGCGTCCCGGGCGAGCGGCGCCTGAGCGTCCGGCCGATGCCGCCGATCAGCGCGCCATTGCCGACGGGCACGACCACGGCGGAGGGCGGCTCGGGCAGCTGGTCGAGCAGCTCATCGGCGATTTTGCCGTACCCCTCGAACTGCGCCGGCTCGACGCCGTCCTCGAAGAACGGAACGTGCGCCTCGGCGGCGAAGCGCTTGCCCTCGTCCTTGGCGAAATCGAGATCGGTGCCCGCCAGGCGGATCTCCGCGCCGAGACCGTCGATCAACGCGAGCTTGGCGAGCGAAGCGCCCGCCGGCGCGTAGACCATCGCGCGCAGGCCGAGACGCTGGCTCGCCCAGGCGACGGCCGCGCCGTGGTTTCCGGTCGAAGCCGTGACGATGGCGCCGGCGCCCTGCGCCTTGTAGGCATCAACGGTGGGCAGGGCGCCGCGCCACTTGAACGCACCGAGCTCGTGGACGTCTTCGCGCTTCAACCACAACGCGAGCCCGTCAAACAGCCCCTCCGGCGCCCGCTCGAGCGGTGAGGGCAGATCCACTGGCGACTAGGGTACTCCTGTGGCGCCTGCCTGGCCGCTCGCGATTTCGATGAGGCCGCATCATCGACGCCTCTGCTCCGGGTTGCGGGAATGCGGCGCGCGAGGGCGCGAAAGACCGGCCGCGCCGCGAAGTAGATCGCGCCCGTCAAGAACGGAGCGACGAGCACCCAGGCCACGGCGGCATGACCCATCGTGGCGCCGAGAGTCCGGATCGTGCCGAGAGTGTCGGCTTTCGCCAGCGCGACGAGCTCCTGGAGGGAGCGCGTTTCGGGCGCGGCGCCGAAGATCTTCTCGCCCAGGCGGATGAACGGAAAGATGAGCAGCAGCTGGAGCGCGTAGGACGACCAATTGATCGCCTGGATGATCGGTTGATTCAGCCGCAGCGCCCACGCCGCGACGAAGCACAGGATCGTCGTCGTGCCGATGATGGGGTTGACGGCAATTGTGAGACCCACCGCGACGGTCAGCGCGATTTGCTCGGGTGACAGGCCCTGCGTGAGCTGTTCGACGATCGGGTCGCCGATCTTCGTCTTGAGACGCGTGTGCAGGCTCATGTCAGGACACCCCGCCCGCGTATCAGCCCGGCTCGGGCCGGGGCATCCGGAGCGATTCGGCGGCGGCGACCAGGCGCTCGAGGATTTCGGCCAGGTGCGCCCGCGCCCTCTCGATCTCGGCATGGATCTCGTCGAGACGTCGTCCCGCCCGCGCTCCGGCGGCGGAGGCCTCCTCGTGCAGGCGGTCGAGCTGCGCGGCCACTCGCTGGCGCGCCGCTTCGAGCTCGCCGATCGCCTCGTGGGCGGTCAACCGCGCGGAGTCGCGCAGGTCGGCCCAGCGGCGCGTCAGGCTCTGCACGCGCTCGTGGAGTCGCGCGGACGTGAAGGAGCGCCCGGTCCGATCAGCCTCGCGCGCGGCTTCGCGCCAGCGCGCGGGCGGACGGTGAAGGCCTTCCACGAGGCCGAGCTTTTCGCCGAGCCAGAGAAAATAGTAGCTCGCGTCCACCTGCCACCAGCGAAAGCCCTGTGCCGCGGAGCCGGGTGCCCAGTGGTGGTTGTTGTGCCAGCCCTCGCCCATCGTGACGAGCGCGAAGAGGAAGCTGTTGCGCGAGTCGTCGGTCGTCGCGTACGCGCGTCGGCCGAAGACATGCATGACGCTGTTGATGGAGAAAGTTCCGTGCCACAGCAGCACCGTCGAAAGGAAGTAGCCGTAGAAGAGCCCGGTCCAGCCGAACGCGAAATAGAGGGCGACGCCGTACAGCAGCGTCGGGACGTACTGGTTGCGGTCGAGCCAGACGAGCTCGGGATACCGGGCAAAGTCGGGGATGCGAGCGGGATCGGAATCCGCGTGGTCCCGCGCGAGGATCCAGCCCATGTGACTCCACCAGAAGCCCTTCTGCAGAGGGCTGTGGATGTCCTCGGGCCGGTCGGAGTACTTGTGATGATGGCGGTGATTTGCCGCCCACCAGAGAACGCCCTTCTGCGCGGACGTCTGGCCGAGGAAGGCGAGCAGGAACTGCGGCACGCGCGCCAGGCGGTAGGAGCGATGGCTGAAGTAGCGGTGGAAACCGGCCGTGATGGCGAACATCCGCAGGTAGTAGGAAGCGAGACAGAGGGCGACGCCCTTCCAGGAGAACCCGAGGGCGAAGACGCCGAGGGCGGCGACGTGCACCAGGACGAACCCGATGACCGCCGACGGCGCGAGGCCTCGGGAGTCGGATGGCAGGGAGCGGGCCTCGGCGGCTTCGGGTGTCATGCATGCAACTCTAACGTCTCCGGCAGCAGATCGGCGCCGCGTGTTCGGGTCCGGTCGCGCCCCGTCATCCTGAGCGAAGCCGAAGGATCCGGTCGGGGAGCCGCGGTCTGACTGCCTCGGGGCTCGGGACAGTCCGGCTGCGATTGGGATCCTTCGGGCCCCTTGCGGGGCCCTCGGGATGACGAAGGGGTCTGCGCGACTCTTCGAGCCGCGCACCTCTTGTCACTTCGCTGCGACCGGCGCGGCCTCCGGAGCCTTTTTGACGGTCTCGAGCGAGATCGTCACGGCGACGTCGTCGGACAGCATCAGGCTCCCGTTGTCGAGAGTCTTGTTGAACTTGACGCCGTAGTCCTGCCGGTTGAGGGTGGTCGCGAGCTCGAAACCGGCCCGTTCCTGCCGCGCGGATCCTTCATGGACCCGGTGTAGGTGACCGGGCAGGGTGATCTCCTTCGTCACGCCGTGCATCGTGAAGTTGCCGGTGACGTCGTACTTGTCCTTGCCGGCCGGCGCGATTTTCGTGCTCTTGAACGTGATCTCGGGAAACTTCGCGGTGTCGAAGAAGTCGGGCGAGTTCAAGTGCTTGTCGCGGCTCTCGTTCTTCGTGTTGATGGACGCGGTCTTGATCGTGAACACGACCGAGGACGCCTCGGGCCTGGCCTGGTCGATCTGGATCGTGCCCTCGAAGTCGGTGAAGTCGCCCCGGACCTTGGAGACGAAGTGACGGACCTGGAAGCTGACGTCCGAGTGGACCTTGTCGACCGTGTACGTGTCCGCCGCGAAGAGCGGCGCGGCCGCGAGGGCGGCGAGCAGGGCGGCAGCGATGCGGAGCTTGCGAACCATTGGGGGATCTCCTTTCGAGACGGTTTGGGGTTGACGATCGTGTGTTCGGCGGTTTACGCCTTGCGGCGTGGGGAGGTCATCGGTCGGGAGAGCCCGGCGCGGACGGCGTCGAGCAGGCGGATGAGCGTCTTGAGGTCGGCTCGTTCAGGGCGCCGAGGGCTTCGTCGGCATTTCGCGACGGGCGCATCCATGCGGGACAGCAGCCGGGCGCCGGCCGGGGCGAGGATGCAGAAGACCTGGCGCCGGTCGCTCGTGCAGCGCTTTCGCGGGATACGAGGCCCTTCGTCTCGAGGCGGTCGATCAGGCGCGTGATGCCCGGGGCCCGCTCGATCATGCGCTCGGCGATCTCGAGGGTGGGCAGGCCGTCCTGGCCGGCGCCGCGCAGGATGCGGAGCACGTTGTACTGCTGGTCCGTGACGCCGAAGGGCTCGAGGACGCGCGAGATGTGCAGGCGAAGCACGTCGACCGTCTTCAGCAGGCCGAGCGCGGCCTCCTGCCGCGCCGACTGGAAGGGGCGCTTCTGCTGGATCTCGCGCGCGAGCGCGCTGCCGGTGTCGACCACGCAATTACACTATCAGTCAATGGTTGCCTAGTCAAGTAATCTCAAACTCCGAAGATTTCAGACCTGACCCCCATACTTTTACTGGACGCAACCCCTTGCGGCCACACAGATTTCGCCCTCGACGGCACTGCCGCGGATGGCCACCAGGCGGTCGTGGAGGTTCGCGACGGCGCAGGCGTGGTTGGGCAGGATGCGCACGCGCTGTCCGACGCGGAACGATTCGCCCTCGGCGACGGCGATGACACCGTGCTCCTCCGAGGCCCGCGCGACGCGGCTGGTCGTGCCCACGACGAGACCGTTGCCGTCCGCGGTCGGGCGCATCGGGTCGGTCGACAGCGTCTTCGATCCGGCGTCCACGACCGCACGGTCGCGCTCCGGAACGCTGACGACGGTCGCGAGGATCGTCATCGCGCAGTCCTCGAGGTTGGCGCTGCCGAGCGCGACCTGCGAGCGGTCGTTGTAGACGTACGTTCCGGGCCGGCATTCGGTGACGCCGGCGACGGCCATCCCGGCGCGCGCCGTGGGCGTCGATCCGAGCGAGATGTCTTCGACGGGCAGCCCGGCGGCACGCACGGCTGCGGCCGCCTCGACGACGACGCGTCCCTCGTCGCGGCCGGTGCGCGCGACGTCTTCCGGCGTGGGCCCGCCGTAGCCCTGGCCGGCGTGCGTGAAGATCCCGGAAAGACGAATTCCGGGAAGTTCGGCGATCCGGCGGGCCATCTGCACCGCGTCCTCGGGGCGGACGCCAACGCGCCGGAACCCGCTGTCGATCTTCAAGCGCACGTCCAGCCGCCGCCCGGCGGCGTGGAACACGTCGCCAAGGCTGCGCGCGCCCTCGACGCTGTCCACGCCGACCGTGAGCCGGAGGCGGTCCGCGAGGGCGAGCAGCCGCCGCGCCTTGTCCGCGCCGAAGATCGGGTAGCCGAGAAAGATGTCCTCGAATCCATGCTCGGCGAAGACCTCTGCCTCGGAGGTCTTGGCGAGCGTGAGGCCGCTTGCGCCGGCCTCGATCTGCATCCGGCCGACCTCGGGGGATTTGTGCGTCTTGGCGTGCGGCCGCAGCTTCACGCCGGCCGCGCGGGCGCGCTCCTGCATCCGCGTGATGTTGCGCGCCAGGATGTCCAGGTCGATGAGGACCGAAGGCGTCGCAAGGTCTTCGAGGGTCTGCATGGGTGGCAAGCCTACGCCCTGCCGCGGCTCGGCCCTGCGGTAGAGTCTCGGCTGCGCACAGCGCGCGGGAGGCCGGGATGCGAGTACGGGCAATCGCTGCGGCGGCAGTGCTGGTTCTGGCCGCTGCGCACGCCGGTGGTCAGACGGCCGACGAGCTCATCGCGAAGAACGTCGCGGCGCGCGGCGGCCTGGAAAAGCTGAGGGCCGTCAAGACGATGCGCCTGACCGGGACGATGAAGGCCGGCGACGAGACGATGCCGGCCGTCCTCGAGTTGAAGCGCCCCAACATGAGCCGCTGGCAGTTCACGTTCGACGGGCAGACGGCGGTTCAGGCATACGACGGCAAGTCGGGCTGGATGTGGATGCCCTTCACCGGCATGAGCGAGCCGCAGGCGATGTCGGCCGAGGAGAGAGAGGAAGCGCAGCAGCAGGCGGATCTCGACGGTCCTCTCGTGGACTACAAGGCCAAGGGCAGCGCGATCGAGCTCGTCGGGCACGACTCCAGGTTCCGGCCGGAAGACTGGAAGCTGAAGGTCACGCTGAAATCCGGCGAGGTCCGCTACATGTACCTCGACCCGAAGACCTTCCTGCAGACGACGACCGTCATGACGAAGAAAATCGAGGACTCCGAGGTCGTCGTCGTCTCGACCATCGGCGACTACAAGGAGGTGGAGGGACTGACCCTGCCGCATTCCTTCACGGCCAGCACGAAGGACGGCGGGGAGACCCAGTCGCTCGTGTTCGAGAAGATCGAGTTGAACGTGCCGATTGACGATGCGCGCTTTGGAAAGCCGAAGACGCCCGACAAGGCGCCGACGCCCGCGGGGCCTCCGGCGGAGCCGGCCGTCGGCTGACCTTTTCCGACGGAGGATGACGATGCGTCTGCGAAGCCTTCTCCTGTGGACCGGGCTCGCGGCCGGTCTTGCGCTGCCCGCCTCTGCGCAGACGAAGCTCAAGGTCTACATCTCGGCCGACATGGAAGGGATCGCGGGCGTCGTGACCGGCGACCAGCTCGGTCCGCAGGGTTTCGAGTACGAGCGCTTTCGCGGATTCATGACCAACGAGGTCCTGGCGGCGATCGAGGGCGCGCGGTCGGCCGGTGCCACGGAGTTTCTCGTCTCGGACTCCCACGGCAACGGCGAGAACCTGCTGATCGAGCGGTTCCCGAAGGACGTGCAGATCGTCCGGTCCTGGCCGCGGCCGCTGGCGATGATGCAGGGCGTCGACGCCTCCTTCGACGCGATCCTCTTCGTCGGCTACCACTCCTCGACGACGAACCCGGAGGGGGTGCGCGCGCACACGATGTCCTCGGCGACGCTCGCCGACGTGCGGTTGAACGGCGTCTCGGTGCCCGAGGCGGCGTTGAACGCGGCCATCGGCGGGCATTTCCGCGTGCCGGTCGCCCTCGTCACGGGCGACGACGCCATCGTGAAGGAAGCGCAGGGGATGCTCGGCCCGATCGAGGGCGCCGTCGTGAAGTGGAACTACGGGTTCCACTCGGCGCGCACGCTGACGCCCGAGGCCAGCTGCGACCTGATCCGCGAGAAGGCGAAGAAGGCGATCGGCCGGGTCAGGGAGTTGAAGCCCTTCACCGTCTCCGCTCCCGTGACGCTCGACCTGCGCTTCAAGAACTATCGTCCCGCGGAGGTCCTCGCCTACCTGCCGATCGTCGAGCGCACCGACGCCCACGCGATCCGATTCAAGGGCAAGGACATGATCGAGGTGGTCCGCTTCCTCGAGTTCGTCACGAACTACGAGCCGTCGCTCTCGCCGTAGCCGAAAGGCAAGGAGCCGCCATGAAGTTCGAAACGCGCGCTGTCCATGCCGGCGGCAAGCCGGACGCGGCCACCGGGGCCGTCGCCCCGCCGATTCACCTCTCGACGACCTTCGAGCACGGCCCGGCCGCCGAGACGCCGCTCGGGTTCATGTACATCCGGGAAGGTAACCCGACGCAGTCCCGGCTCGAGGAGGCGCTCGCCGCGGTCGAGGGGGGAGCGGCGGCGCTCGTGTTCGGCTCGGGCCTGGCGGCGGCGGCCGCGTACTTCCAGGCGCAGCCCGCCGGGTCGCACGTCGTCTACCAGGAGGACGCGTACTACGGCGTGCGCGAGATGTGCCGCGAATTCCTGCCGCGCTGGGGGATGGAGGCGACGCCCGTCGACATGACGAATCTCGACGCGGTCCGCGCGGCGCTGCGCCCGGCGACCCGCGTCCTCTGGGCCGAGTCGCCTTCGAACCCGCTGATGCGGATCTCGGACCTCGCGGCGCTCGCCGAGATCGCGCATGGCGCGGGGGCTCTGCTTTCGGTGGACAGCACGTTCGCGACGCCGGTCGTCCAGCGGCCGCTCGAGCTCGGCGCGGATGCGGTCCATCATTCGACGACGAAGTACCTCGGCGGACACAGCGACGCGCAGGGCGGCGCGCTCGTGTTCAAGACCGCCGGGGAGCTGTCCTCACAGGTCGAGCACGTCCGCAAGATCCTCGGGGCCGTGGCCTCGCCCTTCAATTCCTGGCTCGTGCTGCGGGGCCTGCGCTCGCTTTCCCCGCGCGTCGAGCGGCATAGCGCCAACGCGCTCGCGGTCGCGCGCTTTCTCGAGAAGCACCCGGCCGTCGAGGCGGTCCATTACCCGGGCCTCGAGTCCCATCCTGGCCATGCGGTCGCGAAGCGGCAGATGTCCGGCTTTGGGGGCATGCTCTCGCTGCGCGTGCGCGGGGGCCGGGAGGCGGCCGTCCGCGCGGCCTCGCGCGTGAAGCTGTTCGTCAACGCGACGAGCCTCGGCGGCACCGAAAGCCTGATCGAGCACCGCGCCTCGAGCGAGGGCGAGGGCTCGACGACGCCGCAGAACCTGCTGCGCGCGTCGATCGGCCTCGAACACGCCGACGACCTGATCGCCGACCTGGCCCAGGCGCTCGGCGAGGCGGCGCTCTCGCGGTAGAGCCAACGCCCCGGCGGCGGAGGTCGCACAGCCGACGGGGCGAATCGGCCGCCGAGCTCGCGGCAGAGGGCTGGGGTGAAGGGGCCTAGTTCTTCTTCAGGTACTCCTGCGGGATCACCGACGGCACGTTGGGCAGGTACTGCGCCGGAATCGGCTTCTCGGGCTTCTCCGTATCCCAGGCGACCGAAGCGATCCACCAGCGCCGGCCGTCGTTGACGAGCTGGATGCTATTGATGCCGCGCACGAAGGGCTTCTCGTCGGTGGGCTTGCGGCGCGACTCGTACGTCGAGAAGACCTGGCAGACGGCGCCGAAGCAGTCCGTCCTGCGCGCCACCTCGCTCTCGAAGAAGGAGGTCGGGTCGCCTTTCTGCTTGCCTGCGGCGATCGACTTGCGGACGCGCTCCTCGAAACCATCCGGGTCGAGCACCGTGAAGAGCTCGCTGCGCGGATCCTTGGGCGGGATCAGCATGCCGACCTGGAGAAAGATCGCGCGCATGCGGTCGAAGTTGGGCTGCCCGTCCTCGCCGTGGCTGACCGAAGCATAGAGGGCCGCGATGATCGCGTCGACCGAGGACCCGTCGGCTTCGGAAGGGCGAGCGCCCGGCGAAACGCTCTGGGCCGCGCGGCGCTCGGGCGGCGGGCCGCCCGGGGTCGGCATCCGATTCGCCTCCGTTTCCGCGTTGGGGTCGTGGATTTTCTGGCCCGCGACGGGCGTGAGACCCGGCGGGACGTTGGGTGGCGGGGAAGTGCGCGGCGCAAACTGCGCGGCTGCCGAGGAAGCGCCGGCGACCAGGGTCGCCAGCGCTCCGACGAGAACGAGGGACATCTTCATGGGCGTTGCTCCTTTTGCATCCGGGGGATCGGATTATCCTCCCTCTCGGTGTCCCAGACGAGCGCGGCGATCCACCACCTGCGGCCGTCGTACACGAGCTGGATGCTGTGGATGCCCCGGGCAAACGGGGCCGCGTCCTTCGGCGCGCGGACGGTTTCGTACGTCGAGAAGACCTGGCACACGTTGCCGAACCGGTTCTCGCTCCGGGCGATCTCGCGCTCGGTGAAGCCGAGCTGCTCGCCCTTTTCCCTGCGCCCCGCGATGTACTTGCGGATCCGCTCCTCGAAGGCCTTCACGTCGAGGACCGTGAACGCCCCGGCATCGGGGCGTTTGGGTGGCACGACGATTGCCGCGGGCAGAAACAGGGCGCGCAGGCGGTCCCAGTTGGGCTCGTATTCGGGCCCGTGGCTCACCGAGGCGTAGAGCGCGGTGACGATCGTGTCGACCGACGCATCGTCGGGCTGGACGGCGGTCGGCTCGGCGGGCGGAACCGGCGTGCGCACGGGCGATGCGACGGCGCCGCTCTGGATCGCGGTGGCGACGAGAGCTTGGCCGACGACGTTCACGGCGGGCGTCGCGGGGCCGCAGGCGAGCGTCGCGAGCGGGATGGCGACGATGAGCCGCTTCAGGATCCCTCCCGCCGCGCGAGCCACGCGTCCACCGAGAAGCGGTCGACGTCCGCGGGAAGCATGAGCACGAAGACGAGCAGGGCGAGCCGCGGGATGACGTGCGTGTGGAACTCGTAGAGCGGCTCCTTCAGCAGGTGCCCGAACGTGACGACGACGAGCACGAGGCCGAGCGCGACGAGGGCGTCGCGGATGCGCCAGCCGACCAGCAGGAGAGCGCCTGCCACGAGCTCGACGATCGGGATGGTCACGCCCGCGAGCCAGAGCGACCAGATCGGCAGGAATGTGTCGGCGTACGGATCGACGAACCATTTGTGCGCGTGGCCGGCGGGCGTCATGGTGAAGACCTTGTAGACGCCGGCCATGAAGAAGATCAGGCCGAGGATCTCGCGGGCGAAGAAAATCGCCCAGCTCCTGCGCGTCGAATCCGAGGGCGCCATCGGACCCCTTTCTGCTCCCGCCGACTCCGGTAGACTCCGCGGAAATCGCGGCGGGCTTGCGACCGGGGAACGATACGCCGTTTGCGCCGCGGGAGGACCGATGGACGCGTCCGACTCGAAATCGCTTCCGGACAACGCCTACCGCCCGCTCGCTCCCGGCGAGACCTACCAGCCCGTCGTTCCAGCCTCGGCGAACCTGCCCGAGACGACCTGGCGCTCGGTGCTGTGGGGACTCTTCCTGTGCGCGATCTTCACGGCCGCCTCCGCGTACTCGGGTCTGAAGGTCGGCCAGGTCATGGAGGCGGCGATCCCGATCTCGATCCTGGCGATCGGCCTCGCGCGGGTCTACGCGCGGCGCTCGAGCCTGATCGAGAACGTGATCATCACGGGCATCGGCGGCGTCTCGGGCGCCGTCGTCGCGGGCGCCATCTTCACGCTGCCGGCGCTCTACATCCTCAAGCTCGACCCGCACCCCTGGCAGACGATCTTCATCTGCCTCGCGGGCGGGTGCCTCGGCGTCCTCTTCCTCATTCCGCTGCGCCGCTACTTCGTGCGCGACATGCACGGGCAGTTCCCGTATCCCGAGGCGACGGCGATCACGGAGGTCCTCGTCACGGGCGAGAAGGGCGGCTCGCAGGCCAGGCTGCTCCTCGAGGCGACCGGGATCGCGGCGGTCTACGACTTTTTCGTGACGACGTTCCAGGTCTGGAAGGAGACCGTCGACTTCCAGTTCGTCCCGGTCGTCCAGATGCTCAACGAAAAAGCGCGGATGGTCCTGCGCTTCGACGCGATCGCCTTCATCCTCGGGCTCGGCTACGTGATGGGGCTGCGCGCGTCCACGCTGCTCTGCGCCGGGGGCGTGTTCTCGAACTTGGTCCTCGTGCCGCTCATCTGGTTCATCGGCCGGCATTTTCCGGACGTCGGCGGTGTATCCGGCGACCGTCCCGATCGCGAAGATGACGGCCAACGAGATCTTTCGCGGCTACGTCCGTTTCATGGGCGTGGGGGCGATCGCGACCGCCGGCATCTTCGGGATCATCAAGTCGCTGAAGATCGTGGCCGGCTCCTTCTCGATCGCCACGAAGGCCTTCCGCCACGGCGAGCACGAAGGGCTCGAGCGGACCGACCGGGACATGGGCATCATGAAGATCCTCGTCGGCGTGGTGGTGTCGGCGCTGGCCATCGCGGTCTTCCTGGGCAACCTGGACAGCCGGTCCGTCATCGTCCTGATCGGGCTGGGGATCACGCTCGTCTTCTCGTTCTTCTTCACGTCGGTCGCGGCCAACGCCATCGCGACGACGGCGCGCAATCCCGTCTCGGGGATGACGATGCTGACGATCATCATTTCCTCGGTCGTGCTGCTCGAGTTCGGCGTGTCCGGCCGCACGGGGATGTTCTTCGTGATGGCGATCGCCGGCATGGTGTGCACGGCGCTCTCGGTCTCGGGCCAGACCATCACGGACCTGAAGACCGGTTACTGGCTGGGCTCGACGCCTGCCGCGCAGGAGCGCGCCAAGTTCTACGGCGTGGTCATGTCCTCGATCGTCGTCGGCCTCGTGATCGTGGCGCTGGCGCAGACCTTCCAGTTCGGCGAGGCCGCCCCCGGGGACGCGCGGCAGGTCCTCGCGTCTCCGCAGGCTTCGATCATGAAGGCGCTGGTGGAGGGTTTCATGAGCCGCCAGCCGGTGGCGTACGTGCTCTTCGGGGCCGGCGCGATGATCGCCGTCGCGATGGAGATGCTGGCCGTACCTCCGCTGATCTTCGCGCTCGGCATGTACCTGCCGCTCGAGCTCAATAGCCCGGCGCTCGTCGGAGGCGTCATCGCGCACTTCGTCACGAAACGGTCCGAAGCCGCGGGCGGCGAGAAGGGCCGCACGATGCGCGAGCGGGCGGTCATCATCGCCTCGGGACTGATGGCCGGCGGCGCGCTCGGCGGCGTGTTCGGCGCGGCGCTGCGCCTCTTCGGCTGGTACCGCGAGGACCTGATCAAGCTGCCGTTCTATGACAACGACCCCGTGTCGCAGATGGTGAGCTCGCTCGGTTTCATCGCGCTGTGCGTCTACCTCTGGTTCGGCGCGATGAAGAAGGAGAAGCCCGCCTGATGGACCGGCTCGGCCGCCTGACCGCCGACGCCCTGCTCGGCATCGACACGCTCTGGGGCGGCGACGTGATGAATCCTTCCGGCACGGGCCGGGCGGTCGTCGACTCGTGGTTCTCCGACGAGCCGCTGCCCGATGCGTATGCGCACGCGACCGCGAAGGCGCTGCGCCAGGGCGGGGGAGTCGCGGCGAAGGAGCCCGACCGCGCGGCGATCGATGCCTTCCTCGCGGCGGTGGACGTGAAGGGCGCCATCGACGGCCTCGCGGCGGAGGGCCATGCGCTCGGCGGGTTGCGCGGCGCGTACTTCGACGGGCTCGGCCTCTGCCTCTCGGCAATGTGGGACCTCTCGATGGAGATTCTGGGCCGCGGCGAGGCCGTGTCCTACGAACGCTGCGTGGTAGCCGCGACGGGGCGGCCGCCCGAGCCCTCTCGGCCGCAGGAGAAGCGCCGGCGCCTGACGGAGCTGCTCGCGCGCGCCGGCCACCCGTCGAAGACCGGCGACGAGCTGCTCGCGGCCGTCGACGCCTGGCGGCGGGAGCGGATGGTGCCACCCAAATCCATCGCCGCGCTCGCCAACGCCTTCATCGCGCGGTTCGACGCGGGAACGACGAAGCATCTCGCGCCCCACCTGCCCGAGGACCTGCGCCAGGTCCCGCGATCGAACATGAAGTTCGTGCCGATCGAGGACGCCTGGTTCTCGGGGTTCATGAACTACGTCGGCCGTGCGCGCAATGCCGACGGCTCGCCGCAGTACGAGGCGACCTACGAGATCAACGCGTCGCTCCAGATCTCCATCCCCGAGTTCGAGCAGCTCGTCGGCCACGAGGTCGTGCCGGGACACGTCACCACGGGCGCGCTCACGCAGGGCCTGTACGTGCGCGGCCGCGTCGGGTTCGAGGGAACGATCCTGGCCATGAACACACGCTGGGGAACGCTCGCCGAGGGGATCGGCAACAACGCGGTCCTGATGGCGATGGGTCTGACCGAGGTCGAACAGGTGCCGGACGACGACCTCCAGATCGGCCTCTGGCTCGCGCACCTGCAGGACGACGCGAAAAACCAGTCGTCGTATCTGACGTGGAACGACGGCGTGCCGCAGGCGGAGGTCGCCGCGGCGCTGCGGCGCGATTTTCTCGTGTCCGGGGAGCGCGCCGGAAAACTCTCGGGCGCGTGGGGACGTCACCCGCTCTTCGGGCGCATGAACCTTCCCGCCTATCGCGCCGGGACGGAGGCGGTCGCCGAGCTGCGCCGCCGGTATCCCGCGGACCGGGTGCTGCCGGTGCTCTACGGCTGTTCGGGCCTGGTCGACGTCGTCACCGTTCGCGAAGCGGTCAAGGGGGCGCGCTAGATCAGTTGCTTCGGCTGCGATGCGCGAGCACGCCGCCGAGAGACCGCGCTTCCGGTGCATAGGCCTGCATGACGCGGCCCACGACACCGAGAGTCACCGCGGCGAGCAGAAAGGGCAGAATCGTGCGCCGCAGCGCGGTCTCGAGCCAGGGCCGGTGGGGAAGGCGTCCGAGCCGGCGGTAGAGACCGGCGCTCAGGGCGCCGTCCAGCAGCAACTCTGCAAAGAGAGACGGCGCGGCAAGCACGAGCCACACGGACGCGCCGAACAGGATCACGGCGGCGACGGCGAGGGCGATCAGGACGCCGGCATCGTCGCCGTCAACGGAAATGTCGAGGCCGCCGCGGCCCGAGCCGCTCCCGCCCGGGCCTGCCCACGATCCGGATGCGCCTGCGCCTCCCGACCTGCCGCCGCCTCCGGAGAAGAGTCCGGCGGAGGATCCGGAAGAACCCGTGGAGACGCCTCCGAGGTCGAGCGCGACGACGGGGTCCATGTCGATCGATCCGGATCCCCGGTTGGCGGCGGCCCCGCGGCCGGTCTTTCTATGCCTCCGGATCCAGACGTAGAGCAACGCGAGGAAGACGGCGTACGCGATCGTCACGGCGCCGACGTAGCGCACGGGCATGCGGCGCCACCCTGCGTGCAGCAGCGCGACCGAGGCCAGGAATCCCGAAGCCCCGGACAGCACGACCAGCACGCTCATCTCGAGACGCGGCGACTCGCGCTTCTCGAGCGCCTTTTTCAATCGCAGCGTCAGGCGCCAGCGCTCGGCCTCCTCGGGGACGGACTCCGTCATTTGTGGCGCATCGTAGACCCTCCGGCCGGGTTGCGGGCGTCGCGGCGCGCAGAGATATCCTCGCCAGCATGAAAACGCGACGCTCGTTCCTGACGGCAGCCGGTTTGGCGGCCGGAAGCTCACTGCTCGCTCGGCCCGAGACGAAGCTGGCGGCCGCGCCGGCCGAAGACCCCATGGTCAGGCCGCGCGCGCTGAGGGCCGGAGACACGGTCGGCCTGATCGCGCCGTCCTCGTACAT
This sequence comes from uncultured Acidobacteriota bacterium, assembly GCA_963775725.1. Lineage (GTDB taxonomy): Bacteria > Acidobacteriota > Thermoanaerobaculia > UBA5066 > Gp7-AA6 > DAHUXD01. The sequence goes on from CAVZKA010000001.1 coordinate 162,309, forward strand.
TTTCGACCTGTGGCGAATCGAGGAGGTCGCTCCGCGGCTGGCGGCGCTCGGATTGAAGACGAAGCTGGGCGCCAACGTCCGCGCGCGGCGCGGCTTCCTCGCGGGCACCGAGGAGCAGCGGCTCGCGGACCTGCACGCGATGTTCGCCGATCCGGAAGTCGCCGCCGTCTTCTGCCTCGGCGGCGGCTACGGGACCGAGCGCCTGCTCGACCGGATCGACTACGGCCTGATCCGGAAGAACCCCAAGATCTTTCTCGGCTACTCGGACATCACGGGGCTTCACCTCGCGTTCGGCAAGCTCGCGCGCCTGGTCACGTTCCACGGGCCCGTCGCGATGGCGGCGCTGCCGCCCTGGACGCTCGAGGGATTCCAGAAGGCGCTGTTTACGCCGGCGCCGATCGGCGTCGTCCAAAACCCCCCGGAGGACGATCCGCTGTCTCCGCGTTTTCCGCGCCACACGATCGTGCCGGGAAAGGCGCGGGGACAGACGGTCGGCGGCAACCTGACGCTGATCTCGACGACGATGGGGACGCCCTACGAGATCGAGACGCGGGGCAGGATCCTGATCATGGAAGACGTCGGCGAGGCGCCGTACCGCATCGACCGGATGATCCTGCAGCTCGGCCTGGCCGGAAAGCTCGCGCAGGCCGCGGGCATCGTGTGGGGAACGTGTACGGACTGCGAGACGTCGACGAACTCGAGCTTCGAGCTCTCGCTCTCGATGTCCGAGGTGCTCGACGATCTGCTCGGCAAGCTCCGAGTGCCTTCCATGGCCGGGCTCGTGTTCGGCCACACGCGGGAAAAGTCGACCATCCCCCTTGGCGTCGAGGCGGAGCTCGACGCGACGGCGAGAACGTTCACACTGCTCGAGGCGGCCACGACGTAGAGCCCGGTCACTTCCGATCGAGCCCCCGGTCCTCCCACGAGACCGGATCTTCCCGCGGCTCCAGGTGCGTGAAGACGTGGGTGCCCGGCAGCTTCTCGCGGACGGCGGCCTCGATCGCCTCCGACAGATCGTGGCCGCGCTGGATCGTCCACGTGCCCGGCATGAGGACGTGCATCGAGACGAACCGTCGGGTGCCGGCGATGCGGGAGCGGATCGCGTGGAAGAGGATGCCCTGCTCCTGGAACGGTATGAGCGCCGCGGTGACCTCCTGGCGCTCGTCCCCGGGCAGCGCGGTATCGAGCAGGGCGAGCCCGGTTTCACGCACGAGCTTCCAGCCGGTCCACACGATGTTGACCGCGACGGCGGCGGCGATCAGCGGGTCGAGGCGCATCCATCCCGTCACGGCGACGAGAACGATGCCGGCGATGACGCCCACGGACGTCCAGACGTCCGTCAGCAGGTGATGGGCGTCGGCGCGCAGCGTGATCGAGCGCAGGCGCCTGCCGGCGCGCAACAGGAGGATCGCGGCGGCCCCGTTGATGATCGACGCAACGACGGAGACCGCGATTCCCGTCCACGCGTCCGTGATGGGCGCCGGTGTCTGCCACCGCTCCCAGGCCGCGATCGCGATCCCGACGGCCGCGGCGAGAATGAGAAACCCCTCGGCGCCGCTCGCGAAGTACTCCGCCTTGGAGTACCCGAAGTCGTGCGTCGGATCGGGCGGCTTCGCCGCGACGGTCAGGGCCCAGAGGGCGATCAGCGCCGCGACCAGGTTCACGACCGACTCGGCGGCGTCCGAGAGCAGGCCGACGGATCCCGTGAGCTTCCAGGCGGCCGCCTTCAGGGCGATCGTGACGACCGCGGCGGCGATCGAGAGCCCGGCGTAGAACCGCGCCGAGCGGGCCGGTCCGGCGGCGCCGGTCATCGCTGCGACTCGCGGTCGAGCGCCTCCAGGGCGGAGGCGTAGATCGCGTCGGCCTCCTCGCGGCTGTTGCCGATCGTCGTCAGTCCGACCTTCCCGTACTGGGACAGCGCGCCGATCATGTGAAAGAGGGCGCCCGTCTCCGTATGGTGGCTGTAGTGGAGCCTGTTGATCGTCAGGATGTCGATGAGGTCCTCGGGACAGAGCCCGCGGTAGGCGTCGGACCTCAGGTTGTCGGTCGAGCGATAGAACTTCGGCAGACCGCCCGGAGAGTGGAACTCGCCCGATTCGGGGTCGAGCTTGCCGCCCGTCAGGAACTGCAGGGCGAGGAAGGGATGCGTCGTGCCGCCCATGCGCAGGTTGATCTCGAGTGCAAACACCTCGGGCTCGCCGCCGGGACGCGACCCCACGAAAAAGTCGACGCCGAATCGACTCACGACGCCGCGGCGGGCGAGCACGTCGCCCACGCTGCGCGCCGCCTGCTGGATCTGGAGGCGGTAGGGCGCTTCGGCCGGGAACCGGCAGCCCTGGTAGACCTGATTCGACGGTCCGCCGAGGATCTGGTCGTGGGTCGAGAGGAGCACGACCTCCCCCTGGGGGTCGATCCGCAGCTGCACCGAGGGCGAGGCCGACTCCGGGTACTCGAGGAACTCCTCGACGATTCCGCCCATCTCCGTGAACTTGGCGAGGTACCGGTCGCGCGTTTCCGAGTCGACCGAGAAGGTGAGATCGGCCAGGGCGTCGCGCAGGGCGGTGCGGCCCGGCGCCTCCGGGTAGCGGAAGATCGCGTTGCCCTCGCCCGAGAAGCTCTCGTTCAGCTTGACGACGGCGCGGCGGATATCGGGTCTCGTCCGCCGCAGGGCGTCGAGCGCCGCGACGAGGTCCTCTTCGGAGCCCAGGTTCTCGGAGCCTGCGGGCATCGCGACGGCGGCTTCGCGAAAGACCCCGCGACTTCCGGACTTCGAGCCGAGGTGGGAGAGCGCGGGATCCACGCCGTTCAGCGGGATGCCGAGCAGGACGGAGAGCTTGCGTTCGAGCGGCGTGGAATTGAAGACCGTCATGAAGGCGCGCGAGGGATCGGGAATTCCGTAGCGGATGCGCTGGATCAAGACGCGGTCGTTCGAGGATCTTTTCCGTCAGCGAGCGCGGCGATGCGTCGTACGCGCAGAGCAGCGTCAGCCGCGCGCGCGCGTGGCTGGCCGGGATGCCCGCGAGCAGCTGGAAGTAGTACTCGAGGATGAGCGGGTGCACGGGCTGCGACGTGACGTAGACCATGCGCGCCTGCGGGTTGCGCAGGCGAATCAGCAGGAACAGCAGGCGTTCCTCGTAGAAGCTGGCCGCATCGAGCTTTTGCAGCTCCGACTGGTCGAGCGTGAGCGAGGGGATGACGACCGACGTGTACGGCTCCTCCTCGCGCGCCGAGAGCGCGCCCCAGAGGGCGTCGAGGCGAGGCTTCAACCGCTCGAATTCCGCGATCTCCTGCTCGGGCGCCAGGTCGCGTGCGAAGGGAGGCTTGGGAATCACGGCGCGATCTTAGCCCCGCGGACCAAACACCGCTGATTCGTTCGAATCAGCGTAGACTCCCGGCCGTGAACCGGGAGCGCCGCCATGACCGCGCCGATCTGAAGAGGATCGCCCGCGCGGCCATGGTCGAGAAGGGGCTCGAGCCCGACTTCTCCCGCGACGTGCTCTCCGAGCTCGACCGGATCCGCGGCGCGGCCGCGCCCGCCGGCGCCGGGATCCGGGACCTGCGCGACCGGCCGTGGGCCTCGATCGACAACGACGATTCGCGCGATCTCGACCAGCTGACGGTGGCCGAGCCGCTCGGCGACGGCGCCGTGAAGGTGTTCGTCGCCGTCGCCGACGTGGACGCGATCGTCACGAAAGGCTCCGCACTCGACGCGCACGCGAAGACGAACACGACGTCCGTCTACACGGCCGCCGAGATCTTCCCGATGCTGCCGGAGAAGCTCTCGACGGACCTGACGTCCCTGAACGAGGGTGAAGACCGCCTCGCCGTCGTCGTCGAGATGACTTTCGCCAGGGATGGCGCGCTCCAGAAGTCCGACGTCTATCGGGCGGCCGTGCGCAACAAGGCCAAGCTCGCGTACGACAGCGTGTCCGTGGGCCTCGAGGGCGGCGAATTTCCGGAAAAGGCGCGGTCCGTGGCCGGAATCCCCGAGCAGCTGAAGATCCAGGACGCCGTCGCGCAGGCCCTGCGCAGCCGCCGCCACGAGGAAGGTGCGCTCGACCTCGAAACGATCGAGCCGCGCGCCGTCTTCGCCGACGACACGATCGTGGATTTGACCGTCCAGGAGAAGAACCGCGCGCGGCAGCTGATCGAAGACTTCATGATCGCGGCCAACGGCGTCACGGCGCGGTTTCTCGCAGCGAAAGAAGTTCGCCGCGCTGCGTCGCGTCGTGCGCTCGCCCGAGCGCTGGCAGAAGATCGTCGCCGTCGCGGCCGAATACCGCGAGCGCCTGCCCGCCGAGCCGGACGCGCGCGCGCTCGAGGCGTTTCTTCTCAAGCAGATGAAGTCCGACCCGCTGCGGTTCCCGGACCTCTCGCTCGTCATCGTGAAGCTGATGGGAGCCGGCGAATACGTCGTCGAGCGCCCGGGCGAGACGCCCATCGGCCACTTCGGTCTCGCGGTGCGCGACTACACGCACTCGACCGCTCCCAACCGCCGCTACCCGGATCTCCTGACGCAGCGCCTCCTCAAGGCCGCGATGGCCGGAGAGCCGACGCCCTACTCCGCCGCCGAGCTTGGGCCCCTGGCCCTCCACTGCACCGAGCAGGAGGACGATGCCGACAAAGTCGAGCGCCTCGTGCGCAAGGCCGCGGCGGCGCTGCTCCTCGAGCAGCGGATCGGCCAGCTCTTCGACGGCGTCGTGACCGGCGCCTCGGAGAAAGGCACCTGGGTGCGCATCTTCTCGCCGCCCGCCGAGGGCAAGCTCGTCCACGGCTTCGACGGCGTGGAGGTGGGCGACAAGCTGCGGGTCAAGTTGATCTCGACCGACGTGGAGCGGGGGTTCATCGACTTCGTTCGGGTGGGCTGAGGAGTCTGGCATCCGCTCGCGGATCGATTTCGTAACGGCGCCCGGTGATGTAGATTTCCCTCCTGTTGAAAAGCCCCATGCAAGAGACGGGAGGTCGCAATGACGAGACGGTCCGCATTCGCGCTCGCGGTGTCTGTGCTGCTCTGCCTCGGCGGAGCCGCTGAAATGGACGCCCAGGCGTCTGCCGAAAAGCCTCCGACGGTGGAGGAAGCGAAGAAGTTCGCCGACGACGCCGAGGCGACCCTGCTCAAGCTCTGGGTCGACCAGTCCCGCGCCGACTGGGTGAAATCCACCTACATCACCGACGACACGCTGACCCTCGCCGCGCAGGCCGCGGACAAGTCGATCGCGGCCGGCGTGAAGTTCGCCAAGCAGGCCACGCGCTACGACAAGCTGACGCTGCCGCCCGAGACGGCACGCAAGCTGAAGCTGCTGAAGGTCTCGCTGACGCTCGCGGCGCCCGCGGACCCGTCCGAATCCGCGGAGCTGACGCAGATCGCCGCGGCGATGGAAGGGGCTTACGGCAAGGGCAAGTACTGCCCGGCCAAGGACAAGTGCCTCGATCTCGAGGACATCACGAAGATCATGGCGACCTCGCGCGACGCGAAGGAGCTCCTCGACGTCTGGCAGGGCTGGCACGCGGTCGGCGGCTCGATGAAGAAGGACTTCGTCCGCTACGTCGAGCTCGGCAACAAGGGAGCGCGGGAGCTCGGGTTCGAGGACATGGGCGCGATGTGGCGCTCGAAGTACGACATGACCCCGGAAGAGTTCGCCGCCGAGCTCGACCGGCTCTGGGAGCAGGTGCGGCCGCTCTACGTGTCGCTCCACGCCTACGTGCGCTGGAAGCTGCGCGAGAAGTACGGCGACGCCGTTCCGGCGTCGGGCCCGATCCCGGCGCACCTGCTCGGCAACATGTGGGCGCAGACGTGGGACAACGTCTACCCGCTCGTCGCGCCGAAGGACGCGGACCCGGGCTTCGACCTGACGACGATCCTGAAGGCCCGCAAGACGGACCCCCTGCAGATGGTGCGGTACGGCGAGGGCTTCTTCACCTCGCTCGGCTTCGATCCGCTCCCCAAGACCTTCTGGGAGCGCTCGATGTTCACCAAGCCGAAGGACCGCGAGGTCGTCTGCCACGCGAGCGCCTGGGACATCGACTTCGTCGACGACCTGCGCATCAAGATGTGCATCGACATCACGGCCGAGGACTTCACGACGATCCACCACGAGCTCGGCCACAACTACTACCAGCGCGCCTACGACAAGCAGCCCGTGCTCTTCCGCGACAGCGCGAACGACGGCTTCCACGAGGCCGTGGGCGACACGATCGCGCTCTCGGTCACGCCCGAGTACCTCGTGCGCCTCGGGCTGCTCGACAAGGCGCCGGACACGTCGAAGGACATCGGCCTGCTGCTCGCCAAGGCGCTCGAGAAGGTCGCGTTCCTGCCGTTCGGCCTGATGATCGACCAGTGGCGCTGGAAGGTCTTCTCGGGAGAAATCACGCCGGCCGAGTACAACAAGGTGTGGTGGCAGCTGCGCCTCAAGTACCAGGGCATCGCTCCCGCGACTCCGCGCGGCGAGGACGGCTTCGATGCCGCGGCGAAGTACCACGTCGCGGCCAACGTCCCCTACACGCGTTACTTCCTCGCCGACATCCTGCAGTTCCAGTTCCACCGCGCGCTCGCGAAGACCGCGGGCTGCAGCGGTCCGCTCAACCGCTGCTCGATCTACGGCAACAAGGAAGCCGGAAAGAAGTTGAACGACATGCTCGCGATGGGCTGCTCGAAGCCGTGGCCCGACGCGCTCGAGGCGATCACCGGACAGCGCAGGATGGATGCGACCGCCATCCGCGACTACTTCGCGCCGCTCCAGGCCTGGCTCGACGAGCAGAACAAGGGCAAGCCGATCGGCTGGTAGCGGTGACCATTGCGGGAGCGAGCCGTAGGGGCCGCCCCGGCCGCCGCACCGAAAGTTCCGAGGCGGGCGGGGTAGCCCCACTACTCTCAACCGCACCATCGATGCCGGCCCGCTCGCGCTCGGCACCACGACGAACAGGTCGTCGTATTGCTCCGGAGCGAGTCTTGAGCTCGCCGGGACAACCCAGGGCCTTGAGCAGATCCGGGATCGTGTTGGAGTGGCCGACGACGAGGACGACGTCTCTGGCGTGCTCCTTCCGAAGCATTGCGACGAACGGCCGCGCGTCGACGGGGCCCCGCATGCCGCCGCCCGTGTCGTAGATCGTGATCTTCAAGCCGAGAGCCCCGGCCAGCGGCCCGGCCGTATCGCGCGCGCGCTCGGTATCGGTCGCGTAGATCGCACGGATACCCGCATCTTTGAGCATTGCGGCCAGCCGCCGGGCCCGCTCCCGTCCGGCGTCGGTCAGCCGTTCATCGGTGTCCGAAACCTTTTCGGCGTGTCGGACGACGAACACGGTTGTCTGGGCCCTCGCGACGGTCGGGACCGCCAGAACGCCCGCGGCGAAAAAGGCGAGAGCTGCAGCTCGAGTTCTCATGAGAAGGACGATATCGAAGCCCGTTCCCGCGATAGATTTTCAGAACGAAACGCGTCCGCCGGGCGTCCTAGTAACCGAGACACGGTTCCGGACGTGAAAAGACCGGGGGGCGGATCCTGGCTTCGACCCGTATCGCACTGACAGCAAAGGAGCTTGCCCTGACGGGGACCGACATCCGGGCCGATGACTCGGAGCTGCTCGCGGGCCTGAAGGCGGGGTCTCTGAAGGCCTTCGAGGAGCTCTACCAGACGCACGGGGGACGCATGAAATCGGTCGCCATGAATCTTCTGGGCAGCGCCGCCGACGCGGAGGACGCGGTCCAGGAGGCTTTTCTCAAGGTCTATCGCAGCGCCGCGGGCTTCCGCGGAGGCTCGAGCGTCTCGACCTGGATCTACCGGATCCTCGTGAACACCTGCTACGACCTGATGCGCAGGGGGCGCCGCCGCCCGGAGAGCCCGCTGCCCGCCGAGATCGCCCTCGCGCCGGCCGCGGAGAAGGACCACCCGCTGCGCCTGGCGATCGAGGTCGCCCTTCGCCGCCTCGATCCGAAGGAGCGCGCGGCTTTTCTGCTCTGCGAAGTGGAGGGCTTTTCGCACCGCGAGGCGGGCGAGATCCTCGACGTCAAGGAGAACACGTCGCGCACCCTCCTCTTCCGCGCCAGGCGCCGACTCCGGCGCGAGCTTTCCGCGGGCGGAGCCTTCCTGCCGCCGGAGACGGCATGACCGCGAGCTGCCGCGACCTCGAGCGAGTTCTCCAGGACGGCGGCGCCGACCGCGATCTCGCCGCCGCGTTCGACGCGCATGCGGCCACGTGCCCGGCCTGCGCGCGCGAGCTCGCCGAGTGGCGGCGGGTCTGCGCCGCCGCCCGGACACTCTCGAAGTCGTGGGACTCGCCCGAGCTCTGGCCGCGCATCCGGCAGGAGCTCGCTGAGGAGTCGCAGCGGGCGCCCGACCGCGAGCGCGGACGTCGGGGAGGAATCGGCTGGCGCTGGCTGCCGGCCGCGTCGATCATCGCGCTTTTCGCGATTGCGACGGCGGGCCTGTGGGCCTTCCGCAACAGCGGCGGCCGCGAACCCCTGACGGCGCACTGGCAGACGACGAAGGACCCGCTCCTGACCGACCAGGCGGTCGGCGAGGTCGAGACCGCGGAGAAGGCGTATCTCGCCTCGATCGAGAAGCTCTCGAAGCTGGCCGAGCCGAGCCTCTCGGCCGCCTCGTCGCCCGTGCTCGTCAACTATCGCGAGAAGCTCGGCGTCCTCGACTCCGCCATCGCGGAGCTGAAGGCCTCGATCGACCAGAACCGATTCAACACGCACCTGCGCCGGGAGCTGCTGGCGGTGTACCAGGAGAAGCAGCGCACCCTGCAGAACCTGATGAAAGAGGTCAAATCATGATCCGCTCTGCCCACCGGTCCGCTCGCTTCGCTGCATTGCTGCTCGTAGCCCTCGTCGGCGCCGCGCCCGCGCTGTCCGCGGGCGAGTCGCGAGAACCGCGCTCGGACTACGACCGGGACTTCTCCCGCACGATGCCCGTCAAGGCGGGCCAGCGGCTGGACATCGAGCACAGCCAGGGCGCCATCCGGATCGGCACGCACGCCTTGCCCGAGGTTCGCGTCCGCGCGAAGATCACGGTCTCCTCCTCGGACGCCGCCGGGGCGCAGAAATTCGGCGAGGGCATCGCGGTCACGGTGGAGGACACGGGCTCCGCGATTTTCGTGCGGACGAAGTTCCCCGAGAAGAAGTGGTCGTTCTTCGGCACCGGCCACATCTCGTATTCCGTCGACTACGACATCACCATGCCCGAGTCCATGCCGCTCTCGGCGCGGAACAAGTTCGGCGACGTCACCGTGGTGGGCCTGAAGGCGCCCTCGACCATCGTCAACGCGAACGGCCAGGTCGCCTTCCGCGACGGCAGCGGCCGGCAGCGGCTCGAGAACGCGTTCGGAGCGATCACGGTGTCCCAGAACGCCGGCGAGGTCGAGATCTCGGGCTCCAACGGCGCCGTGACGACGAACGACGTCGCGGGCGCGCTGTCGATCAAGTGCCGGTTCGGCGCCGTGCAGGTGCGCCGGACGAAAGGGCCCGTGACGATCAACGCGTCCAACGGCGCCATCCTGCTCGAGGAGACCTCGGGCGCGGGCGACGTCACGGGCTCGTTCGGAAGGATCGACGTCAAGGGCGTGGGCGGGAACCTCGAGGTACAGAACTCCAACGGCGAAGTGATGGTGTCCGGCGTCAGCGGGGCCGTCAAGGCGCGCAACTCGTTCGGCGCCGTGGCGCTGTCGGGCGGCGGCGGCCCGGTGGAGATCGAGAATGCGAACGGGGCGATCCGCGTGCGCGACGTCAAGGGCGCGGCGACCTTGAAAACGAGCTTCGGCACCGTGGACGCCTCCGGCATTCCCGGAGACGCGCGGGTCACTGCGGACAACGGAGGGGTGACCCTCGCGAACCTCGGCGGCGCGGTGGACGTGCGCGGCTCCTTCGGGAAAATCACGGTGACGCAGGCGAAGAAGGGCGTGAAGATCGTCGGCAACAACAGCGCGGTGCTCCTGGCCGACATCGGCGGGCCGGCGTCGGTCAGCACGAGCTTCGGCCTGGTCGAGGCCTCGCGGATCGGCGGCGACCTGACGGTGGACGACTCGAACGGCGCGGTCAAGGCGTCCGGGATCGCCGGCAGCGCCAGCATCACGACGTCGTTCGCCGGCGTGACGCTCGACGGTGTCGCGGGCCGCGTGGACGTGGACAACCAGAACGGCTCGGTCGACGTGAAGGCGCTCGCCGGCAAGGGCGGCGCGTGCTTCCCGGTGTCGCTCAAGAGCTCCTTCGGCCCGATCCGCATTCATCTGCCCGAGGGCGTCGGCTACGACGTCACGGCCCACACGTCCTTCGGAAAGGTCTCGAGCCAGCTCCCGCTGACCGTCGCGGGCTCGTTCTCCGCGGATTCGCTTTCGGGCAAGATCGGCGACGGCAAGTGCTCGCTCACGCTCGAGAACTCGAACGGGAGCATCGACATCCTCAAGGGGAAGTAGACCGGTCGGGCGCCGGCCGTCGGCCGCGATTCGCGCGAATCGTGTGCGCGGCATCACAGGGGCTTCGCGTCTGCGCGGTTATCATCCCCGAATCGGTCCACAACTCATCTGATGGTCGCCGCCGCCCGGGCGGAGCCATCGCTTCCTGAAAGGAGCACCCGCGTGCACGCTTCTCGGCGAATTCTGGGCTCGTCTCTGGGAATGGTCCTTGCCGTATCGCTCTCGCCTCTGGCGGCGCAGTCGCTGCTCGGGCCTTCGCGGCCTTCGGGCAAACCGGCTGTCGTCTCGATGTCGGCGGCGCCGGCGGCGCCGAGCTCGTTCGGGCCGGGCACCAGCGTTCTATCAATCGACTCGTCGGCGTTTTCGCCCGTGGATTCGACGACGACGTGGACGTGGGACGGGTTCTATCTGGCGAGGATCCGCAACGGCGGAACCTATCCCTGGTTTGACGCCCCCGTTCTCCTGCCTTCCGGAGCCCATGTCGTCCAGGTGTCTTTCGAGGTGTACGACGGAGACGCCGACAACGACATCTACGGATTCTTCGGGGTCAATAGCGGCCAGCCTGCCGGTGGCCCAACGATCTTCACTCCCGGCTCCGTCACGTCGGGAAGCCCGGGCTGGACGTACATCGACGAATCCATGGACTTCACGATCGACAATCTGAATAACAGCTACGTGCTCGAGGTGAACGCGGGAGGGATCGGCACGACTTCGACGGTGGAATTCCGGCGAGCGCTTGTGTACTACAACCTGCAGGTCAGCGCGGCACCGGCCACGCCGACGTTTCTCGACGTTCCCACGGACCATCCGTTCTTCCAGTACATCGAGGCGTTCGCTGCCGCCGGCATCACGGGCGGCTGCGGGTCGGGAAACTACTGCCCGAATGCCCCGCTCACGCGTGGGCAGATGGCCGTCTTCCTGTCCAAAGCGCTCGGTCTCTACTGGCCCAACTGATTCCCGCGGGCTCGTTCTGACGACGGCCGGCCATCGGGCCGGCCGTTCTTTTTTTCGCCCGTCCTAGAACTGCCCCGTCGCGCCGCCCCCGCCGGAAGTTCCGCCGCCTCCCGTGAAGCTTGCGGAATCCGGCGCCGGCGCGAGCCGGGCATCCGGGGCAAAGCCGGCGACGACGGCGGCAGCGGGAAGCGCTCCCGCTCCCGAATAGAGCGGACGCCCGGTGAACCCTCCCCATTCGCCATCCTCGGAACGCCGAAGTCTCCGGTTGAGCGCGAGCGCCAGGAGGAGCAGGGCCGCACCGGCGGCGCAGAGGATCACCCACAGCGGCGCGAGGTGCACATACTCGCGCAGCGTGGCCAGGGAAAGCGCGGCGAAGGCTGCGCCGAGATCGAGCACGAGCCGGCGCCGCTTGAGGACGCCCCAGACGAGGAAGACGAAGGGCAGGAGCGCCGTCGCGACGATGGCGGCGGCCTGCGCGGTCGCCGAGGGCTGCCCGGCGCTGGCGCGGCTGCCCCGGATCTCCTCGATCAGGCGCTGATCGAGCGAGTAGAAGTTGATCGCCGCGTAGAGCGCGACGGCCGACGCCCCGAAGACGCCTGCCATGGCGGCGCGGTGCTCGGGCGCGAACGTTGGCCGGTGGAGAAGACGAAACGAGACGGCGAGCAGGACGAGGGCGGCCGCAATCCACAGGCCGCGGCCGCCGGGAAACCGGGCGAGGAGAAGGAAGAACGCGATCGTTGCGAAGATGCCGTAGATCTCGATTCCCCACCTCCAGCACGCGAGCGCGAAGGCGAGCGCGCCGATCGACAGGCCGATGTCGATGCCCGGGTCCGCGCTGCCTCCGGGCGCGGACAGGGAAGCGAAGCCGGCGGAGATCGTCAGGACCGACCAGAACGAGGTCGCGCCGGCGGCGCCGTTGCCCCGCAGGCTCGACCGCTCCAGCGCCTCCGTGGCGGCGGCGAGGACGACTCCGAAAAAAAGCCAGGTGGACGCGCCACGGCCGCGCACGACCACGGAGAAAGCTCCAAGAGCCGCGACGATGGCCACCGTCGCGACCACGAAGATCAGGATCCGCCAGGCCGGCGCGTGCGGGTGCAGGCTCGACGGGTAGGCGTCCTCGATGGCCGCCCGGGTCGGCCCGTCGATGACGCCCGCGCTCTCCCATGCGCGGGCTTCCCGGCGGACCTCGCCCGCGCGCGATGCGGCGACGTGCTCGGGCGTCACGCGGGCTCCCGCATGCGCCGCTGCACGCGGACGAGCAGGGCGATGACCGCGAGGCTCGACCCGGAGATCACCGTGAGGCCGAAGCTCCCGCGCAAGCCGTCGCCGAGGATGCGCAGCAGGCCGAGGTACGCGGCGAGCACGCCGAGCGAAAAGTCGAGGCTGCGGCGCAGGCGATGGGACACGACGATGACAGCGCCCGATGCGATCCCGAGCGCGGCTTCCCACAGCAGCCACGCGCCACCGGAGCCCTGCATCACCCCCGAGACGAGCGCGCCGAGGAAGAGGAGCAACCCGAGCGTCGTCCAGACGGGCTCGAACTGCGGCTTGCGGTTCCAGCGGACCGACAGGATCCCGGCGGCGACGAAAAGTGACCCGCACACGAGGGCATTGGCGCGCACGGCCGGCGTGGCCCCGGCGGCGCGGGCGGCGAACGAGAGAGTGACCGCGATGCCGCGCCACGCGGCGAAGGCGGTGAGCGCGAGCGACAGGACCGCGCGGGAGTCGAAGCGGTACGCGGCCGCGAAGTACACGAGGGACACGAGGAGCAGGTGGTAGGGCCAGCTCGGCCCGAGCACTCGGAACTGGCTCTCGATCCAGGCGAGGTCCGCGGCCGCGAGCAGGACGCCGAGGAGCAGGACGTAGTCGGCGGCGACGTGGGGCGAGGGCGCGCTCTGCCAGGAAAAGGCGGGCAGCCGGCGCCACGCGTAGAAAAGACAGCCGAGGGCGGCGATGCCGAGGAGGACGGCGATCGCGGCAGGGCCGATGCGCTCGTGGTTCTCCTTGAGAAAGAGCCCGACGCCCGAGACGAGGAGGAGGACCCCGACGTAGAGCGTCGCGCGCAGCTCGGGCTCGACCGAGACGAGCGCTCCGCGATAGACCCGCGAAAGGGGCGCAGCCTGCGCGTCGGAGAGGACTCGCCGCTCCCGGAGGCGCTCGATGGCGTCGACGACGTCTGGATTCACTTGAATTGGCCTCGCCCGCGGCCGCGGGCAGGGCCCCTGCGGCGGATTCTACCCGCTCAGCAGCTCGAGCCGGGCGTGAGGAATCCGAGCGGCCCCGCCGGGAAGTTCCCGATGTTCGGGAAGACCGACGGCAGGTCGAGCGCCGAGACGCCGAACCAGCGCGCGAGCGTCGCGCCATACTGCTCGACCGAGGTCGAGGGGATCCAACGGCCGCGGTCGTACTGCGAGACGTCGTCGGCGCCGCCGACGATCAGCTCCGGGAAGATCTGGTTGTTGCCGCCGGGCGTGCCGTAGAAGTTGCCGCCGGCGACCGGGTCGCCCATGACGAACTGGTGGCTGCCCCAGCCGTGGTCGGTGCCGACAGAGCCCTGGTCGCCCGAGGGCTCGAGCGTGCGGCCGAAGTCCGAGAGCGTGAAGGTCACGACACGATCCGCGATGCCGAGCTCCTGGGTCGCGGCGTAGAAAGCGCCCATGGCCTGGGAGAGATCCGCGAGTTGGGCGGCCTGGTCCGTGAGCTGGTCCTGGTGCGTGTCGTAGCCGCCCTGCTCGACGTAGAAGATCTGGCGGTTCAGCGACAGCTCCGGAGAAGTCAGGTTGAGCTTCATGACCTTTGCCACCTGCAGCAGCTGGTCGCCGAGGTAGGACGACGGGAAGACGGTCGACAGCGTCGGGTCGACGGACAGGGAAGCGCTGACGTCCACGGCCTGCTGCGTCGTGTCGCTTGCGGCCGCGATGAGGCTCGCCGTGCGGTCGATCGTGCGGGCGTAGTCCATCGCGTTCTTGCGGGCGACGTCCCGCGGCGAGCCGTAGAAGCCGTTCAGGACGAGCACCTGGTCGAGCGCGCCCGTGTCGATCGCCAGCGGCCGCTGTCCGGCGCCGACGCAGAACGTCGAGGCGCCCGAGATCGTCGTCACCGTCGGGAATCCCGACCCGCCGTTGCAGTTGATCACGCCGTCGGCGGCGCGTCCGCCCCATCCCGTCGCGATGCGCTGGTCGGAGCGGCCCGTCTGCCAGCAGTCGATCTGGTCCGAATGCGAAAAGAGCGAGTAGGGCGTCGGGAGGTTGTCGATGTTCGACTGCTTCACGGGCACGACCAGCGGTCCGACGTTCGAGACGACGCCGAGCTTGTTCTGGTTGTAGAGGGCGGCGAGCTCGGCGAGGCTCGGGTGAAAGCCGAAAGTCCTCCCGCCCAGACTCGCCGGCGCGCCGACGGAGACGAGGCCTCCCGGCTGGCCCACGTTGGGAATCTGGATGCCCGAGCTCGCCGGCCGCGCGAGCGCGTACTGGTTCGTGTAGTACGCGTCGGTCGGCACGACCGTGTTGTTCGAGTCGTTGCCGCCATCCAGGAAGATGCACACCATGGCGCGGTAGTCGTTGGGCGCCGAGGGCCGGGCGTACAGATTCATGAGGCCGAGCTTCTGCAGGCTCGCCTGCGCGGCCGCCGCGGACATCGCCGCGCAGGTCGTGCGGACCAGGAATTCTCTGCGGGACTGTGTCATGGCGTTACCTCTGTACCTGGTATTGCGACGCGACGCCGACGAGATAAAGGGCCTGCTCCGCGCGGCCGAGGGGATCGCCGGCGTCCACGGCGTTGACGGCCGCCACGATCGAAGAGCGCAGCTCGTCCGACATGGTGCCGTGGAGCATGAGCCGGTTCAAACGGTCCACGAGGTTGCCCGGGTTGGAGGCGAGCAGCTGCAGCTCCGCGAAGTCGAGCGACGTGCCGGAGGGTGTGTCGCCGCCGTCGGAGGCGACGCCGCCCCAGATCGTCATCTGGTTGATGAAGTTCGCGCGCTTCAACGACGTCTGCGAGTTCATGAGCCCGAACTCGGGCCCGAGCAGGCCCGCCGAGGCCGGCGGCGCGGAATAGAACTGCGGGTAGTAGCTGAACACCGTGGGCGGTTTCCAGACTTTCTGGCCCTGCTCGCGGGCGTACGGCTCGAGGTTGCCGTCGCTCTGCGTCGTGCGGTCGGCCGACCTGGCGTGGAAGGCCCGCAGCACGTTGTTGATGTACAGCACGGGCTCTTTCAGGTGGCCGTAGGCGGGGTCGGTCGGCTCGCGGCGCGCTTCCGGGTCGAGGAGGATGGCCTTGACCATCGCCCAGAGGCTGCCGCGCACGCCGGAGCCGTTGTTGTTGAAGGCCCCGGCCACGCGCTCGACGTACTCGTGAGAGGGGTTCGAGGTCACGAGGCTGTGGATGAGCTCGCGCGCGAGGTACGGCCCGACGTTCGGGTGGTTGAAGATCGTGTTGATCGTCTGGTTCAGGTCCTGGTCGCCGGTCTGGCCGGCGGGCAGGACGAAGGTGCCGGGGAAGCCCCCGAAGAGGGTCTTCGCGTCGACATCGTGCAGGTCGGGGTCGAAGGACATCGGGTTGCCCCAGTCGTCGCAGGTGTCGGCGCCGTTGGGGGCCGGGCACGGAACCTGGTCGACGTACCAACCGGTGTAGACCCGTTTGAACTCGTCGATGACCGACTGGTCGTAGGTGGGCAGGGGGCCGTCGGGCCCGTTCTGCGTCGTGCCGTCCTGGTTGAGCAGCTCGGTCCCGATCGCGAAGAGCTGCATGATCTCGCGCGCGTAGTTCTCGTTCGGGTCGTACTTCGTGGACGAGTCCATGTTCAGGTACTCGCCCATCGCCGCGTTGAGCGTCTCCTGGTACAGGATGTCCCGGTAATTGCCGAATGCGTTCAAGTCGAGGATGCGCAGGTACGGCGCCATCTGGAAGGGGTATCCGAGCGAGTCCTCGGAAACGACGACGATCTTGTGGAGCGCCCACCCGACGCGCTGGCGCAGCTGGTCCGGGCCGTAGAGCGCGTTGGTGAAAAACCGGTTCTGGATCCGGTAGGACGAGTAGTTGTCCCGGTAGCACGTGTCGTCGCACGAGGCCGGCGTGTCGCCCGGCCAGAGGGGGAAGAGCGAGTTCGGGTAGCTCGAGGCCGCGACCGCGTTCTGCGCGGCCAGCCAGGGGAGCCATCCCTGGCCGAGGACCGCGCCGATCTCGACGTCGTTCGGCCCCCAGGTCGCCTGCTCGAGGAAGCGGATCGCCTCGGGCCGGTGGAAGGTCTTCGTCATGAAGACGGCCATCTGGCCGCGCGTGACCGAGTTGGACGGGCAATAGGCCGTCCCGCCGCAACCGGCGGTGACGGACAGGCGCGCGAGCTCCTCGATCCAGGGCGCGAGCGGCAGCGTCGGAGCGACGTCGCTGAAGACGCCCTGCGCCGGGGATGGCGCATAACTGGTGCCGTGGTAGACCTTGAGGAGGAAGACGGCCATCTGGCCGCGCGTGATCGCGTTGTTCGGGCAATAGCGCAGGGGGTTCGTCGCGCACCCGCCCGTGATGCCCTCGGCGTAGAGCTCTTCGATCCAGTCGGCCGCGAAGTCGGACGCGCCGACGTCGCTGAAGATCGTCCCCGAGGCCGGAGGCGGCACGTATCCCGCGCCGTGTCCCGCGCGCAGCAGGAACACCGCCATCTGGGCGCGCGTGATCGAGGAGCCCGGGCAGAAGTTGCCGCCGCCGCATCCGGACGTGATCCCGTCGCGGACCATCGTCTCGACCGGCGTATGGAACGGGCTCGCCTGCGCCACGTCGAGGAAGTCGGCAAACCAGCCGCCGGGCAGGATGCCCGTGCCGACACCGGGGACGTCGACGGCGATGTCGTAGAGGAATCCGGCGTTGCGCGCGGGCATCGTCGCCCCGATGCGCGTCGAGCTCGTGACGCTCGCCGAGGCCGCCGCGCCGCCGACGGCGACGGTCGCGCCGGAGATGAACTGGTTGCCGTAGATGGCCACCGCCGTGCCCCCCGCGGCCGGACCGGACGATCCGCTGACGTACGCGACCTGGAAAGAGGTGGCGGCAGGGAGCGCTCCCGCGGTCATGAGAGACGCGAGGGCGAGGACGGCGCCTTTTCTCGTGAGCATGAACACCTCGGTCTTCGGGTTATCCGGTTGTGTCCGGGAAGCTTAGGCCTTCGCGCCGGGGGGGCGCGACTGGCCATTCGGTCCATAAGAAGGACAGGTCGGGGCGTTACTTCGGGTCGGCGTAGACCCGGTACTTCGGATCGGCCTCCAGGCGGGTGTGTGAGAAAAGCGTCCAGACCTGCGCGTTGATCTCTCCGGACTTCGAGTAGTAGTCGTGCGTATGGCCAGGGATCTCGGTCAGGGTCACCGGAAATCCGCGGGACTTCAGGGCCTCGGCGGTCGCTCGGACGCTCGTCAGCGGGAAGAACGCGTCCTTCGTGCCGATGAAGATCGCGATCGGGATCTTGCGCGCCGCGAAGTCGAAGAGGGAGTGGTATGCCGGGTCGACGGAGCCCGCGTGCGCGGCCGCGGCGGCGAAGTACTCGGACTCGAGGCACGCCATCTGGAGTGTGAACACGGCGCCCGCGGAATGGCCGAAGAGGTAGACGCGGCGCGGATCGATCGGGACGTTCTTCTCGATCTGCTCGACGAGGTCGCGCAGCAGCTGCGGCCCGTCCTGCGGCGAAGCCCAGTGCACCGAGTCCGTCGAATCGGGACCGGCCAGGACGATGCCCTCCTTGTCCGCGAGGGATTGCCACTCGGCGACGAGCGGCTTGCCGCTGCGCCCCGAGCCATGGAACATGACGATGAGGGGCGCCGGATGCTCCGCCGAGACGCCGGATGGGACGTACAAATAGTAGGTCCGCCCCGTGTCGCGGGAGACGAGCGTGCGCTTCTCGATCTTTGTCGCTGCGCGGCCCGGCGCCGCGAGGGCGAGCGCGAGAACGGCCAGGGCGAAGTGCGCCCTCATCGCCCGTTCACCACCGGTGGAACGCCGGATGCCCTTCCCGGACCGCGACGAACGTGCCGCGGCAGGTGGCGGTGACCTTTCCGTTCGCTTCGATCGTGGCGTCGATCACGGCGCGGTCCTCCGTCGATTCGGCGACCCGCGCGGTCAGCCGCAGAGGGACGTCCATCGGCGTCGGTCGCTTCAGGGTGACGTGGAAGTCCGCGGTCACGGTCGAGGGCGGCGCCTCGGCCCCCGCCTTGCGCATCAGGTGGTGGGCGGCCGTCCAGTTGCTGTGGCAGTCGAGCAGGGCGCCGCAGATCCCGCCGTTCAGGACCCCCTCGAAGGCGAGGTGGTGCGGCTGCGGCCGCCAGTCGGCGACGACCGCGTCGCCCTCGACGAAGCTTTTGATGCGCAGGCCCTTTTCGTTGGCCGGCCCGCAGCCGAAGCAGCGATTCTGAGGCGCATAGGTGTCCTGCAGGCTTTTCACCCTTCCATCCTCGCATGATGCAAATGAATCTGCACGGCGGGCGCGGGATCTGCGATAAGAAAGGGCGTGGAACTGGAGACGGAGGTCCGGCCATCGACCGGTCTCGGCGCCGCCCGCTGGTCCTGGTGGGACTGGTGGACGGATCGCAAGCAGCGGTGGGTCCGCGATCCGGAGCCGCAGCTCGACGAGGGGGTCTTTCGAGCGATCGGGGCGGGGACGGGGCTTCCGCCCATCTACCAGCGCTCGACCTTCGCGTTCCGCAGCGCGCGGGACGGCGCGGACCGCTTTCTCGGGATGACGAAGGCGGGCGAGCGCCCGTACGCGCGGATCTACACGCGCCTCGGAAACCCCACCACCGAATACCTCGAGCGGGTGCTCTTCCAGCTCGAAGCGCACCATGTCGTCGAAAAAGCGCTTGCCGCCGACGAGAGGGAGGCGACGATCGGTTCGCTGATCTTCTCGTCGGGCATGGGGGCGCTCTCGACCCTCTTTTTCTCCCTCCTGTCGGCGGGCGACGCGATCCTCGCGGGGAACATCTACGGCTGCACGGACAGCCTCCTGCGGGGGATGTCCAAGTTCGGGGTGGAGGCGGTCTTCTGCGACATGGGCGACCTCGGTGCCGTCGAGGCGGCCTTCGACCGCCACCGCAACATCTCGGTCGTCTTCCTCGAGTCGCCGGAGAACCCGACCCTGCGGCTGGCGGACATCGAGCGGATCTCGCGCCTGACCGAGGACCGCGGCATCCTGCTCGTGGTGGACAACACGTTCTGCTCGCCCTACCTGCAGCAGCCCTTCCGTCTCGGAGCCGATTTCGTGGTGCACTCCCTGACCAAGTACGTCAACGGGCATTCGACCTCGGTCGGCGGCGCCGTCCTCGGGCCGTTCCGGTTCATGAAGACCGACTTTTTCCCCTGGTACAAGGACATGGGTGCGACACCGTCGCCGTTCGACTCGTGGTTGAACTCCATGACGCTCCAGAGCCTGGCCGTCCGACTGAAAGAGCAGTGCGTGAGCGCGGCCCGGATCGCGGCCTTTCTGCGCGGCCACCCTGCCGTCGCCCGCGTCCTCTACCCTGGATTCGCGGACTTTCCGCAGGCCGAGATCGCCCGTCGCCAGATGCGCAGCGGCGGGGCGCTGGTCAGCTTCGACCTCGCCGGGGGCCTGCCGGCGGGGGTACGGGTCATGGACTACTTCGCCCGCCGGGACACTCCGATGGAGCTCGCCGTCAGCCTCGGCTCGTCCATCTCCTACATCGAGCATCCCGCCTCGATGACCCATTCCGGAGTCCCGGAGGCGGACCGGCTGGCCCGCGGAATCACGTCGGGCCTGATTCGCCTCTCCGTGGGCCTCGAGGGCGCGGACATTCTCATCGAGCATCTCGAGCGGGCTCTTGACCTGACCTGACCTGGACGGTGGAGCGAAGTCGCCCGGGTTCGGGAGAGAATAGACTTTGGAGGTTCCCATGGGTACGGTAGAAACGGCAAAAGCGGAGATGTCGGCGTCCGGCTCCTCCGAGAAGCGCGACGCGCTCTCGGTCGTCGACCGGAGGACCGGGAAGAGCTACGAGCTGCCCATCGTCAACGGCACGGTCCGGGCGATGGACTTCCGCCAGATGAAGAACGGACCCGACGACTTCGGCCTGATGACCTACGACCCGGCGTACATGAACACGGCCTCCTGCACGAGCCGCATCACGTACATCGACGGCGACAAGGGGATCCTCCGCTACCGCGGCTACCCGATCGAGGTGCTGGCGGAGAAGTGCACGTACCTCGAGGTGGCGTACCTCCTGCTCCACGGCGAGCTGCCGAGCAAGACGCAATACGAGACGTGGGTCCACGACATCACGTACCACACGATGATCCACGAGTCCCTGAAGAAGCTCATGGACGCCTTCAACCACGACGCGCACCCGATGGGCATGCTCATCGCGACGGTGGCGGCGATGTCCACCTTCTACCCGGAGGCCCGAGACGTTCACGACGCGCCGGGCCGCACCAAGCAGATCCACCGCCTGATCGCGAAGATGCCGACGATTGCGGCTTTCGCCTACAAGCACAGCATGGGGATGCCGTACGTGTATCCCTCCAACGCCCTGGACTACGGCGAGAACTTCCTGACGATGCTCTTCAAGACGCCCGCCGAGAACTACAAGCCCAACCCGACTCTCGTACGCGCCCTCGACGTGCTCTTCATCCTCCACGCCGACCACGAGCAGAACTGCGGCACCGCGGTGATGCGCGGCATCGGCTCGGCCCACACGGACCCGTACTCGGCGCTCGCCGGCGCCGCCGCGGCGCTCTACGGCCCGCTCCACGGCGGCGCGAACGAGGAAGTGCTGAGGATGTTGAAGGAGATCGGGTCGGTCGCGCGCGTGCCGGCCTTCATCGAAGAGGTCAAGCAGGGCAAGGGCGAGAAGCGGCTCATGGGGTTCGGGCACCGCGTCTACAAGAACTTCGACCCTCGCGCCAAGATCATCAAGCGCATGGCCGAGGAGGTCTTCGACGTGACGGGCCGCAACCCGCTGCTCGACATCGCGCTCGAGCTCGAGCGCATCGCGCTCCAGGACGACTACTTCGTCAAGCGCAAGCTCTACCCGAACGTCGACTTCTACTCGGGGCTGATCTACCAGGCCATCGGCATTCCGTCGGACGCCTTCACGGTGCTCTTCGCGATCCCGCGCACGGCCGGCTGGCTCTCGCAGTGGCAGGAGCTGCTCGAGGACCCGGAGGAGAAGATCGCGCGGCCGCGCCAGGTTTACCTCGGAGAAGGCGAGCGCGCCTTCACGCCGATAGAACGGCGCTGAAACGCTGACGGCTTTCGTTCCGTGGGTTCTCGCGGCGGCGGTCGCCACGTCCGTGCCCCCGGCCAACCCGCGCATCGAAGTCCCGGGCGGTGTCGTCGAAATCGTCCTGGCCGGCCGGCCCGCGCTCCTCTCCGACCAGCTTCTGATCGCCTGGGTCGAATCCGCCGCGCGCGCGATCGCCGCGTACTACGGGACCTTCCCGGTGCGGCGCGTCGTGCTGACGATCCACGGCGGAGGGTCCGGCCGCATCACGAGCGGGCGCACGGACGGGGCCGGGGACACGGCGACCATCGAGATCTCCGTCGGCAACGCCTCGACGCCCGCGGACCTCGCGTCCAACTGGGAGCTCGTCCACGAGATGGTCCACCTCGCGTTTCCTTCCATGCGCCGCCAGGCCTGGATCGAGGAGGGCCTCGCGACGTACGTCGAGCCGCTCATCCGGGCCCGCGCCGGCCTGGCTCCGGCCGACGACATCTGGAAGTGGCTCGTCTGGGGGCTGCCCCGCGGCCAGCAGGCGCTCGATCCGGGCGGGCTCGAGGGCGCGCGGTCCTGGGCCGCGACGTACTGGGGCGGCGCGCTCTTCTGCTTCGACGCGGACGTCGCGATCCGGCAGAAGACCGGCGGCAGGAAGTCACTCGACGACGCCCTGCGCGCGATCGTCCGCGCGGGCGGCAACGTCACGGTGTCCTGGAGCCTGGAAAAAGCGCTCGACACGGGCGACGCCGCGGTCGGCGCGCCGGTCCTGCGCGAGCTCTACGCGCGCATGGCGACGAAGCCGCCGGCCGAGGACCTGGACGCCGTCTTCCGCTCGCTCGGCGTCCGCGCGTCCAGGGACGGCATCTCCTACGACGACTCCGCCCCCCTCTCCTCCATCCGCCGCGGCATCACCACCGGCAGGTAGCTCGCCCGTTCAGCCGACGGGCAAGTCGAGCTGGTCGAGGGGCGCCGCGATGGATGCCTCCGCGGAGGCGCCGAGGCCGTGGACGGAGACGCCGAGCAGGCGGACGGGCTTGCGGCCGGCGTCGGTCTTGTCGAGAAGGGCGGCGGCGCGGGCGGCGATCTCGTCGGGCGACGCGGTCGCGGGCTGGCGCGACTGGCTGCGGGTGATCGTGCGGAAGTCCGCGTAGCGCAATTTCAGAACCACCGTCCGGGCGAAGAGCTGCTTGCGGCCGAGGACGGCCGCCGTGCGGCGGGCGAGCGCCTCGATCTCGGAGCGGATCGCGGCGATGTCCTCGAGGTCCTTCGCGTAGGTCTCCTCGCATCCGATGGACTTGCGCTCCTGGTTGGGATTGACCGCGCGATCGTCGATGCCCATGGCGAGATTGCGCAACCCCGCCGCCCAGCTGCCGACGGCGCGCTGCAGGACGTCGGCGGGCGCCGTACGGACGTCGACCAGCCGCGCGATGCCCGCGGCCCGGAGCTTTCCGGCGGTCACCGGGCCGACGCCCCAGAGCGCGTCGACGGGCAGCCCCTGGAGAAACCGCTCGACGCGCTCGGGAGCGATGACGGTCAGGCCGTCCGGCTTCTTCCAGCCCGATGCGATCTTCGCGAGGAACTTGTTCGGCGCCACACCGGCCGAGGCCGTCAGGAGCGTCTCTTCGCGGATCTGCGCCTTGAGGCGCCGCGCGACGGCGACGCCGAGCGGCTCGCCCCACGCGTTCTCCGTCACGTCGAGGTAGGCCTCGTCGAGCGACAGCGGCTCGACGAGGGGCGTCACGGCGCGGCAGATCGCGAAGACCTGCTGCGAGACGGCGGCGTACCTCTTGAAGTCCGGCCGGAGGATGACGAGCTGCGGGCAGAGGCGCACGGCCCGCGCCATCGGGATGGCCGAGCGCACGCCGAACGTGCGCGCCTCGTAGCTGGCCGCCGCGACGACGCCGCGGCTCTCGGGCCGGCCGCCCACGGCCACCGGCTTTCCTTTGAGCGAAGGATCGTCCCGCTGCTCGACCGACGCGTAGAACGCGTCCATGTCGACGTGGAGGATCTTGCGGACCGCCGGGACGGGCACGACCCGCCTAGGTTACAGCGCCCTCGTAGTAGTCCAGCCCCGAATGATCCAGGACTTCCTCGCCCACCAGGATCCGCAGCGTGTTCGCGAGCTTCAGGTGCTGGACGAACAGGTCGTGCTCGGGCTTGAGATCGGCGCGCGACATGGGCGACTTGAAGTAGAAGGACAGCCACTCCTGGATCCCGGAGAGGCCCGCGCGCCCGGCCAGGTCGAGGAAGAGCAGCAGATCGAGCACCACCGGCGCCGCGAGGATGGAGTCGCGGCACAGGAAGTCGATCTTGATCTGCATCGGCTGGCCGAGCCAGCCGACGATGTCGATGTTGTCCCAGCCCTCTTTCGCGTCCCCGCGGGGCGGGTAGTACTCGATGCGCACCTTGTGGAAGTAGTCCTTGTAGAGCTCGGGGTAGAGCTCGGGCTCGAGGATCGCGTCGAGCACGGAAGCCTTGCTGACTTCCTTCGAGCGGAAGGAGCCGGGATCGTCGAGCACCTCGCCGTCGCGGTTGCCGAGGATGTTCGTCGAGAACCAGCCCTGGAGCCCGAGCATGCGCGCTTTCAATCCCGGCGCGATGATCGTTTTCATGAGCGTCTGGCCGGTCTTGAAGTCCTTGCCCGCGATCGGCACGCCCTTCGACCGCGCCATGTCCATGAGCGCCGGCACGTCGACCGAGAGGTTCGGCGCCCCGTTGGCGTAGGGGATGCCGCTCGCGATCGCGGCGTACGCGTAGATCATCGAGGGCGGGATGTCCGGCGAGTTGTCCTTCAGGCCCTTCTCGAAAGCCGCGAGCGTTTCGTGCACCGGCTTCTGCTGCGTGTAGACCTCGGTCGAGCCGCACCACACCATGACCGCGCGCGCCGCGGCCGAAGCCTTGCGGAAGTTCGCGATGTCCTTCATGAGCTCTTCGGCCAGGTGCATCTTCGTCGGGGCCTTCTTCACGTTGGGGCCGTCGAGGTTCTTGACCCAGGAGCGCTCGAAGACCGCCGACATGGGCCGGACCGTCTCGAGCTCGCCGCGGACCGGGGCGAGCATCTCCTTCGAGAGAACTCCCGCCTTCAATGCCGCCTCGTACGCGTTGTCGGTGAAGATGTCCCAGCCGCCGAAGACGAGGTTGCCGAGGCCCGCCAGCGGCACGAGCTCCTTGACCGGCATGAAGCGCGGCTGGCTGCGCTTGCCGAGGCGCAGTTTCTGGAGCTGCGTCACGGAGCCGATGGGCTGGGCCAGGCCCTTGTGGATCAGGTGGACGCCCGCGATGAGCGTCGTCGAGACGGCGCCCAGGCCCGGCAGCAGAACGGCCAGCGGGCCCTCGGCGGGAGCGATCTTTTTCGCGAGCTCCGGGTAGAACGAGGTGCGGTCACTCATGAGGCACTCCTTGCGATGCGGCGGTCGTTCCACGCGACGGCCACGAGCGCGAGGAAGAAAGCCGGTACGGCGATGGCCGACGAAACGACGAACCAGTCGGCCAAGCCGAAGGCGGACATTATCAGAACGAGGTAGATGAAGTCCCGGCGAGACAGGGCGTCCGCGATGCGGGAAATCGTGGTTTCCTGGTGCACGGCGACCGAAGTGAAGAGCGGACCGTCCTTGCGGCCGGTCATCGTCCGATGGTAGAGGAAGAAGGCCGAGGCGGCCGTCGCGACCACCGCCGTGGCGCCGCAGACGAGGGGCCAGTGGCGACCGGTCGAGCGCGCGAGGCCGAGTCCCATCGCCCCGAAGACCGCCATGTGCACGACGTTGTCGCCCCAGAAATCGAGCGTGCCCCCCCAGCGCGACTCCTGGAACTTCAGGCGCGCGAGCTCGCCGTCGCACCCGTCCAGGATCGAATGGAGCAGGAAGAGCACGCCGCCAATCACCTGGATCGCGGGACGCGGCGACAGGAAGAACGGCGCTCCGACGAGACCGATGATGACCGATACGAGGGTCATCTGGTTCGGCGTCACGCCCGTGCCGGCGAGGCGGCGGCTGACGGCGAGCGAGATCTTCCGGTCGAAGTGCCGCGACATGAATCCCTCGGTGTCCTTGACGAGGCCCCTCAACAGGAACGTCTCGGCGCGCGCGCGGTCGGCCCCGGAAGCGACGGCGACTCCGGTGGCCGCGCCCCCCGCGCGCAACGCCTTCAGGTCCTTCGGGTGGACGGCGACGTTCCAGGGCAGGAGCATGGCCCCCGGGGGCGCGGTGGGCGCGAACTCCGCGCCGGTGCCCTCGAGGGCGCTCTCGGCGGCCGGCGAAGCGTCGGCGACGACGACCCGCGCAAATCCCGCGCGCCGCGCGGCGAGGACGGTGCGCCGGATCATCGGGAGGCCGAGGACCACCGTCTCCGGAGCGATCCCGGGCGTGTCGGGGGCGACCAGGGCCAGGACGGAAGCGTCGCCGCTCATCGCCTCGCGCCGGGGCCGACGGCGCGCTCGGCCGACAGCGGCTCGCCGCCGCGCCGGTCGGACTCCCTGGCGAGCGCGAGGACGTTGGCGCAGAGCGCGGCCTCGGCGAGGTTGTGGCCGCGCGCGCGCGGGCTCTGGACCTCGCCGAGAAACTCCGTGATCACGCCGCCGAACCAGTCGGGGTGGTGCGAGCCCTCGGTCAGGGCCGGGAACGTCCAGGTCTCGATCGTCTTCGAACCGTCCACGTCGTAGAGCGTCAGCCGGCCGCCGTCGAGCTTGAGTTTTCCGCGCGTGCCCGTCAGCGCGATGCGGTTCGCGCGCTCCTCGGCCGCCCAGGTCAGGAAGATCTCGGCGGAAGCGGAAGGATGGAACAGCATCAGGTCCGCCGTGT
The DNA here is from genome assembly GCA_963775725.1 of uncultured Acidobacteriota bacterium. Classification (GTDB taxonomy): domain Bacteria; phylum Acidobacteriota; class Thermoanaerobaculia; order UBA5066; family Gp7-AA6; genus DAHUXD01. The sequence continues at coordinate 188,665 of CAVZKA010000001.1, forward strand.
CTTCGATCGGCCACTCGTGGTGCTTGCGGGTCGAGAGCCGCGCCGCGACCGTGCGCGGCGTCGTCGGCATCCAACCCTGCACGACGTACAGCGCGTGCCAGCCATGGTCGACGAGGACCCCGCCGCCCGACTGGGCCGGGTCGACGCGCCAGTTGCCCGTGTCGCCGGCCGCGGCGGCGGGCTTGTCGCGCAGCGTCTCCCAGCGGCAGTGGCGGACGTCGCCGAGCACGCCCGAGCGAACGAGCTCGCCGATCCGCCGGATGACCGGGGCGTGCTTCCAGTTGTGCACGGTGAAGAGCGTGCGCTCCTTTTCCGCCGCGAGCGCGGGCAGGCCGCGCAGCTCGTCGGGGGTCGTCACGAGCGGCTTCTCGCAGAGGACGTGCAGGGAGTTGTGAAGCGCCGCGCGAGCGAGCGCGGCGTGCGTCGAGGGCGGCGTGCAGACGTCGACGAAGTCGAGCGTCTCGGTCGCGAACAGATCCTCGGCGGTCTCGTACCAGCGGGCGTTCGGAAACCTCGCGGCGAAGGCCTCGAGGCGGTCCGGCCGCCCGTCGGCGGCCGCGACGATGTCCACGTCGCCGCGCTCCTGCCACGCGGGAAGGTGACCGTTGACGGCCACGTGACCGGCTCCGATGATCGCGCCTCTTAACATTGCGGCGAGATTACTGGAGCTTCCATTCCCGCGCCACGGCGCCGATCGCCTCGTCCAGGATATCGAGCCCTTCGAGGGCGAGGTCCTCCGGGGTGTTCAGGGGCGGGTTCAGGCGGATGATGGGGGTGTAGGACATCGCGAGCAGGCCGCGGCGCAGGCACTCCTGGAAGAGGGCCTTCGTGAAGTCTTTCGACACGAGCTCCTTCGTATCCCGGTCCTTGACGAGCTCGATCCCGAGGAGCAGGCCCTTGCCGCGGACGTCGCCGATGATGCGGTGCTTCTCCTGCATGGCCTGCAGGCGCGCGAGCATCTTCGCGCCGACGCGCTCGGAGTTCGCGACGAGGTTTTCATTCACGATGATCTCGAGCGCGGCCAGGCCCGCGGCGGAGGCGAGCGGGTTGCCGCCGTAGGAGGACGAACTGCCCGAGGGGTTCGCGAAGGGTCTGGCCTTCGTGAGCTCGTCGGTCGAGACCACGGCCGCGAGCGGGAAGCCGCCGCCGATGCCCTTGCCGCAGGTCATGGCGTCGGGCACGACGCCGTCGTGGTCCACGCCCCAGAATTTGCCGGTGCGCCCGAAGCCCGTGATCATCTCGTCCGCGATGAAGAGGGCGCCGTGGTCCTTCGCGATCGCTCGCACGGCCGGCAGGAACCCCGGCGGCGGGATCACGTTGCCGGCAGTGCCCTGCATCGGCTCGACGATGATGGCCGCGATGTCCCCGCCGGACTGGTTCTTGATCACGTCGCGCGTCTTCTCGGCGCAGGCGATGCCGCAGTCGGGGTACTTCAGGTTCAGCGGGCAGCGGTAGCAGTACGCGTAGGGCGCGGAGTACGTGCCCGGCACGAAGGGCCCGAGTCCGTTTTTGAAGTCGCCCCACAGGAGGGGCAGGACGCCTCCCGTCTTGCCGTGGAACGCGCCGGAGTAGCCCACGAACTCGTGCTTTTTCGTGACGGACTTGGCCAGGCGAAACGCGGCTTCGACGGCCTCGGCGCCGCCCGAGAAGAGCTGTACGCGCGAGAGTCCCCCGGGGGTGACGGTCGCGAGCAGGCCCAGGAACTTCGCCCGGACCTCCGTCGTGAAACTGCCGAACGTGAGCCGGCCGGCCTGCTCCTGGAGCGCCTTCACGTAGTGCGGGTGGCAGTGGCCGACGCTGCCGACCGCGATGCCGGCAATGAAGTCGATGTAGGCGTTGCCGTCCTCGTCGAAGATCCGGCTGCCCTCGCCGCGGGCCATCGCGAGGCCTGAGTAGAGCGCGAACGACTGGAGGCCCGGCGCCATGTGGCGCGCTTCGAGCTCGGTGATGCTTCTCGAGCGCGCGCCGACCTCGAGGCGTTTGCCGGTCATTTCGGTCATCGCGTCACTCCCAGTCGTGTGAACCGCGCGGCGAGCAGCGCGGCGATGTGGGCGGCGGCCACCGGCCGGAAGAGGGCGAAGCTCGGCCAGGCGTTCAGGTCGATGACGGAGATGTTGCCGCCCTCCGAGACGATCGCGTCGCCCCCGTAAATGGCCAGTCCGAGCGCCGCGGCGGCCTGCGTCGTGGCGTCGGCCAGCGCCTCCGGATCGAACGCGTGGTTCGAGAGGCGCTGGTCGCGGTGGTAGAACCACTGGAACCACGAAGGCCGGCCGTCGTTCTCGCCGGTCCCGGCGACACCGTAGAACTTGATGAGGTCGCCCGGAACGTGATCCTGGACGACGGCCTTCGCGATGCCGCGCGCCGCGAACCGGGAGAGGCTGGCATCCAGGGCCGCGCCGTCGCCGTTGAAGCAGACGTCGCCGGCCTCGGTCGCGTGCACGTCGCCGCGCTTCAACCAGCAGGGGCCCGGAAACGCCGCCCGGCCCGGCCCCGTCGCGACGAGAACGCTCCTCGGGTGCGCCACGCCGTGCTTCTCGAACAGGGCGATCGTGCGTTCGCGGTCGGTATTGCGAATCGCCGCCGGCGGGTTGACGATCCGGGCGCCGCGCCGTTCCCATGCGGCGAGCTTCTCGACGATCGGGGCCTTCTCGCACATCACGAAGAGGTTCGGCGGCACCGCATCGAAATCCTCCGTCTCGGGCAGCTCGTCGGGCGACTTGAGCGCGACGGAGAGGCCGAGCCTCTCGAGCTCGCGCGCGGCCGAGCGCAGGATCTCCGCGTCGTCCGTCTCGCGGCCGGGCGAGTGGGCCAGCTCCCGGTAGATGCCCCAGCACTGCGGCTTCGTGCGGCTCATGACCGGGCCATCTCCTCGGCCACCGCGAGGTCCTCGGCGCGGTCCACGTCCACCACCTTGGGGATGTCCACGGCCTCGATCGGCTCGTCCGACTTCGCGAGCCAGGCGAGGAACTCGCGCAGGCGGCCGAGCGAGGGAGGAATGCCGAGCCTGCGAACCTTCTCCGGGAACACGTAGATTCCGGCGGTGACGGCGTCGCCCGAGGCGCCGCCGACGGCGGTGACGCGCCCGCTCCGTGTCGTCGTGACCCAAAGGGGCTTTTCGTCGTGGACGTATCCGGTCACGGCGAGGACCGTCGAATGGGAGGGCAGCTCCTCGGCGCGGCGGACGAAGCGCACGAACTCCTTCGGCGGGCAGTACGCGTCCACCGTCGAGACGAGCAGGCGGCCCGCAGGGGCAACCTCGAGGATCTCCCGGAAGCTCTCGAGCGAAGAGCGCGTCGTCTTGACGACGATCTTCGAGACGAGCGTGCCGAAGCGCTCGCGCACGAACGCGGCGCAGTGCTTCTCGGTCTCGTTGAAGATGACGGCGGCCGAGGCGATGCCGGCCGCCTCGAAGTTGCCGAGCACGTGCGCGATCAGCGGCACTCCGCCGACCTCGATCATGGGCTTGGCGACGCCGAGCTCCTTCAGGCGCGAGCCCTCTCCGGCGGCGATGACGGCTCCCGCAACGATCGCGCTCATCGCGTGGCCTCGATCTCCGGCACGACGCGGGTGGTCACGCGCCCGAAGCCGAGCACGTGCCGGCGCACCAGCACGACGAACCCCGGCACGAGCCACGCGAGCTCGCGCCCGCGCCGCACGAGCGCGTAGGCCGTCCCCTGCGCCGCGGTCATTCCGACGAGCGCGTAGACCCCGATCCGCACGCCCTCGGCGCTGCCGATGCGGCCCGGGATGAAGAGGAGGATGTTGTTCAGCACCATCGCGAGCGATTCGATCGCGATCGCGCTCGCCCAGCCGTGCGAGGGGGAGAGCAGGCGCAGGACGAGGTAGGTCTCGACGAGGCCGCCACACCAGCCGACGAAGCACCAGGCCACGGCCCATCCGAAATGGCCGCTCTTCTCGCGGTAGAACTCGCCGATCGTGGCATCCATGCGCGCGGCGGACTCCGAGAGGCGCGCGGCGTGCCCCGCGAAGGGACGAAAGCGCCCGAGCCACGCCAGGCCTCCGCGGAACGCCCCGCGGCGCAGCCCCCAGGTCATCCCGGCGACCATCGCGCCGAGCGTGACGAGGCTCGCGAGCGCGGCCACGCGCGCAACCATCGGCAGGGGGAACCATGTCAGCGCAAAGCCGACCCCGGCCGTCAGAAAGAGCCACTGCGCGAGCACGTCGGCATGGCGGTGCACGGTCACCGTGGCGAGCGCGTGCGAGAAGCCCATCCGGTCTTTCAAGAGCTGCGCCTTCACGGGCTCTCCGCCGACGCTCGTGAAGTAGTTGATGAAGTCGCCGCCGAGGTAGGCCGCGAAGAGCTCCCCGAAGGAGACGGGCCGCGGCGCGGGCCCCGTCAGCACCCACCAGCCGAGTGCAAAGGCGGCCTGGGCGAACGCGTAGAGGGCGACGAGCCCGAAGAACCAGTAGCCGATGAGCGCGAGGTTGGCGGCGATCGACGTCCAGCCGACCTTCGCGAGGATCGCGCCGAGCACGGCGAGCCCGGCGGCGAAGAGGGCGATCCGCAGCGCGCGCCGGCGTCCACCGTGCGCGCTCGAGCGCGGCGGGGGCGGCTCATGGGTTGCGGGAACGGTCGCGGCACGCGCGCCCGGGCGAGTCATGTGGGGCTCCGAAGAAGACGACGGTTAAGAAACTCTGACGGGCAGGAGCGCCTTGAGCTCCTGGGGCAACGGGAAGGAGACGTCCTCCTTGACCGTTTCGAATTCTTCCACGATCCGGACGCCGAAACGCTCGCGGGACAGCGCCACGACTTCCTGGACGAGAATCTCGGGAGCCGAGGCGCTGGCGGTCAGGCCCAGCACCTTCACGCCCTGGAGCCACTCGGGCTTGATGTCCTTCGCGCGCTCGATCAGGTGCGAGGCGACGCCATTGGCGCGGGCGACTTCGCACATCCGCAGCGAATTGGAGCTGTTGGGCGCGCCGAGCACGAGCAGCATGTCCACGTGGGGCGCCATCGCCTTGACCGCATCCTGGCGGTTCTGCGTGGCGTAGCAGATGTCCTGCTTGGAGGGCGCCTTCAGGTTCGGGAACCGGCGCTTCAGGACCGCGAGGATGTCGCGCGTGTCGTCGATCGAGAGCGTCGTCTGGGTCAGGTAGGCGACGCGGTCCGGGTCCGGGACCGTGACCTTCTCCGCGTCTTCTTTCGTCTCCACGAGGCGGATCGCGTCGGGCGCCTCGCCGAGCGTGCCGACGGTCTCGTCGTGGTCGTGGTGGCCGACGAGGATGATCGTGTAGCCCTGGCGGGCATAGTGGATCGCCTCGAGGTGCACCTTCGTGACGAGGGGGCAGGTCGCGTCGATCGTGCGCAGATTCTTCGCGGTGGCCATCGCGCGCACGGCGGGCGCGATGCCGTGGGCCGAGTAGATCAGCGCGGCGTCGTCGGGGACCTCGTCCACCTCCTCGACGAAGCGGGCGCCCTTGTCGCGCAGCTCGTCGACGACGTAGCGGTTGTGGATGATCTCCTTGCGGACGTAGACGGGCCCGTCGGCGACCTCGAGAGCCTTCTCGACGACGTCGATCGCGCGCACGACGCCGGCGCAGAAGCCGCGCAGCCCGGCGACCAGCAGTTTTTCGACGTGGATCCCGGAAAAGTCGCGTTCGCTCACCAGGTCACCGTTTCGGCAAACTTTTTTTCCTTGAGGGACCCGTCCGACGCCGGGCCCTTGCCGGCCGCGTGGCCGAGGTCGGGGAAGGTCGCGAGGACCTTCGCGACGACGCCCTCGACGTCGAGCTTCAAGTTGTGGCGCTGCTGGAGCTGCGGACTGTGGTCGATGAACTGGTCGGCGATGGCGTGGACCTTGAGGCCTTCGGTCGGGAGGTTCGCGTCGTGGAACGCCTCGAGCACGCCCGCGCCGAACCCGCCGATCTCGAGGTGCTCCTCGAGCGTCAGGATCCGCGGCGTCGCGGCCACGATGCGGGTCAGCAGCTCCATGTCGAGCGGCTTGGCGAAGCGCGCGTTGGCGACGGCGCAGGAGATGCCGCGCTTCTCGAGCTCCTCGGCCGCCTGCAAGCCGACGTGGACCATCGAGCCGTAGGCGAAGAGCGTGAGGTCGCGGCCTTCGCGGACGATCTCGCCGCGGCCGATCGGCATGGTCTTCAACTGCGGATCGAGCTCGATGCCGAGCGCGAGGCCGCGCGGATAGCGCACCGTGTACGGGCGGCCCGAGTTGATGGCGGTCGCGAGCATGTGCTGCAGCTCGTTCTCGTCCTTGGGCGCGCAGACCGTCATGTTGGGGATCACGCGCGTGTACGAGATGTCGAAGACGCCCTGGTGGGTCTTGCCGTCGTCGCCGACGAGGCCGGCGCGGTCGACACAGATCGTCACGCCGAAGTTCTGGAGGGCGACGTCGTGGATGAGCTGGTCGAAGGCGCGCTGCAGGAACGTCGAGTAGATCGACACGACCGGCTTCCATCCCGCCTTGGCCATGCCGCCCGCCATGATCACCGCGTGCTCCTCGGCGATGCCCACGTCGTAGACGCGGTCCGGAAACACCTTCTTGACCTCGATCAGGCCCGTTCCCTCGAGCATCGCGGCCGAGATGGCCACGATCTTCGGGTCCTTCTGCATCATCGAGATCAGCGTCTTCGCGAAGACCTGCGAGTAGGTCAGCCGCACTCCCGCGCCGCCCGCGCCCGTGGGCGTGCCCGGCTGGTGGAACTTCGAGGGGTTCTGCTCGGCCTGCTGGAAGCCGCGGCCCTTGTGCGTGAGGGCGTGGATGACGACCGGGGTGCCGTCCCTGGAGACCTCGCGGGCGCGCGCGAGCGCCTCCTCGAGCTCCCGGTAGTCGTGCCCGTTGACGGGGCCGACGTAGTGAAAGCCGAGCTCGTCCCAGATCAGGTTCGGGAAGAACAGGCCCTCGACCGAGCTCTTCACCTTGCGCGCCAGCTCCCAGGCCTTGTCGCCCTTGGGCAGGCGCTTGAAGAAGCTGTGGCCGGCCTCGATGAATTTCTGGTACGTCGGATGGAGCTCGAAGCGGTTGCGCCAGTGCGCGAGCCAGCCCACGTTCTCCGAGATCGACCAGCCGTTGTCGTTCAGGATCACGATCAGGCGCTTGGGCTTGATGTGGACGATGTTGTTCAGGGCCTCGTAGCTCGGGCCCGAGGTCATCGAGCCGTCGCCCACGATGACGACCGTGTAGGGGTCATTGGGCTCGTTCTGGGTCGCGATCGACATGCCGAGGCCGTAGGACAGGCCCGTACCCGCGTGGCCGGCGGCGAGCGTGTCGTGGGCGCTCTCGGACGGCTCGGCGAAGCCGGACAGCCCGCCCGGGGTGCGGATCGAGGCAAAGGCGTCGCGCCGGCCGGTGACGAGCTTGTGGGTGTAGCACTGGTTGGACGTGTCCCACACCAGGTGGTCCTTCGGGCTGTCGAAGGCGCGGTGCAGGGCGAGGGTCAGCTCGACGACGCCGAGGTTGGAGGCGAGGTGGCCCCCGGTCTTGGTGATCGTCTGGATGATGAGGTCGCGGCAGTCCTGCGCGACCTCGGCTAACTGCTCGTGTGTAAGGTTCTTGAGGTCCTGCGGACCTTCGATTCGGCTCAGGATGGGCATGCTTTTCCTAACTCCCGTTCGCGAGGAACGCGCATGATACTCTACAACCTTATATGTCAAACGCCCTTAAACTCGGGTCTGAGGAGCACAAAAGCCTGCTCTGCCGGACCTTCATCGACACCCACGACCCCTTCAAGCCGACCGAAATCCGGTGGCCGGACCTCGACGCCGAGACCCTCCAGCGACTGAAGGACATGCCTGTCTGGAACGAGGCCACCCGGACCGAAGCCGCGACCGCCGTCAAGGTCCAGTCGCTCGGCGACGTCGAGAAAGACCCCCTCCTGGCCGAGGCGATCAGCCTCCAGGGCTACGAGGAGGGCCGCCACGCCGAGGTCCTGATGCTGCTGACGAAGCATTACGGGATCCCGGTGACCCCGTTTCCGCCCCCGGAGGTCCCGAAGGATCCGACCCTCGCGTTCCTGCGCACGGGCTACGGCGAATGCCTCGACTCGTTCTTCGCGTTCGGCCTCTTTCGCCTGGGCGAGCGGGCGCGAGATCTTCCCGAAGGCCCTGATCGACGTCTTCGACCAGATCATGCAGGAAGAGGCGCGGCACATCCTCTTCATCGTGAACTGGGCGGCCTACCTGCGCGCGCGACGCCCGCTCGCGATGCGCCCGGCGTTCGACCTGTGGCGCGGCTGGAACATCGTGGCGCAGGCCTTCGACCGGTTGAAGGGCGCGCTCGCCGATGGCGGGCGGCGACGGCAAGAAGAAGAGCGACAAGAAGAAGATGGGCGACCGGCCGCGACGCGGACCAGGTAGGCTTCACGATGAAGTCGCACTCGATGTTCGGCGACTTTTCGCTGCGCGCGTTCCTCGAGACGTGCCTGGAGGAGAACGCGAAGCGCCTCGCGCCCTACGACGCGCGCCTGCTGCGCCCGATGCTCGTGCCGTCGGTCGTGAAGACGGTCGTGAAAGTGCTGCCGAAGAAGAAGGCGTCGAGCAAGCCGGCCCCGGAAGAGAAGGCGGCGTAAGTCCCTAGACCGCCGGCTCCCCGCGATCGAGCGCCCGCTTCAGCTTCTGCACGATCAGGAACACCTCCGGCCGGCTGACCTTCGACCCCGGGCCGCTCTTCTCCACGCGCTCGAGCGCCGCCCAGGCCAGGCGCACCGGCAGGGCCGTGAACTCGACGAGGCCGCGAGGCGCGCCCGCCTTCTGCAGGGCGAGGATGTAGTCGCCGGCGATTCGGAGGTCCTTGCGGGCGAGGGCGAAGACTTCCGACTTCGGGACCTCCGCGGGCAGGTACCGGCGCCCCTCCTCCGCATCCACCGCCGAGTCCTTGAGGATGTTGACGAGTTGCAGGGCCTCGCCGAACGTGGCCGCGCGCTCGCGCAGGAACACGGCGATGTCCGCGAGCCCCGCCCGGTCGAGCAGGAAGAGCTCGGAGAGCATCTCGCCGACGATGCCCGCGACGATGTAGCAGTAGTCCTTGAGCTCCTGGATCGAGTGCAGCGTGAGCTTGCCGTCCTGCGTCTGCCCCACGATCCCCGCCATGCCCTCGGCCGAGCGGATGACGTGTGTGCGGATCGACGCGATGGCGCCCGGCGAGAGCGCAAAGAAGGCGTCGAGAACAAAGGGGATCTCCGACATCAGCTCCCGGTAGCCGGCGTGGAGCGCGACGCCGCGCTCGACCCAGCCGTGCGAGAGCCGCTCGGCCCGCTCGCGGGAGTAGTCGGAGATTAGATCGTTGAAGCGGGCGATCGCCGCGATCCGGTCCTCGGGCGGCCAGTGCGCGGCGTCCTCGAACGTGTCGGCGATGCGGAAGAGCAGGTACGCGATCATCACCTCGCGCCGCGTCGGCTCGGGCAGGACCGGGATCGACAGCGCGAACGTGCGGCTGGTCTTCTCGAGGAGCTTGCCGAGGTCGGGAGTCGTCATCGAGTAGCGCCCGTGTCGGTGCCGGCCGCCCGGGCGGCCCAAGGGCCGCCCCTACGACACGGCGGAAACGATCGGACGACGGGTGCCGTAGGGGCGGGGCTTGCCCCGCCCGGGGTGATTGTGCGAAGGACCTGACCCGCCGCCATCAAACGACCCCCGCCAGGAAGTGCTCGACGAAGGCGGCGAGGCGGTCGGTCGAGTCGCGGATGCGGTGCTGCATGCGCCGCAGCACCGGGATCGTCGACGGCGCGACGATGGCGTGCAACGCGACCTGCCAGCGCCGGATGCCGCCGTTCCTGTCCATGCAACGCGAAAGATATCCGGGAAGCTCTTCGCGGGCATCGTCGCTGATCGCGCGGAAGACGACGTAGGGGATGCCATGCGCGGCGGCCGCGCGCGCCCAGGCGGAGGACTCCATGTCCACGGCGGCGGGCGCGTCGAGGTTCGCGCCGCCCGGGCGGCCTTGTCGGAAGCGGTGACGAGTGGGCGCTCGACGCGAGACGAGCGTCCCCGTGCGCGTGCCCGGCATCGCGGCGGCGCGGGCGACCAACTGCGGATCGGGCGGCGGAGCCTCGCCCTAGGAATCGAGCGATGCGGCCCTGCGACGAAGATGTCGCCCACGCCGAGGTCGTCGGAGAGGGCGCCCGCGACGCCGGCGCCGACGATGAGCTCCGGGCGGTGGCCCACGCACAACAGGTTTGCCGCGCGCGCCGCATTGCGGGGGCCCTCGCCGGTCGCCGCGATGACGACGTCCCGGTCGAAGCGGCGCCGCCAGAACGCGGCGCGCTCCTCGGCCATGGCGGTCAGGATGACGACGCGCGGCGCGGCTAGTCCCGGACATAGCCCTTGTCCCGGAACCAGGCGACGGCGCGCGCGAGCGGCTCCTCGACCGGGGTCTGGGGCAGCCCGAGCTCGCGCACGGCCTTGCCGGCGTCGAAGAACATCCGGTGCGTGGACATCCGCACGCTCTCGAGCGAGATGCCGGGCGCGCGGCCCGTCAGGCCCGACCACGCCGTCGAGACCGCCGCGACCGAGAGGGGGATCCAGTGGGGAAGGCGCAGCTTCGGCGCGGGCAGGCCGGTCAGCCGTGCGAGGGCGTCGAGGATTTCTTTCAGCGTCATGTCTGCGGTTGCCGAGTATGTAACGCTCGCCCGCGCGGCCCTTCTCGGCCGCCGCGAGGTGGCCCGCCGCGACGTCGCGCACGTCCACGAGGTTCAGCCCCGTGTCGACGTAGGCCGGCATCTTCCGGTTCAGGAAATCCACGATCAGGCTGCCCGGTCGGCGTGGGCTTGATGTCGCGCTCGCCGATGGGCGTCGAGGGATTGACGATCACGACCGGCAGCCCCTTGCGGCCCACTGCGGGCGCCACCTGCTCGGCGTCGTACTTGGACTTCTTGTAGTGCCCGATGATGCGCTCGCGCACGACGGGCGTCGTCTCGTCGCCGGGAGAGCCGTCGTCATTCAGTCCGAGCGCCGCGACCGAGCTCGTGTAGACGACCTTCGCGACGCCGGCCGCGGCGGCCGCGGCGAGGATGCTTTCCGTTCCTCCCGCGTTGGCGCGGTAGAGCTCCTGCGGGTCCTTCGCCCAGAGCCGGTAGTCGGCGGCGACGTGGTAGAGCGTGTGGACGCCCGCAAGCGCCCGCGCGAGCGAAGCCGGGTCCGTCAGGTCGCCGACGGCGATCTCGACCGGAAGTCCCTCGAGGCTGTCGCGGCGGCTCCCCGTGCGCACGAGGCAGCGCACCGAACGCCCCTTCGCGAGCAGCGCCCGCACGACGTGCGAGCCGACGAAACCCGTTCCGCCTGTGACGAGATCCACCATTGCCTATCGCGTTGTCGCGACCCGAAGCCGCGCGCTACGCCCTCTCCCGGCGGGAGAGGGTTGGGGTGAGGGGCGCCCCGGGCGATGACGCACGAGCGGTCGTGATCTCAGACGCTGAGCTTAACCCCTCACCCTGCCCTCTCCCCTCGGGGGAGAGGGTTGTCCTGTGTGGCGGGCGAGGCACCGCGGCGGCGTCTTACGCCGCGAGGTTCCAGGCGATCATCCGGACCATGTCGCCGGGGTGCTTGGGCAGCTCGCGGACGACGGAGGCCTCGAAGCCCGAGTGCATCGCGCAGTTCTTGCAGAGGGGGTCCTGCCGCGACTCCCAGTACTCCCAGTCCGTCCCGTTCCAGAACTGCTCGTACGTCGGCGACCAGGTCTTGCCGATCAGGTAGCAGGGCCCCTTCCATCCGTTCGGGGTGTACGTGACGGTCGACCACGGCGAGCACTTGTAGTCGCGCAGGCCCGCGGCGAACTCGAGGAACATCGGGGTCGAGGTCAGCTTGTACTTCTTCGAGATGTCGAGCACCTTCAGAAACTTCTTCTGCATGTCCGAGCGCGACAGGAAGATGTCGCTGTCGACCGACTCGTACTGGTAGCCCGGCGAGACGAGCATGCCTTCGACGCCCATGCCGGTCAGCAGCCTGCAGAGCTCCTCGACCTCGTCCATCGAGGTCTCCTTGAAGATCGTGGTGTTGGCCATCATGTGATGGCCGAGCTTCACGCCCTCTTCGATCATGGCGATCGCCTTGTCGAAGACGCCCTCGCGGGCGCAGACGTAGTCGTGCGTCTCGCGCATCCCGTCGAGGTGGACGTTGATCGTCAGGCGCTTATGCGGCGCGATCTTTCCGTACAGGTTCTCGTCGAGCAGCAGGCCGTTGGTGCAGAGGATGATCTGGCGCTTCCTCTTGATGATCTCCGACACGAGCTCCGGCAGCTCCGGGTAGATCGTGGGCTCGCCGCCGCAGATCGAGACGACGGGCGCTCCCGTGACGTCGACGGCCTCGATGCACTTCTCGAGCGGCAGCCGGTCCTTGAGCTTCCCGGTGTGGCGCTCGATCGCGCAGCCGATGCACGCGAGGTTGCAGGTGTAGAGCGGCTCGAGCATCAGCACGAAGGGATAGCGCTTGTTGCCCTTGATGGCGTGCTTGACCTGGTGCTGAATGTTGTCGGTCAGCATGTGGACGGGGAATCGCATCAGTTCACTCCGTGGTTGGTGCGGCGCGCGGCAGCGGCGTCCGCCTCGTTCCGGCTCGTCGGGTCCGTCCCCGCCTGGCGCGCGAAGAGCGCGAGGGCGCGGAGCGGGAAGACCGTGGCATACAGGTGGTAGCGCAGGTAGAAGACCTTGGGAAACCCCGTGGCGGTCCAGTGATCGTCCTTCCAGGACCCGTCGTACTGCTGCCTGGCGAGCAGGTAGTCGATCCCGCGGCGCACCTGCTCGGAGCCGCGGTCGCCCGTGGCGAAGAGCGCCACGAGCGCCCACGCCGTCTGGGAGGGGGTCGAGGGGCCGATGCCCTTGGTCGTCGGGTCGTCGTAGGAGTGCGGCAGCTCGCCCCATCCGCCGTCGGCGTTCTGGTGGGCGCGGATCCAGTCGGCGGTCACCTGGAAGCGCGGCTGGCGCAGGTCCTCGCCGGCGTGCAGCAGGCCGCGCAGCGCGAGGAACGAGCCGTAAATGTAGTTGCAGCCCCAGCGCCCGTACCAGGTTCCGTCGGGGAGCTGCTTGCTGTCGATGAACTCCGCCGCGCGCCGCACGGCCGGATGCCCCGCCGGCACGCCGATCGAGTGGAAGGCCTCGAGCGCGCGGCCCGTGATGTCCTCGCAGCTCGGGTCGATCATCGCGTTGTGGTCGGCGAAGGGGATGTACGTCAGGACCTCGCTGTCGCAGTCCTTGTCGAAGGCCCCCCAGCCGCCGTCGCGGTTCTGCATGGCGAGCATCCAGGCCTGGCCGCGGGCGACCGCGCCCTCGCGCTCCAGGTCCTCGGATTCGCCGGGGAAGCGCACGCGCGAAAGGGCCGTGAGCACCTCGGCCGTGTCGTCGGTGTCGGGGTACCACTCGTTGGCGTACTCGAAGTACCAGCCGCCCGGCTCGGCCGCGGGGCATGCCTTCTTCCAGTCGCCGACCTCCTTGACCTCGCGGTCGAGCAGCCAGCGTCCGGCCTTGAGCAGCACGGGGTCGTCGGCGGGCAGCCCGGCATCCGACAGGGCCTCGATCACCAGGGCCGTGTCCCAGATCGGCGAGAAGCACGGCTGCACGTGCAGCGTCTCCTCGTCCTCGAGCTCGAGCTTCTCGAGCTCCCGGATCTGGGCGACCAGCCGCGGGTCGTCCATGGGGTAGCCGAGGCAGCGGAAGGCGATGATCGTGTTGATGATGGGCGGAAAGATCGCGCCGAGGCCGTCGGACTTGGCCAGGCGCTCGTGGATCCAGTTCTCGCAGGCCGCGAGGGCCTTCGCGCGGAGGGGCGTGAAGCCGGCCGCCTCGAGCCGCTTGAGCCATTGGTCGATCCGCGTGAAGAAGGCGCGCCAGCGGCGCTCGTGGCGGGTGCGCTCGACATGATGCTCCGTGCGGGGGACGTGGAGCTCCGGGATCGCCGCGTGATCGGGCACCGCGCAGAACGGCTTGGAGGCCCAGATGATGGACAGGGGCACGACGATGCCGCGCGACCAGGAAGACATCTTGTAGATGTTGAAGACGCGGAAGTTGTCCGGCAGCAGCAGGATCTCCGGCGGCACCGCGGGGGTGTCGTCCCACGAGCACTGCCCGAAGATCGCGAGATAAATCCGCGTGAAGGAGTTGCAGGCCTCGATGCCGCCGAGCGAAAGGATCACCTCGCGGGCGCGGACCATGTGGGGCGCCTGCGGATCGTCGCCCATCAGCTTCAGGACGAAGTAGGCCTTGACCGAGGAGCTGACCTCCGCCGGCCCGCCCTCGTAGATCGCCCAGCCCCCGGTCGGCAGCTGCTTGCGGCGCAGGTGCTCGGCCGTCTTGCGGATGCGCTGCTCGCCGGTTCGGCCGAGAAAGTGCATCGTCAGCACGTATTCGGACTCCAGGATGGTGTCGCCCTCGAGCTCCCCCACCCAGTGACCGTCCGGGGCCTGGGTCGAAAGCAGGTACCGCTTTGCCGCTTCGACGGCGGTCTCCACCGAGGTTTGGAATGTGGCGCTCCGAGCGCTGTCAGGCCCGGAGTCCGAATCGTTTCGGACTGACATATTCTTCGACCCTCGATGTTCTGATTTTTGGAGCTAGGCGGGGCCCCCACCACCCATACCGGAACCGGCCTGTTCCGCCCAGAATTGGCAGTCTATACCATAGAGAGTCTTGGCCCAAACGCCGGGGGAACCCGTGAAACGCCTTACAGCACTCGTTTTCTTGGTCCTTATCGCCGCCACCACCGGGGCTTCGATGCCGTATTACGCCCTGGAGTTGCGGGGCGGTTCACGCATTTACGCTCTGGACGAGCCCGTCAGGAAGGGTCGGGTCGTGCTTTTTCACCGCTTTCCCGACGGGTCGTACCTGAGCCTGGCCGCTTCGGAGGTCACGGGGGTGGTGGCCCTCGAACGGCCGCTGGTTCCGCAGACCGAGGCCCTGGCTCCCGGCCAGGAGCTCGTCATAGGGCCCCTCTCGGGCCCGGTCGAGGCGCCCGCCGCCGGCGTGGCCACCGGGCCTCCGGCCGTCTATCCCGACTCGGGATACGACTACTCCGGGAGCTACTGGGGAGGCGGCGGCGCCTGGGTCCGGCCCCCGGTTCCGCCTCCGGTGCCGCCGTCGCGCATCGGCCCGAATGGCTTTCCGATACTGGCCGCCCCCGGTACGCCGGGCTCGACCTCGCCTCCGATCGGCCCGAACGGCTTCCCCATTCTCGCTCCGCGGCCGCAGGCACCGCCGCCGCGGGCCCGACCGATGTGAAAATCGTGACGACGTGAAGACCTTTCCGATCTCCACCGCGCTCGAAGCGGCCGCCGTGCTCGTGTGCGCCGTGTCCGGGATGATCACGGCCGCGCGAAAGCGGATGGACATCGTCGGGACCTACTGCCTGGCGCTCGTCACGGCCTTCGGCGGAGGAACGCTGCGCGACCTGCTGATCGACCGGCGGCCCTTCTTCTGGGTCAGCCACGACCAGTACCTGCTCATCATCGTCGTGCTGTGCCTGGCGTTCGTGTACAGCCGCTCGTTCTATGCGCGGGCCAGCCGCTGGCATCGGCAGGGCGTTGTCGTGGATGCGATGGGCCTGGCGCTCTTCACGCTGACCGGAGTGTCGTTCGCCGTGGACAAGGGTCTGCCGCTCTTCGTCGCCTCGCTCATCGGCATGGTCACGGGCACGTTCGGAGGCGCGCTGCGCGACGTCGGGGCGATGGAGATCCCGGTGATCTTCCGCCCGGGCGAGCTGTACGCCATCTCGTCCTTTGCCGGGGCGTGGGTCTACATCGGCGCCCACTACGCCGGCCTCTCGGCCTTCACGGCCGGAGTGGCGGCTTGCCTCACGGTCGTCGGTCTGCGCCTGGCCTCGCACGCCTTCGGCGTCCGCGTGCCGGATCCGTCGTGGCTGCGCGAGGAACGCCGGAAGTCGTAGAGCGCGATCGATTCCTGGGGCCGACGACACCGGGAACCTACGGCCGGATCAACGCTTTCACGACGCCCAGACGCCCCATCTCCTCCAGCGCTTCCTGCGCCTGCGCCAGCGGGTACTCCCGCGTGACGAGCTCGCGCCATCGAAACTGTGCCCGGTGCCTGGCCATCATCGCGATCGCCCGGTGCAGGTGCGAAAACTCGTAGCCCCAGCAGCCGAGGATGGTCGCGTGCTTGCGGTTGATGTGCCGGTGCGGATTGAGCGCGACGTCGCCGCCGTCGGTGTACTGGCCGACGACGACGTAGCGTCCCGCGTCGCGCAGCATCTCGAGGCCTTCGGGCACGGCGGCGGGATTTCCCGACGCCTCGATGACGACGTCGGCGCCGCGCCCCTGCGTCCGGTCGCGCACCCAGCGCACGCGGTCTTCCGGCCGGGCGGCCTCGGTGACGTCGAGGACGTCCTCGGCGCCGAGACGCCGCGCCGCGTCGAGCCTCGCGCGCGGCGCGCCGACGACGAAAACGCGCAGCGCTCCCGAAAGCTGCGCGAAGATCGCCGCGTTCAACCCGACCGGCCCGCTGCCCTGGACCACGACCGTGTCGCCCAGCGCGACACCCGCGCGCTCGACCGCGTGAAATCCCGTCGGCAGCCCGCAGCCGCCGCCGAGGAAATCCTCCGCGTCGAGCCCCTCGGGAATCGGAACGAGCTTGACGCCCGGAAGGATCTCGATCCGCTCGGCCCATCCGCCGAGCAGGCCGTCGCTCGCCGGCGCCGTGATCCCGTAGACGCGGCGGTGCGGGCAGCGCGTCGCGGCCCGAGCGACCAGGCAGTGCCAGCACGCGCCGCAGGTCCCGTAGACGTCATAGAAAGTCACGAGCGTTCCGATCGGAATGTCACGGCCCTCGACGTCCGTGAGGGCCCCGTTCGACTCGAGCACGCGCCCGACGTTCACGTGGCCCGGGATGATCGGGTAGGGAACGCCGGAGAGCCGTCCATGCGAGAGGTGGACGTCGGTGCCGCAGACCTCGCTCGCCACGGTCTCGAGCACGGCGCCGCCCGACTTCGGCCGCGGCGCGGGCACGCGTGCGTGCTCGAGCGGCCGCCCCGGGCCGGTCATGAGGACGGCCGCAACTTCTTCCATCAATCCGGCAGTATTTGAAACGGCCGCCGGTCCGCGACCCGGTATATCTCGAAGTCGCGTCGGTCGGTGGTGAAGACGAAAGCCGTATCCAGCTCCTCGGCCAGGGCGACGATCGTCGCGTCGGCATAGTCCATCGGAACGTCGGCATACTGCTCAACGAGAGTCCGGCAGCGGCGCAGCATCCCTGCCGTCGTTGGAACGAGGACGGCGGCTCCGCGGACGAAGTAGTCGACGCACCGAGTTCGACCCCCGGGAAGGTGTCCCAGCAGGTGGGAGGCCTCCGTCAGGACGGCCTCGGTGGAGACGATCGGCCGGCGCCACTCGCGCAGGACTTCCCGGCACCTTTCGTGGAGAGGTTCGCTCCGACTCAGCAGCGAAACGAGCGCCCCGGTGTCGAGCAGGAGCTCACCGGCCACGCTTCATCGACTCCTTGATGGACTCGAGAACGTACTCGCTGTGCCGGTCTGCCAGATCCGAAATCCCGGAGTCGAGCGACCCGATCAGGTCTCGCACGCGATCGTAGGCCCAGCCGGGCCGGTCCGGGACGGGCTCGAGATAGGACTGGAGCGCGAGCCGGACGATCTCGGACGCTTTTCGCTGCGAACGTCGGGCCGCCTGCCGCAGGGCGCGATGAAGGTCGTCCGAGATGCGAACGGTGAGTTGTTTCTCCATGCACTGCAATTGTAATACAATGAAGTTACACCGCCCGACCCCCGGATGGCTCGAGTTTCTGTGATATTTCGTAGCCATGTCGAGGTCGTGGCGTCTCTTCTGGGCGGTCGTCCTCTTCGGGATCGGCTCTCGCGGACTCGGCCAGGATGTGACCGGGCCAACGCCCGCTCCCACCCCGGCTGCGCCGCCCTCGATCGGCGCCACGCTGGACAACCTCGGCGCGCTCGTCAAGGACGGGCACATCGACGTGGAGGCGGACCTGATCGCGGGCAGCGTCCCGGCGATCCCGAAGTACACGCTCGTGGTCGAGGGAAGCCCGCGCACCAGCGTCACAGCGGAGGCGGTGGACGGCGTGATCACGAAGATGCACTTCGGCGTCGAAAACGGGCGGCTGATCGTGCGCGGCAAGGGGCTGCTGCGGCCAAAGGTCTCGCTCGAATCGCTCGATTTCGAGTCGCCGAAGGGGATCACGGATCTGAAGTTCAAGGGGCTCGGGATCTGGAAGCCGATCGTGGCGATCTTCGGCGGCATCGCGCGCTCGGCCGTCCGCAGGCTCGAGCTGCGCACCGACGTGCCGTCGGTCCTGAAGGGCGAGATCCTCGGCGGCAAGAAGCCTCCGACGACTCCGGCTGCGGCGCCGTCGCCCGAGCCGACGCCCGGCTTCACGGAGCTCGTCCGGGAAGTGCGCATCAACCGGATCACGCTGACCGCGTTCCCGGACCGCCCGGTGGCCCTGCGGCCGTTTCTCGCGTTCCGGACGGCCGCGCAGCCCCTGTCCGGCGAGGCGATGCGGATCGACATCGAGAAGGGCGTGTTGCGGCCGGGCCGCGATGGCGCCCCGAACTACGTCGCATTCTCCGGGCACATCGCGGGGGAGATCGAGAACGGCCAGATGGAGTTCGAGAGCAACGCCTGTGTCATTGCAAAGGGCCGCCTCGTGGGCGGTGCCTACCAGGTCAAGAGTGAAGAGGACGGCAAGCTCGCCTCGGCCTTCTCGGCCGACGACGTGTTCTTCGAGCTCGACTCCGGCAAGTTCGTCGTCCCCGGCGGCATGGGGGTCGAGCTCGACAGGGGATCGACGTTCGACGTCTCGCAGGTCAAGGTCACCTCGGCCGGCAGGTTCTCGGGCGTGGCGAAGCTCGACCTCGCGGGCAAGACCGGCGCGCTTTCGCGCAAGGGCGCGACGATCTCGGCCTCGAACATTCGCGTCAAGACGCCCGGCCTCACGGTCGTGGACGGGAAGGCGACGGGCCCGCTCGAGGTCGCCTTCGACTACCAGCTCGACTACCCGTTCGTCGTCAAGTACCCGATCGAAGAGGTCCCCGAAAAGAAGCTGCTGCTCGACTTCCACGGGCCCTTCGCGGCATCGCTCGCGCTCGATCAGGCCGGCGGCGACGAGGGCGAGGTCACCGGCACGTACGTCTTCAAGGCCCCCTGGGACCCGATCGAGCAGGCCGCGCTCGTCGCGCTCGCCGCGAAGTGGCAGCAGGACCTCGCGATCAAGAACATCGATTTCGCGATCGTGCCGAAGATGTTCCGGCCCTGCGGCGAGACCTGTTTCACGCTCTCGATCGAGGTCACGGCCGAGAAGCGGTCTCAGAACCGGCTGAAGAAACTCTTCTCCCAGTACTGCGCGCCGATCGCCTCGGCCAATCTCATCGTCGACAAGCAGGCGCGCGCCTTCGTGCTGAGGGACGTCAAGGTCGAGACGCACTGCAAGGGCGTCGTGGGCTTCGTCATCAACTTCCTGACGCCGTTGCTCACGAAGACCTACACCGACCTGAAGCTCTTCCAGATGCCGCCGGGCCTGCCGCTGACGGTCGACTCGGTCCGCGGGGGAGCGCACATGATCGAGATCGGCGGAAGGGTCGACTGGCAGGCGGGCGGGCCGACGCCCGAAGTCCCGCCCGCCCCGCAGCCGGTGGTGGTGGAGCCGGGTACCCGGTAGCTACTTCGCGGGCGGCGGGATCACCCGCGGGTACCGCTCGAGCATCCCCTCTTCCTTCATGACCTTCTCGATGGCGTCGATGTCCCACGGCGCGTCGTTCGAGACGACCTCCGCGCCCTTGTCCGTGATGAAGATCATGTCTTCGAGCCGGACGTAGATCTTCTCCTCCGGCACCGTCAACGCCGGCTCGATCGTGAAGACCATCCCGGGCTTGAGCGGCCCCCCGTGCGGGCCGTCGTCGTGCGTCGCCATGCCGACCCAGTGGCCGAGGTACGGGTATTCGCCCTCGCCGCTCTTCTTGTACTTCGCCACGAAGTCCTCGGCCGCCTTGCGGTGGGCGGGCCGGGTGAACTTCGCCGCGGCGAGGATCGGGTCCATCGCGGCCCCGGCCTCGCGGATGCACTCCGCGCCCGTCTTGCCGGGCGCGATCGACTTCAGGATCGCCCGGTAGCAGGCGAGGTAGAAGCCGTAGAGCTCGCGCTGCTCCTGGGAGAACTTCCCGTTGACCGGGAACATGCGCGTGACGTCGGCCTCGTAGTAGCCGTAGTCGGGCGCGTAGTCCATGAGGAGGAAATCGCCGTCCTCCATCTTGCGCTTGCCGGCGTTGTAGTGCGGCCACCAGGCGTTGTGCCCGCTCGCGATGAGCGAGAAGTAGGCATCGCCCTGCGCGCCGTTTCGCCAGAAGACGAACTTGCCGACGGCGTCGAGCTCGTGCTCGTACTGGCCGGGCCGCGTCGAGCGCATGCCCTCGAGGATGGCGAGGCCCGCGAGCTTCGTGGCGTTGCGCAGCATCGCGAGCTCGCGCGGGCTCTTGATCAGGCGCAGGTCGTCGAGGGTAGGCGAGAGATCGCGCACCTCGAAAACCGGGAAGCGCTCGTGCACGAGCTCGACGAAGCGGCCCTCCCGCGAGGGCAGGCCGTCGAAGGGATCCGAGCCGACCTCCGCGATGCTGCGCAGGGCGAGGTCGCGGCTCATCGAGGCGCCCTCGGCCGGAGCGAGCGTGGTGAAGAGAATGCGCAGGCCGCGCCGGTGGTACCGGTTCAGCATCTGCTCGGCGAGCAGGTCCGTCCCGAACACCCCATCCACGCCCGAGAGCTTCATGACCTCCTCGCCGTCCTCGGCCGAGAGCATCGTGCCCTCGCCCTTTTCGCGGCCCTCGTTGCGGTGCGGCAGGAACAGCGTCGCCTTGCGCGCCTGGCCATCGAGCAGCAGGTACGCGCGCGGCACCTCGATGCCGCACAGGTAGTAGAAGTCGTTCGACTGCCGGAAGCGCGTGTAGCCCGTGGGGCTCGGCGCGCCCTGGATGACGGCGAACGCCTTGTCGCCGATCGCGTCATAGACCTTCGCCCGCCGGGCCGCGAATTCCTCGGGCGGGAAGTCGGTGGTGAAGGGGCTGAAGCCCTCCTGGGCGAGGCCGAAACCCGAGACGAGCAGCAGCGTGAGTCCGAGGATGGCGCGGCGAGACAGCATCGAATTCCTCCTAGTCGTCGAGTCCCGTTCTCGGGTCGAGCATCGAGTGCAGCGCATTCGTGAGCGCCGAAGACTGCGCGAATGCTACTCCACGCGGGCGCGGGGCCGCGCTCACCACCCGAGGATGATCTGGGACTGGACGACCGGGTACGGTCCTGACGCGGGGTTGAAGACCGGGTTCCAGACGAGCTGGAAGTCGGGCTGGAGGCGCAGCGTGGGAGAAAGCTGCAGGGTGTAGAAGGTCTCGAACGCGTACTCGTTGCGGTGGTACACGGTCTTCGAAGTCGCGGAGGGCTGACTCCACACGAAGCCGACGCCCGCCTGGTCGTTCGAGAGCTTCGGGACGAGGCCTGCCACCTGGAGAGGTCCCTGCATGACGAACCCCGTTCCCACCTGCGCCGAGGCGCCCGCGGAGACCTGCGCGCCGCCGACACCGAAGCGGCCGAACCAGCCGAAGGGGGACGTCCTGCCGAGCTGCTGCTGGAAGTTGAAGCCCACGCCTCCCTGGACCGGGCCGCCGTTCTGTGCGAGAAACGGCTGGACGCGGTAGACGCCGGGGCCGAGGCCGAGGAAGTCCTCGGGCGCGTAGCCGAGCTCCGAAACGACCGACCAGTCCTCCCACGTGAAGTCGGTCCACGGCGTCTGTCCCGCGGAGGCTTTGCCGGCCGTGGCGCCGAGCAGCGCGTACAGGTGGCCGGACGGTTGCCACTGGAGGTTGACGGCGAAGTTGAAGGAGGGAAGCGGGAGCACCATGCTGTTGATCAGGGCGGAGTTCAGGAACTGGCCGCGCCCCGTGTTCGCGTAGGTGTTGACGTCGAGGTAGTTGCCCTGCGACACGACGCCGCCGAGCGCGACGAACCGGCCGCGCGCGAACGACTGCTGCCAGGCGAGCTCGGGGACACGACCGCCGTTGTGGTTCGAGAAGGCGCCCGTCGGGTTGATGAGCGACCCGATGTTCTGCTCGGCGCTCTGGTTGACGCCCGCGCCACCGAGTCCCTCCTTCGCGTTGACCTGCGCGCTGAGCCAGCCCGCGGTCCCGGATTCGGGCGAATCGTAGACGGCCCACTTCGAGTAGAGCTTGAGCGTGTAGTACCCCATGTTGGGCGAACCCGAGGGCGTGTCCGGCACGCCCGTGTACGTGAAGACCTGGCTGATGCTGTACCGGAGGCCGCGCGCGCTCAGCCAGTACTTCGCGCCCTGGAGCAGCGGCTCGGCCGGGACGACGTCGACGAGTGCGCCGGGCTGGAGCAGCGTGTTGCCGATCGCGTCCTGCGCCGCGAGGTAGGGCTCGAGCCGGGGCGGCGGCGAGGGAAAGAGCGTGAACGCCTGCGGGCGGCTCGCGGCTTCGCGCTCGAGGACCTCGCGCGGCAGCTTCGAGCCGGCGGCGGCCGAGGGCGCCTGTCCCCCGATGCCGACGCTGGACGGAGGCAGGAACCCCCGCGGCACCCTCGACTGCGGCACGGTCACCACGCGTCCGAAGCGGTCGATCAGGATGACGTCGTCGGGCGACGGGGCCGGCGGCGGGGCGGGCTCCTGGGCCCGGGCGACGGCCGCAGCCAGAAGAAGCGCCGCCAGGGATGCCCGTCGGAGTGCTTCGATGCGGGGATTCTACGGGAAGGCGGCCCTACTCGGGGATCCGGCACCATTCGGTCGGATCGGTGCGCATGCCGTCGCACAGGATCTCCGACTCTTCGACGTGGACGCAGTAGTGCGGCGCGCCGTCCGGGCGGAGGATGACTCCGTTGCGTCCGCAGACGGGGCAGCGCGCCACGACGCCGTCGAAGTTGTTCCGGGACCCGAGCGTCAGGAGCGTGAAGTCGTCGAGGGTGATCATGGCCTGTGCCTCCCGCGCCTCAACTCTCGTCGGGGCGCCAGCTTTGAAGGATGCGCATGTAGTTCGACCGTTCCAGCGCGGCCGGATTGCCGCCGCGCCCGTAGCTCATGCTGCCCTGCATCTGGCGCAGGGAATCGTATTCGTGCTCCTCGAGCCATCGCGCGAGCTCCGTGCGCAGGCGGGCGAGCGTCTCGGGCCCGCGGCGCAGCAGCACGGACACCATCTGGACGGCGTGCGCGCCGGCCATGACGGCCTTGACCGCGTCGAGCGTGTTGTGCACTCCGCCCGTGACGGCGAGCGATCCCTGGACCTGGCCCGAGAGGACGGCCAGCCAGCGCAGCCGCAGGAGCAGCTCGTTCGGGCTCGAGAGGTAGAGCCGCGGCTCGATCTCGAGATTGTCGGCGTCGATGTCGGGCTGGTAGAAACGATTGAAGATGACGAGGCCGTTCGCGCCCGCGCGCTCGAGCCGCTGCGCCAGGTGCGCGAGCGACGAGTAGAAGGGCGAAAGCTTCACCGCGATCGGGATGGCCACGGCTTCCCGGACGGCCGCGACGACCGCGACCGTGCGCTCCTCGACGTCGTCCCCCGACTCGAGCGGATCGGTCGCGAGCTCGTAGACGTTGACTTCGAGGGCGTCGGCGCCCGCCTGCTCGATCAGGCGCGCGTACTCGATCCAGCTCTCGGGGGTCGTGCCGTTCAGCGACGCGATGACCGGGACTTTGACCGCCTGCTTGATCCTCTGGACCTGCTCCAGGTAGTCGTGCGTCCCGAGCGCGAAGACCTCCGGTTCGGGCAGGTACGACATCGCCTCGAACTGGGACTCCCGGCCCCCGGCGTGCGCGCGATCGGCCGAGAGCTCGTCGCCGACGATCTGCTCCTCGAAGAGCGAGCGCAGCACGATGGCGGCCGCGCCCGCGTCCTCGAGCCGGCGGACGGAATCCATGTCGTCGGCCAGCGGCGAGGAGCCGGGCATCAGCGGATGCGGCAGCTCGAAGCCCAGGTACGTCGTCGAGAGGTCCATGGTCACTTCGCTCCGCCGGTGAGCGGCGGGGCGTCCGCGGGCGCCGGCGCGCCGCCGAGCTTCCAGTCCGAGAGGTACTGGTACAGGCCCAGCCGCCGGGCCGCCTCCTGGCCGGCGCGCGCGGCGAGTTCCTTGTAGCGGGCCGGGTCGGCCGCCTCGAGCATCCGGAAGCGGCTCTCGTTGTTGCGGTAGGCCTCGACGGGCTTCTTCGGCGCGCCCGAGTCGAGCACGAGCGGAGCCTCGCCCGAGGCGATGCGGCGCGGATCGAAGCGGTAGAGCGGCCAGGTGCCCGAGTCCACGGCGAGCTTCTGCTGCTCGCAGCCGTACGCCATGTCGTAGCCGTGCGCGATGCAGTGGCTGTACGCGATCACGAGCGACGGGCCGGGATAGGCCTCGGCCTCCTGGAGCGCCTTGACCGTCTGGTGGTCCTTCGCGCCGAACGCGATCCGCGCGACGTAGACGTGGCCGTAGCTCATCGCCATCAGGCCGAGGTCCTTCTTGCCGGTCTCTTTTCCGGCCACGGCGTACTTGGCCGCGGCGCCGAGCGGCGTCGCCTTGGACTGCTGGCCGCCCGTGTTGGAGTAGACCTCGGTGTCGAGCACGAGCACGTTCACGTCGTAAGGCAGCGAGAGCACGTGGTCGAGGCCGCCGAAGCCGATGTCGTACGCCCAGCCGTCGCCGCCGACGATCCACACGGTCTTCTTGACGAGGTCGTCGCCGAGCTGGACGCAGAGCGCGCGGCGGCGGGCGTCTTCGAGGACGCGAGCTCGGTCCTCAAGTCGCGCCACGCGCTCGCGCTGGGCCGCGACGCCGGCGTCGGTGGACTGGTCGGCCTCGAGGATCTCGCGCACGAGGCCTTCGGAGAGCGCCGGGGCCACCTCGCCGAGCAGCTGCCGGGCGTGGGCCCGGCGATTGTCGAGGCCCAGGCGCATGCCGAGGCCGAACTCCGCGTTGTCCTCGAAGAGGGAGTTGGACCAGGCGGGGCCGCGTCCGTCGCGATTGACGGTGTAAGGCGTCGTCGGCAGGTTGCCGCCGTAGATCGAGCTGCAGCCCGTGGCGTTGGCGATGAGCGTCCGGTCGCCGAAGAGCTGCGTGAGCAGCTTGACGTACGGGCGTCTCGCCGCAGCCGGCGCACGCGCCCGAGTACTCGAAGAGCGGGCTCGAAGAACTGCGTGCCCTTCACGTCCATGCACGCGGATGCGCGAGCGGTCGGGCTCGGGCAGATCGAGGAAGAAGGCGTAGTTCTCGCGCTCCTTCTCGCGCAGCGGGCGCTGCGGAGCCATGTCGATCGCCTTGTGCTTCGGGTTCGACTTGTCCTTGGCGGGGCAGAACATCACGCAGAGCGAGCAGCCCGGTGCAGTCCTCGGGCGCGACCTGGATCGTGTAGCGCCAGCCCTCGAAATCGGCGCCGCGGAACCGGTCGGACTTGAACGTCTCGGGGGCGCCGTCGAGCTTCGCGGGCTCGAAGACCTTCGCGCGGATCGCGGCGTGCGGGACAGACGAGCGCGCACTTGTTGCACTGGATGCAGACGGCCGGGTCCCAGACGGGGATCTCGGTGGCGATGTTGCGCTTCTCCCACTGCGCCGTCGCCGTCGGCCACGTCCCGTCGACCGGGAAGGCGGAGACGGGCAGGCGGTCGCCATGCCCGGCGAGCATCACGCGCCGTGACGCTTCTGGACGAAGTCCCGGCGCCGCGCCGGAGACGATGGGCGGCCGGCGCCGCGTCGCGGTGGCGGAGCCGGGCACCCGGACCTCGGCCAGCCCGCCGAGCGCCGCGTCCACGGCCGCGAAGTTGCGCTTCAGGACCTCGGCGCCCTTCTTCGCGTACGTGTCGGAGATCGCCTGCTTGATCCGGGCGGTCGCGATCTCGGGCGAGAGCGTCTTCGTGATCGCGAAGAAGCAGGTCTGCATGATCGTGTTGATGCGCCCCTTCAGGCCCGCCTCGCGCGCGATCCGGTAGGCGTCGATGACGAAGAAGCGCAGCTTCCGGGCCAGGATTTCTTCCTGCACTTCGCGCGGGAGCTCGTCCCAGACGGCGTCGGGGCCGTACGGCGAATTCAGGAGGAACGCCGCGCCCTTCGGCCGCCGTTTCGAGGACGTCGTACCGGTGGACGAACTCGAACTGGTGGCACGCGACGAATCCGGCCCGGCGGACGAGGTACGCGGAGCGGATGGGCCGCGGCCCGAAGCGCAGGTGCGAGATCGTGACGGCGCCCGCCTTCTTCGAGTCGTAGACGAAGTAGCCCTGCGCGTAGCCGTCGGTCTCTTCGCCGATGATCTTGATCGAGTTCTTGTTGGCGCCGACCGTGCCGTCCGAGCCGAGGCCGTAGAACACCGCCCGCGTCACGTCGTTTTGCTCGATGTCGAGGTCCGGGTCGAACCCGAGCGAGGTGTGGGTCACGTCGTCCACGATGCCGACGGTGAAGTGGTTGCGGGGCTTCTCCTTCGCGAGCTCGTCGAAGACGCCGGCGACCATGGCGGGCGTGAATTCCTTCGAGGACAGGCCGTACCGCCCGCCGACGATCCGCGGCAGGGCGCCGACGTCGCGCCTCGGCGAACGCGGTCACGACGTCCTGGTAGAGCGGCTCGCCGATCGCGCCGGGCTCCTTGGTGCGGTCGAGGACGGCGATCGCGCGCACGGTCGGCGGCAGCGCCGCGACGAAGCGCGCGACGTCGAAGGGCCGGAAGAGGCGAACCTTCAGGACGCCGACCTTCTGCGCCGCGCGCAACGAGCCAGTCGACGGTCTCGTGGGCGGTCTCGGCGCCCGAGCCCATGAGGACGATGACGCGCTCGGCCTCCGGGTGGCCGGCGTAGTCGAAGAGGCCGTACCGGCGCCCCGTGATTTCGGCGAAGCGCTCCATCGTGTTCGCCACGATGTCGGGGCAGGCGAGGTAGAAGAGGTTGCGACGCTTCCCGCGCCTGGAAGAAGGCGTCCGGATTCTGCGCGGTGCCCCGCAGCACCGGGTGGTCCGGCGTCAGCGCGCGCTTGCGGTGCGCCTCGACGCCGGCATCGTCGATCAGGGCGCGCAGCTCTCCGTCGGAGAGCTCCTCGATCTTGGCGACCTCGTGGGACGTCCGGAAGCCGTCGAAGAAGTGCAGGAACGGGATCCGCGAGGCCAGAGTGGCCGTCTGCGCGATCGCGGCGAAATCCTGCGCTTCCTGGACGGATCCCGCGGCGAGCATCGCGAAGCCCGTGCTGCGGCAGGCCATCACGTCCGAGTGGTCGCCGAAGATCGAGAGGGCGTGCGTCGCGAGCGTGCGCGCCGCCACGTGCATCGTGAACGGCGTCAGCTCGCCCGCGATCTTGTACATGTTCGGGATCATGAGCAGCAGACCCTGCGACGCCGTGAACGTCGTCGCGAGCGCGCCGGCCTGGAGGGCCCCGTGCACCGCCCCCGCCGCGCCGCCCTCGGACTGCATCTCGACGACGTCGGGGACCTGGCCCCAGATGTTCGCGCGGCCCTTCGCGGACCAGTCGTCCGCGAACTCGCCCATGGGCGAGGAGGGCGTGATCGGGTAGATCGCGATCACCTCGTTGGTGCGGTGCGCCACCGAGGCGACCGCCTCGTTGGCATCCAGCGTGGAGCGGGTTCTTGCGGACATCGCTACTGGAACCGTAGCGGTCGCCCGCCCTTTCCGGCTGATGCGATTGCATCATTCCGTCGCTTCCGCTCGCTGCGCTCGCTCTCGCTCCCGCGGCGCGAACCTCCTCCCTTCCATGAGAAGGCCGACCGGCGTCAAGGGGGGAGCCCGGGAGTCGCAGTAGGCAGGGACTGGTTGGAAGCAGACAGAAGTCGTTTCGCCAGGCTTCCATTCGCACTCAGTTCGGCTCGGTAAAGAGCCGGGTGCATGGTGGGGTCCAACCAGTCGAGGCGCTGCCATCTCACTAACGGTCTTGCAGTAGCCCGTGGTTGTGGGCTGCGAGAGGACCGAGGGAGGAGTCGCAGTCGCCGGGACTGGGCGATTGACTTCAGTCATGGACATCGAGATAGGTGACTCTGGTTATCGAAGACTAGGCGGCCGAGACTCTGGTTTTGCGATCCTGGCGGTAAAGAGGTTCGTAAACTTCGCCGGTGCGCCAGAGGTGATGGAGCAGGACGGCGAGCTTGCGTGAGACGGCAACGATGGCTTTTTTCTTACCGAGCTTTCCGCCGCGGGAAGAGATGTTCTGTCCGAAGCGGCGCAGATCGCAGTCCGGGCCGAAGGGCCCCAGGATGTAGTGGGCCGCGTTCACGAGAAGCCGGCGCAACCCCGAGTCCCCCTGCTTGGTGATCCGTCTTTGCGGATCGGAGTGACCCGACTGCTTTCGTCCGGGAACCAGTCCAAGGAAGGCTCCGACTGTCCGACTCTTCGCGAAGCGCCGTGGGTCGCCCAGAGTCAGGACGAAGGCCAGTGAAGTGATCGGCCCGATGCCTTTGACCTGGCGCAGCAGCCTGGTCTGCGGGTACTGGTCATCGGCCAGGGTCTCGATCATCTGGCCCAGGGCTTTGATCTGCTCAGTGAGCGAAGCGATTTGCTCGAGCACCGGCAAGAGCACGGGCTCTAAGAGCTCCGGGATCTGCTTGGAGGCGGTCTTGGAGAAGCAGCTGGTGGAACAGGCCGGAAGCCTCGTCCCGAAGGACTTCACCACGCCACGCACGTGGTTGACCAGAAGCGTTCGGGCTACGACCAGAGCGTCCCGCGAGCGCAACAGCGCCAAGTCTTTCTGCAACGAAGCATCCCGGTGCTCAACCGGACAGAGCAATGCCGGCTCGAAGCGAGCCAGCCGCGCCAGGTACATGGCGTCAACCCGGTCATCCTTGCTCGGGTTCTCGTAGATCAGTCGAAGCCTGCGCGAGTTGGCGACGAGGACTTCGTGGCCGTATTCCACGAGCTGTCGCGACACCCACGGCGAGTGGGTCCCCGTCTCAAGGGCAATACGCATCGGCGGGCGGTTCGAGAAAACCCTCCTCAGACCCGCCTCCGTCGTTGCCCCCCGGCCTTCCTCGACGATCTGGCCCTCGGCGTCGAGGATTGCGAATTGACTGAATCGATCTCCAAGATCCAGCCCGACCGTCTGTCTTGCCACCTTGCTAAGCTCCCTCATGGCCGATCTCCCTTCTGGGCCTCGAGCCCGTTCCAATGCAGCCTTTTTACAAGGACTGCGCAGGGAGGTCGGCCTTCTCATCCCATCTCCCTTCGGTCGGGAGACTATTCGCGCCGCGAGCGGCTAGGCGCTGGGCGGCGGGTTCTGGGGCGTTGCGGACTCTTTCGGGATGCGATAACGAGCCAGGACGACGGTGACGTTGTCCTTGCCGCCCGCTTCCAGGGCGAGGTCGACGAGGGCGCGGCAGGCGTCGGCGGCATTGCCGGGCGCGCGGAGGACCTCCGCGATGGCGTCTTCCGAGACCATCTCCGTGAGCCCGTCGGAACAGAGCAGGATCTGGTCGCCGTCCTCGAGGCGGGAACGGCGCAGCTGGACGTGGGCGAAGGCGCCGCGCGTCGCGAGCGCGCCTGTGAGGACGTGACGCGAGGGGTGCTTGTCGACCTCCTCCGGGGTGATCGCGCCGGCGTCGGCGAGCGACTGGGCCATCGTCTGGTCGCGGGTGAGGCGGCGCAGCGCGCCTCCCTGCACGGCGTACGCGCGCGAGTCGCCGACGTGCGCGATCAGCAGCTCCGGCCCGAGACTGGCCGCGAGCGTCATCGTCGTGGCCATGCCTCCGAGCGTCGGGTCCTTCTTCGCGAGCGCCACGAGGGCGTCGCGGACCTTCTGGAAGCGGCCCTCCATGCGCTTCAGGACCTCCTTGGCGAGCGGGTCGTCGAGGCGCATGATCCAGTCGGGCGTCTCGATCACCAGGTCCATGATCTCGGTGATCGCGGTCCGGCTGGCGACCTCCCCGGCCGCCGCCCCGCCGACGCCGTCGGCGACGAGCATGCCGTAGACGGTCTCGGCGTAGCGATCCGGAACCTGGCCCGCGGGCAGGTTGGTCAGCAGCGTGCGCATCGTGCGGTCAAACCGCGCGACGATGTAATGGTCCTCGTTGTTCTTGCGAACCCTGCCCTGGTGCGAGAGGGCCGCGAGGTCGACCGTGACGCGCGACGAGGCGCCGGCCGGCTCGCGCGGCTCGGCCTCGCGCTGGACGGGGAGCTCGGCGGTGTCGTCCTGATCGTTCGCCATGTCTTACCCCCTCTCCCGGCGGGAGAGGGCGGGGGTGAGGGGCGCCCTCGCTCGCTCTCGCAAGACACGAAGCCTCGTTCCGGACGCCCCCCTCACCCTGCCCTCTCCCCCCGCGGGGGGAGAGGGGGAGCCGCCCCGCGAATCGTGGGCGAGCGCGTCATTTCGCCGCCGTCACGAGCGCCCTCTCCGTCGCCGCGAGCAGGGCCTGCGCGCCCACGGGCGCTCCCGTGGCCTCCTTCATCCAGATGTCGGGAGCGACGTTGCCGATCTTCGCCATCCGCTCGAACTCGGTGCCGAGGTTGCGGGATTTCGCGATCTGCTGCTCGATCTGGAACGCGATGAGATGGCCGATCGGGTAGTCGGGCAGGTAGAGGAAGGCGTCGATCATGTGCGAGTAGATGCCGAGCGTGAGCACGACGTCCTTCTTCTTGAAGACCGGGGCGTAGTACTTGTTCCAGAGGTCGCGGCAGATCTGGAGGGTCGCCTCCTTCAACTGCGCGGGTGTCGCGTCGGGGTGGTCGTACATCCAGTGCCACACCCCCATGTCCACGAGCGCGACGCCGGCGATCTCGTACGTGGCCCAGAAATCGTTCAGGGTCTTGAGGGCCTGCGTCTTCGCGTCGGGCTTGGCGAGGCCGAGAAGCTCCAGGTCGTGCGCCTGGAACACGAAGGCGAGCGCCTCGGTGAACGCGGTGTTCGGCACGCCCTGCAGCAGCGTCGAGTCGATGTCGTTCAGGGAGAACGTCTGCTCGACGTTGTGGCCCATCTCGTGCACGGCGATGTTGAACCCCTTGAAGTTCATGCCGTCTTTCTCGACGCGCGTGCGCAGGTGCGCCTGGTCCGCGCGCCGCTGGGCGCCGAGGGCGTGCCCCGAGCCGCGCGCGGGGTCGACGACGATGTGCGCCGCGAGGTAGTCGGCCTTCTCCTTCGAGAATCCGAGCTGCATCAGGAGGTTCGGGATGTCCGCCTTGTAGGCCTCGGCGGTCGGATAGCGCTTGCGGACGATCGCATCGAGCTGCTCTTCCGTGTTCGAGCCCCGCGGACGGAACCCGTCGTACCAGACGTCGAAGGGCTCGAGCGGGCGGCCGAGCCGCGACTCGATCAACGCCGCGACCTTCGGCACGAGCGGCGAGGAGAGGACGGCCTCGAGCATCGCGCGCACCTGCGCCTCGGGGATCTGGCGGTCGTCGTTGAAGCGCCGGTCGATGAGCGTCGGCGCGAGCGGCGAATACGGGTCGGCCTTGCGGGCGGCCTCGAAGGTCGAGAGCAGCGTGGCGTAGCGCGTGTCGGGCTCGGGCGCGTTGGTGAGCTTCATGTCGGGCGGCGTGGCCGCGTCGAAGTCCTTGACCGCCGAGATCTTGACCGCGTTCGTGACCGGGTCCCAGTCCACGTGCGGGTTGTCCACGACGAGATTCGGGATCGTCTGCGTCACGATGCGGTCGCAGACCTGCGCGATCTGGCGCTGGCGCGCGAGCCCGTCCTTCTTGTCGGTGTAGTCGGCCTTGATCTGGTCGCGCAGGTTCCAGTGCGAGAGCAGGCGCTGCTTCGCGGGGAAGAGGCGCTGGCCCTTCGCGTCCACGAGGTGGTGCGTCCAGATGTTGTAGCGGGCGATGTAGCGGTCGGCCCCGGCGCGGGCATCGGCGATCGCGAGGTTCACGTCGGCCGGCACGCGCCGCGTGAAGCGCTCGGCCAGGCGCGCCTCGGCCCACTGGCGGCGCGACCAGGATTCGCCCTCGGTCAGCCGCTCGGCGAGCGTCGTGACCGGGAAGTTCAGGAGCACCGCGAACGCGAGGCGGTTGGAGAAGAAGTCGTCGTTGACGTGCGCCGAGGGGTCGTAGCCGGCGAGGATCTCGTCGAACGGGTAGATCTCGCCGATGTCGAGGTCGGACTGCCGGCGGAAGTCGCGCCCGATCTCGTTCATGTGGCCATCGAGCGACTCGAGCGCGAATTCCATGCGCGAGAACAGAGCGTTGTGCACGGTCGAGTCCTGCGCGATCTGCGCGCGCGCGACCTCGGCGAAGTCGGCCTCGTTGCCGTCCTCCTTGCGCCAGAACCGCGCGGCCTGGTTCAGGCCGCGCTCGATGCGCGAGCGCTCGGACTCTCCGTACTTCGTCGTGAGCTCGGCGGTGAGCTTCTGGATGGTGGCGGGTGTCACGATCGTCTGCCCCCCCTGCGGCGCGGCCCCGGCGAGGGCCAGGAGCGCGGCGAACATCGTCGGGATCGTCTTGAACATCGGGCCTCCTCGGAGGGGGAAGTCTACGTCCTCGGGGGGCGCAACTTTTCTCCCGAATCTACGAATAACAAGGGGTCTGGAAGTGTGTTCCAAAGGAGCATCCATGCGTGTCGCGAGGTCGGCGGGCGGGGTTCTTGCGGTTGCGGGGCTTGGTCTTTGCCTGGCCCTGCCGGTCCTGGCGGGCCCCGGGCCGGAACCCCCGGCCCTGCGGCTGCCGTCCACCGCCGAGCCGACGGGGTATGCCGTGGACCTCTCGATCGATCCTGGACAGGAGACCTTCCGGGGCGCGGTCGACATCGAGATCCGGGTCAAGGAGAAGACCAGCCTGCTGTGGCTGTCCGCGAGCGACCTCGCGATCACGAAGGCGGCGGCCAACGTGGGAGGCAGGGCGGTCGGCGTCCACGCGGTCCCGGGCGGCGAGAACTTCGCCGGCTTCGCATTCGACAAGCCGCTCGAGCCGGGCGGTTTGAAGCTCCACGTCGAGTACACCGGCAAGATGGACGAGAACTCGACACAGGGAGTCTTCCGGCAGAAGGACGGGTCCGACTGGTACGCCTTCACGCAGTTCGAGACGACCGACGCGCGGCGCGCGTTCCCGTGCTTCGACGAGCCCTCCTTCAAAGTGCGCTGGCAGCTGACGCTGCGCATCCCGGGCGGGACGACGGCGGTGTCGAACACGCCGGTCGAGTTCGAGTCGGCCGGCGCCGACGGCGCGCGCGCGGTGCGCTTCAAGAAGACCGAGCCGCTGCCGAGCTACCTCGTCGCGTTTGCCGTCGGCCCATTCGAGTACCTCGACGCCGGAAGGGCCGGCGCGAAGAAGACGCCCATCCGCATCGTCACGCCCCGCGGCAAGGCCTCGCAGGGCCGCTACGCGGCGCAGACGACCGGGCCGCTGCTCGAGCGGCTCGAGGCGTACTTCGGCATTCCGTATCCCTACGAGAAGCTCGATCAGCTCGCGATCCCGCAGACCGTCACGTTCTCGGCCATGGAGAACGCGGGCCTGATCACGTGGTCCGAGCGCGTCCTGCTCGCGCCCCCCGACGAGGAGACGATCCGCTTCCAGCGCCTCCAGGCCTCCATCAACGCGCACGAGATGGCGCACCAGTGGTTCGGCGACCTCGTGACGCTGGCATGGTGGGACGACGTGTGGTTGAACGAATCGTTCGCCACGTGGATGGCCGATCGCACCCTGATCGAGTGGAAGCCCGATTGGGCCGTGGACGTCGATCGCGTCGTGGCGAGTTCGAACGTCATGTTCGACGACACCCTCGTCTCGGCGCGCAAGATCCGCCAGGAAATCAACTCCAACGACGACATCGTCAACGCCTTCGACGGGATCTCGTACCAGAAGGGCGCCGCGATCCTGACGATGTTCGAGGCGTGGACCGGCCCGGCGAAGTTCCAGGCCGGCGTGCACGCCTACCTCGAGGCGCACCGCTTCGGCAACGCGACCGAGAGCGATTTCCTGCAGGCGATCCAGGGGGCCACACAGCCGGGCGTCGCGGCGGCGTTCTCGACGTTTCTCGACCAGGCGGGCGTTCCGGTCATCGCCGTCACGCTCGATTGCGCGGGGGCTTCGGCCAGTCTGACCCTCTCGCAGAAGCGGCTGCTGCCGCTCGGCTCGAGCGGCGCCGCGCCCGAGACCTGGCGCGTGCCGGTCTGCGCGCGCGCAGGCTCGGGGGGCGGCGAGTCCCGCGGCTGCAACCTGCTGACCGAATCGAAGGGCGCGATGCCCGCGCCCGGAGGCGCGTGTCCCGCGTGGGTGCTCGCCAACGACGGCGAGCTCGGCTACTACCGCGCGCTCTACGAGGGCGACCTGCTGCGCCGGCTGATCGCGGCCTCCGACCGGCTGACCGTGGCCGAGCGCGTCGGCGTCATCCGCGACGTCAACGCGCTCGCCGAGGCGGGCGAGCTGCCGATGGCCGACGCCCTCGTGCTCGTGCCGCGCTTTGCCGGGGATCCGTCCCGCCAGATCGTGCAGGCCACCCTGCGCATTTCCTCCGACATCAAGGACCACATGGTCTCCGAGGATCGCCGGGCGAACTACGCGCGCTTCATCTCGAAGATGTACGGCGGGAGGGCGCGCGCCCTCGGCTTCACGCCGAAGCCGGGTGAGGACGACGACACGAAGATCCTGCGCCGGGAGCTGCTCGGCTTCGTCGCCCTCGAGGGCCACGAGCCCGACCTGCAGGCGGAGGCCCGGCGTCTCGCGCTCAAGTGGCTCGACGACCCTTCCGCCGTCTCCGCGGAAGCGGTCGGCGACGTGCTCGAGGTGGCCGGCCGCTACGGCGACCGCGCCCTCTTCGACCGCTTCCGCGCGGCGGCGAAGACGAACCCGCGGCGCCGCGACCGCGCGCGCCTCTACAGCGCGCTCGGCAACTTCCAGGACCCGGCGCTCCTGAAGGAAGCCTTCGCCCTGACCCTCGACCCGTCGCTCGACTACCGCGAGACGGACACGGCCTTCTTCGCGGCGATCGGCACGGACGTGGGCCGCGAGACCCTCTGGGATTTCGCGAAGGCGAACTTCGACGCGATCGTCGCGCGCATGCCGCGGGAGACGACCGGGCAGATCGCCTACGTGGCCTCGGGCTTCTGCGACGCCGCGCGGGAGAAGGACGCGAAGTCCTTCCTGACCGGCCGCGTCGAGAAGCTGCCGGGCGGTCCGCGCAACCTCGCGCAGACGCTCGAGGGCATCCAGCTCTGCGTCGCCTCGCGCACCGCGCAGGAGCCGAGCGTGGGGGAGTTTCTCTCGAAGTACTGAATTTCTTCGGGCGGCCGTAATCGCCGTGCTGCGCACGGCGTTCCCTTCGGGTCGGGCCGCCCGGGGAGATACGGCCGAATCCATTCGTTGTCTCACCGGTTGCCCGGGCGGGGCAAGCCCCGCCCCTACGGCCCTGAAACGGGGACCCGGCGCCGGGCGCTCCCTACGCCTTCGCCGCCCCGGCCTTCGTGATCGACTTCAGCAGCTCCTCGATCTGCGGCTGCGCCTTGTGCATCGTCGCGGCGGGGCCGACGCTCTTGAAGAAGACGAGGCCGTCGGGCGCTTCGACGATCGCGCCGTAGAGAAGCCAGCCGGGCTTCTTGCCCTGCGACTGCATCGCCGGGCCGGCGGGCGCGAGGTAGGTTCCCGAAACCTCGATGCGATGGACGGCGAGGCCGTTGATCTTCTGATCCGACGTCTTCGGCGCGCTCGCTCCCTCGAACTGCGCGGTCCAGCGCTTGATGTTCTCGTCGACGGATCCGCCCTGGCCCTTGCCGAAGAAGAAGACGCCGCAGCCGCCCGCTTCGGCGCCGGGAGCGGCCGGGATCGAGTAGCTCGCGGCGCGCATCGGCTGCGGCGCGCCGGACTGCCAGCCGGCCGGCACCGACCAGCGGATCCCGCCGGCGGAGCCCTCGCCCGCGGAGGGCGCGGAGAACGAGGAGGCGGCGAGGCCGAGACCGAGGCCGAGGACGACGAGCGTGCGCAGCTTTTTCATGCTCGAAGCATAAAGGAATCGCGATTTCCGGTGAACAAAATCTATGGAGGGCAATGCGGAGGGGACGCCCCTCGCCCCTTCTCTTTCCGGGCCGGGAGACGGCGTGGGCCGAAGGCGGCGCTTCGCGGCCGCGGCGATGTTCTGATGGGACGTAGAATCCCCCGCGTGATGCGGTGTCCTGACTGTTCCTCCGAGGTCGAGAGCGGCGCCGCGGCCTGCCCCCGGTGCGGGCATTCGCTGTCCTCGGTCTCGCAGTTGCCGACGGGGCTCGCGTCGCCGTCGGTGGCCTCGGCGGCGCAGCGCAAGCCCGTTCCCTCCGTCATCGGCCGGCTGGCTTCCTCCGACACGCTCGACGGGGAAGGCTTCACGCCCGGCACGGTCATCGCCGGGCGCTACCGGATCATCGGCCTCATCGGCCGCGGCGGCATGGGCGAGGTCTACCGCGCCGACGACCTGAAGCTCGGCCAGCCCGTCGCGCTGAAGTTCCTGCCGCGCAGCCTCGCGAACGACCGCGAACGCCTCGACCGGTTCTTCACCGAGGTCCGGATGGCGCGACAGGTCTCCCACCCGAACGTCTGCCGCGTGTACGACATCGCGGAGGTGGACGGGCAGCACTTCCTCTCGATGGAGTACGTGGACGGCGAGGACCTCTCCTCGCTCCTGAAGCGCATCGGCCGCCTGCCGCCCGACAAGGCGCTCGACGTCGCGCGTCAGCTCTGCGCGGGCCTCGCGGCGGCGCACGACCGCGGCGTGCTGCACAGGGACCTGAAGCCCGCCAACGTGATGCTCGACGGCCGCGGCCGCGCGCGGATCACGGACTTCGGCCTGGCCGCGGTCGCCGGCGAAGAGCCCTCGGCCGACGACCTCGCGGGCACGCCCGCGTACATGGCGCCCGAGCAGTTCGCCGGCAAGGGCGCGTCGGTCAGGAGCGACCTCTACGCGCTCGGTCTCCTGCTCTACGAGCTCTACACGGGCAAGCGCGCGGTCGATGCGGCGACGATCGCCGGCTACCGCAGGAAACACGCCGAGGACGCGCCGACCGCTCCGTCGTCAGTCGTCAAGGACATGGACCCGGCCGTCGAGCGCGTGATCCTGCGCTGCATCGAGAAGGATCCGGCGCAGAGGCCGTCCTCGGCCACGCAGGTCGCGGCCGCGCTGCCGGGCGGCGATCCGCTGGCCGCGGCGCTCGCCGCGGGCGAGACGCCCTCGCCCGAAATGGTTGCGGCGGCGGGAGTCGGAGAGGGGCTCGCGCCGCTCGTCGCCTGGGCGATCGCGGGTTTCGGCGTGGCTCTGCTCGTCGCCGTCGCGTTTCTCGCGCCGGGCCCCCGTCTGCTCGAGCGGATGAGCTTCAAGAAGTCGCCCGAATTGATGTCCGAGCGCGCCCGCGCGGTTCTCGGCCGCCTCGGATACACCGCGGAGCCCGTTGGCACGGCGGATGGCTTCAGCGTCGGCCGGCACGTCATGCGCTGGATCCAGAAGAACGACTCTTCGCCGCGGCGCTTCGAAAAGCTGCCGGCGGACACGATGCTCTTCTGGTATCGCGGCTCTCCACGTCCGATGGCGCCGACGTCCTTCGACGTGTTCTCCGAGCCGGCGCTGCGCGTGACGCGCTACGATCCGCCGGCGCTCGTGCCGGGAATGTCCCTCGTCTACCTGAACGCCGGCGGGCGGCTGACGCAACTCATGGTCGTCCCGCCGCAGCGCGAGGACGAGGCCGGGCCGGCCCCCGCTCCGGACTGGGGGCCGCTCTTTTCCGAGGCGGGGATCGACATGTCCCGGTATGCGCCGGTCGAGCCGCGCTGGCCGCCGCTGACGTACGCGGATTCGCGGGCCGCGTGGGAGGGGCCCCATCCGGATCGTCCCGGGATCCGCGCGCGCATCGAGGCCGCGGCGTATCGAGGCCGGCCGGTCAGCTTCCAGATTCTCGGGCCGTGGGACTACCCGGCCCTTCAGGCGCCCTACAGCCCGTCGACGGGGGAGCTCGCGGGCATGTGGGCCTTCTACTCGGTGTTCCTCGCCATCCTCGTCGCCGGCGTGGTCCTCGCGCGGCGCAACCTGCGACTCGAACGGGGCGATCGCGCGGGCGCGGTGCGCCTCTGCGTGGCCGCGATCGTCATGAGCCTCGCTTCCTGGGCGATCGGGAGCGCCCACACGGCCACCGAGGAGGAGCTGAGGATGTTCCTGAATGCCGTGGGCGCGGCGCTCTTCAACGCGTTTCTCGTCGGCACGTTCTACCTTGCGCTGGAGCCCTTCATCCGAAAGCGTTTTCCCCGGGCGCTCGTTTCGTGGAGCCGGCTGCTTGCGGGCCGCTGGCGGGACTGGATGGTCGGTCGCGACGTCCTTTTCGGAGTGGCGGGGGCCGCGGCCACCCAGTTGGTGTGGTGCCTCGCGTGGAGGCTCGCGGACCGTTTCGGCGCCGCGATCCCCACGTACCAGCAGCTGCTGGAGGGGACGCTCGTCGGCGGTGCGGCGGCGGTGAGCGCGATTCTCGAGCGGGTTCTCTGGGCGCTGGTCATTGCCTTCCTCTACTTTTTCATCTTCGTCGTGGCCCTGGCACTCGTGCGTCGGGTCTGGATCGCCGTCGGGGTCACCGCGCTTCTGATCGGCGTGCAGATCCTGGGTTCACTGACGCCGGCCCTTTCGATCGGCTTCCTCCTCTTTACGACACTCGTGTTCCTGCTGCTGCTGGTCCGGTTCGGGTTCGTGGCCGGAACCGCGTACCTCGCGTCGGAGATGCTTCTCTTCGGATTTCCCGTGACGTCCGACATGAGGGCCTGGTACGCGGGCGCGGGACTGCTCTGCCTCGGCCTGCTGGCGGTGACCCTGGTCTGGAGCGCGCGGACGGCGGCGATTCGGCGCGGGCCCGCGATCGCGGAATGATGGAGAATGGCGCCGGGTTGAAACGCGGACCAGGAGGACTCGAAGAATGATACGGACCTTTCTCGCGGGGATGATCGCGTGCGCGGCGCTCGGAACGGCGGCCGCGGGCGCCCAGGACAGGACGCCCACGGCCCCCGCCGTCGCGCGGACGCCCGTGACGGCGAAGATGCCGGCGATGCCCGCGCCCGGGCCCGAAGTCGAGAAGCTCGCCTATTTCGTCGGGGGCTGGTTCTCGACCGGCCACATCAAGCCGAGCCCGCTCGGCGACGGCGGCGACACGCGGGGGCGCGAATCCTGCGGATGGCTGCCGGGCAAGTTCTTCGTCGGCTGCATGATGCTGTCCGAGAGCCCGATGGGCCGCGTCCAGACCGAGGGCATCATGGGATGGGACCCCGACAAGAGGGTCTACTCGTGGACGAGCTTCGACAGCATGGGCCGCCACGAGACCGCGATCGGCACGTTCGACGGCGGCGCCTGGACGTGGTCGGGCGAGACGACGATGGGCGAGAAGATGGTGAAGACCCGCTACGTCATGAGCGACACGACGCCGGAGGGTTACGCCGTCCGCTTTGAAACGTCCTCCGACGGCAAGCAATGGAACTCGCTGATGGAAGCCAAGGTCGTCAAGGCGCCGGAGCGGCCGAAGGCGACACCGAGGGCCACGCCGAGCAGTGGCGGTGCCGACGCCGGCGGTTAAGAACAGGGCAAGCCTCAGTCGCCCCGGCGTCGTAGGGGCGGCCCTCGCGCCGCCCGGTCACAGTGTTGCAGAGGGGGCGTTCAGGACCCCCGCCCCGGCGGGAGAGGGTGGGGTGAATGGCGATTCCTACCGCATGGCCTCCATGGGGGAGAGCCGGGACGCGCGGACGGCGGGGTAGAGGCCGAAGGTGACGGCGAGGACGAGGGCCGTGACCCACGCGACGACGAGGCCCATCGGGTTGACGACGAGGCCGTAGGGGAAATTCGCCGAGAGGGCCTTGCAGGCGATGGTCCCGACGAACGTCCCGAGCGAGGCGCCGACGGCGGCGAGCACGCAGGCCTCGAGCAGGAACTGGACCAGGATCTCGCCGTCGGAGGCGCCCATCGCCTTGCGCAGGCCGATTTCGTAGCGGCGGTCCGAGAACGAGATCAGCATCACCGACAGCACTCCCACGCCGCCGACGAGCAGCACGGTCGCGGCGAGGCTCGTGAGCACCACCTTCCAGCCGTGGATCTGGTCGACGAACTGGGCCCACGCGCGCGCGGACTCGGCCTCGAGGTCCTTGATCTCGAAATCCTCGATGCCGTGGTGCGCCTGCCGCGCGCGTCCCATCATCATCGCCGAGACCTCCGCCATGTCCTTCTTCGTCCTGAGCTTGACCGCGATGTTCGAGAGCGCGTGGCTCGCGTCGACGCGGTCCATGTACGTCTGCAGCGGGATCGAGATCCCGTTGGCGTCGTACCAGAGCTCATCGGTGAAGATCTGGCTCGGCGCCTGGACGCCGACGACCCGGAACCGCGCGCCCTCGACCGTGATGTCGCGGCCGACCGGGTCGGCGCCGCCGAAGAGCTTGGACCCGAGCGTCGCGCCGACGACGGCCACGGTGGAGCGCCGGCGTTCGTCGTCGTCGGTCAGGCCGCGGCCCATCGAAATGGGGCGGTTCATCCAGCGTCCGTAGTCGGGCCACACCCCGTTGATCCACATCCGCTCCGTCCCGCCGGCGACCTTGACCGCCGACTGCTTGGTCGCGCGCGGCAGGTAGGCGAGGACCTTCGGATCCGGCGCCGCAAGGCGCGGCAGATCCTCCGCGCGCAGCCCCGGGCTCATCGCGAAGCGCTTCTGTTCTTCGGTCGTCTCGGGCGCCTTCGGGTTGAGCATGACCGTGCCGTCCCAGCTCATTCCGGCAAATCCCGTCCCGATCTTGTCCATGACGCCGTCCATGACGGAGCTCATGACGACGAGCGCGAAGACGCCGAGCATCAGCAGGGTCAGCGTCAGCGTCGAGCGCAGCTTGTGTGCCCAAAGCTCGACGAAGCCGCCCTTGATGATCTCCCACGCGAGCGCGAGCT
This sequence comes from uncultured Acidobacteriota bacterium, assembly GCA_963775725.1. Classification (GTDB taxonomy): domain Bacteria; phylum Acidobacteriota; class Thermoanaerobaculia; order UBA5066; family Gp7-AA6; genus DAHUXD01. The sequence goes on from CAVZKA010000001.1 coordinate 229,374, forward strand.
TCGCGCCCGCGGTCAGCTCGCGGCGCTTCGCCTCGGAGGCGCGGCGCGGGACGTCGGAGGCGAGGACGGCTTCATTCATAGCGCAGCGCCTCCATGGGCGAGAGGCGCGAGGCCTTCCACGCCGGGAAGAGCGCGAAGGCGAAGCCGAACACGGCCGCCAGGACGTACGCCGAAACGAAGCTCTTCGGGTTGATGTGCAGCGGCACGCCGATGTAGGCCGTGATGACCTTCGAGAAGGCCACGCCGACGAAGAGCCCGGCGATCGAGCCGACCGACGTCAGCAGCAGCGCCTCGGTCATGAACTCCTTGAAGACCTCGCGCCCGGGCGCGCCGATCGCCATCTTGACGCCGACCTCGCGGATGCGCTCCTTCAGGGTCGCCATCTGGATGTTCACGTTCACGATGCCGCCGCCGATGAGCGAGAGAAACCCGGACAGCATGAAGATGATGTCGTAGACGTCGCCCTGCGACTGCCGCTTGCGCACGCGGGCGGCCACGTCGTCGAGGCGGAAGTCCTCCTGCTGCCGGTGATTGGCCTTGAGCATCGAGGACAGGCCCTTCGAGAACTTCTGCATCGCGTCGAGGTCGCGGATGCGGAATGTCACGCGGTCCACGCGATGGTACTGGTCGCCCTCGAACCGCCGGGCCACGAGGTTAGTCGGCAGGGCGATGATCCGGTTGCGCCACCGGAAGATGTTCTGCTGGCCGTCGCGGAAGCGGAACACGCGCTCGCGCAGGACGCCGATCACCGTGACCGGCGTGTCGCCGATGCGCAGCGTGCGGCCGACGGCGTGGCCGCTCGGGAAGAAGGTCGCGACGGCCTCCGCGCCGAGGATGGCGACGGGGGCGGCGGAGTCCATGTCCCGGGCGCTGAAGTTGCGGCCTTCCTCGATCTCGTAGCCGTCGATCGCGAGAAAGTCGCCGCCGATGCCGCGGATGTCGCGCTCCTTGTCGGCGAAGGGCGAGCGCACACGCGCCCGCGCGTTCTTCTGGACGGAGATGCCCTCGACCGCCGATGCCGCCAGGTCCTCGCCTTCGTCGGCGTCGTGATTGCGCAGGCCGAGGTTCGCGGTCTGCAGCGCCGTCGGCGCTCCGTCGTTGACGACGGCCGACTGGCGGACGTTCAGCTTGTCGAGGCCGCCCATCTTCACGTAGAGGTCCATCGAGCGCTGGCGCATGCTGTCGGAGATCGACATGCCGCCGAGCACGGCGGCCACGCCGAGGATCACGCCGAGCGACTGGAGGACCGAGCGCGTCAGGTTCTCGCGCAGCTCGACCCACGAGTTGCGAAGCCTCTCGCGAAACGCTCCGTTGAAAGTCATTCGACCGGCGGTCTCCGTGCCGTAGGGGCGGCCGTTACCGCCGTGCTGCGCACGGCGTTCCCTACGGGTGGGCCGCCCGGGGAGATATGGCCGAATTCGTGCGTCGTGGCGACGGTCGCCCGGGCGGGGCAAGCCCCGCCCCTACGGCCCCTCATTTACGCGGCCTCGGAGAGTTTGATCAGGCCGTCGTGGATCTCCACCTGCCGCTGCGCCATGGCGGCAATGGAGAGGTCGTGCGTGACGATGATGATCGTGTTGCCCTGGCGGTGGAGCGCGGCGAAGAGGTCGAGGACCTCGTGGCCGGTCTTGGAGTCGAGGGCGCCCGTCGGCTCGTCGGCGAGCAGCAGGGCGGGACGGTTTGCGAGGGCGCGCGCAATCGCGACGCGCTGGCGCTGGCCGCCGGAGAGCGCGGCCGGCAGGACCTTCGCCTTGTCGGGGATGCCGACGCGCTCGAGCAGGTCGAGGGCGCGCGCGCGGCGCTCCTTGCGCGCGACGCCGGCGTAGAGCATGGGCAGCTCGACGTTGCGCACGACGGACGCCTTCGGGAGCAGGTTGTACTGCTGGAAGACGAAGCCGATCTTCTCGTTGCGGATCGCGGCGAGCTCGCGCCCCGAGAGGCCCTCGACGCGCTCGCCGTCGAGCGCATAGGTGCCCGCGGTCGGCTGATCGAGACAGCCCAGGATCGCCATGAGCGTGGACTTGCCCGAGCCCGACGGCCCGATCAGGGCGACGAACTCGCCGCTCTCGACGGTCATGTCGATGCCGCGCAGCGCGTGGACCGCGGCGCCGTTCGAGCCGAAGACCTTCGTGAGGGCCTGGGTGTGGATGATGGGTGGCATTGGTCTCCCCGGTTCGGGCCGTAGGGGCGGCCCTTGTGGCCGCCCGGGCGGGGCAAGCCCCGCCCCTACGACTAATTGTCCTCGTCGTCCTTCTCGACCCGCTTCTTCGTCGGATCCTCGAGGGACACCTGGTCGCCCGACTTCAGGCCCGAGAGGATCTCGACGCGCTCGAGGGTCGCGACGCCGGCCGAGACGGGGACGACGTCGAAGTAGTCCTTCCAGTGGTCCGAGAGCCAGATGAACTTGTTGCGCCCGGAAAGGCCGTCCCTGGCCGCGGAGAGCTGCTTCGGGTTCAGGCCGCTCTTCAGGCGGTAGGCGATCGTCTTGCCGTCGCGCTTCTGCAGCGCCTCGAGCGGGATCGAGGTCGCCTTGTCGCGCTTCTCGCCGAGGATCTCGACGTTGGCGCTCATGCCGGTCTTGAAGGAGTCGCCGAGCTCGTCGAGCGCGACCTCGATCTTGAAGACCTTGATCTTCTCGATGAGCTCCGCCGACGGCGCCACGAAGCTGACCCTGCCGGTAAAGACCTTCTGCGGATACGCGTCGAGCGTGATGCGCACCGGCTGGCCGACGCTGACCTTCGCGATGTCGACCTCGTTGAGATTGACCCGCACGATCAGGGATTTCAGATCCGCGACGGTGAAGAGGATCGTCCCGGCGTTGAACGACGAGACGCCCGAGGTCACGGTCTCGCCGAGCTCGACGCCCTTCTTGATGACGACGCCGCTCATGGGCGCGATCACGCGCGCGTTCTGCGAGGCCGAGTTTCCGGAGATGGGGATGCCGTGGTCCTCGACGATCTGGTAGCGCACCTGCGACGCGCGCAGCGTCTCCTTGGCCTGGTCGCGCTTGATCTCGGAGGACCGGAAGGCGTCGCGGCCGAGCAGGCCCTGGTCGAAGAGCGCCTTCTGCATCGTGAAATCGCGCTCGGCGTCCTGGAGCTTCAACTCCGAGTCCTTGACGCTCGCCTGCACGTCCGAGAGCGACTGGGCCTGGTTGACGTCGGGCTCGATCTCGGCAAGCACGTCGCCCTTCCTGACGATCGCGCCCTCGCGCACCGCGAGCGAGAGCACGCGCCCGGAGACCGCGGACTTCACGTCCACCTTGGTCACCGGATCCACGACGCCGACCTCGCGGACGGAGACCTGGAGGTCCTCGGCCTGGACCTTGCCGAGCCGGAAGGGCGTGTTGTCCCCCTTGGCGTCAGCCTTTTCGCGTCCCTTGGCCTTCATGAACGCGGCCCCGGCGACGACCGCGAGGACCACGAGGATGCCGATCCACCACTTCTTTTTCACGAGAAAACTCCCTAATTTTCCGAAAGCCTGGGCCACGACCTCTATATACGGCAGCCGTGTGAGGAATGTTCGAATTCGCCCCCCTCACCCTGACCCTCTCCCCCCTCCGGGGGGCGAGGGAATGGTTGCGCCGTAAGCCCCTCGAGAACACCCTCTCCACCCGCAGGGGGGAGAGGGAAGGGGTGAGGGGGGCTCCTTGGGAACTCTTTGCCGAAAGATTCCGTACCTGTTCCCCCGAGGAGACACCCGATGCTCTCGATCCGATCCCTGGGCAAGCGCTACCCCGGCGGGACCGTGGGGCTTTCCGACTTCTCGCTCGAGGTGGGTGAGGGCGTGCTCGGGCTGCTCGGGCCGAACGGGGCCGGCAAGACGACGCTGATGTCGATCCTCGCGACCGTGACGAAGGCGACCGCGGGCTCCTTCTTCTGGGAAGGCCGGGACGCCGCGCGCGATCCGCTGCCGCTGCGCCGCCAGCTCGGTTACCTGCCGCAGGACTTCGGCGTGTACGAGAAGCTGACCGCGCGCGAATTCCTCCTCTACCTCGGAAGGCTCAAGGGCCTCTCGGGCGCGGACCTCGACCGGCGCGTGAAGGAGCTGCTCGAGCTCACCAACCTCCACGGCGCCGCGGACCGCCGCCTCGGCGGCTACTCGGGCGGCATGCGGCAGCGCGTGGGCATCGCGCAGGCGCTGCTCGGCGATCCGAAGCTCGTGATCGTGGACGAGCCGACCGTCGGCCTCGACCCGGAGGAGCGCGTCCGCTTCCGCAACCTGCTCTCCGAGATCGCGCAGGGCCGCGTCGTCATCCTCTCGACGCACATCGTCTCGGACGTCGAGGCGGTCGCCTCCGAGATCGCCGTCATGCGCCAGGGCCGCCTCGTCGCGCACGCGACGCCCGAGTCGCTGCTGCAGAAAGCCTCGGGCCGCGTCTTCACCGCGGTCGTCGCCTCCGAGCGCCTCGCCGAGACGCAGAAGACCGTCCACGTCTCCAACCTGATCCGCCGCGCGGACGGCGTGCACGTGCGCTACGTGGCCAATGGAAACGGCGCCTGCCTGCCGGGCGCGCGCTCGGTCGAGCCGGACCTCGAGGACGCATACCTGCTGACGAACATCGAGGCCGCTTGAGCGCCATCGCCCTGCCGCTGGCCGCCCAGATCGGCGCGGAGCTGAAGATGCGGATGCGCTCGCTCGCGACGCCGATCGCGCTCGTCGCGTTCTTCGCCGCCGCGTTCTTCTGGATCCCCGACCCGCACGGCAACGCGGCGTCGATCACGTGGGACCTCGCCGACGGCCGTGTCCAGGCGCCGCTCTACAGCGCGGCGTACGTCGGGTTCGCGCTGGCGATCCTCTCGGGCGTCTTCCTCTCGATGGGCGGCTTCTACCTCGTCGCCGGCTCGGTCAAGCGCGACCGCGAGCGCGGCCTCGGCGCGATCCTCGCGGCGACGCCGCTCTCGAAGAGTGCCTACCTCGGCGGAAAGTTCGCCGCCCACTTCGCGTACCTGCTCGTCCTCGACCTGCTCGCGCTCGCCGCGGGCCTTCTGACCTTCGTGCTCTACGGCGTCGGGGCGTTCTCGGCCGTAGAGTTCGTCGGCCCGTACCTGCTGCTGACCGTGCCGGCGATCGCCGCGATCGCGTCGCTCGCCGTCCTCTTCGACGTCACACCCGGCCTGCGCGGCCGCGGCGGCCTCGTCCTCTGGTTCTTCGTCTTTCTCTTCGGCCTCGTGAAGCTGCCGCTCGACATGGCCGGCCTCGGCGGCGACGGCGCGCCGACGAAGTCCGCGATGGCGCGGCCCTACTTCGATCCGTCGGGGATCGTCACCGACCAGTGGATGATCCGGCAGACGATTCCGGTCGACGTGAAGGGCGTCTCGACCGGGCACATTGCGCACGACAAGGGGATCGAGCGGGTCGCCTGGAACCCGCCGCGGATGACCGGCGAGTTCGCCGCGATGCGCGCGTTCAACCTCGCGCTTGCCGCCATTCCCCTCGGGCTCGCGGTCCTGATCTTCGACCGCTTCGATCCGGCCCGCGGCCGGCGGCGCGCGCGCAGGCAGGGACCGATCGCGCGACTCGTCGTGCGGTTGAAGGGCGGACGCTTCGAGGAAGTCTCCGAGGCGGACGGCTTCCCGGCGCGCGCGGTCGCGCTGTCGCCGGTCGCCGTGCATCCCACCGCGAAGGGCGCCGTCTACGCCGAGGCGCGCCTGATCTGGGAAAGCGCCTCGTGGATCAAGTGGCCGCTCGCCATCGCGGCGCTGCTCGCGGGCCTGCTGCCGGGAAACTTCGCGCAGGGCCTCTTCCTCGTGCTGCTCGTGCCGGTGATCTCGGAGGCCGCCGCGCGCGAGAAGCTCGCGGGAACGCGCGCGCTCGTCTTCTCGCAGCCGGGCGTGCCCTCCTCGCCGGCCCTCTGGAAGGCGGCGGCGGTGTCGGTCGTCCTGCTGATGCTCGGCGCGCCGATGGCGGTCAAGTGCTTCTTCGTCTCGCCGGTGCGCGGGCTCGCGTGCGTGGCGGGACTGCTCGCGGTCGCCGGCATCTCCGTCGGCCTCGGGTCGCTGTCCTCCGGCGGGAAGCTCTTCTCGGGGCTCTACCTCGCGGTCTGGTACATGGGGCTCTCCAACCTCGGCGCCGCGGACTTCACCTCGGCGCTGTCGGCGCATCCGGTGCCGATGTACTCCTTCCTCTATATGGGGCTCGGCGCGGCGCTGGTGGGGGCGGCGGTGGTGCGGGAAAGGTTCGTTCGGGTGTAATACCGGGTCGCCCCCCTCACCCTAACCCTCTCCCTGTTTGGCCCGGGGACATGATGGACGGGTGTTCGGGGACATGGTGGACACATTTCTGGTTGAGGATCAGGCCCCGAGAGGGGAGATCCGATGCCATGGAACGAGGTGTCCGTGATGGGTCAGCGTGAAGAGTTCGTGCGGTTGGCCGATGAGAGCAACGTTCGGCTCCTATGCCGTCGATTTGGGGTTAGTCCGACGACGGCTTACAAGTGGCTTGAGCGTTACCGGTCCGGCGGGCGCGAGGGGTTGATGGATGTTTCTCGTCGCCCGCACCACAGCCCGTCGCGATCGGGTCAGAGGATCGAGCAGGCGGTAGTTGCCTTGCGTGGGCAACATCCGGCCTGGGGGGCTCGCAAGCTTCGGCATCGGCTGCTCGCCAAGGGCGTGGCCGCGGTTCCGGCCACGAGTACGGTTCACGCGATCCTGCGACGTCACCAGCTGATCGACCCGACAGAGTCAGCCAAGCACAAGCCGTGGCAGCGCTTCGAGCATGACGCGCCCAATCGGCTCTGGCAGATGGACTTCAAAGGGCACTTCCCGATCGGGAGCAGCCGTTGTCATCCGCTCACCATTCTGGACGATCACTCTCGCTTTGCTCTGGGTCTTCAGGCCTGCTCGGATGAGAACACCCAGACCGTAAAGCAGCGGCTCTCGACGGTCTTCCGCCTCTACGGGCTACCCGAGCGCATGACCATGGACAACGGCTCGCCCTGGGGAGGCAACAGTGAGCACTTCTTCACTCCTCTGACGGCCTGGCTGATCCGTCTGGGTGTGCGCACCTCTCACTCCCGTCCCTACCACCCGCAGACCCAGGGCAAAGACGAGCGCTTCCACAGGACGCTCAAACTCGAACTGCTTCGCATGCATACCTTCCGGGACCTCGATCACGCCCAGTCTCACTTCGACACCTGGCGCCACGTCTACAACCTCGAGCGCCCCCACGAGTCGCTTGGCATGCAAGTCCCGGCAAGCCGATACCGGCCATCGCCGCGTTGCTTCCCCGAGTCCTTGCCGCCCGTTGAATACGATGCGAAAGACGTGGTCCGTAAAGTCCAAGAGGGCGGCGAAGTCTGGTTCAAATCTCGCCCCTACAAAGTCGGAACTGCCTTCCGAGGACACCCTGTCGCTCTGAGGCCCACTGCCTCAGGCGACGCGCTCGATGTCTTCTTCTGTCATCAGAAAATCTCTCAGATCAATCAAAACCCCTCCCCCAGCCCCTCCCCAAAAGACATATGAAAACCGTCCACCATGTCTCCGAACATGTGTCCACCATCTCCCCGGTCTATACACTCCCCCCTTCGGGGGGCGAGGGGACTCCAAGGACTCCCTCTCCCGGCGGGAGAGGGCCGGGGTGAGGGGCGCCCCTCCGCGTCGGGACATAATTCGACCCGTGACCAGCGACGGATCGGGAAGGACTGGCTCCGGCGCGGACACCAGCCGGTTCACGATCCGGCGGCTGCGTTCGGCGTACTTTCTCTGGCGCACGTCCCTGCGCGCGACGGACGTTCTCATCGCGAGCGTGTTCATGGCGCTCTCGCTCGGCCTCGGCGCCTACGTCTTCGCCCGCACCCGCGCCGAGACGCACTTCGCGTTTGCGCAGCGCGCGCAGAAGCTCGAGGCGCGGGTCAGCGAAAAGCTCTCGTCCTCGCTCGAGAACCTGAAGACCCTGCAGAGCTTCGTCGAGGCGTCGGAGGTGACGCGCGCGCAGTTTCGCCTGCTCGCGTACCCGATGCTCGCGCGCAACCCCGAGGTCTACTCCTTCGAGTGGCTCCCGGTCGTGCACGAGTCCGAGCGAAAGATCTACGAGGCCGAGGCGCGCGCGGCGCACCTGACGACGTACGAGTTCTGGGAGAAGGGCGCCGACGGCAAGCGGATCACCGCGGGCCGCCGCAACTCCTACGTCCCGATCCACTACATGGAGCCGCCGAGCGCGTACGCCCTCGGCTTCGACATCGCGTCCGACGAGATCCGCTGGGCCACGGCGGGCCTGGCGCGCGACCGCGGCGAGATCGCCGCGTCGCCCCCGTTCGGGCTGGTCGAGGACGAGGTGCGGCACGCGGCCGCGGCGCCCGTCGTCGCCGCGTATGCCCCCGTCTTCCGCGACGGCGATCCGGGGTCCCAGGAGGGGCGCATCGCCGCGCTCAAGGGGTTCACGATCGCGATCTTCCGCGTGGCGCCGCTCGTGGACAAGGCCGCCTCCGAGGTCGACGCCTCGGGCCTCGCGCTCATCCTGCGCGACGTGGAGTCGCCCAAGTCGCCGCCCCTGGCCGAGCGGCCGCAGAAAACGGCTTCCATCCCGCGGCCCGACGGCTTCGAGCTCCGGTTCCCCGTCCAGTTCGCCAACCGGATGTGGCGCCTCGACGTCTTCCCGCTGCCCGGCGCGTTCCTTCCGCCCAAGCGCGGCGGCATCGAGGCGGCGCTGCTCGGGATGCTCGCCTCGCTCATCGGGCTCGTCACGCTGACGTCGCTGCGCACGATCGCGCGCCTGCGCCGCCAGGCGGAGAAGGTGGGCCCCTACCGGCTGACCGCGCGCCTCGGCCACGGCGCGATGGGCGTCGTCTGGGAGGCGCGCCATGCGCTCTTGCGCCGCCCGACGGCCGTCAAGCTGCTCGCGCCCGGCACCGAGGGCGAGCGCGCGCTCGCGCGCTTCGAACGCGAAGTGCAGCTGACCTCGGGCCTGACGCACCCGAGCACCATCGCGATCTACGACTACGGCCGCACGGCCGACGGCGTCTTCTACTACGCGATGGAGCTCTTGCGCGGCATCAACCTCGGCCAGCTGATCGAGCTCGACGGGCCGCTCGTGCCCGGGCGCGTCGTGCACCTGCTGCGCCAGGCGTGCGGCGCGCTCACGGAAGCGCATGCGGCCGGCCTCATACACCGCGACATCAAGCCGGCCAACCTGATGCTCTGCATCTACGGCGGAATCCCCGACTTCCTGAAGGTCCTCGACTTCGGCCTCGTCAAGGAGATCGGCGACGTCGAGAGCGCGAAGGACCGCACGCCCGGCTCGAGCGACGCCGCGCTGTCACAGGACGGCTCGCTGCTCGGCACGCCGCTCTACATGGCGCCCGAGGGCATGAGCGACCCGGGCAGCGTCGACGCGCGCTCGGACATCTTTGCGCTCGGCGCGGTCGGCTACTTTCTCCTGACCGGCAAGTCGCCCTTTCCCGGCCGCACCGCCATCGAGGTCTTCAAGATGGAGCGCCAGGGCCCGCCCCCGCCGCTGTCGACCGCCGCGCCCCGTCCGGTGCCCCGCGCGCTCGAGGAAATCATCCACCGCTGCCTCTCCTTCCGGCGCGAGGAGCGGCCCGCGACGGCCGAGGAGCTCGACGGCATGCTCGAGTCCTGCGCCGTCGCCCCGGCCTGGACCACCGCCGACGCGAAGGCCTGGTGGCATGAAAAGGGCCCGCAGGCATTCGCCCTGGCCGCGCAGGAGCGCGAGGAGCGCCGGGAGCGGGGCCAGTTCCTCATGCTGTCCTCGGACCACGGCGGCCGGCGCTAGCAAAACTATCGGGGGTCAGGTCTGAAAACTTCGGCTTTTCGGCAAACTCCGAAGAATTCAGACCTGACCCCGCGCTTATAGAATAGGCCGCACCAAGAACGAGGTGCCGCCATGTTGAGCCTGGACGCCGCCTTCGATCGCATCGGTTCGGCTTTCCACCAGCTGGGATACGCCGCGACGGACGTCACGCCGCCCGACGCCTCGGGAAACCGCCACGCCGTCTACACGCTTCCGAGCCTCCAGGTGCGCATCTGTTCCTACGGCCGCGCGCGCCTGCTCACGGTCCAGGTCAAGGTCGACGGCGAGTGGGTGGACTTCGCCAAGCGCGGCGTCGGCCCCGAAGGCCTCGACGAATCCGCCGTCGAAGCCCTCGTCCACAAGGTCCGCGACGAAGTCGACGAAACCTCCAGCGACTCGGGCTAGGGGTCAGGTCTCTCAAAGTGTGACTTTTCTCATCTCCTCCTGAGGAAACTCACACTTTGAGAGACCTGACCCCATCGCTCGCGCGCTACGCGGCGGCGGATTTTCGGGAAGCCGAGTCGCTCGCGCGCATTCTGCGGTTCCTCGCCGCGCCGGCCGATCCCTTCAGCCGCGACAATCCGGAGGGCCACATCACGGGCAGCGCCGTCGTCGCGCGGCCCGACGGCTCGGCGTTTCTTCTCATCCTGCACAGGAAGCTCGGCCGCTGGCTGCAGCCCGGCGGCCACACGGAGGAGTCGGACGAGTCGGTGCTCGCGACGGCCCTGCGCGAGGCGCGTGAGGAGACCGGGCTGACGCGCTTCGACGTGCCGGCCGAGGATGCGATCCTCGACGTCGACGTCCATCCGATCCCCGCGCGCGGCAGGGACCCCGCGCACTTCCACTTCGACATCCGCTACCTGCTCGTGACGGCCGAGGCGCACGACCGGTCGGCGGCCGAGGATCCCGCGCGCCCGATGCGCTGGGCGACCTTCGAGGATGCGCTCGCCTCCGGCGTCGACGACTCGCTCGCGCGCGCCCTCGACAAGGCGCGGGCCATGCTCACGCGGGGACCATCCGGAGCAGGGGAGCATGAGAAAGAAGGTCGGAAAGGCTGAAACTCCGAAGATTTCAGACCTGACCCCCAATAGTTTGGATCAGGATGACAGGACGAGGTACACCACGCCGACCCCGATCACGAACACCCCCGTCCCCTTATTGATGACGGTGAGCTTCCGGTAGTCGCAGTGCTTGCGCAGCGCGTGCGCGCCGCCGCAGAGAATCAGCCACCACAGCGCGGAGCCGAGCAGCACGCCGCCCACGAGCTCGGTCGTCAGGATCGGATGCCCCCGCACCGCGCCGATGCCCATCGTCGTGAAGACCGCGGCGAAGGCGACGAAGGTCATCGGGTTGGTCAGCGTCAGGAAGAGCGTCGACAGGAAATCCCCCATCAGCCCCTTGCCGTCGACCTCCTGCTTTTCCTCGACCGGTTTCGTCAGGAAGAGCCGCAGCCCCATGAAGATCAGGATCACGCCGCCGATGCGCTGCATCCACGTGCGCTCGGAGATCAGGAACTCCGAGATCATCGTCGCGCCGAACGCCGCGATCGCGCCGTAGACCGCGTCCGCCACCGCCGCGCCCAGGCCCGACACCAGTCCCGAGAGAAGGCGCTTGGAAATCGTGCGCTGCACGCAGAGCGCCGCGATCGGCCCGACCGGCGCCGCAAGGCAGAAGCCCACGATCAGTCCCTTGAGCAGGAGACTCACTGTGACGGCCACTATACGGGCGCAGGCCGGATCTGCAGCATTTGGAGTGGTTTACAAGCCTCATTGACTTACGCCTTTATTACGCCTATTTTGCATTCCCCGTGTCCACACCCGCGCAGGCCCTGGCGCTCGCCGAGCTTCTCGAAGGCCGAGGCCTCGCGAAGAAGGCCGCCGCCCTCGAGCTGCTGACGGGCCTCGGCGCAAAGCTCTCGCGCGCCAGCGACCTGCCGTCGCCCTCGGCGCCGCGCGATCCGATTGCGACGATGGTCCCCGCGCTCGATCGTCTTCTCTGCGGCGGACTGCCGCGCGGCGGCTTCGTCGAGCTCTCCGGCCGCCGCTCCTGCGGCCGCTTCTCGATCGGCATCGCCGCGCTCGCCTCGGCGACGTCCTCCGGCGAAGCGGCCGCGCTCGTGGACCTCGGAAGTCATCTCGATCCGCAGGCGGCCGAGGCCGCGGGCGTCGAGCTTGACGCGCCTGCTCTGGGTGCGCCCGGAAAAGTTGAAGGACGCCGTCGCGAGCGCCGAGATGCTGCTCGCGGCCGGGTTCCCGCTCGTCGTCCTCGACCTCGGGCTCGCGCCCGTGCGCGGCCGTTTCGCTCCCGACGCCGCGTGGGTGCGTCTCGAGCGCGCCGCGCGCTCGCGCAATGCGGCGCTCCTGCTGCTCGCCCCGTACCGCGTCAGCGGCGTCGCGGCCGGCACGGTGCTTTGCCGCCGACTCCGCGCGCGCGAGCTGGAAGGGGATGCGGGCGTCGCGCCGCGGTTGCTCTGCGGCGTCTCGTCGCGCCTCGTTCTGCAGAAGGACGCGCGCGCGCGGACGGGGGTGGGGGAGGACGTGGCGTGGCGGATGTTATGCCGATTCCCCGCTCGAGCCCGGTGCCGTCCCGCCGGCCGGTGCGCGAGCGGCGACGCCTGTTGCCGCGGGTGGGCCGCTCGGGGAGATACGGCCGAATCCATACGTCTCCGCCGGTCGCCGGGGCGGGGAGAGCCGACCAGCAGGGGCAGACCCGCGGCAGAGGCAACGACGGCCGCAGGCCGGCGGTAACCCAGCCCCGCCCCTGCGGCACCAATTGCGAATGCACGGTTCAACCGTGTCGCTCGCGTGATCGCCTGCCTCTACGTCCCGCTCTTCCCCCTCGCCGCGCGATTGCGCAGCGAGCCGGAGTTGAAGGACGAGCCCGTCGCCGTCTGCGAGGGCAACGGCAGCGCCGCGCGCATCGTCGCCGCGACGCGCAAGGCGCGCCGCGCGGGCGTCGAGGCCGGCATGACGCTGCCCCAGGCGCGCGCGCGCGTTCCCAAGCTCATCGCGCGCGGACGCGACCGCGAGTGCGAGCGCGCGGCCGAGCAGGCGCTGCTCGAGGTGGCGGAAATGTTTTCGCCGCGGGTGGAGGACGAGGGGGAGGGGGTTGTGTATCTGGATCTGGATGGGCATCCCGCGCTCGCGCCCCCCTCACCCTAACCCTCTCCCCCCTGCCGGGTGGAGAGGGAAAAACGGGGGGAGGGAAATCAAAGGACTCCCTCTCCCGGCGGGACCCGACCAGCGTGGCAGACCCGCGGAAGTAGGGAACGTCGCGCGAGCGCGGCGTTATCGGGACGGGGTGAGGGCCCTGGCCCGCGACATCCTGCGCGCGGCGGAAAAAGCATTGCTGCCCGCGCGCGTGGGCGTCGCGGCGTCCAAGCTCGCGGCGCGCATCGCGGCGGGGCTGCCCGACACGCCGACCGTCGTGCCCGAGGGAGAAGAGTCGCGCTTTCTCGCGCCGCTGCCGCTCGAGAGGCTCGCCCCCGCGCTCGAGATCGCCGCGACGCTCGACCGCTGGGGGCTCCACTCGATCGGCGACTTCGCGAAGCTGCCCGAGGGCGAAGTCGCCAGCCGCCTCGGCGAGGCCGGCCGCGAGCTCCACGCGACCGCGCGCGGCATCGACCCCCGCCCGCTCGAGCCCTACCTCCCGCCGCCGTCTTTTTCCGAGGGCATGGACCTCGAGTGGCCCCTCGCCTCGCTCGAGCCCTTCCTCTTCGTCGCGCACGCCGCGCTCGAGCGCCTCGTGCGCCGCCTCGAGTCGCAGGCCCTCGCCTGCACGCGCCTGGAAGTCTCGATCAAGTCTCGACCCCGACGGCCACGACGTCCGCGCGATCGCGCTGCCCGCCCCGACCCGCGACGTCAAGACCCTCCTCACCCTCGTCCGCCTCGAGCTCGAAGCCCGCCCGCCCGGAGCCCCCGTCGCCGGCTTCGCCTTCTCCGCGCACCCCGACTCCCCGCGCCGCGCGCAGCTTTCACTCTTCGGCCCCGCGGCCCTCTCGCCCGACCGCCTCGCCACCACCATCGCGCGTCTCGCCGCGCTGCTCGGCGCGGACCGCGTCGGCTCCCCGCGCGCGCTCGACGGCCACCGCCCCGAACGCTTCACCGAGACCGGCTACGCCCCGCCCCCGCCGCCCCACACCCGCCTCGCGCCGCGCGAAGGCCGCGGCCTGCTCGGTGTCCGCGTGCTGCGCCCGGCAGTCGCACTCGAAGTCCTCCTCGAGACTCCCAACGAATTACCCTCTCCACCCGAAGGGGGGAGAGGGCAGGGTGAGGGGGGGACATCGTCTCTCCGCCCCATGTCCTTGAAGACCACCGCCCCCGACGCCGCTCCGCCCATCTCCGGCTCCGTCCGCGTGGCAGCCGGCCCGTGGTCCCTGGAAGAGGGCTGGTGGACCGACGCCCCCGCCGACCGCGACTACTGGGACGTCGAGCTTTCCGACGGCGGCCTCTACCGCATCTACCGCGAGCGCGCGGCGGGCGCCTGGTTCGCCGACGGCGTGTACGACTGAGAGCGCGGCGTATAGTTCTCCGCAACGACTCCCATGTTCGCAAAACTCTTCCGCGACTTCATGCTGATCTGGACGACCGTCGACCCGATCGGCAGCCTCGCGCTCTTCGCCGGCCTCACCGCCTCGCTGACCCGCAAAGAACGCCGGCGCGTCGCCCGCCGCGCGACGACCTACTCCGCGATCATCCTCGTCGGCGCCGTCGTCATCGGCCAGATCATCCTCGACGCCATGGGCGTCCACCTGCTGTCGTTGAAGCTCGCCGGCGGCATCATCCTTTTCCTCTTCTCCCTCCAGATGCTCTTCGGCAACATGGAGAACCCGGGCGCCGAGGCCGACCCGAACCGCGACATCGCCATCTTCCCGCTCGCCGTTCCCTCGATCGCCGGCCCCGGAACGATCATGGCCGTCATCGTCCTGACCGACAACGACGTCTACACGATCCCCGAGCAGGCCGAGACCGCCGCCATCCTGCTCCTCGTCCTCGCCATGACGTACGGCCTCCTGCTCGCCTCCGATGCGATCCTGAAAGTCATCGGCCGCCAGGGCGCGTCGATCCTCGTCCGCGTCATGGGCCTCCTGCTCGCCGCCCTCTCGGTCGAGCTCGTCATGAACGCGCTCGCGATCCCGCCCTGGGCGAGCTTGCCGAAGCCGTAGGTAGCAATCTGTAAGTCTCTTTTTCTTTAGCGTTTACAATGCCGCCGAGGTATTTACACGCGTTTACGTGTTACACTGATTCGCGTGAGGACATCTTCTCGCGACAACATCCATAAAGGTAGACCCGTGGAAAGCCAGAACATCACCCTCGTCGTGCCCAGGGCGCTCCTGCGCAAGGTCAAGCACCTGGCCATCGAGCGCGAGACTTCCATCTCGGGCCTCATGGTCCAGGCGCTCGAAGAAATCGTTCGCCACAACGACGGGTATGCGCAGGCGAAAGAGCGGGCTCTTCATCGACTGAGGAATCCCTTCCATCTCGGTCTCACGGGCAAGATCACCTGGACTCGCGACGAGCTCCATGAGCGCCGCTGACTCCCCGCGCGAGTTCATCGACAGCAACGTTCTCGTCTACGGCCACAGCGCCACCTCTGGAGAAAGGTGGGAGCGCGCTTCGGCCCTGCTCGCCCGACTGTGGGAATCCGAGACCGGCTGCCTCAGCATTCAGGTGCTCCAGGAATCGTTCGTGACCCTCACCCGCAAAGTGTCGGAGCCCCTCCCGTCCGCGCAGGCGGCCAAGGTCGTCGAAGAGTACGGACGCTGGACCGTCCACTCGCCGCGCGCCGACGATGTCGTCGCCGCGATCGACCTCTCGACGAAACTGCGAATCTCCTTCTGGGACGCCATGATCATTCGAAGCGCCCACTCCCTCGGATGCCGCACCCTCTGGTCCGAGGACCTCAACGACGGGCAATCCTACGCGGGCGTGACCGCGCGCAATCCCTTCGCTGCCTGACCGGTCTACCGATCCGCCGCCGCGCGGCCCTCACGACAATAGATAAGGAGAGATGACTGCCGGGCGTAGACTTGTGTCGGCCGGAGGCTATGCGTATGCCCAGGAAGCTCGCGCAGATCGAAACAGAAGCACTGAAACTCGGGGTACGGTCGCGGGCCCATCTCGCACGGAAGTTGCTGGAAAGCCTGGACCCCCCAACCGAAACGGCCCACGAGCGCGCCTGGTACGACGAAGCCGAGCGGCGCCTGAAGGCGTTTCGCGAAGGCAAGATGGATACGATTCCGGCACGCGAGGTGCTTCGGCGCATGAGATCGGAGATCACCAAGAGGCGCCGCACCGGCTAGACCGGATCGTCTTCTTCCGCCCGGCAGCGGAGGAGATCCTCGACGCCTTCCAGTTCTACGAATCCCGGCAAGTCGACCTGGGCGCGCGTTTCCTGAGCTCTATCGCGGCAGCCCTGAACCGGATCTCCGCGTATCCCGAATCGGCTCCCACCCTGCATGGAAGCGTTCGCAAAACGCGCATAGCGCGATTTCCATACAGCCTTCTCTTCTCTGTAGAAGAGGCGACGATTCATGTCCTCGCCGTGATGCACGAGAGCCGGGACCCCCGACGTTGGAACGCCAGGCACTGAAGTGCGCGAGCCCTCCGATCCCGGCCCCCCGGCCCAGCCCCGCCTCCTCGACCGCGTCCGCCACGCGATTCGCGCCCGCCACTACAGCCTGCGCACCGAAGAGGCCTACATCGGCTGGATCAAGCGCTACATCTTCTTTCACGACAAGCGCCACCCCGCCGAGATGGGCGAGACCGAGATCAACGCCTTCGTCACCCACCTCGCCGTCGAAGGCCCCGTCAGCGCCTCCACCCAGACCCAGGCCCTCAGCGCGATCCTCTTCCTCTACCGCCACGTCCTCCAGAAACAACTTCCCGACCTCCACACCGTCATCCGCGCCAAGGCCCCCGGCCGCCTCCCCACAGTCCTCACCCGCCACGAAGTCCGCTCCGTCATCGGCAGGATGTACGGCACCCCCCGCCTCGTCGCGACCCTTCTCTACGGCACCGGAATGCGCCTCCTCGAAGCCCTGCGCCTGCGCGTCAAGGACGTCGAGTTCGGCAACAACCGCATCCTCGTCCGCGACACCAAGGGCAAACGCGACCGCGTCGTCCCATTTCCCGCAGTCGTCCGCGCCGCACTCCCGACCTGGCTCTCCAGAGTCCGCCGCATCCACACCGACGACCTGTCGGAGGGCTTCGGAGCAGTCTTCCTCCCCGACGCCATCGCCAGGAAATACCCCGGCGCCGAACGCGACTGGGGCTGGCAGTTCGTCTTCCCCGCCGAGCACATGAGCACCGACCCCCGCACCCAACTCGTGCGCCGCCACCACTTGCACGAAACCGCCGTCCAGCGCGCACTCCATGCCGCGGTCGTCCAGCTCGGCATCTCGCGGCGCGTCAGCTGCCACACCTTTCGCCACTCTTTTGCCACTCACCTGCTCGAAGAGGGTT
Organism: uncultured Acidobacteriota bacterium; assembly: GCA_963775725.1. Classification (GTDB taxonomy): domain Bacteria; phylum Acidobacteriota; class Thermoanaerobaculia; order UBA5066; family Gp7-AA6; genus DAHUXD01. The sequence continues at coordinate 246,587 of CAVZKA010000001.1, forward strand.
ACGATATCCGCACCATCCAGGAGCTTCTGGGCCACCAGGACGTGAAAACGACGATGATTTACACACACGTCTTGAACCGCGGCGGCCGCGGCGTGCGCAGCCCTGCCGACCTTTTGTGGACGAAAAGCGGCGTCGCAGCCCCACCGAGCCTTATCCGACTCAATTCGCAGTCTAAGTTGCAGTCGCCGATCCTGCCTCCCGAGCGCCAGCTCATGCCCGCTCAGGAGGATGGCGACGATTGGATCGACACGGACGTAGATGAATTAGGGAGCGAGGATCGCGATGAGCCTGAAGAGTCGTAGGCTGTCTAAGTACATGTTAGGCGGCCGAAGCCCTAACAGGCTTCACCAACTCTGTCCCCATGCAGTGGGTACGGATGCTTCTATCGCGACAGCGGTGATTACGCCAACATGTCTTGCTCTCGCGATCGGCTGGGAGAGGTTACGAGCGCTGATGTCCAAGGCGATTACGTATTCAAGGAAGGCAACATAGAGAGCAAGCACGGTCCCGAGACGCTGACACTCCGGCCTGATGGAACCTATGTTCAGCACTATCGCCCCGCGGCTGGCAGCGCTGAAGTCTCGAACGAGGGCACTTGGCGATTGATGTCCGGCCGAAAGGGGAAAGCCGTTCATCTTCAGGGCTTTCGGTCGTGGGGTGTGAACGACGTATCGAGTTCCAGCGGAGATCCCAAAGATTACGGTTATCGAGGCGACGTTGCTTTGGCGCTCGAAGGCGATGCGAGCAGAATGGAGCTGGCGCTGAACTTCGACCTCGCCCAGCGCTACGAAAAGGCGCGCTCCATGATCGGGCACAAATGACGATGGCTGTAAATGACCGGCCGCCTAACACGCGCGTGCAGCGGACTCGCTCATCGCCTTCGGCTCTTCGCTCGCCGCTGATGCGCTGCCCGTTAGGCCGCACGAAGTGATCTCTGTCCTGCTAGTTCTCGCGTTCGCGGCGCCGCCCGAATTGCCGATCATCGTCGCAGAGGTGAGTAGCCAGTGCGCCCTGTCATCACTGGCCGTCTACTCCTCAGGGGTGGCCCATATTCAGGAGTCCAATACCTGCCAGGCAGGGTCGGACGAGCTAACTGCGAGCCTCCGCAAGGTCACGCCAGCGGAGCTGCGGAAGTTGACCGCTGCCATTGAAGCTGCGCACTTCGACAGTCTTCCCACGGCGATTGAGCCTGATCCGGGGGAAGTCAGCACGGATGAAGATGTGCTTCTGATCCGAGTGTGGCGCGGCGGTCGAGCCAAACTGGTTCGGGCCTTTGGTCTCGGCAGGGCGCAGGACAGAGATGCGGCGAAACGCTTTCAGGCGCTCTGGACGAGCTTGAAGGACCTTGGCCTGCCAGAGGTTGAAGTAGCGTGCGGCCTAACACGCGCATGCAGCGGACTCGTTCCTCGCCTTCGGCTCTTCGCTCGCCGCTGATGCGCTGCCCGTTAGGCAGCCGAGGACCTTTCAGCGGGCGGGGCGCGACGCGCGTGAGGCATCGGAGTTCTGGAACGGTGAGATCATCGGCGGTGTCCTGAAAGGTAGCAGGCTGATGTTGAACCGTGGCGGCAGCCCCGAGCCCTCGTGAAGCCGCGCCAACAGGTGGCGAAGGGAAGGCTCGTGGCGAGGCCAGCGGCTTTCAGTCGGCGTTCTTGGTGTTCAGCCCGTGGCGGTCCTGCAGCGCTGCCTAACACGCGCATGCAGCGGACTCGCTCGTCGCCTTCGGCTCTTCGCTCGCCGCTGATGCGCTGCCCGTTAGGCCTCGCGTGGCAACAGTGACAGGATTCGACGATCTCGTGCTTATGCTTGAGGCGGCAGTGAAGTCGCCGGAAACGGTTCCTCAGCAAGTAGCGCTATTTCTGAAGACGTACCGGGAGGTAGAGGACACCCTGGTGGTGTCGCCCTCCCAGAGTGAAGTGCTGGGCAACCTCGCGTATGACCTTGAGTTCTTTGTTCCAGATCCCGTGCACCGGCGTGAAGATCCGTCGTACTACGGGCCCGATCGAGCCCTCGACGAAATACTGGGCGCACTCTCGGCGCTCAAGTCAGGCGAGGCCTAACACGCGCATGCAGCGGACTCGCTCATCGCCTTCGGCTCTTCGCTCGCCGCTGATGCGCTGGCCGTTAGGCCACGCGTGATGCCGGTCGCAGCCCGTATCGCAGCGATGGTGGCGCTCTTAGTCGCGACAGGCGCTAGTCCGGGCGAACGCGAATGCGTGCCGATGGACGGCTGGCTGAACGGGCCTGCGTACCTGGCTTGGATCGCAGACGGCAAGAACTATCGCGCGGTGGTAGCTCCTTCGTCAGCCGATGGGGTCTCTGAAATCTCGATCACACGCACGAGGTGCTTAGGCAAGTGCCCTTCGTATTCGGCGACTCTTCGGGCCGACGGCGGGATCTGGTACGAGGGGTATTGCGAGGTTGACCACATCGGACAGCGCGCGGGAAAGATTGATCCGTCGAGATTTCAGCGGCTTGCGCGGCTCGCTGTCGAGATCGGCTTTGTCGACCTTGAAAGAGGGTACGCGGATAACTGGACCGATCAGGCTGCGGTGTACACATCCGTCGTGCGGAACGCGCGCCGCAAGACCGTCATGGATTACGGTGCGGCAGGCCCGGCAAAGCTCTGGGCGCTTGAGCAGATGATTGACGAAAGTCTCGCCGAGGCAACGTGGGCGAAGTAAGTCGGGCGTGGCCTAACACGCGCATGCAGCGGACTCGCTCATCGCCTTCGGCTCTTCGCTCGCCGCTGATGCGCTGCCGGTTAGGCCGCACTTGGCGTCGAGTGAGGACGTGACGGGGCCACGACAGGAAAAGCGCATATGATGCGGAAACTGCACAAGGAGTAAAGATGGGGCTTTCTCGCAAGGCTCGCGCATTCTTGGCCGTTGCGGTTCTTCTCTGCGCGCTTCTCGCCGGAGGTGCGGTTCGTCGGGCACAAGACACCTGCGGTCCATTCACCGACGTTTCAGCGCTGTTCTGTCCGTATGTCCTCGAGGCGTACTACACGGGGATCACCGCGGGAACCTCGGCAACCACGTTTTCCCCCGACATTCCCATCAATCGCGGACAGGCCGCGGTGTTTGTCACCAAAGGCCTGAACCAAGCCCTCGCTCGTGGTTCCCGCCGCGCGGCTCTCGGCCAGTGGTGGACGCTGAATTCCTTGCAGTCGCCGGGGGTCACCGCGCTGCCAGGCGTTATCTCAGCGGTGGCATCCGATGGCACGGACGTGTGGGTAGCCGACGGAGGACTTATCTCGCGTGTGCATGCAAGTGACGGCAGGTTGCTGGAGAGCTGGACGAGCAGCGGTAAGTGCATCAGTGCGCTCTTGGTCGCAATGGGTCGGGTGTTTGCCACCGACTGCAATTCCTTGCAGCTATCCATGCTCGACCCAAGTCAGCCTGCTGGCTCACTGATCCCTGTAGCGACCCTTGCGGGGTCTTTCATCCCCTCGCTTGCGTTCGATGGAGTTAACTTGTGGGTGGTTGCCGACACAACCCTCTCCACGGTCACTCCCGGCCCAACCCTGCCATGGACAATGACGACATTGAAGCCAGGGGTGGCGGTCGAGTTCCTGCTGTTTGACGGAGTCAACATGTGGGGAACGTCGAGCAACGGCACGACCGGCACCCTCGTGCGGCTTGACGCGACCGGAGCGGTGGTCCAAACGGTGCCTGTTGGGAATAACCCATGGCAACCGATTTTCGACGGCGCGAACATCTGGATTCCTGATCCCGTGGACAACACGTTGACGGTAGTTCAAGCCACCACCGGGACTGTCCTATCGGTGCTCTCTGGAAACGGAATGAGTCCTCATGCGGTCGCTTTCGACGGACAGCGCATCTTGGTGACAGGTTCCGCCGGCAACCTCGTATCGCTGTGGAGAGCGGCGGATCTAGCTCCGCTCGGCTCTTATTTGTTCCCCGGTGTGGGGCCGGGCTATCTCCCCGTCTGCAGCGACGGCCTGAATTTCTGGATCGGAGGCGGAGGGCTTGTTCGGTTCTGAGTCTCGTTCAGTCGTATGGTGCGGCCTTGTTCAGCCTACGTCATCGCGCTTCGGGCCCGGTTGAAGCTGGGAATCCGCACGATCTTCCGCCTGATCGAGCTGTACAACACTGGAGGGCACTAAAGAATGGCCCACTCGCAGCTGCAGTCGATGCGGCCTAACACGCGCATGCAGCGGACTCGCTCATCGCCTTCGGCTCTTCGCTCGCCGCTGATGCGCTGCCCGTTAGGCCGCCTTGCATTGGTTGCGTCACTTGCCTTCTTGGGTCTCGCTCCACAGAGACAGGGTGACATAACGGCAGCCGACCTAGAGGACATTCGGGAGACCATCTTCCGGTACGGTATTGAGAAGTGTCCAGAGGGCTACGAGAGCGAAGGAGCGGTCTATTTCCTGGGCCTCTGGGACCGCGGAGTGTTCGAAGATCCCAGTTCGCAGCTCCTCGAGCGCTTTGCGAAGCCCCGGTTCCCGCTCAAGCCGATCTCGGCCTCGGTCGTCGACTCCCAGTTCCACCGCCGTGATCGACTCACCGGTGCACTGGGGTCGCTCTACACGATTGGCGCAGTGCGAAGACTTTCGTCCTCGCAGCTTGAAGCTGAAGCCGGTTATTGCGCGATGAGCGTTGTCCTCCGGCTCCATCTCAAGAACGGCAAATGGCAAGTGGTGAGCGAGCGAATCGTCGGTGTCGCTTGAGCACGGCTCGACTAGGGCGGCCTAACACGCGCATGCAGCGAACTCGTTCCTCGCCTTCGGCTCTTCGCTCGCCGCTGAAGCGCTACCCGTTAGGCCGGCTCATGTCGATGGTCACCGAGCCTTCATCTGGCGGCTCTGAAAGAAGACAGGACTCCCGAAGCCCGCAGACCAAGAGCCGACGAAGCGCAGCGGTAGCACCGAGCGTGGTGGCCGCGCCGCTGCCGGAATCCAATGAAGTGCACTCGCAAGGCACGGCCCGTTGCGAAGGTTCAGTCGGCGACAAGGCCGATGTTCAGGCAGATGGACACGGCCAGACTGCGCAGCCGCTCAGAGCTGCGGCTATCGCGGAACGCGTTGATGCTCTTGCGGCCAATGAAGATTCCAAGCCTGCAGCGTTCCGTGAAGTGGGGAATGTCCTACGGTGGGCGTGTGGCTGACCGGGTCAGTGATTCATGCTGCGGTGGTAATTTGCCAGCCGCGTCAACACTCATGTTCGTGAACGGCGCGGCGCTCAGCCGGCTTGCCCCCGGTCGCCGCTGGTGCGATGGGCACGTTAGGCGGGGCATGGAGCTCAAATCCGTCGGATAAGGCTGGTCGAGCGCCAGGTCGCGACCCGGATGAAGCAAGCCGCGGCTGAGCCGTGTCGAGGGGGAAGAAGCGGGAGTCCCGGTGTAGATGTCGATCGCATTGGTGTTATGCTGGCCGTTGCAGAAGTTCGAGCGCGGAGGTAGAGAGAATCATGGCCAAGATCTTGCGGTGGCTGGTCGAATGCGTCCGAAGTACGGCCTCTAACTGGCGTTCTCGACGCCGACTCGGTATTTTCGGCGGGCCGCATGTGGGCATTGAAAGTTGTGCGGATACGTTTACGTGAGTCTCTTCACGTAAACGCTCGGATTTACGAGACCTAAGCAAGGCCGGTGAGCTGAAGATTAAGGCGTTCATTGGTGGAAGCCAATCGGCTGTACATCTGAGGACAGTCGGCTCGAGGGCGGCCACGGGCGATGAGTCTGATGCGGCCTAACACGCGCATGCAGCGGACTCGCTCATCGCCTTCGGCTCTTCGCTCGCCGCTGATGCGCTGCCCGTTAGGCGGCCAAAGGGAGATGTGTGGCGATTGATCCCGTCACCCGAAGGGCGATTCGTACCCCGATGTTTATCGTGGGCACCGTAATGTTGGTCGCTGGTATGGTTCCGTTGATTATCGTCTTGATCTCGGGTTGGAACCGGGTATCCGCCGTCTCTTGGCTCTCGGTCTTCACTCCGATCGGCGCAATCCTGATGGCTGTGGCAAGGTCAAAGGCATCCCAAGAGTGGAGGCAAGGGAGATGACGTCGCGGCCGCCTAACACGCGCATGCAGCGGACTCGCTCATCGCCTTCGGCTCTTCGCTCGCCGCTGATGCGCTGGCCGTTAGGCGACCGGAAGTCGCAGTGAACCGCTTTTTCCAGTGGCTCGGGACCCTGGTAGACGAGGAAGCGCTCCTCCCTCGCGCATCGGTCAAGATCAATTTCTGGGTCGGTGTCCTGATGATTGTGTCGGCGACCTTGTTCCTTGCCTTCGCTCACTCTCAGCTTGATCCTGTTGGGCTTGCGGCGGCTCAGATCGCGCTGGGATTTCTTCTCGCGGCGGCCTTGCCAGTCTCGCGTTTCCGACCTGAGTTGACTGCCAGAGTCCTAGCGGTTCAGGGAATCCTGATTTGCCTCCTCGTCTGTGCTTACGTTCCGTTCATGTGGTACGCAACCCGGCAACTAGTCCCCGGGCTTTCCGCAGCGCACCGGAGCTATCGGGTCAGCCATGCACCGGGCGTCCTCGCCCTGGCTCTCGGGTACGGCCTTCGGCTTGCATACGATTTTGGAACGACAGGTAACCGAGTCGGAAGCGTTGCGCGGAAGGTGGGTTTTGCGGGTATCGCGATAGGCGCTCTCGCAGATGCCTTTGTTCTCTATCTCGTCATGTCGACCTTTTCGAGAGTGGTGGCATGAGCCGCCACCGGCCTCTTGACGAGTCGGGCCGGTCGCCTAACACGCGCATGCAGCGGACTCGCTCATCGCCTTCGGCTCTTCGCTCGCCGCTGATGCGCTGCCCGTTAGGCGGCGGAAGGGGCAGCGACTCGTGAGGTTCGTCGGGTTGCGGGATGCTTCGTTCGAGAGCTGGCTCATCGGAGGTGCTCTCGCGGCTGCACACGGCCTCCTCGTTGTGGCTCTGTGCTGGTTCAGCGCGGGAGGGTCACGAGACGCCCAATGGCATCTGGCATTTGTGCCGCTGCTGTTGTTGGACCTTCCGGTGGCACTGGTCGCCTATCCGATCGGTGCAGGAGTCGCATGGGCCCTACGAGCGCTAGGCCTTCCTTTCGAGCCAGTCATTGTGACGGTCGTGATCGCAAGTGGTGTGCTGGGCACTCTGTTTTACTTGGTCGTACCGCCGGCCATTTCAGCCCATCGGCGGTTCAAGCGGAGCCCCGTATGAACCGTCACGCGCCGCCGCCTAACACGCGCATGCAGCGGACTCGCTCATCGCCTTCGGCTCTTCGCTCGCCGCTGATGCGCTGCCCGTTAGGCAGCGTACGGGGCGCGAAATCCAGCTCTGGCTAGGAGTCCCGATCGAGTCTTGGAACGGTGAGATGATTTCCGGTGTCCCAGGAGAGAGCACTCATGGTTCTCCTTGGCAATATGCGAACAAGCGAAACGGTGGCGCCTTCGGCAGCGAAGACGAAAGTCTCTTTGGGGGAGACGGCTTGAAGGGCAATCGCACCTCGGCCGGCTCTAAAGCAGCAACGCTGCCTAACACGCGCATGCAGCGGACTCGCTCATCGCCTTCGGCTCTTCGCTCGCCGCTGATGCGCTGCCCGTTAGGCAGCCGAAGTCATGCCTGACTGCATTCTCCGTGTGAACGGCTCGGCGACCAAGGTTCGCTCCTTCCTGGCGAAGTCCTCGTTAAAGCCCTGCGCCGTGTTTTTCAAGGGGCAGCCGGTCACGCCCGCCAGCTCTCGCATTTCGAAGCGCAGCGGTTTCAACGTCGTTGTCAGCACGGTAGATGGCGAACTGGAGGCGCAAGCAAAGGATGCGTTGCGGTTCTTGGTCAAGAATGCTGGCGAGCTTTCGAAGCTCGTAAAAACGTTCGGCTTTGGAGCGATGCGACTGGATTTTGGCTTGTGGGACATCTCGTCTGAGGATCGACCCATGGCCGACGTTCCAGTTTGGCCCCATAAGTTCGTCTCGGAAGCCGGTCGATACGGAATTGAGCTCGAATTGTCGATTTTATGGCCCAGGGGCGGAGAGTAGAGTGGTGGCGCGGCTGCCTAACACGCGCATGCAGCGGACTCGCTCATCGCCTTCGGCTCTTCGCTCGCCGCTGATGCGCTGCCCGTTAGGCGGCTGGTGCATCAGGGAGGCTCTAGGATGAGGGGAACGTGGGGAAGGCCAACTTGGCGACCACCCGATTGGGTCCTAGTTCTGGTTGCCGTTGGAGTTATCGGAGGCGGCATGACTGTCCTCGTCATGCAGAGGTCCCAGGAGGACAGGGCGCGCGGGAGAGTCATTCTGCAGCTCGATCAGTTAAACCCGCCGTACAGCGTGCGCCTGAACGGGAACCAGGTCGCTAACCCAGTGCCCATTCTGGAAGCTCTTCGCGAAATCAGGCATGTCGGTGCACACCACGAGCCATCCGACGCAACCGCTTCAGATACAGGTTGCGAGCGGGAAAAACTCGGTAAGCCTTGTGGTTGCCCAAGATTCCGAGCTGCCTCGTGAGTATTGGGTGTTCGTGCCATGGAACCTCGCGGTGCATTCGGCGAAAATCTAATGGGCCAGGAAGTCGCGGCGAGTCGCGACCTCGGTGTTCGATGGGTACCAGAAATGACGCCCTTGAGACCCGCGAAGCGCCAGCCGCCTAACACGCGCATGCAGCGGACTCGCTCATCGCCTTCGGCTCTTCGCTCGCCGCTGATGCGCTGCCCGTTAGGCCACCTGACAGCATGGCGATCGAGACCATGACGAAGCTGCGTTCCGTACTCCTTCTTTGGCGCGGTTGCCATCGGTTCCTGGGTAGGGACCGCGGTCTACTTGGCGACTGTCCGTTTACTCCCTCGTACGCATGACGGCGTAAACGCGAGCAATGCTGAAGCAATGGTGCCAGTACTGCTTAGCCTTCCGCGGGCCGTAGGCGGTTTGGTTGCAGGGCTCCTCCTGGGATGCGCGGCCGCGGGCGGAAAGCGTGTCTCCTGGATTATTGGGCTCGTGGTGGTTTCGCTGTTAGGGCTTTTCGGTCTCGGGCTGCTCACTGGCGGTTCGTCACACGGCCCTGGCGTCACGCAGGTTGTCAGCCTCTGTATTGCATGTGTTGTCGGTTGGTGGCTTGGGGAGCGGCTCAGACCGCGAGTAAGGGTGGCCTAACACGCGCATGCAGCGGACTCGCTCATCGCCTTCGGCTCTTCGCTCGCCGCTGATGCGCTGGCCGTTAGGCGGCCAAAGACCCTAACAGACTAGTCACCAACGAAGCCTTGATAAGGAGACCCCAACTTATGACCAAGTGGCGCACGCTACTCGCGATCACATGGGCGTTGATTACAGCCAACAGTTACTCTCAGCAGCTACCGTCCGTCTCTCAGTTCGGGACGACCAACACCACGTTTGTCAGCTTTAGCCCCCCTGAGTTCAATCCGGTGGCGGACACGGATTCGTACTTTCGCGGCTTCTACCTAAACGCAAAGTCTGGATCGGGCACGTTCAACGCGACGCCCCACCTACCGACCGGTGCGCTGCTAACCTACCTGGAGCTTCAGTATTGCGACACCAGCGCAAGTGGCAAACATGTCAGCTTGACTCTCAACGACTGCGTTACCGTCGTCACGGCGTGTGACACGCTTTTGCCTATCGCGACGGTCACGTCGGCAAGCAATGGCTGTTACGGCACGTACGTGACTTGGCGCCGCAGAACCTTACTGTGTACAACACCCTGACCTGCTCCCCAAAAACTGGTCCAGCGCGAATGACACTTCTCGCCCTATTCTGGGGGAGGAGGAGCGATGCGCAGGAGTCGATTTTCGGAGGAGCAGATCGTTGGGATCCTGAAGGAGGCGGAAGCCGGAACCCCGACCAAGGAAGTCTGCCGGCGCCACGGGGTTAGCAAGGAGACCTTCTACCGGTGGAAGGGGAAGTACGGAGGTCTGACGGTGTCTGAGACGCGGAGAGTGAAGCAGCTCGAGGAAGAGAACCGGCAGCTCAAGCACCTTGTGGCGGATCTGACCCTGGACGTTCGGGCGTTGCGGGGGGTGCTGGCAAAAAAATTCTGAGGCCCGCGGCGCGACGTGAGGCGGCCCTGGTAATGGTCGAGGAGTACGGGGTGAGCCAACGGAGAGCCAGTGGGCTGTTGCAGATGTGGAGGTCAACGCTGCGCCTCCAAGTTCATCCGCGCGAGGATGGAGCGATGCTGACGGAGCTGCGCCGCTTGGCTGGCGAACGGCCGAGGTTCGGGTACCGACGGCTCTACGTGATGCTCCGGCGCAAAGGGATCGTGGTGAACCACAAGCGAGTACACCGGCTCTATCGGCTCGAAGGTCTGTCGCTGAGAAGGAAAGGCAAGAAGAGACGTCGTGGAGCTCGTGTAGGCCGTCTTCTGGCGGCCACGAAGGTCAACGAACGTTGGTCGATGGACTTCGTCTCCGACAGCCTGGCCGACGGTAGGCAGTTCCGGACGTTGACGATCGTGGACGACTACAGCCGCTTCTCGCCCGCGCTCGAGGTGGACACGTCGCTCTCGGGCGTTCGCGTCGCTCGCGTGTTGGATCGGGCCGCCGAACGATACGGCCTGCCTGCCACGATCGTCTCCGACAACGGCCCGGAGTTCATCAGCAAGGCGCTGGATCGCTGGGCTTACGAGCGCGGCGTCACGCTTCACTTCATACAGCCCGGGAAGCCGACCCAGAATGCATTCGCCGAAAGCTTCAACGGAAGGTTCCGCGAAGAGTGCCTCAACGAACACTGGTTCACCACGCTCGCCGACGCTCGCGAGAAGATCGAAGCCTGGCGGCGTGATTACAATACGGCTCGGCCCCATGGTTCCCTTGGACATCTCACTCCGCAGGAGTTTGTAGAGAATGAGGCGGGCCTCCGATCGCTCGACGCGATCTCCGGCCCGCCAAGCACGACCGAGGCACTTAACAAAGCCCAGACGGCTGGGAAAGTGTCAGATTGACTGGACCAGTGATGGGGGGCAGGTCAGCTGAGTAGTGTTTTCAAGCAGGCCGGCCTGAAGAGGAGATCATGAGCAGATACCTAATCGTGATCGAAAACGCGGGATCGAACTTCTCGGCCTATTCGCCGGATCTGCCGGGGTGCGTCACGACCGGGAAGACGCCTGATGAGACTCGAAAGAACATGGAAGAGGCCATCGAGTTTCACCTTGAGGGTCTTCGCGAAGATGGTCTTTCGGTACCGCCTCCGTCCTCTATCGCCGACTACGTCGAAGTCTCTTAAGTCCGTGGGTACGCTGCCGCCTAACACGCGCATGCAGCGGACTCGCTCATCGCCTTCGGCTCTTCGCTCGCCGCTGATGCGCAGCCCGTTAGGCGCCCCGAAGGGGTTGCGCGGCGTATATGTCTGACATATACTTGAGCCGTCGTGGCAGATGATCCCCTGAAAGGCTGCACTGGATTTGATTGGGATGACGGCAATTTTGAGAAGAACTGGGATCGGCATCAGGTTCCATTTTGGGAGGCCGAGGAGGTCTTCTTTAACGAGCCGCTCGTCGTGTTGGCCGACCGGAGGCATTCCGTTGCCGAGCCCCGCTACCTGGCCCTTGGTCAGGCAGAATCGGGGCGGCGTCTTTTCATCAGCTTCACCGTTCGGGGTTCACTCATCCGAATCATCTCGGCGCGAGACATGAGCCGGAAGGAAGAGCAAATCTATGAGCAAGGCAAAACGTAAGCCGCTTCCGAAGTTCGGGTCTGAAGAGCTGGAGCGGAAGTTCTGGGCAGAGCACGACTCGGCGGACTTCGTCGATTGGTCTTCTGCTCAGCGCAGAACCTTTCCTGCACTGCGCCCGACGCTACGCACGATCTCCTTGAGGCTGCCCGAATCGATGATTGGCCATCTTAAGGTACTGGCGAACAAGCGTGACATCCCGTATCAGTCGCTGCTTAAGCAGTTCCTCGCTGAGCGGCTCGAGCGCGAGCTGTCACGGGGCGCCTAACACGCGCATGCAGCGGACTCGCTCGTCGGCTTCGCCTCCTCACTCGCCGCTGACGCGCCGCCCGTTAGGCGGCCGGAAGTCGCAGAACCTCTTGGTTCGAGAGAGTTAGCCGCCGGGCGTAAAATCGCGGGCAGCCGTGAAGGTACGCGACGTTATCAGGATGATCGAGGAAGACGGGTGGCGGCAGGTGAGAACGACCGGAAGTCACCGGCAGTTCAAGCATGAGGTGAAATCGGGGCTCGTGACAGTAGCGGGAAAGCCAAGCCTCGACGTACCTCCCGGCACGCTCAAGAGCATTCTCAAACAGGCCGGTCTCAAGTCGTAGGGGAGTCCAATATGGAATTCGTGGTGATTCTCGAGAAGGGGAACGGCAGCTTCGGTGCGTACGTCCCAGATCTACCTGGCTGCGTCGCTGTGGGCGAGACAAAGGAAGAAGCTCTTCGCCTGATTCGCGAAGCGATCGACGTTCACATTGATGGCATGCGCCAAGATGGTCTTCCCATTCCCGAGCCGAGCTCTTCGAGCGAATTAGTCAGGGTGTAGCCGGCCGCCTAACACGCGCATGCACCGGACTCGCTCATCGCCTTCGGCTCTTCGCTCGCCGCTGATGCGCTGCCCGTTAGGCGCCCGGAGAACACACACGCGGCTTGACGGATGGAGCGGCCGTGGCTGAGCGCATCCGAGTGAGTCGCTGGCTCATCATCGGAGCAGGCTTTCTCCTCGTCGCCACGGCCGCCTTCCACGCCGCCGGCTACCCCTCGGTTTCCAGCACCATACGGGCGAGTGGACTCAATCCTTCCCTGGTCGCACCTGTGAGGGCGTTATGGCTCATGTTCTCGGTGCACCTCGTCATCCTCGCCATCGTGGTCATCCTGGCCCGCAGCGTGCCGGGAGCCAGGCGGATCGTCCTGGCGTGCGCGCTGATCCCCGCGGTTGACACGGCCCTGCTCCTCCGATTCGTCGGCTTGTTTGTGGGCACATTCGGTCTCGCCGCGGCAGCAGTTCTTCTGGTTCTAGGTGGCCTGCTCTGGACGAGGCGGGACAGTTCACTTGAGGGCGCCTAACACGCGCATGCAGCGGACTCGCTCGTCGGCTTCGCCTCCTCGCTCGCCGCTGATGCGCTGCCCGTTAGGCCGCAGGAGGGACCCATGAAGCGCACGTGGACGATTATCGCGGTACGCGATGTGCCTGGCAGCTTCCACTGGTACCAGTCGCTGTTCGGCCGGCCCGAAAAGTCTCCAGCCCATGCCTACTTTGGGCAAATCCTCGACTCGGATGGAACTGTCTTGCTTTGCCTCCACGAGTGGGGCGCCCACGAGCATCCCTCCTTGATGAGCCCCGATCGCGCGACGCCCGGCAACGGCCTCCTCTTGTTTTTCCGTGTCGATGATTTCGGCATGGCCTTGGCAAGGGCGCGCGCGCTCGTCGCGCGGCTCGAAGAGGAGCCCCACGTAAACCCAAACACTGACACTGAAGAGTTCTCACTCAGAGATCCCGACGGGTATTACGTCACGATCAATGCGATCTCTGCGGCCTAACACGCGCGTGCAGCGGACTCGCTCCATCGCCTTCGGCTCTTCGCTCGCCGCTGATGCGCTGCCCGTTAGGCCCGCGAATTCACGGGGTTGGCAAGGGGTAGAATTGGGGGATGCGGTACAAGGTCGCAGTCCAGCGTAGCGAAGAGGGCTTCAGTGTCTCCTGCCCAGGCCTTCCTGGGTGCTGGTCTCAGGGGGAGACGGAGGAAGAGGCTCTCGAGAATATTCAGGACGCCATTCGTGAGTATCTGTCGGCAGTCGAGGAGTCTCTGAAGAGCGAGGAAGTCCGGGAAGTCGACGTCACGGTTTAGGCGATGCCAAAGCTGCCCGGTGTCAATCACCAGGAGGCTATCCGGGCGCTTGAGAAGGCCGGGCTTCGAGTCGCACGCCAGGGCGGCAAGCATGCAGTCATGACTGATGGCGTTCGGTTTCTCACGATTCCAAGACACAACCCGGTCAACGCCTTCACGATGGGCGGCATCATTCGCGATTCCGGGCTGACGATCGAACAGTTCAAGAAGTTCCCGTGACGTCGCGCGGGCCTAACACGCGCATGCAGCGGACTCGCTCATCGCCTTCGGCTCTTCGCTCGCCGCTGATGCGCTGGCCGTTAGACGGCTAGAGGCACTTCTCATGAGCCGACCAGAACTCGATAGCCTCCTGAACTCGCTTCTTCCGTTTGCTCAGCAGATGCTTCAGAAGCACGGAGAGTTCTACCCATTCGGCGTGACGATGCGCCCGGACGGAGCGATCGAGTCTCTTGCGGCGCAGGTCGGAGAGGAACGCCCGCTTTCGCAAACCGTGATCGACATGCTGATCGAGTCATATCGCGAGCAGGCCCTGGCGGGCGAGATCATCGCGACTGGAATCGGCATTGACGTCCGCTCTGTCAGCGCCGCCGGGGGCGAAAGGACTGACGCAATTCTCGCCCGGCTCGAGCACAAGGATGGTGAGGCGATCGAGGTGTACCTTCCCTACCGGAAGGGCCTTTTCGGACGGCTGAAATACGGAGAGATCTTCGCGGCGCCAGGCGTCGCGCAAGTGTTTGCGACTCATGCCGTCTAACCCGCGGCTGCAGCGGACGCGCGCTGCACTTCTGCTGAAGTTAGGTCTGGGCGAACGTTCATCGTCCGGTGGCGATCGGCGCGCGCCGCTGAGCCGCCAACCGTTAGGCCGCGCTGACGCCGAGGGTCAGGCCTCAGGCATGATCACGCAAGGGGAGAGAGATGTTCATACCGACCTGGCTTCTCGTCCTGGCTGCAGTGCTCATCATCAGTCTGGCCGCATGGTCTTTCCTGCTGGCGAGAGGTCGCAATCCTCTCCCGTTCCCGGATTGCGGGTCGCGCATCTTTTCCGCGGCCTCACCCGACGCCAAAAATGCCGTGGTCAGCTTGCTGGCGAAGCATGGGGTTCGTGAGCGGTTTCAGTTCAACACGGAAGGCGTTCTTCGCTCCATCATGTGGGACGGAACCATCATCAATCATGCGTCTCCCGACGTCCTTCACAAGCTCGAATCTGCTCGCGCCAGTATCGGCCTTGTGTCAAAGAACCCGCAGGCAAGCGCAGATGACGCGGTGAGGTTTCTCCGCTCTCGTGGATTTGAAGCAAGAGTCGTTCTGGATGCGGAGCCCGAGCTCCCAATTGCCTTCGTCGTCAGTGACGTAATGCCCGGCACCGTCATCAATTTCCGTAAGCACGTGATTCACCTGCCGCGCCCCCAGCCGCCTTCCACGAGAGCTCTCTGAGGTTTGTTCATTCAAGCGGAACGAGGGAAGGCGCGTCCGATGCCCGGCGCGGCAAGCAACCAGCCGCCAAACACCCGCTTGCCGCGGACGCGCTCATCGCCTTCGGCGCTTCGCTCGCCGCGGATGCGCTGCCCGTCAGGCGGCCTGGGACCGCGGGCTCCCTTCCTGGTCGGTTCCTTCTGCCCTTCGGCCGGGAGACTGCTCCCGCCCATCGTGAGTCGAGTGCCTGTCCGTCACGCCTTTGAAAAGTCTGTCATCCTTACGCCTTCCAGGAGGAGGCCACATCATGACCACTCGTTGCACTCGGATTGCGCTGCTGCTTGCTTTGGCATGCGTGCTTCTCGGGTCCCCAACAGCGTCCGCTGCTCCCCCGGCCCCTTGTCAGATTGTGTCGGCCGAAACGTGGAGCAGCATCATGGGGTACGCGGCGACCGCCACGCCAGGCGACATGAATTGCACATACGAAGGCGCGAGTAAGGCTGGTGGAGGGCAGTTTAGGATCATCGCCGTGGTCGGATCCAGCGCGGAAGCGCAAGCCAGCGCAAAACGTATGCGGGACCACCAACAAAGGGGCAGTCATGATCCGAGGCTGGGGGTGGTGGATTCCCAGGGTAACGTCGTGTTCTCGATTGCATTGTTTCAGCATGCGGCCACCGACAGCACCGCCTCACAACTGCAGAAGCTTGTTGCTGCCGCAAAGCAGCGCCTGTCCAGGTAGCGGGCCGCCTAAGATGCGCGTGCAGCGGACTCGCTCCTGCGCTTCGCGTCGTCGCTCGTCGCTGACGCGCAGCCCGTTGGGCGGACCAAAGCACGATCCAAGTTCACCTGGCCCCGGCCGGCATGTGAACGAGGCCGGCCGGGGCGAGCAGCGCGCCGAGGTCAGCCGTGAGGACCGATTGCCCACTCGCTGACGGTGTGCCACGGGGGATCGAGGCCGCGACCAATCGGCCAGGCAGCCGACCACGAGATCGACGAGTTCAAGACCGTCCCACGCTCGCGCCCAGGGCGACGAGAAGCTCGTCCAGTTGCTCGAACGTCTCGTGCGTCGCGTCCGCCGCCCCGGTGCCGGCAGCGTCGAGAGCTTCCTTCGAGGGATAGAGCTCGTGCATGACGAGCAGCGTCTTGCCGCCTTGTTCCTCGAAGGTCACCGTGGTGACGGGCCCACCGTCACCACCTTCGTCATTGGTCCAGACGAGGCGCGAGTGCGGTGTCACTTCGATATACCTGCCGAAGAACTCGGCAGGGTTTGAGGGATCGTGGCCGAACGCCAAACAGTACCTGCCCCCGACACGAACATCCATCTCGCAGGAGCGCAGGAACATGCCCATCGACTTCGGCACCCACCACTGCTTGAACAGCTCGGGCCTGGTCCACGCCTCGAACACGATGCGCGCCGGAGCGTTGAAAGTTCGCGTGACGACGAGCTCACGCTCGGACTTGCGTTCCACAGTCGTGCGGTTCTTCATCGGCGTGGCCTCACTCCCTCTTCTTGCGTCCATCGACCTTCTCCTTTCGTTTCAATTCCTCGACAACCTTGTCCAACTCGTCGAAGCGTTCGTCCCAGAGCTGGCGGTACCTCTCGAGCCATTCCGTCTCTTCCTCCAATCGGCGCGGGCCGAGCTTGCAGGTCCGCACGCGCCCGAGCTTCTCCGTGGTGACGAGCCCGGACTGCTCCAGGACGCCGACGTGCTTCTTGATGCCCGTGAGGGTCATGTGGAACTTCTCGGCAAGCTCCGTGATCGAGGCGTCGGAACGTCCCAGCTGCTCCAGAACGCCGCGTCGGGTGGCATCCGAGAGCGCGGCGAACGAGGCATCGAGGTGGGCCCGCAAATACTGAACCATGCGGTTCAGTATTTAACACACGGACTGGCGGCATGCAAGGGGGAACCCACCGCGGGCTGCGTTTCCACGATGGACCTCGCCGCTGATGCGCTGCCCGCTAGGCGGCGGTCGGAAGGTCAGCCACGCGACCTCTCAGGAGTCGGACAGCAACGCCCCCCCGCTGAGACAGGCGGCCCTGGAAGTATCAACCGGCCGAGCGAGTCCCGTCCGGCCATGGGCCGAACGAAGTGGACGGCCAGCGACGACGTCCGGCGTTCAGATTTCCGGATCGGCGCATTTGAGCGAGGCGTTACACGCCACGGCAACTTAAGGGAAGAGAGTACGTACGTGTCTTGAGCGGGCGTTCGCGTCCGAACCCCGAGGTGACGCCAACGGCAGCCCGAACGGAGCGAGACGATGACGATCAACCGCCGATCCTTTCTCAAAGCTGCAGCAGCAATCGGTGCCTCATTCGCATGGGTCGGACCGGCTCGGGGTTCGAGCGTCCACTGGCAGGAGCGGCGTGATCTCTATCCCCAGGGGGTCGCCTCGGGCGATCCCGATCCGCACAGCGTCATCCTGTGGACGAGGCGTCCGTTTGCCCAGGGCACACGCCAGCTCCTGACCGTCGAGGTCGCCGAGGATGAGGCATTCCGCCGGGTGATTGCGCACGCGCAGGCACCGGTCGTAAGCGCCGCGGACTGGACCGCACGCGTTCTGGTCGGCGGCCTCAAGCCGGCGCGCACTTACTGGTATCGGTTCACCGACACCGACGGAAACGGCAGCCGCGTCGGCCGCACGATCACCGCGCCGTCGCCGACCGATCCCCGTACGGTGAACTTCGCATTCGTGAGCTGTCAGGATGTCAATGAGGGCAAGCTCAACGCCTATCGCCGGATGATTTACGAAGATGAACGCGCTCCGGCCGCCCAACAGCTCGACTTCGTTCTGCACCTGGGCGATTTCATCTACGAGGTGGTCGAGTATCCCGACGAAGTGAAGACACGCTACGACCGCACGATCTACGAGGTGGCGCGCCTGCCGGACGGCCCGAAGGCCGGCAACTTCCACTTTCCGCTGACCGTCGACGGCTACCGGGCCATCTACAAGGGCTATCTCGCCGATCCCGACCTCCAGGACGCGCGCGCGCGCTGGCCGTTCGTCGCCATATGGGACAACCACGAATTCTCGTGGCAAGGCTGGCAAAGCATCCAGAAGGCCGGCAAGGCGCGGCCGGGCCAGAGCATCAAGGTCGCCGCCAACCAGGCATGGTGGGAATATCTGCCATCGCGTTGCAAGAAGGTCAGCGGAGCCTCGCTCGAAAGTTTCGATCCGCCTGCGGTGACGGATGTCGCAATCGAAAAGTGGGACGAGAACGGCCTTGGCGACGAGCCAAACAACCTGGCCGCGATCAACAGCCTGATCGGCTACCGCTCTCATCGCTACGGCAAACACCTCGACCTCATCATCACCGATCAGCACAGCTATCGCAGTGCCGACGCGTTCAGCGACCCGGCGGCCGGAGCTTTCGGGCCGGAGTTCACGGACATGTTTCCGGAGAACGTGGCGCAGGTTCTCGACGGCGGCCGCGCGTTCAACGGCGGGAATCCTCCCGCGGAAGTCAGCTTCAATGGCGCCCATGTTCCCAATTCTCAGCGCAACGCACCGCCGCAGACGATCCTCGGGGCCGAGCAGAAAGCCTGGTTCAAGGACCAGCTTCGCAATTCCACCGCGACGTGGAAGATCTGGGGCAATTCGGAAGGCGCACTCGACTCGCGCGCCGACCCGCACAATCTGCCGACGGGCCTGACCAAGGAAACGTGGCCGAAGTCCACCTATGCCGCGTTCCCCTCCGGCGATTACGGCACGGCCTACAGAGAGCGCGCCGAGATCTACGACCTCGTGCGCGACGCAAGGATCACCGGCTTCGCGATCGTTTCCGGCGACCGCCACAGCTTCTGGGCGGGTTACGCGACCTCGGAACTGCCGCCAGGAAAGTTCGATCCCGTCGGCTTGAGCTTCGTCGGCGCCTCGCTCACAAGCCCGGGAACCATGGAAGCCACCGAGCACAATCTGTCCAAGACCGATCCGCTGCGCCCGCTGTTCCTCGCCGATCGGCCGGACGGCGCGAAGCCGGACTGGACCTTCAATCTGCTGCTGAAGCACGGTGTCCGTGCGTGCCTCGAGTATGCAAAGAGCTTCGACCTCGAGCGCGCACGGGCGCTGTCCAACCCGGATCTCGCTCCGCACCT
Source organism: uncultured Acidobacteriota bacterium (assembly GCA_963775725.1). GTDB lineage: Bacteria > Acidobacteriota > Thermoanaerobaculia > UBA5066 > Gp7-AA6 > DAHUXD01. The sequence goes on from CAVZKA010000001.1 coordinate 265,820, forward strand.
CGAGTTCGTCGACCTCGGAGGACACGGTTATGCGAAGGTCCAGTTGTCGACCGATCAGATGCGCACCGAGTTCGTCTGCATCCCGCGCCCCATCACGCGCAGCGAAAGGCCGGACGGGGGGCCCATCCGGTATCGGGTATTACTCACGGCAAAACTGTGGAAGAGCGGAGAGCGCCCGCGGCTGAAGACATCGGTGCTCGAAGGCGACGTGGGACTGGCGATCTGACGGACGCTGAAAGGCATGGGCGGCGTGATGGAGCCGCCTGCCACGCGCGCGCAGCGGACTGTGCCTTACGGTCTGCCTGTCGCTGGGGGTCGTTCTGGCCGATCGGGTGAAGAGTCTGGTTTGGCGCGCGCGAAAAGCCGAATTCGCGGGCCGGCTCCCTGCCGACGCGAGTGATGAAGTCCTGGGCAAGCTAGGAGCCCTGTTGGAACCGTGATGCACGGGCCGCCTGACACGCGCATGCGGACTCACTCATCGGCTTCGGCTCCTTGCTCGCCGCTGACGCGCCACCCGTTAGTCGGACAAGGAGGATAGGACATCCGTGCAAGAGCCGAGGCTCGATGATCAGGTCGCAGGGGCACGGGCATACGAAGATCTCCATGTGCCCGCGCTGTTTGAGCAATGGTGTCCTCGGGTGCTTGATGCCGCTGGCGTTGGCCCTGGATATCAAGTGCTCGATGTTGCGTGCGGCACCGGCGTGTTGGCGAGAGAGGCGGCAGGTCGGGTGGGATCCTCGGGCCGCGTCGCAGGACTTGATCCGGGGCGCGGCATGTTGACCGTCGCGAACGAGTTGGCGCCGCGCATCGAGTGGAAGGAGGGTACGGCAGAGTCACTCCCGTATCCCGACCGGTCGTTCGATGCCGTTGTGTGTCAGTTCGGCCTGATGTTCTTCACCGATCGCTCGCAAGCACTCAGAGAGATGATCCGCGTGCTGAAGCCGGGCGGAGGATTGGCGCTCGCAGTCTGGGACAGCTTGGAGAACTCTGAAGCCTATCCGGTAGAGGTCGAGTTGCTCGAACGGCTGGCGGGCGAGGCGGCAGCCAACGCTTTGCGGGCCCCTTTTGTGCTTGGGGACAGAGACGCGTTGATCGGCCTGTTTGAGGAGTCAGGGGTCGGATCTGTGAGGGTCGAGACTCATAGCGGAACAGCCCGGTTCCCCAACATCAGGACGATGGTTGAAGCCGACCTCAGGGGTTGGCTGCCCGTCATGGGAGTACTTCTGACGGAGGAGCAAATACGGAATATCCTGAAGGAGGCTGAGAGCGCCCTTGCGAAATACGTTACTGAAGACGGTGCCGTCGTCTTCAACTCGCCCGCGCACATCGTCACGGGCGTGGCTGGCGCCGTCTAACAAGCCGATGAAGGTGACGGTCGCCTTCGGCGCCCGCAGCTTATCGGCCAGACGCGAGGCGCCCGAGGACAAGTGATGCTCCGGCTATTCCCTCGTGACGCTTCGAGGAGGCTTATCGTGAGTCCACGAGCTCTCGGGTTCCTGTTAGCGGTCGCCCTCTTGTCGCCAGGCCCCCTGGTCGCTCAATCGGCTGCGAAAGATGCCGGGAACGATACCAGGCACAGCGTGGTGCTCACTCTCAAGATTTCGGACGGCCCGAGCGGACTGGCGCTCGCGGCGACGAAGGCTGTCCCCCTCGGCTCTAACGCCCTGCAGGTTCTCCAGGAGACGATCGTGGTCAGGTACAAGACATATCCGGAGTTGGGTGCCTTCGTGACCAGCCTCTGCGGTATTGATGCACCGGAGGGTAAGGTGTGGACCTTCACGGTCGATGGGAAATGGTCGAGCGTGGGGATCGGGAAGGTGACGCTGGAGCGAGACACCGTGATCGAGTGGGCAATGCACTGATGTTGAGTCTGACCCCGGTCGGTACGTGGCCCTGACACGCGCATGCAGCGGATGCGCTCATCGCCTTCGGCTCTTCGCTCGGCGTTGTTCAACGCCTGCGCGCTGGCGTTCTGCCTGCTGATGCTCTACGTGACCTGGTCGGGGATCGCCGCACGCGTGAAGCCGGCCTTCTGGGCGCTGGTGGTTGCCGCCGGTTCCCTGCAGGTCTTCGGCTTCAGGAGCGACGCCTATTTGGGAGGGCGCAATCTCCTTGCGAACGTCATCTCCTCGGCCCTCCTTCTGGTCGGTCTCGGCTTGTCGGGGCTCGGGACGTACCGTGGTCGGGCGGCCTGACACGCGCATGCAGCGGACCCGCGCCCACGCTTCGCTGCGACGCTCGCCCCTGGCGCGCCTCCCGTCAGACGGCGTCCGCGAGCGCAACGACCTGGAGGGCCGGGCCCTGATCGTCACGGGCACGTGCGGAAGCGGGAAGACCACGGTGGCCGAGCTCCTGGCGCTACGGGCGGGCTGGGAACGGGTTTCGGAGGACGACATCTGGCACGAGCGGTTCGGCAGGGATCGCGGAGCGTTGGGCTCGTCCGAACACCGCCGCAAGCGCCGCCGAGTCCACGAGGCCGTGTACGCCGCGGTGCGTGGGGCAATCGCGCGCGGGAAACCGGTCGTGATCGATGCGACCGTCCATGAGAGTCCGCCGGAGTCCTTCCTCGAGTACAGCGCCTTCTTCAGGCGAAACCGGATCGCGTGGCGCATCTGTGTCCTGCACCCGACACTGGAGGTCGCCATTGCTCGGGATTCGGCGCGCAGCAGCTGGAACCTCGGGCCCGAGCGCGTCGCAGCGCTGCACGCAAAATTCACGGGTGCCATATTTCCGCGGCACGCATTCCTGGATACCTCCTCGGATACCCCGGAAGAAACCATGAGAAGGGTCGTCGCAGGTATGCGCTGCCCTCGGAGCTGCAGAAGGAAAGATTCCGCTCACCACCACCGTCCACGGGAGGTCACATGAAACGGGTCACCGGCATCGGCGGCATCTTCTTCAAGGCCAGGGACGCTCCATCACTGCGGGCCTGGTACAAGCGGCACCTGGGAATCGATGTCCAGGTCTGGGGCGGAGCCGCCTTCACCTGGGGCGACGCCGAGGGCAAGCCGGTTGCGGGCACGACGGCCTGGTTGATCGATCCTCAGGAAAGCAATCACTTTGCGCCGAGCACCGCCGCCTTCATGGTCAACTACCGGGTGGAAGACGTCCGCTCCCTGGTCAAGGCCTTGAAGGAAGAAGGCTGCAATGTGCTCGAGAAAATTGACGAGTCCGAGTACGGGAAGTTTGCCTGGGTCATCGATCCGGAGGGAAACAAGGTCGAGCTCTGGGAGCCGCCCCGAGGCCAATGAGCAGACCCGTGGCCCACGGCCGGCGGGGAAAGCGGCGCCGGCCCAGGTCGAAAGGGGGCGAGTTGAAGGTCGACGTGAGATGTGAGGTGGCGATCGCGAGGCCCAGAGGTGTCGTCGCGGCCTATTCTTCGAATCCTGCCAACGCGAGGGCCTGGTATTCAAATATCAAGTCTGTCGAATGGCAGACCCCGCCGCCGCTCGCCGTCGGGTCACGACTGTGCTTTACCGCCGTCTTCCTCGGGAAACACCTGACGTATACCTATGAGGTCGTTGACCTGATCCATGGCAGCCGGCTGGTGATGCGAACCGCGGAGGGGCCGTTTCCCATGGAGACGGGCTACTCATGGGAATCGATGGGAGACCGTGCGACGCGCATGGTCCTCAGGAACCGGGGAGAGCCACGAGGTTTCTCCGGGCTGCTCGCCCCATTGATGGCCTTCGCGATGAGGAGAGCGATGCAGAAGGATCTCGGGCGCCTCAAGGCTCTTCTCGAGGGTGCGGGTGGCGCGGCCCTCCAAACCAACGATGACGGCCAAGGTGCCGTCGTCTGACACGCGGCGTGCATGTGCAATCCTCTCAAGGAGAAGCGAGGGTCTGGATGGGACCCGCGGGTCGAGCTGCCGGCGATTACGGCCTCCCGGAGCACGAGCTTGGTAGAATTCGGGAGATTCTGGAGAAGAGGCAAGATGAAATCCGAAGAGCCTGGCGACTGGCCGGATCTCGACGTGGATCTTTCGGTTGAATCCCTCGAGGATCCAGAGCGCCTGCCGTTGGTATCCGTCGCCCGCGCCTGATACCCGCATGCAGCGGACTCGCTCGTCGCCTTCGGCTGCTCGCTCGCCGCTGAGTCCCTGCCCGTCAGGCGGCCGAGAATGACTGCGGGACGCTGGTTCGAGGTCGGGATCGGGTTCGTGCTCCCTACCGCAGTACTCATCTGGATACTTTGGAAACTCTGGCGCTCCTACGGTCGAGGCGGGATCAGACAAACCGAGGGATTTCTTGCGGGCATCGCAGAATTCCTTCTGGTCTGCGTCTTCGTGATCCTCATCATCCTCGCCTGGGAGATGTTCCGGACATGGAGAAATCCACAGCATCCGGCGCAATCGCGCGCGCCCGCAACCGCGCCCGGAGGTTGACGCCACAACGTCGGGCCGCGCGAAGGCGCTCGAGTGCGATCCGGCGGGCGGATCGCCGGCGCACGGGAGGTGGAGATGCCTCTGGTTCGAATTGACGTTCTCCCCGGACGGACACCCGATCAGCGGCGCGCCATCGCGGACGGGGTGCACCGGGCACTGATCGAGGCGATCGGAATTCCGGAGGCCGATCGGTTCCAGGTGATCGCGCAGGCCGCCCCGGACGGCCTGGTGTTCGATCCCGAGTACCTCGGCATTCGTCGTACCGGGGGCATCGTCTTCGTGCAGATCACGATGAGCACGGGTCGAACCGTCCAGCAGAAGAAGTCTCTGTTTGCCGCGATCGCGCGGAATCTCTCTGCCGATCCTGGCGTCCGGCCCGAGGACGTGTTCGTCAACCTGGTGGAGGTCGCTACCGAGAACTGGTCATTCGGGAATGGGATCGCGCAGTACGTCTCATGAGGCAGGCCTTCACGGCGAATCGGACGCGGCCAGGAATGGACCGTCTCCGCACCGGTAGAATTGCTCGAGTCCACGAGATCGATGCCAACGCCTGGTTCCGACGCTTCTCGAGCCGCCTGACAGACCTGTTCGCCGGAGGGGCAGATGAAGAAGAGCGCGAATGCGCGGTTCGCCATCAAGAGCTGGGATGAGAAGCCCTATTTCGAGGGCCCGGACCCGCCAAGACTCACTCGGGCCAGCGTGACCAAGACCTACACCGGCGGCATCGAAGGTGAGGGACAGGTCGAGTACCTGATGATGTACCGCGGCGACGGTTCGGCCACGTTCGTGGGCCTCGAGCGGATCGTCGGGCGAATCGGAGACCGGACCGGCACCTTCGTGCTCCAACGCACCGGCACGTTCGAAAGCGGGCAGGCGACGGAGTTCTATTCCGTCATCCCCGGCTCCGCGACGGGGCAACTGCAGGGCCTCGTGGGCGACGGGAGCTCGGCGGTCGGGCACGGCATGGAGCATCCCTTCGTCCTGGGCTACGAGCTGGCCTAGCACCCGCGTCAACTGGAGGGCCTCCGCAATGCGACATACACTCTCTGCCATCGTCGTTCTCTGCGGTCTTGCTTGCTCGTCCATTGGCCAGGCTGGCCCGATCACGGATCCCGTCCTCGAGCGCCTCGCCGGTACGTGGGTTGGTCGTGGCACATGGACAACGTGCAGAACGGGGAAGCGGTTCCGTTCGGCCGGGTGACGCTCACGAGACGATAGAGCCAATGCGCGTGAACGCGGCGGGCCTCGGGATGATCGTCGGCGTCTGCGCGAGGCTGGCGGCCGCGCTCTCGGCGCTGCAGATCGGCCTGGTGAGCCGCGAATCTTCCGGTACCGTTGCCGAGCGCGCCGTGCGCGGCACACTCCGTTTCGTTACCGTAGACTGTGTTCCGTGAGCACGAGTCTTCGGGAGCGAACATCGTGGAACCGCTGGAGAGGAAGCCATGGGGCTTCCGGCAGTTCACGGTCGCCGACATCGACGGGAATCGCTCCGACTTTCACCATGATTGAAGCGGCGATGCCCGGGGTCCGGAAATGGCTCGGCGCGCTTTCGCTGACCGCGATCGCGGCGGCAGGGTGCAGCTCCGCGGCGCCGGCGACTTCGACTCCGGCGGCCGCGGCCGCGGCGCGGCCGAAGTTTGGCCAGAACCTGAGCCTCGCGGTGTCGCTGGGAGGGGGCCTGGCGGCGGGCGACACCTCGGTGACGGCGGCCTTCGCGCTCACGAACAACGGGTCGTCGACCTTCGAGGGGTGCTTCGGTCCGGCGTGGGGAGTCAGCGTGATCGTCGAGGGCGGGCACGACGCGGGCTACCTCGTTCGCGTCGAGCGGCCGACCTGCCAGGAAAAGTTGACGCTCCTGCCACGCCAGAAGATCGCGTGGTCGAAGAAGGTGCCGCTCAGCGATCTGCGCGCCGGCACGGCGAAGGTCACCGGGTGGGTGAAACTGGTCGATCCGGCGACGTGCGATCCACACTACGGCTGCCGCGACACGTCGGTCGCGTCTCGAGTGATGACGCTCGCGATCGGACAAAGGTAGATGGCCCCGCTGCCGCGTTCATCGCCCCCGGCGCGCCGCCCGCCGGCGACGCGCCTCGGGTTGCGCCTGGCGAACTAGGCCCTTGGATCTCGCCGGCGTCAGGGACTTCGCGGTTCGATACACCGCGGCGTGGTGCAGCCAGGATCCCGCGCGGGTGGCCTCGTTCTTTGCCGAGGACGGCTCGCTCACGATCAACGCGGGAGCCCCGTCCGTCGGACGCGCCGCGATCGCCGCCGCCGCACGCGCCTTCATGTCCGCTTTCCCCGACATGGTCGTGCGCATGGACGCGGTCGAGCAAAAGGGGCCCCTCTTCCTGTACCGCTGGACGCTGGCCGGCGCGAACACGGGACCCGGCGGTACGGGCAATCGCGTCCGCATCGGCGGGTACGAAGAGTGGGTCATCGGTGCGGGCGGGCTCATCGCGAGATCCCTGGGTCACTTCGACCAGGCGGAGTACTCGCGTCAATTGGAGGGAGGATCCGGGAGCACGGCGCTCGAGGCCGTCCATCCCGTCCTGATGTCCGGCGACCCCTCACGGTCCATCCGTTTCTTCACGCGGCTCGGCTTCACCGTCACCTTTCAGGACCGGCCCGCGTCTCCGAGCTATGTCGCGATCGCCCGGGATGGCGTCACGCTTCACTTGCAGTGGCAGGATGCGTCGCAGTGGGCGTGCACCCACGATCGCCCGACGTACCGGTTCCTCGTGAAAGACGTCGACGGCCTGTTCGAGGCATTCCGGCGCGCCGGCGCCATCGCTCCCTCGACGAGCCCGTGGGCGGCACCCGGCGACACGCCCTGGGGCACGCGCGAGTTTCACGTCCTCGACCCCGACGGGAATGGCCTTCAGTTTTACCGGCCCTCCCGCGAGCCGCGGCCCGGGAACGAGCGCGCGTGACGACGGGAGGTGCGACGTTCGCGATCAAGGTGGAGGTCGGCGACCCGGGCGCGAGGGCATTCACGTTCCGCAACCAGAAGACCATGTACGGCGGCAGGCGCATAGCCAGGGGCGACACGATCTTCGTCTTCGCGAGCGAGAACGAAGGCGGTCAGGGGCTCATCGCGAGCGGCGCCGTCACCGCGGCCAGGGCGAGCGCGAGAAAGCCCGGGATCGCCCGGCAGACGCCGCGCGTCAGCGTCGCCATCCGGCGCACGGCGCTCGCCAGGCGCCGCCTCGGCCGGAGCGAGCTCAAGCCCTTCTCCGACTGGAAGGACGGCCGGCCCGAGACCGAGCTCAACTTCAAGTTCTATCGTCAGGCGACGAACAAGATCGTGGGAATCTCGGAGGAAGCGGCCGCATTCCTCCGCCGGTTCTTCTGACGCCATGCAGCGGACCCGCTGGCTTCATGCCGTGGCCCTGTTGGCCGTCGTGCTCGTGTTCGGCGCCTCGTTCGCTCTGTTGAGCGAGGTCATCGGCATGGCCTCGCCCTGGCTGGCGCTGCTTCTCATGTTCTACTTTCTCGCCATCGCCAAGGTGGCCGAGCCCCTGTTCGTGCTGAGAATGCCGCGGGTGCTCCGCCCGCTGCGCCCCTGGGAGCTCGAGGGCGATGCGTACCGCCGGCTTCGCGTTCCCGCCTTCGGCAGGTTGCTGCGTCACTCTCCGCTTCGCCACCTGAACTCTGCCGTCTACTTCGATCGAGCGCGTCGAGATCCTCTGGAGGTTCGCCGGAATCTCGAGTCGTCGGAGGCCTCGCACTTCTGGGCGGCGATTCTGCTCGTACCGTATCTCGCGTTCGCCGGGCTCGAGGGCAAGTGGAGCGTCGTCGCCGGGTTCCTGCTGGCCCAGGTGATCGTCAACGTGTACCCGATCCTGCACCTGCGCCTCGTCCGCGGGCGCCTGGACCGGGCGATCCGCCGCGCGCCGCCGATTCCCAAACCGTCTTACAAGGAGGTCATGGTGCCCAAGGTCATCGTCTCCACGGACGACGCGCCGCGTTCCCCGGTGTTCAGCCAGGCCGTCAAGGCCGGAGGGTTGGTCTTCGTCTCGGGGCAGGGGCCGCTCGACTCGGCGACGGGCGAGCTGGTGGGTCAGACGATCCAGGAGCAGACGGCGCAGTGCCTTCGCAACGTCGAGGCAATCCTCGTGCAGGCCGGCAGCTCGCTCGGCCAGGTCGTCAGCGCCACGTTCCTCCTCGCCAATCCGGACGACTTTGCCGGCATGAACGAGGAGTGGGGCCGGTGGTTCCCCGAGGACCCTCCGGCCCGCCAGGGTGCGAAACTGCCGATCGACCGCAAGGGCTTCCGGCTTTCGATCGCGGTCATCGCGCAGGCGCCGTGAGCGGCGTCCCGTCGAGTGGACGGACGATGGCGGCATACACTGCGGGCATGACGGTGCCGCGTCGATCGCACGCGCAGGCGGTTCGAGACGGCGATGCTTCCGTTCTTTGCCCGCGTCCTCACGACGCAGGAAGGGCGGGGGACTTGCGAGTCGAAGTCGCAGCAGGAAGAGGGGAGATCTCATGACGCGAATGCTGCTGGTTGGTTACGATCCGGATGTGGTGGACTATTCCGACCCCGCTCTGCCGCCGGGCATGAACGCCGATAAGGTCCGCGCCGGAATCGCGATCGCGGTGAAGTCGGGCGTCGACCGGGGTTGGGCGGTCGATCTCTGCTACCTCCGGGCGGACGCGGACGCCGGAGCGGCGATCGAGCGCCAGCTGGCCGCGACGAGCTACGACTGTGTCGTCGTCGGAGGCGGCGTTCGCCTGCCGCCCTCCAAGCTGCAAGTCTTCGAGGCCGTCATCAACGCCATTCACCGGGCGGCCCCGCGCACGGCCATCGCTTTCAACACGGCGCCTCACGACAGCGCCGAAGCGGCCGCCCGATGGTTGCCGGGTGCGCGGCAGTAGGAGGGTTCCGTGAAGATGAACCGGTTGATACCGATGTTGCCGGTCCGGAGCATGCCCGCGAGCGTGGACTTCTACTGCGGGAAGCTGGGATTCGAGGTCGAGAAGAAGAACGACGAGTGGGGCTGGGCGATGCTTCGCTTCGACGAGTGCCGGCTGATGGTGGATCAGTCGATCAACGCCCACCCGGCCGGCTCCCGGGACCCCGTCGTCTATCTGTACCCGGACGACATCGTCGCGTATCACCGTGAGGTTCGGCAGAAGGGCCTGGCAGTGCCGGAGCTCGACGTCACCTTCTACGGTCTGACGGAGTTTCGGATCGACGATCCGGACGGGAACCGCCTGTGGATCGGCCAGGAGACGTCGACGGCCGGCTGATCGCCGCGCGCTCAAAGGTCGAGCGCGAGGAACCTCGTGCCGGCGATGGGGTTGAAGACGTAGGGTTCGATCGCAACGAACCCGAGGGACTCGTAGAGCGATTGCGCCGAGGCCATCATCGGAAGGGTGTCCAGACAGATCCGCGCGTAGCCGGCCTGCCGGGCCTCCTCGAGCAGCCGCTCGACGAGCCGAAGCCCGAGCCGTTCGCCCCGCGCCTCGGGGCGGACGTAGAGGCGCTTCATCTCGCAGGCGGCGCCCTCGAGGGGGCGCAGCGCGATCGAGCCGACCGGCCGGGCGCCGTTGAAGGCGAGGAGCAGCCGCCCGGCCGGCGGCGCGTACTTGCCGGGCAGCTCGGCCAGCTCGCGGTCGAAGCCCTGGAACGCGAGGTCGATGCCGAGGCTCCCGGCGTACTCGACGAAGAGCCCGCGAACGGCCTCGAGATCGCGCGGTAGCTCTGCGGGTCGAATGTCTGTCATCATCCCGTCCCTGTCTGCAACCCAAGAGGAGATCACGAGCGATGGCAAAATTTCTCATCGAGGTTCCGCATCCGGAAGAGACGGTGGCCTGCGCCCGGGTCGTCGACGTGTTCCTGAAGACGGGGTCCCATTACCTGACCGGCGCCGACTGGGGATGCAAGGACGGCGTGCACAAGTCCTGGATGCTGGTCGACGTCGACGACAAGGAGGATGCCCTGCGCATCGTCCCGCCCGCGTTTCGCGCCCATGCGAAGGTCGTCCAGTTGAACTCGTTTTCGATGAAAGAAATCGACAGCATTCTCGCGAAGCACGAGGGCTGAGCCCGCCCTGACCCGGCGCTCGCGGCTGACGCCCTCGAGAGGAGGCCCCGCCATGATCATCGGCGCACACGCGGTCATCTCCAGCAGGAAGCCCGAGGCAGACCGCGCCTTCCTGCGCGACGTCCTCAATCTCCCGCACGTCGACGCCGGCGGCGGCTGGCTCATCTTCGGGCTGCCGCCGGCGGAGCTGGCGGTTCACCCGTCGAAGAAGAACGACGTCCACGAGTTCTACTTCCTGTGCGCGGACGTCCGCGAGTTCGTCGCGGCCATGAAGAAGCGGCGCGTGCGCTGCAGCCCGATCCAGAGCGTGGGCTGGGGCCAACTGGTGCGCGTCACGCTGCCCGGCGGCGGCAAGGTCGGCGTCTACGAGCCGCGACACGCGCGGCCCGAGTCCGCGCGCCCGTCCAGGGCGAAGAAGACCCGCAGCGAACGTGCGGGCGAGTAGCCGGGCCGGCTCCGCAAACCGGCACCAGTCCATGCGAGTGAGCATCTGGAAGCGCTTGCTTCTCTTTGCGTTCGGTGCCGCTGCATGCGTCATCGGGTACCTGTGGCTTCTCGGACTCTCCTTCCTCGGTCGCGCGAGCCCGACGGGCGGCGTCATTCCCGCAGTGGCCCTGGCGCTGGCGACGTTCGCGTTGAACGTCCGGTTCCTTCGAGCCGACGGGCTGTCGCCGGCCGACATCGGCTGCACCTTGTCGCGGCGGCGCGCCGCTCAGTTCGGTTATGGCTTTGTCGGCGGCGGCCTTCTCACCGGCGCCTGGATCGGGATCGTGGTCCTGGCCACGGGGGCCCGATGGCATTGGAACCCTTCGTTTCGCGCCCCGGTCCTCGTGCTCGCCTGCGCATTCGCATTCTTCAACAATGCCGCCGAGGAGCTCGTCTACCGCGGTTACGCGTTCGTGCGCATTGCCGATCGTTTCGGGCCCGGAGCGGCCGTGGTCTCCACGTCGCTGGTCTTTGCGTTGCTTCACCTCCAGGCCGGCATCCCCTGGCTCAACGTGGTCGCGGGTGTTCTCACGTCCGGTCTCATCTTCGCGGTCCTCTTCGCCCGCTGGCGGAGTCTTCCCCTGGCTCTCGGCTTTCATCTGGCCACCAACGTGTTCCAGGAGATTTCCGGCCTTCGCCCGGGCTCCGCCTCCATGATCGCTCCGGCCTATCCACCGACGTCAGACTCGATCCCGATGCGCATGGCGCTGGCAGGGACCGCATTGTTGAACCTCCTCGTGGCGGCGCTGCTTGCCCGGTCATGGCGGCGGGCCGAGGAGCCTCGAAGCCTGCTCGTCACGGGAGATCGCCGTTAAGGCAGGGGACCCAGGAGGAGAACGATGCCGAAAACCCCGGTCGTCTTCCAGACCACGCACCGGATCAAGTTCTCCGAGCTCGATCCGTACAATCACATGCGCACCGCGGCCTACGCGGGCTACTTCGTCGACCACAGGATGGAGGGCCTGCGCGAGCACATCGGGTGGGACCTGAAGACCCTGGCGAAGCTGCCGTTCATGGCCTGGGTCAAGCGGATGGAGATCGCATTTCTCCATCCGGCCATCGGCGACCAGGAGATCACCATCACGTCCTTCGTGCACGAGTTTCGCGGGTCCGACGCCCACATCGAGTGCACCATGGCCGACGCGGCCGGCAGGGACCTCTCGCGCTGTCTCATGATCGTGGCCTGCGTCGACAAGAAGACGAATCGGGCGACGGACTGGCCGGGCGACGCGATGGCGCTGTTCTACGAAGCGGAACGGAGCGGGCCGGCTTGACCGATGGAGCAATTCCCGTTCTCGGGTGCCTTCGCCGAAGTGGCGCCGTGGCGCTCGCGGCATTGGCGATCCAGTTCCTGGCGTGCGGAGAGGCCACGAAGCCGATGCGCGTCGTCGTGCGGAATCCGGAGTACCTGGTGGTGCGTTCGATCACGCGAGAGGCGGACGCGGAGCACACGAGGCCCGTCGAGCTTCCGTACTCCGGGGCCGGATATGGATTCGCGTCGGACACGGTGCTTCTCGATCTGAACGCGATCGACCTCGGCGCCGCCACGTTCGCCGGCGGAAGGACGAGCCTCGTCGGTGAGGCGGCGATCTGGCTTCCGCTGACGCCGGAGGCGAGCCGGCGCCTCGATGCCTGGTCGGCGGGGCACGCGGGTGAATACCTGGGCATCTTCCTCAAGGGAAAGCTGGTGTCCGCGCCCCGGATCACGAGCAGAATCGGAGGCGGGATCCCCCTGCGCGTGCGGAGCAAGACCGAAGGGGACGTCGTGTTGAGAGAACTGCGCAGCGGCGGAGCGACGCAGTAGAGCTCACTGCGCCGGTGTCGGCCTGGGGGGCAACGGGGTTCGCGAGTACAGTGAGGGAGGTGCTTCATGTCGAGACTTCTCGTCCGCAGCTTTTCGATTTCGATCGACGGATACGGCGCAGGGCCGCGCCAGGACCTGGAGAACCCCCTCGGCGTCGGCGGTCCCGCCATGTTCGACTGGTTCTTCCACACGCGGACCTGGCAGCGGATGCACGGAGGAGAAGGCGGCGAGACCGGCGCGGACGACGCGATCGCGGCGCATGGATTCGAGGGAATCGGCGCCTGGATCCTCGGGCGCAACATGTTCGGCCCCGTGCGCGGACCCTGGCCCGACGACAGCTGGAAAGGCTGGTGGGGCGATGAGCCGCCGTACCACGTGCCGGTCTTCGTGCTCACGCACCACGCGCGGGCGCCGCTCGCGATGAAGGGCGGCACGGAGTTCCGGTTCGTCACCGGCGGGATCCAGTCCGCGCTCGAGCAGGCGAGGGACGCCGCGGGCGGGCGCGACGTCCGGCTCGGAGGCGGCGTGTCCACGATCCGCCAGTATCTGAGCGCCGGGCTCGTGGACGAGGCGCACCTGGCGATTGCGCCCGTTCTGCTCGGCAGCGGTGAGCATCTCCTGCACGGCCTCGACCTGCCGGCGCTCGGCTACGAATGCGCGAAGCACGATGCCGGCTCGCGCGCCGCGGCGCACGTCTTTCTTCGCAAACGGGGCTGAAGCGGCGCGCTGACGCGCCGGCCGGCCGTCAGTCCGAGAGCGCGTGGAGCGCGACGGCCGACAGGATTCCGCCGGCCGTCAGGGTCGCCGCGGCGACGACGAAGGCCGGCAGCTGTTCGCGGATGGCGGTCCGGGCGCTTCGCGCGGCCGCCCGGAAGCGGTCGTCCTCGTTCCAGCTGCGCAGGAGCGCGGCGCATCCGGTGACGAGCGCGACGAGCGGCAGGACGATCAGCAGCAGCCAGAGGCCGACGCCCGGGCGCGCCGCGTACCACGCGACCACGCGCGCGGCGGTCCGCGCCGGCTCGTAATGCGGCGGCTGCAGGTTGCGCGTGAAGAGCGCACCGAAGAAGAGGGCGGCGGGGAAGATCAGGAGGAGCTCCAGGGCGGCGAGCGCGCGTTTCGTCGCAGTCATAGAGTACTTTATACAGTAAAGTCTCTGCGGCCGCAATCGCCGCGAGGCCCGGATATCATCGTGCCTCGTCCGGGGAGTCCATCCGGCCGAGGAGAGGTCGTGTTGAGCCAGTCCGCGCCGCGCCCGCCCGTGACGGCGCGCCTGCCGAGTGTCGCCGGGATCCGGGGCGACGACCGCGGATACCTCGCGTACCACGCGCCGCGCTACCGATTTCTCCTCGAGGTGATCTCCCGGCACCTCCCGGCCACCGGCGCGCGCGTGCTCGAGATCGGGCCCTCTCCGCTCGGGCCGCTGCTCGCGGCGATCCTCGGCTGCGCCGTGGACTCGCTCGGGCTCGAGCCCGAGGCGGACGGCGTCCACGGCCATCACTTTCGCTTCGACCTCGACGGGTGTCCCGGGGCTCCCGAGCCTCCCGGCATGCCGCGCTACGACCTCGTCGTGTTCGCCGAGGTGATCGAGCACCTGCACACGTCGCCCGTGCACACGCTCGCCTTCGTGCGCCGGCCGTTCGTGGGAGCGATCAAGAACGGGGTGTATCGGGCGCTTCCGCGGTTTCTGCGCGAGGGGTTGACGCTCGTGCTTCGCAAGGAAACCCGAACGATCCCCGCGCCGTAACAGTTGGAGGAATCATGGACTTTGATCTCGACCTCTCGACCGGCGTCCTCGCGAGAACTCCCGGCGCCGTGCGCGCGTTGCTCGAAGGCCTTCCCGATCCGTGGACGCGGACGACGGAGGGCCCCGAGACGTTCAGTCCCTTCGACGTCGTCGGCCACCTGATCGACGGCGAGGAGACGGATTGGATCCCGCGGGCGCGCATCATTCTGGCGGGGGGCCCTGACCCGCGTTTCGAGCCCTACGATCGATTCCGCCATCGGACGCGCAACGCCGGGCGCACGCTCGAATCCCTCCTCGAGGAGTTTGCCGAGCTGCGCAGGGCCAGCCTCGAGCTGCTCGGCTCCTGGCGTCTGACTCCGGCGTCGCTGGAGTTGCCCGGCATTCATCCGAGCCTCGGGAGCGTGACTCTGCGCCAGCTCCTCGCGTCCTGGGTGGTGCACGACCTCGGGCACCTCGCGCAGATCAGCCGGGTCATGGCCAAGCAGCTGCGCGGCGAGGTGGGCCCGTGGGAGCCGTTCCTGCCGGTCCTCACGGACCACGAGACGCCGCGGTCTTAGGGGGAAAGCCAGATGATCCGAAAGCTCCCGTCGGGCCAGTACCGGTTGTACTCGCGAAAGAAGGACCCGAAGACGGGCAAACGCAGGAATCTCGGCACGTTCAAGACCCGCGCGGCGGCCGAGAAGCACGAGCGGGCGGTGCAGTTCTTCAAGCGGAGGTGAGCCATGGCGGAATCCAACGCGGCGCTCGCAAGGCGGTGGTTCGAGGAGGTCTGGAATCAGCGGCGCGATGAAACGGTGCGCGAGCTCCTCCACGCGGAGGGGGTCGGGCACCTCGAGGGCATGGACGTGCGCGGGCCGGAGGAATTCCTGGCGGCGCGCGGCGCGCTGCTCGGCGCGTTCTCCGGCATGCGCGTCACCGTGGACGCGACGGTGGCGGAAGGGGACGACGTCGTGACCCGTTGGTCGGCCAGGGGGACGCACGACGGCGACGGGCTGGGAATCCCGGCGAGCAAGCGCCCGGTGACCTTCCAGGGCATCACGTGGATGCGCGTCCGGGACGGGCGCATCGTGGAAGGCTGGGACCGCTGGAACGTGGGCGGCCTGCTCGAATCGCTCCGGGCTCCGCTGGCCGCGGCGCCGGCGAAGAATCTCGGCGCCGGCGGACGTTGAGCAGCAGGGAGCACTGGGACGCGGTCTACCCGACGCCCTGGGGGGCTTGGCGGCTTCCGAAATGAGCATCCTCGACGCCATCGGAAACACGCCGATGGTGCAGCTGCGCCGCGTTGCGCCGCCGCGCGGCGCCCGGATCTTCGTCAAGCTCGAGGGGCAAAACCCGACGGGCAGCATGAAGGACCGGATGGCGAAGGCCGCCATCGCGCGGGCCGAAGAGGACGGGCGGCTGAGGCCCGGCGACACCGTCGTCGAGTACACGGGCGGCAGCACGGGAGCGTCGCTGGCGCTGGTGTGCGCCGTCAAGGGCTACCGGCTGCGCATCGTCAGCTCCGACGCGTTCAGCCAGGAGAAGCGCGATCACATGGCCGCGCTCGGCGCGGAACTCACTCTCGTCCCGAGCGAGGGAGGCCTGGCCACTCGGAAGCTCTTCCTCGACATGGTCGAGAGGGCTCGCGCGCTCTGCCGGGAGCCGCACACCTTCTGGTTCGACCAGCTCAACAACCAGGACAGCATCGCGGGCTACTTCCCGCTCGGCGAGGAGATCTGGAGCCAGACGGAGGGCAGGGTCGACGCCTTCGTCCAGTGCGCGGGCACCGCGGCGTCGTCGCGCGGCGTCGCCACCGTGCTGAAGCGCCGCAAGCCGGAGGTCGCGATCGTCGTCGTCGAACCGGCCGAGTCGTCGGTGCTCTCGGGAGGCCCGCCCGGCGCCCACGGGATCGAGGGCATCGGCATCGGCCGGACACCGCCCCTCTGGGATCCCGCGCGCGTGGACGCGATCGAGCCCGTCCGCACGCGCGACGCGGAGCAGATGGCGAGGCGCCTGGCGCGGGAAGAGGCGCTGTTCGCGGGGACGTCTTCGGGCGCGAACGTCGTCGCCGCGCTGCGCGTGGCCGAGCGGCTCGGGCCGGAGGCCACGGTCGTCACCCTCCTGATCGACTCCGGCCTGAAGTACCTGAGCACCGACGTGTACCGGAGCGCCCGATGACGACCGCGGCGTTCTTCTCCCGTCAAATATGATCTGACCAGGGCCTCGAGCGGCCCGGAGGAACGTACCGTGGAAGAAAACGACCGGAAAGACGCCCAGGCTCTGCCGCCGCACGCGGCGCCGCTCGGCAAAGCCGGCCTGCGCATGACGCGCGTCGTGCCGACCGAGTCGGCCGTCAGCGTCGTCGAAGCCGTTCCGGTCTGACGCGCCGCTCGTGATCGTCGCCCTCGCGTCGCCGCGCGTCGCCTCGACCCTCGACGACGGGCTCGAGAAGGTGAGGCGGCTGCTGTCCGAGGCGTCGGCCCGCGGTGCGGAGATCGTGTGTTTTCCCGAGGCGTACCTGCCGGGGCTGCGTGGCCAGGAGTTCCCGGTGCCGCACTTCGACGAGGCGGAGCACGGGCGCGCGCTGCGAGCGGCGGCACAGTGGGCGCGCGAGCAGTCGATCGCCGTGATTCTCGGCATGGAGCGGATGACCGCCGCCGGCCGGCAGGTCGCGTCGTACGTCATCGATGCCGCGGGCCGCGTGCTCGGATTCCAGACCAAGAACCAGGTCGACCCGACGGAGGACCGCCACTACGTCCCCGGAGACACGCGCAGCCTCTTCGAGGTCAACGGGGTCAAGTTCGGCGTGACGATCTGCCACGAAGGCTGGCGCTATCCCGAAACGGTCCGCTGGGCGGCGGTGCGCGGCGCGAAGATCGTCTTTCACCCCCAGTACACGGGAAGCGATCGCGAGGGCGCGCGCCTCACCCAGTGGGGCGCGCCGGACGGGCCGTACTACGAGAAGGCGATGCTGATGCGCAGCCGCGAGAACACGATCTACTTCGCGAGCGTCAACTACGCGCTTCGCTTCCAGGAATCCGCAACGAGCCTCATCGCGCCGTCGGGAGAGTGCCAGGCGTATCTGCCGTACGGTGAGGAAGGCCTGCTCGTGCAGGAGATCGACGTCGCGAAGGCGACCGGACTGCTCGCGATGCGGTACGCGCCCGAGCGGTACCGCGATGCGGAGTCGGCGTGAGCGTCACCGTGCGCCCGATTCAGCAGGGCGACCGGCTTTCGTGGGAGCCGCTCTGGGATGGCTACAACGCCTTCTACGGGCGCGCGGGCGAGACGGCGCTCCACCCCGAGATCACGCGCGTGACGTGGCGCCGGTTCTTCGACGCGAACGAGCCGGTGTTCGCGCTCGTGGCCGAGTCCGGCGGAAAGGTGGTCGGCCTCGCGCACTACCTGTTTCACCGCAGCACGACGCGGATCGAGCCGACCTGCTACCTGCAGGACCTCTTCACGGTCGAATCCGAGCGGGGCCGCGGCGTCGGCCGCGCGCTCGTCCTCGGCGTCTACGAGCGGGCAAAGGCGGCGGGCGCGCGCCGCGTCTACTGGCAGACGCACGAGTCCAACGCGGCCGGGCGGCTCCTGTACGACAAGGTCGGCAAGCACGCCGGGTTCATCGTCTACGGCCAGGATCTCTGAGGAGAGACCATGCGAATGCAGAAGTTCGAGACGATCGGTCAGTACCTCGCGTCGCTGGACAAGCCGGAGCGGGCCGCGCTCCAGAAGCTGCGCAGGGACATCCGCACTGTTGCGCCCGGGTTGAAGGAATGCATCAGCTACGGCATCCCGGCGTTTCGGCGGGACGGCAGAATGATCATGGCGTTCGGAGCGTCGGCGAAGCACTGTTCCTTCTATCCGGGCGCCCATCCCGTGAAGGCGCACGCGAGGGAGCTCGCGAAGTACTCGACGAGCAAAGGGACGATCCGGTTCCCGGCGCAGACGCCCTTGCCGACCGCTCTCGTACGCAGGCTCGTCCGAACTCGGATCGCGGAGACGAAGCGATGAACGCGGTCGAATCGGACTTGCGAGAGACGGTCGCCTCGGTCGCGCCGCGGCTGCTGGCCCTGTCGGAAGCGGAGGCGGGCCGCCATCCGGCCCCGGGCAAGTGGTCGCCCAAGGAAGTGATCGGCCACCTGATCGACTCGGCCTCCAACAATCACCAGCGCTTCGTCCGCGCCGGGTTCACGGAGGACCTGGTGTTTCCGGGGTACCAGCAGGAACAGTGGGTCGCGGCGCAGCCCTACGCGAGCGCGCCGTGGGCGGAGCTCGTCGGGCTGTGGAGAAGCTTCAACCTGCATCTGGCCCGCGTGATCGAGGCAACCCCGGCCGAGGTTCGCCAGAAGCCGCGCCCACGCCACAACCTGCACGAGCTCGCGTGGAAGGCCGTGCCGCAGGACGAGCCCGCGACGCTCGAGTACTTCATGCGCGACTACGTGGACCACCTCCGCCACCACGTTGCGCAGATTCTCCCGCCCGCGTAGCATCCGGGCCAACGCGAAAGGAAGGCGTATGGCACTCTCCCGGCGCCGGCGCTTTCTTCCTGACGTCATCATCGGAGACAAACCGATCGAGGTCATGGTCGTCGAGGTGAAGAAGGCGAACTGAAGGAGGCCTGCATGATTGGAACTCTCGCGGCGTTCCCTCTGGTTCTCGCGGCGCTCGCGCCGTCCCCGGCACACCCGTGGCCGGCGCCGGAGGCGCCCGTGATCGCCGCGGCGGACGGTTACGTGGCGATCCCCGGCGTCGCGATCCCGCCCGACAAGACGCAGAAGTACCGGGCGATTTTCGACGCGACCCGGGCGGCCGAGAAGCCGGCGGAACTCGTGCCCGCGCTCAACATGGCGGGCTCCGAGCTCAACGCGTTCAGCGTCGCCGGCGTTCCCGCCGCCAACGTGCGATTCGTCGTCGTCTTCCACGGAGCGGCGATCGACGGGATCCTCGACGACGCGCACTACCGCGCGAAGTTCGGTGTGTCCAACCCGAACCTGCCGGTCCTCGAGCAGTTCCGGAAGGCCGGCGTCGAGCTCTTCGTCTGCGGCCAGAACCTGGCGTTCGGGCACATCGACCCGGCCACGCTGACTCCGAACGTGAAGGTGGCGAGCGATGCCTTGATCGTGCTGATGACATACGAGAACCGCGGCTACGCGTTTCTCGGCTTCTGAGGACATCCATGACGACCGCCGCCAGCCTCGCCGTCGCGTTCGTGGCGCTCCTGCACGCCGGCTTTCTCGTCCTCGAGATGTTCCTCTGGAACAAGCCCGTCGGCCACCGCTTCTTCGGTCTTCCGCCCGACGTGATGGCGGCCTCGGCGCCGCTCGCCGCGAACCAGGGCCTGTACAACGGTTTTCTGGCGGCCGGGCTGGTGTGGGGTTTGGTTCTCGGCGCGGGGGGTTTCGACGTCGAGGTCTTCTTCCTCGCGTGCGTCGTCGTCGCGGGTCTCTTCGGCGCGGCGACGGCGAGGCGCTCGATCCTGTGGGTCCAGGCCGTGCCGGGCGCGATCGCGCTGGCGCTGGTCTGCGCGGCGAGGTGATGGTGGATCGGAAGGAGGTCGAGGCGAAGAAGGCGGCGCTCGCCGACGTCGTGCGCGCCTGGATCGCTCAACCATGAAGTCGACCGCCCGGGCGTCGCTCCTGCTTGCGGCCGCCGCCCTCATGGGGTTCGCGGCGCTGACCAGCGTCTTCGTCGGCGTGCCGCACCTCGAGGCAGACCTGGCCGTCATCCAGGTGCGGTCGACGCTGCTTCGGGCCGTCTCGGTCGCGCTCCACTTCGGCGCGTACGCGATGTGCGCCTTCACGCTCCTCGTGCTCCACGCCGGCGTGCGCGCCGCGCGGGGCGCGGCGACGGCGCGGCTGCCGCTCGTGATCATCGCGATCCTCTACGCCGCGTTCGGCGCCGCGGCGTTCCTCTACATGGGATCCCCGCACGCGCTCGGCTACGTGCTCGCCGGCCTGCTCGTCGGCACGGCGGCGACCCTGCCCGAGCCGTGAGCGGTGGGGTCGGCCCGCATTCGGCCGCGAGTCGCGGGAGTTTCGCGATGCGGTGGAGGGACTCGTCCGGCGCTCTACTTCGGCTGCCGGGACGTCGACGACGCATACCGGTACCTGCGGGAGAAAGGGATCGAGCTCGACGCGCCGACGGTCGCGCACTACGGCATGAGGCAGCTGTACCTGAAGGACCCGGACGGCTTCACGATCTGCTTCCAGTGGAAGTCGTGAGCCGCCAATCTCGACCGCTGGTCCTTCCGATAGACTCCGACCCGTGAGCCCGAAACCGAAGCGGCCGGTCGGCATCGCCTTTCTCGTCCTTGGCATCGTGTTCGGAGTGATCGCGTCGACCGGACAGCGCTCGCTCGCGGGGGTCGGGGTGGTGTTCATCGTTCTCGCCGTCGTCTTCCTCGTGCGCGACCGGCCCGAAGGCGGCAGGCCGTGAGGTGTCGGTGACGATGCGCGCCACCGGGCCCTTCGACGTGAAGATGACCCCCGAAGCGGCGGACACCGAGGGCGAGGGGTCGGCCCTGGGAAGGATGGCGCTCGCGAAGACGTACCACGGCGACCTCGAGGCGACGGCCCGCGGCACGATGCTCACGGCCGGCACGAGCATCGCGGGCTCGGGCGCCTACGTCGCGGTCGAGCGCGTCACGGGAGCCCTGCACGGGCGGCGCGGCACGTTTGCGCTCCAGCACATCGGTACGATGCATCGCGGCCGGCCGAGCCTCTCGATCACGGTCGTCCCGGACTCGGGAACGGGCGAGCTCTCCGGCCTGGCGGGCAAGCTCGTGATCGTCATGGCGGACGGGAAGCACACTTACGATCTCGAGTACGCGCTGCCGGCGTCGTGAAAGCCGTCTATTTCGCGACGCCCGCCGAATTCGGCAGGTGGCTCGGCAGGAGCCACGCCGCCGAAACCGAGATCCTCGTCGGCTTCTACAAGCGGGGCTCCGGCAAGCCGAGCATGACCTGGCCGCAGTCCGTGGACGAGGCGCTGTGCTTCGGCTGGATCGACGGCGTGCGGCGGCGGGTCGACGAGCTGCGGTACACGATCCGGTTCACCCCGCGCAAAGCCGGCAGCATCTGGAGCGCGGTCAACATCCGCCGCGCCGAAGAGCTCACGCGGCTGGGCCGGATGCGGAGGGCCGGACTCGAGGTCTTCGGGGCGCGGAGCGAGTCGCGGTCGCGGGTCTATTCATACGAGCAGACCCACGAGGGGCTGAGCGAGCCATACGCCGGCGTGCTCAGGAAGAATGCGGCGGCGTTCAAGTTCTTCGAGTCCCGGGGGAGCTGGTACCGGAAGAAAGCGAGCTGGTGGGTGATGAGCGCGAAGAAGGAAGAAACGCGGACGGCGCGCCTGGCGAAGCTCGTTGCGGCGTCGGCGCGCGGGGTCGAGCTGTGAGGGCCGCCGGATGAAGATCCCCGAAGCCGATCGCTCTGGCGTGCGCGTTTTTCCGCCGGTCGTCTTCGTCGCGGCGGGCGGCGTGGCGGCGGTGATCCATCGGTTCGTTCCCCTGCACGTCGTCCCGGTCGAGCGGGCAGCGTCTCTGCGGATCGCCGGCGCCGTTCTGGCCGGGGCCGCCCTGTCGTTCGCGATCTGGGCGGTCGCGACGTTCCGGCGCCTCGGCACGACGCCCAATCCGGCGGGCGGCACGACCGCGCTGGCTGCCGATGGCCCGTATCGGTTCTCGAGAAATCCGATGTACTCGAGCCTCGTTCTCCTGACGACGGGCGTGGCGCTCGCGTTAGACACGCTCTGGCCGCTGCTGCTGCTGCCGTTGGCCGTGCTGATCGTGCGGGCGAACGTCATCCTCCAGGAGGAGCGCTATCTCGAGGCGAAGTTCGGACAGCCGTACCGGGACTACAAGGCCCGCGTGCGGCGCTGGATCTGACGGGGATACGAGTTCCGCCTGATGTCCAGCGCATACAACCAGATCGCCGGGCGCGGGCTCGAGCGGATCGCGGCGCTCTCCGACGGGCTCTTCGCGATCGCGATGACGCTGATCGTGCTCGAGATCCACGTGCCGGCCCACGAGGGCATCCACGACAGCCGCGATCTCTGGCGAGCGCTCTGCGCGCTGATGCCGCGCCTCGTGACGTATCTGCTGAGCGTCCTGACGCTCGGGATCTTCTGGGTGGGCCAGCAGACTCAGCTGAACTACCTCGCGCGCGGCGACCGTAACCTCGCGTGGTTCCACATCGCGTTTCTCGCGCTCGTGGCGACGATGCCGTTTTCGACGGAGCTGCTGGCCGACTTCATCGAGCTGCGCGCCGCCCTGCTCGTCTACTGGGCGAACGTGCTGCTGCTCGGCCTCTCGCTCTATGCGAGCTGGCGATACGCCGCGCGGGCCGGGCTCGTCCGCGAAGGCACGCCGCCGGACGTCTTCGAGGCGATCGAGAAGCGCATCCTCGTGGCGCAGACCCTCTACGCCATCGGAGCGGCGCTCTGCGCCGTCAACACGTACTGGAGCATCGGGTTCATCGTGCTCGTGCAGCTCAACTACGCGATCGCCCCGAACGTGCCGGGGCTCTCGCGCCTGACGCGGTGAGAGTCCGGGCGCTCCTGCTCGCGGCGGCCGTGCTCCCGGCGACGGGGCTTGCGGCCGCGGAGCCCGGGCGCGCGGAGTACGCGGTGCGCTGGGATCCCGCCGACGGCGGTCCGGCGAGCGCCGCGGAGCTGCTCTCCTTTCTCGGCGCATCGAACGCCGAGGGGCGCCGGTACGAGGTGCGGTACTTCGACTTTCCGGCCCCGGCCGGCGCGCCCGCGGGTGCGGCGCCGATCCTGAGGCAGCGCGTCGCGCAGGACGGCGAGGCCGAGATCCGGTTGAAGTACCGCAGCGCGCAGCCGCTTTCGGGAGCCTGGGCGTGCCCGGAAGGCGCCGGGTTCAGGAAGTCGGAGGAGACCGACGTCACCTTCGCGGCCTCGGGGCCGGAGCGCTCCTTTGCGTACAGCTGCTCGCTCGACGCGGCGTCGCCGCCGGCGTTGCTCGCCGCGACGCCGAAGACATGCTCCGCGCGCATGGTGCGGTACGAGCACGGCGGCGACAAGATCGAGGAATGGACCCTGCCCGGCGGCGGAGTCCGGCTGGAAGTGTCCCGCACGGGATCGGACGATGCGAAGCACGCGGCGAAATTCGGCAAGCTCGTCGACCGCCTGCGGGCGCGCGGCGTGAAGCCGCTCGACGAGAGCAAGACCGAGCTCGCAAGCCGCTGTCCCTCGGCAAAGCCCTGAGCGAGGCCTTCCGGTCGGCCCTCGGACGGATATGATTCCCGCCATGCCGGGACGCATCGAGGACCGCCTGAAGCAGCTCGGTATCGAGCTGCCGCATCCGAGCGCGCCGGGCGCGAACTACGTGCCTTTCGTCCGGACGGGCGACCTCGTCTTTCTGACCGGCCAGCTCTCGCAGTGGAACGGCGAGCGCAAGTTCATCGGCAAGCTCGGGCGCGAGTTCGGCGTCGAGCAGGGGCAGCAGGCAGCGCGGCTCTGCGCCCTGAACCTGATCGCGCACCTGAAGTCGGCGCTCGAGGGCGACCTCGACCGGGCGCGGCGGTGCGTGCGGGTGGCCGGGTTCGTCAACGGGACTCCGGAGTTCGTCGCGCAGTCGCAGGTCGTCAACGGGGCGTCGGATCTCTTCGTGCAGGTCTTCAGCGACGCGGGACGCCATTCGCGAATGGCGGTGGGCGTCAGCGCGCTGCAGTACGACGTGGCCGTCGAGGTCGAGGCGGTGTTCGAGGTCCGCTGAACGAACACGGGGATTCGTAACGGAGGGACCAGTGGCCAACGCGGAACTCAAGACCAAGGAAACCGGCGCGAGCGTCGCCAGGTTCGTGGATGCGGTCGAGGAGTCGCGCCGCGCGGATTGCCGCGCGCTCGTGAAGATGCTGGAGCGGGTGACGAAGTCGAAGGCCAGGATGTGGGGATCGAGCATCGTCGGCTGCGGCGACTACCACTACAAGTACGAGAGCGGCCGCGAGAGCGACTGGTTCATGGCCGGGTTCTCGCCCCGCAAGAAGGAGCTCGTCCTGTACCTGATGGGCGGCATCCAACGCGAGCCCGCGCTGTTGAAGAGGCTCGGCAAGCACAAGACGGGCAAGGGCTGCCTGTACATCAAGCAGCTCTCCGACGTGGACACGAAGGTGCTCGAGCAGATCCTGGTGCGCGGCGTCCGGTATCTGAAG
Source organism: uncultured Acidobacteriota bacterium (assembly GCA_963775725.1). Classification (GTDB taxonomy): domain Bacteria; phylum Acidobacteriota; class Thermoanaerobaculia; order UBA5066; family Gp7-AA6; genus DAHUXD01. The sequence continues at coordinate 290,447 of CAVZKA010000001.1, forward strand.
AGCGGACAGTGACCCGCCCGATCCGGCTCGCCGCGCTCCCGGCGGCGCTCGCGCTTCTGCAGGGGATCGCGGCGGCGGCCGCAGGGCCGAGCCCGGCTCCGGTTCCGTTGCCGCCGGTCCGGCTGCCGGCCGACCTTGCGCGCGTGCTCACGGACTACGAGACGGCGTGGCGCGCCCGCGACGCCGCGGCGCTCGCGCGGCTCTTCGCCGAGGACGGTTTCGTGATGTCCAGCGGCCAGCTGCCGGTGCGGGGCCGCGCGGCCATCGAGCAGCGGTACACGGGCTCCGGCGGCCCGCTCTTTCTGCGCGCGTTCGCATACGCGGCGGAGGGAAAGACCGGCTACATCCTCGGCGGTTTCACGAACCGCGAAGGGGGAGCCGACATCGGAAAGTTCACGCTCACGCTGTCGAGGGGCGCCGACGGCCGATGGCTCATCGTCTCGGACATGGACAACGGGAACCGGCCGTAAGGATCGTCTGAGGCACCGCTCGTTCTGGCTCCAGGAGGTCGCGGGCGACGCGCCGGATGCGGCGCCTCTGCAGGGCGAAACGCGCGCGGACGTCGCCATCCTCGGCGGCGGATACGTCGGGTTGTGGACGGCCCTCGGGGTGAAGAAGCTCGAGCCCTCGCGCGACGTCGTGGTGCTCGAGCAGGACATCTGCGGCGGCGGCGCGTCGGGCAGGAACGGCGGGTTCGTTCTCTCCTGGTGGCCCAAGCTCTCCTCGCTCGCACGACTGTGCGGCGAGGCCGAGGCCGTGCGGGTTGCACGCGGGTCGGAGGCCGCGATCGACGAGATCGGGACGTTCTGCCAGACCCGCGGGATCGACGCGCACTTCCGTAAGGCCGGGTGGCTCTGGACGGCCACGTCCGCCGCGCAGATGGGCGCCTGGGAGGGCGTCGTCGCCCTCTGCGAAAAGCTCGGCGTCGGGACGTTCCGCAGGCTCGATCCCGAAGAGATCGCGCGGCGCTCGGGCTCCGCCTTCCATCGCGCGGGCGTGATCGAGCTCTCCGCGGCGACGGTGCAACCGGCGGCGCTCGTGCGGGGGCTGAGGCGGGCGGCGCTCGATGCCGGCGTGCGGATCTTCGAGCACACGCGCGTCCGGTCGTTCGATCGGGGCGACCCGGTGCGGATCCTCACGGAGGAGGGCTCTGTGACGGCCCGGCGGATGGTCGTCGCGACGAACGCTTGGGCCGTGGGAATCCCGGAGCTCTCGCGCGCGATCGTGGCGATCACGAGCGACATGATCGTCACGGCGCCGGCGCCCGAGCGGATCCGCGCCCTCGGCTGGTCCGGCGGCGAGTGCATCACCGACTCGCAGACGATGGTCGACTACTACCACGTGACCCGTGGCGGCCGGGTCGCGTTCGGCAAGGGCGGCTGGGGGATCGCGCTCGGCGGCCGCATCGGCGCGGGCTTCGACCGCAACGCGCGGCGGGCGCGGGCCGTCGAGGGAGACTTCCGGCGCTATTACCCCGGCCTCGCCGACGTTCCGGTCACGCACGACTGGTGCGGCCCGATCGACCGGACGCCGAACAGCCTGCCGCTGCTCGGCAGGCTCGGCGGCCGCGAGCACATCGTGTACGGCGTCGGCTGGAGCGGCAACGGCGTGGGGCCGAGCGTGGTCGGCGGGAAGATTCTTGCGAGCCTCGTGCTCGGCCGTGACGACGAGTGGTCCGGGCATCCGCTGGTCGGGCGATCGGTCGGGAGCTTTCCGCCGGAGCCGGTCCGATACATCGGCGCCCACGTCGTGCGCGCGGCCGTGGCGGCAAAGGAGCGGGCGGAAATGCGGGGGCGGAGGCCGGGGCGGATCGCGACGCGGCTGGCGCGGCTGGCGCCGGCGGGGTTGGAGGACAAGCGGTAACCTGCCGAGTCCGGCGCCGCGTCTTCAAAGGCTTCGGGTAGTCTTCCTCCTTCCAGGAGGTTTGGCATGGCGGAAAGGAAGATCATCGCGGTGGTGGGTGCGACGGGCGCGCAGGGAGGCGGGCTCGCGCGGGCGATCCTGGCCGACCCGGCCGGCGGCTTCACGGCGCGCGCGCTGACGCGCAAGCCCGACTCCGACAACGCGAAGAGGCTCGCCGCGAAGGGCGCCGAAGTCGTCGGCTGCGACACCGACGACGTGGAGTCCGTCCGCAGGGCCTTCGCCGGAGCGCACGGCGCGTACTGCATGACGAACTACTGGGAGCACTTCTCGACGGAGAGAGAGATGGCGCAGGCCCGGGCGATGGCCTCCGCCGCGAAGGCCGAGCGCGTCGCGCACGTCATCTGGTCCACGCTCGAGGACACGCGCAAGTGGGTGCCGCTCTCCGACGACCGGATGCCGACGCTCATGGGGCGGTACAAGGTGCCGCACTTCGACTCGAAGGGGGACGCCGACTATGCCTTCACATCGACCGGCGTCCCGACGACGCTCCTGCTGACGTCCTTCTACTGGGACAACTTCATCCATTTCGGGATGGGGCCCAGGAAGGGGCCCGACGGCCGTCTCGCGATCACACTTCCCATCGGGGACAAGAAGATGCCGGGCATCGCCGTGGAGGACATCGGGCGCTGCGCGTACGGCATCTTTCGCAAGGGCCCCGAGTACGTCGGCAAGCGCCTCGGCATCGCGGGCCAGCACCTGACCGGCGCGCAGATGGCATCCGCGCTGACGAAGGCGCTCGGCCGGGAGGTCGCCTACAACGCGGTCACTCCCGAGTTCTACCGCGGGCTCGGATTCCCGGGCGCCGAGGACCTCGGCAACATGTTCCAGTTCAAGCGCGACTTCGAGGACTACTACTGCGGGGCCCGCAGCATCGCCGTTTCGCGGTCGCTGAACCCGGAGCTGCAGACCTTCGACGACTGGCTCGCGCAGAACGCGAGCCGGATTCCGTTGGAGTGACGCCATGATCCAAAGACTGCGCATCGCGAACGCCGGCGCGCGGTGACCGGGGATCCAGCGTGCGGATCCGTCTGGCCACCGCGGAAGACCTTCCCGCCTTGAAGGCGCTCATCCCGCTCTCGGCGCGCGCCCTTTCGCGCGGCTACTACTCGGAGGAGCAGACCGAGGGGGCCATCCGCCACGTCTTCGGCCCCGACAGCCGGCTGATCGCCGACGGAACGTACTTTGCGGCCGAGCAGGGCGGCGCGCTCGCCGGCTGCGGCGGCTGGAGCCGGAGGCGGACGCTCTTCGGCGGCGACCAGATGAAGTCCGCGGAGGACCCGCTGCTCGACCCGGCGACGGAGGCCGCGCGCATCCGGGCGTTCTTCGTGCACCCGGCGTTCGCTCGGCGCGGCGTCGGCGCCGCCATTCTCGGCGCGTGCATGGACGCGGCGCGGGCGGCCGGCTTCCGGCGCATGGAGCTCGCCTCGACGCTGCCGGGCGTGCCGCTCTACGAGGCGTTCGGGTTCGAGAAGCGCGAGCCGATCGAGGTCCCGCTGCCGGACGGCGTCGTGCTGCCGGTGATCCGGATGGAACGGGCGCTCGATGCCTGAGACGGCGCGGATCGGCCTCGTGGGGTTCCGCTGGGACGAGAATTCCTCGTTCCTCCGCGGCGCCGCGGACGCGCCGCCGCTCATCCGCAAATCGCTGGCGTCGGAGTCGGCGAACCGCTGGACCGAGCGGGGCGTCGAGATCACGCCCGCGCGGGTGCTCGACGCGGGAGATTTCGGACCGGGCCCCGGCATCGACATGCCGGCCGTGATCGAGGGGGCGGTCGGCAAGCTGCTCGACGTGAACCTGCGCGTGCTGTCGCTCGGCGGCGACCATGCCGTGACGTTCCCGATCCTCCGGGCCTTCGCGCGCCGGTATCCGATGCTCTCGATCCTCCACTTCGACGCCCACCCGGACATCTACGACGAGTTCGAGGGCAACCGGTTTTCGCACGCCTGCCCATTCGCGCGCATCATGGAGGAGAAGCTCGCCCGGCGCCTCGTCCAGGTGGGCATCCGCACGGCGACCGCCCACCAGCGGGAGCAGATCGCGCGGTTCGGCGTGGAGTCGATCGAGATGAAGGACTTTCGCGACGACCTCGCGCTCGAGTTCGACACCCCGGTCTACGTGTCCTTCGACATCGACGGCCTCGATCCCGCGTTTGCCCCGGGCGTGTCGCACCGGGAGCCGGGCGGCCTGTCCACGCGCCAGGCGCTCGACGTGATCGCGCGCGTGAAGGCTCCCGTCGTCGGCGCCGACGTGGTGGAGTTCAATCCGGCGGCCGATCCGTCGGGACTGACGGCAATGGTGTGCGCGAAGCTCGCCAAGGAGCTCGCGGGGAAAATGCTGGAAGGGGGAGCATGAATCGCAAGCTCGTGAAGCAGGGGCTCGTCGTGATCGGTGTCGCGCTGCTGGCGGCGCAACTCGTCCCGGTCGACCGTTCGAATCCGCCGGTCCAGGGCGAGGTCGCGGCGCCCGCCGGGGTGCGCGCGGTCCTGCGCCGCGCGTGCTACGACTGCCACTCGAACGAGGTGCGGTGGCCGTGGTACGGCCGCGTCGCGCCGTTCTCGTGGCTGCTCGCGCGGGACGTGCGCGAGGGCCGCAAGGAAGTCAACTTCTCCGTCTTCGACCAGTACCCGGAGAAACGGCGCCGGCGCAAGTGGAAGGAGATCCCCGAGCAGGTTCAGCAGGGCGAGATGCCGCCGTGGCTCTACGTCGCCGTCCACGGCGACGCGCGCCTCTCGGAGGCGGACAAGGCGGCGCTCGTGCAGTGGGCGAGTGAAAGCGCGGCCGCCGAGGGGCCGCGGGAGGGCGCCGCGGCGCCGTGAGCCCGGGTGCGCCGCAGCTGCGCTTCCTGTATCGGGGCCTCCGGGCGCGCTGGCGCGACGAGCGCGCGGAGATCGCGGCGCTCGTGGGCGCGATCCGGCAAGGAGACGTCGCGGTCGACGTCGGGGCGAACAAGGGCAGTTTCCTGCCGTCGCTTTCGTGGGCCGCGGGGCCCGGGAAGGTGGTGGCGTTCGAGCCGCAGCCCGTGCTGGCGGAGTATCTCTTCCGGGCCTGCCGCGCGGCGCGGCTGGGCAACGTCGTCGTCGAAGCGTCCGGCGTGTCGGACGGCGCCGGCACGCTGACCCTGCACGTTCCGGGAGCCGGAGCGGCGTCGCCCGGCGCATCGTTCGAGCCCGCGGTCGCGGGGCTCTCGCCCGGACGCGGCGTCGCGGTCCCGGTCGTGACGCTGGACGAGTACTTCCGGAGCGAAACGCGGCGGATCGCGGCGCTCAAGATCGACGTCGAAGGCCACGAGCTCGCGGTTCTGCGCGGGGCGCGCCGGGTCCTCGAGCGGCACGCGCCCCTGGTCGTCGTCGAGTGCGAGGCCCGGCACGTCGGGGAGGATGGCGTCCGCGCGGTCCTGCGGTTCTTTTCCGAGCGGGGCTACCGCGGGCAGTTCGTCCGGCGGGGCCGGCTCGTTGCCGCGGAGGAGTTCGATCCGGCGGTGCACCAGAAGGCCGCCGGCGGACGGTTCTGGGACTCGAAGGATTACTGCAACAACTTCGTCCTGCGGAAGGGCCCCGGATAGTATTCGACCCGTGGGAAGCATCGGAGATCCCTCTCGAGATCTGCTGCGGCACACCGTCGCCACGCTCGCGTACCGCGGCGGCAAGGCGGTCCGTGGGGCGCCGCCGTCTTTCGCCGCGTATCGCGCCGCCGACGGCGGGCGCACGCCCGCCCAGATCCTGGCGCACGTCGGAGATCTGCTGGACTGGGCCGTTTCGCTCGCGCAGGGGGGTCGTGCGTGGAAGGACTCGACCCCGCTTCCGTGGGAGGAGGAAGTGGCGAGGTTTCATGCGGCGCTCGAACGCTTCGACGCCGTCCTCGCCTCCGACGCGCCGCTCGGCAGCTCCGTCGAGAAGCTCTTCCAGGGGCCGATCGCAGACGCACTGACGCACGTCGGGCAGATCGCGATGCTGCGCCGGCTCGCGGGCGCGCCCATCCGGGCAGAGAACTACTTCAAGGCGGACATCGCTCCAGGCCGCCTCGGAGCGGATCAGGCGGCGGCGCGCGTCGAGTTCGACTGAGCGCGGCGAAGGCCTCATGAACTGCTGGAGTTGCGGCGCCGCGAACGATCTCGAGACGGCGCAGACGTGCTCCGCGTGCGGCGCGCCGCTCGTCAAGAGCCGCGCCGTATTCTCGAAGCCGGTGCTCTGGGGCATCGTCCTCCTCGCACTGCTGCTCCAGGGCTTCTGCATCCTTCCCCGGCTCTTCTTCCGATGACGCCCCCGGCCGCGTTCACGCTCGACGTGGCGTCGGTGGACGTGCTGCGCACCGCGATCGAGAAACTCGAGCGTGGCTTTTCGAGCCTGCCTCCGGTCGACCCGGGTGCTCCCGACGCGGCGGCGATGGAGGGCGTCCTGCTCGAGGCCGCCGAGCGGCTGAAGGACAACTTTCCCTACTTCCACCCGCTCTACGCGGGCCAGATGTTGAAGCCGCCGCATCCGGTGGCGCGCCTGGCCTACGCGCTCGCGATGTGGATCAACCCGAACAACCACGCGCTCGACGGCGGCCGCGCGAGCTCGGCGATGGAGCGCGAAGCGGTCGCGGGGATCGCGCGGATGTTCGGGTGGGGCGCCGATCAACACCTCGGCCATCTCTGCGGCGGCGGCACGATGGCGAACCTCGAGGCGCTGTGGGTCGCCGGGCAGCTCCACCCGGGCGGGGCGGTGCTGGCGTCGTCGCAGGCGCACTACACGCACCGCCGCGTGGGCGGCGTGCTGGGCCTCGCCTTCGAGGAGATCGCGTGCGACGCGCGCGGGCGCATGGACGCGGGAGTGCTCGCCCGTCGGCTCGAGGAGGGCGCCGTCGGAACGGTCGTGGCGACGATGGGCACGACGGCGACGGGATCGGTGGATCCGCTGCCGGAGATCCTGGCGCTCAGGGAGCGGCACGGGTTCCGGTTGCATGCCGACGCGGCGTACGGCGGGTACTACGGGCTTGCCGACAACCTCGGTGCGACCGCGCGCGCCGCCTTCGACCGGATCGGCGAGGCGGACTCGATCGTCATCGATCCGCACAAGCACGGCCTGCAGCCCTACGGCTGCGGGTGCGTCCTCTTCCGGGACCCGGGGGTCGGGCGGCTGTACAAGCACGACTCGCCGTACACGTACTTCAGCTCGACCGAGCTCCATCTCGGCGAGATCAGCCTCGAGTGCTCGCGCCCCGGGGCGAGCGCCGTGGCGCTCTGGGCGACGATGCGCCTGCTGCCGCTCGAGAAGGGCGGCGAGTTCGCGCGGCGGCTGTCCGCATCGCGCGAGGCGGCGCTCGCGCTCTCCGCGAGGCTCGCGGCCGACGCGCGCTTCCTGGCGCCGTTCGAGCCGGAGCTCGACATCGTCGTCTGGGCGATGCGGGGCGGGCGCGTGAGCGAGTCCTCCGTCCTCGCGCGGCGCGTCTTCGACGAGGCGGCGCGCCGCGGTCTGCACCTCGCCCTCGCGGAGCTGCCCGCCGCGTTCTTCGGCCTCGCGGATGCCGGGATCGAGCGCGACCGCGAGACCATCACGTGCCTGCGCTCGGTGCTGATGAAGCCCGAGCACCGCGAGTGGCTGGACCGGATCTGGGCCATCCTCGACGCCGCGGCGGGAGCCTTGCGATGAGCGCGCGGGGCGGCGACGTCCTCGTGCGGCCGGCCCGGCGGACAGACCGCGCGTTCGCCCTCGCGACCGTGATGCGCCTCGGCGCGTTCGGGCCGCCTCCGTGGCGCACGCCGGACGAGATCGGCGAGGCGGATGCCCGCGTGGTCCGCGCCTTTTTCGAGGGCCCGCCCCCGGGCGCTTCGCTCCTCGTCGCCGAGTCCGACGCAGAGCCGCTCGGCTTCATCTACCTCGAAACCCTGCGCGACTATTTCGTCGGCGAAGAGCACGGCCACGTCGGGATCCTCGCCGTGACCGAGGCGGCCGAGGGCAAGGGCGCGGGCGGCGCGCTGATGCGGGCCGCGGAAGCCTGGGCGCGGGAGCGCGGATACCGGAGGCTGACGCTCAACGTCTTCGACGGGAATGCGCGGGCGCGCGCGATCTACGACCACTTCGGGTATCGCCCGGAGACGGTGCGCTACGTGAAGCTGCTGTGAAGCGCGCGGCCGGAGCGGACCTGCGCGCGTTCCTCGGGGCCTTCAGCCCGGGGATCGCCCAGATCGCGCTGCGCCTGAGGGCGGTCGTGCTCGACCAGGCCAAGGGCGCGAGCGAGTTCATCGACGACGCGGACGGCGGCGTCGCGATGGCGTACGCGCTCACCGAGAATCCGGCCGACGCGTTCTGCCGGCTCGCGATTCACGACGACCGGGTGGATCTCGAGTTCGGCTTCGGATCGGAGCTCCCGGACCCCGAGCGGCGGCTCAAGGGCAAAGGAAAAGGGACCCGGCGGCTCAGCATGGCGAGCCTCGAGGACCTGCGCCAGCCGTCCGTCGGCCGCTTCCTGCGCGCCGCGATCCAGGCGGGAGAACAGTCCAGGGAGCAGACCGGGAAGCGGTCGGCGCCGCGGCCGGTCGTGCGCGGCGTGTACGCGGGACCCGGGCCGAAGAAGGTTCCTTGAAGTCCCCGCCCCTGCCTTCCACGCCGGCGATCCGGATGCTGCGCGCGGCCGGTGTGGCGTTCACGCCGCGCTTCTACGAGTACGTCGATCGGGGCGGGACGCGGCATTCCTCGGAGGCGCTCGGCGTGCCCGAGCACGAGGTCGTCAAGACGCTCGTCATGGAGGCGCGCGACGGGACTCCGGCGCCGAAGCCCCTCATCGTCCTGATGCACGGCGACCGCGAGGTCTCGACGAAGCGGCTCGCGCGCCAGATCGGCGCGCGCGAAGTCGCGCCGGCCAGCCCCGCGGAGGTCGAGCGATACACCGGCTACGTGCCGGGAGGCGTCAGCCCCTTCGGGACGCGCAAGCCGCTGCCGGTCCACGTCGAGCGCTCGGTCCTCGCGCTCGAGCGGTTGCTCGTGAACGGCGGGCGGCGAGGGTTCCTCGTGGAGCTCGCGCCGGCGGACCTCGCGAGGGTCCTTTCGCCGGTGCCGGTCGACGTGGCGATCGAGCGATGAAGCCGCGGCCGCGCCTCGCATATGATTCGCGGCAAGAAATCAGGAGGAACATTGATGAAGTCACGCATCGCGAAGGGAATCCTCGTTTGCGCGCTCGTTCTCGTGGCGCGCGCGGCAGCGGCCGAGGACTCGGGCTGCAAGGCGATCGATCAGGCGTGGAAGAAGGCGATCCTCGCGGGGGACCTCGACGCGATCGTGGCGACCTACGCGGACGACGCCGTCCTGTGGTTGCCCAACATGCCCGAGGCGCGGGGCACGAAGGCAATCCGCGAGACCTATGCGGCGCTGCTGAAGGACCACTCGGTGAGTGATGTCGTCATGACCAACACCATGTACGAGACCTGGCAGAACCTCTCGATCGGCTGGGGCAACTTCACGATGACGCTGAAGCCCCGGGCGGGCGGCGACCCGGTCGTCATGAAGGGACGGTTCACCGACGTCGGCAAGCAGATCAAGGGAAAGTGGCAGTACGTGGCCGACCAGGCCTCCGCCGACCCCGCGCCGCCGGCGCCCGCAGCGGCGAAGCCCTAGCGGCGCATTCCGGATGAGCGCGCCGGCCGAGGAGAAGGAGACCGGACGGATCGAGGCGTTCAGCGACGGCGTCTTTGCGATCGCGATCACGCTGCTCGTCCTCGAGCTGAAGGTCCCGCACCTCGAGGACGGGGGAGCGGGGGGATCGCTGACGGCAGCGCTCCTGCGCCAGTGGCCCTCCTACGTCGCGCTGGTGACGAGCTTCTTCACGATCCTCGTGATGTGGGCCAACCATCACCGGATGTTCAACGTCGTGCGAAGGGTGAACGCGCGTTTTCTCTACTCGAACGGCCTCCTGCTGCTGCTCGTGACGGTCGTGCCTTTCCCGACCGCGGTGCTGGCCGAGTACTTCGAGAAGCCCGGTGCGCGCGTCGCAGCGGCGGTGTACGGCGGGACATTCGTCCTGATCAGCGTGGCCTTCAATCTCCTCTGGCGCTCGGCCATCGCCGGCCGTACGCTCCTCAGAGCCGGCGTGACGGAGGAGTCCATCCAGGAGGTGAGCCGAAGGTACTGGTTGGGCGTGCCCGGATACGCGCTGGCCGCGCTCGGCGCGTTCCTGAACCCCTCCGTGACGGTCGTGATCTGCGTCGCGCTGCTGGTGGTCTGGATCGGCGTCTCGAGGAAAGTGTGACTCGGAAGGAGGATTGGGGAATGTTGCATCGACGGACGCTTCGAGGACTCTTCCTGGCCGCGGCGTGGATGGCGGCCGCCGTCCTGCGCGCGCAGCCGGCCGCCGCGGGCAAGCTCAAGGTGTTCATCTCGGCGGACATGGAGGGCGTCGGGGGCGTCAGCACGTGGAGCGTGCAGGCGAGCTCGAAGGGCCGCGAGTACGAGAAGTTCCGCCAGCTCATGACGAAGGAGGTCAACGCCGCGATCGCCGGGGCCTATGAGGCCGGCGCCACCGAGGTGGTCGTGGCCGACTCGCACGGAGACGCCCAGAACATCGACGTCGAGACGCTCGACAGGCGCGTCCGGCTGATTCGCGCCTGGCCCCGCCCGCTCGGCATGATGCAGGGCATCGACGCGAGCTTCGGCGCCGTCGTGTTCGTGGGCTACCACGCGGCGGAGGGGCGGGAGGCGGCCGTCCTGTCGCACACCTTCAGCGGCACGATCGCTCTCGAACTCGACGGCGTCGCCGAGCCCGAGGCGGGCTTCAACGCCGCGATCGCCGGCGACTTCGGCGTGCCGGTCGTGTTTCTCTCGGGCGACCAGACGATCTGCGAGGACGCGCGCAAGCTGCTCGGGCCGATCGAGACCGCCGCGGTCAAGGAGGCGACGGGCTTCTATTCCGCGTCCATGATGCATCCCGAGGAGGCCCAGAAGCTCATCCGGGAGGGCGTGAAGCGGGGTATCGAGCGGCGCGCGGAGTTGAAGCCGTACCGGGTCGCGCGGCCGGTGAAGCTGAAGATCCGGTTCAACGATGCGGTTAACGCCGAGGTGGTCTCGTATCTGCCGAGCGTCGAGCGGCCGGCCGGCAACGTCATCGTCTTCACGGGGCGCGACATGATCGAGGTGTCGCGGTTCTTCCAGGCGGTCGAAAACATCAACCGGGTCGCACCCTAGGGGCGCACAACACAAGAGGAGGGACGCACATGCTCCCAACCATCCACTGGCTGCCCGTCATCGGGTCCGCGGTCGCGGTGTTCGCCATCGGGGCGCTCTGGTATTCGCCGATGCTCTTCGGCAAGGCATGGGTGAAGGCCCACGGCCACACGCCGGAGAAGATCGAGGCGATGCGCGCGTCCATGGGCCGCGCGTACGGCGTGTCTTTCGTCTGCTACGTCGTGATGGCCGTCGCGATGGCGATCCTGATCAAGCGCATGGACGTCATCTACGTGCGGGGCGGCGTCAAGCTCGGCGCCCTGATCGGCATGGGCTTTGCCGCGACGATCGGCCTGACCGCCAACATGTACTCTGACAAGAAGCTCGCGGCCTGGCTGATCGATGCGGGTTACCAGATCGTGTACCTGATGGTGATGGGCGCCATCCTGGTGGCGTGGCGCTGAATCGATGAAGCGGCGGGCGCTCCTGCTCGGCCTGGCGCTGCTCTCGGGCGGCTGCGCGGCGGGCCTCGCTCAGGCGGCCGCGGCGGTGGTCGCACCGCCGTCGCATGCGATCGCGGAGGTCAGGGCGCTCATCGAGGCCGAGATGGCGCGCACGCTCGCGCCCGGCGTCTTGATCGCGGTGTCGCGCGGCGGCCGACTCATCTGGAGCGAAGCGATCGGCTGCGCCGACCTCGAGCTGGACGCGGCCGCGACGAGGACCTCGCGGATGCGCATCGGCAGCGTGTCGAAGCCGCTGACGGCCGCGACCCTCGGCGTGCTCGTCGAGCAGGGCCGTCTCGATCTCGATGCGCCCGTGCAGAAGTACGTGCCGGACTTTCCGCGGAAGGCCTGGCCCATCACGACACGGCAGCTCGCCGGGCACGTGGCGGGGATCCGGCACTACGAGCGGGGCGAGTTCGAGAGCCGCACGCCCTACGCGACGGTGCGGGAGGGCCTCCTCGTCTTCGAGAAGGACGCGCTGCTCTTCGAGCCGGGCACGCAGTTCTCGTACTCCTCCTACGGCTGGAACCTGATCTCGGCGGTCCTGGAGGGGGCAAGCGGTGAGAAGTTCCTCGACCTGATGCAGAAAACCGTCTTCGGTCCGGCCGGGATGACGCACACGGGGCCCGACGACGCGGCGCGGATCGTGCCGGGCCGCGCGCACTTCTACACGCGCGACCCGGAGACGGGCGCCGTCGTCAACGCCGGGTTCGTCGACAACAGCGTCAAGTGGGCGGGCGGCGGGTTCGTCTCGACCGCCGAGGACCTGGTCGCGTTCGGCAACGCGATGCTCGCGGACCGGCTGATGAAGCCCGAGACCCGCCGCCTGCTCTGGACGTCCCAGAAGACGGCCGACGGCAAGGACACCGACTACGGCATGGGCTGGGACGTCGACAGGGACTCGAGCGGGCGGCGCCGGGTGCGCCATTCGGGCGGGGCGCAGGGCGGGACGGCGAACCTCGTGATCTATCCGGCCGAGGCCCTGGTCGTGGCCATGATCGTCAACAGCGACGAATCTTTCACCGGAAAGACGCCGCGCATCGCGGAGGTGTTTCTCGATGAACAGTAGGGCAGTGTCCAGGGATCCGACCGCCCTCGGCTACGTCGTCCTCATCTCGTGCGTCGCCGCGACGGGCGGGTTTCTGTTCGGATACGACACCGCCGTCATCAACGGCACGGTGGGCGCGCTCGAGCGGCACTTCCAGGCCGACGCCGGGAGGCTCGGCTTCGCGGTGGCCTCGGCGCTGCTCGGCTCGGCCGTCGGCGCCCTGATCGCCGGAAGGGTCGCGGACCGCGCCGGTCGCGTGCAGGCGATGCGCCTGACCGCGCTGCTCTTCGCGGTCAGCTCGCTCGGATCCGGCATCGCGCAGAGCCTCGCCGTGTTCTCGATCTGGCGCTTCCTCGGCGGCATCGCGGTCGGGGCGGCGAGCGTGATCGCGCCGGCGTACATCGCGGAGGTCGCGCCCGCGCGCATCCGGGGCCGGCTCGGGTCGCTGCAGCAGCTGGCGATCGTGCTCGGCATCTTCCTCGCGCTCGCGATCAACGACCTGATCGCGCACGCCGCCGGCTCGCCGGACGCGCCATTCTGGTTCGGCGTTCCCGCGTGGCGGTGGATGTTCTGGGTCGAGGTGGCCCCGTCGCTCGTCTACGGAATCGGGGCGTTGTTCGTGCCGGAGTCGCCGCGGCACCTCGTGTCGACGGGCCGCGCGAGCGAAGCGGCCCTGGTCCTGACGCGCATCGGGGAGCCGGGCGTCGAGGACCGCATCAAGGACATCCAGGCGACGGTGGGCGCCGATCGCCCGTCGCGGCTTTCGGATCTGCGCGCGCCGAAGAGCTTTTTCCTGCCGGTGGTCTGGGCGGGCATCGGGCTCTCGGTGTTCCAGCAGTTCGTCGGGATCAACGTCATCTTCTACTACAGCACCGCGCTCTGGCACTCGGTCGGATTCACCGAGCAGGACTCGATGCGCATCAGCTCGATCACGGGCGTGATCAACATCGTCACGACCCTCATCGCGATCGCGTTCGTGGACCGGTTCGGGCGAAGGCCGCTGCTGCTCGTGGGCTCCGTCGGCATGACGCTCACGCTGGGGACAATGGCATGGCTCTTCGCGAGCGCGCCGCTCGACCCGAGCGGCTCGCCGGTGCTCTCGGGGGTCCACGGGACGGCCGCGCTCGTGGCCGCGAACCTTTACGTCTTTGCCTTCGGCTTCTCGTGGGGACCGATCGTCTGGGTGCTGCTCGGCGAGATGTTCAACAACCGCATCCGCGGCGCGGCGCTGGCGCTGGCCGCGGCGGCCCAGTGGGTGGCCAACTGGCTCGTGACGCTGACCTTTCCCGGATTGTCGAAGATCGGCCTCGGCCTGGCGTATGGTCTGTACACGGCGGCGGCGGCGCTATCGTTCGTCCTCGTGTGGAAGTTCATCCGTGAGACCAGGGGCCGTGAGCTGGAGGACATGTGATCACTGATCGGCATGCAACCGTCGCGGAAGGGTTGGCGAAGCTGCCGGGGCCCGCGGGAGAGCGCTGGGCCATCGTGCTGGAGCACGGCACGCTCGAGGTCGAGGTGTACGCGCCCCGCGGGACCGACCCGCAGAAGCCGCACACGCGCGACGAGCTCTACGTCGTCGTCACGGGCCACGGGGAATTCGTGAATGGCGCCAACCGCGCGCGGTTTGCGCCGGGCGACGTGCTCTTCGTTCCGGCCGGCGTCCCGCACCGCTTCGAGGACTTCTCGGACGACCTCGTCGTCTGGGTGATGTTCTACGGGCCGGAGGGCGGGGAGGCCGGAATGGGTTCGGCCCCCTAGGTGCGAAGGGCTCGGGCATGACGATCCGGCGGGCCCTCGGGTACGCGGTCGCCCTGCCGGTCACGGCCGTTGCGGCGGCCATCCTTCCGATCGTCGTCTTGACGGGAGGGCGGATCCGGGTGCGTGACGGGGTCTTCGAGGCCGCGGGCGGAATCCTCGGCCCGCTGCTCTCCCGCGGCAACCCCTGGTTCCCGATCGCGGCGATCACGCTCGGCCACGTCGTGCTGGCGGTCGACGCCCGCGCCCTCGAGTCCACCCGAGCGCACGAGCGGATCCACGTCCGGCAGTACGAGCGCTTCGGGGCCCTCTTTCCGCTCTTCTATTTCGCCGCGAGCCTCGGGGCGCTGCGGCGCGGCGGATCCGCGTACCGGGACAACCGATTCGAGAAGGAGGCCTGCGCGCGATCGGGGGAAGCGGCGGCGTGAGGAAGGGCCTCGTCCTCGAGAAGGTCGCCGCCGAGCATCCGGCACCTGACCCTGTCGTACTCGGCAGGCTCACGGGCCCGCAGATCCTGAGATTTCTCGCCGTTCATGCCCGCCACCATCCTGCGCAACTGCCCGCGCCGCGGCCCGGCTGATCGCTCCTGCGATATCGTGCGATCCTCGAGGAAGGGAGACACGCACCCATGATCGAACGCCTCAAGGAAAGCGGCACGCAGGCCTTCGGATTCAAGGTCACGGGCAGGGTGACGGCCGAGGAGGTCGCGGCCTTCCTGCCGCAGATGGAGTCGGCGCTCGCCGAGCGGCACAAGCGGCCGATCGGCGTCCTCGCGGACCTGACCGCGATGGAAGGAGCCGACTGGAAGGCGCGCTGGCAGGAGATCCAGTTCATCTCGAAGCACGCCGACCACATCGCCCGGGTGGCCGTCGTCGGCGCGCACAAGTGGGAAGAGCTGAAGGCCGAGATCCTGGGGGGCACGGTGCTCATCCAGGCCGAGACGCGCTACTACCACGGCCCCGACGTGCTGCACGCGTGGCACTGGGTGAAGACCGGGGATTCCGGCGCGGCTCCGGGCCGCACGATCCTGCCCAAGGACAGCCTGATGTCCGGGTACGTTCCGGAGTACATGGACGTCTGATCCGTGAGCGACATCGCGATCGCGGGCATGAGCGCATCGGACTGGGACGACGTGCGCCGCATCTATGCCGAGGGAATTGCGACCGGCGACGCCACGATGGAGACCGCGCCGCCGCCCTGGGAATCCTGGGACAGTGCGCACCGTCCCGATTGCCGGCTCGTCGCGCGCGAGGAGGGCGGGCGGATGCTCGGGTGGGCCGCGCTCTCGCGCGTGTCCGAGCGCTGCGCGTACGGGGGAGTGGCCGAGGTGAGCGTCTACGTGTCTAAGGACGCGCGCGGCCGCGGCGTCGGCCGTCGGCTGCTCGAAGAGCTCGTGCGCGCGTCGGAGGAAGCGGGGATCTGGACGCTGCAGGCGGGCATCTTTCCGGAGAACGTCGCCTCGCTCTCGATCCACCAGCACTGTGGATTCCGCGTCGTCGGCGTGCGCGAGAAGCTCGGCAAGCTCGGGCCCGCCTGGCGCGACGTGGCGCTGCTCGAGCGGCGCAGCGCGCGCGTCGGGACGTAGCGCAGGCCATGAAGCCGCCCGGCCGTTTTCATGCCCCGTTCCTCCTGGCGCTCGCGTGCTTCTCTTGCGCCAGCGCGGCGGGAAGGGCGCCCCGCGTCGTCGACGTCTCGAACACGTCGCAGCTTTCGGACGCCCTCTCCGACGCCCGCCCCGGCGACAGCATCGTGCTCGCCCCGCGCACGTACGGGACAGGCGCCACTTCGTTCACCTGGACCGAGCCGGGGACGGCCGACAAGCCCATCACGGTGAGGGGCGCGACGTCGGCGGACGGCTCGCATCCGGTGATCGCTGGCCGATTCAGCTTCGGGCCGGGCGTCGACAACTACGACATCAGCGGGCTCGAGTTCGACGGGTCGGGTGAGCCGGCGTATCCGAAGGGTGTGGAGCTCGTCCTGCTCCAGGGCAGGAACATCCACTTCCACGGCAACTACCTGCATTCGAACGGCGGAAACTGCCTCTCCACGTTCGGCTCGGGCGTCCAGTCGAACCAGGTGATCGAGGACAACGTGTTCCGGGATTGCCACTACACGACGTACGCGCAGAACGACTTCGATTCCTGGGGCTACAAGAAGTTCGTTCACAACGTCTACCTCGACGCCCGCGACCGCACTCCACCGGACGGGAACAACTTCCTGTTTCACGGCTACACGCAAAGCGGCATCAACTCGGGCTTCTACCTGCGCGAGAACGTGTTCTCGAAGGGGCGCGTCCTCTTCGGCGGCACGAACAACAAGACGAGGCACGAGGTGGCGATCGGGAACGTGTTCTACGCCGCCGGCCCGCAGATCGCTTACCGGCCGTCGAACCCGTCGCCCGCCCAGGTCGACGATTTCTCCCAGAACAAGCTGTGGAAGTCGCCGCTCGGAATCGACGGCCTCTGTTCCGGATGCGCGGCGCCGAATCGCATCGTCGGGAACAAGTTCTGGGAACCCGCGGGCGCGAAGTACAGCGTCATCAACGCCCTCAAGTGGTGCGACCCGGTCACCGGCGCCGGCACGAAGCCGGCCGGCGCGGGCGACGTGATCGACCTCAACCAGTACTGGTCGCCGACGCCGACGGGCGCCATTCACGTGACCTACTGGTTCCCCGGGGGAAAGCAGAGCAGCGACGGACAGATCCCGCTGACCAAGTGGCGCACCGACCTGCAGGACCCGGTCGGGGCGAACTGCCGCGCCTGCGAGGCGGGCGCGACGGTCTACACGGAGCTCCCGCTCGAGTACTCTCTCTTCAAGAGCGACGTGGAGGCGGGCCGGGGCGTTCTCGCGCTCATCGCCGCCGGCGCGACGGAGCCGACGGCGATGGCGGTCGATCTCTCGCCCGTCGTTCCGGCGGGGTCGGGGTACTCGCTGATTCCCGCGCGTCTCGGCCCGTGGGGAGCGCCGACGCTTTCGGGTGTCTACGCCGGCGGCAAGGTCACGGTTCCGATCCCGCTCGAATTCGAGGTGTACGTGATCGTGCCGAGCGGCGCTCCAGGAGTGCCGGCGCCTCTGCCATTGCCAGCCCCGGGAGCCGCGAAGCAATAGGCATCTCTTTTACGTTTAACAGTTTGCGAACGGCATTGATTTACGCCTTTTTTACGCCTACGCTTCCTCTCCCGTGCCCGACAAGCGCAGCCGCCCCTCGGGAAGTCCGCCGGCGATGCCCCCTTCGCGCAACCTCGGTGTAGGCAACGCGAGCTGCGGCGGACACCAGGGAAATCCCGCCGCGCTGATCGTTTCGCCGGGGGCGCGCAAGGAAAAGCTGCGGCAGCGCGAGTTCACGCGCGGGGCGATGCGCGGCAAGCCGCTCGCCTACGTCGAGCTGCGCGCGGCGTCGGCGTTCTCGTTTCTCGACGGCGCGTCGCTGCCGGAGGACCTCGTCGAGGAAGCCGCGCGGCGCGAGATCCCGGCCGTCGCGCTCGTGGACGCGAACGGCGTCTACGGCGCGCCGCGTTTCTACAAGGCGGCGAAGGCGGCGGGGGTGCGGGCGATCGTTGGATCCGCCGTGTCTCTCGGGGTCGTAGGGGCGGGGCTTGCCCCGCCCGGGCGGCCCAAGGGCCGCCCCTACGGCACGACGGAAATGTTCGACCGGCTCACGCTTCTCGTCGAAAACCGCACCGGCTACAGGAACCTCTGCCGCCTCATCACGTCCGGCGCGCTCGGCAAGCCGAAAGGAGAGACGAGCGTCTCGTGGGACAAGGTCGCCACGCACGCGGAGGGGCTGCACGTGCTCACGGGTGGCGACGAGGGGCCGGTCGCGCGGGCGCTCGCGCAGGGAGGTCTGGAGGCGGCGCGCGGAGAGCTCGAGAAGCTCGCGGCGATCTTTCCGGGACGTGTCCACGTCGAGCTCGAGCGTCATCACCTGCGCGAGGAGGAGCATCGCAACCAGGCGCTCGTGGATCTCGCGCGGCGGCTGCGCCTGCCGCTGCTCGCCACCAACGGCGTGCGTTACGCGCGCGCGAAGGACAAGGAGCTGCATGACGTCCTGACGGCCGTCCGCAGCCACGTGCCGCTCGACCGGGCCGGACGCCTGCTCGCCGCGCAGCGCGAGCGGCACTTCCGGGGCGCCGCCGAGATGGCCGAGCTCTTCGCCGACCTGCCGGAGGCGGTCGCCGCGTCGTCGGAGCTCGCGGCGCGCCTGGACTTCACGCTGGCGGACCTCGGGTACCGATTCCCCGAGTACCCGCTGCCGCCGGGCGAGACGCCGTCCTCGCACCTGCGGGCCCTGGCGTGGAACGGAGCTCGCGCGCGGTTCCGTCCGCTGACGGCGAAGGCGCAGCGGCAGATCGAGAAGGAGCTCGCGATGATCGAGAAGCTCGATCTTGCCGGCTACTTCCTGATCGTCCACGACATCGTGCGCTTCTGCCTCGAAAACCGCATCCTCGTCCAGGGCCGCGGCTCGGCGGCAAACAGCGCCGTCTGCTACGCGCTCTCGATCACCGCGGTGGACCCGGTGAAGATGGAGCTGCTGTTCGAACGCTTCCTCTCCGAAGAGCGCGGCGAGTGGCCCGACATCGACCTGGATCTCCCGTCGGGCGACCAGCGCGAGCGCGTCATCCAGCACGTCTACGCGAAATACGGCCCGCACGGCGCCGGCATGACGGCCAACGTCATCACGTACCGCGACCGCTCCTCCGCACGCGAGGTCGGCAAGGCGCTCGGCTATTCGCTCGAGCAGGTGGACGCGCTGTCGAAGCAGCTCGGCGGCTGGAACTTCGGCGAGATCCGCGACCCGCCCGAGGAGTTGAAAGGGGAGATCGCCGCGGCCGGCCTCGATCCCGACGAGCGGCGGGCACGGCATTTCCTGCGACTCTTTCTGCAGATCCAGAACCTGCCGCGCCACCTCGGCCAGCATTCGGGCGGCATCGTCGTCGCGGCGGGCCGCCTCGACGAAGTCGTGCCGCTCGAACCGGCGTCCATGCCGGGCCGCGTCGTCGTGCAGTGGGACAAGGACGACTGCGCCGATCTCGGCATCGTCAAGGTGGACCTTCTCGGCCTCGGCATGCTCTCGGCGATCGAGCAGATGATCCCGATGATCCGGACGCACGAGCGGGTCGAGGTGGACCTCGCGCACCTGCCGCAGGACGATCCGGCGGTCTACCGGATGCTGAACGCCGCCGACACGGTCGGGCTCTTCCAGGTCGAGAGCCGCGCGCAAATGGCGTCGCTGCCGCGCAACGCGCCGAAGTGCTTCTACGACATCGTCGTGCAGGTCGCGATCATCCGGCCGGGGCCGATCGTGGGCGGGATGGTGCGGCCGTTCTTCGAGCGCCGGCAGGGGCGCGCGCCCGTCGAGTACGCGGACCCCTGCCTCGAGCCCATCCTGAAGAGGACGCTCGGCGTCCCGCTCTTCCAGGAGCAGATCCTGAAGATGGCGATGGTCGCGGCGGGCTTCACCGGCGGCGAGGCGGAGGAGCTGCGTCGCGCGATGGGGTTCAAGCGCTCGGTCGAGCGGATGGACTCGATCGAGGCGCGCCTGCGCAAAGGGATGGCCGCGCGCGGGATCGGCCCCGCGGCGCAGGACCAGATCGTCAAGTGCATCACGTCGTTCGCGCTCTACGGCTTCCCCGAGTCGCATGCCGCGAGCTTCGCGCTGATCGCGTACGCGAGCGCGTACCTCAAGGCCCACCACCCGGCGGCGTTCCTGGCGGCGCTGCTGAACGCGTGGCCGATGGGCTTCTACCACCCGGCCACGCTCGTCAAGGACGCGCAGCTCCACGGCACGCGCGTGCTCCCCGTGGACGCGACGCGCTCGGGCTGGATGTGCCGGTGGGAGGCGGGGGCGGTGCGCCTCGGCATGCGTTTCGTGAAGGGGCTGCGGAAGGAGGCGGGGGATTCGGTCGAGCGCGCACAGGGGGAGCGTCCGTTTGCGACGATCGACGATGTTTCGCGCCGGGCGAACTTGAAGCCCGGAGACCTCGAGCTGCTCGCGCACGCGGGCGCGCTCGCGGCCTTCGGCAGGACGCGGCGGGCGGCGCTCTGGCAGGTCGCGAAGGTCGCGCGCAAGGCCGGCCCGCTCTTCGAAGAGGTGCCCACGAACGACGCATCGCCCCTGACCGACATGTCGCCGATCGAGGAGACGCGCGCCGACTACGTCGCGACCGAGATGACGACCGGGCCGCACATGCTCGCGCACCTGCGCGAAGGATTGCGCCGCCGCGGCGTGACCTCGGCGGCGGAGCTGCTCCAGCACGAGGACGGCGAGCGCGTCACGGCGGCCGGCGCCGTGATCGTGCGCCAGCGGCCGGGCACGGCGAAGGGCTTCGTGTTCCTGACGCTCGAGGACGAGACCGGGATGCTGCAGGCCATCGTGCGGCCGGACCTCTTCAAGGCCCAGCGCGCGGTCGTCGTCGGTTCGGGGGCGCTCGTCGTCGAGGGCAAGCTCCAGAGGCAGGACGGCTCCATGTCCGTCCGGGCCGAGCGCTTCTGGACGGTCCCCGAGTTCGAGCGGATGCCGAGCCACGATTTCCGGTGAGGCATGTCGCGCAGCCTGCGTGTCCTGGTGTCGTAGGGGCGGCCCTTGGGCCGCCCGGGCGGGGCAAGCCCCGCCCCTACGGCCCCAATTCGAAGCCGGCGGCAACTTTCACTGCTTCGTCCCGTAGGATCCTCTTAATGCGTCCGCGCTCCATCGCCGCCCTGGCCGTGCTGTGCGCGTCCGGGCTCGCGGCCGAGGAGCCGGTCCCGCCGAGGATGCCCCTGCCGCGGATCACGAGCCCGATCACGATCGACGGGGACCTGTCGGATCCGGGTTGGGCCGAGGCGGCGGTGATCGACACGTTCTACGAGTTCCAGCCGGGCGACGGCACGGTGCCGCCGGTCAAGACGATCGCGCGGGTCGGCCGCGACGACAAGTTCTTCTACGCGTCCTTCTGGTGCGAGGAGCCGGACGTGTCGAAAATCCGGGCGCCGTTCGTCGACCGCGACGGGATCACCGACCAGCAGGATTACGTCGGAGTCCTGCTCGACGTGGACAACGCCCGCCGCGCCGCGGTCGACTTCTGGATCAGCCCGCGCGGCATCCAGACCGACTCGATCCTGAACGAGTCGCCGTTCGGCGAAGACAACGCCCCGGACTACTTCTGGAAGTCGGCCGGAAAGATCGGCACGGGCTCGTGGACCGCGGAGGTCGCGATCCCGCTCTCGTCCCTGCGCTACCCGAACAAGGATCCCCAGGACTGGGCGCTGATGCTGTACCGCGTCTGGCCCCGCGAGTACAACTACCAGTTCTACAGCGTGAAGATGCCGCGGGGCTCGAGCTGTTTTCTCTGCTGGTCTGCGACGGTCGAGAAGATCGAGGGCCTGCCGCAGGGGATGCACTACGTCGTCGCGCCGTTTGCCGCGGGGTTTTCCGACCAGGTCTACCCCGGCGCCGACGGATACGAGGGCGACGGCCGGGTGACCAAGGGCAAGATCGGCATGGACCTCAAGTGGCTTCCCGACGCGGGCACGATCGTGGACGCGACGATCAATCCGGACTTCTCGCAGGTCGAGGGGGACGTCGTTCAGATCGGCGTCAACGAGCGGTTCGCGCTCTTTTACCCGGAGAAGCGGCCGTTCTTCCTCGAAGAGGTCAACCTGTTCCAGACGCCCATCCAGGCGATCTACACGCGCACGATCACCAACCCGCTCTGGGGCGCGCGCGTGACGAGCCGCCAGGGACAGAACTCCTACACGGTGCTCGCCACCGACGACCGCGGGGGCGGAACCGTCATCATCCCGGGGCCCGTGTTCTCCGACGCCGCGCCGCAGGACATCAAGTCGTACGTGGGCATCGGCCGCGTCCAGCACGACCTCGGTCCGTCCTTCGTCAGCGCCCTCGGCACGGCGCGCGTGGGCGTGGACGGATCGTACAACTACGTCCTCGGCAGCGACTTCCAGTGGCGGCCCAACGATTCCGATCTCGTGACCGGGCAGTACCTTTACAGCTTCACGCAGGTGCCCGACCGGCCGGATCTCTACGCCGGATGGAACGGGCAGAAGCTTTCGGGCTTCGGCATGACGGCCAACTGGAGCCATTCGTCGTACCACTGGGACTGGCTCGCGCAGTACGACAACTTCGCGACGGGTTTCCGCGCCGACGACGGCTTCGTGCCCCAGGTCGGGTACAGCCAGGAGACGTGGGGCGCCGGCTACCGGATCTACCCGACCGGGTTCTTCTCGCGCCTGCGCTTTCTCACCGGCGGCAACTACGCGACCGAGCGCGACGGCTCCCTCATTTCGCGCAAGGCGTTCCCGGGGATCGCGTTCCAGGCCGGCGGCGGCCTGCGCGCGGAGTTCGACTACAACTTCGAGTCGGTGGCGATCGACGGCCAAACGCTCGACTTCGACCGCTTCGTCTGGACGATCACCGCGTCGCCCACGGGGTTCCTGCCCGTCGTCGGCATCGCGGGCAACTACGGCAAGCAGCCCGACGTCGTCAACGCGCGCGTCGGAACGGGCGGCGACATCCTCCTGACGGCCCTCATGCGGCCGACGGACCACCTCGGCCTCGACATCCGCCTCGAGCGGCGCTGGATCGACGAGACGCTGTCGGATCGCTCGGGCCGACTCTTCACGGCCGACGTCGCGCGCCTGAAGGCGGTTTACGTGTTCACGCCGCAACTCCTCCTGCGGCTGATCGGCCAGTACGACGACATCACGCGCGACCCCTCGATCTGGGTCGACTCGGTCCTGCCGCACGAGGGCGGATTCGCGGGCTCGGCGCTCCTGTCGTACAAGCTGAACTGGCAGAGCGTCCTGTTCGTCGGTTACGGCGACGCCCGGGCGCTCGACGAGACCGGAACGCTCGTGCGTGCGGGCAAGCAGTTCTTCATCAAGGCGTCGTACGCGTTTCAGAACTGAGGCGTAGGGGTTCGCCCCCCCACCCGAACCCTCTCCCCGGTGTGGGGACGGGAGCAATGAGGCCCCCCCCTTCCGGCGGGACCCGGCCAGCAACGGCAGACCCGCGGCAGCAGGGAACGTCGCGCGGAGCGCGGCGTTATCGCCGGGGTAATTGGCGCCCCGGAACTTCTCGGCCGCGGCGGGGTCTTCCCTTGACACAATGCCCGACATGTCTTCGCGCCCGACCCTGATCCGCGCCGCAATCCTGCTGGCCGCCTTGACGGCCCTCGCCGTCGTCCCCGTCACGGTCGCCCCCGGGCCCGTCGCGACGTGGGCCGAAGTGGACGCGCTCGTCAAGGACCAGAAGTTCGCGGAGGCGGCGAAGAGGGTTGACGGGATCCTGCGCGCGGCCGAGAAGCGCGAGGACGAGGCGCAGTGGACGAAGGCGCTCGTGCGCCGGGTGCAGCTCGAAACGGGTCTGCACGGCTACGAGACGGCGGTCCGCCTGCTGAAGGACGAGCCGTGGCCGAAGGGGCTGCTCGCGCAGACCACGCTCGACCTCTTCTACGCGCAGAGCCTCGTCCAGTACGAACGGTCGTACTCCTGGGAAATCGGCAAACGCGAGAAAGTTGAATCCGCGGGCCCGATCGACCTGAAGGCATGGACGCGCGGGCAGATCCTCGGCGAGGCGGAGAAGGCATACCGCCGCGCCTGGGACCGTCGTGGCGAGATGGGGAAGCTTCCGGTCGGAGCCCTCGGAGAGTACGTCGATCCGAATAACTATCCGAAGGACGTTCGCGGCACTCTGCGGGACGCCGTGTCCTATCTTTTCGTCGCCCTCTACGCGGACTCGTCGCGCTGGACCCCCGAGCAGTCGAACGGAATGTATCGGCTCGACCTGCCCGCGCTCCTCGAGCGCGACGGCAGTGACGCCGACGCGCGCCTGTCGGACCCCGCCGCGCATCCGGTCGAGAAGCTCGTCGCCATCCTCGGCGACCTCGAGTCGTGGCACGGCGCGCTGGGCCAGCGCCCGGCCGAGCTCGAGGCGCGCCTCGAGCGGCTGCGCCGGCTCAACGCGGCGTTCAGCGAGGCGAGCGACCGCGCCGCGATCCGGAAGGACCTCGAGGCGCAGCTGCCGCGCTATCGCGACGTCCCGTGGTGGTCCATGGGCATGGCCGAGCTGGCGGATTTGCGCCGAGCCGAGGACGCGCCCGACAACCAGATCCGCGCGCGCGCGGCGGCGCTCGAGGGGCTCCGCGCGTATCCGCAATCGCCCGGCGGGCTGCGCTCGAGCGACATCGTCGCCGCGATCGAGGCGCCCGAGTACCAGCCGACCTCGATGTCCTCGGACGGGCTCGAGCGCCGGTCGATCCGGGTCACGCACAAGAACCTCTCGTCGCTCTTCTTCCGCGCGTACCGCGTGGACTTCGAGGCTCGGATCCCGGCGCGGACCGACTACGGCCTGTTCCCGAACGCCGAAGAGGTCCGCGGCCTCGTGCGCGGCGGCGCGGGCCCGCCGGCCGCGGCGTGGGAGGCCGCGCTGCCGCCGACGCCCGACTTCCGGGAGCACGCCACCTACGTGACGCCCCCGATTCGCGACTCGGGCGTCTACGTGATCGTCGTGTCGGCGCGGGCCGACTTCGCGGAGAGCGACAACCGCGTCAGCTCGGTCACGATCGTGCTCTCGGACCTGGTGCTCGCGACCCATCCCGAGGTCTCAGCCATCTCCGTGCGCGCGCTCGCGGGCTCGACGGGGCAGGCGGTGGCCGGCGTCGAGGTTGCGCTCTGGGCCTACGACTGGACGGAACACGGACACCATCGGCTGACGACCGCGACCTCCGACGCGCAAGGCCTCGTCCGCTTCGCGTGGGCGCCGGGGATGGAGAGGCGCAACTACTTCCTGCTCGCGAAGAAAGGTCGGCAGATCGCCATCGAATCGCAGAACATCTATCTGTCGCCTCCGAGCGAGCCGGCCGACGAGGCCCGGGCTCTCGTCTACACGGACCGCGCAATCTACAGGCCCCTGCAGAAGGTCCTGTGGAAGACGGTCGCGTACCGGGGCGTCGCGGGCTCGGGGAGCTACCGGACCGAGGCGCAAGCTCCGATCACGGTCACGCTCGTGGACGCGAACGGGCAGGCGGTGGAGTCGAAGAGCCTGTCCACCAACTCGTTCGGCTCGGCGGCGGGGGAGTTCGTCATTCCGGCCGGCCGGGCGCTCGGGAGATGGTCCGTCCGCAGCGCTCCCTCGGGCGAGGCGTCCGTGCAGGTCGAGGAATACAAGCGCCCGACGTTCGAGGTGAAGTGGGAGGAGCCGAAGACACCCCTGCGCCTGAACCAGAAGGCCGTGATCTCGGGCTCCGCGCGCTACTACTTCGGGCTGCCGGTGACGAACGGCTCGGTGCGGTGGCGGATCGTGCGCGAGCCGCAGTTTCCCTGGTGGTGGTGGCGGTGGGGGCCGGGCGCGGGCGGCTCGCCGCAGACGGTCGCGCAGGGAACCTCCGCCCTGAAGGAGGACGGGACGTTCGAGGCCGCGTTCACGGCGGCCGCGGACGAGCGCCTGGCCGGAAGCTCGAAGGACGTGACGTATCGGTTCGCGGCGACGGCGGACGTGACCGACGAGGGCGGCGAGACACGCTCGGCCGAGCGGGGCTTCCGCCTCGGCTTCGTGGCGGTCGAGGCCCAGGTCCGCCTGGAGACCGGGTTCGTCCGGGAGGGCGAGCCAGTGAGCATCACGCTCGTCCGGACCGATCTCGACGGCGCGCCGAACCCGGGGCCCGGAAGCTGGCGTCTCCTCGCGATCGCGCAACCCGCGCAGACGCTGCTGCCCGCGCGGATGCCGCTCGACCAGCCCCCGGGCGAGGCCGATCGCTTCGCGACTCCGGGAGACCGGCTCCGGCCGCGGTGGGACACCGGCGTGTCTCTCGAGGCGGCGATGCGCAACTGGCCCGACGGGCCCGAGAAGGACCGCGGCGAGCTCGCGCACGGGGTGAAGGGCGAAGCCGAAATCCGGCTCCCCGCCCTGGCCCCGGGCGCGTGGCGGCTGCGCTACGAGACGCGGGACCAGTTCGGCGGCCGGTACGAGACGACCAGAGAGTTTCTCGTGGCGGGCCGGAACACCCGCATCGCGTTCCCCGAGGTTCTCGTGGCGGAGCGAGCGTCGGTGGGCGCGGGCGAGACAGCGCGGTTTTTCGTGTCCTCGGGCCTGCCCGACCAGGTCCTGTACTTCGACGTTCTGCGCGGCGGAAAGGTCGTCTCGCGCCGATCGATCCCGTCGTCCGAGAGCGGCGTCGTCGAGATCCCGGTGTCCGAGGCGGACC
This sequence comes from uncultured Acidobacteriota bacterium, assembly GCA_963775725.1. Taxonomy (GTDB): domain Bacteria; phylum Acidobacteriota; class Thermoanaerobaculia; order UBA5066; family Gp7-AA6; genus DAHUXD01. The sequence continues at coordinate 317,010 of CAVZKA010000001.1, forward strand.
GCGGGGGCTTCGCGATCCGCCTGTCACTGCTGCGCGACCACCAGTTCCTCACGCAGGGCAGCGCGGTGTTCGTCCCGTGGGAAGACAAGGACCTCCAGGTGTCGTTCGCGAGCTTCCGCGACCGGATCCGCCCGGGCGATCGGGAAACCTGGCGCGTGACGGTGAAAGCGCCGGGGGGGACGCAGGCCGAGTCGCGGGCCGCGGAGCTGCTCGCCTACATGTACGACCGCAGCCTCGACTTCTTCGTCGAGCCCCATCCGCCGCGGCCCCTGGCCATCTACCCGGACGGCAGGGGAGACAGCGGTCTCTTCACGAGCCTGGGCCCGAGCGGGTGGGCCTGGGTCTTCGGACGGGATTTCGCGGCGCGGCCGTCCCTCGGGACCCTGCGCGGCGATCGGTTGAAGTTCTTCGAGGGCTACGGGCTCGGCGGCCCCGGTGCGCGGATGGCCGGCGTCGGGATGATGGCGAAGGCGCGGGAGAACGCGGTCGACGCGGCGACGCCCGAGTCGCCGCCGGCGCGCGCGGAGGAAGGGGATTCGAGAGAGTCGAAAGCGGTCTACGCCGTCGCGCCGGCGGCTTCCCCGACGCCGGTGCTCCGCAGCGATTTCTCCGAGACGGCCTTCTGGAAGCCGCAACTGTTGACCGACGCAGAGGGCTCCGCGGTCATCGAATTTCAGGTGCCGGACTCGGTCACGTCGTGGAACGTATGGGTCCACGCGATCACGCGGGACCTGAAGTCGGGCTCGGTCCACATGCAGACGCGCAGCGTGAAGGACCTGATGGTGCGGCCCTACGTGCCGCGGTTCCTGCGCGAGGGGGACGCGGCGGAGTTGAAGGTCGTGGTCAACAACGCCTCGGAGCGCGCGATGTCGGGCACGGTTGCGCTCGACATCCTGGACACGGAGACGAACGCGAGCGCGCTCGCCGAGTTCGGCCTGACGGCGGATCAGGCGGCCGTCGCGTTTTCGGCCGCCGCCGGCGGCAGCGCGAATGCGACGTTTGCCATCCTGACGCCGAAGCGGGTCGGTTCCTTCGCGATCAAGGCGACCGCCGTCTCCGGCGACTTCTCCGACGGCGAGTTGCGGCCCCTGCCGGTGCTTCCGGGGCGGATGCAGCTGTCGCAGTCGCGCTTTGTCGCGCTCAAGGAGGGCGAGCGGCGCACGATGACGTTCGCCGACATGGCGAAGACGGACGACGCGAGCCGCATCGACGAGCAGCTCGTCGTCACGGTCGACGCGCAGCTCTTCTATTCCGTGCTCAATGCGCTCCCGTACCTCGTGAACTACCCCTACGAGTGCACCGAGCAGACGATGAACCGCTTCGTGTCGACGGGGATCGTGTCGTCGCTCTACCGCGACTATCCGGCCGTGGCGAAGATGGCGGAGGAGATGTCCAGGCGGGAGACGCCGCTCGAAGCGTGGGCGGCGCCGGATCCGGCGCGCAGGATGGCACTCGAGGAGACGCCATGGCTCGAGGCGTCGCGGGGCGGGAAGGACGCGGGCTCGGGCTTGATCAACGTGCTCGACCCGCGCGTCGCGAAGGCGCAGCGGGAAGCCTCGCTCGCGAAGCTGCGCAACGCGCAGACGGCGATTGGCGCCTTTCCGTGGTGGCCCGGCGGCCCGCCGTCGCCCTACATGACGCTCTACATCCTGTACGGGATGGCGAAGGCCTCCGAGTTCGGCGTCGACGTTCCGAAAGACATGGTCTCGCGCGGCTGGGCCTACGTCGCCTCGCACTTCCGCGTCGAGTACGAAAAGCGGATGGCCGAGGACAAGTGCGACTGGGAGTGGCTGACGTTTCTCGATTACGTGGCGACCTGTTACCCGGATTCTTCCTGGATGGGCGACGCGTTGACGCCGGCCGAGCGCGCTTCGATCCTCGCCTTCTCCTTCAAGCACTGGAGAGAGCACTCGCCATACATGAAGGGACTGCTCGCGTTGACCCTGAAGCGGGTGGGCCGGCCCAAAGACGCCTCGCTCGTGTGGGCGAGCGTCATGGACTCCGCGAAATCCGACCGGGACCTCGGCACGTACTGGGCGCCGGAGGACCGCTCCTGGCTCTGGTACAACGACACGATCGAGACGCAGGCGTTCGCGCTGCGAACGCTGATGGAGCTCGACCCTTCCGACTCCCGGCGCCACGGACTCGTGCAGTGGCTGTTCCTGAACAAGAAGCTGAACCAGTGGAAGTCCACCCGCGCGACCGCGGAGGTCATCTACTCGCTCGTCTGGTACCTGAAGAAGGAGGGCGCGCTCGGCGCCCGGGAGGACGTCACGGTCGAGACCGGCGGGCAGAAGACGGTATTTGCGTTCGAGCCGGACCGGTACACGGGCAAGCGCAACCAGGTCGTCATTCGCGGGGACAAGATGGATCCGACGTCGGATTCGACGATCGCGGTCTCCAAGGGCGGCAAGGGGCTTGCCTTCGCCTCGGCGACGTGGAACTTCTCGACCGAGAAGCTGCCGGCCGAGGACCGCGGGGACTTCTTCGCCGTGTCGCGGAAGTATTTCAAGCGGGAGTCGTCGGCCTCGGGCTTCACGCTCAAGCCGCTCTCGGAGGGCGCGGCGCTCGCGGTCGGCGACGAGATCGAAGTCCAGATCTCGCTTTCGACAAAGCACGCCGCCGAATACGTCCACCTGCGCGACCCGCGCGCGGCCGGCACGGAGCCGGAGGATGTGAGTTCCGGCTACAAATGGGACCTCGGGATCTCCCGGTACCAGGAGACGCGAGACTCCGGCGCGAACTTCTTCTTCGAACAGCTGCCCGTCGGGGAATACACGCTCAAGTACCGGGTGCGCGCGAACATGGCCGGAACCTTCAGGATCGGGCCGGCGACGGTGCAGTCGCTCTACGCGCCGGAGTTCAACGCGTACTCGAGCGGCTCGATGGTGACGGTGCGGTAGAAATCCCCCCCTCACCCTGACTCACTCCGGCACGGCCGTCTTCGTCGAAGCCCCCGCGCTCGCGACGCGAAAGACCAGCGTCACGAGGCCGAGCCGGATCGCGTCGCCGTCGGTGAGCGGCGTCGGCTTATCGACGCGCCGGTCGCAGGCAAAGGTGCCGTTCTTCGATCCGAGATCCTCGAGGGTCGCGGAGTCGCCCGAGAGCGTGAGCCGCGCGTGGCGCCGCGATACCGAGGCGTCGGGGATCGCGCCGCGAGGCCCGGGGTCGCGCCCGAGGACGTTCTCCCCTTCGTAGAGCGGCACCTCGACCGCGCCCCAGATCAGGCGGGCACCGGAGGCGGCCGCCCCCGGGGCCTCGAAGGCGTAGCCATACCCGTGGACAGTGCGGATCAGTCGCGGCTCGCGCGCCGACTCGCCGAGCCCGGCGCGCAGCTCGTTGACCAGCGTCGTCAGGCTCGTGTCCGAGACGAACGTGTCGGGCCAGAGCGCGTGCTGGAGCTCATCCTTGGAGAGCGCGCGCGGGCGGTTGTCCACCAAGAGCTCGAGGAGCTGGAAGGCCTTGGCGGAAACGTGGAGGGGTTCGGCGCCGGCGAAGATCTGGCGGCGGTCGGTGTCCAGGGTGACGGTGCCGAATGAGAGTCGCATCTGAGAAATGTCTGAGGATTCTATAAGGTCCGCCGCCGCCGCGACCCGGTGCATCTTGGGGAAGATTGTTTCAACCCATCGAGCGGTATTGGAGGGCGCGGGTGACACGTCATCGAACGCGGTGGATTCCGTATGAGGCCGCGCTGCTGCTGGGCGCGCTCTCGCTCGATGCCCAGACGCTCCCGTCGACCGGCAGCGTCGTCCGGCGCCCCGGGAAGGAGTCGACATGGTTTCTCCTCCCGAATTGGCGAGGAGTCTAACGCGGAGCGGTCGCCTCTTTCTTCGCGGGCCGGTAGATCGCGTCGAAGCTCTTGGTCCAGGTCTTCCCGTCATCCTGCGACGTCTCGATCACGTGGTGGACCGTCCCGTCCGCCATCGGCGTCAGGCGGCAGTGGGCGAGCTGCTTTTTCCCGTTCGCGGCGATGTTCTCGCCGGCGTAGCGCATTTCGCCGTCCTTGACCTCGCCCTCGTACCAGACGACGCCGCCGTTCTCGTCCACCCAGTTCTGCTTCCACCTGCCTGCGGCCGGGTCGAAGTAGTTGACGCTCTTGCCGGAGCTGCCGTAGCCGTCGGTCCAGTTTTCCATGAGGAGGCAGCCTTCGAGCAGGCGCTCGATGCGGTTGTGTCCGACCTGCTGCGTTCCCACGAAGACGTCCCAGTCGCCGACCCAGAAGTCGAACGCGCGGTAGCGCGCGTCGTTGACGCAGGGATGGGCCTTGTCCTGGGCCTTCTTGACGAGCGCGGCGAATCGCGGGTCGGACTTCAGCGAAGCCATCGCAGGATGCGTGTCGAGGACCTGGGGCGGCAATCCCGCGTCGACGGCGCCGTTCAACGCCTGGAAGGCGCCATCCGGGTCGCCCGAGAGGGCCTTCGCGATTCCGAGCGCCGCGAGGCCGCGCGTGGGCGGGTAGCCGAGGTCGAGCGCCTTCTGAATGGATGCGATCGCGTCGCCGTACTGCTTGAGGCTGCGCTGTGCGACGCCGAGGTGGAACCAGGCGTCCGCGTTCTTCGGCTCGGCGCCGACGATCTTCGTGTAGGCCGCCACGGCGGGCGCCCACTCGCCGGCATCGAACAGCTTTTCGGCGTCCGCGGCCGACTGCGCGCGCGCGGCCGACCCCAGCAGGAACAGCGCGAGACCGAACGTCGGCGTGAGGATGCGGCGCTTCGGGTGCATGGGACCTCCTGGTTCTGACCTGCATACGGAAAGCGGGCGGAGGGGTTGCGTCCCGTCCCGTCCGGATCGGCCCTCGTCCCCGGCGCGGGGTAAGATCCGCCCACTTTCCGGAGAAATCACATGAAACGTGTGTTCGCGATCCTCGCGCTCGTCGCCGTCCCCGCATCGGCCCAGGTGCTTCCCGGCCACCGGCTCCCGGAGGGCCCGGAGCGGCCCGTGAGGGATCGGGCGTACCACATCAGGAGCTACAGGGCGGAGCTGCGATTCGACATGGTCAAGGAAGAGATCGCGGGCGTCGCGACGGTGACGTTCGAGTCGCTGCGCGCTCCGCTGGCGGACCTTTCGCTCGACGCGGCGCGCCTGCGCATCGAGAGAGTCGAGCGCGACGGCAAGCCGCTCGCATTCACCCTGGACCCGAAGGCGTTCAAGCTGAACGTCCCGCTCGGCGAGCCCGTGCCGATCGGCCGCGATGCCACGGTCAAGATTACGTACGCCGTGAACCCCCGCGTCGGGATGTACTTCTTTCCGAAGTCCGAGGGACACGAGGCGCAGGCCTGGAACTACGGCGAGGGAGGCCTGCACTATGCCTGGCTGCCGATCTACAACGATACGAACGACCGCTTTGCGGTCGAGTTCGTCGTAACGGTGCCGCGCGGGTTCACGGCCGTGGGCAACGGCGTGCTCGATCCTCCCCGCGACAACCCGGACGGCACGCGCACCTTCCGCTGGGTCGAGGAGAAGCCGATCCCGAACTACCTCGTGACAGTCGACGTCGGCAACTTCGCCCGTATTCCCCTCGCCGACGCGAAGCTCGGCGCCGCCGCCGTGCCGCTCGCGGTCTGGGGGCGGCCCGGGATCGAGGAGGCGGCGAAGTACACCTTCGGCAACACGCCGCAGATGGTCGAGTTCTTCTCCGAGCGGATGGGTTACCCCTACCCGTGGGTCAAGTACGACCAGGTGCTCCTGCGCGACTTCGCGGTCGGCGCGATGGAGACGACGACGATGACCGGACTGGGCGAGTCGCACCTCCACCAGAAGGGCGACCCGTACGATTCCTCGCCGGGCTACGAAGACGCGCTGCCGATCTTCACGTACGAGGACACGATCTCGCACGAGCTTGCCCACCACTGGTTCGGCGACATGGTCACGTGCCGGTCGCTCGGCTCGATCTGGCTGAACGAGTCGTTCGCGACCTTCTGGCATATGGTCTGGAACGGCCACGCGCACGGCGAGGACGACCTGACCTACCAGCGCTGGTGGTACCTCAACAAGTACGTGGACTACGTCCGCGCGACGGGCACGGTGCGCCCGATGGAATATCTGCACTACCGCGAGCCGACGCAGATGTACCAGACGGAGTCGACGTACGTGAAGGGCTCGCTCGTCCTCCACATGGTGCGACACTTCATGGGGGATCCGGACTTCTACCGGATGATCTCGGACTATCTTCACCGGCACGAGTACTCGTCGGTCGAGTCGGCGGACCTCGCCGAGGCGATCGAGCTCGCGAGCGGGCGCAACTTCTCCTGGTTCTTCCAGGACTGGGTCGTGGGCGGCGGCGGACATCCGCGCTTCGACGTTTCGTACCGGTGGGTCCCGGAGCGCAAGTCGGTGGACCTGACCGTCAAGCAGATCCAGTCGGACCTGCCGTTCGAGAACGAGTTCCGCCTGCCCGTCGACGTCGAGATCGCGGACGCGTCGGGCGTCAAGACCCACCGCATCGAGCTCTCGGGCTGGTCCACGACGGTGGCGCTGCCCGCGGCGGGCAAGCCGAGCCGTGTCACGTTCGACAAGGGCGGCTGGCTCGTGTGCGAGGTCAAGTACGAGCGGCCGATCGGGGAAGTGCTCGACGAGCTCGCGCACGGGGACCTCGCGGCCCGCCTGCGGGCGGCGAGGCAGCTCGCGGACGATTATGCCCGCGATCCGCGTGCCGTCGCTGCGCTCTCCGGCGTGCTGGCCGATGCGTCCACGCACTGGGGCCTCAAGCAGGAAGCCGCGCTCGACCTCGGGCGCGCGGGCGGCCCTGCTGCGGCCGCGGCGCTCGAGAAGGCGCTCGCCGATCCCGACCCGCGCGTCCGGCGCGCCGTAGCGATCGCCCTCGGCGACTGCGGCTCGGCGTCTTCCGCGACGGCGCTGCGCCGGACGATCGAGGCGGACAAGGCCGAGGACGTGATCGGCGCCGCCGAGATCTCGCTCGGCCGCCTCGGGGCCGCCGGCACGAAGGAATACCTCACGCGCCAGCTCTCGCGGCCGTCGCGCTACTGGGACTCGATCCGCATCGGAGCGCTCGTGGGCCTCGGCAAGCTTTCCGACCCGACGCTCGCCGCCACCTTCGACTCTTACGTCGACCCGAAGTACGTCCAGGAAGTGCGCGCCGCCGCAATCGCCGGCTGGATGGCCGCCGTGCCGGACGATCCGAAACTCGCCGAGCGCCTGCGCGCCATGACGAACGACCGCAACCGCGAGATCCGCGAAAACGCCGTCGAACGCCTCGGCGCCCTCCACCACGAATCGGACATCGCACTCTTCCGCGAACTCTCCACCGACCCCGACCCCACCGTGGCCGAGTTCGCCCGCGCGGCCATCGAGGAAACCGAAGGCTTTCACGAAGAAGTAGCGAGCGGGGACGACCGCACGGAAGCGACGGCGCGTCCCGCCAGCGCGTGCCGTAGGGGCGGCCCTTGGGCCGCCCGCGTGGCTCACGGCAAATCTCTCGAGCTCTCGCCGGCGGCCCGGGCGGGAGCAGGCTCAGGCCCTGACGGCCGGGAGCCTCGCGCCTGCCAGCGTCGGCTTCGACGGTTACGCAGCTACCGCGCTGTCGCTGACGACGTGCCCGTCGCGGATCTCGACGACGCGGCCCGCACGGCGGGCGAGCGTCATGTCGTGCGTGATGACGACGAGCGTCGAGCCCTGCTGCCAGAGTTCCGCGAAGAGGCTCATGATGTCGCCGCCGGCCGACGTGTCGAGGTTGCCGGTGGGCTCGTCGGCGAGGACGACGTCCGGCTTCATCGCGAGGGCGCGCGCGATCGCGACGCGCTGCATCTGGCCGCCAGAGAGCTCGGTCGGCTTGTGGTCCATGCGGTCGGCGAGGCCGACCTTGCTCAGGAGCTCCTCGACCCGCTCGCGCCGCTTCTTCGGCGGCACGCCCCCGAAGAGCAGCGGCAGCTCGACGTTCTCGAAAGCCGAGATCTGCGGCAGGAGATTGAAACCCTGGAAGACAAACCCGACGCGGCGATTGCGCACGTCGGCGAGCTCGTCACGGGTGAACTTCGAAACGTCCTCGCCGCCCAGCCGGTAGCGCCCTTCCGAGGGCGTGTCGAGGCATCCGATGAGATTCATCAGCGTGGACTTTCCGGAGCCGGACGGGCCGACGATGGCGACGAACTCGCCCGGCGCGACCGCGAGGTCGATGCCCTTGAGCGCCTCGACCTTGACCTTTCCGGTGTCGTAGATCTTCCGGATGCCTTCCATGTGGATGATCTCGGGGGCCGTCGTCGGTGTCGTCGTCACGCAAATCCTCTCTATTCGTAGCGCAGCGTGGAAGCCGGGTCGATGGCGGCGGCGCGGCGGGCGGGGAAGTAGCCGGCGGCGAGCCCGCAGATGCCGAGGATGCCGATGGTCGCGAGGCCGATGGGCCACGAGAGCGTCGGGTGACCGAGGAATTCGAGCACGTCGTTGCCCTCGAGCTTGATGAAACCGAGGCCGGTCACGATCACGATCGCGATGAGCGCCCCGAAGAGCCCGCCGAGGAAGGTGTAAACCATCCCCTCGAGCACGAACGGCCCCGTGATCCACGCGCTGCGCGCGCCGAGCGCCATCTTGACGCCGATCTCCTTGGTGCGCTCCTTGACGACGGCGTACATGATGTTGGCGACACCGACGCCGCCGATGATGAGCGTCAGCGCGCCGATGATGCCGAAGAAAATCTCGAGACCCGTCAGGATCTTCCCGCTCATCTTCTGGCCCTCGACCGTGTTCCAGACGCCGAAGGCGTGCGAGTCCTCCGGGTCGAAGCCCAGGCGCGGCCCGAGCACCTGGCTCAAGTGCACGAGCGCGGCGTCCATGTCGGCCGATTTCTTGACGCGGAAGACCACGACGTTGACGCGGTCGTTGCCGAGGACCGCCTTGAAGGTCGACTGGGGGATGACGGCGTGGGTGGCGTCCGGCCCGCCGTAGGTGGAGGACTGGCGCTTGCGCTGCATGACGCCGATGACGGTGAAGGGCGAGTTGTTGATGAGGATCGTTTTGCCCAGGGGCTCTTCCTGGCCGAAGATGTCTTTGGCCATCTCGTTGCCGAGGAACACGACGCGCCGTTTCTCGCTCTCGTCGTCCGGGTTCAGGAAGCGGCCCCCGGCCTTCGGGAAGTGCTTGCGAGCGTCGCCGTAGTCGGCGATCGTGCCGATGACGCGCCCGTTGACGGTTTTCTTCCCGTAGGCGAGGGCCGTCCGCCACGAGGTCAGCTCGGCCCAGATGGCATCGAGCTCGGGCATGCGTTCGCGGGCGAAGTCGACGTCCTCGATGCGTGGCTGCACGTGATGCCCCGGCGGCAGCCCCTTGTAGGGCTTCGTCGTCTCGCCGGGCCAGAGGATCGCGAGGTTGTTGCCCATGGCCTGTTCGTTGGCGGTCATCTGCCGCTTCAGGCCCTCTCCGAACGCGAGCAGCAGGAGGATCGTGACGGTGCCCCAGGCGAGGGCGGCGATCGTGAGTGTGGCCCGCTTCTTCTGCAGCCGCGCGGACAGCAGGAAGAGCTGCAGGATGAGCGAGAGATTCTTTTTCACAGCTTCATCGCTACAACTTCATTGCGACCACGGGATCCAGGCGCGAAGCGTCGCGGGCCGGGAAGTAGCCGGCGACCAGTCCGGTCAGGCCGAGGACCGCAGCTGTGAGCAGGGCCACGCCGATCGAGACGTCGGGATCTCCGACGTACTGCGTGACCCCGAACTTCGGAAAGATCGCGCAGACGGACATCGAGATCCCGAAGCCGATCATGCCGCCCATGGCCGTGATCAGCAGCGTCTCCATCAGGAACTGGCGCAGGATCCAGGGCGTCTTCGCGCCGAGCGCCATCTTGATGCCGATCTCCTTCGTGCGCTCCTCGACCACGACGTTCATGATGTTCGAGACCCCGATGCCGCCGACGATGAGCGTGAACGACCCGATGATGCCGAGGAAGAGCCGAAACGAAAGAAAGAACGTCCCCAGGAAGGCGAATTCTTCGGTCGTGTCCCAGACCGAGAAGGCCTCCTTGTCGTCCGGGTCGAACCGCTGCCGGCCCGCCAGGACGCGGCGCACGCCGTCCGTCACGGCCTTGCTGTCCTTCATCACGACGGGCTGGTAGATCAGGTTGTCGACCCACTTCGAGCCGGTCAGGGCGCGGAACGTGGTGCCCGGGATGAAGCCCTTGCCGTTGTCGCGCCCGCTGTAGCTCGACTGCTGGATCTTCTCCTCGAGGACGCCCACGATCAGAAAGGGCGATCCCTTGAGCATGACCGTCTTGCCGACCGGGTCGGTCTTGCCGAAGACCTGCTCGGCGAGCTTCCAGCCGATGAAGAGGACCCGGCGCTGCTCGGCCATGTCGGTCGGGTTGATGAACCGGCCGCCAAAGTGCGGGTTGATGTTGCGCATGCCACCGAACTCGGGCGCGACGCCCGAGATGTCCACGGCGACCGTCTTCGCCTCGTAGTTCAACTTCATCGTGTCCGAGTACTCGCTCGAGATGGCGCGCAGGCCGGGCGCCTGGCGGCGTATGGCGTCCACGTCGTCCTCGTTGACCCGGATCTTGCGTCCCTTCCCGAGGCCTTCGAACGGGACGGACGTGAGGCCCGGCCAGGCGATGCAGATGCCGTCGCCGATGCCCGCGGCATTGACGACCATCTGGCGCTGCATGCCCTTGCCGAAGGCGAGCAGCAGTGTGACCGAGACGGTGCCCCAGATGATGCCGAAGACCGTCAGGAACGTGCGCAGCTTCTGGCTGCGCACGTCGCGCCACATCTGCCGGAAGGCGTCGCGGAGGGAGAGCATGGAGGCGCGGCCTTCGGTGTCAGTCGACGGCCGACGTGAGTTTCTTGGGCGGCCGCTCGATGACCTTGGCTCCGACCGAGAGTCCGTCCACGACCTGCGTGCTCAGCCCGTCCGACACGCCGAGCTTGACCGCCACCTTCCTGGGCGCTTCCTTGGGAGTGGCCCCCGGCAGCTCGACGAAAGTCTTCTTGCCCCCGTCCTCGAAGATCACGACGCGCTCGGGCAGCGTCGGCACGTCCTTGACCTCGCGGATGATGAGGTCGGCGTTGGCCGAGTAGCCGGCGCGCAGGACGATGTTGTTCGTCGGCTCGAGCTCGATCTCGACGTCGAACAGCGTCGCGCCTTCTTTCTGCTGGGCCTGGGGCGCGATGCGCGAGACCTTCCCGGTCACCGTGTCGGTCGGCAGCGCACCGACCTTGATCCGGGCGGTCATGCCCGTGTGCAGCTTGCCCACGTCGATCTCGTCGACGGTTCCCTTGAAGATGAGGTCGCTCATGTCGGCGATCGCGGCGAGCTCCGTGCCGGGCTGGTACGAGGTCAGCGGCACGACCGGGTCGCCGGGGTTGACGGCGCGGGTGAGGATCGTCCCGGCCGCCGGCGAGCGGATGATGGATTCCATGCTCACGCCCTCGGCGGCGATGCGTCCGTTGCGCGTCAGGTCGCGCTGCTGCTCGGCCTTGGCGACTGCCACCTTGGCAAGCTCGAAGGCCTCGCGCTTGACGTCCATGTCCGACTTCGGCAGCACGCCGTCCTTCGAGAGCTGTTGCGAGCGCTCCCACTCGGCGCGGGCCCGCTCGAAGGAGGCGCGGGTCGAATCGAGCTGGCGGTCCACGTCGGTCAGCTCCTGCGGTGTCGGGTCGGGGGCGATCTCGAAGAGCGGGTCGCCCGGCTTCACCTTGTCGCCGACGTTGACCATGCAGCGCTTCACGAGGCCGGAGATCTTCGATTTGATCGTGAACTTCTGGCGCGGCTGGATCTGGCCGACGGCCAGGGCCTTCTCGGTGATCGAGCCCTTTTCGACGGTCACGATCTTGTTCTCGCCGTCGCTCTTGTTGCCGCGGGTCAGCGCGTAGAGGCCGGCGGCCGCCGCCACGAGGACGACGAGAAGCAGCAGTGTCTTGAAGAGTTTGGACATCCCATCCTCCCTGGAAAGGAAACGCCGGATCGCTCCGCTCATGCCGGGCCTTTCGTCTGGTGCCTTCGAATTGGAGTTACGCACGGTTAGACGTGAAGTTCCTCGGCTTCGTTGCCCAATTCGGGCCCGGGTGGCGGCCGAAAACGCTCTCGGATCGGATATCGTTGCAGGGGAAGGGGTTGCGCGTGATCCGAGCCGAGCGTCTCTACCTGCGTTCCATCGAGCGGGACGACCTCCAGCGTTGCCAGGACTGGATGAACGACGAGGAGCTGACCTCGACGCTGGCGCAGCGCTTTCCGGTGTCGCTCGCGCGGGAGGCGGACTGGATCGAGCGCGCGACCCGGGGCCAGGACACGTCCGAGCTCCACTTCGCAATCTGTCTCGCGCAGGGCGACCGGCACATCGGCAACTGCGGCCTCGTCGCGATCGACCGGGACAACCGGACGGCGACGCTCGGCATCTTCATCGGGGAAAAAGACTGCCGGGGCCAGGGATTCGGCGAAGAGGCCGTCCGCGCGCTGTGCCGGTTCGCCTTCGGCGAGATGAGCCTGCGCAAGATCCGGCTGGATGTCCAGGTCGCCAACACCTCGGCGGTGAAAACGTACGAGCGCGTCGGGTTCAAGAGAGAGGGCGTCCTGCGGCAGGAGGTCTTCCGACAGGGCCGCGCGCTCGACGTCCTGCGCATGGGGCTGCTCGACACCGAGATCTCCTGAGGTCGATGCCGGCCCCCGAGTACCGCTTCCGGACCAAGTGGCGCGTGGCCGGGACGGTCGAGGAGGTGGCTGCCGTGCTTTCCGAGGCGAGGGAGCTCGGGCGGTGGTGGCCTTCGGTCTATCTCGAGGTTGAGGAGCTTTCGCCGGGCGACGAAAGCGGCGTGGGCAGGCGCGCCCGCCTCCACACGAAAGGCTGGCTGCCGTACACGCTGGACTGGGAGCTCGAGGTCGTCGAATCCCGCCACCCGCACGGCTTCACGATCGAGGCGAAGGGCGACCTCGCCGGGCGCGGCGTCTGGACGCTCGAGTCCGCCGGCGCCTGGACGCTCGTGACCTACGACTGGGCGGTGCGGGCGGAAAAGCCCTTGTTGCGTGCACTTTCGCCGCTCTTCCGACCCCTGCTCGCGGCCAACCACCGGTGGGCGATGCGCAAGGGAGAGGAGAGCCTGACGCTCGAGCTCGCGCGCCGGAGGGCCGCGACGCCCGCCGAGCGGGCCCGGATCCCTGCGCCACCTCCGCCCACGAGCCCCTCGCCGTTGCTCGTCCTCGGAGCCGGCGCTGTGGTCGGCCTGGCCGCGTACGGCGTGTTCCGGCTGGTCTTTCCCCGCCGAAGCCAGCGGTAAACGCCGACTTCGACCCCTTCTCCCGGCGGGAGAGGGTGGGGGTGGGGGGCGCCCTCCAACTCGATTTCGGCTGGTCGGGCTTTGTCCGACGGATGAACCTAACCCCTCACCCTGCCCTCTCCCCTCGGGGGAGAGGGTACGAGTTTGGCGGGAGCCGCACCCCTTCGGGAGTACGATTACCTTCCCTTGAGCATCGACCTGAACGCGGACGTCGGCGAGGGAATGGACGACGCGGCGCTGATGCCGTTCGTCACTTCCGCGAACGTCGCATGCGGCCTGCATGCCGGCGACGCGTCGGTCATGGACGGCACCGTGTCGCTCGCGCTCGCGAACGGCGTCCGCGTCGGCGCGCACCCGGGTTACCCGGACCGCGACCACTTCGGCCGCGTGCCGGTCGAAATGTCCGCGGACGCGGTCGAGAACCTCGTGCTCTACCAGGTGGCCGCGCTCGACGGTTTCGTGCGCTCGCGCGGCGGCACGCTCACGCACGTCAAGCCGCACGGCGCGCTCTACCACAGCGGGGCGGAGTTTCCGGACGTCGCGCGCGCCATCGCCGAGGGCGTGCGGCGCTTTCGCCCGAGCCTCGTGCTCCTGGGCGCCGCGGCGTCGATGCTGATCGAAGCCGGCCGCGAGGCCGGGCTCTCGGTGGCGGAGGAAGCGTTCGCGGACCGGCGCTACCTGCCCGACGGCTCGACGGTCCCGCGCGGCGACGCCCGCGCGCTGATCACCGATCCCGACGAGGCGGCGGAGCAGTCGATCCTGCTCGCGCGGGACCGCGCGGCCATCGCCGTGGACGGAACGCGCATTTCGGTCCGCGCGGACACGCTGTGCCTGCATGGCGACACCCCCGGCGCCGAGCGGATCGCGCGGCGCATTCACGAGCGGTTCCGCGCCGAGGGGATCCGGATCGCCCCGCTCGAGCCCGGCCGGCCGAATCGCCGCGAGGGGGTCGTGATTCCGCCGGGCTGACCTGTCGAAAACCCGACCCTGTAAACTACCTGGACCCATGAGCACCGAAGAGGCGGAGCTGCCGGGCGAAGAAGACGAGCGGGGCTGGCGCGGCCGGTTCGCGCGGGTGACCGCGGCCGGTCGTCCGCTGCTGGCGACACGCATGGAGATCCTGCGCGAGGAGCTCGCCGGCAAGGCGGCCTTCGCCGCCCGGGGGGTCGTCGGCGCGGTGATTGCCGCCGCCCTCGGCATCGGAACCTTGCTCCTGCTGGCGGCCCTGCTGGCGGCCCTGCTCGCGGGGCTCCTGAAGAGCTGGGTGCTCGGAATCCTCGTCGCGGTCGTCCTGTATGCCGCCGGCGCGGTCGCCGCGGCGTGGGTGGCCTTCCGGGCCCTGACGCAGGTGCGGCCGCTCGAATTTCCGGCCGTGACCGAAGAGCTCGCGCGCGACTGGCAGGCGGTCGCCGCCTCGCTGTCCCCGGAGCCCGAGCCCGATGCGGAGAACGACGGACCGGACGAACCGATCGACGACATCGAAGAACGCTTCCGGGCGGGTGCGGAATGAGCCCGCGCGAAGAGCGGATGGACGCCCTGCGCCGCCGGGCCGCCCTCGAGCGCGAGGACCTCGCCGAGGCGCTCGCCTCCGCGCGCGATGGAGCAGCCTCGTTTGGCAATCGATGGCGCTATGCGGGCTGGGCGGCCTCGGGTCTCGCCGCGGCCGCCACGGCGGGCTGGAAGCTCTTCGGCAGAAACTCGCTCGCCGCGCGGGCCGGGCGGATCGCTTCGGCGGCGTCGCTGCTGCTCGGCATCGGCCGGGGAGTCCAGCGCGTGCGCCGGTTCTGGTGACGTCGCCTCCGCTTCCGTCGCTTCCGCTCGCTTCGCTCGCTCGCGCTCCCGCGGCGCGAACCTCCTCCCTTCCATGAGAAGGCCGACCGGCGTCAAGGGGGGAGCCCGGGAGTCGCAGTAGGCAGGGACTGGTTGGAAGCAGACAGAAGTCGTTTCGCCAGGCTTCCATTCGCACTCAGTTCGGCTCGGTAAAGAGCCGGGTGCATGGTGGGGTCCAACCAGTCGAGGCGCTGCCATCTCACTAACGGTCTTGCAGTAGCCCGTGGTTGTGGGCTGCGAGAGGACCGAGGGAGGAGTCGCAGTCGCCGGGACTGGGCGATTGACTTCAGTCATGGACATCGAGATAGGTGACTCTGGTTATCGAAGACTAGGCGGCCGAGACTCTGGTTTTGCGATCCTGGCGGTAAAGAGGTTCGTAAACTTCGCCGGTGCGCCAGAGGTGATGGAGCAGGACGGCGAGCTTGCGTGAGACGGCAACGATGGCTTTTTTCTTACCGAGCTTTCCGCCGCGGGAAGAGATGTTCTGTCCGAAGCGGCGCAGATCGCAGTCCGGGCCGAAGGGCCCCAGGATGTAGTGGGCCGCGTTCACGAGAAGCCGGCGCAACCCCGAGTCCCCCTGCTTGGTGATCCGTCTTTGCGGATCGGAGTGACCCGACTGCTTTCGTCCGGGAACCAGTCCAAGGAAGGCTCCGACTGTCCGACTCTTCGCGAAGCGCCGTGGGTCGCCCAGAGTCAGGACGAAGGCCAGTGAAGTGATCGGCCCGATGCCTTTGACCTGGCGCAGCAGCCTGGTCTGCGGGTACTGGTCATCGGCCAGGGTCTCGATCATCTGGCCCAGGGCTTTGATCTGCTCAGTGAGCGAAGCGATTTGCTCGAGCACCGGCAAGAGCACGGGCTCTAAGAGCTCCGGGATCTGCTTGGAGGCGGTCTTGGAGAAGCAGCTGGTGGAACAGGCCGGAAGCCTCGTCCCGAAGGACTTCACCACGCCACGCACGTGGTTGACCAGAAGCGTTCGGGCTACGACCAGAGCGTCCCGCGAGCGCAACAGCGCCAAGTCTTTCTGCAACGAAGCATCCCGGTGCTCAACCGGACAGAGCAATGCCGGCTCGAAGCGAGCCAGCCGCGCCAGGTACATGGCGTCAACCCGGTCATCCTTGCTCGGGTTCTCGTAGATCAGTCGAAGCCTGCGCGAGTTGGCGACGAGGACTTCGTGGCCGTATTCCACGAGCTGTCGCGACACCCACGGCGAGTGGGTCCCCGTCTCAAGGGCAATACGCATCGGCGGGCGGTTCGAGAAAACCCTCCTCAGACCCGCCTCCGTCGTTGCCCCCCGGCCTTCCTCGACGATCTGGCCCTCGGCGTCGAGGATTGCGAATTGACTGAATCGATCTCCAAGATCCAGCCCGACCGTCTGTCTTGCCACCTTGCTAAGCTCCCTCATGGCCGATCTCCCTTCTGGGCCTCGAGCCCGTTCCAATGCAGCCTTTTTACAAGGACTGCGCAGGGAGGTCGGCCTTCTCATCCCATCTCCCTTCGGTCGGGAGACTATTCACGCCGCGAACTGATGGAAGAGTGCCGCTCAAAGGAGACCTCCCTCTCCACCCGTGAGGGGGGAGAGGGCCGGGGTGAGGGGGGCTACGACGCGACTTGCAGGACCCGGCGCGCGATCTCTTCGTAGGCCTTTCCGTCGGGGTGGTAGTGATCGGCGGAGAGCCGGTCGGGGCGGCCCTGGAAGAGGTCGAACGTGGGGACGACCGTGACATTCGGAAACGACAGAGCGGTCTCCGCGATCAGCGTGTTCCACTGGAGGATGACGGAGGCGCCGATCCGGCCGCCGGGCCCCTTGTCGCCGCCGAAGGGGTCGTAGAGGCCGAGGACGCAGATGCGGGTCGCGGGGTTTGCCTCGCGGAGCGTCGCCAGGATCGACCGCAGGTTCTCCGCGTAGCGCGTCCGCGACGCGGCGACCGCGTCGGCGACGTCGGTCGGCGCGGCGCCCCGGGTGAGGCTGTGCGAGAGGTCGTTGCCGCCCACCGAGAGGAGGATGAGGGAGGCGCCGGCGGCGAGCGTCCGGACGTTCGCGCTCTCGACGAGCGCGAGCACCTCGGGCGACTCCATTCCGTTGACGGCGAGGTTCGTGATCTCGGCGCGGCCCTTCTTGCGGAAGTCTTCGAGCACGTTGACGCCGAAGCCCTTGCCGGTTTCGTCGCCGGTGCCCCGGGCGAGCGAATCGCCGACGACGAGGATGCGGAAGACGCCGTCCTTCCCGGCGGCCGAGGGCGCGGCGGCGGGTTTCGCCGGAGGCGGCGCGCCGAGCGGCTGACCCGTTGCGCCCCGCAGGGCGAGCACGAGCCCCGTCCCGAAGAGAATGGCCGCCGCGATCCCGACGAAGAGGGGAGCGGTCCAGAGCCAGAAGCGCGACAACCCGCGGGCCATGCGATCGGGGATGATACGTTGATTCGGTGAGCACGGCGGCCGTTCTGTCGGGATCCGCGGGCGAAGTCGTCCTCTCGGCCGAGCACCTCACCAAACGGTTCGGCAGCCGCGAGGCCGTCGCCGACGTGTCCTTCGACGTGCGGGCGGGCGAGGTCTTCGGGTTCCTCGGGCCGAACGGGGCCGGCAAGACCACGACGATCCGCATGCTCGTGGGGCTCGCCCGGCCGGACCGGGGCCGCGTGCGGATCCGCGGCCTCGACCTCGCGCGGAACTTCGAGAGGGCCATGGGGCACGTCGGCTGCATCGTCGAGGCCCCCGACCTCTACAAGTACCTGACCGGGCGCGAAAACCTCCTGCACTTTTCCCGCATGCTGCCCGCCGGCGCCGCAGAGCGGATCCCGGAGCTCGCGCGGCTCGTCGTGCTGTCCGATCGGCTGGACGACAAGGTGTCGACGTACTCGCTCGGCATGCGGCAGCGGCTCGGCATCGCGCAGGCGCTGCTCGGCAACCCGGACATCCTGATCCTCGACGAGCCCGCCAACGGGCTCGATCCGGCCGGCATCCGCGAGATCCGCCAGCTCGTGCGCCACCTCGCGTCCGACCGCGGAATCGCCGTCTTCGTCTCGAGCCACCTGCTCTCCGAGGTCGAGCAGACGTGCGACCGCGTCGCGATCATCCACCGCGGCCGCACGCTCGCCACCGGGCCCGTGCGCGAGCTCGTGGACCGCGTGGCGTCGGACCGCCTGCGGCTGATCGCGCGCCCGGCACGGCGGGCGGTGGAGATCCTCGTGCCCTTCGGCGCGGCGCAGATCGCGGGCGACGGCGCGGGGGGGAGGGCGAGGGCGCGATCGATGCGCGGATCCCGAAGGAGAAGGTGCCGTCGGCGCTGCGCGCCCTGGCGGCGTCGGGCGTCGACGTCTTCGCGGTGGAGCGGTCGCCGGCGTCGCTCGAAGAGGTGTTCCTCGAGGTGACGGGAGGAGAGACGGTATGAGGTTTCCGGGGCTCGTCGAGAACGAGATCCTGAAGTTCGCGCGGCAGCGCCGCTTCCGCGTGGTGGTGCTGATCCTGGTGGCGCTGATCGGGCTGATCGCCTTCGCGCAGTCGCGGGGCCGCGAGCGGTTCCTCGGCGGCAAGGACTGGCACGTCGAGACGCAGGAGCGGATGGCGCGGATCCAGAACGGATTGCGCGACGGCCGCATGCCGCAGACGATGCAGCGATGGGCGCGCTTCGAGCTCGACCGGCTCCAGTACCACCTCGAGCGCGACGTGAATCCCGACGCCATCTCGGGCCCGCTCTTCGTCCGCGGCTTCGCCAACGCCGCGAGCTACCTGCTGCTGCCGTTGCTCGCGATCGTGTTCGCGTCCGACGTCGTCTCGGCGGAGTTCGCGCAGGGCACGATCAAGCTCCTGCTGACGCGCCCGGTCGGCCGCGCGCGCGTTCTCGCCTCGAAGCTCGTCGCGGTCCTGCTCGCGATCACGTTGACCGTTCTCTTCGGCGGCGTCATGGCGTATTTCTTCGGCGGGATCGTCTACGGCTACGCCGGTTGGGCGGCGCCCGTGCTGACGGGATTCCGCTCCGCGGGCGAGCGGCTCGACCCTGCCGCCGTGCGTTCGATCGCCCTGTGGAAGGACACGATCCTCGCCTACGGCCTGTTGTGGTTCGCCGCTCTTTGCGTCGGCGTGCTCGCGCTCCTGACGAGCGTCCTGCTGCGCTCGACGGCGGCCGCGATGGGGACGATGCTCGCGGCGCTGATCGCGGGGACGATCCTGCCGCGCCTGGCGCCCTCGTGGGAGGCGCAGAAGTATCTCTTCGTGACGAACCTGCCGCTGCCCGACTACTACTCGGGGTCCCCCGCGCCGATCCAGGGGCTGACGGTCGGCTTCGCCGCGGCGACGCTCGCGGTGTGGGCCCTGGCGGCCCTCGCAACCGCCTTTCTCGTCTTCGTCCGGAGGGACGTCCTGGCCTGATCGGTCTGGTATAGACTGCCCGGCCCTTGGAGGAAACCATGAAGCTCGATCCCCGGCAGTCCCACTACGTTCTGCAGACGCTCCTTGCGAGCGCAAGGTCGGCGCGCGGCACGTCCGGGCGATCCTCGAGGACTGGCAGAAGGAGATCGCCGCCCTCCGGGAGCGGCTCGCGACGCTCGAGGATCTCGGGGTCCGCGGCGCCGAGAAGACCCGGCGCCGGGTTGCGGTGAAGGCCGGCCGGGCCGAGGCGCGCGTGAAGCGCCGCCTTTCGCCCAGAGTCCGGGCGCTGCGCCGCCAGCAGGGGCAGTACATGGGTCTCGTGCGGCGTCTCAGGGCGGCCGAAAAGGCCCGCGTGCGGGTCGTGCGCGAGAAAAAGGGCCTCCCCGCGGCCATTCGTCTTGCTCTTTCCCTCGGCCGGTAGCGACTTGCAGCAGCGTTGGAACCAGGCTCGAAACGGGGTACGCTTCCTTACTCAGGACTGATGGCAGAGAGGAAGACAGACCCGCCGGCCTCCGGCAAGTCGAGCCCGCTGGAGACTCCAAAGCTGGCGCGCAAGCTCAAGCCGGAACAGTACGAGCTGAAAATCCGGTGGGAGAAGGCGCGCCAGGTCCTCGACGTCTCGCCGACGGGCGTGCGCTTCGACTTCGACACTGCCCTCAAGGTCGGCACGAAGTACCCGATCAGCCTGACGGCTCCCGGCGTCTCGTTCTCGACGACGCTCGAGGTCTCTCGCTGTCAGTTGACGGTGGAGCCGCCGAGCGGCCGCTTTTTCCGCGTGACCGGGCGGTTCTTTCCCTACGTGGAGTGACCCGGCTTCCCGAAGCGATACGCCACGTGCCACGCGGATAGCCGCGCCTCCCGGTCGTTGACGAGCCCCGCCTTCTCGAACGCCTTCTTCAGGTCCGCGAGCTCGATGCGGTGGATCGCCGGCGTGCGGGGCCCCGACACCTTGCGCAGCGCGGTCACGACCCAGAGAAACCCGCCCGGCGCCAGCTTCTTGAGCGCGGCGTCGAAGACCGCGCGCGAGCCGACGCGGCTCTCCTGCCAGAGCAGGATGAAGTCGAAGGCCTCCTTGATCGAGCGGACGTGGCGCGCTTCCGACGACCGGATCGACTGTCCGTTCGAGGCCGCCGCCGTCACCATCGCTTCGAGCTCGGGCGGTGGATCGACGAGGAGCACCTCGGTCGCGGCGGCGAGCTCGAGGCGGCCAGTGATCTCGGCCGCTCCGCGATAGGGGATCATCGGGCGATTGTACGTGGGCCCGGGTGCGGCATACTTTTGCCTTGCCCGAGATCCGCTTCGGCACCGCGAGCTTCGCGTACGAGGGCTGGAAGGGCCTCGTGTACCACGAGCGCTACCGCGCCGCGACGTTCAAGGTCGAGTGCCTGCGCGAGTACGCGCGCTATGCCCCGTTTCGCATCGTCGAGTTCGACTTCCCGTTCTACCGGCCGCCCTCGGAGGCGCAGCTCGCGCGGTATGCCAGGGCGTTACCCGAGGCATTCCCGGTCGTCTCGAAGGTCTGGGAGGAAATCACGATGCCGCGGTTTCCCGAGTTGCCGCGCCACGGCGTGCGGTCGGGCCGGGAAAATCCGCGCTACCTCGACGCCGGGGCTTTCCGCGATGAGGTCCTTCCGGCGTACGAGAAGGCTTTCGGCGGCCACACGGGCCCGTTCGTCTTCGAGTTCCCGACCGAGTGGGACCCCACACCGGCCCGTCGCGCCGAGTTCCTCGGGCGGCTGGACGGGTTTCTCGGAGAGCTGCCGGCGGCCCACACGTACGCGGTCGAGATCCGCACGCCGGCGTATTTTGCTCGGGACTACTTCGACGTCCTGAGGCGGCGCGGCGCGGCCCACGTCTTCAACTGGTGGACGCGGACGCCGCCCCTTCTCGAGCAGTGGGAGGCCGCGCAGCCGCTGCCCGGAAAGCTCGCGCTCGCGCGCATCCTCGTTCCGCCCGGCGTCCCGTACGAGCAGGCCGTCGCGCGCTTCCAGCCCTACGACCGCATGCAGGCCCCGCGGGAGGACATGCGCAGGGACGTCGTGCGCCTGATCCGGCACATCACCGAGGCCGGCGCCGACGCCTTCGTCCTCGTCAACAACCGTTCGGAAGGCTGCGCCCCCTTGACCGTCCGGGCGCTCGCCCGCGAGCTCGGCATCGAGATTCCCGAGGACCCTCCTCGCAACCTCTTCTAAAGGGGGTCAGGTCTCTCAAAGTGTGACTTTGGCTACCCGCGTCGCTAGAGTCGAACACTTCTCAAAGTCACACTTTGAGAGACCTGACCCCCTTACTTTCGGGCGCGGGCGAAGATCCAGGCGAGGTAGGCGACGAAACCGGCGCCGGCGAGCAGGACGACGAGGCTCGTGCCCGGCGAGAGACGGCGGACCATCGTGTAGAGCAGGTAGAAGATGGCGGCGAAGATTGGCAGCGACAGCAGGCCGACGATCGTCACGAGCGACCGGGACTTGCGGCGCGCCTCGATCGGCACGACCTTCATGAGCTCCAGCTTCTTCGAGAGGTCCGTCGGCAGGGCCGGCCGCTCGATCCATTTGAGGCCGTCGGGCTCCTCGAATCCCTGCTTGAGCTCCGCCGGAAAGGTCTCGCCGCAGTAGATGCAGTGCTCGAGCCGCCACGCCGCGATCGGGCGGCGGCATTTCGGGCAGCGGGGGCCGGCGGTTGGCGCGCTCATGCTTTTCTTGATCGGTCGGGGACGTTCGATTATACGGTTGCCCGAGGAAATCGCGCGTCGAAGGAGGTTCCTGGTGAAAGTCAGTGGCAAGGCGGTCGACTGGAAGGGCTGCGGCACGGCGCTCGTCACACCGTTCGACGAGAAAGGCCGCATCGACTTCGGCGCCCTCGAGGCGCTCGTGGACGGACAGATCGTCGCCGGCGTGGACTTCCTCGTGCCGTGCGGCACGACCGGCGAGTCCGCCACGCTCTCGCGCGACGAGCGCAAGGCCGTCACGACGGCGGTCGTGCGCGTCTCGAACGGCCGCGTGCCGGTCGTGGCGGGAGCGGGCGGCAACCACACGGCGCGCGCCGTCTTCTGGGCGCGCGAGGCCGCGGCCGCCAAGGCCGACGGCATCCTGTCGATCACGCCGATGTACAACCGACCGAGCCCCGAAGGGCTCGTGCGGCATTTCTCGGCGATCGCCGACGCGACCGACTTGCCGATCCTGGTCGGCAACGAGCCGGGGCGCACGGCGATGGATCTCGACGTCGAGACGATCCTGCGGCTCGCGGAGATCCCGCGCGTGGCGGGCCTGAAGGAAGCGTCGACCGACTTCGGCAAGATCGCCCGGCTCATGGCGTCGGTGCCGGAGGACTTCGCGGTGTTCGCCGGCGAGGACGCGACGGCCCTGGCCCTCGTCGCCCTCGGCGCACGCGGCCTGATCTCCGTGGCCGCCAACGAGATCCCGAAGGTGATGTCCGAGCTCGTGCACGCGGCCCTCGACGACCATCGCGGCGCGGCGCTGGAGCTCCAGCGCAAGTACCTGCCGCTGATGGCAATGAATTTCCTCGAGTCCAATCCGGGCCCCGTCAAGTGCGCGCTCGCGCTGATGGGCAAGTGTGGGGAGACGCTGCGGCTGCCGCTCGTGCCGGTGCAGGACGACGTGCGGCGCCGGATGGAGAAAATCCTCGCCGGCTACCGCTTGTTGCCGAAGAAGGCGGGCCCACGCCGCTGACGGAAGCTCTTTCGTCTCGGGGTTTCGTCAGGGCGGCCTTTGCGGCGGCCCGGCGAGCTCGAGACGCGGCTTACTTCGCGGTCGCCGCGGCCGGGCCGGCCGGCAGGTTCTCCATCAAGTAGCGCGCGAGCAGGGTGTGCAGGTGGAGGGACGTGCCCTCGCCCTCGTTGATCGCGTGCGTGCGGTTGGGGTAGTCCATGAACGTGAACGCCTTGTCGAGGGCGATCATGCGGTTGACCAGGCGCTCCGAGCCCTGGAAGTGGACGTTGTCGTCGCCCGAGCCGTGCACGAGCAGCAGCTTGCCCTTCAGCCCCTCGGCAAACGTGATGGGCGAGCCGTTCTTGTAGCCCTCGGCGTTGTCCTTGGGCAGGCCCATGTAACGCTCCTGGTAGATCGTGTCGTAAAGGGTCTGGTCCGGGACCGGCGCGACCGACATGCCGACCTTGTAGAGCTCGGGCGAGCGGAAGAGCAGGTTCAGAGTCATCGATCCGCCGCCGCTCCAGCCCCAGGAGGCGACGCGCTCGGGGTCGAGGTACGGACGCGTCGCGAGCAGCCGCCGCACCGCGGCCGCCTGCTCCTTCGAGGCCAGCACGCCGACCGCGCCGTAGATGATCTTGCGCCACTGGCGGCCCTTCGGCGCCGGCGTTCCGCGGTTGTCCACGCAGCCCACGATGTATCCCGCGTCGGCCAGCGCGCGGTGAAAGAGGCCGCGGTCGCCCCTCCACGCGTCGACGACTTCGACGCCGGCGGGCTCGCCGTAGACGTACATGAGCAGGGGGTACTTCTTCGCCGGGTCGAAACTCTTCGGCTTGATCATCCAGCCGTCGAGCTTCACGCTCTCGCCGATGTCGACCTGGAAGAACTCGGTCGGGGGAACCATCATCGGCGCCACCGTTGCGGCGAGCGCCGCGTTGGACTCGAGCATGCGCACGCTCTGGTGACCGGGAAGCTTCACGAGGTCGATGACGGGCGGCCGGTCGGCGGTCGAGTACGTGTGGATGGCATAGCGTGCGTCGGGGGAGATCTTGTAGGAATGCGTGCCCGGCTGGTTCGCGGGTGTGACGCGCTCGGGGGCGCCCTTGCCGTCCAGGCGCGCGCGGTACAGGTAGCGGCGGACCGCGTCGTCGGGCGAGGCGATGAAGTACAGGTACCCGGCCTTCTCGTCCATGCCTTCGACCGTGAGGATGTCGAAGGCTCCCGGCGTGAGCAGTCGCGCGGTACCGGGGTCGCGCGGGATTGCCCAGGCGTGCCGCCAGCCGTCGCGCTCGCTGACCCAGAGCAACTCCTTGTTTCCCGGCAGCCACTGCCACGCGTCGACGACGTCCACCCACGCCTTGTCTTCGTCGCGGAAGATCTTGTGCGAGAGGCCCGTCCTGGGATCGGCCAGCCAGACGTCGTTCGTGTTCTGGAGCCGGTTCATCTGCTGGATCACGACCTCCGTCGGGCCCTCGGCCCATTCCATCCGGGGCACGTAGGTCTCGCGCGGGTGCCCCGGCAGCGAGATGCCGCGGGCTGGCCCGCCGGCAGCGGAGACGACCTCGAGCCGCGCAGCCGGGTTCGTCGTGCCCGCGGTCGGGTACTGGTACTTCGTGACCACGGGATAGTTCGTGTCGGTGTCGTTGATCAACGAAAACTCTCCGACGTTCGCCGTATCGAAGTGCCAGTAGGCGATGCTCTTGCCGTCCGGGCTCCAGCGGAACCCGTCGCGGACGGCGAACTCCTCCTCGTAGACCCAGTCCGACGTCCCGTTGATGATCAGGTTCGTGCCGTCGAACGTCAGGCGCGTGATCTTGCCCGTGCCGAGGTCCTCGACCCAGATGTCGTTGGCCCGCACGTAGGCCGCGCGGCCGCCGTCGGTCGAGAACTTGGCGAACATCAGCGAAGATGCCTCGCCGGCCCCGCCGAGCTTCGTCAGTTTGCCGCTCGAAAGCTCGAGGACCCAGTAATCGCCGCGGGTGTTGTGGCGCCAGACCTTCCTCGTGTTCGTGAAGAGCAGCAGGCGCCTGCCGTCCTTCGACCACGCGTAGTCGTCGATCGCGAGCGGCTTCTGTCCCGGTGCGGGCACGAGCCGGGAGGCCGAAACGAGGACTTTGCGCGCGCCGCTCGCGGTGTCGTAGCGGACGATGTCCGACGCGGAAGGGTCGGCCGCCGACGGCTCGACCGTGGTGTAGGCGCGGCCCTCGTCCATCCAGCTCGAGGGACCGAATTTCTTCGGCTCGAAGTCCTTCTTCGCGAAGATACGCTCGAGCTGTCCCGCGAGCGGGTCGGCGGGCTTCGTGTCCGCCGCGCGGGCGAGGACGGCACCGAACAGGAGGATGCTGACGGCGGCGAAGAACTTCTTCATCGGGCCCCTCCGGGCGGGGCCAGGCCCGCCCCGACGCTTACTTTGCTTTCAGTTCCGCCAGCCTCCGGAAGTAGTCGGCGAACGCCGCCATTCCGCCCTCGGCCTGCGGCCAGTCGTAGTTCTCGTTGGGCGCGTGGTAGCCGTGCTCGGGCAGCGACAGGCCGAGGAAGAACACGTCGCTCTTCAGCACCTTCTCCATCGAGAGGACGGCGCCGATGGAGCCGCCCTCGCGCACGAAGACCGGCTCCTTGCCGAAGGCGAACTTCATCGCTCCGCGGATCGCGTCGGCGTACGGGCCCGTCGTCTTGCCCTGGTAGGCCGGAAGCTCGTGCTCGGCCGAGACCTTCACATCGGGGTTGCGCTTCTTGACGAAGTCCCGGACGAGCTTCACGATCTTCTTGGGGTTCATGTCGGGCACGAGGCGGCAGGACACGATCGCCGTTGCCTTGGGCGGGATGATCGTCTTGACGCCCGGTCCCTGGTATCCGCCGGCGATGCCGTGCACCTCGAACGTCGGCATCATCCAGATGCGCTTCATGACCTCGAGGGCGTCGTTGACGCGCAGCGAGCGGAAGAGGTGGTCCTTCTTGAAGTCCTTGACGGTGAAGCCGCACTTCTTCAGGTCCTCGAGCTCCTTCTTCGTGGGCGCCACGACGTCGGAGTAGAAGCCGGGGATCTTGACGCGGCCGGTCTTGCCGTCCACGCACTCGGCGATGAGCGCGCAGAGCTCGGTCACGGGGTTGCGCGCCGCTCCGCCCGCCGTGCCGGAGTGCTGGTCGGTCTCGCCCGTCTGCAGCTCGAATCGGAAGCCCTGGAGCCCCCGCAGGCCCGCCGGGCAGGCCGGTCGCGCGCGCGAGACCCAGACGGTGTCGGAGACGACGATGGAGTCGGTGGCGAAGTCGCCGGCGTTCGCCCGGATGGCCGTTTCGAAGCTCGGGCTGCCGATCTCCTCTTCGAGCTCCCAGAGGAAGTGGATGTTGACCGGGACCTTCTGTTCGAAGGCGTAGCGCGCGCCGAAGAGCGCCGTGATCGCCGGGCCCTTGTCGTCGGTCGTGCCGCGGCCGAGGTAGCGGTCGCCGTCCTTCACGAACTCGAAGGGCGCCGAGGTCCAGTCCGGACCCTCGGCCGGCTGGACGTCGAGGTGGTTGTAGACCGTGACGGTCGGGTATTTCGGGTCGCGGTCGAAACGGCCGTGCACGATGGGATGCCCCTTCGTCTCGTAGAGCCTGGCCGTGGCGCCGAAGGACTTCAGAAGCGAAACGGCGTACTCGGCGGCGCGCCGCGTGTCGGCCTTGCGCTCGGGCTCGACCGAGACCGACGGGATCTCGACGATCTTCTCGAGCACGCTCTCGTACTCCGCGCGCTTGCCGCGGGCGTAGGACCGCAACTCCTCCCGCGAAAATCCGGTAGGCATGACGCTCTCCTCTTCCTTGCTTTACTTCTTTTTCCGGGGCTGCGGTTTGCGCGCGGGGGCCGCGGGCTTCTTCGCCGCTTTCTTCTTTGGTGCGGGGGCACGCGCCGCCTTTGGCGCGGGCTTGGCAACCGGCTTGGCGGCCGCCTTCGCCTTGGCCGGAGCCGGGGCGGGCTTGCCCTTCTCGGCGCCGAGGCCTGCGGCGGCCCGGGCGGCGGCACGCGCGGCCTTCTTGGCCTGCGCGGCGGCTTCCTTCTTCTGTCGGGCGCGGGCCTCCGCCTCCTGCTCCATCTGGGCGAGGCGGGCCGAGAGCTCCGACTCGGTCACGATCGTGGCGTTGGGCAGGCGCTTCTGCGCGCCCTCCAGCCGGTCGGCGGAGACCCGGAGGAGGAACATCGCCGCCTCCTTGGTTTCCTTGGCCTTGGTCAGGTAGTCGGCGGTCTCGAGGGCGTGGGACGGGGCGCTCGAAAAGTCGATCGCGATCGCGAACGGCTTCTCGCGTTTCGCAAGCTCGAAGAACCCGGGCCAGCGGGGCTCCGCCACGACGATGTGGGCGCCGCTCTTTTGCAGCTTGACGAGCCGGTTTTGCCGCTCGTTGGTCTCGAAGGCGAGGTAAAGAACGCTCATAGGGGCCGGACTATAACGCAGGGTCCGGGTTCCGGTGCCCCGGGCCGGACCCCTACCCGTCGACTCTGTAGTGGCACCCTCTGGAAACCGGGTTGTCGGCGGCCGCGCGGTGGATGGCCAGAGCCGTCTGGACGCCGTTGCGCAGGCCCAGCAAGGCGTCCGACATCGTGCCGCGCCGGTAGAAGTTCTCGATCTCTTCGCGCAGTTCACCGAGGATTCGGCCGGCGCGGTCGAGCCGCCGTTCCGACCGCAAGAGCCCCACGTAGTTCCACATCGTGTGCCGGATGACCATCCAGTCCTGAGCGATCAGGGCCGGGTCCACCGGCTCGTGCTCGGGCTCCCAGGGGCGCGCCTGCGGCAGGGGCCGGCCGCTCTTGCGCGCGGCCTCGCGGGCGGCGGCCTTTCCGGCCTTCCAGCCCCAGAGCAGCCCCTCGAGCAGCGACGTCGAGGCGAGGCGGTTGGCGCCGTGGACGCCCGTGCAGGAGACTTCCCCGACCGCGCGCAGGTGGCCGAGGGTGGTCCGGCCGTTGCCGTCGACCGCGACGCCGCCGCACGCGTAGTGCGCCGCCGGCACGACGGGGACCGGACCGGCCGCCAGGTCGAAGCCGTGCTCGAGGCAGCGGGCGACGAGCTCCGGGAAGCGACCCCGGATCCACTCCGCGGGCTTGTGCGAGATGTCGAGCAGCACGTGCGGCTCGTCCTTCTCGAGCATGCGCTGGTGGATGGCGCGCGCGACGACGTCGCGGGGCGCGAGCTCGCCGTCCGGGTGGAAGTCATGCAGGAACGGTTTCCCGGAGATGTCGGTGATGCGCGCGCCTTCCCCGCGCAGCGCCTCGGTCAGCAGCAGGCGTCCCTTCGGGTGCACGAGCGCGGTCGGGTGGAACTGGACGTACTCCATGTTCAGGAGGCGCGCGCCCGCGCGGCGCGCCATCGCGAAGCCGTCTCCGCGCGCCCCGGAAGGGTTGGTCGTATGCAGGTAGACCTGGCCGAGGCCGCCCGTGGCGAGGATCGTCTCGCGCGCCAGTTGCGACGTGACGGCGTCGCTGCCGCGGGACAGCAGGTGCGCGCCGAAGACCGCGGGCGGGTGGTAGCGGTCGGCGACGTCGATCGAGTCGTGCGAGAGCGTGAGCAGATCGACCGCCGTCGACCGGAGCCTCCACCGGATGTTCTTCTCCTTGTGGCAGGCCTCGATCAGCGCGCGCTCGATGGGAGCGCCGGTGGCATCCTTGACGTGGAGGACGCGGGGCACCGAGTGGGCGCCCTCGAGCGTCCAGTGAAATCCGGCGCCGTCGCGGTCGAAGGGAACCTCGAGCTCCTCGACGAGCAGCGACTGGACGAGGTCCGGGCCCTCGCGCGCGATCAGCGCGACGGCCTCGGGCGAGCAGAGCCCGTCGCCCGCGCGCGCGATGTCGACGGCGAGCTTCTCCGGCGTGTCGCCCGGCGGCCGCGCGACGATGCCGCCCTGCGCGTAATAGGTGTTCGACTCGCGCGCCTCTTCGGCCCGCGTCACGAGCGTCACCGATGCGCCGTCGCGCCCCGCGGCGAGCGCCGCCGCGCAGCCGGCCACACCCGTGCCGAGGATGAGGACGTCGGTCGTTTCGGCGCTCATACCGTGAAGAGCTCGAGCGAGACGTCGGCCGCGGGAACCGAGTGGGTCAGCGCGCCGACGGACACGGCGTCGACGCCGGCCAGCGCATAGGCGCGGACCGTGTCGAGGCGCATGTTGCCGGAGGCCTCGAGAAGCGGCGGTCGTTTCGCCTGCCGGGCGATCGCGCACCAGCGCGCGACGGTCTCCGGGGACTGGTTGTCGATCAGGATCCGGTCGGCGCCGGCCGCGACGGCCTCGGAGAGCTCGGACTCGGACTCGACCTCGACTTCGATCGGCGTTCCGGGCGCGCCCGCGCGGGCGGCCTCGACCGCGCGCGTGACGCCGCCCGCCAGCCGCCGGTGGTTGTCCTTGATCAGCACCATCTCGGTCAGATCGTACCGGTGGTTCATGCCCCCGCCGTCGCGTACGGCCTGTCGGTCGAAGGGGCGCAGGCCCGGCGCGGTCTTGCGCGTATCGAGGATCCGGCAG
This sequence comes from uncultured Acidobacteriota bacterium, assembly GCA_963775725.1. Lineage (GTDB taxonomy): Bacteria > Acidobacteriota > Thermoanaerobaculia > UBA5066 > Gp7-AA6 > DAHUXD01. The sequence goes on from CAVZKA010000001.1 coordinate 346,558, forward strand.
GGGGTGCCCGCGACCGCCTCCACGTAGCGGCGCGTGGTGGTTGCGATGCCGCACATGCGCTGCAGGAGGTTCAGGGCCACGCGCTCGGCCGTCAGGATCGCGCGGGCCTGCCCCGAGAGATAGGCGAGCGGCGCGGCGGGGGCGACCTTCACGCCGGCCGCCGCGGCCTCCTCCCACGCGAGGTCCGGATCGAGCAGCGCGAACACGCGCCGCGCCACGGGCAGTCCCGAGACGACGCACTCGGACTTGGCGACGAGCTCGCCCCGGGTGCGCGTGCCGGGCGGGACCGTCGTCTGGGTCGTGACGTCGATCCGCCCGACGTCCTCGGCCAGGAACGCGCGCAGACGCTCGTCGAGCCGTGCGCCTTCGAGCTCCCTCACGCGCTCACGACAGCTCGAGCATGCGCAGCAGGGGCTTTTCCGCCGCCAGGCGCATCTCTTCCGGCAGCACGATCTCCGGGCGCTCGTCGCGCAGGCAGAGGTAGAGCTTCTCGAGCGTGTTGAGCTTCATGAACGGGCACTCGTTGCACCGGCAGCCGTTGTCCGGCGGGACCGGGATGAACTCGCGGTCGGGCGCGAGCTTCTTCATCTGGTGGATGATCCCTTCCTCGGTCGCGATGAGGAACGTGTGGAACGGCGCCGTCGTGACGTAGTTCAGGATCGAGCGGGTCGAGCCGACGTGGTCGGCGTGCGCGAGGATCGGCTCGGGGCACTCGGGGTGCGCGGCGAGCTTTGCGTCCGGGTGCTGGACCTTCAAGCGCACGATCTCGCGCTCGGAGAACTGCTCGTGCACGATGCAGGCGCCCGGCCAGAGCGTCATGGGGCGATTCAGGGTCTTCGACAGGAACGCCCCGAGGTGCCGATCGGGAGCGAAGAGGATCTCCTTGTCCGCCGGCACGGAACGCACGATCTTCTCGGCGTTCGACGATGTGACGATGATGTCCGAGAGCGCCTTCACCGCGGCCGAGCAGTTGATGTAGGTCAGCGACACCGCGCCAGGATGTTCCTCGCGCCAGGCGCGGAAGGCCTCGGGGGGGCAGGAGTCCTCGAGCGAGCAGCCGGCCTCGTAGTCCGGCAATACGACTTTCCGGGTCGGATTCAGGATTTTGGCGGTCTCCGCCATGAACCGGACGCCCGCAAAGGCGATGATCGACGCATCGCTCTTCTGCGCCGTCCGGGACAAATCGAGGGAGTCGCCGACGAAGTCCGCGAGGTCCTGGATGGCCTCTTCTTGGTAGTAATGGGCCAGGAGCACTGCTTTTTTTTGTCTCTTGAGCGCGCGGATCTCGGCCTCGAGGTCCAGCCGCGGGTCGATGGACGAGATGTCCGGGGCGGCCGGCCGCGGCAGCCGAAACGACGGAAATGCGGGGATTCGCTCGGCCTCGGTCATGGGTCGTGGAGCATAACAAGGGCGGCGGGTAAACGTTCCAGCCGTAGGACTCGTAACTCTCATGGGTGGCACGACTTCTGCTACCCATAAAGAGCGTAGCCATGGAGAATCTGCATACCAACCCGAGGCCGGAGCTAAAACCGGACCTGAAAGCTGTCCTGTTCCTCGTCGTGACCCTGGGTCTCGCGGCCCTGGAGCTGTGGGGCCTGCTCCGGATGTTCTGACCCGTCCCTTGGTATATTCGCCCCTGCGATGGCGACCGAGGTCCGCACCGACAACACCCACGGGCTCGATCGCGGCACGCTCGTCGCCGCGTACCGCAACATCTACCTGTCCCGCCGCGTCGACGACAAGGAAATCCAGCTCAAGCGGCAGAACAAGATCTACTTTCAAATCAACAGCGTAGGCCACGAGGCCGTCACGACCGCGGCCGGGATGATCCTGAAGCCCGGGTACGACTGGTTCGACTGCTACTACCGCGACCGCGCGCTGATCCTCCAGCTGGGTGTAACCCCCTACGAGATGTTTCTCCAGTCTGTCGGCGCCAGGGACGATCCGGCATCGGCCGGGCGGCAGATGCCGGCCCACTGGGGCCACAAGCGGCACAACATCATTTCCAAGTCCTCGTGCACGGCCATGCAGTTCCTGCATGCCGTCGGCGCCGCGGAGGCGGGCTGGCGCATGGGCCGGATCGCCGAGCTCGCGGGCAACGGCGCGTTCCACGCCGACGAGGTGGTCTACGTCTCGGGCGGCGAAGGTCAGACCTCGGAAGGGGAGTTCTGGGAAGCGCTCTCGACGGCGAGCAACCTGAAGCTGCCGGTCCTCTTCCTCATCGAGGACAACGGTTATGCGATCTCGGTTCCGGTCGAGGTCAACACGCCGGGCGGCTCGATCTCCAAGCTCGTGCGCTCCTTCCCGAACCTCTTCGTCGCCGAGGCCGACGGGACCGACTTCCTCGAGTCCTACGACGCGCTGCGCTACGCCACCGAATACTGCCGCACGCGCATGGGCCCGGCGCTCGTCCATGCCCGCGTCGTGCGTCCCTACAGCCACTCCCTCTCGGACGACGAGGCGAACTACCGCCCGAAAGCCGAGCGGGATCGCGAGCTCGAGAAGGATCCGCTCTCCCGGCTCTCGCGCCTGCTCCTCGAGCAGGGCATCCTCGGCCAGGTGGATCTCGACAAGCTCCACGCCGAGGTCGACGCGGAGGTCAACGAGGCGGCTGACCGCGCGCTCAAGGCGGAGCTGCCCGCGCCCGAGTCGGCCTACGACTTCGTCTACTCGCCCGACGTGGACCCGACGGGCGCGGCCTTTTCGACCGCGCCGCGTCTTCGCGGAAGGCGCGACGCCCACGACGATGGTGGACTTGCTCAACGCCTGCATGCGCGACGAGATGAAGCGCGATCCGCGCGATCGTCATGTTCGGCGAGGACGTCGCCGACGCCTCGCGCGACGCGGTGCTGGCCGAGTGCAAGGGCAAGGGCGGGCGTGTTCAAGGTGACGGCGGGCCTCCAGCGTCTCTACGGCGGGGACCGCGTGTTCAACTCGCCGCTGGCCGAGGCGAACATCGTCGGGCGCGCGATCGGCATGGCGGTGCGCGGGTTGAAGCCGGTCGTCGAGATCCAGTTCTACGACTACATCTGGCCCGCGTACATGCAGATCCGCAACGAGCTCTCCAACATGCGCTGGCGCTCGGGCAATGCGTTCTCGAGCCCGGTCGTCATCCGCGTGGCGATCGGCGGGTACATCGGCGGCGGCGCCATGTATCACTCGCAGTCGGGCGCGGTGCTCATGACGCAGATCCCGGGACTGCGCGTCGTGATGCCTTCCAACGCCCTCGACGCGAACGGCCTCCTGCGCACGGCAATCCGCTGCGACGACCCGGTGCTCTTCCTCGAGCACAAGCACCTCTACCGCCAGACCCACAACAAGGGCGTGTACCCGGGCCCGGACTACATGGTGCCGTTCGGCAAGGCGGCGGTCGTGCAGGAGGGGGCGGACGTCACGATCGTGACCTACGGCGCGACGGTCTACCGGTCGTGGCAGGCGGCCAAGGCGTTCACCGACGAGACCGGAAAGACGGTCGAAATCCTGGACCTGCGGAGCCTGAACCCGTACGACTGGGAGGCGATCGCGGATTCGGTCAAGAAAACCTCGCGCGCGATCGTCGTGTATGAGGATACGATGTCGTGGGGATACGGCGCGGAGATCGCCGCCCGCATCTCCACCGAGCTCTTTTCGCATCTGGACGCCCCGGTCGAGCGCGTGGCCGCGACGGACACGTTCGTCGCGTACCAGCCCCAGCTCGAGGACTTCATCCTTCCCCAGGCGTCGGACGTCCGGAAGGCCCTCGACCGGATCAGTCAGTTTTAGAGTTTCCGACCTCACAAGAGGACTCTTTCCGCCGGATTGGCGACACCGCCGGGGCGGGCGGGCGCGCGCAAGTGGCGCGTTGTGAGCGTTTGCGGTTCGGGTACGGGTCGTGCTTCATCCAGGTGTGGATCGATAAGGAGATGAGAATGATCAAACGGGAGTCGACCGCGGCTACGGATGCCGCTGTGAACGCGCATCACCGGGCCCTGCGCCGGTGCCACGGCTGCGGCAACTACGCGCGTCCGGCGGCCGAGGCGACGGAAGGCCGGCTGCTCTGCGAGAAGTGCTTCGGAAAGGCGCGGCGCGCCGGCGAGGACGTCGTCGAGCTGACGATCGCCGAAGCCTGATCGGCCCCGAACCGGACTCGCATAGAATGCGCCCTCGGTGAAGGCCGACCACCGCGCGACGCTGCTCCAACGACAGATCTTCTCGCCCGGCCTTTTCTCCGTCACCTTTCATTGCCCCGAGCTCGCGGGAGCGACGCGCGCCGGGCAGTTCGCGATGGTGGACGTCCCCGACCGGATCCGCCCGTACCTGCGGCGCGCATACTCGGTCGCGGACGCGGACGCCGAAGGCGGGCACGGTCGAATTTCTGCTGAAGACGATCGGACGCGGGACCGCCGCGCTCGAAACCCTGCCGGCCGGCGCGCAAGTCGGCCTGCTCGGCCCCCTCGGCAACGCGTTCACGGTTTCGGACCTTCCGCGCGGCGCGCGCGTGGCGATCGTGGCGGGCGGCATCGGCGCGGCGCCCTTCCCGGCGCTCCTGAAGGAGCTCGCGGGCGCCGGCGTCACCGCGGACTTCTACTTTGGCGGGCGCAACGCGCGCGAGCTCGCGCTCGCCGGGCGGTTTGGCGGCGCCGTGGCGGGCGGGACGATCCTGTCGACCGACGACGGATCGCTCGGCGAGAAGGGCTTCGTCACGCAGGCGCTGGCGCGCCGGCTCGCGGCCGGCGCGGCGTACGCGCGCGTCTACGCCTGCGGCCCGATGCCGATGTTCGCGGCGCTCGCGAAAGTCGTGGGACCGGCCGGGATCTCCTCGGAGTTCTCGACCGAGGCCGAGATGGGCTGCGGCTTCGGCGCGTGTCTCGGCTGCGTCATCCCGGGGACCGAGAAGCCGTTCATCGTGTCCTGCAGCGAGGGGCCGATCTCTGCCGCCGGAGAAGATCGCGTGGTGAGGATTACGACTCGCGATCGGCCCGTGGGGTGAGGGGCGGCCCTTGGGCTGCCCTGCATCCGCGGACGGGCGAGGCAAGCCCCGCCCCTACGGCGCCGTCAGGGAGCGCGATTCTCGTGACTTCACCTGGCCGTGCGGCTCGGCCCGCTCTCCCTCGCGAACCCGATCCGCACGGCCTCGGGCACGTTCGGCTACGGCCTCGAATTCACCGACTTCGTGGATCTCGCCGCGCTCGGCGGGCTCTGCACGAAGGGGCTGTCGCTCAAGCCTCACGCCGGCAATCCGCCGCCGCGCATCTGCGAGACGCCCGCGGGGATGTTGAACGCGATCGGCCTGCAGAACGTGGGCATCGAGAACTTCCTCTCGGAGAAGCTGCCGAAGCTGCGCGAGCTCGGCGCGACGGTGATCGCCAACGTCTGGGGCGATCTCGAGGACGACTACGTCACGGTGGTGCGCGCGCTCGAGGACGCGGAGGGGATCGCCGCGGTCGAGCTGAACATCTCGTGCCCGAACGTGCGAGCAGGGCGGAATGCTCTTCGGCAACTCGCCGCCGGCTGACGCACGCTCTCGTCGCGAAGGTGCGCGCCGCGACCGCCCGGCCGCTCATCGTCAAGCTCTCGCCCAACGCCCCCGACCTGGTCGAGTCCGCGCGCGCGGCGCGCGAGGCCGGGCGCCGACATCCTGTCGCTCGTGAACACGTTCGTCGGCATGGCGATCGATCCCGGAGACGGCGCGGCCGCGCATCTCGTTCGGCACGGGCGGCCTCTCGGGGCCGGCCATCCAGCCGATCGCCGTGCGGATGGTCTTCCAGGTCGCGCGGGCGCTGCCCGGCGTGCCGATCATGGGGATCGGCGGCATCGCGGAGCTCTCCGACGTGCTCGAGTTCCTGGCCGCGGGCGCGACGGCGGTGCAGGTCGGCACGGCGAACTTCAAGGAGCCCGGGGTCTCGGGACGGCTGGTCGCGGAGCTGGCGCATACTGCGAAGCGAAGAAGACGACGGTCGCCGCGCTCGTCGGACGCGCGCACCGGGCGGGAAGCGCCGCGCGGGGAAGCGGGGGCCGAGGGATGAACGCCGGGCGCCGAGCGGGTCTGTCTCGCGCTCGATTTCGGGACGCGCGACGGAGATGCTCCCGGCGCGCGAAGCGGTTCGCCGGCCGCGTCGGCTGGATGAAGGTCGGCCTCGAGGCCTTCGTGGCCGAGGGCCCGTCGCTCGTCGCGGACGTCGCGGCCGTGGCCGGCGGCGCGAAGATCTTCCTCGATCTCAAGTTCCACGACATCCCGGCGACGGTCGCGCGGCGCCGTCGCGTCGGCCGCGCGGTCGGGGGCGTCGATGGTCAACGTGCACGCCTTCGGCGGCCGCGCGATGCTCGAAGCCGCGCGCCAGCGCGGCCGAGCGGGCCGGGCTCGCGCGGCTCATCGCCGTCACGCTCCTGACCTCGATCGACGTGCGCGCGCTGGCGGAGCTGCCGATCGTCGGGGAGCCCGCCGCACGTCGCCCGGCAGCTCGCGCTGCTCGCGAAGGGTTGCGGGCTCGACGGGGTCGTGTGCCCGGCCGTGGACCTGACGCGGTCCGGGGAGCCTGCGGGCCCGAGTTCTTCACGGTCGTCCCGGGCATCCGGCCGGCGGGGGCCGACGTGCAGGACCAGAAGCGCATTGCCACGCCCGCCTCGGCGATCGCCGCCGGGGCGGATGTCCTCGTGATCGGCCGGCCGGTCACCGGGGCCCGCAACCCGGATGCGGCCCTGACGGCGATCCTCGAGGAGGTCGCCGCGGCCGTCCTTCGTACATAATGCGGCCCGCATGAGCCAGTGGAGAGAGCCGCACGGTACCTGGATCGTCGGGCACCGCGGCGCGCCCCGGCGCGCGCGGGAGAACACGATCGAGAGCCTGGACGTGGCAGAGACCTTCCGCGTGGACGCCGTCGAGTTCGACGTGCGGCAGACGCGCGACGGCGAGGCCGTGCTCTACCACGACGAGGACGTCGTCCTCGGCACGCCAGCGGATCCCCGTCCGCAGCTTCACCTGGCGCGGAGCTGGAGAAGCTCTCGATCCCGTCCGAGTTCGGCGAGTACCGGATCCCCAGGCTCGAGACGGTCTTTCACCGTTACGGGAGAGACTCCGCTACGTCGTCGAGGTCAAAGGCGGCGCGGGCATGCAGGCCGGCACGATGGCGCGACGCGTCGCGAAGCTCGCGAGCGTGTTCGGCGTCGCCGACCGGTGCCTCGTCGCGTCGTTCGACGCCGAGTTCCTGAAGCGCATGCGCGAGGCCGCGCCCGAGATCGCGACGAGCTTTCTCTTCGACCACCCGTCGCGCTGCCTTCGCCGGCGCAGTCGACGCCGCTCTTTCCGCCCGTCGACGCCATCGGCCCGAAGCGCGACCTCGTCTCGCCGGCGCTGCTCGCCCAGGCGGCGGCCGCGGACCTGACGGTCCACCCCTGGACGGTCGACGACGCCGACGAGATCCGCAGGCTGATCCTCGCGGGCGTGGCTTCCGTCACGACGAACGCCCCGGACGAGGCGCTGCTCGTGCGCGGCGGAGCGGACGCGCACGACACGGGCCTCGCCCTCTCCGGAAGGCAGCCGGCCTGACCATGCAGATGCTGGGCCTGCTCGCCCTCGGCCTCGCTGCCGGGGTCTGCGCCGGCATGTTCGGCATCGGCGGCGGCCTGATCATCGTGCCTGCGCTCGTCCTCTTCTACGGGCTCTCGCAGCACTCGGCGGTCGGCACGTCGCTCGGCGCGCTCCTTCTTCCCGTCGGCGCGCTCTCCGCGTGGGTCTACTGGAAGAACGGGAACCTCAACGTCGGCTACGCCGCGCTCATCGCCCTCGGTCTCTTCCTCGGGGCCTACGTCGGCGCGCGCCTCGTCCAGCCCGTATCGGACCTGACGCTGCGGCGGCTGTTCGCCGGGTTCCTGATCCTCGTATCGGTCCGGATGTTCTGGGAAAAATAGGGGGCTGGGAATGTTCATCCTCGCCGCGCTGCTGCTGGCCGGCGCACACGCATCCTGGGTGCCCCAGGCGAGCGGCTCGACGTCCGAGCTGCGCGGCCTCACGGTCCTCGACGCGAAGCACGCCTGGGCGAGCGGCGCGGGCGGCGCGGTCCTGCGCACGAAGGACGGCGAGCACTGGGAAAAACTGACCGTCAAGGGCGGCCAGGCGCTCGATTTCCGCGACATCGAGGCGCTCGACGAGAAGACGGTGGTGCTGATGAGCGCCGGGCCGGGCGACGCGTCGCGCATCTACCGCTCGACCGACGCCGGCGCGACCTGGAAGCTCGTGCACACCAACCCCGACAAGGACGGCTTCTACGACGCGATCGCGTTCTGGGACGCGCAGAACGGCGTCGTGGTCGGCGACCCGGTCAATGACCACTTCGTCGTGCGCGTCACCCACGACGGCGGGCAGACGTGGGAGAAGCCCGAGGGCCTCACCCTGCCCCAGATGTTCCCGGGCGAGGGCGCCTTCGCGGCGAGCGGCACGTGCCTGACCGTCGTCAAGGGCACGGACTACGCGTGGTTCGTCACCGGCGGCGCCAGGGTCTCGCGCGTGTTTCGCACGCACAACCGCGGCCAGGCCTGGAACTCCGGGATCACTCCGATCAAGGCGGGCAACCCGTCGTCGGGGCTCTTCTCGGTCGCGTTCCTGGATCCGCAGCGGGGTTTTGCGGCAGGCGGCGACTACAAGCAGCCGAAGTTCGAGGGCTTGAACGGCGTGCGCACGGAGGACGGCGGCAAGACCTGGTCGCCGGCGCCCATCATGGCGACCGGGTTCATGTCCGCCGTCGTCGCGATCCCGGGGACGACGACCGACCTGGTCGCCGCCGGCCTCGCCGGCGAGGCGATGAGCCACGACGGCGGCCGCACCTGGCTGCCGATCGGCGACGTTCCGGTCAACGCGATCGGGTTCGCCGACAGCCGCACGGGCTGGGCGGTCGGGCCGAAGGGGGCGATCCTGCGGTTTGCGGTGAACGCGCGCTAGCTAGCGGCGTTTCGCGTCGAAGGGGTTGCGGACCTTCAGGAACTCGAACTTCAGAAAGTCGCGGTCGTTCGTGTACAGGGTGGCCACGTCGTGCTGGCGCAGCAGCGCCGCCAGGTGGGCGTCGGGAACGCCGTTGCCCCGCACGGCCAGGCCCCGCGTCACGCCCCGGTAGACCTCCCAGAATCCTTCCTGTTCGGCGAGAACGCGTGTCTGCGGCAGACCGAGCAGCGACGCGACGTTGCTCTCGGCCTCGTCGGGCGAGAGCGGGTCGGCGAAGATCGCGGGGTGCGTCGCAAGGCGCAGGTAGCTCGCGACGGTCGGCCAGGCCAGGCAGAGGACCTCGGGGCCGGCGGCGCACTCGTCGAGGAACGCGCGCGCCCGCTTCGAGAACGGGCTTGCCGCGTCCGAGGCATAGAGCAGGACGTTGACGTCGATCGCGTAGCTCACCGCGAGCGATCTTCCGGACGGGGAAGGAGACCGGCATCCGCGGCCGCGCGCACGGCTTCCTTATCGCCGAGGTCCACGCGGGCCTTCATCGGCCTCGAGATCCACTCGAACTTCGCGGGCTTCCGGCGCTTGCCGCCGTAGCGGGAGATCGCCTCACCGAGCAGGTCCGACATGGTGCGCCCCAGGCTCTTGCCCTCGCCCTTCTGGATGCGCTTCAGGTCCTCGAGGACCGGGCCGTCGATGTCGACCGTGGTGCGGGGCATGATGCGGTGATGCTATTTATTGTGACATCAGATGTCAAATCTATCTCAGTCGCGATGCGTCAATGTGAGTCACCCCCCTCACCCCGGCCCTCTCCCCCCGTGGGGGGAGAGCGTGAGAGGACGCGAGCAGGGCGGGCGGAGCTACTTCGCTTCCTGGCCCTGCTTCTCCCACTCGGGGCGGGTTTGAAGCGTGATGGAGGCGAGGCTCTTGCCGGAGAGATCCTTGTTGATGCCGGGCAGCTCCTTCGCGGCCCACGCGTCGAACTCCTTGACGACGTCGGAAAGCTCGCGGCCGAGGGCCGCGGTGCGGTCGACCTGGGTTTGCGTGGGGCGGCCCTCGTAGTAGACGACGTTGCTGTAGAGGGTCGCGACGTACTCGCGCAGGCGCTCTTCGCCGGTGATGGCGCCGCCTTCGGTCGTGGCGACGACCTTCTTGCGGAGAGCATCGGCCTGGCCGGCGGCGGTACGGAGCGTCGCGGCGAGGGGGTCGCCCGCGGGCAGCCTGGCGGCGCGGGCCTCGAGGTCGGCGCGGACGCCGTTGATCTGGTCGACGGTGAACGTCATGTCGCCGAGCATGCGGTAGAGCTTCATGGCGAGGTCGAACTCGGCCTGGCGATCTTCGGGGGTGTGTTTGGAGCGCGGGTCGGCGACGACCACGAGCTTCTCGGTGTAGGTCTGCTTGTTCTTGGTCATCCGGACCGTGTAGGTGCCCGGGACGAGGCGCGGGCCGATGGCGGCGCCGACGGCGGAGGCGGCCGCCGGTGTGCGCGGGGCCTTCAGGCGCATGGACCAGGTCGCGCGCGAGAGGCCGCGGCGCTTGCTCGTGGGGATCGTGTCGAGCACCTCGCCGTCCTTGAGGATCTCGATCGTCAGGTCGCCGAAGATGTGGCGCTTCTTCTGGTAGTACGTGATGAGGGCGTCGCCCGGGGGGTTCGGCCCCTCGAACGCGGCGTCGCCGTTGACCCAGCCGCCCTGGGCGAGGATCCGCTGGACGGCGGGCTTGCCGGGCACGAACGCGGCTTCCTTCGAGAGCATGTCCGCCGTCAGGGCCCGCAGCGGCGTGATGTCGTCGACGATCCAGATGCCGCGCCCATGGGTCGCGATGACGAGCGCCGCGTCGCGGGGATGGATCGCGAGGTCGTGCACCGCGACGTTCGGCATCTCGGCGCCCTTGTACTGGGCCCATTGCTTCCCGCCGTCGAGGGAGATCCAGAGCCCGAGCTCTGTTCCGACGAACAGAAGATCCCGGTTGACGAGGTCCTCCTTGACGACGTGCGCGTAGCCCTTCATCGAGCCGTCCGAAGGCGCGAGGGGCGTCCACGTCTTTCCGAAGTCGGTCGTGCGGTAGACGTAGGCCTTCATGTCGCCGAAGGTGTGGAGGTCGAACGTGGCGTAAGCGGTGCCGGCGTCGAAATGCCCGGCCTCGATGGAGGAGACCCACGCGTACTTCGGCAGCCCTGCGACGTTGCCGGCGACGTTCTTCCAGGTCTTGCCGGCGTCGCGCGAGATCTGCAGGTTGCCGTCGTCGGTGCCGGCCCAGATCAGGTTCGGGTCCTTCGGCGACTCGGCGATCGAGTAGATCGTCGTCATACATCTCGGCCGCCGAGTTGTCGATCGTGACGCCGCCGGACTGTTCCTGCTTCTGCATTTCCGGGTCGTTCGTCGTCAGGTCCGGGGAGATGCGCTGCCACGTCTGCCCGTGGTCGCGCGTGCGAAATAGAAACTGCGCGCCGATGTAGACGGTGCCCTTCTGCGTGGGGCTCATGTGGATCGGAGCGTTCCAGTTGTAGCGGAGCTTGCCCTCCTTGTAGCCCGGCAGCGGCTGGATGGGGCGGGCCTCGTGGGTCTTGCGGTTGACGCGGCCGATGTCGCCGCCCTGGGACTCGGCGTAGATGTACGTCGGGTCGGACGGATCCACGAACATCCAGAAGCCGTCGCCGCCGTACATGTTCTCCCACTGCGCGTTGGCGATGCCGCCGGGATACGAGGAGGCGCCGACCCAGGAGCTGTTGTCCTGCAGGCCGCCGTACACGTTGTACGGCATGTCCATGTCCAGGCTCACGTGGTAGAACTGGGAGATCGGCAGGTTCTCCGCCTTCCACCACGTGTTCGCGCCGTCGTAGGAGTACCAGACGCCGCCGTCGTCGCCCGCGATCAGGTGGTCGGAGTTGTCGGGATCGATCCAGACCGTCGTGGAAGTCGCCGTGCGCCCCGCCGCCGACCTGCGAGAAGCTCTTGCCGCCGTCGGTCGAGGCGATGAGCGTCAGGTCCGGCTTGTAGAGCTTGTTTTCGTCCTTCGGATCGACGATCAGGCTGGCGAAGTAGAACGGCCGCCACACCATCCACTGGCTGCGGTCCATCGCCTGCCAGCTCGCGCCGCCGTCGTCGGAGCGGTAGAGGCCGTTCTTCGGGATCGCGGCTTCGATGAAGGCGTAGACGACGTTCGGCTTCGAGGGGGCGATCGTGACGGCCACGCGCCCCCAGGGCTTCGACGGCAGTCCCTTCGCGCTCGTCGCATCGAGGTCGGTCCAGGTCGTCCCGCCGTCGGTGGTCTTGAAGAAGCCGCTTGCGCTCGGCGCGTCCGGACCCTCGCCACCCGAGCGGAACGTCCAGCCCTTGCGGCGGAAGTCCCACATTCCGGCAAAGAGGGTGCCGGGGTTCTGCGCGTCCATCGAGATCATGGAGCAGCCGGTCGAGAGGTTGGCGCCCTTCAGGATCTTCGTCCAGGTCTTGCCGCCGTCCGACGTCTTGTAGAGGCCGCGCTCGTCGCTGTCGGACCAGAGCCTGCCGGGCGCGCAGGCATAGACCGTGTCGGTGTGCGTCGGATCCACGAGGATCTTCACGATCCGCTCGGTTGCGCCGAGGCCCATGTTGGTCCAGGTTGCGCCGCCGTCCACGGACTTGTAGATCCCGTCGCCGATCGAGACGCTGTTGCGCGTCCAGGATTCGCCCGTGCCGACCCAGATCGTCTTCGGGTTCTTCGGGTCGATCGTGATGGCGCCGATCGACTGGACCGGCTCCTTGTCGAAGACCGGCTTGAACGTCGTCCCGCCGTTGACCGACTTCCAGACGCCGCCCGAGGCCGCGCCGATGAAGACCGTCAGGCGCTCGCCCTCGCGGACGGCGTCGATGGCCGCGACGCGGCCGCTCATCGTGGCCGAGCCGATGTTGCGCGCGCCGAGGCCCGAGATCGTCTCCGAGTCGACCTTGACCGCGGCCGCGGGCGCTGCGGGTTCTGTTGCGCGGGTCGCCAGGACGGCCCCGAAGATTCCCGCCGAGATTCCGACCAGGATGCGTGCCTTCATCGCGCCCCTCACTTGGCCACCGCCGGCGCCGCGGGCTGGTGGAAGAGCTGTTCGTTCATCGGCAGGTTCGCCTCGATCTTCGAGTACACGGTCTTCGACCTGTTCTGACTGCCCTTGCGTCCCTGCTCGATCGAGAAGGGGAGGTACCAGCCGGCGACCTCCTTGTAGTCGCCGAGCGTGATCTCGGACTCCCGTTCCGCGCCCCGGATCGTCCGCTTGATCTCGATCTTGATGGGAACGAAGTAGTCGGTGTCCATGTAGTAGTACTGCACGTCGCCGTTCTTGAGCGTCAGCTTGAGCTTCCAGGCGTCCGTGCCCTCGACCGGCTCGCTGCCGACGAACTCGAGCGTGCTGCCCTTCTCCTTGTAGTGGATGAGCTGGCCGTCGAAGACCGAGTCCTCGAGGATGCCCTTCAACTCGTCCTCGCCGAGGGGTTCCGGGTCCTTCTTGCCCTGCCAGGGCTCGATCTTCCAGCCCGTCTTGCCGTCGTAGGCGGTCACGCCGGTCATGCCCTGGAACGTGAACTCCTGGCGCACGAGGTCGGGGCGTTCGTTCTGTTCGAGCACCTTCGCCTCGAACCCGCCGCCGCCGGTGAACTTGCCGGTGCGCGTGAGCGTCTTGACGGCCTCGATCCTGGCCATCCCGCCGATCGTCTTGACGTACTTCGCGACGATCTCGTCCGCGGTGGGCGCCGGGGCAGGGGCCTGGGCGATGGCGAGGGGTGCGGCCAGGAGCGCCAGGAAGGCAAGCGGACCCGTGCGTCGTAGCATCGATCCTCCTCCGTCAGAAATGGAAACACACCCCGACCAGGGGGTCCGAGGGTATTACGACGGGAAGGGGCGCCGGGTTCTGGCGGAGAGTCGGCTGAAATCGGCGTCAGATCGGATGAAAGACGGGCGCGACGGGGAATTCGAGCCCCGGCAGGATGGCGGACCGGGCCGTGTCCGCTTCACCGTAGAGCCCCTCGCGGCGGAAACCCTCCGGCGTGTTGACCAATACCTCGATGGTCTTTCCCACCGGGTCCACGAGCCACATTTCGCGGACCCCGAAGGTCGCATAGCGTTCGGCCTTGGCCCTCCGATCGCGGGTCTCGGTCGACGTTGAAAGAACCTCGACGACGAGGTCGGGAGCGCCCTGGATGTTCTTCTCGCCGATGATCGGCTTGCGGGCCGTCGTCACGAGCAGGGCGTCGGGCTGGACCACGTCGTGCTTTGAAAGGACGACGTCGTACGGCGCGTCGAGAATGCTTCCCGTACCGGTGGCCTCGCTGAAGTCTTCGAGAATCCGAACGAGCCGCCTCTTCGCAAGCTGATGAAGCGTCGTCGGCGCGGGTGTCGCGAAAAGCTCTCCATCGATGACCTCGTAGCGGCGGTCCTCGGGGAGGAGGGCGTAGTCCTCGTACGTGAACTTCAGCGCGGCCGGCACGCTCATGTGTCGATTCTAAGCCTCCCCTTGTGGCCCCTGGATATGTATTGTCGCGAGGCGGCGAGCAGAGTGGTTACGGCTGGATCACCAGGTGCGTCCCGCCGAAGATCTCCAGGGCGGACCCCGTGATGCCGGCGGCGTCGTCGGAGGCCAGGAACAGGACGGCCTTGGCCACGTCGCGGGGCCAGAGCTTCTCGGCCAGCGGCTCGGCATGCTCGGCGGCGCCCTCGTCCTTCTTGTTCTCGACCGTGCCCGGGCTGACCGCGTTGACGGCGATGTTGTGGGAGCGGAACTCGCGCGCGAGCGCCTGCGTCAATCCGATCAGGCCGAACTTCGCGGCGCTCTGGGCGACGACGTTGGCGTCGCCGCGCACGCCGTGGATGGAGGCGACGTTGACGATCCGGCCGCGGCGGCGCTCGACCATCCCCGGCAGGACGGCGCGGCAGAAGGACGCGGCGCCCGTGAGGTTGGTCGCGATGACGCGGTCCCAGTCCTCGGGGGAGAGCTTCAGGAACGGCCGCCAGACGAACACGCCGGCGTTGTTGACGAGGATGTCGACGGGGCCGAGGCCCTTCTCGGTGCGCGCGACGCAGTCCTCGGCGGCGCCCGGAGTCGTGATGTCGCAGGGGAGGGCGAGGGCGCGCCCGCCGGCGGCGCCGATCCGCCGCGCGGTTTCTTCGATCTCGGCGGCCGTGCGGGCGACGAGCGCGACGCGGGCGCCCTCTTCGGCAAAGCGCAGAGCGATCGAGCGGCCGATGCCGCGGCCGGCGCCCGTGACGAGGACGGTGCGGTTCTGGAATCTCATTCGGCGTCGGCCTTTCCGAGCTCGGCGAAGAGCTCTTCGGAGAACAGGCGGAGGGCGTCGCGTCCGGCGAACGTCGGTCCCGTCAGCAGCGAGACATCGCCCTCCGACTCGGCCGGGCGGTCGAGGCGCACGCGCTCGATCGCGAGCGGGAAGATCCGGCGCGCGGAGTCCGCGGTCGAGACCCGCCCATGGCCGGCGCGCGCCTGGATGGACGCGGTCATCTGCCGGTGCAGATAGAGGATCGTCGCGACGCCGCGGCGCACGAGGTTGAAGGCCGTTCGGCTGCCCCCGAGGACGGCGACGGCGAGCCCGGTCGCCGAGTTGGCACGCACCTCTCCGAGCGTCAGGAGCGCGACGCGCGGAAAGCCCTTCGGATCGGTCGTCAGGAGCGGCAGGACGAGCCGCCGCCGGCGGCGAAACCCCTCGCCGGACAGCGCCAGCTGGAGGTCCCGGGGCAAGCGGCTGAACTCGGGCACTTCGTGACAGTTTAGTCGAGAGCAAGCCGGCGCAGGCCGCGGTTCGAGGACGCCCGGAAATATGATCGTTGCCATGAGGCGCATGGCGATCGGCCTGGTCTTCGTGCTGCTCGCAGACGCCGGATCCGCCGCGCCGGACCCGGACGTGCACGTCGAGAAGATTGCGACCGCCGCGCTGCCGGCGCCGGCCGAGGTGCTCGTCGTGACGCCGCCCTCGTACGCCTCCTCTCCCGGACGCCGCTACCCGGTCCTCTACTTCCTCCACGACGGGTTCGGCGACGGCCGCACGCTCGCTCGCCGCGGCGTGGCGGCGCAGGCACTCGCGCGGATGCGGGACGGCCGCCTCCCGGAGTTCCTGATCGTCGCGCCGGACGCGCCCGGAAGCTGGTTCTCCGACTCCCATGACGGCAAGCGCCGGTACGAGCAGTTCCTGACGGGCGACCTGCCGCGGGCGATCGCCGAGCGGTACCGCGTCCTGCCCGGAAAGGCGGCGTGCGGCATCACCGGGATCTCGATGGGCGGCTATGGCGCGGTCAAGACGGCCCTGCGGCATCCGGACCTCTATGGCTCCGTCTCGTCGCTTTCCGGCGCGCTCATTCCGTTCGGCTGGGACGAGCTCGCACGCTACAGCTTCGTGGCGCGCTACACGTTGAAGAACGTATTCGGCAGGTCGCAACAGGACAACGACCTCGACGAGAACGACGCGTGGCACGTCCTGTGGGGCCTGTGTTTCCAGACGCCGCCCTTTTCGGTCGAGCTGCGGGCCGGGACCGAGGACGTCTACGGCCTCGACGGTGTCGCGGCCCAGTACGGCATGCTGCTGAACGAGCACGGCGTGCCGACGACCGTCATTCTCGAGCCGGGAGGGCACGACTGGGACTACTGGAGGCACGCGATGCTCGACGTCCTGGCCTGGCACGGCGCGCGCTTTGAATATGATCGGCAGTGAAATGGAAGAGAGCTCCAACGGACATCGCCTCGTGCTCTGGGACATCGACGGGACGCTCCTCTCGGCGGGCCGCGTCGCGCGCGACGCGATCCTGCTGTCCCTCAAGACTTCCTACGACTGGGACTACACCCCGGACCACGAGGACCGCGGCAAGTTCGATTTCTCCGGCAAGACCGATCCCCAGATCGTCCGCGAGCTCGTCATGGAGAACGTGGGGCGCGAGCGCTTCGAGCGGGACCTGCCCCGCGCGCTCGACCTCTACCTCGAGGAGCTCGAGCGCCAGCTCAAGCCCGGCACCGTCGTGCCCAAGCCCGGGGTCACGGAGCTGCTCGCGCGGCTGGCCGCGGATCCGCGCGTCACGCTCGGCCTGCTCACGGGCAACCTCGAGCGCGGCGCGCGCCTGAAGCTCGCGTCCCCGGGATTCAACCGGTACTTCGCCTTCGGCGCCTTCGGCAGCGATTCGGCGGACCGGTACCAGCTCCCGCCGGTCGCCGTGGAGCGGGCCCTCGCGCACACGGGCCGGCGCTACGGCGGCAAGTCCGTCGTCGTCGTCGGCGACTCGATCCACGACGTTGCGTGTGGCCGCTCGATCGGCGTGCGGGCCGTGGCGGTGGCGACCGGCATCACGAGCACCGAGAGGCTCGCCGCGGAGCGGCCCGACGCGCTGTTCGAGAATTTTTCCGACACCGACCGGGCATTCGCGGCCATCGTGGAATGAAGGAATGAAGCGCGCCCTTCCTGTCCTCGCCTTCGTTCTCGCGTGCGGCGGCGCCTCCGCGCCGGCGGCGCCCGCACCCGCGCCGACTCCGGCTGCGGCGTCGAGCGCGCCCTACGACGGTCCGCCCGTCGCGGCGGACACGGTGGCGATCGCGCTCGACCTCGACGCGGCGCGCCGGATCCTGGCGCTGCTCTCCGCCCCGGCATTCGACGTCGAGGCCGCCCGGGCGCTCGAAACGCTCCCGGCGGTGCAGGCCACGATCCAGGACTCGAGGCGGCCGCCCGAAGCGTTCGAGCGCGACCTGGCCGCGGCCTTCGAGAGCAAGACGCGCGTCTCGGGCTTCGATTTCCGGAAGCTCCGCGAGGACCGGTCGCGATGGGGGGACCTGCTCACGATGATCGCCGCCCGGCAGAAGGATCTGACGAAGCTCACGTCCGACCGCGCGCGCTCCCTGCTTCCGGCGGACCGGCCCGTGTCGGTGTCGATCGCCTTCTCGCTGACCTTCGGCGTGCCCGGGCGGGCCGACCATATCGCCGTGCCCGATGCGCAGGGCTCCGGGTGGTCGGTCGTCGTGGACCTGTCGCGCGCGCTCTCGGACGTCCAGTCGTCGCCGCCCGCCGAGCAGATCACGCACCTCTCGCGGCTGATGGCCTCAGAGGCCTACCGCCGGGCGTGGGCGGAGTACAGGGCCGCGAGCCCCGCGTGGCAGAAGCGGGACGGCAGCCTCGGGCAACTCGAGCCGCTCCTGCACCGGGTCGCGGAGGCGGGACCGGTCGCGATCTACAGCGTGGACGAGAACTTCTTCCCGCTGTCGGTCTGGCTCAAGCAGTCCATGCGCGACAGCCTCGACGAGTTGAACCGCTTCGCCGACCGTCTCGCCTCCGCGCAAGACGACCTGGACGCCCGGATGGCGGTCGCCTCCGAGATCCAGAAGCCGGAGTTCGCGGCGAGCGTGGCGGGCCCGTCCGGCGCGTTTCTTTCCGACGGGATCATCCAGGGGCTCGGCCTCGACGCCTACCGGGAGGCGCTCGCCGGCGGCCCGCGCGCCTTCTTCGTCGCGTACGGCGAGGCCGCGGACAAGAAGGGGAGCGGCCTGATGCCCCTCGGCAAGGCGATCCGCGCGCAGCTGGCCGCGCCGCCGCCGAAGTAATGAGGCGGCGCAAGGCGTTCTTCACCCAATCGCGGTCGGCCCGCTCGCGGTAGAGTTCCGCGAACCCGGACTCGACAGGAGGATTCGCATGCGGTTGTCCCGAGGATTTCTGTCGCGCGCCGCGGCCGCCGCGCTCGTGGCGGGCGGGGTGTTTGCGGCGGCGGCGCAGGCGGCCACGCCGATCGAGATCGCGGTCGACGCGAGCGACGCGCCGCGGCGGATCTTCCACGTGAAGGAGAGGATCCCGGCCGCCGCCGGGACGCTGACCCTCGTCTACCCGAAGTGGATCCCGGGCGAGCACAGCGCGGCGGGCCCCGTGACGGACTTCGTTGGCCTGAGGGTCTCGCTCGGCGGGCGTGCGCTGCCCTGGAAGCGCGTGCCGACCGAGATGTGGAGTGTGCAGTGCGACGTCCCGGCGGGCGGCGGGGTCGTCGACGTCGCCTTCGACTACGTGCCGCCGCAGCACGCCTGGACGACGGCGACGGCCGAGATCCTCGTCGTCAACTGGTGGCCCGTGCTTCTCTATCCCCAGGGACCCGGCGACAACGCGACGGTGTTCGCGCCGTCGCTGAAGCTTCCGGCGGGGTGGAAGTACGGGACGGCGCTGCCGATCGTGAGCGAGGCGGGGGACACGATCACGTTCGCGCCCACGTCGCTCGTCATGCTGATCGACTCGCCCGTCCTCGCCGGGGTGCATTTCAAGACGATCGACCTGACTCCCGGCCAGAAGCCGGCGCACCACCTGCACCTGGCGGCCGAGAGCGCCGCGGCGCTCGAGATTTCCGAGGAGGACGTCGCGCACTACCGGCGCCTCGTGGCGGAGGCGCTCGCGCTCTTCGGCGCGCGGCACTACGACGACTACCACTTCCTGCTCACGCTCTCGGATTACATTCCCTCCAATGGTCTCGAGCACCACCAGGCGAGCGACAACCGCGGCCTCGAACGCTCGTTCACGGACGACTCGGCGAAAAAGGTGCTCGGAACGCTCCTGTCGCACGAGTACGTGCACTCGTGGAACGGCAAGTACCGCCGGCCCGAGGGGCTCGTGTCGGGCGTCGCGGCCGACTACCAGGAGCCGGTCGACAGCAGCCTGCTCTGGGTGTACGAGGGGCTGACCGAGTACTACGGCGACGTGCTCGGCGCGCGCAGCGGACTGAGGAGCCCCGAGCTCTACCGCGAGAACCTCGCGATGTACGCGGCCGCGATGGACAACACGGCCGGCCGCGCGTGGCGGCCGCTCGAAGACACGGCGGTGGCGGCCCAGCTTCTCTACGATGGACGTCCGGAGTGGGCCTCGTGGCGGCGCGGCGTCGACTTCTACACCGAGAGCGAGCTGATCTGGCTGGAGGCCGACACGATCATCCGGCGGGAGTCGGGCGGCCGGAAATCGCTCGACGACTTCGCGCGCGCCTTCCACGGTGCGCCGGGCGGCGGGCCCGCGGTCAAGACCTACAAGTACGAAGACGTGATCGCGACCTTGAATGCCGTTTCGCCCTACGACTGGAACGGACTTTTCGAGACTCGCGTGCGCCGCGTGGCGCCGCGCGCGCCCCTCGGCGGCATCGAGAACGGCGGGTGGAAGCTCGTCTATACCGACGTCAAGCCGGAGCTGCTGCGGGCGGCGGAGGAGCAGACGAAGATCTACGACTTCTCGTACTCGCTCGGGATCGTCGTGCAGGGCGAGGGGGGCGCGGGCAACGCCGAGGACGGCGTGATCCGCGACGTGGTCCCGGGCCTGCCCGCGGCGGCGGCGGGCATCGGGCCCGGAATGCGCATCGTGGCGGTCAACGGCCGGCGGTATTCCGAGAAGGGGCTGGGCGAGGCGCTGCGCGCGGCCCGCGACGGCAAGGAGCCGATCGAGCTCATCGTCGAGAACGTCGAGACGTTCAAGACGGTCCGGGTCGACGACCACGGCGGCGAGCGGTATCCGCACCTGGAGCGCGATGCTTCGAAGCCCGACCTGTTGTCGGCGATCGGGAAACCCCTCACGCCGGCGGGCGCGAAGTAGGCATACCCGTGGGCAAGTCCGACGAAGACGTCCTGCGCGAGAAGGAAGTGGCGCTGCGGGCCATCCTCTCCCAGGTGCCCCTCATCCTCTGGACGACGGATCTCGAGCTGCGTTTCACCGACAGCATGGGCGCGGAGCACGAGCTGCTGAACCAGGAGCCCGGCGACGTGCGCGGCAAGAGCCTCTTCGCCTATTTCCGCACGACGGATCCGGAGTTCGAGCCGATCGCGGCGCACCGCCGGGCGCTCGCCGGCGAGTCGGTCACGTACGAGGCGACCTGGAAACTCCGGACGTTCCAGTCGCACGTCGAGCCGCTGCGCGACGCCGGCGGGGCGATCCGGGGAGTGATCGGCGTCGCGTTCGACGTCACCGGGCGCAAGCGCGCGGAGGAGAACCTGCGGGAATCGGTCGCGCTGCTCGAGGCGACCATCGACGCGACCGCCGATGCGATCCTCGTCGTGGATGCCGCCGGCGCGATGGTGAATTTCAATCGCCGCTTCGTGGACCTCTGGGGGATTCCCGAGGACGTCGTCGAGCGCCGGGACGACAACCTGGCCATGGCCTCCGTGCTCGACAAGCTCGTGGACCCTGGGACGTTCGTCAAGAAGGTCATGAGCGTGTACGCACACCCGGACATCGGCAGCCACGACGTCGTCGAGTTGAAGGACGGGCGGCTCATCGAGCGGGATTCGCTGCCGCAGGTCGTGGACGGCAAGGCGGCCGGGCGCGTGTGGAGCTTCCGCGACGTGACCGAGCGCAAGCAGGCCGAGGAAAGCATCGAGCAGACGCTCTCGCTGCTGAAGGCGACGGTCGAAGCCAGCGGTGATGGAATCCTCGTCGTGGACAACGACGGGCGGATCGTCAGCTTCAACCGGAAGTTCGTCGAGATGTGGCACATCCCGGACGAGGTGATGGCCGCTCGCGACGACAAGGAGGCGATGGCGTTCGTCCTCGACCAGCTGCGCGACCCGGAGCGCTTCGTCCAGAAGGTGCGCGCGCTCTATGGACAGCCCGAGGCCAAGAGCTACGACTGGCTCGACTTCAAGGACGGGCGGATGTTCGAGCGCTATTCCTCGCCGCAGAAGGTGGCGGGCCGGACCGTCGGCCGCGTCTGGAGCTTCCACGACGTGACCCGCATCCGGCTCATGGAGGACACGATCCGCCGCCACGCGCGTGCGTTCGACCACATCAGCGACGCGGTGATCACCCTCGACCTCGAAGCCCGCATCGTGGACTGGAACCCGGGCGCCGAGCGCATGTTCGGCTACACCAAGTCCGAAATGCTCGGCAAGACACCCGACATCCTGCGTCCGGCAGGAGCCACGGCCACCGCGAAGGACCTGCTCGCGACGATGCGGCGCGAGGGCCGCTGGAACGGGGAGGCGCGGTTCGTCACGAAGGCCGGCGGCAAGGGCATCGGCTCGATCGTCCTCGTGCCGCTCTTCGACGATTTCGGCCGGGTCCTCGCGGCGCTCGCCGTGTGCCACGACGTGACGGACCGCAAGGACCTCGAGGCGTACCGCCGGCGGGAGACGAACCCGTAGCCGCGATGGCACAGGCTCCCACGCGCCGCGACCGCGCCCACGCGGTGACGGCGGGCTTCCTCGGCTGGACGATGGATGCCTTCGACTTTTTCGTCGTGGTCTTCCTCGTCGACACCCTGGCCGAGCGCTTCGGCGTCACCAAGAAGGACATCATCTGGACGATCACGGCGGCGCTCGCCATGCGCCCGGTCGGCGCCGTCGTGTTCGGCCTGCTCGCCGACCGGTACGGCCGGCGCATACCGCTGATGGCGAATCTCGTCTTCTTTTCGACCGTCGAGGTGCTCTGCGGCTTCGCACCGAACTACGCGACGTTCTTCGTGCTGCGGGCGCTCTTCGGCATCGGCATGGGAGGGGAGTGGGGCGTGGGCGCCTCGCTCGCCATGGAGAGCGCTCCGCGGCGGTGGCGGGGGATGCTCTCCGGGATTCTCCAGAGCGGGTATTCGATCGGCTACCTGCTCGCCGCCGTCGCCGCGCGCCTCGTGCTGCCGGCGTGGGGCTGGCGCGCCATGTTCTGGGTGGGCGGGCTGCCGGCGCTTCTCGCGTTCTACATCCGGTGGCACGTCCCGGAATCGGAGGCCTGGAAGCAGCACCGCGCGCCGACCGTCGGCGCGATCGTCGGGACCGTGCGCCGCTTCGTGCCGCGCCTGCTCTACCTCGTCGCGCTCATGACGATGATGATGTTCCTCTCGCACGGCACGCAGGACCTGTATCCGGACTTTCTGAAGATTGCGCACGGCATCCCGGGCAAGACCGTCGCCGTCGTCGCGATTCTCTACAACCTCGGCGCGGTGATGGGCGCGATCGGCTTCGGCCACGCCTCCGAGCGGATCGGGCGCCGCTACAGCATGATCGCCGCGCTCGGACTCTCGCTCGCCGTGATTCCGTTCTGGGCCTTCGGCGGCTCGCTCGCGGTGCTCGTGACGGCCGCCTTCTTCATGCAGATGGGAGTCCAGGGAGCGTGGGGCATCATCCCGGCGCACCTGAACGAGCTCTCGCCCGACTCGACCCGCGGCCTCGTTCCCGGACTCGCCTACCAGCTCGGCATCCTGTTCGCGTCGCCGGTCAACTCGATCGAGTACGCCCTGCGCGACTGGGTCGGCTACGGCTGGGCGCTGGCGTCGTTCGAAACGGCGACGATCCTGATTCTCGCGACGCTGCTGCTCTTCGGCATCGAGCACAAGGGGCGGCACTTCGTCGAGGAGATCGGGCCCGATGTCGAGGCCGAGCCCTGATCGTCAGGACCGGAGGGCGTCGATCGGGCCCTGCCCCTCGACGGCACGCCGCATGGCGCCGAGGATGTGGCGATGGAAGGCGTGGCAAACGGCCGCCTCGACTCGCCCCCATAGCCAGCGCGGCCGTACGGGGCTGACGAACAGGGTCTCCAGCCCGATCCGCGTCGATCCGTCCGGGAGCTCGCGCAGGGTGTAGCTGCCGCCGGTCAGGCGGATCCCGCGTCCGATCGCGAGGTCCTGCTCGACGACATCAAACCCGTAATGCCGCCGCGGCTCGATGCGCGTCACGCGCTTGAGCAGGTGCCCGCTGTCGTAGACGCAGAGGGTCTCGTCGCCCACGACCGACCGGCGCCCCTCGGCGCGCATCGGCCCGGGCAGCAAGAGGCGCAGGTGGAGGGGCGGGCGGCGCGCGATCTGCTCGTAGAACATCAACCCGTCCCATACCTGTCCGGGTGAAGCGGAACACGTCGTTCCCGTCACGATGGACGTCGGGATCGGCCCGTGCCCTCCCGACGGGAGCCGGACGCGTTTCACAGCGCCGCCGCCGGCACCACGTCGACGATCCCCCAGAGCATGGACCGGTCTTCCGCGGCGCGGTTGCCCGGCGACGCGATGCGCGGCTCGCCGAAGCTGCGGAGCACGACGACAGCCCCCGGCGCCGCGGCGCGACGGACGGCCGCCGACAGCCGCTGCCGGTAGGCGGTGCCGGCCCCGTCGAGGATGTTCGAGAGCGTGAACCCGTCGAAGCTCTCGGGCGGCTCGGCTTCGAGACAGGTCGCCGCGTCGGCGTGCACGAGCCGGATTCCGCGCGCTTCGGGCGGAGGCGAGGCGCTCGAGACGTCGCCCAGGAGCAGGGCGCGCGCGTAAACGTTGCCGCGATTCGGGTGCCGGCCGAAGCCCCGCTCCATGCGGCCGCGCAGGATTCTTCCGAAGGAGCGCGGAAGGGCGTCGAGAAGCGGCTTCGCGTACAGCGTGCCGAGGACGCCCGTCGAGAGGGCCGCGTCCATCGCGGCGCGCAACCGCCGGGTGTCGAGGTGCCGGCTCCAGTATTCGATCTGCTCGGCGGGAGAGGCGAGGTCGAGAAACTCGCGAATGCTCGAGGGCCGCCAGCCCAGGAGCGGGCCGACGGCGCGCCCGAGGGCCATCATCCGCTCCGCGGCGCCGCGAGCGGCGGGCTCGCCCGAGAACCGGCCCCGCGCATAGGCGATCTGAACGGGATTGATGTCCGCCGCGACCACTTCGTGGCGCCGGCACAGCTCCATCGCGGTGCAGCCCGCGGACGCGATGCAGAAGATTCGCCCTCCGCTGCGGAAGGCGTCGAGCTCGATCGCCGGGTCTTCGTGCATGCGGCCGAAGAGAAGTTTGCTCGGGCCGGCGCGCGCGTCGAAGCGGCCCCGCTCCCAGGCGGTCTCGGGCGCGGTCGCGGTCAATTCCATCCGGGCAGGCTCGCCGAAACCCAGACGAGCATCAGGAAGGCGAAGTTCTTGACCACCATGCCGGCCGGGTCGTGAATGATCCGACGCGCCCAGATCAGCCCGCCCGTGTTCAGGGACGCGAGCAGCAGCGTCTGGACCGCCGCGCAGGGGATCGGAGCAACGGCGCTGAGCGACCACAGGCCCAGGATGACTTCCACGGCTCCGAGGAGCTTGAGGAACAGCGCTCCGGTGCGCGGATCGAAGTGGGGCGCCGCCTCGACGACCCGGAGTTGATGCGGCTCTGCGCCGAGCAGCTTGCACCAGAGGCCTTCGTAGAGCCACACCGCCGCGACGGCGAACCGGATCAGCCAGAACGGCGGCAGCAGAGCGATCATGCGGACGAGCCCGTCGGGAAGCGCTGAGGGGACCTGAGCCTCATCGGACACCCCATCAGGGATCCTATCGTTGCGGGGCCGTGCTCCCGCCGTGGGCTCCTGGTTCGACCCGGCCGCGGTCTCATGGTCGCTCGGCAGGACCGAGCGCGCCAGGCGGTAGACTGGCTGGTTGTAACGGCGTGGCGCGCTCGAAAGGCGAATGGGGGAGCCCAATGGAAAGAAGGCTCGACTCGGCATGGTGGGCCCTTCGCATCGGGCTCGGCCTGGGGCCGTTTCTGGCGGGCCTCGACAAGTTCTTCAACCTCCTGGCGAACTGGGAGATGTACCTGAGCCCGACGGTCCTGAAGCTCGTGCCGTTCGGTGAGGGAACTTTCATGCGGGCCGTCGGGGTCATCGAAATGATCGTGGGCCTCGCGATCCTGACCCGCTGGACGCGGTTGGGCGCATACGTCGCGATGGTCTGGCTCGTCGCGATTGCCGTCAACCTCGTGACGACCGGCATGTTCTTCGACCTCGCGGTCCGGGACGTCGAGATCGCGATCGGCGCCTACGCGCTGGCCCGGCTGACGGAAGTGCGGGAGTCGGCGGCCATGCCTCCTGCAACCCGGATGACCCGAAACGACCGTCTCGCCAACGCATCCCGCTGAGGCGAGGTTCATCAACGATCGAACCGGAAGAGGAGCCTCGAGATGAAGAAGGTGCTTTGCCTGATCGCCGCGGTCATCGCCATTCCAATGGCACTCCAGGCGGAGACCTGGAAGAACGTTTCCCTGATGGATGCCTCGTGCGCCGCCAAGGCCGAAGCGCGCGCCAACCCGGACGCGCATACGAAGACCTGCGCCGTCCAGTGCCAGAAGGGCGGATACGGCATCCTGACCTCCGACGGCGGCTTCCTGAAGTTCGACGCGGCCGGCAACAAGCAGATCGAGGCGGCGCTGAAGGCGACGAAGAAGACCGACCACCTGCGCGTCGACGTCCAGGGCGAGCTCAAGGGCAGCGACATCGCGGTCAAGTCGGTCTCCCTCGACTGAGGCTGGGCCGCCCGAGCGCGGCCTGGAGAGGCCGCCGCCATGGAAGGCTCGGCTACACTGGTTTGTCGGAGGAGTGGCCGAGTGGTTTAAGGCGGCGGTCTTGAAAACCGCTGTGCCGGAGACGGTACCGGGGGTTCGAATCCCTCCTCCTCCGCCAGTTTTCCCCGGGGCGGGACCGGCGGCAATAGTGCGGGTGCGAAGCACGGCGTCTCCTGGCAGGCACAAGCCGCCCCCGCCGCGGGTTTAGGATTCCCCCATGTCCGCTCTCGGCCCCTTCCACCCGGCGATCCGCGAATGGTTCACCGCGCGCCTCGGGCCGCCGACCGCCGCGCAGGTGGAGGGTTGGGCGCAGATCCGGGCCGGCCGCGACACGCTCATCGCGGCGCCGACGGGATCCGGCAAGACGCTCGCCGCGTTTCTTTCGGGCCTCGATGTGCTGATCCGCCAGGGCACGGCCCTGCCGGACCAGACGCGCCTCCTCTACGTTTCTCCGCTGCGCGCCCTCTCGAACGACGTCCAGAAGAACCTCCAGTCGCCGCTGTCGGAGATCCGCGCGCTCGACGCTTCCGTTCCGGACGTGCGGGTGCTCGTGCGCACCGGCGATACGACGGCGGCCGAGCGGGCCGCGATGACGCGTCGGCCGCCGCACATCCTGGTCACGACCCCGGAGTCGCTCTACATCCTCCTCGGAAGCGAGGGCGGGCGGGCGATGCTGCGTTCGGTCGGCGCCGTCATCGTGGACGAGATCCACGCGGTCGTGCGGGACAAGCGGGGCAGCCACCTCGCCCTCTCGCTCGAACGTCTCGATGCGCTGACGGGCCGGCCGGTGCAGCGGATCGGCCTGTCGGCGACGCAGAAGCCCCTGGAAGAGGTGGGCCGCTTCCTGGTGGGAGCGGGTCGGGAATGCGCGCTCGTGGACGCGGGGACGTTCCGGGAGCTCGACCTAGGCGTCGAGATCCCGCCGTCGCCGCTCTCGGCGGTGTGCTCGCACGAACAGTGGGAGGAGATTTACACCCGCATGGCCGAGCTCGTGCGCGAGCACCGAACGACGCTCGTCTTCGTGAACACGCGCAAGATGGCCGAGCGCATCGCCGCGCAGCTCGACGAAACTCCTCGGCGAAGAAGCCGTGACGAGCCATCACGGGAGCCTCTCGAAGGAGCGCCGGCTCGACGCCGAGAAGCGGCTGAAGGCCGGGAAGCTGCGCGCGCTCGTGGCCACGGCCTCGCTCGAGCTCGGCATCGACATCGGCGACGTCGACCTGGTGATCCAGGTCGGCGCCACGCGCTCGATCGCGACGTTCCTGCAGCGGGTTGGGCGCGCCGGTCACAGCCTCGGGCGCGTGCCGCGCGGGCGGATCTTTCCGCTCACGCTCGACGAGCTCGTGGAGAGCGCGGCGCTGCTGCGCTGCGTGCGCGAAGGGCTTCTCGACCGCACTCCCGCTCCGCCGAAGCCGCTCGACATCCTCGCGCAGCAGATCGTCGCGGCCTGCGCGACGGAGCCATGGTCCGAAGACGAGCTCTTCGAGCGCGTGCGGCGCGCGTGGCCCTACCGCGACCTTCCGCGCTCCGATTTCGACGACGTCGTCGCGCTCCACACGCGCGGCCGGCGCGCGCTGCTCCATCGCGACGGCGTCCAGGGCCGCCTCATGGGCACGCGCCGCGCGCGGCTCGCGGCGCTGCTCTCCGGAGGCGCCATCCCCGACACCGCCGACTACCAGGTGCGCCTCGAGCCCGAAGGCACCCTCGTGGGAACGGTCAACGAGGACTGGGCAGTCGAGTCGAACGGGGGCGACGTGTTCCAGCTCGGCAACGCCTCGTGGCGCGTGCTCCGCGTCGAGCCCGGCGTCGTGCGCGTCGCCGACGCGAAGGGCGCGCCGCCGTCGCTCCCGTTCTGGCTCGGGGAGGCTCCGGGCCGCACGCGGGAGCTTTCGGCCGAGATCGGACGTCTGCGCGAAGAGGCAATGGAGCGGGAGGATCGGGCGGCCGCGTACCTGCGCGAGCAGTGCGGCGCGGCGCTGCCGGAGGGCGCCGCGACCCAGATCGCCGAATACGCGGAGGCCGGTCGCCAGGCGCTCGGGGCGGTGCCGACTCCGACGCGCGTCATCCTCGAGCGGTTCTTCGACGAGAGCGGAGGCATGCAGCTCGTCGTCCACGCCCCCTTCGGCTCGCGGATCAACCGGGCCTGGGGCCTCGCGCTGCGCAAGCGCTTCTGCGTGGGCTTCGGATTCGAGCTGCAGGCGGCGGCCAACGAGGAGGCCATCATCCTGTCCCTCGGCCCGCAGCACAGCTTCGAGCTGAAGGACGTCTTCGACTTCCTGAACCCTGCTTCGGCGCGCGAGGTGCTGACGCAGGCGGTGCTCGGCGCGCCGCTCTTCGAGACGCGCTGGCGCTGGAACGCCCAGCGCTCGCTGCTGCTCGAACGCTCGCGGGGTGGCAAGAAGGTCCCGGCGCCGCTCCTGAGGATGCGGGCGACGGACCTGCTCGTCGAGGCCTTCCCGCACATGCTGGCCTGTCCCGAGACGCTGCCGGGAGGCCCCATCGAGGTCCCGATGGAACACCCGCTCGTCCGCCAGACCCTCGAGGACTGCCTGACGGAGGCGATGGACGTCGAGGGTTTCCTCGAGGTGCTGCGCGGCCTCCACGACGGCTCGATCCAGAAGAAAGCGATCGACACGCCGGAGCCTTCGGCCTTCGCGCGGGGGATCCTGAGCTCGCAGCCCTACACGTTCCTCGACGACGCGCCGCTCGAAGAGCGCCGGACCCAGGCGGTCCTGTCGCGCCGGATCCTCGATACCCGCACCGCGGACGAGATCGGAATCCTCGACGCCGAGGCCATTGCGCGCGTGCGGGGCGAAGCCTGGCCGCAACCCGAAACCGTCGAGGAGGTCCACGAGGCGCTTCTCTGGATGGGCTTCGTCACGACCGAGGAAGGCCGTCCCTGGGACGGTTGGCTGGCAGAGCTCGCCGCGGGGGGGCGCGTCGTCCGGGAGGGCGACCGCTGGTTCGCGGCCGAAGCGACGCGCGATCCGCGCGCGATCCTGCGCGGGCGCCTCGAAGCGCTCGGACCGATCGTGAGCGACGACCCGCTGCTCTCCGAGCTCGAGGCCGCGGGCTCGGTCCTGCGCACCCGCATCGACGGCAGGGAAGCGTGGTGCGACCGCCGCCTGCTCGCCCGCATCCATCGCTACACGGTCGAACGCCTGCGCCGCGAGATCGAGCCCGTGTCGGCGGCGCAGTTGCTGAGGTTCCTGGCCTGCTGGCAGCACGCCGACCCCGAGTACCGTCTGGATGGCCCGCGGGGCGTGGCCCAGGTGCTGACGCAGCTGGCCGGATTCGAGGCGCCCGCGGCCGCATGGGAGGCGAGCATTCTTCCCGCCCGCGTGCGCGGCTACAAGCGGGAGTGGCTCGATCAACTCACCGGCTCGGGCGAGCTCGCCTGGGGTCGGTTCTGGGGCGAGGGCGCGATCGCGATCCGCCGCACCCCGATCACCTTTGCGCCGCGCGAGGACCTCGACGCCTGGATGGCCCTGGCCGCGGAGAACGTTGCGGCGGGCGAACCGGGGGCGGCGGCGGGCGAGGTCCTCGAGGTCCTGCGCCGACGGGGAGCGACGTTCCTGCAGGACCTCGCGCGCGAGACGAAACAGCCGGCGGCGTTCGTGGAAGAAGGGCTCAAGGAGCTCATCGCGCGCGGCCACGTGACGTGCGACGCCTTCGGCGGTTTGCGTTGGTTCCTGGTCCCGGCGTGGCGGCGCAAGGCCGGCAGCCTCGCCTCGGGGCGCTGGAGCCTGACGGAGCGCCGCCCCGGACCGGTGTCGCCCGAGTTCGTCGCGCGCCGGATGCTCGCCCGCACGGGCGTGGTGTTCCGGAAGACCCTCGCCCGCGAGAAACAGCCGGTCCCCTGGCGCGACGTCGCCCGCGTCCTGCGCTCCCTCGAAGCGCGGGGCGACGTCCGTGGTGGACGGTTCGTGGCCGGCTTCGACGGGGAGCAGTACGCGCTGCCGGAGGCGGTCGGCCTTCTGCGCGCGATCCGCCGGCGTTCGGCGTCGGACGCGGGCCCGGCACCGGTGAGCGTCGCGGCGGCGGACCCGCTGAACTTCCGCGGCATCCTGACGCCGGACGACCGGGTCTCCCCGGGCACGCGCGAGATGGTCGAGGTCGCCTGATGCAGACGATCGTCGGAAAGGTTCTCTCGGTCAGCGTCGGCAGTCCGCGTGATTTCGAGTACCACGGCCGTCCGGCCCGGAGCGCGATCTGGAAGACGCCGGTCTCCGGCCGCGTCTCGGTTGCCGGGGTCAATCTCGCCGGCGACGACCAGGCGGACCGACAGGCGCACGGCGGTCCCGACAAAGCGGTCTACGCGTACGCGGTCGAGGATGCCCGGTGGTGGGAGCAGCAGGAAGGGCGGCCGTTTGCCCGCGCCGAGTTCGGAGAGAACCTCACGACCGAGGGGGTCGACGTCAACGGAGCCCTCGTGGGCGAACGATGGGCGATCGGCTCGACGGTCCTCGAGGTGTCCGAGCCGCGCGTGCCGTGCTGGCGCCTCGGCGTGCGCATGAACGATCCGGCGTTCGTTCGCCGCTTCACGGCGGCGCTCCGGCCGGGCGCGTACCTGCGCATCGTGTCCGAGGGCGACGTGGGTGAAGGGGACGCGATTCGCGTCCTGGGAAAGCCCGACCACGACCTGACGGTCCGGGACGTCTTTCGCATCTACACCCGCGACCGGGTCGAGTGCGCGCGGCTGATCGCGGTTCCGCAGATGTCGCAGGCCTGGAAGCGATGGGCCGAAGACACGCTCCGGCGCGCCGGGGATGCCTCGAAGGGCGTCGCCGACCCCGGATGCTGCGAGGGCCCGTCTCCCTGATACCCTGGTTCCACGATCCCAGCTGCCCGCGGGCAGAGCGGGCGACTTACAGAGACCCTCGGCGACGGCGCAGGAAGTCTTTCTCCGCTCCGTTTTCGGTCAGGGTGATCGCCGCGTCGTAGGCGCCGGCCGCCTCGGCACGTCGCCCGAGGCGGCGCAGCAGGTCGGCGCGGATGGCGTGAAAGACGTGGTACGTGCCGAGGTCGAGCGCGTCGACGAGGCTAAGCGCCTTCTCCGGACCGTCGAGCTCGGCCACGGCAACGGCGCGGTTCAGGGCGACGACCGGGCTCGGGTCGAGCTCCAGGAGATGGTCGTAGAGCTGCACGATCTGGCGCCAGTCGGTGGCTGTCACGTCGTGCGCGTCGGCGTGCACGGCCTGGATGGCCGCCTGGATCTGGTAGGGGCCGGGGTCGTCCCTGCGCAGACAGTCGCGCACGATTTCCTGTCCGTCGGAGATGAGGACGCGGTCCCACCGGTCCCGGTCCTGCTCGGCCAGCGGAACGAGCGCGCCGTCTGAGCTCGTGCGGGCGGCCCGGCGCGATTCGGCGAGAAGCATGAGCGCGAGCAGGCCCATCGCTTCCGGCTCGCCGGGCATGAGCTCGACGAGCAGGCGGCCGAGGCGGATCGCCTCGGCGCACAGGTCCGCGCGGACGAGCTCCGGTCCGGCGCTCGCCGCGTGGCCCTCGTTGAAGACGAGGTAGACGACGGCCAGGACGGAGCGCAGCCGATCCGGAAGATCGGGGGCTTCCGGAACGCGGTAGGGAATCTTCGCGTCGCGGATCTTGCCCCTCGCGCGGACCAGGCGCTGCGCCATCGTCGGCTGCGGCACGAGGAACGCGCGCGCGATCTCCGCGGTGGTCAGGCCGCCGAGAAGGCGCAGCGTGAGGGCGACCTGCGCCGGCCGGTTGAGCGCCGGGTGGCAGCACGTGAAGATCAGCCGCAGGCGCTCGTCGCCGACCGGCCCCGCGTCTTCGGGCGCGTTGCGAGCGTGGAGCAGGACCGCCTGCGCGTGGCGGTCGGCGCGCGCCGCCTCGCGCCGTAGCCGGTCGATCGCGCGGTTGCGCGCCGTCGCGATGATCCAGCCGGCGGGACTCGGCGGCAGCCCACTTGCCGGCCAGCGCTCGACCGCTGCGACGAAGGCATCGGCGACGGCGTCTTCGGCGACGCCGATGTCGCCGAAGACGCGGGTCAGGACCGCCACCGCCCGGCCGTGCTCGGCGCGGAACACACGCTCGATCTCGGCGACGCGCGCGGAATCCAAGCAGGTCAGGCCTCCGGGCGGTCCTGGAACGGGCGCACCTCGATCGGCAGCGTGATCGCCCGTGCCGCCTTGCGCGCCCAGCCGAGGGCCGCGTCGAGGTCGGGGGCCTCGATGATCCAGAAGCCGCCGATGTGCTCCTTGCCCTCGAGGTATGGGCCGTCGCTCGTCACGAGCTCGTCGCCCTGCAGGCGAATCACCGTCGCCGTGCTGGGATCGTGCAACCCGCGGCTGAAGACCCAGGCGCCCGCGGACTTGAGCTCCTGGTTGAGGACGTGGAGGTCCTTCATGATTTTTCCGAGCACCTCGGGAGCAGGCGGCTCGCCATCGGGCTGGTAGATGCTGAGCAGGTAGTGCGTCATTGTCGGTTCCTTTCATCCCCTATACGAACGGCGGCGGCCCGAATCGACATCGGGCGCCGCGGAAATCTCACGGCCGCTTCGGGTCCCGGATCTTCCGGGAAATCGCCGTGGCGAGGTTGCGGGGAGTGGCGCGCAGCGCCTGGACGAAGAGGCGGTTCGCGGCCCCCGGGATGATGACGCGCTTGCCGCGCATCATGCCCTCGTAGCCGGCGCGGGCGACGGCCGCGGCGTCCATCACGAGCGGGCCGGGGAGGGGCCGCGGCCTCGTGAATTTTGCGCGCTTCTGGAAGTCCGTCAATGTCGGGCCCGGGCAGAGCGCGGTCACCGTGACGCCCGATCCGGCGGTCTCGTTGCCGAGCGCCTCGGAGAACGAAAGGACGTATGCCTTCGTCGCGTAGTAGACGGCCATGAGGGGCCCGGGCTGGAAGGCCGCGGTCGAGGCGACGTTCAGGATGCGGCCCCGGCGGCGCTCGAGCATGCCGGGCAGAAAGAGCTTGGTCAGATGGGTCAGCGCCGCGACGTTGACCTGGATCATCGCGAGCTCTTCCTCGAGGGGCGTGTCGGCGAAGAGACCGTAGACCCCGAACCCGGCGTCGTTGACGAGGACGTCGATCGCCATCTTGCGCTCGGCGAGGGCGAGGAAGACGTCAAGCGGGGCGGCGGGGTCGGTCAGGTCGGCGGGAAGCACGGTGGCGCCGACGCCGAACTCCTCCGTCAGGCCGAGCGCGATTCCTTCGAGCCGGTCGCGTCCGCGCGCGACGAGCACGACGTCGTGCCTGTCCTTCGCGAGCAGCGTCGCGAGCTCGAGCCCGATTCCGCTGGAGGCGCCGGTGACGAGCGCGGTCGGCATTGTGGGGACGATATGCGAGGGGAGGCGGAGGGGAAACCCCTCACCCCGTCCCTCTCCCGCCGGGAGAGGGTGCTCGAATGGGATGCGCGTCTCAAGATTTCCCTCTCCACCCGGAGGGGGGAGCCGTCCACCGAAGGCAGACCCGCGGCAGTAGGCAACGCCGGCCGAAGGCCGGCGGTATCGGGTCAGGGTGAGGGGGGCGTTACCGCGCCGAGGCGCCGTGAGGCTCGGGCGTCGCGGCGGGCGCCTCGACAGGCTTGCCGATCGGGCGCGGCTTCACGACGTACGTCCAGGCGTTCGCGAGCTCGGCCTTCCACCAGCGCAGCAGGCCGTGAAAGAGCATGACCCACATGGCGGCGCGCACCGAGAAGCCGACGAACTTCGGCCGCTTGCCGGCGTTGTGGTTGCCGTAGATGCCGAGCGCCATCTTGCGCTTCGCGATCGCGACGAGGCGGCGGTTGTAGAAGCGGATCGGGTAGTACCCGATCTCCGCGCCGTCTTCGAAGAAGGGGGGGACGCCGAGGCGGTCGTGCGACCAGCGGTAGATCGGCATGATCGCGGCGAAGTAGTAGAGCGCCGTGTCGAGCAGGAAGGCGATCGTCATGGTGTCGTAGTCGCCCATGACGTAGTACTTGTCTTTGTAGATCGCCTCGTAGAAGTACTTGAAGTAACGGCCGTAGCGCTTGTTGTGGAGCGCGAATTCCTTCTCCTGCATCTGCCGCGCTTCGCCCTCGAAATCTTTCAGGATCATCCGCGTGCGGGTCCAGACCGAGAAGGACATCTGGTCGAGGCCCGGCGAGTAGAAGGGATCCAGGAATCCGCCGGCGTCGCCGACACAGGTCCAGCCGCGGCCGATGAACTGGTCGACGAAGTACGGCAGGTGCGCGTAATAGCGGCAGTCGCCGTCGACGACGGCCGCGCCCTCGATCATCTGCTTCGTCAGCGGGTTGGTCTGGAGAAAGCGCGTCAGCCGGTCGAGGGGCGTCGTGCCCTCGGGGCAGACCAGCCGCTTGTCCCAGACGAGGCCGACGCTCATCTCGCCGTCGTGCAGCGGGATGAACCAGATCCAGTAGCCCCAGCCGGTAAAGTGGTTCGTCGCGAGGCGGCGCGGCGCGATCACGGCGCGGTGCCAGGGATCGGCCGGGTCGGTGCCCGCGAGCGCGATGCCGTCCATGTCCTTGACGTCTGTGTAGCGGGCCCAGATCGCCGCGGTCGGGTGCGATTCGATCGGCGTGACCCCGCCGCGTTTGCGAGCCAGCATCGCCTGGCGGCCGGTCGCGTCGACCAGCCATCGGCAGGAAACCGTCGCGGTCGAGCCGTTGCTCTTCTCGACGGTGAGCGTGTTCACGGGGGCGTCGGTCGCTTCCGCGAGCGCCCAGGCGGTGACCTTCGCCGGCCGCCAGAGCTCGGTGCCCTCCTCGCGGGCGGTCTTCAGCAGATGCTCGTCGAGCTTGGCGCGATCGAGCTGGAACGAGGGCGTGCGCGCGAGCTGCGTCGGCCCGGTCTCCGAGGCCTCGCGCAGGCACGTCACCCCGTCGTTGAAAAACCAGTAGCGGAACGCCTGCTTCGGGAGCTGATCGCGCACGAGGTGGGACCATTGCTTCAGAACCCGCGTCAGGAAGTACGACGACACTTCGACGGTCGACTCTCCCACCTTCCAGTCGAAACGCTCGGTCTTCTCGACGACGAGGATGCGCAGTTTCGGGTTGCCGCGCTTCAACACGATGGCGGTCGAGGCTCCGGCGACGGCGCCGCCCACGATGACGACGTCGTACTCGCCGGTGGCGTCTTCCCGCATGGGGCCCATGGCGCCGAGTTTACTGCGACCGGGGCGTGAAAACCTGGACACCGCGCTCCTCGTCCACGACGATCGTCCGGTCCACCGCGTCCACGGGGCCCAGGTCCTGGACCTTCCCCGACGGCCACGTGACCGTAAGACTTTCCAGGCGAGTCGCCTTGCCGAGCCCGAGGTGGACGATGGGGCTGCCGGTCGAAAGGTACCCGCTGGCGTTGGCGTTCTCCGTCACGATGGTGCGGCCGCCCGCGATCTTCGCCGCGATGCGCGCGCCGATGCCGTCGCGATTGTCCCTGCCGGGGGTTCCCTCGAGACGGATGCGGAGGAAATGTTCGTCCGGCCGCCGCGATCCGAGGAAGAGGGCCTCCGGCGCGCCGACCGAACGGATGTAGAGGTCGAGCGCGCCGTCGCCGTTGGCGTCGAAGGCGACGACGGCCCGGCCGTTCGTTTCGAGGTCGAGGCCGTCGAGGAAGGCGCGCTCCTCGAAGAAGGGAGCTCCCGCCGCGGCGCCGCCGCGGTTGTGGAAGTACCGGTCGCGCTCGATGCCGTTGATGCCGGCGCCCCTGCGATCGAACGTCCTCGTGCCCGCGACGTAATCGTCCCAGTACGCGAGCGTCTGCCACCAGAACTCGAGCTCGACGTCCCGATCGCGCCCGTCGCCCCACATGCCGTTGGTGGCGTAGATGTCGGGCCAGCCGTCGTCGTCGAGGTCCGCGGCGACGGAGCTCCAGTTCCAGCCGGCCTTCTGCGCGCCCGAGCGCGCGGTCGCGTCCTCGAAGGTGTGGTCCGCGCGCTGGAGCAGCAGGCTGTTGCCCGAGGCCATGTCCTCGCACCACTTGATCGCGAACGGCAGGAACAGCCGGCCCGCGAGGCTGACGGGAATGGCGGGGTACTCGTGGAGGAAGTACCACTGCGTGTCGGTCCCGGTCGTGTAGAGGTCGGGCCGTCCGTCGCCGTCGAAGTCGGCCCACGTGCCCGACATGCCGTAGGCGCGCGCCCGGGTGCCGGTCTTCTTCGCGACGTCGACGAAACGCCTGCCGTCCTCGTTGCGGTACAGGTTTTTCAGGCCGAAGTCGTTCGTCGCCATCAGGTCCTCGTGGCCGTCCTGGTCGTAGTCCTGGAAGAGCGTCGACAGCGTCCAGCGCGTCATGCCTTCGAGTCCCCAGGCCTTCGTGGCGTCGGTGAAGTGGCCGTGGCCGTCGTTCAGGTACAGGAAGTTCTGGCGGCCGTCGTTCGCGTCGAAGGCCGGGTCGGGCATCTGCGAGTAGTAGTCGCCGGTCACGCCGACGAACAGGTCGAGGTCCCCGTCGCCGTCCACGTCCGCGAATGCGCCGGAGCGCATGTTCTCCGGCACGGCGATTCCCGATGCCGCGGTCGTCTCCTCGAACGTGCCGTCGCCGCGGTTGCGGAAGAGCCGCGCGGGACCAAAGGCGTTCGTCACGAAGAGGTCCGGATATCCGTCGCCGTCGACGTCGCCCGCGGCAAGGCCGGTCGCGGCGACGCCCTCGTTCGCCGATTTCGCGAGGCCGGCCTTCTCCGTCACGTCCGTGAAGTGCCCGTGCCCGTCGTTGCGGTAGAGCACCGAGCGCACGCCGTCGGCGACGAACAGGTCCTCGTTGCCGTCCCGGTCGTAGTCGAGCACGGCGACGCCCGAGCCCGGCCAGATGTCGGTGATCAGGTGGTTCACCTTGTGGATGGGCGGATCGTGGCGCGGCGCGCCGAGACCAGCATCGGCGGTGGCGTCGTGGAAGCGGGGATTCGTCTCGATGCGATTCCAGAGCCCGCGCTCGAACTGGAGCGAAAATCTGCTCCCTCTCCCCGCGGGAGAGGGTTGGGGTGAGGGGCGTTGATCCTCCGATTCCTCGGTCACGATCGCGCTCGCCGCGCGCTCCACGCGCGCCCCGTCCGCTCTGAACCCTCCTACCGTGAACACCACCCGTCCGGTCGTCTTCTCGCGCTCCTTACCGATGTCGTGCGTCGGCTTCTCCACGCGGTACTCGACGTACCCGAGCCTTTCCAATCCTTCCCAGGCCCACGCGCGCAGCGCGGCGACGCCGTCCGGGTCCGCGGCGGTCGCCTCGCGGCTCCTGAGCGCGCGGCGGATCGCCTCGTTCGCGTCGCGCCAGCGCTCGAGCCGCGCCATCCAGGGCCGGAACTCCGCGCGGAGGCGCTCGATGGAGGCGTTCTTGTACATCCACCAGCCGGCCGCGAGGGCGATGAGGATGGCGAGGAGGGTGAGGGCCTTTCGCACCTGCGGGGATCGTACCGCGAGGGCGCCGCCGAGTTGGGTTAGGATTCCCGATTCTGACCGCTCGCGGAGAGGTGGGTGAGTGGTTTTGGGCAGGGCGCCGCCGAGTTGGGTTAGGATTCCCGATTCTGACCGCTCGCGGAGAGGTGGGTGAGTGGCTTAAACCAGCGGTTTGCTAAACCGCCGTAGGGGCTTAAACCTCTACCACGGGTTCAAATCCCGTCCTCTCCGCCACTCCTTACTGCTGGCACGCGAACGCTTTCGTGTCCTGGACCGCCTTGAACGCCGTCGACTGCGGGTTGTTGTACGTGTTGGTGACCCCGGTGACGACGTCGGTGACGGTGAGGCTGACCTGGACGTTGGTCAG
The DNA here is from genome assembly GCA_963775725.1 of uncultured Acidobacteriota bacterium. Classification (GTDB taxonomy): domain Bacteria; phylum Acidobacteriota; class Thermoanaerobaculia; order UBA5066; family Gp7-AA6; genus DAHUXD01. The sequence goes on from CAVZKA010000001.1 coordinate 384,376, forward strand.
GCCGCTCGCGAAGACCCAGCGGTACCCGTTGACGCCGCACGCCTCGAGGACCTTGACCATCACCTCGACGTTGCCGTTGTCGAAGAACCAGAAATACCCGGTGTCGCCCGTCAGCGTGACCGCGTGTCCCAGGCCGCTCGTCGCGTCGGGTTTGGTCCAGACCGCCGCGACGCGGAATCGGCCGCCGTCGAGACACAACGTCTGGTCGTCCTTCGTGCACGTGGTCGGGCCTCCAGCGCCCGCGAGCGTGTAGACGCCGAGCGACGTGGCGGCATAGAGCGTGCGGCCGCTGTCGGAGAGCGCGAGGCGGACCGCGCCGAGGGCGGGGAGGAAGAGGCTCGACCAGTCGGCGCCCCCGTCGAGGCTCGCGTACGCTCCGCCCCTCGGGAAGCTGCCCCCGAGGTACCCGGCGCACGCGTACACCCGCGCCGGGGAGACCGGATCGATGGCGAGGTCGGTGACGTAGACGCCCGAGAGGCTGCCGCTCGCGGTCCACGTGCTCCCCGCGTTCGTGCTGCGGTACACGCCGCCGCAGGTCAGCCCGCCCGCGCCGAGGAGGCCGGCGCCCGCCACGAAGACGGACGCGTTCGACGGATCCACGCGCAGCGCGTTCATCCCGGCGCAGGGCAGCGGGTTTCCGACGGCCGTCCACGTGGTGCCCGCGTTGATGCTCTTGAAGACGTGCGTCGGTCCGTAGGCGTAGAACGCGCCGCCCGGCCCGGTCGTCAGGCGGGAGGATTCCGTGAAGGGATTCGGCACGTCCTGCCAGGTCAGGCCCGCGTCGCCCGTCCGGAGCAGATGCGTTCCGCACGCCACGAGGGCCGTTCCCGCGGACGTCCCCGGAGCGAAGGAGGGGATGCAGTAGGACGGGATCGTCTGGCGCAGCGACCACGTCGCGCCGCCGTCGCCCGTGCGGTAGATCCGGGTCGAGCCGCTGAAGAGCGCGCCGGCGTAGATCGTCGCAGGGCTGCCCGGGTCGACGAGGATGTCGCTGTAGAACTCGCCCGGGTCCGCCTGCACCAGCGTGTCCCAGTGGCGGCCGCTGTCGGAGCTCTTGAAGAGCGCGGCCTGGGAAGCCGCGTAGTCCGCGCCGCCCGCGTACACCGTGAGCTCGTCCGCGCCCACGGCGACGGCGTTGACCTGGAAGAGGGGCGGTCCGTACGTCTCCCACGCGGGCGCCTGCCCGCGCGCCGGCACGCTCGCGACGGCGGCGACGAGGATTGCCGTGAAGAGCGCGCGTCGTGCTCGCATCGCCTCGCATTGTACGGGTTAGGATGGCTCCATGTCGGCCAGCTTCGGTGTGCGCCTGCGCCGCTACTGGGTCGCGGGGATCCTCGTCCTGGCGCCGACGGCCCTGACGGGGTGGGTCGTCTGGAAACTCTTCTCGTTCTTCGACAACATCCTCGGCGGGCAGCTGCGCGCGCGGGGGATCTCGGTCGTCGGCCTGGGGTTCGTGCTGCTGAACGCGCTCCTGCTGCTGCTCGGGTTCATCGCGGCGAACTTCTTCGGCAAGCGGGCCTTCGCGCTGTGGGACCGGCTCATGCATCGGGTTCCTCTGATCAACAAGATCTACGCCACCCTGCGCCAGATCGCCGAGCTCTTGCTGGGTCCCTCGCGCGTCGGCTCTTTCGGGAAGGTCGCGATCGTGGAGTTTCCGTCACCCGGCTCCTGGGGCATCGGGTTCGTCACTTCGACCGCCGCCGGCGAGGCCGGCGAGAAGCTCGAGCGAAAGGTCTGCAGCATCTTCATCCCGAGCGCCGTCAATCCGACGACCGGGTTCCTGCTGGTCGTGCCCGAGGAGAAAGTGACCTATCTCGACATGACGCCCGAACAGGCCATGAAGATGATCGTCTCGGCGGGCGCGCTCGTGCCGCCCGCGCGCCAGGCGCCGACCTCCTCGGTGTCGTAGGGGAGGGGGTTAACGCCGGCCTTCGGCCGTCGTTGCCTACTGCGGAGGGTCTGCCGTTGCTGGACGGCGAGCCCCCTCCCGTCCCCGCGCCGGGCGGCCGCGAGGGCCGCCCTACGGCCCTGGAGGTGCCTTTCTCGCCGTCAGCAGCAGCTGCTCGCTCGCGAGCATCGCGGGCCGCATCATCCAGCGAAAGAGGTCTTCTTCCCCCCGTGCGTGGGCGTCGCCGCCGCGGTGGCGGCGCGTCTCGAGGCGCGTGGAGATCCAGACGAAGGGATAGAGCAGCAGAAGCCACGCGTGCTTCGACTTGAACTTCGTGAAGTCGAGGCGCTCGAGCGAAAGGCCGGCTTGCCGCAGCAGGGTATGGAGAAGTGGAAAGTCGATCGGATTGATGTGGTACGCGTAGAGATCGTCGCGGCCGAGGTCCCAGCCCGCGCGGCGGCGGATGAGCTTGTGGGTACCGGTGAACAGGAAGTGCCACCGCGAGTGCAGGCGCGCGACGTTCGGCGTGGACATCACGAGGCGCCCGCCGGGGGCAAGAACGCGGCCGATCTCGTGGATGACGGAGATCTCGGTCGGCAGGTGCTCGGCGACCTCGCAGAGAACGACGAGGTCGTACGCGGCGTCGGGGTAGGGCAGCGGCCGCGTGAGGTCGACGTCCGGATCGATCGTCACGGCGTCGGTGTGGAGCGGGCCGGACTGGGCGGTCAGCTTGTAGTCGTCGGCGCGGAAGTGCGTCCCCCGGACCGTGCAGCCGTCGCCGGCGAGCGCGGCGGCAATCTCGCCGCGGCCCGCCGAGAGATCGAGCACGCGCAGGCGCGGGTACCCGGGGATCCGGCGCGCCGCGCGGAGGACCGCGTCAAAGACGTGCGGCTGGGGCAACGATTTCCGTCTGGCCGCGCATGTAGGGCTGCAGCGCCTTCGGGACCCCGACGGACCCGTCGGCGCGCTGGTAGTTCTCGAGGATCGCGACGAGCGTTCGGCCGACGGGCAGGCCGGAGCCGTTGAACGTGTGGACGAACTCGGGCTTCTCGCCCTCGGCGCGGCGCAGGCGGATCGACGCGCGGCGCGCCTGGAACGCCTCGAAGTTCGAGCAGGAGGAAATCTCCTTGTACGCGTTCATTCCCGGCAGCCACACCTCGAGGTCGTAGGTCTTCGCGGAGGCGAAGCCCAGGTCGCCGGTCGAAAGCGAGACGACGCGGTAGGGAAGCTCGAGGCGCTTCAACAGCTCCTCGTTGTGCGCCGTCAGCAGCTCGAGCGCGTCGTTGGAATCCTCAGGCCGTGTGAACATGACGACCTCGACCTTGTCGAACTGGTGCTGGCGGATCATCCCGCGCGTGTCGCGGCCGGCCGCGCCCGCCTCGGAGCGGAAGCACGGCGTGTACGCGGTGTAGAGCAGCGGGAGCTGGTCGGCGTGCAGGATTTCGTCGCGGTGCAGGTTCGTCACAGGGACCTCCGCCGTCGGGATCAGGTAGTAGCCCTCGCCGGTCTGGAAGAGGTCGGCGGCGAACTTCGGCAGCTGCCCGGTGCCGAAGAGCGAGTCGGCGTTGGCGAGAAACGGGGGCAGGACTTCCCGGTAGCCCTGCTCGTCGGCGTGCACGTCGAGAAAGAGCTGGATGAGCGCACGCGACATCCGCGCCGCCGCGCCGGAGAGCACCGTGAAGCGCGCGCCGGCGAGCTTGACGCCGCGCTCGAAGTCGAGAATGCCGAGGGCGGGGCCGAGGTCCCAGTGCGCCTGCGCCGGGAATGGGAACTGCGGCGGCGTTCCCCACGTGCGCGCGACGACGTTCGCCGTCTCGTCCTTGCCGCGCGGCACCGACGCCTGCGGAACGTTCGGAACGCTTTTCTCGACGGCGACGAGGGCCTGGTCCGCCTGCTTCTCGCGCTCTTCGAGATGGTGGATCTCATCCTTGAGCGCCTTCATTTCCGCGAGCGCTTCGGGCGCCGGCTTGCCCTTGATGGCGGAGAGCTCGTTGCGGCGGCGGCGCCGCTCTTCGAGCTTCGTGACCGCGTCGCGGCGCTCGCGGTCGAGCCCGACGTACGTGTCGAGCCCCGCGTTGCCGAAGCGCTCCGGCATCTCGGCGAGCAGACGCTCGGCGTTTTCGCGCAGGTACTCGCGTGGTAGCATCGCGACGGCGATTTCATATCGCGCACGCCGATCGAGTCAACCTTCAAGCGTTTGAGCGGCGCCCCTCACCTTCCCGATGTGGACGCCATCGTGGTCAACCGCGACGGCGGCGACGCCCTTTTCCGAGCGCTGGCCTCGCTCGAGCGCCAGAAAGGCGTGGCGCTGTCCCTGCTCGTCGTGGACAACGATTCCTCGGAGGGCGAGCGGGCACGGATTACGCGGGAGGCCCCGGCCGCGCGCGTGGTCGCCTTTTCCAGCAACCTCGGCTTTGCCGGCGCCGCCAACGAGGGCATCGCGCGGACGCGCGCGCCGTTCGTTCTGCTGCTCAACAACGACGCGGTGCTCGAGCCCGATTACGTGGCGCGGCTGGCGGCCCGGCTCGAGTTCGACGGCCGGCTGGCGGCGGTCCAGGGGCTCGTGCTGACCGAAGACGGGCGCCAGATCGACACCGCCGGCCTCGAATGGAACGGCCGCGGCGAAGCGCTGCCGGTCCTCTCGGGCAGGGATGCGTCGGCCGCGCCGCGCGAGCCCTTCGAGGTGTCGGGTGTCTCCGCGACCGCGGCCCTCTATCGGCGCGAGGCGTTCGAGGCCGCGGGCCCCTCGGGGGCCGCGTTCGAGAACGCCTACTTCGCGTACTACGAGGACGTGGACCTTTCGCTGCGCCTGCTGCGCAAGGGCTGGCGGTTCGCCTGCGACCCGCGCGCCTGTGCGCGGCACGAGGGCTCGCGGACGGGCCGCCGGACGCCCTTTCGCCGGGCGTTCTGGACACTGCGCAATCGGTGGCGCACGCTCTTTCGGAATTTCGAGCCCGCGCTGATCGCGAGGAATTTCCCGGCGCTCCTGCGCGCCGACCTCGCGCACGTCCGGGCCGTCGGCCTGTCCGGTCTCGCGCTGCCATTGCTCGTCTGGCCGCGGCTGCCGTTCCAGGCGTTTCGCTCGCGGCACGAGCAGGGAAGGCTCGCGCAATGGCCGGGCCGGGCATGAGCGTCCGGGAGATCACGGCGATCCTGGTCTCCTGGAAAGATCGAGAGGATCTGCTCGCCGCCGTCGCGGCGCTCGCGGCGGCGCGCGGACGAATCGGCCCCGGCGGGGTCGCCGTGTCGCTCGTCGTCGTCGACAACGGCGGCGGACTCTCCGGCGACGAGGTCCGGAAGGCCTGGCCGGACGCGACGGTGCTCGTCAACGCATCGAACCGGGGGTTCGGTCCCGCCGCGAACCAGGCCGCCGCCGCCGCGCGCGGCGACGTTCTTCTCTTTCTCAATCCCGACACGCGCGCCGAGGGGGAGCCGTTCACGGCGATCGCTCGTGCGCTCGACGCCGACGAACGCGTGGTCGCCGTCGCGCCGCGCCTGGTGGAGATGGACGGTGGCGTTGCGCCGGCGGGGCCGCTGCGGCTCGCGCCGCCCGGGCGCGAGGACCAGGCGACCTTCCAGCTGCGGCGGCTGCCCTCGTTCTGGTCCGACGCCTGCGAGCTGCTGCTGATCGACCACGCCGCCCCCAACCACGCGGCGCGCCGGCGGTTCCGGTACGCGGACGAGAACCGCGACGCCGCGTTTGCCGTGGAGCAGGCGGCGGCGGCCGCGTTTGCCGTGCGCACGGAGGCCTTCGCGCGGTGCGGCGGTTTCGACGAGCGCTACGTGCCGGCCTGGTACGAGGACGTGGACCTGTGCGCCCGCCTCTGCTCCGCCGGGGCCATCCTGTACCTGCCCGCGGCCCGCGTGCGGCATCGCGGCGGCGAGTCCGCCTCACGCCTCGGATACGCGCACTTCCTGCCGATCTTCTATCGCAATGCTCTGCGCTATCGCCGCGATCACTACGGCCCTGCGGCGCGCCTCTTCTACCGCATCCTGCTGGCCAAGGGCATGATCCTGCGCCTGGCGCTGCTCCCGTTTCGCCGCGACGTGCCGCGCTCCCGCTCGGAAGCCGCGCGCGCTTACCTCGCCGTGCTGCGGCTGGCGTTCGGCATGGGCGATCCGCATGCCTCCTGACGTCTCGATCATCGTCGTCTCGAAGGACGACGCCGCGGACCTTCCGGTCTCCCTCGGCGCGGCGGTTTCGCAGCGCGGCGTGTCGTGCGAGACGATCCTGGTCGACAACGCGTCGCAGGACGCTTCGCGGGAGGCGCCGGCGCGCTTTGGCGGGGCCGTGCGCCTGATCGCGAACCGGGAGAACGTCGGGTTCGCCGCCGCGATGAATGCCGGCATCGACGCCACCTCGGGACGCTACGTGCTCGCGCTCAATCCCGACTGCCGTCTCGAGCCGGACTTCGCGGCGACGCTCGTGCGGCGCCTCGACGCCGCGGACGCCTCCGACGTCGGGTCCGCTTCGGGTCGGCTGCTGCGCGCGCAGGGCGCGGATCTGTCTCCGAGCGGCGTGCTCGACTCGACCGGCATCTACTTCACGGCCGCGGGCCGCCATTTCGACCGCGGCTCGGGACAGGCGGCCGCCGGGCGCTACGAACGCGAAGGAGAGATCGCCGGGACGTCGGGCGCGGCGGGCTTCTACCGGCGCGCGGCGCTCGAGGCGGCGCGGATCTCGACCGGGTTCTTCGACGCCGACTTCTTCCTCTACCGCGAGGATGCGGACCTCGCATGGCGGCTTTCGCAAGCTCGGTTGGCGCTGCCTCTACGTCCCGGCCGCGGTCGCCTGCCACCGCCGCCGCAGCCTGCCCGAGCGGCGGCGCCAGATGTCGGCGCTCGCCAACATGCACTCGGTCAAGAACCGGTTCCTCCTGCGCATCAACAACCAGGCCGCGGGTCAGGCGATCGCGACGTGCATTCCGACGCTCGCGCGCGACCTGGTCGTGCTGGGGGCGTGCCTGACCGTCGAGCGAAGCTCGCTGCCGGCGTTCGGGTGGCTGTGGCGGAACCGGAAGCGGCTGTGGGGCAAGAGGAGGGAGATCCAGGCGAAGGTGCGGGAGAAGGGCGCCCCTCACCCTGTCCCTCTCCCGCCGGGAGAGGGAACCCTTTAGTCCCCTCTCGCCCTTCCAGTCCCCCTCTCCACCCAACGGGGGAGAGGGTCGGGGTGAGGGGGGGATGCCACTGCGATAGCTTCTCTGCGTGCGCATCGGCATCCTCGGCACCCGCGGCATTCCGGCCCGCTACGGCGGGTTCGAGACGCTTGCCGAGGAGCTTTCCGCCCGCCTTGCCGCGCGCGGCCACGACGTCACCGTCTACACGCGCTCGCGCTACGCGACGCCCGGCCTCTCGACCCACCGCGGCGCGAAGATCCGCGTGCTCCCGACGATTCCGACGAAGTACCTCGACACGGTCGTGCACGGCGGGATCTCGGGCGTGGACGCCGCGTTCGAGCGCTTCGACGCCGTGCTCGTGTGCAACGCGATCAACGCGGCGACCTCGTTCCTTCCGCGCTTGACGGGCCGGACGCGCGTCGTGCTCAACGTCGACGGGCTCGAGCGCCACCGCCGCAAGTGGAGCGCGGTCGGCAAGCTCGCGTACCGCGCTTCGGAGTGGTTGTCGACCGTCATTCCCGACGCGATCGTCACGGACGCGAAGGTGATCGAGGACTACTACCGGACGCGCTACGGCATTGCGTCCAAATTCATTCCCTACGGCGGCGACCTGCCGCAGCCCGACGGGCATACGACGCTCGACCGGCTCGGAATCGCGCCCGAGCGGTACGTGCTCTACGTCTCGCGCCTTGAGCCCGAGAACAATGCGCTCGCCGTGATACGCGCGTACAAAGGCGTCCGCGGCGACGTCCCCCTCGTCCTCGTCGGCGACGCCCCCTACGCCGCCGGGTACATCGCGCAGCTGCGCGCCGAAGCCGATCCGCGCGTGATCATGCCGGGCGCCGTCTACGGCGAGGGGTACCGGGAGCTGCTCGCCAATGCGGCCGTTTACGTGCAGGCGACGGAGGTCGGCGGCACCCACCCGGCGCTCGTCGAGGCCATGGGCTACGGCCGCGTGGTCTGCTACAACGCGACGCCGGAGAACGAAGAGGTCGCCGGGGGCGCGGCGCTCCCGTTCGACGCCCGCGAGCCGGCATCCCTTTCGCGCCTCCTGCAGGGGGTCCTGGATGATCCGGCCGCTCACTCCGTATGGAAGGACAGAGCAAAGGAGCGCACACGGGAGAGATATCGTTGGGACGATGTGGTCGACCGCTACGAGGCCGTCCTTGAAGCCGAGAACGCCATCCCGTAACATCGGCAGCGGTCGACAGCCCCGCCCCGGAAACGCCTCATGCTGAAGCAAAAAGCGCGCGCCATCGCTCTCGGGGTCCTCCTCGCGGACCTCGCGTTGACGGCGTTGTCGCTGCCGGTGTCGTGGGCCCTGCGCCAGGGCCCCCTGCGGACGGTCTTCGCGGGCCTCTTTCCGCTGCCGCTCCATCCCCTGGACGAGTACCTGCTGCTGCTGCTCTTCATCCTGCCGATCTGGGGCACGTTGCTCTCGGCCGCGGGTTTCTACCGCAGCCATCGGACGCTGCCGCTCGGCGAGGAAATCTGGGCTGCGGGCAAGGTGGCGTTCGGCGGGACGACCATCCTCGTCCTCTTGATCTTCGGCCTGCGCCTCGACTTCGTGAGCCGCTGGTTCCTCGTGTTCTTCGGCGTGCTGAACTTCCTCTTTCTCGCGGCCGAGAAGATCGCGCTGCGCCAGCTCTCGCGCTGGGTGCGCTCGCGCGGCTTCAACTTCCGCACGGCGCTCATCGTCGGGACGGGCCCGAAGGCGGCGCAGTTCGCCGACTTTCTCGAGGCGCATCCGCACTGGGGCTTCCGCGTGGTCGGGTACCTCGACGACGACAACGGGGGCGAGATCGGCCTCGCGGGTCGCTGGCCGTGCCTCGGCACGATCACGAACATGGAGGCCGTGCTCGGCGCGGAGGTGATCGACGAGGTGATCTTCGTCATCGAGAAGGGCAAGCTCGCCGAGTACGAGGACGCTCTGCTCGTGGCCGAGCGGCACGGCGTGCGCGCGCACGTTTCGCTCGACATCTTTCCCCATGTGCTGGCGCGGCCCGTGCTCGAAGAGCTCGACGGGATCCCGCTGCTCTCCTTCACGACCACGCCCTCCAACCCGGCCGAGCTCGCGGCAAAGAGGGCGATCGATCTCGTGCTCGCGCTCGTGCTATTCGTCGTGACGCTGCCCTTGCAGCTGCTCGCCGCGCTCGCGATCCTGGTGTTCTCGGGCGCCCCGGTGTTCTTCCGCCAGGTGCGCTGCGGACTGAACGGCCGGCACTTCACGCTTGTGAAGTTCCGGACGATGGAGTCCGGCGCCGAGGGCCGGCTGGCGGAGATCTCGCACCTGAACGAGATGACCGGGCCCGTCTTCAAGGCGAAGCGCGACCCGAGGCTGACCGCGGCGGGCAAGCTCCTGCGCCGCCTCTCGATCGACGAGCTGCCGCAGCTCTGGAACGTGATCGTGGGCGACATGAGCCTGGTTGGCCCGCGCCCGCCGCTGCCCGACGAGGTCTCTCGCTACGAGCCGTGGCAGCGCCGGCGCCTCAGCATGAAGCCGGGCCTGACGTGCCTGTGGCAGGTGTCCGGCCGAAGCGAGCTCGATTTCGACCGGTGGATGGCGCTCGACCTCAAGTACATCGACACGTGGTCGCCGCTGTTGGATTTGAAGATCCTGCTGAAAACAGTTCCGGCGGTCTTGTCGGGCAGGGGAGCGCGCTAGGAGATCGACCGCCGTTTAGGCGCGGTTCATCTGTTTCCGCCGCTCTCGTCCGCCGGGCCGTCCGAGGCCTTGTACATGTACTTGATCGAGGCCTTGGGCAGCAGCAGGTTGGGTCCGCTGTCGCGGTTGACCTTCAGGCAGGACTTGTCGTACCACTCGATCCAGCCTTCGATCTTCTCGCCGTCGGTCAGGACCACGACCATCGGGGTCTTGGCCGCCATCTGCTTGAGGTAGTAGTAGCTCTCGGCGTTGGTCTGCTCGGGCGGGACCTGCTTGCGCTGGGCAAACGAGCGGGTCGGGTAGCGGTCCGCGAGCTCGGAGAGGTTGGGGCGGATCAGTTTGCGGTTCGCGGCGGTCTCGTCGTCGCTACGGAAGGCACCGCCGGAGGAATTGCGATTGGCCACGGCTGTCTCTCTTCGCCCCGGTAAAGGATTGGGGCGTCTTGACAGCTCAAACCGGCAGGTCGGCCAGAATATTCTGGGTCTTCTTCGGGGGCGCCGAGTCTCGATTCGGCCCCTCGTCCTCGTAGGCCAGGCAGCACATCAGGCGCCCGCACATCCCCGAGATCTTGGAGGGGTTGAGCGAGAGATTCTGGTTTTTTGCCATTTTGATGGTTACGGGGTGGAAGGACTTCAGGAACGTCGAGCAGCAGAGCGTCAGGCCGCACGGGCCGATCCCGCCGCGCATCTTGGTTTCGTCGCGGGGGCCGATCTGGCGCATCTCGATGCGGACGGGGTGGGCCATCGCAAGGTCCGCGACGAGCTTGCGGTAGTCGATCCGCGATTCGGAAGTGTAATAAACCGTAACCTTTCGGCCGTCGAAGCTCTCCTCGGCCCGAACGAGCTTCATGGGCAGCCGCTTGTCGGCGGCGAGCGCCCGGGTGTCTGAGAGGAACCGCTTTTCCCTGTCCACCTTGGCCCTGTAGGTATGGAGGTCGGTGTCATTGGCCACGCGGACCAGGCGCTTGGAATCGCGCAGCTGGCACTGCTTGAGGATCATCGGGCGCAGGTTCGTCACCTCGGCAAACTCCAGCCCCTGGTCCCCTTCGACGACCACCCGCAGCTTGCGGTTGACCTCGATGCCCATCGTGTCGCAGAGGACGCTACGGCCGTCCTCATGTTCGTTCATGCGGATACCGACGTACTGGCCGGGGTTGTATGCGTTCCCGATCCCGCAGCCGCCGCCACTGCCACAGCCACCCATGTTCTGGCCCCCAAAGAGTCGAAATTACCATGACTTGAGAGCCCCTGCCGGCCGCTGGGGCTCGCCGGGAGGCCCTGCCAGACCTGTCCGTCGGGCCAGAACCGAATTCCCGCCTGTCCGTCTTGACAGTGTCTCCCGATACCGGTACCGTCTTGCATAATTTTAAAGTCGAAATAAAGTATGAGATCTAACCGGACAGGAGACACTTCAATGAAGCGTGCAGTTATCGCCGTGGCCTGTCTCGCATTTGCATGGCCGGTTTTGGCCGAAAAGCCTCAGGCCGCTCAAGCGCCGTCAGCGATCGCCACGATCACCGGAAGCCCGCTGACGATCGTTGTCGGAGACGATACGTCCATGCAGGTTTACAACTCCAACGTGCCCGGAACGGGCCAGTTCTACAGTCCGGGTAGCGCACCTGCCAATGCTGGCATTTATGTCCGCCCGGCCGGGGGAGTGACCTACGGTCCCTGTTGCGGTAGCAGCGCGCCCTTTTCGCTGGTCTCGCTGAGCCCGGTCACGGGCTCAGGCACGAGCGTCGATCCCTTCACGGTTGTGATCGTCGTCGGTATCCCGTCGACCTCGGTGCAGATGACCGAGACGATGACCTACGTCAACGGGGCCTCCGCCGTGAACATCACTCTCTCGTTTGTTGGCGACGGCAATCCGGTCGTGGACCTGGATGCCTTCATCGGAGCCGACCTGTACCTGGCCGGTAACGATCGAGGATTTTCCTTTGCGGGCCCGAATGCCGCGGGCGGACGCGCTGCAGACTCCAACTGCTTGCAGCTGCAATACACGATTTCGTTCCTCGGCACGACGCCCGCCGACCGCTACAGCGCCAATTTCTACTCGCAGATCTGGTCAGAGATTTTGGCGGGCAACCTTTCGAACACGGCCGACGCCAGTTGCATCGACAACGGATCGGCCCTTCAGTGGACGGGCCGTGCCGTCGGAACGACTCCGGTCGTCATCAACACAGCCGCGTCGTTCTCCGGCCAGGCCATTCCGGTCGGGGCAACCGTACCGGCGCTGTCGCCGAAGGCCATTGCTGCTCTCGTGCTTCTGCTCGCCGCGGTGGGTTACGTGCTCGCGAGGAAGACCTCGCTGGGGGCGTAAGGAGGAGGAAGCGCGGATCTTTTCGATCCACGCGCACTTCGGGGGCGGCCACTTCGGCCGCCCTTTTCTTTTGCCCGCGGCCTAGCGGTCCGCCGACAACTCGTGAGCGATCGCGCGGAGCAGGTCCCCCGGCGGTGCGGCGAGCCTGTGCGCGCGGGGCGGCGGGGACACGGCCGCCGGCACGAAGATCGGCGGCGCGCCGGGATCCTCCTCGTGGATCGCCCGCGCGGCGGCGTCCGGATCCCCGTCGGCGAGCAGGAGCACCGCATCGATGCGGCGATTGCGCGCGAGCTTCTCGAGCGCTTCCTCCGTCCCCGCGGCGGTCAGGATCTCGATCGAAGGATCGTCCGCGGCCGGAGACACGAACCCGGCCGCCGACGCGCCGACGACCAGCACGGTGATCACGGTGCCCCCGCCTTCTCGACGCGGAGCACCGCGGCGCCGCCCGGCCGCGCCTTCTTCCCCGCGTTGGACGTGTAGAGGACCATGGTCCAGAGCCCGGGCGCCGTCGGCGTGAAGCGAAACGCGAACTCGTTGCCGGGCCCCACGCGCACGACGTCGAGCGTGTCGGCGCCGACGACGTGGAGGGACTTCAGGCCCTCCGGCACGAAGGCGAGGCGCGGCTCGGGGAATTCGTAGTGCGTGCGCGAATTCGCCTGTCCCCGCGAGAGGGGCCGCGGCATCGGCTCGTGCGCGATCGTGACGAACGCGATGCGGTAGTCGGACAGCGTCTGTCCCTTCACGAGAACGGTTGCCGGGTTTCCGGCCACCTGCTCGAGCGTGAGCCTTGCAAGGTGGCGCACGAGGAACTCCTGCGCCATCCGGAACCGGCCGCTTCCCTGCGCCCATCCGACCCCGACGTGCGTGACCTCCGGGTCGAGGATCGTGCGGCGGTGTCCGTCCGAGGGCGGCTTCTCGGCCATCATGGACTCCTGACCGGCCAGGGCGAGACCGAGGGGCGGGTCCTCGAAGTTCGCGCCGGTCGTCGTCCACGCCACCGCGTTCTCGGAATTCATGCCGAAGACGCCCGCCAGGCCCATGCGCGCGTAGGGCGGGAATCCGTTCAGCAGAAAGTGGCCGCGCGTCTGTTCCTGGACCTGCTTCGCGCAGAAGGCGTCGGCGACCCGCGAGGCGGCCTCGTCCCAGAGGAGCGTCCGAAGGCCGTGGGCCGCCCGGTCCTTGTTGATGCGCTGCCAAACGCCGAGCTTCACGGGGTCCTCGGGCTTCGACGGCGCCGGGTAGTCCTCGGTGAGCGGGTGGGCGAGATCGGGCGCGCGGATCTCGAGCCGGGTCGGGCGATCGGGGGACGGCGCGAGGACGGCGCAGCCGGCGGCCGCGAGCAGAACCACGCCCGCCGAACCCTTCGTCAGCACTTGCGCGCGACTCTACCGCAGCGGCGTCCGGCGGAATCCGGTTGATTTTCGGGTGCGCTTCGGGGATTCTGACTCGAGAACCCATGAGCTATTCGATCGAAGCCCTGCACGGGCGCGAGATCCTGGACTCGCGCGGCAACCCGACCCTCGAGGTCGAAGCGCTCCTGGACGGCGGCGCCTCGGGCCGGTTCGGCGTCCCGTCGGGCGCCTCGACCGGGACGCGGGAAGCGCTCGAGCTGCGCGACGGCGACAGGAAGCGCTACGGCGGCAAGGGCGTCCTGAAGGCCGTCGGCCACGTCAACGGCGAGATCGCCGAGGAGCTCACGGGAGCGGACGCGCGCGACCAGGCGCTGATCGACCGGATGATGATCGAGCTCGACGGGACGCCGAACAAGGGGCGCCTCGGCGCCAACGCGATGCTCGGCGTGTCGCTCGCCGTCGCCCGCGCGGCCGCGGAAGCGGCGGGCCTGCCGCTCTACCGGTACGTCGGCGGGACCGGGGCGACGACGCTGCCGGTGCCGCTCATGAACGTGATCAACGGGGGAGCCCACGCCGACAACCAGCTCGATCCCCAGGAGTTCATGGTCTGCCCGGTCGGATTTCCGTCGTTCGCGGAGGCCCTGCGCGCCGGCGCCGAGGTCTTTCACGCCCTCAAGGGCATCCTCAAGAAGAAGGGCCTGTCCACGGGCGTCGGCGACGAGGGTGGATTCGCGCCGGACATTGCCTCGTCGAAGGAAGCGATCGAGCTCCTGCTGACGGCGATCGAGGCCGCTGGGCACAAGCCCGGCCGCGACGTCGTGCTCGCGCTCGATCCGGCCGCCTCCGAGTTCCACGAGGGCGGCAAGTACGTCCTGAAGGGCGAGAAGAAGACGCTCTCTTCCGACGGGATGATCCGGTACTGGGCGGAGCTCGTCGCGGCATACCCCATCGCCTCGATCGAGGACGGCCTGGCCGAGGGCGACTGGAAGGGGTGGCAGGCGCTGACGCAGGAGCTCGGGAAGAAGATCCTGCTCGTCGGCGACGACGTCTTCGTCACGAATCCCGAGATCCTCGCGCGCGGCATCGCGGACGGCGTCGGCAACGCGCTTCTCGTGAAGCTGAACCAGATCGGCACGCTCACCGAGACGCTCGACGCGGTCCGCATGGCACAGACTTCGGGCTACCGGACGATCGTCTCGCACCGCTCGGGCGAGACGCCGGACGACACGATCGCGGACCTGGCCGTCGCCGTCAACTCCGGCCTCATCAAGACGGGCTCGGCCTGCCGCGGAGAGCGCCTGGCCAAGTACAACCGCCTGCTCGCGATCGAAGAGGAGCTCGAGGGCGCGGGGACCTACGCCGGCCGAGCGGCTTTCTCGAGATGAAGGCGGACACCGACGCCGACGCGCCCCGCGGTCCACGGCCGATGACGGCCTTCTTCGTTTCGCTCGCCATCTCCTCGGTGCTCATGGGCGTCCTGCTCCTGTCGGACCGCCGCGTGCTCGAGCTGCGGCGCGCGCGCACGGAGGTCCAGACGCTCGACAAACAGATCGTCGAGCGGCGCGCCGAGAACGAGGCTCTGAAAGCCTCGATCGAAGCCGCCAGCCGCCACGAGTTCCCGGCGGAGAAGGTGGCGCGCGAGGAGCTGCACCTCGTCCAGCCCGACGACGTCGTGCTGCTCTACCCGGCGGGGAGCCTGACGAAGCCGGTCGGCACGCCCGGTCCCGCCGGCGCCGCGGCGCCGACCCCGTCCCCCCGTCCCCGTTGAGCATCGAGGCATAGAATTCCGCTCGTCGTTCCGGCGAAAAGTCTTCTCCACGGGCGTCATCGTTCGGAAGGAGCGCGTGAGGACATGAGCACGGCACCGGCCTCGGGTCCCGGTCGAGACGTCGTCCTGGTCGCGAGCGGGGACTCGCGGCTCTCCGCAAATCAACGCTGCTGGCCCGCGCAGGAAGCCCTCGAGACTGCCGTCGGGGAGGCGTTCGCGGACTCCGGTGCGCGCATCGTGCGCGGGCATCCGTACGACCCCGAGAAGAAGCACGGCTTCATCGACGGACAGGCCCGCGGCATCGCGCTCTTCCGCAGGATCGATCGCGACGCGCCGCTCGTGGTGGCCGAGGCCGTGTGGGAGTACTCGAGCCACGTGCTGGCGGGCCTGACGAAGCACCGCGGCCCGATCCTGACGCTCGCCAACTGGAGCGGCCTCTGGCCGGGACTCGTGGGCATGTTGAACGTCAACGCGTCGCTGACCAAGGCGGGCATCCCGTACAGCTCGATCTGGAGCGAAGACTTCCGCGACGGGTTCGCGCGCGGCGGGATCCGGCGCTGGCTCGAGTCCGGGCGGATCGACCACGACCGCAGTCACTCGCGCCCGATCGACGACCGGACGTTCGGCGTCGAGCTCGAGGCCGACCGCGTGCGCGGCTTCGGCCTCGGCGCGGCGCTCCAGAACGACCAGGCGATCCTCGGCGTGTTCGACGAGGGCTGCATGGGGATGTACAACGCGATCGTCCCGGACGACCTGCTCCACGCCCTCGGCCTGTTCAAGGAGCGCCTCTCGCAGTCGATGCTGTACGCGGCGATGCGCGAGGTCCCGGACGAGGCCGCGCGGCGGCACTACGAATGGCTGCGCCGGCGAGGGATGCAGTTCGCGCTCGGCCGTGACGCGGCGAGCGAGCTGACGGAAGGGCAGGTGCTCGAGGGCCTGAAGATGTACGACGCCGCGGTGCGGATGGCGCACGACTTCGGGTGCGCCGCGATCGGGATCCAGTACCAGCAGGGCCTGAAGGACACGTGCGTCGCCTCGGACCTTGCGGAGGGGCTGCTCAACAACCCGGATCGTCCGCCGGTTTTCGGCGCGTCGGGCGCGGCTCTCTTCGACGGCCTCGCCGTGCCGCACTTCAACGAGGTGGACGAGTGCGCGGGCGTGGACGCGCTCCTGACCAACCGGGTCTGGACCGACCTCGGCATCGACCCCTCGACCACGCTTCACGACGTGCGGTGGGGCGCGCCGGTGCAGGAAAGCGGCGTCGACGCCTTCGTCTGGGTGTTCGAGATCTCGGGCGCGGCCCCGGCCAGCCACTTCATCGACGGATACGCCGGCGCGCGCGGCGAGCGGCAGCCGCCCATGTACTTCCCGCGCGGCGGCTCCACGCTGAAGGGCATCTCGAAGCCCGGCGAGATCGTCTTCTCGCGCATCTACGTCAAGGACCACGCGCTGCACATGGACATCGGCCGCGGCGGCGTGGTGCGGCTCTCGAAGGAGGAGACCGGGCGGCGCTGGGAGGCGACGACGCCCCAGTGGCCGATCATGCACGCTGTGCTCTACGGGATCTCCCGCGACCAGATGATGGCCAAGCACATGGCCAACCACATCCAGGTGGCCTACGCGCCCGACGCGGAGACGGCCCGCCGGGCTCTCGTGCGCAAGGCCTCGATGGCGCGCGCGCTCGGCCTGCGCGTCAATCTCTGCGGGGATTTCGAGGACTCGCTCGAGCGGCACCAGGCCGCGAAATATCGCGCGTGACGCGAGGCTGCGCGCTCGGCCTCGACTTCGGGACCGCGTCGGTCCGGGCGCTCGTCGTCGAGACGGCAACGGGGCGCGAGCGCGGCTCGGCCGTCGTGGACTACCGGCACGGCGTGATCGACGCGGCGCTGCCGGGCACGGGCGCGAAGCTTCCGGCCGACTGGGCGCTGCAGCACCCGGGCGACTACATGGAGGCGGCCGCCGGGGCGGTGCGCGGCGCGATGGCCGCGGCGGGCCTCGGAGCGGCGGACGTCGTCGGCGTCGGTGTCGATTTCACTTCGTGCACGATCCTGCCGGTGGACGCGCGCGGGCGCGCGCTCGCTCTCCAGCCCGAGTGGGCGGCGCGGCCGCACGCCTGGGTCAAGCTCTGGAAGCACCACGCGGCGCAGCCGCAGGCGGATCGGATCAACGCGCTCGCGGCCGCTCGCGGCGAGGCGTTTCTCGGTGACTACGGCGGCAGGACGTCGTCCGAGTGGCTGTTCGCCAAGGCGCTGCAGGTCCTCGAGGAGGACCCGGGGGTGTTCGCCGCCGCCGCGTCGTTCGTGGAGGCCGGCGACTGGTTCGTGCAGGAGCTCTCGGGCGCGCTCGTGCGCAACTCCTGCGGCGCGGGCTACAAGGGATTCTGGAGCCGCGAGCGCGGGTTTCCCTCACGGGAGTTTCTCGCCGCGCTCGATCCGGGCTTTGCCGCGCTCTCGGAAAAGCTCGGCGGCGAGATCACGCCGCCGGGCCGCCGCGTGGGCGGCCTGACGGAAGCGGCGGCCGCGCGGCTCGGGCTCGCGCCGGGCACCGCGGTGGCCGCGGCCATCATCGACGCCCACAGCGCGGTGCCGGCGGCCACGGTGGTCGAGCCGCGGCGGATGGTCATGGTCATGGGAACTTCCACGTGCCACATGCTGCTCGCCGATCGCCACGCCGTGGTCGAAGGCGTCGGCGGCGTCGTGCGCGACGGGATCATCGAGGGCTGGTTCGGCTACGAGGCGGGGCAGCCCGCCGTCGGCGACATCTTCGGCTGGTTCGCAAAGCTCGTCGGCGCCGGCGACTTCGCCGCGCTCGAGCGCGGTGCGGCGCAGTGTCCGCCGGGTGGGCG
The DNA here is from genome assembly GCA_963775725.1 of uncultured Acidobacteriota bacterium. Lineage (GTDB taxonomy): Bacteria > Acidobacteriota > Thermoanaerobaculia > UBA5066 > Gp7-AA6 > DAHUXD01. The sequence continues at coordinate 402,330 of CAVZKA010000001.1, forward strand.
CGGTCTGCTCGCGCTCGACTGGTGGAACGGGAACCGCTCGGTGCTCGTGGATGCGAACCTTTCTGGCCTGATCGTCGGGCTCACGCTCTCGACGACCGCGCCCGAGATCTACCGCGCGCTCATCGAGGCGACGGCGTTCTCGACACGACGGATCCTGGAGGCGTTCGAGGCGAAAGAGATCCCGGTCGAGGAGCTGATCGCCGTCGGCGGTCTCGCCGAGCGCAGCCCCTTGCTGCTCCAGATCTACGCCGACGTGACGCGCCGCCCGATCGCGCTCGCCGATACGGCGAACGCCTCGGCCCTCGGCGCGGCGATGCTCGGCGCAGTTGCCGCGGGAGCCGAGCACGGCGGCCACGCGTCCTTCGTGGATGCGGCGCGCGCGATGGCGCGCCGGCGGGGAGCGCGGATCGCGCCCGATTCCGGCGCCGTTGCCGCCTACGAAGCCCTCTACCGCGACTGGCTCCAACTCCACGACCACTTCGGCCGCGGCGGCACCGACGTCATGGCGCGACTACGGCGGGGGCGCGGGTAGTGGCCCGCTTCGCCCCCCTCACCCTGCCCTCTCCCCCGGCGGGGGAGAGGGGGCTTGCGATGGCGACTGCCGCTTGCGAACTCCCTCTCCCGGCGGGAGAGGGCAGGGGTGAGGGGCGCTCCGTGACCCCTCTGCTCGAAGCGCGCGGCATTTCGATGGCGTTCCCCGGCGTGCGGGCGCTCGACGGCGTGGACTTCGACGTCGTCGCGGGAGAGGTGCACGCGCTGATCGGTGAGAACGGCGCGGGCAAATCGACGCTGGTCCGCATCCTCACGGGCGAAATCGCGGCGGACGCGTACGAGGGTGAGGTCCGGCTGGACGGCGCGGTCCAGCGCCTGGCGACGCCGCGCGAGGCGATCGAGGGCGGCATCGCCGCGATTCCGCAGGAGCTCCAGCTCGTCTCGACGCTGTCGGCCGCGGAGAACATCTACCTCGGGCGCGAGCCGCGGACGGCCCTCGGCCTCGTGGACGTCGGACAGCTCAACCGCCGCGCGGCCGCGGAGCTCGAGGCCGTCGGCGAGGCGCATGTGCGCCCGGGCGAGAAGATCGAGCGCCTGGAGGCGGGGCAGCGCCAGCTCGTCGCGATCGCGCGGGCCCTCTCGCTCGACGCGCGTCTCATCATCATGGACGAGCCCACGGCCTCGCTCGGAGCGGAAGAAGCCGGCCGGCTCGAGCGGCTCGTAGGGCGCCTCTGCGAGCGCGGCGTCGCGGTCGTCTACATTTCCCACAAGCTCGACGAGGTGCGCCGGCTCGCCGATCGGGTCACGGTCCTGCGCGACGGGCGCCGCGTGGCCACGCGCGACGCGGCGGGGCTCGACGCGGCCGAGATGGTGCGGCTCATGGTCGGCCGCGAGATTCCGCGCGTGGATCTCGCGCCGCCGCCCCCAGGGTCGCCGGAGATCCTGCGCGTCGAAGGACTGTCGGTCGCCAATCCCGACCGCCGGGGCGCATTCCGCGTGCGCGACGTTTCGCTGTCGGTCCGGCGCGGGGAGATCGTGGGACTGGCGGGCCTCGTCGGCGCGGGCCGCACCGAACTTCTGCTCGCCCTCGTGGGCGCGTCCTCGGGCGCGGTGACCGGCCGTGTTCTCGTCGATGGGCAGGAGGGGGGCGCCCGGAGCCCCGCCGAGGCGCGCGACCGCGGTCTCGTGCTGCTGCCCGAGGAGCGCAAGGCGCAGGCGATCTTCCCGGACCTTCCGGTCGGCCGGAACATCACGCTCGGCGCGCTCGAGAAGGTGAGCCGGTTCGGCTGGATCGACGGCCGGGGCGCGCGGCAAGCCGGGGAGCGCGGCATGCGCGAGACGGGAGTGCGCGCGGCGTCGCCGTCCACGCCGATCGGAACGCTCTCGGGCGGAAACCAGCAGAAGGCGATCCTCGCGCGATGTCTTTTCGCGTCGCCGTCGGTGCTCCTGCTCGACGAGCCGACGCGCGGCATCGACCTTGCCGCCAAGGCCGAGATCTACGCACTGTTGCGCAGGCTCGCCGCCGACGGCTTCGGGATCGTTCTGTGCTCCTCGGAGATGTCCGAGATCCTGACGCAGTGCCACCGGGTCGTCGTCTTTCGCGAAGGGCGGATCGTTGCCGAGCTCTCGCACGACGACGCGACGGAGGAGCGCATCCTCGCCGCTGCAGCCGGGACGGGCGCGGACGCGCCGACCGCGGACGACGCCGGACAAAAGCCCGGCGGCCGGCCCCCCGGCGCTCCGCCCCGCCGGCACCGGCTCTCCCGGATCACGGGCGCGCTGGGCCTGGCCGCCGTCATCCTGATCTCGATCGTCTTCTCGCCCATGCGGGGCGGCCGCCCGGTCTTCCTCGACATCGGCAATCTCACCGACATCCTCCGCCAGGTCGCCGAGAAGGGAATCCTCGCCGTGGGCATGACGGCCGTCATCGTCTCGGGCGGCATCGACCTGTCCGTGGGCTCCGTGCTTGCGCTCTCGGCGACGCTGACCGCCCTGCTCTTCATGAAGGGCGGCGTCGGGCTCGGGCTCGCGGCGCTCGCCGTCATCGGTGTCGGTGCGGCGTGGGGCGCGGTCAACGGCTTGGTCGTCGCGCGGTGGCGACTTCAGCCCTTCATCGCGACGATCGCGACGATGAGCGCGGCCCGCGGCGTCGCGCGGTATCTCTCCGGCGGCACGGCCATTCCGCTCGGCTTCGGGCCGGGCGCGGCGCCCGAGTCGATGCATGCGATCGCCGGTGTGCTCGTTCCCTACGTCCCGGTCCCCGCCGTGATCTTCGTCCTGACCGTGATCGGCATGCACGTGTACCTCTCGCGCACCCGCGCGGGCCGCTACCTCTACGCGATCGGCGACAACGAGGCGGCGGCGCGCCTCTGCGGGATCCGGGTCGGCTTCCACAAGGCGTCGGTCTACGTGATCGCGGCCGGGCTCGCGGCGCTCGCGGGCATCGTCCACTGCGCGCAGCTCGAGCAGGGCAACCCGAACGACGGCGTGGCCTACGAGCTCGACGCCATCGCCGCGGTCGTCATCGGCGGAACCAGTCTCTCGGGCGGAGTCGGTACGGTCGGCGGTACGCTCGTCGGCGTGCTGATCATCGGAGTCATCACCAACATCATGGGGTTGAACAATGTCGATGCGAACCTGCAGCTCATCCTCAAAGGCGTCATCATCCTCGGCGCGGTCTGGCTCCAGCGCCGGCGGCGCTAGGGTCGCGATGAAGACCGTTCTGCTCGCCGCGCTCGTCGCAACGGGGCTCGCGGCCGGAGGCTGCGGGCGCGCGCAGAAGGGCAAGCACCTGATCGGCTTCTCGCAGTGCAACCTCGGGGAGCCGTGGCGCGTGGCCATGAACGCCGAAGTGGCCGCGCGCGCGAAGGACTTCCCGGACATCGAGATCGCCTACGCCGACGCGCAGCAGGACAACGCCAAGCAGGTCGCCGACGTCGAGAACTTCCTGCGCCAGAAGGTCGACCTCCTGATGATCTCGCCGAACGAGGCCAAGCCGCTGACGCCGATCGTGCGCAAGGCCTTCGAGCAGGGGATCCCGGTGATCGTGCTCGACCGCGCGATCGAGGGCGACAGCTACACCGTCTTCATCGGCGCCGACAACCGCGAGATCGGTAAGGCCGCGGGCAAGTACATTGCCGAGTTGCTCAACGGCAAGGGCCAGGTCGTCGAGATGAAGGGCCTGCCGGGCTCGCCGCCCGCGCGCGACCGCAGCGAGGGCTTCCGCGAGGCGATCCAGCCCTTCCCCGGCATCCAGATCGTCCACGATCCCGTCGCGAACTGGCTGCGCGAGGAGGCGATGACGCAGATGGAGTCGGCCCTCGCCGCCCACGAGCACATCGACCTCGTCTACGCGCACAACGACCCGATGGCCATGGGCGCCTACCTCGCGGCAAAGGCCAAGGGCCGCGAAGGCGAGATGAAATTCATCGGCATCGACGGGCTGCCGGGCCTGGACGGCGGCCGCCAGATGGTCGCCGACGGAAAGCTCTCGGCGACCTTCGTCTATCCGACGGGAGGCCGCGAAGCCGTCGACACCGCGGCGCGGATCTTCGCAGGGGAGAAGGTGCCGCACAAGATCGTGCTGGCGACGCTGATGATCACCAGGGAGAACGCCGTACCCGCCGCCGCGAAATGAGGCCCGGGCGAGTCCGCTTGACGGTTCCGACCGACTCCGATAAGGTGCGCGTTCTGCCGCGGGGTGGAGCAGCCTGGTAGCTCGTTGGGCTCATAACCCAAAGGTCGTAGGTTCAAATCCTACCCCCGCAACCAAGGACCTTCTACGCCGGGAGGAAACTCCCGGCGTTTCTATATGAGGACTTGAATCTGCTGGTAGCCGCGCCCGGCCCGTCGAGGCGGGTGGCCCGAGGCGTCCCAGAAGCGCGGAGAACCGCGGGTCGGCCCGGAGCGGATCGAAGCCGGGCAATCCTGAGTATGAGAGCCAGAGCTGGTTCTGGTCCTCTGCCCGCGCGAGCCGCCTCGAAGGCGGCGTCGATCTCCCCGAGCGCGCCGTCAGCCGTACGTGAGGTCGGTGCTCTGTCCGACTTCGATGATGTAGCCGTCCGGATCGCGTATGTAGCAGCGAATCTCGCCGTACTTGGGTATGGGCGATGTGATGAACTCGGCTCCGCGACTTTTCCATAGTTCGTAGCAGGCTTGAATATCCGCCACGCGAATGTTCATGAAGCTGTTGATCGTATTTGGGTCGGGGACGCTGAGCGTTACGGTCGGCTTGTCGGGAGTTGGACCGCCTCCGACATTGAGAATAATCCAGATGTTCGCAAGCTGAAGGTACGCGGGTGCGTTGCCGTCACCCATGCTCAGAATGCGGGCGCCGAAGACTCGCTCGTACCACTGAGCCGATCGGTGGATATCGGCGACGGTGAGAAAATGCGCGATGCTGATGCCTTCCCTGGGGGGCATCTCATAGATCGTGTGTTCGATGTGTACGCCGTTCGTTCTTTCGGTGCTTGCCTTTACGTCCGTGGTTTTTGCGTTGCTCATGGCCGACTCCAAGTCCCGTCACCTCTTCCCATCGAGTGCCGGTAGAAGAAGACTTAGAAGCGCTTGATCGGAGAACGGGTTCTGACCTGAGATCAGCTCGCGATCTTGAAGGACGTAGCTCTTCCATGGAGCGAGGACACTGACGTCACCGCCCGCCGTAGTCAAGGCGAAGTCCGGGTAGAAGAGAACCTTGCCACCGATCTCAAGCGGCTCCCGCTGCTGCTCTTCCGCGGTCGAAAAGATGGTCATTTTGTATCCGGAATAGATCCAACCCTGAGCCTTCTTCCGCGCTCCAGCTGCATCGCCCGCCGCCAGCGCGGCGACCACTTCCTTCGAATTCGGAGAAGCCGAGAGAAGTGAAATCGGGCCATGGCAGAGCACTGCCGTGGGCTTGGATGTTTGATGAAAGTGTTTCATCACGGTGCCACAGTCGTCATCATCGAGAAGATCCATCATCGGGCCATGACCGCCGGGGACGAAAACAGCGTCATATTGATCCAGGCCTGATCCGATGACGTCCGAGATACGACTCGGAGCGTTGAGCCCGGTCAGGGTGTCGCGGAATTTCAGATAGTCCTGAAGCTTGGCCTCGTCTCCACCGAAGAAGTCCGGTACGGCAGAATGGACATCCATTTGCGGCGTGTTGCCTTTGGGGTTGGCGAAGGTGATCGCATAGCCCTGCTTCATCAACTCGCGAACCGGAACCGTCAGCTCGTTGAGGTAGTAGCCAGCGCCCTTGTAAACCTTGCCATCCTTCAACGGCAAACCGTGACCGCTCGAGACCAGCACCAAGACTTTTCCTTTTGCTGTCATTTCGCTCTCCCTTTGAACCTCATCTTCTCCTGAACATGGGCTCGCTCGTCATCCGCGGCCTCCTCTCCTTGCGCTCACGATCCGACCGATGGGCCGCGCCTTTGAAAACGATCCCTGCCGGTGAAACGTTACGGAGGCCTCGCCCTCGCCGAGCCTACGGCATTCAGGGTAGACCCCCGGGTGCGTCCGGATCTTCGGCGACGAGGCACCCCCGGGACCCGCGCCCCGTCACTCCCAGCGCAGGGCGGACACCGGATCGACGCGCATGGCCCGCCGCGCGGGGACGTAGCAGGCGAGAAGCGCCACGGCCGTCAGCAGGAGCGCGACGCCCCCGAACGTGACCGGGTCCGTCGCCCCCACCCCGTAGATCATCTTCGCCAACAGCCGCGTCAACCAGAGCGCGGCGACGATGCCAACGCCGATGCCGGCGAGCGCGATCCGCATCCCCTGGCCGAGCACGAGCTGCAGCACGTCGCCGCGGGTGGCGCCGAGGGCCATCCGCACGCCGATCTCGCGAGTCCGCTGCGCCGCGAGATAGGCGATGACGCCGTAGACCCCGATCGCCGCGAGCGTGAGCGCCAGGCCGGAAAGGATGCTGAGAAGGATCATCGCCATCCGCTGCGGGGCGATCGAGCCCGCGACGACCTCCTCCAGCGGGCGAAACTGGTAGATCGCTGCGCTCGCATCGAAGCGCGCGGCCGCCTGTCGGATCCCCGACGCCGCATCGAGCGGAGGGCCGTCCGTCCGGGCCACGAACCCGGCGCCGTTGGAAATCAGGCTCCAGAACTTGTCCGGTAGCTGGAACAACGGCAAGTAGAGCTCGGCCTGGAGGCTCTGATGCTCGGCGTTGCCGAGGCCCCAGTGCTCGACGTGACCGGCGACGCCGACGATCTCGAGGTTCAAGTCGAGCAAGGCCACGTGGATTCGCTTTCCGACGGGGTTTTCGCCCGGAAACTGTTTCCGCGCGAAGGCCTCGTCGATGACGGCCACGGAAGGGGCACGCTCGTCGTCGCGGTCCGTGAAGAATCGGCCCGCCCGAAGCGGAATCCGCATCGCCGGAAGGTAACCCGGCGTCACCAGGTAGAAGAGGCTCTGCGGCATGTCGTTCATGTTTTCCGGTTTGGGCCGGTCGTCCCGCCAGAAAGGCACCTCGGAGTCTCCGGACATCGGCAGCGATCCTCCGATGATCGAGGCGTGTGTCACGCCCCGGACGCCTTCGAAGGCGCGCAGGGATGCCCGATACTTCGCGCGCAGCTCCGCCGCCGTCCGGTCCTGCCCCCGCGTCAGCGAGATGGAGAACGAAAGGGCGTGGCGCGGGTCGAAGCCCGGATCGATGGCCCAGAGCGCCTGGAGGCTCCGGATCATCAGTCCGGCCCCGATCAGGAGCACGAGGGCCATGCCGATTTCGGTGGCCACGAACACGCTCTGGGTGCGCCGCCGCGCCCCGCTCGCGCCCCGGCCCCCGGACTTCAGCGTCTCCTGGAGGTCGGGCCGCAGCAGCCGGAGGGCCGGGGCCAGTCCGAACAGGATCCCGGTCAGCGCGGAGATGCCCAGGGTGAACAGCAGGACACCGGCGTCGAGGCCGATTTCCTCCGCGCGCGGCAGGGCATCCGGCAGGGCCGCCAGGATCGCCCGCGTTCCCCACTTCGCGAGGATCGCTCCGACGAGGCCGCCGGCCAGCGAGAGCAGAACACTTTCGGTCAGGAGCTGCCGCACGATGCGCCCGGCGCCGGCGCCGAGGGCGGCGCGCACGGCGAACTCCCGGCTGCGCCCGGTCGCGCGGGCGAGCAGCAGGTTGGCGACGTTGGCGCAGGCGATCAAGAGCACGAAGCTGACGGCGCCGAGCAGCACCATCAGGATCCCTTCGACGTCGCCCACGACGTCCTTCTTGAGCGGCACCACGTTGATCGCCGATCCCTTGTCCGCCTCGGGATAGGTCTTCTCGAGGTAACTGGCGATGCGGTCCATGTCCGCCTGGGCCTGCGCCGTCGTCACGCCCGGCTTCACGCGGCCGACCACACGCATGCCCATGCCGACCCGCCGGTCGCGGAACGTCTCGTCCGTCCACTGACCGATCGGCACGTAGACGTCCGCGTCGTCCGAAACGGTCAGCCGTTCCGGCGCCACGCCCACGATGCTGTAGAGCGTGCCGTTGAGCGTGACCGTTTTCCCGGCGACGTCCGCAGCGCCTCCGAACTTCCGCTTCCAGAGGCCGTCGCCGAGCACCGCGACGGGCTCGGCGCCGGGCCGGTCCTCGTCGGCCATGAATGACCGGCCGACCATCGGCCGCACTCCGAGCAGCGGGAAGAAGTCGGAGGAAACCATTGCGGCGCGCAACCGCTCCGCCTCGCCCGAGCCGGTCAAGTTGAAGTCGTCGGAACGATACGCGCCGAGGGCCGAGAACGCGCGATTGGACCGTTGCCAGTCGAGGAAGTTCTGGTAGCTGACGGCGCCCTTCTGGAACCGCTCCGTGCGCGTGTAGACGGAGTAGAGCTGGTCCGGCGCCGGAAAGCGCAGAGGATGGAGCAGCACGCCGCTGACCACGGAGAAGAGGGCCGTGTTCGCCCCGATTCCGAGCGCCAGCGTGAGCACCGCGACGGCCGTGAAGCCCGGGCTCCGGAGGAGAACCCGCACGCCGTATCGGACGTCCTGCCAGAAGCTCGCCATGCGTCCTCCTTGCCGGACCCGGGACGGTCCGATCCCTGTCCCGGAGTTACGCGCCCGGGCGCCTTTTGTTCCCCGCCTGGAGCGACATTCCGTGGAGACCGGGAGCCACCCACAACGACTGAGACGCGGCGCGACTCCGGAGATCAGCGCGACTTCGCGCCCGTTTGCTAGAACGCGATCTGAATCGCGGCCTGGAAGATGCGCGGGCTTTCGAAGTCGCCGATCTGGTTGAAGCGAGGGTCCTGAATGAAGGGCACGTCCCTCTCCGAGTTGTAGGTTCCCGTCAGACCGCGGCGGCTCAGGACCGTGTTCGCATTGGTGGCATTGAACACGTTGAACGAAGGCGTGACGCTCACCGGTCCGATCGTGACGGTATACGCGAGGCGCAGGTCGAGCTCATAGACGTTCGGCAGGCGATAGCTGCCCACCGGCGACGTCAACACGAAGATCGGATTGCCGACCTTGTCGTGCGGCGTGATTCTGACCACGTACTGCTGCGGGAATCCCTGCCGGGCGGAAAACGCACCGGACACCGAGAATCCGAGGGGCAGCTGGTAGAGGCCGCTCGCGCTGACAACCCAGGCCGAGGCCGGCCCCCCGTTGACCGTACCGCCGTTGTCGTTCGGTCCCATCGGGCCGTTGTTCGGATCGAAGATTCCCTCGGGACTCACCGACTGAATCCACGAATTCCATGAGAACGTTCCTCGGAAGAGCCATCGGTCCGACAACGCCTTGACGAGCTGGAGACTCACTCCCTGGTACGTCTGGCTGTAGCCCGGCCGATTCTCGAGCACGACACCCGTCGGGGGTGGATCGAGCGTCACGCCGAAGTACGGGACATCGAACGCGATTCCGAAGCCATAAGGGTCCATCGCGGAGCCGGTCGCGTTCCCCGAGTATTGATACCCGCCGCCACCCGGGGTCACGCCGATGTAGGGGCTGAAGACGATGCCGCGGATGGAGCGGTAGGTGTAGTGGAAGGAGGCCGTGAGACCCGCGAAGAGCTCCCGGTCCGCGCCAACGACGAACTCGTCGACCGTCGTCGGCCCGAGATTGGGGCTGATCTGGTTGGGTGCGCTCGCCGCGCCGGGATTGGCAGGATCGACGTTGTAGAAGCCGGCACGATCGTTGAGGTCGATCTCGTCGGGATCCACACGATGGTTCCCGTTCGTGTCCGTCCAGTAGTAGTAGAAGCCCTGCGTCGCGGGGAAGGGGCTCGCGTTGCCGATCCCGTCGAGAAAGAGGTCCGCGAATCGAGAGTAGGAAGCGCGCAGAAGGGTCCGCCGATCCTGACCGAGCGCGTAGGTGGCGCCCACACGCGGCTGCCACCTCGCGGCCGAGATCGGGTAGCCGTCGTCGCCCGCGTAGTGGACCGCCGGAAGGAGGTCCGGGTACTCCGGGTTTGCGGGGACGGAGGTGGCCCCGTTTCGCGCCCGCCCATCGTCGTAGCGGACGCCGGCGCTGACCGTCAGGCGATCGGACGTGAGCGTGTCGCTCACGAAGACTCCGAGCCGCTGGTCCTTCGTCGCAGTGACCGAAGCGCGGGTGATGTAGGCCAAGCCGGCATATTCGTCGCCCCAGACCTGCCCGCCGGGCAGCGATGACGACGCTTCGGTCGTCGCGTACCGGTATCCGAATCCGACTTTGAGCTCGTGCGACAGGTTCGCCGTCGTAAAAAACTTCGAAGCGGAGGCTCCGCCCTGGCGGACGATCGAGTGGCTTTGCGCAAAGATGCTGCTTCCGCGAAGCACGTTGTTCGCATCGATGTAAGCCGGCGTGTCGATGCCCCCGACCGGCGTCGCGGTCTGTACGAAGTCCATGTAGGAAAAGAAGGCCGTCGCCGTCAGGCTGGGAGAAAAGACGTGAGTGTCCGCGATCTTGTAGATGGGAACCGGCTGGGTCAGATCAAAGCCGGACTCGGGCGCCGTGTTGATGTCAACGCCCCGCCCGTACTGGACCCGGTCGCCGTGGTGGTAGTAAAGCTCGAGGGAGTTCGACGCGGCGAGCTGCGCGTCGAGCCGCGCGTCGAAGTTCTCGAGGGTGGAGTTCTCGTTGACCTGCCGGCCCTCGGAGTCGAGCTGACCGAGCTTCTGGAGGTCGATCTGGTTCTTGCCCCAGGCTCCCCAGAGCCAGAGCCGGTCGGAGAGCACCGCTCCACCCGCCTCCACGCCGTAGTCGCGGAGGACGTTCGTGCGGTTGGTGGAAAGGCCGGCAAGGTTGACCTCCGCGGGCGTGTTCTCGGTCTGCCAGCGGTTCGGCGCATAAAAGTAACGGGCCGAGCCGTGAACGGCATTCGTCCCGCGCCTGGTCACCATGTTGAAGGTCGCGCCGCCGTTCAAGAGAGTCACGTCCGAGCCGCCCGTGACGACCTGGACTTCCTGAAAGGAATCGAAGTTGTAGAACGTCGGTGAGAGGCCGCTGAGCGTGATGTCGGCGCCGTCGAGGTTGTACGTGGCGCCGGTGACTCCCTTCGACGACGGGGATGCCTGGACCGCCGTGTTCCCTCCGACGTTGACCTGGTTGGTGACAACCCCCGGGACGGCCCACAGGGTCGCCCAGATGTTGCGCGCGCTCGGAATCGACTGGATCTCCTTCTTCTCGAAGGTCGCGCCGGTCACGGTCTTGCGCGGGTCGATCGCGGGTGCGCCCTCGACCGTCACCGTTTCGTTGACGGCCGCCAGCTTCATCGTGACGCGCAGCTGGGTGCTTCGGTCCAAGGCAACGACGACTCCCTGGTTGTCGACCGTCGCGAAGCCGTCGAGGGACAGTGTCAGGGCATACGTGCCGGGCGAGATGTACAGGAACCGGAACTTGCCCCGCTCGTCGGTCTGGACCGGCGCGCGCTCGCCCGCGCCGAGCAGTTTCACCGTGGCGCCCGGGAGCGGACCGCCCTGATCGTCGACCAGGGTCCCGTAGATGCTTCCCGTCGAGGGCAGAGTCTGAGCCAGGAGACAAAAAGCGCCTGCCCAGATCGCCGCCGCGAACGACACCCGTCGGAAGAGAGGATTCATCGGGCTCCTGCTCCGTTCGCTCTTTGCCGGCAGTGTATAGGACGCGGCCGCGACCGGAACGAAGCCCCGGCCCTCGAAGCGGCTAGAATCGACGTCACGGTCTCCCCATGACGCTCACAGCCGGCACACGTCTGGGCCACTACGAAATTCTGTCGCCACTGGGTGCGGGAGGGATGGGAGAGGTCTACCGGGCAAAAGACCCCGGACTCGGGCGCGAGGTGGCGATCAAGGTGTTGCCGGAGGCGCTCGCCCTGGATCGGGACCGGCTTTCGCGATTCGAGAGCGAAGCCCGCGCGGCCTCGGCGTTGAACCATCCGAACATCGTGACGATTCACGAGATCGGGCGTGAGGGAGACGTTGCGTTCATCGCGATGGAGCTCGTGGAAGGAAAGACGCTGCGCGAGCTCATCGCGTTCCTGCCGATGCCGGTGCGCCGCCTGCTGAACGTGGCGGCACAGATCGCCGATGGACTCTGCAAGGCTCATGCTGCGGGCATCGTCCATAGAGACCTGAAGCCCGAGAACATCATGGTGACGAAGGACGGGTTCGTGAAGATCCTGGACTTCGGATTGGCCAAGCTCGTGGAGTCGGAGTCGGAGGGCGTCTCCTCGATGCAGACGCAGGCGCATCCGGAGACGCTTCCCGGAACCGTGATGGGGACGGTCGTGTACATGTCGCCGGAGCAGGCCTCCGGGGATCCCCTGGATTTTCGGTCGGATCAGTTTTCGCTCGGATCGATCGTCTACGAGATGGCCACGGGCAAGAAAGCATTCCAGAGGAAGACGGCCGCGGAGACGATGTCGGCGATCATCCGCGAGCAACCGGAGCCGCCGGCAAAGCTCCGGCCGGATCTGCCGCTGCCGGTGCAATGGATCCTGGAGCGGTGCCTCTCCAAGGACCGGGAGGAACGGTACGCTTCGACGAAGGATCTCGCCCGGGATCTGGTCAGCGTGCGCGATCGCGCGGAGGCCTCGAGCGGCGCGGAGGCGATGTTCCCCGCGCAGGAAAGGCGCCGCCGGCGCGGGCTCCTGTTCGCCGCCGCCGTCGGTGTGCTCGTGGCGGGGCTCGCGGTCGTCTGGGGAATCGCTCACGGTGTCGGGAAGGGATCCGCTCCCGCTCCATCGTTCAAGCGCTTGACCTTCCGGCAGCGTCCGATCGGAACCGCGCGCTTTGCTCCCGACGGTCAGACCATCGTCTACAGTTCCGGCGCCCGCCTCTACATGACTCGGACGCAGAGCCCCGAGTCCACCCTGTTCGCGTTTTCCGGGGAGCTCCTGTCGATTTCCCGCTCGGGGGAGCTTGCGATCCTCCAGAACCTGCGACCCGTCGGTCTGGGCGTTCTCGCGACCGTTCCCATGGCGGGAGGGGCCCCGCGACAGGTTCTGGATGAGGTCCCCTATGGTGGCGCCGACTGGTCTCCGGACGGCAAGAACCTGGTCGTCATTCATCTCGCCGGCGAGCAGTTTCGGCTCGAATCTCCCATCGGGAAGGCGGTTGCCGTCGGCGGATTTGCCTTTCCGCGCTTTTCGGCCGACGGCAGCATGATTTCTTTCTGGGAGCAGACTGGTCGCACGAATTCGGTCGGTGTGATCGACCGGTTCGGCAAGTCGAAGAAGATCCTGTCGGCAGACTGGACGGAGAGCGCCGGTGTGCCGTGCTGGGCTGCAAACGGCCGCGAGATCTGGTTTACGGCGGGCAACGCGGGAGAAAGACCGGCCCTCTGGAGGGTGGATCTGTCGGGGAAGCTTCGCCTGGCGATTCGCGTGCCGGGAAGCCTCGAGCTCGATGACATCTCGAGCGACGGCCGCGTCCTGCTCACGCACCACACGGCCCTTCAGAGCGTCCGAGGGCTCGGGCCAGGACAGTCGAGGGAGAGCGACCTTTCCTGGTTGGACGGCCCGTTGCCCGCCGACCTGTCCCAGGACGGCTCGATGCTTCTCCTGAACGAGGAGGGCGAGGCGACGGGCGCCAGGCCGACGATCTACCTTCGAGGCACGGACGGCAGTCCTGCATTGCGGCTCTCCGAGGGCTACGGGATGGCGCTCTCGCCCGACAAGCAGCGGGTGCTCGCTGTGTTTCCTGCGGAGGGCGGAAAGTCGTCTCGCCTCGTCCTGCTTCCGACCGGCCCCGGCGAGCCCAGGGACCTCCCGATCGAAAATCTCGAACCGAACTGGGGCGCGTTCACTCCGGACGGCAAGCGCGTGGTCTTTAGCGCCGCCTCGGGTCCCGACCGAGAGGAACGGCTCTACGTTCAGGACATCGCGGCAGGCAACCCGCGGCCCATCGGTCCGCCCGAGGCCTATCTGATGGATTACACGAGCCCGGTTTCTCCCGACGGTCGGTCCGTGATCCTGTATCAAAAGGGATTGCCCTCGGTGTACTCGATCGACGGCGGCGGCGAGGCACGCGCCGTGCCCGGGATGGCGCGGGCCGATCGAGTCGTTCAGTGGAGTACGGACTCCCGGAGCGTCTACGTTTTTACCCCTCGCGAACGGCCTCTGAGGGTCTTCCTGGTCGATCTCGAGACGGGCCAGAAACACCTGTGGAAGGAGTTCCCACTGGACGAATCGGAAGGGAGGATCCGGGTGCGCGTGACGCCGGACGGCCGCTTCTACGTCTACGGGACGACCGCCGTGCGCTCCGAGCTCTATCTCGTGGACGCGCTGCGGTGAAGAACCTCCTGCGCTCCGCCCTCGTCGCCGCTCCTGGCGGCGCCGCCGGGTAACGAAGTCTCTTGGACGCGGAAGGCAAGAGACGGTAGGCTTCCGCCGTGCGCTCGCGCCCCGCGCTCATGACGCTCCTTGCGGCCCTCGTTGCGTGCATTGCCGCGGCGAGCCCCGCGGGATCGGGCTACGACAAGCCGCCGCAGAACGTGCTCGACGTCCTGCATGCGCCTTCGCCGCCGAATCCGAACGTGAGTCCGATGGGCGACCGGATCCTTCTCGTCGCGTGGGTCTGGTATCCGCCGATCGAGCAGGTCGCGGAGCCGTTCCTGAAGCTCGCGGGCGTTCGCGTCGAGCCGCGGACGCGGCGCAAGCATGACACGCCGGGCGGCTACGGAGTCGCACCCTGCGCGCAGACCCTGACACTCGTCGACGTCTCCAACAGCCGCGAGGTTCCGGTAACGCTGCCGCCGGGCGGCTGCGTAGATGGCATCGTGTGGGCCGCCGACGGGCGGCGGTTCGCGTTCCGCAATACCTCGCAGGACGCCGTCGAGTTGTGGATGGGAGACGCCGCCACCGGGGCGATCCGGCGACTCGGCGACGCCCGGCTGAACCCCATGCTGGGCAGCTCGCTGCAGTGGATGCCCGACCAGAAGACCCTGCTCGTGAAGCTCGTGCCGGCCAACGCCGGGGCGCCTCCTGCGGCGGCGGTCGCGGCGGACGGCCCGAGCATCCAGGAGACTACCGGCGAGACCGGCGAGAGCAGCACGTACGAGACGCGCGACACGCTCTCGAACAAGCACGACGAAGACCTCTTCGACTACTACGCGACCAGCCAGCTCGCCCTCGTCGACGCCGACTCGGGCGCGATCACTCCCGTGGGCAACCCCGCGATCATCACCGGAGTCGACGCCTCGCCGGACGGCGAGAACCTGCTCGTGGAGACGATCCGCAAGCCGTACTCGTACGTCACGACGTTCCGGAACTTCGCGCACGACGTGGAGCTCTGGGACCGCGGCGGCCGCCGGACCCACACCCTCGCGAAGCTGCCCCTCGCGGACCGCGTGCCGATCGCCGGTGTGCCGACAGGCCCGCGCGACTTCGAGTGGCGCCCGACCGAGCCGGCGACGCTCGTCTGGGCCGAGGCGCTCGATGGCGGCGACTGGAACGTCAGCGTTCCCGCGCGCGACAAGGTCATGACGCTCTCCGCGCCGTTCACCGGCGACGCCGCCGAGATCGCCCGCGTCGAACAACGGTTTGCCGGCTTCGACTGGAGCGAGCGCCGCGGCGTGGCCCTGCTGCACGAGTACGACGAGAACAAGCACTGGGAGCGCACGTTCCTCGTCGACCTCGGGCATCCGGAAACCAAGCCCGGCGTCGTGTGGGACATGTCGAGCGACGAGCGCTACAAGGACCCCGGCCGGCCGGTCTACAGGGTCCTGCCGAACGGCCAGTGGGTCGTCCGCCAGGATGGCAGCGCAATCTTTCTGCGCGGCGAGGGCGCGTCGGTCGACGGCGATCGGCCGTTCCTCGATCGCTTCGACCTCGAATCGCGCAAGTCCGAGCGGTTGTTCCGAAGCGACAAGACCGCGCTCGAGTCATTCCTGGCGTTCACCGGTCCCGCGGACCGCACGTTCCTGACGTGGCACCAGTCGCCGACCGACCCGCCGAACGTGATGCTCCGAACCCTCGGCAAGACGACCGCGTCGCCGAAACCGGGCGAGGCCACGGTCGCTTCGACGGTGCGCGCCGTGACCCACATCCCGGATCCCACGCCCGCGGTGCGCGGGGTCAAGCAGCGCCTGGTCAAGTACGCGCGCAAGGACGGAACGCAGCTCTCGTTCACGCTGCTCACGCCGCCCGGGTACAAGGAGGGCACGCGCATACCGGCGATCCTCTACGCATATCCGCTCGACTACGCGAGCGCTTCGACGGCGGGGCAGATCAGCGGCTCGGAGCGGGAATTCACGCGCCTCTCCGACTACCGCCTGCTGCTCCTTTCCGGGTACGCGATCATCGACAACGCCGCGTTCCCGATCGTCGGCGATCCGAAGCAGGCGTACGACACGTATCTCGAGCAGCTCGTCGAGGACGCGCGCGCGGCCGTCGAGACCGCCGTCGGCACGGGGGTCGTCGATCGGGACCGCATCGGCGTCACCGGCCACAGCCACGGCGCGCTGATGACGGCGAACCTGATCGCCCACACCGATTTCTTCCGCGCCGGCGTCGCGACCAGCGGCTCGTACAACAAGACGCTCACGCCGTTCGGATTTCAGAACGAGCGCCGCTCCGTGTGGAAGGGTCAGAGCGTGTACCTGCAGGTCTCGCCGTTCTTCTTCGCCGACAAGATCAAGCTCCCGCTGCTGATCATGCACGGCGCCGACGACGCGAACCCGGGCACGACGCCGCTGCAGGCCGTGAAACTGTTCGAGGCGATCCGCGGCAACGGCGGCACCACCCGCCTCGTGATGCTGCCGCACGAGCCCCACTGGTACGCGGCGATGGAGTCGAACGAGCAGCTCGCCTACGAGGAGCTGCGCTGGTTCGACAAGTACGTCAAGAACGCGCCGCCCCCCGGAAAAGCCGCAGAGCCGAAGACGGGCTCCGCGCGCAGGCCTTAGCGCCGGCGTCCTGGTTCCGGATCGCGTCCGGCGCGGGGGGCGGGACGCAACCCGCCCCCCGCGACCTTCTCTCTCAGTCGCCGTCGCGCTCGAGATGCGACGCGGTCCGGATGTACCCGTGAAAGTTGCCGTCGGTGTCGATGTAGTCGCCGACGATCGTTCCCTGCGCATTGATCGAGAAGGCGTCGGTCTCGAGGGCTCCCGGGTACTCGATGTCGGTGAAACCTTTGCGGGTCAGGAGAAAGCCGTGGTCGGCATAGTCGTCGAGCGTCCAGACACCGACGATCTGGCCCAGGATGTTCAGGGCCCGGGCCGACGTCGCTGTCGCGCCCGGATAGTCGATCGTCTTGAACGCGCCGAAAGTCAGCGTGTAGGCGTGCACGACGTCGTCGGCCGTGGAGTAGTCGCCCGTCATGATCCCGAGGTCGTTGACGTCCCAGACGTCGGTCGTGGCGCTGCCGGGATAGGTGACGGTGTGGTAGCCGCGGGCATCCTTCAGGAAGCCGTGCTCGATGCCGTCGCTCAGACGATAGTCGCCGGTGATGCGGCGCAGGTCGTCGATTCCGCGCGGGCGCGTATCGACAGAGCCGGAAAGTCGAAGCTCGTGTAGACGCCCTTGGAAAGCAGGAAGCCGTGGCTGATGGAGTCCTGGTCGATGTATCTCCCGGTGACGTCTCCGAGGTTGTTGATGTCGCGGGGCGCCGTGAAGACGGCGCGCGGGTAGTCGATCTGCGTGAAGTGCTGCTGCCGGAGCAGGAAGCCGTGCGTGTTGCCATCCGCGTCGTCAAAGCGCCCGACGATGTCGCCGCGCTCGTTGATGGAAAAGGCGTTGGTGTTGAGGCCGCCGGGGTAGTCGAAGGATGTGAAGGTCTGGGCGCCTGCGGGGTTGGCGAAGAAGAGCAGTGCGGCGAGAGAGACGAGAACGGGAACGTGCCGGGTTGCGGTGGAAACACGGGTCATCATCGGGAACCTCCTTGCGGGCCACGATGTCGGTTCGGGGGTCTCGAAGTCGCAGCGTTCTCGCACCGATTCGATGGCTTTCCGGCGCCGCTGCTTCCCGATCGGCCGAGGGAGTAGGCTCGTCGGGGCGAGGAGCCGCCTGGCCGGGCGCGGTACCATGTTTTTGGGGGTCATTTGCTCGTAGCGCCGCGTCGGCGCCCGCCCGGCGCGGGCTCGATGCAAGGGGGCGAGGCATGAAGGTCGCCATCAATGGAATCGGGGTCGCGGGGCCGACGCTGGCCTACTGGCTGAAACAGTTCGGCCACGAGCCCATCTTGTTCGAGAAGGCTCCGGCCCTTCGTACGGGAGGCTACCTGATCGACTTCTGGGGTCTCGGCTACGAGATTGCCGAGCGCATGGGGCTCGTCCCGACGCTGCGCGAGCGCTGCTACGAGATGAAGCGGATGCGCATGGTCGACGCCAGCGGTCGCGATCAGGCGGCGCTGGACCTGGCGCCGATGCGCGAGCTGCTCCAGGGGCGCTTCATCAGCATTTCACGGGCCGATCTCGCGGCCGCGCTCTTCGGCGCCTGCCAGGGCATTGCGGCGCGCTTCGGCGTGCACGTGACGGAGATCGAGCAGGGCGGCGATGGAGTCCTCGCCACTCTCTCCGACGGAAGGAAAGAGTCCTTCGACCTCGTGGTCGGCGCCGACGGGCTGCATTCTCAGGTGCGACGGCTCGTCTTCGGCGCGGACGCGCAGTTCGAGAGGTCTCTGGGCTGCTACGTCGCTGCCTTTCGCATTCCGGGCTATCCGCATCGCGACGAGCTGGCCTACGTCTCCCACACGGTTCCCCGGCGCCAGGTCGCGCGCGTCGCCTTGCGCAACGACGAGACCCTGGCACTGCTCGTGTGCCGTGCGGAGCTCATCGGCGGCGACCCTCCGCCGGGCCGGCAGAAAGAGGCTCTCCGGCGCGCGTTCGGCGACATGCGCTGGGAGGTGCCCGAAATCCTGGATGGAATGGACGGCGTCGACGACGTCTACTTCGACCGCGTCAGCCAGATCCACCTTCCGCACTGGTTCACCGGACGGGTCGGTCTGCTGGGCGACGCGGCGGCCTGCCCGTCCCTGCTCGCGGGCGAAGGCACCGGGCTGGCGATGGTGGAGGCCTACGTGCTCGCCGGAGAGCTCCACCGGGCCGATGGCGACGTCGCGCGAGCCTTCGCCGCGTACGAGGCGCGGCTGCGCTCGTTCGTGGCCGCCAAGCAGAAGGCGGCTTTCGGGCTGCGCGGCTTCTTCGCGCCGCAGACGGCGCTCGCGCTCGGAGTGCGGAACCTCGCCGTCCGGGCTCTCGCCCTCAAGGTCGTCGCGAAGCGATTCCTGGCGCGCTCGCTGCACGACGACCTCGAGCTGCCGCGCTACCTGGCCGTGTGAAGACGAAAAGGGGGAGGGCCCTCGGGGGCCTCCCCCTTGCCTGAGGTCCCGGGCCTAGCTTCCCGTGCGGGGCGTGAAGCCGTAGTAGCTGTAGACCTTCGTCCCGAAGGCTCGGTCCGAGGTGTCGGGCCACTTGTCCTTGTCGAAGCCGGGAGCGTTTTTCAGGCGTTCCTTTTCCACGTCGAGAATGAACCTCTTCTCTTCGCGAGAGAGCTTCAAGGCCTCGAGCGGGACGGCGAAGAGCTTGTCTCCCATCCCAAGAAAACCGCCGAACGAAAGTACCGCGTAGTCCACGTGGGCGCGGCCGGGATCGATGATGAAGTCTTCGATCTTGCCGAGGTTCTCGCCCCTGGGATTGACGACCGAGTCGCCGATCATCGTCGTGGCCGAAAGGGAACCGACACGATTGGTAGATGTGTTCACAGAAATCTCCCAAGACAGATGCATAAAACTCTGGATGGCCGGAGAACGAAGGTCCCTCCGGAAATCCGGGACACCGGGACGGTCTTCAGGAGGGCGGCGCTCGCGCCGCTTCGGCAGGCAGGCTCGTCCAGAGGTACGCCGGGGGCGCCATCATCCACCGACAACTACATCGTAGAACGATATATTTCCCGGAGCACCCGCCGCCTCGCCGCGCGCGCTTCGAGGGAGCCCTGGGACGAGGCCGGGCGCGAAGGCCGCGGGTTCAGGGACCGGGGGAGGGAGGCGGAGCTCCACGCGATTCGGCGGATCCTGGCCGGGCGCGCACGCGGGCTGGCTGACCGGTGGAAGGATCGAGCACGAGCCGGCGGTTCGTGTGGACGGCCTCGAAGTCGAACATCCCGAGGAGAGATCCGGCCTGAGCGTCGAAGGACTGGTCGCCGATGCGGCCGAGGCTCCAGTTGTCTTCGATGAAACGGAGAATCGAGGTCAGGTCGGTCAGGGAGTGGTCGACGAAGTTCCGCTTCGCGTAGGGCGAGATGACGAGCAGGGGGAGCCGCTGGCCGAATCCGCATCGTCCGAGGTAGCTACCCGGCGCCGGAACGCCGCAGTCGCCGGAGGGAGGAGCTCCCGGGATGCTCGGCCCCGTCAGCGCGTCCGCCGACGAGTTGGACCTGCTGACGATCGGAGGCATGACGTGGTCGTACCAGCCATCCGAGTCGTCCCACGCGATGAAGATGGCCATGCTCTCCCAGTCCGGTAACCGCTGGAGCCTGTTGATCGTGTCCACGAGAAAACGCTGCTCCGCGAGCGGATCCGAATACCCGGCGTGGCCGTTCTGGTAGCCCGGGGCCTTCAGGTAGCTGACGGCCGGGAGGGCGCCGGCCTCGGCCGCTTTCCAGAAGTCCGTGAGGTCGTACTGGTGATTGGCCTGATCCGTCTGCCCGATCTTCGCCGCCGAGGACGGCGGCAGGTGATGGGGATTGGAGGTCGACGCGTAGTACTGGAACGGTTCGTGGTGCGCGATGTAATCGTTCTTCGGCTTCCCGCCGCTCCCGATGTGCGAGGACCCGCAGCTCGCCTTGCCGCTGGAATCTCTGGATGTCGGGGCAAAGCCTCCCTGGAACCAGCCCCAGGTCACTCCCTTTGCGTTCAGGAGGTCGCCGACGTTCTTTCCGGAAAGGCCGACGGTTTCGGCGGTCTGGCAGTCGTCGTAGAACCCCTGGGGGTCGCCGATCACGGTCCCGGTCCCCGGGGCGACGTCGGCGTCTTCGAGCGGCCGGTTGAAGACGTTGACGCCGTGCGTCTGCCCCGAGATCAGGTTGAGGTGGCCGGGTGTGGACGGGCCAAACGTCGTGTCGAAGAAGTTGTCGCTCATGGCGAATCCCTGGGCGTAGTTCCAGAGCGCCGTGACGGTGTTCCCGTCGAACCAGCCCATGACCTGGCCCGGGTCGCAGCCCGTCCCCGCGCCGGTGAATTCGGGGAAGCGATCCATCAAGCCCCCGTGCATCGCCTGCTGCTCGGGGGTGTAGTCGTGGTCCTGATCGCAGGTCGCCGCCTGCGAGCGGGAGAGCCGGAAGGGCTGCGTCGAGTTCGGATTGTGCGTCGAGAGCCAGCCCGAGATTCCGTTGACGGTCGGGGTTCCCGGAGCGGCATGGAATGCTGGCTCACCCGGCGGATTCCGAGCCACCGGATAGGTTGCGAAGTAGTGGTCGAACGACACGTTTTCCTGGAAGATCACGACGATCTTTTTGATCGGCGTCGTCGTCGGCGGGCTGACGATCGCGCCGGCGACGGCGAGGATAGCCCCCGCGATCCAGGTCATCAGGCTCTCACCGGAACGATACCTCGCTTCATGCCCATTCGATCAGAACGCCGTGCGGCTTCCCGTTCTGCTGGCCGATCCCGACCAGATCCCTGGCCTGCGCGCGCGGCGATCCCGGTCGTTGCGCACCCGGGCCAGCGGCCTCGAGATCTCCCTGCTGCTCGTTTGCCTAACCGGCGGCGAACGCCCGGCCGTATTGCACGGGGACCGTCATCGTGTCGAGCTGCCCCAGCGCGCGCGCCGCATGGATCGGCCAGTAGGGATCGCGCAGCTCCTCGCGCGCGAGCAGCACGAGGTCGGCCTGCTCATTGCGGATGATCTGGTCGGCCTGGCGCGGGTCCGTGATCATCCCGACGGCGGCCGTCGGGACACCGGTCTGCCGCTTGACGGCTTCGGCGAACGGCACCTGGTAGCCCGCGCCCGCCGGGATCTTCACGAGCACATTTCCGCCCGAGCTGCAGTCGATGAGGTCCGCGCCCTCGGAGGCGAGCTGCCGGGCGAGCGCAACGGAGTCGTCGATCGTCCACCCGCCCTCCATCCAGTCCGTGCAGGAGAGCCGCACGGAAACAGGCAGCCGCTCGGGCCACACTCTGCGAATGGCGCGCAGGGCCTCGACGGTGAACCGCGTCCGGTTCTCGCGGGAGCCGCCATAGGCGTCCTGGCGGCGGTTCGAGAGAGGCGAGTAGAAAGAGTGACAGAGGTATCCGTGCGCCGCGTGGAGCTCGACCCAGCGGAAGCCCGCCGCGAGGGCCCGCGCGGCCGCGGCTCCGAACGCCACGACGACCGTGGCGATGTCGCCGTCGGTCATCGCCGCCGGCACGCGCCAACCTTCCTTGAAGGCGACGGCGCTCGGCGCGAGCGTCGGCCAGCCACCCTCGTCGTCCGAAAGCGGCCGATCTCCATCCCATGGTCTCGTGACGCTGGCCTTCCGCCCCGCGTGCGCGAGTTGAATGCCGGGGACCGCTCCCTGCTGCGCGACGAACCGGGCGATGCGGGCGAGCGGCTCGCCGTGCCTGTCGGACCAGATGCCCATGTCCCCCGGCGAGATGCGGCCGCGCGCCTCGACGGCCGTGGCTTCGACCATTACCAGCGCCGCGCCGCCGACCGCGCGGGAGCCGAGGTGAACAAGATGCCAGTCCTCGGCGAGTCCGTCCCGGCTGCTGTACTGACACATCGGCGAGACGCCGATGCGGTTTCGCAGGGTGACGTCTCGAAGGGTAATGGGGTCGAAGAGGGTGGGCATGCGGCGCAGTCTAGCGTGGCGCTTCCGCCGTGAAACCAGGCCGTTGCCGGCCGCATACGTGCTTCTGGATACGCTGGTTGCCGGCGCGCGTACGGCGGCTCATGAATGGAGGGCGGTGACATGAAGATCGGGTTCATCGGACTGGGACAAATGGGCGCCGGCATGGCGCAGAGCCTCCTGCGGGCCGGGCACGACGTGACGGTCTACAACCGGACGGCGGACAAGACGAGGCCGCTCGTCGAGAAGGGCGCGCGCGCGGCCATTCGCGTCGCGGACGCGTGCGACGGTGCGGTCGTGTTCACGATGCTCGCCGAGGATTCCGCGGTCGAGTCCGTGACGTTCGGCGAGGACGGCATCCTGCGGCACCTCGCGCCGGGAGCCATCCACGTGTCCTCGAGTACGATCAGCGTCGCGCTCTCGGAGCGGCTGGCCATGGAGCATGCCGCGGCGCGACAGGGCTACGTGGCGGCGCCGGTCTTCGGCCGGCCGAACGCGGCGGCGGCGGGCGAGCTGTTCGTGGTCGCCGGCGGGGAGCCGAAGGCCGTGGCCGCGGCTCAGCCGCTGTTCGAGGCGATCGGCCAGCGGACCTTCGTCGTTTCCGAGCGACCGGAGATGGCCAACCTCATCAAGCTCAGCGGGAACTTTCTCATCGCCTCGGTGATCGAGTCGCTCGGCGAGGCGATGGCGCTGGTCGGCAAGGGCGGCGTCGACCGGCGTCAGTATCTCGACATCCTGACCTCGACGCTGTTCAATGCCCCGCTCTACAAGTCTTACGGGGGGATGATCGCGGATCGAAAGTTCGAGCCGGCGGGGTTCGCCGCGCCGCTCGGACAGAAGGACATCCGCCTCACGCTCGCCGCGGCGGAGCAGCTCCGCGTTCCGATGCCGCTCGCGAGCCTGCTGCGCGACCGATTCCTGACCCTGCTGGCCCACGGCGGCGACACGCTCGATTGGTCGGCGATCGGAGACTTGCCGCGCCAGGACGCCGGCGAAGGCGACTAGGCGTACCGCACCCGTTCTTCCCCGGGGCAGTCTGAAGCGCTCGCGAGGGGATGGTCCGGCAACTTCACGAAGACTTCACAATCCCAAGGCCTCTTTGGCGCTGTTTCCGAATCGCACAAAAAGATCATTTGGAGTTTTTCGCCCAATCGCGTTATACGGTTGCCGTATCGAAGAGACGGTCGCATGAGACGTTTTCTGTGGTTACCCCTGGCCTTCGTGACGGCGCCTCCCGGTGAGCCGTCATTGCGCTCCGCACGTCCTCCACTTCGTCCGGCACGCGAGCCCGCCGACTCGCCCTGTCAGTCTCGTTGACGCCCGGTGGGTGACAAGAAAGGGAGGGCCGCTTGAAGAAAACGCGAATTCTCGGCATGGCGATTCCGGGACACCGTACGAGACGGGTCGCATTCTGGTGCGTTGCGGCCGTGACGGTGGCCGTCGCGGTCACCGTGCTGGCTCCCGCATCCGGGCACGCGGATCAGGAGGCGGCCCCGGTCTTCGTCAAGGAGGTTCCCCCCGGATACCGCGACTGGAAGCTTGTCTCCGTGGCCCACGAAGAGGGCAACCTCAACGACATTCGCGCCATTCTGGGCAACGACATCGCGGTCAAGGCGTACCGGGAGGGGAAGCTCCCGTTCCCCGACGGCGCGATCATCGCCCGGATCGCCTGGAGTTACGTCCCTTCGGAAGAGAACAACAAGGTCTTCGGCCGCGCGCAGTCGTTCGTTCCGGGGCCGCCGCCGGATTGGTACCTGCAGTTCATGGTCAAGGACTCGAGAAAGTACGCCGCGACGGGAGGCTGGGGATACGGGCAGTTCAACAAGGACCTCGTACCCGCCGCGGATGCCAAGCTGAAAACCTGCTACCCATGCCACGAGCCGATCAAGGCGCGCGATTACGTCTTCACGCGCTACACGCCTTGAGCCTCCGGGTCCATCGGCGACGGCCAGTTCTTCACCGAGAAGCGTAACGAACCAGGAGGAAGCCATGAGCACCACGGAAGTCCGCAGCCAGAACCCGAAGGGCGACGCCCGCGTCCGCGCGATCGACATGAAGCTCGAGGTCGTCGAGATCCCCGTCGCCGACGTCGAGCGCGCCGCGAAGTTCTACACCAGCCTCGGGTGGAGGCAGGACGTCACGCCCCCCGGCTCGGGCATCTTCCAATTCACACCCCCGGGCTCGGGGTGCTCGGTCCAATGGGGCACGGGTCGAACGACGGCGGCGCCGGGGTCCGCCCAGGGGCTCTGGCTGATCGTCTCCGACCTCCAGGTTGCTCTGGACGGGCTGGCCGCCGCGGGCGTCGCGCCGGACGAGGTCTACCACTTCGGAGCCAACGGCAAGGAAAAGGGTCTCGATCCGGAGCGCGGCACCTATCGGTCGTTTGCCTCGTTCCATGATCCGGACGGCAACCGCTGGCTGTTCCAGGAAATCACGACGCGGCTGCCCGGGCGCATCGACGCGGCCGCGACGACGTTCGCGACCGCATCGGATCTGGCGAGCGCCATGCGGCGCGCGGAAGCGGCCCACGGCGAGCACGAAAAGCGGACCGGCCAACGGGACGCGAACTGGTCGGGCTGGTACGCGGAATACATGGTCGCGGAACAGACCGGCGGGAAACTGCCGTCGTGACCGGGTGCCGCGGTGAGTCACGCCGATGAGCCTGAACCTCACCTTTCCTTCGCTGCTCGGGCTGGGAGACTTTTCTCTCTTCGTGCTGCGCCTGGTCGTGGCAATCGTCTTCGGGGCGAGCGGCTATTACCACCTGAGGGACCCGGTCGGGCGCGCGAAGAGCGTCGAGCTGTCTCCGGCCGCGACCCTCGGGCTCGGGGCGGCGGAGGCCCTGGGAAGCATCGGCCTCGTGACCGGGGTCCTCATCCAGCCGGCGGCCCTCGGCCTGATCCTGTTGGGCCTCGGAGCGATCCAGAAGAAGGCGCTCCATTGGAAGACCGGCTTCTGGGGGGAAAAGGCCGGCGGCTGGCACTACGACCTGATGCTGCTGGCCATGAACCTCGTGATCCTCGCGACGGGCGGCGGCCGCTGGGTCATTCCCATCGGATGAACGATCCGCCGAGACCCGACGTGGACCTCAGCCAGGGAAGGAGTCGGAACAATGCGATCTGACATCGTACCCGGAGGGAAGCTTCCCGACTACGAGCTGCCCGATCACACGGGCACGCCGCGCCGATTGAGTGATCTCCAGGGCGAGGACCCGCTGATCCTGACGCTGGCGCGCGGGCACTACTGCCCGAAGGAGCACCAGCAGCATCTGCAGCTCGCCGCGTTCTATCCGCAGATCGCCGTTGCGTACACCCGGATCGCCACGATCTCGACCGACGACCACCACACGATCCAGGAGTTCCGCGCGTCGGTCGGCGCCCAGTGGCCGTTCCTCTCCGACCCGGATCGAACCGTTCAACGGGATCTCGACATCCAGGAGTACACCGACCCCGAGCACAATCCGATGATCCCGCACACGCTCGTGCTCAAACCGGGGCTCGTGGTTTACCGCATCTACAACGGCTACTGGTTCTGGGGCCGCCCGTCGGTCGAGGATCTGCGCCAGGATCTGCGGGCCGTGACACGCGCGATTCGCCCCGACTGGGACCTGAGCACTCCCGGGCTGCGCGAACGATGGGACACGGGCGACCACTCGCCTTTTCATGGATGGAACAAGAAGGCGGGTCAAAAACCGGCGTCGGCTCGAGAAGGGTGAGGGACTCGGGACCGGACGACTTGCCTGCGTGCGAGGCAACGATGGACCTTCCTCCGTCGGCGCGGACGGACTGAAACTCACGCGCCGCGGTTGCGCTCGAGATCGGCGCGGGGCCAGGCGGCCAGGTCGGCGGCGCGGTCGTAGGTGCTCTGCAGGAAAGAAGTCAGTGCCTGTTCCGGCGATGCGGACGCCCGGACCGATGCATAGGGAAGGACGAACTCTCCGATCGCCTGGTTGTACGCCGCCGAGGACGGGCTCACCATCGCGGTCTTGAGTCCCGCCGGCTCCGGCGCGGCGTACGCGTAGAACGCGGCTTCCTCCACCGGCCCTCCGACGCTGCCCGGCCAGAACCCGTGGCTCACGACCTCGTGCGAGTAGGCTTCCCGCGTGATCGGATCGGCGCCGGGGCGTTCCGGCGCGCGCCGGCCCGAGAATCGCGTCACGGCGAGGTCGAAGCTTCCCCAGAAGAAATGGACGGGGCTGCTCTTTCCGACGAAGCCCGACCGGAATTTCTCGAGCACCGGCTTCATCGAGACGAGCGCTCTCCAGAAGGCGTTCGCCGAGGCCGGGTCGTAGGAGCGGTGCACCGTGTCCGACTCGAACCGAATCGGGTTCGGAACCTCGACCGGCGACGTCCAGATGCGGACGTCGACGCCGAAGCGATGGAGCGCGTCGATCACGGTCCGATAAAACTCGGCGACGGGCCTCGGCCCGAGAGGGATCCGTTCGGTGTGTCCGTCGGAACACTGGAGAACGAGCTCGTGGGCGATGAAGTCGAACGTCATGGTCAGGGCGCGATGTCCGGAGATGAGCGACGGCGTGGCGAGGCCCCGCGGCGTGACCTGGAAGGCGATGTTCCAGAAGTGATTCACCAGAGGCGTGAGGGCGAGGCAAACCTTGCCCACGACCTGCGTGTACATGTGCAGGGTCGCGTAAGTGTCGCGCCAGGGCTCCAGGGGCAGGGCCGGCCAGACCTCGGAGGCAGATACGGGGGGCTTCGTCACGCCGGCGTTGCCTTCACAGGCCCAGACCCGACAGCCCGGGGTGATCATCCGGCCGGCGGCCGAGCGGCCAGAGGAACTTGCGATCGACGTCGCGGATCGGCAGGTCGTTGATGCTCGCGTGGCGTCGCCGCATGAATCCGCCGTCGTCGAACTCCCAGTTTTCGTTTCCGTAGGACCGGTACCACTGGCCGCTGTCGTCGTGGCACTCGTAGGCGAAGCGGACCGCGATCCGGTTGCCGTCGAACGACCAGAGTTCCTTGATCAGCCGGTAATCGAGCTCGCGAGTCCACTTGCGCCGGAGGAACTGCACGATCGATTCACGTCCCGTGACGAACTCGGCGCGATTGCGCCACACGCTTTCCGGGGAGTAGGCGAGCGAGACGCGTTCCGGGTCGCGGCTGTTCCAGGCGTCCTCGGCCAGACGGACCTTCTTGACCGCCCCCTCGCGATCGAAGGGAGGCAGCGGCGGGCGCGGGGGCTCGAGGATCGTCATGGTTTCGGCGACGGTCTCTTCGTGACGGACCCGAGCCTATAACTCGATCGGGCAAACGCGCCAGCGACTTCTCGGCCGAGGACGCTTCCGGACCCGAGGACCTGCGAGGGGCGCATCCCCATGGCCCACCGCGCGGGTTGCAACGAGACGGGCTTTCGAGGTTGGATTCCCGACGTGAGCGCAGAAGTTCCGGCTCCGGGCGCACCGGACAAGGACATTTTCCCGACCCTGACGGCGGCGCAGATCGAGCGGCTCAGGCCGCTCGGGCGCGAGCGGCCTTTCGCGGCCGGCGAGATCCTGTTCGAGGCGGGCGGCACGAACCGGCCGCTCATGGTCGTGCTCGAAGGCGAGATCGAGATCCTCGCCGAGGGCGACACGTCCGTCACGGTCCACCATCCCGGCAACTTTTCCGGCGACGTGGATGTGATCGCCGGGCATCCCGCCGTCGTTCGGGCGCGAGGCCGCCTTGCCGGCCGTGTCCTCGAGGTGCCCGCGGTGCGCGTTCGCAGCCTCGTGCAGACCGACCCGGAATTGAGCCAGATCTTCCTGCGCGCGTTCATTCTCCGGCGCGCCCTGCTCATGACGCGGAGCGCGGGGAGCATCGTTCTCATCGGGTCGCGGCACTCGGCGGGCACTCTGACGCTGCAGGAGTTCCTGACGCGCAACAACCAGCCGTACGGGTATCTCGACGCCGACCACGATCCGGGAGTGCAGAAGACGCTCGAGGGCTTCGGGGTGGGCGTGGACGACGTGCCCGTCCTCATCTGCAGCGGCAGCCAGGTCCTGAAGAAGCCGACGATCGAAGAGGTCGCGGACTGCCTGGGCTTGAGCCGCCTGAGCCGGGATGTCGTGCGCGACGTCGTCGTCATCGGGGCGGGGCCCGCGGGGCTGGCGGCCGCGGTCTACGGGGCGTCGGAGGGCCTGGACGTCCTCGTCCTGGAGGCCACCGCGCCGGGCGGGCAGGCGGGCTCGAGCTCGCGCATCGAGAACTATCTCGGATTCCCCACGGGCGTTTCGGGCCAGGAGCTGGCCAATGGCGCCCTCCTGCAGGCCCAGAAATTCGGGGCGGAGCTCGTCGTGGCGCGGACGGCGATGGCGCTGCGGTGCGACCGCCGCCCCTACCGGATCGGCCTCGGCGCCGGGGTCGACGTGGCGGCGCGGACGGTCGTGATCGCGACGGGCGTGAAGTACAACAGGCCGGACATTCCGAACCTCGCACGTTTCGAGGGTGTCGGCGTCTACTACGGCGCCACGCAGGTGGAGGCGATCCTCTGCGGGGACGACGACGTCGTCGTGGTCGGGGGAGCGAACTCCGCCGGACAGGCCGCGATCTTTCTTTCGGAGGCCCGGCGGCGCGTCACCATGATGGTCCGTGGACCCGGACTGTCCGACACGATGTCGCGCTACCTGGTCCGTCGGATCGAGGAGACGCCCAACATCGAGCTCAAGACGAACACGCGGATCGTCGCTCTCGAAGGCACGGACAGTCTGGAGCGCGTGACGTGGGAAGACGCCGCGGGCAAGCCCACCACGGCCCCCATTCGCCACGTCTTCATGATGACCGGAGCGAACCCGAACACCGGGTGGCTGAAGGGCTGCGTCGCGCTGGACGAGAAGGGATTCGTGAAGGCGGGACAGGATCTCTCGCCGTCCGATCTATCGGCATCCGGGTGGCCCCTGCGCCGCCCGCCCCTTCTCTTCGAAACGAGCCAGCCCGGCGTCTTCGCCGTCGGCGACGTGCGCGCGGGAAGCGTCAAGCGCGTTGCCGCCGCCGTGGGCGAAGGCTCGGTCTGCATCCAGCTGTTGCACAAGGTGCTGGCGGAGTAGGAAGCCGAGAAAACGTCCGCCACCTGAGGTGAGCGATGGCAACGATCGAAGTCCGGGTGCAGCGCTTCCGCACGGTCTCCGCGAGGCCGTTTGACGACGTGATGGCAACCCTGACCGCGGCCATCGGCCGCCCGGACATGGCGGCATTTAAGCGCCAGCTCGCCGCGGCGCAGACGATCGCCGACGTGGAGACGGCGGTCCAGGGCGCGATCGGGCCGTCGGGCCTGATGGAGTTCATCCGGTTCGACATCGGCGCGGTCCTGCGCGCGGAGCACCGCGTCGACCTCCCGCTCGTGACGGGGGACTGAGGGTCGGGGCACGACAGTTTCCCGGCGCAGGAAGGAGGCGACTCTTCGCTCGAGTGCCTCCACCTCCTCGTTTCCGACGAGCCGGTGGACCTGGAGAGGGTCGTCTTCAACAGGGAGACGCGTCCGCTGCGCAGGACGTTGAGATCCCCTTTCAATCGAATGGATTCTCGTCCGCGCTCGGTCCGTAGATCGACGGAATCGCGACGCCGAGCTCGCGCAGGTATGCGCTCAGCTGACCGCGGTGGTGATACCAGTGATTGAGCATGATCGACCGCAGGAACGCGACGCGCGGCAGGGCGAGAAGCTCCCGGTCGCCCCGCATCAGCCGCCACGTCGACGTGAGCGCGGCGTCGTCCATGCCTTCCAGGATCCGCTTCGCCTTCGCGGTGCTCTCCTCGAGCGCGGGCACGAGCTCCGACGCGCTCTTCGGGCTGAGATCCGAGAACTGCGGGACCTGGGCGGGAGAGGGCGTCGCGGCGAGCTCCGCGACGCCGCCGGGTACCGTGGCCACGTGGAGAGCGAGCTGTCCGAGCGTCCTCGCCTTTTCCTGCGGCCGCCATTCCAGCTTGTGACCGGGCACGCGCTCGAGGACGCGGCGGGTCGTGTGCGTTTCCTGGTCGAGCTCCTGCAGCATTCCGTGGATCATTGCCATGGGTCTGTCCTCCACTTGTTTGGGAACCGGGTTACTTCTTTTCGACGCGACGGCGAATCCGGCCGAACAGGAGCTCCCACCCCTGACCGAGCGCATCGCGATAGCCCTCCGGAAACAGTCCGAGGGCGGAGTGTCGGAACGTGATCAGCGTGCCTCCGTCGGCCTCCTTCAAGCGGTACTGCAGGTTCGAAACCGCGGCGAACGACATCATGAGCGGCCCCGTGATCTCGAGCAGCGTCGGCCGCTTGATCGCCTGCACGTGGCCCCACAGGTGCCCGTTCTTCTCGCCGAGATCCCGGAACCAGCGGCCGCCCGGCCAGGGCTCGAGGACCATCGGCATGGGCGCGCCGGCCTCGCCCTCGTTGGACGGGCCGATCTCCTCGAGCAGCGCCGCGAAGGTCGCGGGCAGGGGAGCGCGGACGTAGATGTCCTGCGTGACGGTGAGCGTCATCTCGTCGATGGCTGGGGCGATCGTGGTCATGGTTGCCTCCCTGGTTTCCTCGTTTCTTCACTGCGTTTCGATTCCCGCTCGGCGCGTTCCTTCACGCGGACGAGCTGGTGGTGCCAGTAGCGTTCGAACCGGGCGGTCCATTCGTGGATCGGCCGGATCGCCTCCGCGTTCGTGCGATAGAAGACCTGGCGCCCGTCCCGGCGCTGCTCCACGAGGCCGACCTCGCGCAGTACCTTCAGGTGCTTGGAGACCGAGGGCTGAGCAAGGCGCAGGTCCACGACGATGTCGCCGACCGAGCGCTCGCGGGGTCCGAGGTAGTCCAGGATGTCCCGGCGGCGCGGCTGCGCGACGGCGCTGAAGGTGTCGGAGGTCGCGGCGGCGGCAGGCATGGGTCGGATCATATGCCTATATAGGAATATGTCAAGAGGCGCGTTCGAAGCGCCCGGCAGGCCTCCGTTCATCCGGGATTCAATCGGGAGCGTTCGACGAGCATGAAGAGGTCTCGGAAGGCGGCCGCCTGGCCTCCATGGGGTAAAAGGATCGTCAGGAGCGACCATGACGCGATTGCTGCGGCCCGTTTCGATTCTCTTCCTGTCGATGTCGATCGGCGGCTGTACCTCTTCCCAGCAGAGGCTCCAGGAACAGCAGGAGCTGGAGAGGAGCATTCAGAAGACATCGAACCCCGACGCGGTCAAGGGCTGCAGCTTCATCATGAAACTCCGGCCGGATGGGCTTCACGCAACGCCGGAGGCGCAGGCGGCTTCTCTCGTGATCGCGAAGGAAGGTGTCTCGTGGGTCGTTTATGGCAGCGCGGACCCCTATGAGCTGTATTCGTGCTCCCGGAAGACGTCTCGAAACGACCGGGAGGCAACGGCTCCGACGCTGACTCCCGTCGAATCGAGTCCAGCGGCGGCGACGTCGGCCCCGGTCGAGGCGGCGGAAAAGAAGCCGCCGCCAGCGATCAAGACTCCCGCTCAGACGGAGA
Source organism: uncultured Acidobacteriota bacterium (assembly GCA_963775725.1). Taxonomy (GTDB): domain Bacteria; phylum Acidobacteriota; class Thermoanaerobaculia; order UBA5066; family Gp7-AA6; genus DAHUXD01. Next base: position 434,392 of record CAVZKA010000001.1, read on the forward strand.
AAAATGTCCACAAGATTCGGATCACCAGCAACCCGGAAGCCGTCAAGGGGTGCAAGTTCCTGGAGAGCTTCGTCGATTTCGAGAGCGTCCTCGGCTTTCAGGAGGACGTCGCGAGGGTGGGCGGAAACGTCGGTTACGTCGTGGCCACGAAACCGAATGGCGACGTCATCGGGGAGTCCTATCTGTGCTCGGAGACGGCGGCGCCATAAAGGCGACGAGGAGAAACAGACCCAGGCTCCCCGCCGCCGGGCGGATCACATAATGCGGTCCGTGGAACTTTCCGTGGCGGACGCCTGTGCCCACTGCCGGCTGAGCCTGCCGCGTCGTCCGTACTTCGAAAGGGTCGAGGGGCGGCAGCTTCCGTTCTGCTGCTACGGATGCGTCATGGTCTTTCACCTCGTCGGCGCGACCGGGGATGCGGGCCGCGCCGGCTGGTTTCTCGCCAAGCTCGGGCTGGCCGCGGTGCTCTCGGGAAACATCATGATGTTCCAGAGTCTGCTCTACTTCGGATCCCTCGACGCCCTGGGCAGCGACGTGCTCCGAACGGCATCCTGGCTCATGCTGGCCCTGGCCGCGGCCGTCTACCTCCTGCTCGGCGTTCCAATGCTCCGGGCGGCCTATCGGGCGGCGCGCGGCGGCCACATCGTCCTCGAAACGCTGATCGCCCTGGGCGCGCTCGCGGCGATCGGTGTTTCGGCCGTGGAGACCCTGCGAGGCGGCCGTCACCTCTACTACGACTCCGGCACGATGGTGCTGGTCTTCGTCGTGCTCGGGCAGTATCTGGACGCGCGCGCCCGTGAGAGGGCGACGGCGACGCTGGCCCCCGCGGTCGAGACCGCGCGTCCGCGGGCCCGCGTGCTCGAGGAAACGGGCGAGCGGGAGGTCGCCCCCGACGAGGTGGCCCGCGGCGAACGGGTGCGCGTGCGCGCGGGAGAAGAGATTCCGGTCGACGGCCGCGTGATCGAGGGGACCTCCGACGTGACCGAGCCGGCGCTCACGGGCGAATCGGCGCCCCGGCTGGTGGGCCCGGGGGACACCGTCTTTGCAGGGGCGGTCGCCGTCGACGGGGCACTGGTGCTCGAGGCGGCGGGAGAATCGGAGACCCTCGTGAGCCGCGTGGATCGCTGGACCCGGGAGGCGCGGAGCCGCCGCGCGCCGATCGAGATCGCGGCCGACCGTTTCGTGGCGCGATTCGTTCCAGGCGTGGCGCTTATCGCCGTCGCGAGCGGGATCGCGTGGGGCCTCGTGGGCGGCGATTGGGCGCGCGGCGGCCTGGCCGCCCTGTCCGTGCTCGTCGTCGCGTGCCCCTGCGCGCTCGGAATTGCGACTCCGATGGCCACCACCATTGCGATCGCGATGGCCGCCGGGCGCGGAACTCTGCTCCGCAGCGGCGCGGTGCTCGAGGCCCTGGACCGCATCCGGCTCGCGGCCTTCGACAAGACGGGAACGATCACACGCGGACGCGCCGCCGTCTGCGCCATGTGGGTCGATCCGTCCGTCAGGATGTCGGAGGAGGACGTTCTGCGCGATGCGGCGGCGGTCGAAACCGGCGTCGACCATCCGTTTGCGCGGGCGATCGTGTCGTGCGCCCGGCAGAGGCGGATCGCGATTCCCGAGGCGCGCGAGGTTCGCGGGATCGCGGGAGGCGGAGCGGCCGGACGGGTGGGCCCGGCGCACGTGCTGCTGGGAAGCCGGTCCCTGCTCGGCCGCGAGGGGGTTGCGGACTTGACCCCCTTCGACGGAAACACGCGGAACAGCGCCGTGGGCGTAGCGATCGACTTTCGGCTCGTCGCCGTGATCTGGCTGGAAGACCCGGTGCGGCCGGAGGCGCGCAGGGCAATCGAGGACCTGAAGGCGCTCGGAATTTCGGTCGCGCTCCTGTCCGGCGATCGGCGCGCGGGTGTCTTGCGTGCGGCGGAAGAGGCGGGCATCGATCTGGCGCGCGCCGATCTGGACCCGCAGGCCAAGCTCGACGCCTTGAGGCGCTGGCGTGCCGATTCCGCCGGCGTGATGATGATCGGAGACGGCATCAACGACGCTCCTGCCCTCGCCGCCGCGACGGCGGGGATTGCTTTCGGCGCCGCTTCGGGTCTGGCAAAACAGACGGCCGACGCGGTGATTCTTCGCGAAGACGTGGGCGAGGTGTCGAAGCTGGTCGATCTTGCCCGGCGAACCATGCGCGTCGTGCGGCAGAACCTCGCCTGGGCGTTCCTCTACAACGCCTTCGGCATCCTGCTGGCAGCCTGCGGTCTTCTGAGGCCCGTCGTGGCCGCTGCCGCCATGGTGCTCTCGAGCCTCTTCGTCGTGGGCAACTCGCTGCGGCTTCAGCGGCCGCGGCCTTCGGCCCGCTAACGCCGGCCCAAGGTCTCCGGCGGCAGCCGGCCGCTGGAGAGGGCGAGGTGGCCGACGAGCGTCCCGAGGAGGATCAGCCCCGAGAGGACCTCCACGCCGCGGGCGACGGCAAGGGGAAGCTTTTCCCAGATTCCGAGCGAATCGAGGAGGACGTACGTCGCGGCGAACGCGAAGAGAAAGAGAAAGCCAAGAAGGATCGCGCGGGCCAGCAGGGGAGCCTTCATCGTCGGCCTCCTTGTCGGGATGGTGCTCGTGTCAAGCGCTTGCGGATGCGTGCAGGGGCCGGGCCGGTTTCCTCCCGGATACTTCGCGCACGACCTGGAGAAGAGCGAGGAGCATCGTCGATGTTTCGTGCCGTCGGTAGGCGATGCCGATCTGAATCGGCGGCGCGTCCGTCAGCGGGCGGAAGACGACGCCGTCGGCGCCCTTGCCTCCGAGACAGGCGGGCAGGATCGAAACGCCGAGCCCGGCTCCCACCAGGCCGAGAATGGTCAAGACGTGCCCCGCCTCGTGTGCGACGGTCGGCGCGAAGCCCGCCTCGGAACAGGCCGCGAGAACGAGCTCGTGAAACGTCGGTGCGGCCGCGGGCGAGATGCTCACGAAGGGGTGCGAAATCAGATCGCAGAGGCGGACCCGGCGAGCGCGTGCCAGCGGGTGAGCGGCCGGGAAAGCGGCCACCAGCGGCTCGGTCGCGACGGCCTCGGTGGCGATGTCGCGGTGCGACACCGGCAGGATCGGAAAGGCGACGTCGATCTGGCGGTCGACGAGCGCTTCGATCTGGGCGCGCGAGTGGAGAGTCTTCAGGTCGAGCCCGACGTTCGCATGGCGTGAGAAGAAGGCGTTGAGGATCCTTCCCATTACGCCCGCCGCGGAGGCGAGGCCGAAGCCGACCGAAAGGCGCCCGACCTCTCCGTGCCCCACTTTGCGTGCCGTTGCGGCGGCGTGATCGGTGTCGTGGAGGATGCGACGCACCTCGTCGAGGAAGGCGCAGCCTGCCTCGGTGAGCGCGACGAAGTGTCGCGTCCGGTGGAAAAGAGCCACACCGAGTTCGCGTTCGAGGTCCTGGATCTGATGAGACAGTGGGGGTTGCGAGATGTGGAGCTTCTCGGCGGCCCGTCCGAAGTGAAGCTCGTCGGCGACCGCAACGAAGTAGCGCAGATGGCGCAGTTCCATCGAACTCCTCTCTGATTTGATGTTAAGACTAGCTTAGGAATTGCCTTCGACCGCCACGAATGTTGTAGGCGCGCGTTTACCTCCTGTTCATTTTCGTCGTTGATAGGGAATTGGTCTCACGGAGCGACGAAACGGGTATTAGACGTCGAGGCCGTCGATTTCTACGATGGCGTCACTTTGCGCGATCGTCTGCCGAATGGAAATGGTCTCCGGGCCGCGGTGGGAGACCTCCCGAATCGGACCCTCGTCGTTGCGCTCGTCCTCCCGGTCCTTTCCGACGTGTCCCGACTTTCTGATCGAGTCCCGAGTTCACCGACTCGCCAAACACAAGGAGGCTGCGTGCGCAAGGTTCTCTCTCCGGCTTTGATGCTCGGTGTCGTCGCGCTCTGCTTTTCCGCGAGAGGTTCGGCCTACGAGGTCATCACGGTGACCAACGGAGGCACCATCCAGGGTGTCGTCAAGCTCGCGGGAGCTCCCCCAACGGTGCCGCCGATCAAGACGACCAAGAACCAGGACTACTGCGGCAACTCGATCGTCAACCCGCTCTACGAGGTCGGAAAGGACGGAGGCCTCAAGAACGTCGAGGTGTACTTGAAGGGCGTCGAAAAGGGGAAGGCGAATCCCAGCGGAACGATCACCCTCCTGAACACGCACTGCATGTTCGATCCTCGCGTGCAGGGCTCGAGCGTCGGTCAGCAGATCAAGATCGCTTCGGACGACCCGATCCTCCACAACACGCATCCCCAGAACAACGACACGAACGCCACGATCTACAACATCGCCCTGCCGTTCAAGGGCTTTTCGGTGACGAAGCCGCTGCCGAACACGCCGGAGCTCATCCGGGTCAAGTGCGACGCCCACGAATGGATGCGCGCCTGGATCTGGGAGTTCGACCATCCCTATTACGCGACGACGGATGCCAGCGGGCACTTCGAAATCAAGGACGTGCCGCCGGGCACCTACACGGTGGTCGCCTGGCACGAGGTGATGGGACAGAAGGACGCGTCGGCGACGGTCTCCGCGGGGAAACCGGCGACGGTGGATTTCAGCTTCACGCCGAAGAAGTAAGGGCAACGCGGCCCGTCGGGCCAAGGAGGAGGTCTTGCGATGACAACGAGAGCCAAGGTCGTCATCACGGCGTGGGCCGCGCTGATTGCAGCGATGATTCTCGCGCCAGCGCCTGCGCGCGCGTTTCCTGCCTTTGCGCGCAAGTACGGCGTGCGGTGCACGGCCTGCCACGAATCCTGGCCCAAGTTGAACGACTTCGGCCGGGCCTTTCGAGACAACGGCTATCAGATGCTGACCGGCAAGGACGACACCGTTTTCGAGACCCCGGGCTACTGGCCCGTGTCCGTTCGCCTCACGCCGCAGTATCTCTACACCGAGGTCACCAACCAGGCGACCGACCAGGGGACCAAGAACCTCGGGTCCGGCGGTGTCGGCCAGATCGGGCTGGACCTCCTGATGGGCGGGACGCTCTTCCAGAACGTGTCTTTTCTCGTGGTGCCGACCGGATTTGCTCCGGACGGAACGGTGGTCCTGGAATCGGCCTTCGTCCGTTTCGACAACCTGTTCGGCTCGTCGTGGGCGAACCTCAAGCTGGGCCGCCACGAAGTGGATCTGCCCGTCTCCGCGCACCGGCCCTGGAACCTGACGAGCGTGGGCTATCAGATTTACAGCTTCCACGCCTCGGGCTCCGAGTCGGTTTACGACATGGGAGAGAACCAGTGGGGCGTCGAGTACATGGGCCATGACAAGGGCAGCATGAATCGCGTCGCCGTCTCGGTTTTCAACGTCGAGAATTCGCCCGGCAGCGAGAACGCCTGGAGCACCCCCGGCGTCTATGCGCACGCGACGCACGAGTGGCTCTTCGACAACGGCCCGGTTTCGGAGGCCAAGATCGGCGTGTTCGGCTCGTACACGACGTGGCCGACGACCTTCTTCACGAGCGAGGGCACGCCGATCGACGGGACGGGGGGCAGCCTCGAGCCCTCGACGAAGATCGGCGGTGAGGGCCAGATCTGGTTCGGTCCGCCGGCCACGCCGTTCCACCTCTTCCTCGTCTTCGCCCACGGCGAAGACAACAAGGCCCTGATCCCCGACGCCACCCGAAACGGGATCTTCAACGGCGGCTTCGCCGAGTTCGGCTGGACGTTCACGCTGAAGAACCTCGTTTTCGCTCGGTACGACCTCTGCAAGAATTCCCAGCAGGGCGTCGAGAGCAACCCGCAAGACCTCAACGACATCAACGCCATCACGGTCGGCTACCGTCATACGTTCCAGTTCAGCAACCGGTCGGAGTACGCGCTGCACGTCGAGTACTCGAGCCTGGAAACGATCGGCGCGGGCGTGAACGGTTTGAACACGCGGACCAACCAGTACATGGTCGGCATCGACTTCGCCTACTGAAAGGGAGGGCGCCATGAAGAAGCTCTACGTCTCCGCACTGGTTCTCCCCCTCCTGGCCGTGGCCGCCGCTGCGCGAGCGCAGGGACCGCCGGCGGGCGATCCGGTGAAGGGCAAGGTGGTCTACGAGCGGTTCTGCGTCTCCTGCCACGGCGATCTTGGAAACGGCAACGGGGAGTTTGCCGAGTGGATCACGACGAAGCCCCGGGACTACCGCCAGGGTACGTTCAAGTGGCGCTCGACGCCGTCCGGTTCTCTGCCGCTCGACTCCGATCTCGACAAGACGATTCGAGACGGGGTCTACGGCACCTTCATGCCTTCCTGGTACGCGATCGGCGAGCACAATCGGCGCGACGTGATCGCCTACATCAAGACCTTCTCGGCCCGCTGGAAAACCGACAAGCCCCAGCCCCCCATCACGATTCCCCCGGAGCCCATGTATACCGAAGCCTCCGTCAAGCGCGGGCGGGCCGTTTACGAGAAATCGAACTGCGCCCAGTGCCATGGTCAGGACGCGCTCGGGGACGGGCCCTCGGCGCACGAGCTCAAGGACGACTGGGGCAATCCGATCGTCCCCTACGACCTGACACAGGGGCACATCAAGTGCGGCGACAGGGGCCAGGACATCTACCGCGTTTTCATCACGGGCTTGAACGGAACGCCGATGCCCTCTTTTGCCGACTCGATCTCCGAAACCGAGGCCTGGGACCTGGTGCACTACATCCAGAGCCTGTCCCCTCTCTACGTGAAGAACGTCGGGGTCGCGGCGAAGTAGACGTGACCGAGGAACGGAGGAGATGGTGCCGGACGAACACAAAGAGGATCCCGGAGAGATCAGCCACTACGAGTTTTCCGGGATCGACGAGCGGCACGGCCGGATCCCGAAGTGGCTCGGGTTCGTGTACGTCGTCTTGCTGATCTGGATGGTCTACTACCTGGTCCGTTTCTGGACCGAGAAGGGGTGAAGCCATGAGCTCGGTGGCCGCCCGGGTCGATCGGGACGATCTCGTCGACCGCGAGGTCGTGCTGCGGTTCCTGCTGTCCGCCGCCTTCTGGCTCGTGTTCGCGCCGACGATCGGGGTCATCCTCTCGATCAAGTTCAACTACTACGACTTTCTCGGCAACATTTCCTGGTTGACGTGGGGGCGGCTGCGCCCCGTGCACGTGATGGGCGTCGTGTTCGGCGCCTTTTCGAGCGCAATCGTCGGGCTGACCTACTACATGGTGCCGCGCCTCTGCGGCGTTCGCATGTACAAGGAGAGCTGGAGCCGCGCGCTCGTATGGATCTGGAACCTCGGCCTGACGGCCGCGCTCGTCTCGCTGCCGCTCGGACAGAACCTCGGAATCGAGGCCGGCGAGTTTCCCCTCTGGGCCAACGTGATCATCGAGATCGCCCTCATCATGGTCACGATCCAGGTGATCGTGACCATCGTTCAGCGCAAGGAGCGGCGCATCTACGTCACGCTCTGGTACCTGACGGCCGCCTACGTGTGGACCGTCTTCAACTACGCCTTCGGCCATTTCATCCTGCCGTACTCGATGCCGGGGGTGAACAACGCGGCGATGCACGGTCTCTACATTCATTACGTGGTGGGCCTCTGGATCACGCCGGCCGGGCTGGCGGTCATCTATTACTTCCTGCCCCTCTCGGCGCAGCGCCCCCTGTACAGCCACAAGCTGTCGCTCATCGGGTTCTGGTCCCTGGCCTTCTTCTATCCCTTCGTGGGCACCCACCACTACATCTACAGTCCGATCCCGTACTGGACGCAGACGATCGCCATCGTGGCGTCGATGATGCTGATCATTCCGGTCTGGACCGTCCTCCAGAATTTCTACGGCACGTTCGTCGGGAACTGGAAGCGCTTCCAGGAGTCCTACACCGCCAAGTTCCTGATCATCGGGGCGCTCTTCTACCTGATCGGCTGTTTCCAGGGGTCGACGGAGGCGCTTCGCGGGGTGCAGCGGCTGACCCACTTCACGGACTTCGTGATCGCGCATTCGCACCTGACGGTTTTCGGGACCTTCATCCTGTGGGTGACGGCCGGCATGTACTACGTGATTCCGAGGTTGTCGGGGCACGAGCTCTATTCGAAGAGCCTCGCGCAGTGGCACTACTGGCTCACCGTGACGGGGTTCGCGCTGATGGCGTCCGTCCTCACGCTCCAGGGGCTCATGCAGGGGACGATGCTCGAAGTCGGCGCGGACTTCGTGGATTCGATGGTGGCGATGAAGCCCTACTGGTTCACGCGAACGCTCGCCGGCGTCACGATGGACATCGGCGCGCTGCTCGGAATGTGGAACTTCTACATGACGGTCATGCATGGGCGGCGCATCGAGGCGCCGGCCGGCGCGGCGGCGACGCCGGAGCCGCAGTGGACGTGAGCGAAGGCATCCGACGGAGGGCGCGATGAAGCGGATCGAGCCGATCATCCTGATCGCCGCGGTCGGCTTCTACGCTCTCGCGATGACGAGCCAGGGGATCCTGCCGCTGCTGGAGAAGGACGTGACCCGGCCGAAAACTCTGAAGACGATCTACGGCAAGACGGTGTCCACCCCGGTCCGGGACGAGCTGGAGGCGCAGGGGCGCAAGATCTACATCCGGGAGGGCTGCTGGTACTGCCACTCGCAGTACATCCGGCCCGTCAATCGGGATACGGACAAGTGGGGCCCCGTCACGCAGGCCGGGGAGATCAGCGACGATCTGCCCCAGATGTTCGGAACCCGGCGCATCGGGCCGGAGCTGTCGCGCGAGGGCGGCCGCCGCTCCAACGAGTGGCACTACGCGCACCATTGGAATCCGCGCGCGACCGAGCCGGAGTCCATCATGCCGTCCTTCAGCTGGCTCTTCGCGGACGACCCGGCGCATGATCGGAAGGTCGCGGCGTTCCTCGCCAAGTACGACACGAATCACGATGGCCGCGTGACAAAGAGCGAGCTCGACAAGAGCGGCGACGGGGTCGTGACGCCGGACGAGCTGCCGCCGGGCTGGAAGGAGCTCGACGTCTGGCCGGTCAACGCCGACGGAACGGTGGGCGACGGCGTGATCGACATGCACGACTACGGTCCGGTTCCGACCGGCGAGATGCAGGCGGTCGAGGCCTACCTCCAGAAGATCGGCACGGCGATCGGCGACTGGCGCGTCTGGGAACCCTGGCCGACGAACCTCCGGCCGGCACCGACCGAGGCGCTCGCGCTGCGCCTGGCCCGGGGCAAGGAGGTCTTCGAGAAAAAATGCGCGGGCTGCCACGGAAAGTTCGGCAACGGGCGCCTGACGTCGAACGACAAGGTTTCCGACAACTTCAGCGACGCCTACCACTTCCTCAACCCGCAGCCCCGCAATTTCACGCTGGGAGCCTTCAAGAGTCGCACGACTCCGTCGGGGGCGCTTCCGAGGGACGAAGACATCTTCCGGACCATCACGCGGGGCGTACGGAAGGGCCAGATCATGCCGGCCTGGGGCAACGCCGCCGACGGCCACACGCTGTCCGAGCAGGATCGCTGGGATCTGGTGGATTATGTGAAGACCTTTTCCGACCGCTTCAAGACGGAGCAGGCGCCGCCGCCGATCGACATCCCGGTCCCTCCCTTCCCGTCCGCCGGGACCGCCCCGGCCGAGCTGCTGCGCGAGGGAAAGCTCGTGTACCGCGTCCTTCAGTGCTGGACCTGCCACGGGACCGGGGGCAAGGGCGACGGCCCTTCGGCCAACGCTCTGGTCGACGACTACGAAGTCCCGATTCGCCCCTTCGACTTCACGACCGGAGAATTCAAGTTCGGCGACTCTCCGGCGGACGTCTATCGGACGTTCAACACGGGTTTGAACGGCACGCCGATGCCCTCCTTCTACGACACGATCCTCTATCCGAAGGAGGCCTTTCCGGACTTGAAGCCGTGGCAGCAGGACTACAACGGCAAGCGGGCCTTCTCCGACGCGGATGTGAAGGAGCTCGGCGACTACATCGCCGGTCTGCCGACGGGGGCCGAGCTCGGGAAAATGAGCGAGGCGGATCGGGCGGCGTTCGCGGATCATCGCCGGTGGGCCCTCGTCTACTTTGCGCTTTCTCTGGCGCAGAACACGGGCCTGCCTCCGGTGCCTTCGACCGCCGGCTTCCGCGTCGCCAGGTAACGGAAGGCTCATGGCAGACCGGTTCTTCCGCCTCGTCGAGCTGGTCTTCACGGCGTATGCCGTCCCGGCCCTTCTGGTTCCCCTGGTCTGGCTGGTGCGCCGGGCGTTGCGGGGACATCGCTCCGGCAGAGCTCGCGACACCGCGGACCGGCTCAACCGGGCCGTTGCCGCGTACGCGATCGTGCTGTTCGCGTGGGTCGGCGCGTGGATCGCACTCGTTCTCGGAGTCCCGATCGAGAGGGGCGGGCGGGTCGCCGGGGCCATCTTCTGGGTCGCGTACGGGCTCCTGAATTTCGCTCTGGCCTGGCTGCTGGTGCGGTTTACGGCCGGGTATGGCGACCTTCCCGAGGGGGACTCGCGGGATCGGCTCTTCGTGCGGTTGGTCTCGGCGATCCTCGTTCAACCGGTGGGGACGGCCTGTGCGTTCGCAATTCTGTTTCGGATCATGGGAGTGGTCTACCATCTGAAGGCGCCGGGGCTGACGGCAGTGCAGGAGGGGATATGACTGTGTGGTCCCCATGATGGACATCACCTTCTACCAGTTCTTCGTCGCGCTGCTCGTCTCTCTCGCGGGCTGGTGCGTCTTCCTGTGGGCCATCCGGACCGGGCAGTTTCGGGACGTGGAAGACATCAAGTACCAGGTGTGGCCCTGCCTCGGCGAGCCGTCCGCCGACTCCGGCGACGACGCGGAAACGGCCCCGGTGCCCGGAACCCCGACACCCACCGACGGCCCTTAGCCCGGTTTGCACCAGCACTCGCTCCCCGCGTCGGGCGATCTGATCCTGCTCTTTTTCGCGTCCTTCCTCGGCAGCGCCCACTGCGTCGGCATGTGCGGGCCCTACGTCGCGCTCTGCGCCGCTCGCCTCGCTCCGGCTCCCGCCGGCGCGAGTCCGAGCGTGGGGACCCGGCTTCTCTTCAACGCGGGGCGCCTGGCAACCTACACCGTGATCGGAACATTCGTCGGAGCCTTCGGTCAGATCGCCCTGGCGGCTGGAGCAACTGCCAGGCTCGGAGGCGTCGTGGCGATCGCGGCGGGCGCCGTTGCGGTCGTCTTCGGCATTTCGCTCGCGGGTTGGATCCGGGATCCTTCGGCCCTGCTCAACCGATTCGGCATCGACACACTGATCCGGGGCGGGGCCCGAGAGGCTTTCCGGGCGCCCCGCCTCCTGTCGCCAATCCTGCTGGGAGCGCTGCAAGGCGCCTTGCCCTGTGCTCTCGTTTACGGGGCCGCGGCGCGCGCCGCGGTGGCCGGTTCTGCAGCCTCTGGCGCCGGGGTCATGCTCGTCTTCGGCCTCGGTACGGTGCCGGCGATCTTTACGCTCTCGTCCTTGTCGCCCGCCGTCCTGCGTCGGATTCACGGCTGGCGCTGGGCGGGCCTGCTCATCGCGGCCGTTGGATTGGTTCTGATCCTTCGAGGGCTCGCGGCGATGGGTCTCGTGCGCCATTCGGCTCTCTGGTGACGGCAGGCTGCCCTGCGCAGCCAGGTCTTTCCGACACACGGTAGACTTCGAGAAGATCATGCATTCCAGCCTTCTTGCCGGTCGCCGGGGACCTGGGTGCTCTCTGCGCGGGGTAGCGGCTCCTGAGGATCCAGAGGTTCGCGAATGACCATCAACCAGAGCGGGGAGACACAATGAAGACAAGGAAAACGACCCTGGCGGGAGCTTCTGCTCTCGGCCTGTCGACCCTGTTGGTCGCAATCGCGCTTGCCGGAGGTTCGAGCGCGCCCCCGAGTCCGGGTGGACAGTCCGACCAATCCGAACCTTCCGTCCTGCCCTCGGACCCGTGGCAGGTCGGTCAGCTCGTCTCGGCGGAAAGCCTCGCCGCCTCCCTGTCGGACGGTGCGGCCGAGAAGCCCGTGATCCTGTATGTCGGTTTCCCGGTTCTTTACCAGGGCGGTCACATCGCGGGGTCGATCTTCGCAGGGCCGGCGTCCAAGCCGGACGGCCTCCAGAAGCTGAAGCAGGAGGCGAAAGGTCTTTCACGAGAAAAGCCGATCGTCCTTTACTGTGGCTGCTGTCCCTGGAAGGACTGCCCGAACGTCCGCCCGGCGTTTCGCATACTGGAAGAGATGGGGTTCAAGAACGTCAAGGTCCTGTACGTGGCCAGGAACCTGCTGAAAGACTGGATCGCCAGAGGATTTCCGACGCAAAAATCGGACGATGCCAGATGACGCTCGTGTCGGCCCGCCTGGCGGCCATCGTGATCGCGGCCGTGGCCGCCGTCTCGTGTCGCCAGGGCGTCGAAACCACGGGAGAGGACGAGCCGGCGTTGGTGGGAAAACTGGCTCCGGACTTTGCCTTGACCGACCTTTCGGGCAAGACGGTGCGGCTGGCCGATTTCCGAGGCAAGGTCGTCCTGCTGGATCTGTGGGCAACGTGGTGCGCCCCCTGCCGGGAGGAGATTCCTGGTTTCGTCGAGCTGCAGACGCGGTATGCGGAGAGGGGATTCACCCTCGTGGGCATTGCCCTGGATGACGAGGGCGCGAAGGTCGTGAAACCGTTTGCGGACGAGGTCGGCATCAACTATCCGGTCGTGATCGGAAACACCCGGGTCAGTGCGGCCTACGGCGGCGTGCAGGCCCTCCCGACGGCGTTCCTGATTGGCCGCGACGGCAGGATTCTCCAGGCGTTCGTCGGCGATCGCTCCGGGTCCGACTTCGAGCGGGCCATCCGATCGGCGTTGCTGCGAGACACGGCGCCGCTGCCGCAGAAATGACGCTCGCAGCCGGAACGAGGCTGGGCCCTTACGAGATCGTCGCGCCGATCGGCGCCGGTGGGATGGGAGAAGTCTATCGGGCCAGGGATTCGCGCCTCGGCCGCGACGTCGCCATCAAGGTGCTTCCGGCGGAGCTCTCCGCGAACGAGGAGCGGCTGAAGCGATTCGAGCGGGAGGCCCGCGCGGCCTCGGCGCTCAGCTCATCCCAACATCGTCACCGTCTTCGACATCGGGGAGACCGACGGCGTCTCCTGGATCGCGATGGAGCGCGTGGACGGGGACACGCTGCGCAAGATGCTGGCTTCCGGGCCGCTGCCGCTCAAGAAGCTTCTGTCGATCGCAACGCAGATCGCCGAGGGTCTCGCCAAGGCGCACGGGACCGGGATCGTCCATCGCGACCTGAAGCCCGAGAACGTGATGGTCACCCGCGAGAACATCGTCAAGATCCTCGACTTCGGCCTCGCGAAACTGACCGCGCCGACGGGCGAGACCGGCGAGGTGACGCAGTCGCCGACGGTCTCGGCCGGCACGGAGGCGGGCGTGGTGCTCGGGACGGTCGGGTACATGTCGCCGGAGCAGGCGCTCGGCGAGGTGCTCGACTTCCGTTCCGACCAGTTCGCCTTCGGGTCGATCCTCTACGAGATGGTCACCGGCAGGCGGGCCTTCGCCCGGCCGAGCGCGCCCGAGACCATGACGGCGATCATCCGCGAGGAGCCGGCGCCCTTCGCGTCGGCGGCCCCGGATTCGCCGGTCCCCCTGCGGTGGATTGCCGAGCGGTGTCTCGCGAAGGACCGCGAGGAGCGCTACGCGTCGACGAAGGACCTGGCGCGGGATCTCGCGCGCCTGCGGGACGGGATGAGCGACGGGAGCCTTTCGGGAGGCGCGGTCGCCGCCCCAGCGGGGAAGAGGGCCTCGCGCCTTCCGCTCGTTCTCGCCACTGCCGGTCTCGTGGGGGCGGCCGTCGCCGCCTTCGCCCTTCGAAACGCGCATGCGGGGCCCCCCACGTACCGCCCCCTCACGTTCCATCGCGGCGCCCTCGGCGGCGCGCGCTTCGCGCAGGACGGCAAGACGATCCTCTACGCGGCGGCCTGGGGGGGAAAGGCCGCCCAGATCTACTCGACGCGCCTGGACTCGACCGAGTCGACGGCGCTGCCCCTTCCGAGCGCCGACCTCCTGTCGATCTCGAGCGCGGGCAAGCTCGCCATCCTCGTCCTCCACGGCGAGGAGGCTGCGATCGCCGAGGTCTTCCTGGCCGGAGGAGCGCCGCGGGAGCTCGTGAAGAGCGACCCCCCGTTTGGCGGCGCGCTGCAGTTCTCCACCCAGGTGGCCGACTGGTTTCCCGGGGACGATCGCCTCGCGTTCGTGCGCGATGGCCAGCTGGAGTTTCCGGCCGGCAAGGTTCTCGTGGCGGCGACACTCACCACGCAGGTGGTCGGCCTGAGGTTCTCGCCCGACGGGCGCCGTCTCGCGTTCATCGAGTCGCAAGGCCCGGAAAAGGCCGCGCTGGGCGTCGTCGATCTCGCCGGCAAGAAGAGGATTCTCTCGGCGGGGTGGGAAATCATCACCTCGCTCGCCTGGCACCCGGGAACCGGAGAGCTCTGGTTTTCCGGCCGGAAGAGGGGAAACAGCATCGGCGTCGTCGAGCTGTACGCCATCGACATGTCCGGCGGCCTGCGTCTCGTCGCGGAGACGCCGCAGCTCCTGATCGTCGAGGACATCGCCCGCGACGGGCGCGTCCTGGCGCGGAGCGACGACTGGCCGGAAACGATGATGTGCCTTGCTCCCGGGGCGTCGAGGGAGCTGAACCTGACGTGGCAGGACTTTTCCGAGGGCGTGGCGCTGTCGGCGGACGGTCAGGATCTGCTCTTCATCGAGGGCGGCGCGAGCGTCGGCTCCTCGGGCGGCGTCTACATGCGCAAGACCGACGGCTCGACGGCGGCCGTGCGCCTCGGGGACGGCTGGATTTCGCGGCAGGACCTCTCGCCCGACAAGAATACGATCGTGCAAGTCGATCGGGACAAGAACCTCCTCAACCTGCTTCCGATCGGGCCCGGAGAGTCGAGGACGATCCAGGACAAGGATTTCAAGTACCGCAGGGTGCTCTGGTTTCCGGACGGCAAGCACATTCTCGTCACGGCGAGCATTCCTGGCCACGGGGATCGGGTCTACGTGCGCGACCTGATGGAGGGACCGCCCAGGCCGATCACGCCCGAGCGTGCCGGCTACGCGCGGCTGTCGCCCGACGGAAAGCGCGTCGCGGCGGTCGACTTGAAGACCTCCCGGTGGGCGATCTATCCCGTGGACGGCGGGCCCCCCACGCCCCTGCCCGGCATCGGGGAGAACGAACAGGTCATCGGATTCGACGACACGAGTCAGGGCATTTACGTCGCGTCCGGCGATCGCTCGAAGAAGATCGATCGGATGGACCTCGCGACGGGCAAGCGCACCTTCTTCAAGGAAGTCGCCCCGGCCGATCCGACCGGGGTCGGCCAGATTTCCGCGCTGCAGCTGACTCCGGACGGAAGGAGCTACTGCTACAGCTTCATGCGGAGCCTCTCGCGGCTCTACGTGATCGACGGGCTCCGGTAGGCGTCAGCGAGTCGGGGCTTTGCCCCGCCGGGCGAGGTCCCTGCGGAGCCTCTCGTTCTCCCGTTCGAGTTCCTGCATCCGCTTTTCGGCGGGCTCGAGCGCTTCCCGGATCTGGTCCTCGGTGAAGCGGGGCGTGATGTGCTGCGGGCAGTTCCAATCGAACGCCTCCACGTGGATGACGAAGACGCGCTCGATCTCGCCGGCGTCCCCCGGGGTGCGCGTGCGCGCGATCCACTCGCGGGCGGCCTCTCCTTCGAAAATCTCCGCGCGCCCGAGGACCTTCAGACGCGCCTGGGCGGGATAGTCCACCAGGATCAGCGCCACGCGGCCGTCCGTCGTCAGGTTCCCGGCGCTGATGAACTGCCTGTTTCCGGAGTAGTCGGCAAACGCGATCGTCCGGTCGTCGATGGCCCTGAGGAATCCCCTGGGGCCTCCCCGGTGCTGGACGTAAGGCCAGCCGGTCGAGCCGATGCTCGCGATGTAGAAGCTGTCGCGCTCGGCGAGGTACCCGGCCTCGTTCGGGCCGAGTCGATCGGGCACCGGTGCGCCCTTCTCCATCTTCGCGTAGGCGCGCCGGCTGCCGTACTTCTCCTGCAGGGCCTTGATGGCCGGCGTGAAGACCAACGTTCCAAAGTTGTGGGCCATGGCGCCCCCGATTGTAGTGGCGGCTGGCAGGCGCGCCTGCGGTCGGCGGGCGAAACCGACCAAATCGCCGAAAGAATCCGCTCTCCGGTTCGAAGGAGGCCCTGCATCGATGTCCGACAACCGGGAGCCCCGGTCGGCCCCAGGTATACTCCCGCGGCAGCAGGAGAGGGTCCCATGAGAATCGCCCATGGTCTTGGCATCGTCGCCTTCCTGCTCCCCGCCGCCGCATGACGGACGATCAACACCGTCGGCGCGACGACTACAGCCCGAGGAACATCCAACCCGAGGCGATTCGTTTCGTCAGTGAGCTGACGCACTCCACCGTCGCTCTCGTGCTCGCCGGAGGGCGCGGCGCCCGGCTGAAGCAACTCACCGACTGGCGCTGCAAGCCGGCCGTGCCCTTTGGCGGCAAGTTCCGCATCATCGATTTCACGCTTTCCAATTGCGTGAATTCCGGCATTCGCCGCATCGGAGTGGCCACGCAGTACAAGGCGAACAGCCTGATCCGTCACATCCAGCGCGGCTGGAGTTTCCTCGACGGACGCTTCGAGGAGTTCATCGAACTGCTGCCGGCGCAGCAGCAGCTGACGGAAGCATGGTACAGCGGCACGGCCGACGCCGTGTTCCAGAACCTGTCGGCGATCAGCCGGCATTCGGCAAAGTACGTGCTCGTGCTCGCCGGCGACCACGTCTACAAGATGGACTATGGCCGAATGCTCGCGTTTCACGTCGCGCGCGGCGCGGACCTGACGGTGGGGTGCGCGGAGGTGCCGCTCGCCGATGCCAGCGCCTTTGGCGTGATGGGCATCGACGGCAGCGGGCGCGTGGTGAGTTTCGAAGAAAAGCCCGCGCAGGCGCAACCGATTCCGGGCCAGCCCGAGCGGGCGCTGGCAAGCATGGGGATCTACGTGTTCAACGCCGCGTTCCTGGGCGAACAGCTGACCCGCGATGCCGGGGACTCCGGCTCATCCCACGATTTCGGCAAGGACGTCATTCCGCACGCCCTGTCGCGCCATCGTGTCTTTGCCCACAGTCTTGCCGACAGCTGCGTCGGCATGGGCACGGGCGGCTCGCCATACTGGCGTGATGTCGGCACGATCGACGCGTACTGGGAAGCCAACATGGAGCTGACCAGGGTGGTGCCGGAGCTCAACCTGTACGACAGCACGTGGCCGATCTGGACCTACCAGGAACAGATGCCGCCCGCGAAATTCGTGTTCGACGACGACGACCGGCGCGGCATGGCGCTCGATTCGATGGCCTCGGGCGGCTGCGTCGTGAGCGGGGCGACGGTGCGGCGCTCGCTGCTGTTTACCGACGTGCGGATCGAGTCCCGCAGCCTGGTCGAGGACTCGGTGGTGCTGCCCAACGTCAGGATCGGAAACAAAGTGGTCTTGAAGCGCGTGGTGGTCGACCGGGGCTGCGAGATCGAGGACGGTATGGAGATCGGGGTCGATGCGGAACAGGACCGCCGCCGGTTCCACGTGACCCAAAACGGCGTCACGCTGGTGACTCGGGACATGCTCGGACAGAGCTACACCGCCCGATGACTCCATGAGCGGCGGTACGCCCGGCGGGCCGTTGCGAGGCGCGATCGCGATCTGATTCATTTACATCTTGTCGAGGTGCCACGAGCTGGCCGAGCCTGTCTCGAGTGACCACGCGGTTTCCGGAACCCCCGTCGCGGGAGGACCGTCTCGATGAGCTCGAGGGAAGGGTTCGTCGGCTCGAGGAGGCCTTGCTCGAAAGGCCGGCATCCTCGCGCGAGCCTGTCGGAGAACGGGCGCCGCCGGAATCCTCCCTGACAGGCCCCGAGCGGCAGGTCGAGGCGGCCGGATCCCGACGCGGCGCCGGCGCCCTCGCGCTCGACGTTCTCGCCCAGACGGGTTGGAGCATCCTCGCGCTCGCCGGCGCCTTCCTGGTGCGGGCGCTGACGGACCGCGGAACCATGGCCACGACTCCCGGCGTCGCGCTCGGGCTCGCGTACGCCCTCGGGGTGATCGTGCTCGCCGACCGTTCCGCCGCCCGGGGCAACAGGCTCACCGCCGGCTTCCTCGGCTCGACGGGAGTCTTCATCGCGAACGCGATCGTGGCCGAGACGACGACCCGGTTCGGGATCTTTTCGGTCGGCGCGGGCCTGGCGGTTCTCGCCGGGGCGACGGCGTTCGCGCTCGCGCTTGCCCGACGTCGCGACCTGCCCGCGGTCGCCTGGACGGCCACGTTTGCCGCGTGCGGCACCGCCGTTTTTCTTGCGATCTCTTCGGGCGCGGCGGCCCCGGCCGGCCTGCTGCTGCTCGTGCTCGCGACCGCCACGCTCTGGCTGGGTCCGGACCACTGGGCCTGGCGGCTCATTGCGTGGCCTCCGACTCTTTGCGCCGTCGCCCTCTCCCTCTGGGCGACATCGGCTGCCCTGACCCCGTCGGCGACCGCCGGCGCCGGTCCGCTCGACGCGATGACGCTCGCGCTCGGCCTTGCGCTGCTCTGGCCGGGCAGCGCGCTGTTGCGGACGCTCATGGGGCGCCCGCAGATCGTCGGCCTTGCGATCGTGCAATCGCTCTTCGCGCTCTCCGTGGGCCTCGGAGGGGGCATTCTTCTGACGCGGGAGCGCGGCGGCGCGGGAACTCTGGCCGCGATCACGCTCGTGTGCGGCGTCGGCAGCTACGCCCTTGCCTTTCTCCGCGAGCGCGGGCCGGAGGTTCGGGAAAGCCGCCTCTACTGGGCCTGGCTCGGCCTCGCGCTCGTCCTGATCGGGAGCGGCGCCCTTCTGCCGACTCCCATTCCCGCACTGCTGTGGTCGCTGCTGGGTCTCGCGGCCGTGGTGATCGGCCGGCGTTTCGAACCTCCCATCCTGCAGGCTCACGGGGCCGTCTTCGCGGGCGCTGCGACCTTCGCCTCGGGACTGCTGAAAAGGTCGTTCCTCGCCTTCACGGCGGGCGAGACCGCCTTCGCCCCCACGGACGGGTCGGTCCTTCTGACGCTGGCGGCCGTGACCGGAGTCGCCGTCCTGCTTCTCCGGGAGCGGCCCGCGGCGGGCCCCCTTCCGGCCCTGACGGCGGTCTTCTTCTCGGCGATGGGGCTCGGTGGGGCGGCAGTCCTCGCGCTGCGGCGTCCGGCGGCCGCCCTCCTCGCAGAGCCGCTCCCGGCGCTGCGAACGGTCGTGCTCAGTGTGTCGGCATACATTCTCGCCCGGCTCTGGCACGCCACGGGCCGCAGGGAGCTCCGCACGCTCGCCTACGTCGCGCTCGTGGCCGGCGGCTTGAAGCTTTTTGTCCAGGATCTGCCGTCGGGCACACCGATGACCCTCTTCGTCGCGTTCGTCTTCTACGGGGGAGCGTTGCTGCTCGTTCCCCGCCTCATGAGCGCGGGCAGGCGGGGGCCCTCCGAATCGAACTGACCGCGCTCGGCTGTCGGATCAAGTTGTGCCAGGTGGGGGACGCGCGTCCACGGGCACATGATGGCCGAAACTCGACTTCAGCAGTGCCAATCCCGCGCCGCACAAGATGCCCGGCCGGCCTGGGTCCTTCGTGTCAATCCTCCAGGGTCGGCAGCGTCTTCAGCACTTCGCTCGCCCTGGACGGATTGGCGGTCACGCTGTCTTTGCGCAGGCGGCCGTCACGGAAGACGATCAGGCGCCTTGCAAACTGGGCGATGTCGTGCTCGTGGGTCACGAGCACGATCGTGAGGCCGCGATCGTTCAGACCCTGAAGGATCTCCATGATCTCGACCGCGGTGTGGCTGTCGAGATTGCCCGTCGGCTCGTCGGCAAGGAGCATCGACGGCCGGTTCACGAGGGCCCGCCCGATTGCGACACGCTGCTGCTGCCCGCCGGAAAGCTGCGACGGAAAGTGCTCGGCGCGGTCGGCGAGGCCCACGAGCGCGAGTGCCGCCTCGGCACGTCGCCGGCGCTCCGGCCGATCGATGGCCGCGTAGAGTGTCGGAAGTTCGACGTTCTCGAGCGCCGTCGTGCGCGGGAGAAGGTGGAATCCCTGAAAGACGAACCCCAGTTTTCCGCTTCGGATCGCGGCGAGCTGCCGCTTGTCGAGGCTTGCGACGTCGATTCCATCCAGCAAGTAACGGCCCGAGCTCGGACGGTCGAGGCAGCCCAGGATGTTCATGAACGTCGACTTTCCGCTGCCGCTTGCCCCCATGATCGCGACGAAAGCCCCGGGCTCGACGGAGAGGCTCACTCCGCGCAGCGCGTGCACCCGGGTCTCGCCGAGCTCGTAGTACTTGTGGAGGTCCTCGACGCGGACGATCGGGCTCTGGCCCTCCCCGGTCACCGGCCAAACGCCCGCACGCCCGGCGGCAGGGAGTCCGACTTCACCGAGCTGGTGACGACGACGTCGCCCGCGGCCAGGCGTCCGACAATGACCCTCGCGATCTCCGTGTAGGTGTGATCGGTGATCCCGAGGGCGAGCTCGACCGGCTCGAGCTCGCTGCTTCCGTCGAGCTTCCAGACGACGGCGGTCTCCGCGCGCCCCGAGCGCCTGGCGGCCCCGCCGCTTTCGGCCTCGCCGGTTCTCGCGGGCCTGCCGGCGACCGTCGAGTCCGTGATTCCCGCCTTCGCATAGAGCGCGCGCACTTTGTCGATGGGCAGCTGTGGCTTGTAGCGCAACGCGGCATTGGAAATCTTCGCAACGTCGTCCGCCGTCGCGACCGGAATCGTCACGTACGCGGTCATTCCCGGAAAGAGCTTCAGGTCCGGGTTCTCGAACTCGACGATGGCGTCGTAGGTCACGACGTTCTGAACCGTCGTCGGGTTCATCCGCACCTGATTCACGGCCCCATGGAAGAGGTCCCTGGGGAAGGCGTCGACCCGGAACGTCACCGGCTGTCCCCGCCGGATCTTTCCAACGTCGGACTCGTCCACCTTCGCATAGACCTGCATCTTGCGGAGATCCTGCGCGATCGTGAAGATCGTGGGCGCCTGGAGCGAGGCGGCCACCGTCTGCCCGACGTCGACGTTGCGTGCGACGACGGTGCCGTCGATGGGCGAACGAATCACGGTGTAGTCGAGGTTCGTCCTCGCCACGGAGACGGCGGCCTCCCGCTGGCGAACCTGGGCGCGAGCCTGGGTCACCATCGCCTGCGCGGCATCGACGCCGGCCTTGGCGGCCTCGTAGTTGGCCATCGCGAGGTCGAGCGCCTGCTGCGAACCGACGGTCTGCTCGACGAGAGCCTGGGCGCGCGCGTACTCGGCCTGGGTCTGGACGCGGTTGGCTCCGGCCTTTGCCACGTTGGCTTCGGCCGCGATGACGTTCGCCTTCGCGTTCTCGAGATCGGCGATGGCCTGCTCGAGGGTGCCCTCGAAAAGCTGGGGATCGATGAGCGCGATGACGTCGCCGCGCCGGACTCGCGAGTTGAAGTCGGCCTTGAGCGCCGCGATCGTTCCGGAGACCTGCGATCCGACCTGGACGCTGATCACCGCATTGACCGTGCCGGTCGCCTCGACCACGTCCCGAATCGCGCCCCGCCCGATGGTCGAGGTGAAGTAGTGCAGCTGCGGGCCGCGTCGCAGCCGCGTGGCCGCGCCGATGACCGCAACGACGACGACGGCAAGCAGGGCGAAGAGAGCCTTGCGCGAGACCCGGGGGCGGCTGCCGGCATCCCCCGCGAGGTCACTCATACCGGAGCGCCTCGATCGGGTCGAGCAGCGAGGCCTTGCGTGCAGGGTAGTAGCCGAACGACACGCCGACGGCGCAGGAGAACACGACGGCCAGGGCCACGGCCTTGACGGACATCTCGGTCGGCCACCCCATGGCGCGGCCGAGGAAGAAGGATCCGGCGACTCCGACGAGAACCCCTGCCGCCCCTCCGATCAGGCTGAGCATCACCGACTCGCTCAGAAACTGCAGCCGGATCTCCGTATCGGTGGCCCCGACGGCGACGCGTACGCCGATCTCGCGCGTTCGCTCCGTCACCGAAACGAGCATCACGTTCATGATTCCGATGCCTCCGACGACCAGCGAGATCGAAGCGATCGCGATCAGGAGGATCGTCAGGGTGCGGCTCGCCTCGACCTGCGCCTGGATGACGTCCTCCGGGTTGCGGACGTTGAAGTCGTCGTCCTCGTCGGGCCTCAGGTGGTGGCGGTCGCGCAGGAGGGCACCGGCCTGCTGGCCGGCGGCCTTCACGACGTCCTGCGACACCGCCGAACAGAGGATGTCGTCGAGCCAGTTGTTTCCCTTGATCTTCTTCATCGCGGTCGTGTAGGGGACGAGGATCGTGTCGTCCTCGTCCCGGCCCCCGAGCGAGATTCCCTTGGATCGGAGAACCGCAATCACCTTGAGGGGCAGCGTCCCGACGCGGATCACCTTGCCGATCGGGTCCTCGGCGCCGAAGAGCTGGTCGCGAACGGTGCTGCCGATCACGCACACATCGGCGGTCGACTCGACGTCATCCCGGCTGAACACGGCTCCCTGATCCACCGGCCACCTCTTGACGTCGAAGTACTCGGGCGAGACCCCGCGGTAGCGCGTGAACCAGTTCTGGCCGCCGTAGACGACCTGGACGTTCCCGTCGACGTTCGGCGAGACGCTCTTGATCAGCGGAATCTGATTGCGGATGGCGGCCGCGTCGGCGAGCGTGAGCGACTTCGTGCCGTGGGATCCGGTGCGCACTCCGTTGACCGCGCGTCCTCCGGCCTCGATCCACACGAAGTTGTCGCCGAGGTTCTTGAGTTGCTGCTCGACCTGCACCTGGCCCGCCTTGCCGATCGCGACGACGCAGATGACCGCGGCGATCCCGATCGTGATGCCGAGGACTGTCAGGAGGCTGCGGAGCTTGTTCCGAAACAGCGCCCACGCCGCAGAGCCCAGGAGGGAGGCGGTATCCATGTGACCGGTGGATGATAAACCGTCCCGACAACCCGGTCACACGGGAGCAGATGCTCCACGGGCCGTAGCGCCGCTGCCCTTCACGGCGGCGACGCCCTCGCGCACGCGCTCGGGGGTCAGGGGCAGGCGAAGGATGCGCGCCCCCGTCGCGTCGAAGACGGCATTGGCGATCACGGCGCCCGTGGACACGATCGCGGGCTCGCCGCCTCCCTGCGGAGCGAGGTCGTCGTTATTCACGATCACCGTCTCGATCCGCGGCATCCACGAG
This sequence comes from uncultured Acidobacteriota bacterium, assembly GCA_963775725.1. GTDB lineage: Bacteria > Acidobacteriota > Thermoanaerobaculia > UBA5066 > Gp7-AA6 > DAHUXD01. Next base: position 457,502 of record CAVZKA010000001.1, read on the forward strand.
AAGCGGGGGATCCGGTACGTCTTGAAGTTGCGGTCGAGGATGTCTCCGCCACGAAAGTGCAGCTCTTCGGAGAACGTGTACCCGAGGCCCATCGCGATCGAACCCTCCATCTGCATTTTCGCTCCGTCGGGATTGACCACGATCCCCATGTCCTGGGCGCACACGATCCGGTCCACGCGAACCGTTCCGTCGGCCGGGTCGACGTGGACCTCGGCCATGAGGGCGTCGTACGAGCCGGCGTCGACGCTGCAGGCGACCCCGCGCCCCTTTCCGCTCGGAGCCGCGCCGCTCTTCCAGCCGAAGGCGTCGGCGGCCGCCTGGAGCACCCTGCGCATTCGTGGATCCGTGAGGTGGCGCAGCCGGAACTCCAAGGGGTCGGCGCTCGCGGCGGCAGCCATGACGTCGATCTGCGACTCCATCGCGAACGCGTTCATGTTCGCGCCGGGAGCGCGCCACGGGCCCACGGCAAACGGGTGCAGGCTCTTGCCCCCTTTACCGTCGCCGTAGGTCAACCGGCCCGACGACCTCAGGCGGAAGTTGGGGATGTCGTAGACCGGCGTGGCTCCGCGCTCGCCCGCGGCGTGGACCGTGCAGTCCCAGAGCGAGATCTTTCCGCTTCCGTCGAGCGCCGACGCGATCTCCACGACCGCGGCCGGATCGAACCGGTCGAAGAAGAACTCCTCCTCCCGCGTCCAGGCGACCTGCACCGGTTTTGCGACGATCAGGGCCAGCCGCGCGGCTTCGAGGGCCTGCCGGTCGGCGCTCTTGCCCCCGAACCCTCCGCCGACAAACGGGGTGATGACGCGGACGGCTTTCGAATCGAGCCCGACCTCCTCGGCGATGCGGTCCCGTGTGGGGAAGGGGGTCTGGGTCGAGGCCCAGACCGTGAGCTTCCCGTCGCGGTACTCCGCCACGGCGGCGTGGGGCTCGATCGGGGCATGAGCGACGTACCCCTTGCGGTACGTCGTCTCGAAGACGCGTGTCGCCACCGCCCGGCCGGCGGCGACGTCGCCGCGGGTCTCCTTGATCGCCGGAGTCCCTCCCGCTTCGATGAGGTGCGCGAAGATGGTCTCGTTGTCCACGGTCGCGTCGGGGACCTGCCACTCGGCCCCCACGCTCGCCAGCGCCTCTGCCGCGGCCTCGGGATCCGCGTGGAGGACGGCGACGAGGTCGTCGCGCTGGACGAGCGTCACCCCTTCCCGCTTCTGTGCGGCGGCGGTGTCGACTTTCCCGAGCTTCGCTCCATGCGCGGGCGGGCGGAGGATTCGCGCGTAGAGCAACCCGGCCGGCCGGATGTCGCCCGAGTACTTCGCGCGCCCCGTCACCTTGTCGGGAGCGTCGATTCTCCGCGGCGAGCTGCCCATCACCTGGAACTGCCCGACGGCGCGCAGGACGGCCTTCTCGCCGACGACGCGCGCAATGCGCTTGCCCTCGCTCAACTCGCCGTAAGTGACGCGACGCGACGATTCCCCGACGACCGAGACGACGCCGTTCTCGACGACGAGCTTTTCCGTCGCCGCGCCGAGCTTCTTCGAGGCCAGCCGGAGCAGGACGAGCCGGGCCTCGGCGGCGGCCGCACGGAGGGCCGGGCCGAACATGCGCGTGGTCAGGGAGCCGAACGTTCCCCGGTCGAAGGGGCAGCGGTCGGTGTCCCCGAGCACCATGTCGATCGACGCGAGTGCAACCCCGAGCTCCTCGGCCACCATCTGTGCCTGGGAGGTCATCACTCCCTGTCCCATCTCGATCTTTCCCGAGAAGACGGTCACGCGCCCGTCCTTGCCGATCAGCAGGTATGCGTTGAAGTCCTCCGGGTAACCGGACCGGTTCTCCCGGGAGAAGAGCGCCGAGGGGCCGAGGCTGACGAAGACCGCGATGCCGCCGCCCGTCAGCTGGAAAAACCGCCGCCGATCGATGCGAACCCGATCGCTCATGACGCGCCCTTCCCGGCTCCGGAGACGGACTCGATTGCCGCCACGATTCTCTGGTGCGCCCCGCAGCGGCAGAGGTTGCCCTCCATTCCCTTCACGATCGCGGCCCGCGAGGGTTGCGGCTCCCGGTCGAGGAGCGCGCAGGCGTTCAGGATCATCCCGGGAGTGCAGTAGCCGCACTGGAAGCCGCCGTGCTCGAGGAACGCCTGCTGGACGGGGTGGAGCTTCCCGCCGCGTGCCAGCCCTTCGATCGTCACGACGTTGCTTCCCTCGACGAGCTTGACCGGCGTCTGACAGGCGAGGGCGGCCTTCCGGTCGACCAGCACCGTGCACGCTCCGCACTCTCCGATCCCGCAGCCGTATTTCGTTCCCGTCAGGTCGAGGTCGGTGCGCAGCACCCAGAGCAGGAGGCGCTCGCCATCCGTCTGAACGGTGGTGGGCTTCCCGTTGAGCTGAAACCGGATCGACGTCTTCATGCTCGCCCCCCTTCGAGAGCCGCGATGCCTCCTCGATCATATTCCCGGATTGGCGTCAGCGGAGCGGGGCGCATTGGATACAGTTCTGCCATGTGCCGCAACATCCGTACCCTCGCCAACTTCGCCCCGCCGGCGACCGAGGCGGAGATCCGCGCCTCGTCGCTCCAGTTCGTCCGCAAGCTGAGTGGCGCCAACAGGCCGTCGAAAGCCAACGCGGCGTTGTTCGCCCGCGCCGTGGACGAAGTCGCGGCGGCGGCGGAGCGCCTGGTGCATGGCTGGGTGACCTCCTCGCCACCGAAGGACCGCGACGTCGAGATTCGAAAAATGATCGAGCGATCTCGTCTGCGATTCGGCAAGGAGCCCCGGCGCACGCCCATCGATCCGATTCGGTAGACCTCTCGCCGAATATTCCAGGATTCGTCTTGCGCGGAGTGATTCACGCGGTCGCCTGTTCACGTCGCGTTCACGTGCCGGCCTCTAGTCTCGAACGTGGCGCTATGGTGCGCCGCATTTATTTCATGGAGGTCGGGCAATGAAGAAGACAATGGTTCTGAGCCTCGTGTTCGCTTTCTGCGCCGCCGTCGGGCTCGCGCACGGCAAGGCGACCGAAGGGACGATCACGAAGGTCGACATGGCCGCCAAGTCGATGGTCGTCAAGACCGTCGACGGGAAGGACATGACGATTTACTGGAACGACGCCACGAAGCTCCAGGGAACTCCGAAGGAAGGCGAGCCGGTTCAGCTCAAGACCTCCGACAAGGACGGCAAGACCTGGGCGGTTCGGGTCCACGTCGGCAAGATGGAAGCGAAGACCTCGGCGCCCGCGAAGTAACCTTCTCGTTCCTGTCGGGCGGCGTGGCCGATCGGCCTCGCCGCTTTTTTGTTAGGGTGACCGGGTGCACTCCCAGGGCCATCGACCTGCCGTCGGCAAGCTGCTCGCGCACTTTCCGCCGAGGATCGGCACGAAGGCAAGATGAAGCGGACCCAAGGGCGCGTGCCGGCGGGGATTCGAAAACGAGTCCGTGGCCATGGAGAATCTCATTGCGCGCCACGACGCTTTTTCCAAAGCTCGCGAGTCGCAGCGTTTGCCCGCCTCTTCCACAGCGCGTCGCCGGCCCGGGAGGCCAATCCGTCGTTCCGACGTGTCGATTCCAGCGGAACAAACGATTGGAATTGGCCCGGGATGGCGGACATGCTCGCCCCATGGATCGCAACGATCCATAGGGAGCGCGGGCCGAGGCGGCCTCCTGGTTTCGAGAAGGGGATCAAATGAACATGAACTGGACCTGCCCCGGTTGTCTGGCTCGGAACGCGACGGTCATTGCCGGGGACTCCGAGGCCGGGAAGATCGTCGCGGTCGATTGTCCGGGCTGCAGGCGCAGCACGAGGCCTCGGTGGTTTTCCCGCGCGCGAAGGCCGAGTCACCCGTCGCCTTCGGCGTCGTGTGGATTTGAGGAACGCGGCCGAGGCCCGCCTTCGAACGTTCTCCCGCGATGCGGCCCGCCTCCGGCATTCCGTTTCACGTCTCAACTCGAGCGGAACAAACGATTGGTAATGGCCTGCGAAGCGCACAAGCTCGTCTGTCGACTCAAGTCGTTCGGAAGCAGAAAGGCCAAGACATGGAAACCATTCTCATCGTTGTTCTGGTGTTGTTTCTTCTCGGCGGCGGCGGCTATTGGTACAGCGGGCGTCGAGCCTGACCGCCCGACGCGCGGCGGCGGACATCGATTCGGGATGAGTCTCGCCAAACAGGCGCGCAAGAGCCCGGATTAAGGGGAACCCATGGAAGAGAAGAAGGAGCCTGTCATCAACTCGAATCCCGGCAACCGTGACCCGATCACGAAGGAGCCGGGCTCGCACCCGGTCGGAACCGGAGTCGGATCCGCCGGCGGGGCGGTCACGGGCGTGGCCGTTGGCGCTGTCGTGGCCGGACCGATCGGGGCCGTCATCGGAGGAGCCATCGGGGCCATGGTCGGCGGCGCCGCGGGCCATGTGACCGGGGAAGCGATCAACCCCACGGTCGAACGCGAATTCTGGAGCCAGAACTTCAAGAGCCGGCCGTACTACAGGTCCGGCAAGGAGTACTCGGAATACGAGACGGCCTACCGCTTCGGATGGGAATCGGCGGGCCGCAAGGAGTACGCGGGCAAGAAGTTCGACGAGGTCGAGCCGGAACTCCTGCGCGACTGGAACGGCAGCCAGGGAGCTACCGACCCATGGACCGATGCTCGGGAACCGACGCACGACGCGTGGCTGAGAGTTCGCGGGAACTGAAAGCGGGCGAGAGATCGATCAGCCAGGCCGCCTGGCGTCGAGACGATTCTTGGACGCCGGGAGTAACCTCCCGGCGTCTCTCTTTTGGAGCTCGACCCGCCGACTCGCTGCCGTGTCGTTCGAAGAGGGCGACGCGTTGTGGCCCACGCTCCCGCCGTCCGGCTGTTCGGCGAACCACTGCTTTGCGCCCAGGAGCCGGATCCTGGTGGCATCCTGCGCGAGCTCCAGCCCGAGGCTCAGAGCGCCCGACTCGATCAGAAACGCGCCCTCGCGATTGGAATTGCGGCGGAGGTAATGCCCCTGGATGTGAAAGCTGCCTCCCCGCGCATCCAGGTCGCGGACCCGGGTGAGCGAGGGGCCCGCGTCGACGGTGGCCGTCGCGGTGAAGTCGTCCAGATTCACGAGCCCTCGCGTCCAGGCAGGGAGCTCGGCGGAGAAGAGCGCCAACAGGGGGCGCGCGTCTCGCGTGGTGGCCTGGATTTCGGCCGATGTCGTTTTGCCGATCGCACCGGAACGCACGTCGAAGCGGCCCCACCAGCGCCTTGATTCGTCCGACCCGGAAGAGCGGACATCCGAAAGGGCGAGCCGGCTTCCCGAAACTTCGAGCGGCCCCGACACGAGATTCCAGCGAGGGATGAGCACGCGCAGGTCGGCGTTGCCGTGCAGCTTCAGCTCGCGCAGTCGCACCGTCGCTTCCTGGACGGCGAGCCGGATCTCGCCGTTCGCGATCCCGCGCGCGATGGCCGCCCGTATCGTTCCGCTCCCTGCTCCGTCTTCGAGGCGGGCGTCGGCGGCCGGACGCGCCAGGTACTGGAGGGACGCGAGGCGCTCGAACCCGGCGTCGAGCGCGACCCGTCCGGAAACACTCTGCCAGACCTCGCTTCCGTGGACGCGGGGAGGCTCGAAGGGCGCGAACGTTCCCGACACGGTGCCGGCGACGGAGAGATTCTCGGGAGTGTTTCCGATGCTCAGCCGGCCGCTTTCGAAGAGCACGCGCGCGGGCCCGATGCGGGCGAGCAGCCCCGGGCGCAGAAAAAAGCCGCCCTCGAGCCTGCCGAGACCGCGGTAGTGGAACGCGTCGACCCAGATGTCGTCGAAGTGATCGATCAAGAGCGTGCGGACGTCGATGCGCCAGGGATCCGCTTCGGGCTCCGGGCCCTGCACCGGGTCCGACCGCAGCGGCGGATCAGCGAAGCCCGGAACGGGCGGGAGCGCGGAGGCGTCCGCGGCCTGTACGCCCGCAGGCTCCAGCTTGTTGCGAAGGAAGAAGGAAAGGCCATCCCCGCGGAGGCGCTCCACGCGAAACGTCCGCTGCGCGAGGGCGAGGATCGAGTAATCGATGCGTGCCGTCGCCAGGCGGATGATCCACTGGACGTTCTGGTCGCTGCCGCGGATTCGGAGGTTCCTGATGGCGACGTGGCCCGGCCAGACCGAAGTCGCCTCGTCGTAGTCCAGCAGCAACGACTCGGGATCCGCGTTGATGAGCGCGCGCAGCCGCGGGCCCGAGAGCAGCCAGCGGACTGCACCCGCGTAGGCGGCCAGGGGCAGGACGAGAGCGACCGCGACAACGAGAATCCGCCGCTGCAGGCTCCCGCGCTTGCGCGCGAGCCTCTTCCGGAGCGCGGATTCCAGGCGCTTCAGCCCGGAAAGAACGTCATGGGGCATTGTCGGACCGGCCCCGTCGACGCCGACTCCGGCCCCGACGAACTCCAGGCTGACCTGGCGCGATGCCTGGAAGCGTTCGGCGGCGCCTGCCCGGTCCCACACGCCCCTGATCGCTTCGAAGTACTGTTCCTTGCGGTTCTCGTACGGGAGGGAGAACGGGTGTTCCCGGGCGTCCAGGACGAGCAGGGGATTGCCGTGGTTGTCGGCATGGTCGGACTCGGGCCCCGTGCCCCGGCACGAGGACCGTCAACGAGTCGAGCGGCCGCTGCCCGCCTCCCGCGTGCCGAAGCCGGAGCGCAACAGTTGCTCCACGTCGGCGTCGCAGAGACCGAGCTCCATCGCGTCGGCGGACCGGACGTACTTCCAGCTCTCTGTGCGGGGCAAGAGCGAAACGGGCGTGTTCGGCGCCAGGAAGCCATACCGGGGGCTTCCCCGGAAGCCCGAAGACACGTAAACGTTGATCGTCATGACGTCTCCTCACTCGTCACCCTCTCTTGCAGGATCCGGACCAGCATGTGCGACCGGCTCGGGCGTCGTCCAATCGTTGGTTGCGCTCAGAATTCGATTTCGCAGCGATCGATCGCTGGATCGGGAGTCGAGGTTAAGATCCCTGCGCAATGAAAAGGACTGAACGATCCCTCCTGGCGCACGCGCTCGGCGAAGAGCGCCACCGCATGGGGCGCATCGGGTGGCTGCGCGCGGCGGTCCTGGGCGCAAACGACGGCATCCTGTCCACCTCGAGCCTCGTGCTCGGCGTCGCTGCGGCGCACGCGACCCACGGCAGCATCCTCGTGGCGGGGGTCGCGGGCCTGGTGGCGGGGTCCATGTCGATGGCGGCGGGCGAATACGTCTCGGTCCATTCACAGGCCGACAGCGAAAAGGCGGATCTCGAACGCGAGCGCCTGGAGCTCGAAGCCGACGACAAGGGCGAGCGGCGGGAGCTGACGGCGATCTACGTCGGGCGGGGCCTCGATCCGGCGCTCGCCAGGCAGGTCGCCGATCAGCTGATGGCCCACGACGCGCTCGGCGCGCATGCCCGTGACGAGCTCGGCATCTCCGAGACGTTTCGCGCGCGACCAATCCAGGCGGCGCTGGCATCGGCCGGAAGCTTTGCCGTCGGCGCGGCCATGCCCCTGCTGGTCACGGCCGCGGCCCCGGTCTCGGGGCTCATTCCCCTCGTGTCGGGCACGTCCCTGGCGTTTCTCGCGCTGCTCGGCGCGCTGGCGGCATGGGCCGGCGGCGCGGGAGTGTGGATGGGCGCCCTGCGCGTGACCTTCTGGGGCGCGCTGGCGATGGGGGTGACCGCGGGCGTCGGTGCGCTGTTCGGAACGACCGTCTGAAGTCGGAACCGGTCACCGCCCGTGCGAGCGGTGACCGGGACCGGGGGTTCAAGTCCGAACGCGCCGCGCGTCAGACGACGCGTCGCCCCTGGATGAGCTGGATGATCAGAACGACGACGGCGATCACGAGCAGCACGTGGATGAAGCCGCCCATCGTGTAGCTCGTCACCAGCCCCAGCAGCCAGAGCACCAACAGGATTATGAAAATGGTCCACAGCATGGGCGCCTCCTTGAAATCGGGAATCCGATTCCGTCAGGTGTCTATTCCGGGGCTCCTAGTGAGCGACCGGTTCGTGTTCGTGCTCGTCGGCGAGCGCGTCCGCTCTCCGATGGTGGACGGTGCCGTCCTCGTGGCTGGGCGGGGAGAAGACGGTGAAGGGCCTCAGGGCCTCGCGCGCCTTCATCTTCGTGCCGGCGGCCGGGAGGCCGGTCTTCGTGGTCTCGAGTTCGAGGGTAGTGCTCATGACCGACATCATGTCGGTCCCGGTGAGCGCGCGTCCAATCGTTGCTTTCGCTCGAAACGAGAGGCTGGAACGATGGAACCGGCGCGGCATTTCGATCGCTGCGACGTCTCGGTCTCGACGTAACTAACGATTGGACGCGCGGGCGGGGCAGACGGGATCATCGCCTTTCTGTCGGCGCCGGGTCACCTCGGCCAACGGCATCTCACTGGTGACCGGGCATGCGGGCCAATTCCGGTCCGCGCTTTGAAAGGTTGGGCTTCATGAAGAGACTCACACTCGCGGCTGTCGGTATTTGCGTCCTCGCCGCATCCCAGGCGGTCGCCCAGACGCCGGAGAAGCAGGCCGTCGAGACGACGACCAAGAAGACGCTTTCCGACGTCACCCTGAAGTCCGAGACGCAGTCCGTGTCGGGGACCGTCAAGGAGTACGAGGCGGGCAAGTCGATCAAGCTTTCGGGCCCCAACGACAAATCGTATTCGTTTGACCTCGGCGAGAGCGCCAGGGTCGAGGGAAAGATCGTCGTCGGCCAGATGGCCACCGTCCAGTACACCAAGGGGACCGATGGCAACGAGTCCGTCTCCGTCCTTTCCGAAGCCACGGCCAACGCGGTGACGGCGGCCGAGGCCCCGAAGATGCACTCGGAGACGGTGACGAAGTCGACCGGCCCGGGGGCGACCACGAAGACGAAGTCGGAAACCGTGGTCGGCGTCGTGAAGGAATACGAAGCGGGCAAGTCCATCAAGGTGACCGGGCCCAAGACGAAGGTCTACAGCTTCGATCTCACCGAGATGGCTGCCCTGAAGACCGAAGTGAGCGTCGGCGAGCGCGTCAAGGTCACGTACACGACTTCGGCCAACGGGTCCAAGGCCACGACGATCGTGGCGCACCCGGCCAAGATCTAACGAGCCACATCATGAAAAAGCTGTTGACGCTCGGTTCTCTGCTTGCGGTCGGAATCGTGTTCTCGCTGGGCTGCCAGAAGGACGCCTCGACCACCACGGAAACGACGACGACGAAAGAGGCTCCCGCGGCCTCGGGGACTCCTCAGACCACGACGTCGACGACGACCACCACCGTGGATTCGGTGAGCCCGACGCCCGCGTCCAAGTAGTTTCCTCTTCCGTCCACGGGATTCGTCAGCGCCGGGAGGCAACTCCCGGCGCTTGTTTTCTGGCGCCGGACCGGGGCCGGGCGGGGACGGCCCGGAGCTTCGCGACTTCGCCGCCAGGGCCCCCGACGTCGCTCTCGGGCTGCGCTCTGCGGCGCGGCGTAAGGCGCACTTCGTGGAGGAAGGATGCCAGCAGCGGCGACGGGTCGTCCTGCCGATAGATCACGCCGGACTCCGTGAAGACGCCGCGGTCCGCGATGGGACGGAAGACGATCCCCGGGACCGCCCGGTGCTTGATCGCGGGGTCGACGAGCGCGACGGTCAGGCCCGCGGCGACCATTCCGAGAACGGTCTGTGTCGAGGGGAGGCCGCCTTCCATCGCGATCGGGGGTCCGAAACCCGCCCGACGAAAAATCGAGAGCAGCTGATCGTAACGAACCGGCGAGAGGTGCCGCGGCCAGAGCGCGTAGGTCTCTCCGGACAGATCTTTCAGCGCGATGCGCGGCTGGCGCGCCATCGGATGCGATTCGGGGATCGCGGCGACGAGGCGCTCGCGCCCGGTCACCTCGGCGACGATCCCGTCGGCATCGATCGGGAGCCCCCGGAATCCGAGGTCGATGCGGCTGCCGTGCAGCGCCTCGATCTGAGCCTCGGCAGACAGGTTCTGGTAGAGGACTTCGACCGACGGCGCGTGCTCGCCGAAGAGCCGGAGAGCCTTGCCGAGGAACGCCCAGTCCGTTTCGGGCGAAATCCCGATGACGATCTTCTGCGACTCTTCCCGCGCAGCGCCCCGGGCCAGCCCGGCCGCGCGCTCGGCCGCGGCCAGGATTCCACGTGCCTCGCCCAGGAACCGGGTTCCCGCCGGTGTGAGCTCGACGTGCCGCCTGACCCGCCGCAGCAGGTCGACCTTGAGCTCGGTCTCGAGGTTGCGAATCTGCTGACTCAGGGATGACTGGGATGTATGCAGGCGGCTCGCCGCCCGGCCGAAATGGAGTTCATCCGCGACCGCGACGAAGTACCGGAGGTGCCGCAGTTCCATGACGTGCCTTTCGATCGCTCCCAGCTCTCGATTCCAGCGCAACAAACGATTGGATCCCGCCGGGGCGCGGCCCCATGATCGCGCCCGGTCTCATCGGGAGCCCTCCACAATCTTATGACAGGCACGGAAGTTGCTCCCTGGAGAAGCCGGACGGTTGATCTCACGAGAAGGAGAACGAGATGAAGAAACTGACGATCCGAGTCCTGCTCCTGGCCGCTGCGGGCGCAGCCTTGATCGCTCCGGCCGCACGGGCGCAGGTCGACGTCGACGTGAACGTGTCGATTGGCGGATTTTACGACGAGCTCGCGCCCTACGGTCAGTGGGTCGACTGCAGCTACGGCCAGTGCTGGGTACCGGCGCGCGTCGCGGCGGACTGGCAGCCCTACAGCAACGGGCAGTGGATCTACACGCAGTACGGATGGACCTGGGTCTCCAACGATCCGTGGGGCGGCAATCCCTACCACTACGGGACGTGGGCCTCGATTCCGAACTACGGGTGGTCCTGGGTCCCCGGGACGGTGTGGGCTCCGGCCTGGGTGACCTGGAGCTACAGCAACAACTATGTCGGTTGGGCGCCGCTGCCGCCGACCGTCGTGTTCGGCGCCTCCGGCTATTCCGGAAGCCCCGTCGTCGTCCGGGAGACGCACTACGTCTTCGTGCCGACCAACCGGTTCGTCGGGGGCAACGTCATGTCGGTGCGCGTGCCGGCGCGGCAAAGCGCCGCGATCTTCCGACAGACGCGCCCCGTGACCGGTTTCGCGGTCTCGGGCGGTATCGTCCGCAACACGGCCCTTCCGATGGCGACCATCGAGCGCGCTTCCGGCCGGACGATCGAGACGAAGAGCATCCAGTCCGCGCGGACGGCGCCGCACGCCGTCGCCGCCGGATCCAGGCAGTGGTCCGTCGTGGCGCCTGCGCACGAAGTGAAGGCTGTCGTCGCCGCCCGGCCGCAGGCGGCGCAGAGTTCCGAGGCGAACGCGCGACAGGCGAGACCCGCCAGCGCGCCGGCCGATCACGGGACCGGGAACGCGAATGTTCCGAAAGCACCGAAGGGACAGAAGGCGCGGGACGCGTCGCCGATCGAAGCGCACCGTCCGCCGCCCGAGGCGCCCGCCGCGCACCGTTCCGAGCCGCCGCACCATGCCGATCCGGGCCGGCCCGCGGAGGCCTCCGCCAAGGCGATGCAGAAGCCGAAGCAGCAGCCACCGGAGGCGCAAGCGCACCGCGCGCCGGCCGAGCCGCCGGCGGCGCGTCACGCGGATTCGCATCCGCAGGCCGAGCCGAATCGGCCCCCGAAACCGGTCGGGGAGTCGCACCCGGCGGCGGCCGAGGCGCCGGTCGCCCATCGCCCGCCGTCCCGTCCGGCCGAACCGCCCCATAAGCCCAAGGCAAACCCCCAGAAGGAGAAGCCGGTCGAGAAAGACAAGAAGCCCGAAGGAGGAAAGCCCTGACGGGCTTCGACCATGAAGACGAGGCGGCAGTCCCGGAGGCTCGCGCGGAAGGTGTCAGCAGGGGACCATTCCCGCGGGTCTCCGCTCGCCACGACCACCCTCGTGGCGTCCGGCGACAGGAGCAGCCCCGAAAGATCAGAGAAACTCATGAATCGTCGTACCCGAGGAATCCTGACCCTGGCCGTCTCGCTCACGCTCGCCCTGCTGGTCGCCGCCTGCTCCGCGACCCAGACGGCCGGCCGTCAACTCGACGACACCACCATCCACGCGGCCGTCAAGGCGAAGCTCACGGGCGACCGTTTCTCGAGCATCGTGAACATCGACATCAACGTGACCAACGGCGTGGTGACGCTGGCCGGCGAGGTCCCCGACTCCGAGGTCAAGGCCGACGCCACGAGTGAAACCCGCGCGGTCTCCGGCGTCGTCAAGGTCATCAACAATCTCCAGGTCAAGTCCCCTCCGGCGGCTTGATCCTCCCGTTTCTTCCGCCGTTTGCCGAGCCCATTCTGCGGCTCGGCACTTTTTTGCGTGGTAAGTAGAGTCCGGATGCCGATACTCGCCGCCCCCCTCCGGGCAGAGCTCTTCTCCGCGGAACAACTGGAACAGTTCGCCGGCGAGCTCGCGTCCCGGCAGACGATCCACCCCGGCAAGAGACGGGGGCGGCATCTGCTCCCCCGGCTGCGCGAGAACGCGCGCTCCCTCGTCCGGTCGCACAGGGCGATCGCGGAAGCCGGGCGCCAGACGCACACGGTGTCACCCGCCGCCGAGTGGCTGCTCAACAACTTCTACATCGTGGACGAACAGGTCCGGGAGATCCAGGAGGACCTTCCGCCCGGCTTCTACCGGGAGTTGCCCAAGCTTTCCTCCGGAGATCTCGAGGGCTATCCGCGTGTGTACGGGCTGGCCTGGGCCTTCGTCACGCACACGGACAGCCGGATCGAGCCCGAGACGCTCCGCGCGTTCGTTCGCGCCTACCAGCGGGTCCAGCCGCTGACGATCGGCGAGCTCTGGGCGCTGGCGATCTCGCTGCGGGTCGTGCTCGTCGAGAACCTCCGGCGCCTGTCCGAACGCATCGCTGCCCGCAGCCTCGCGCGCGACGAAGCCGACCGCGTCGCCGACCTGCTGCTCGGCACGGGCGGCAGTCCCAAGCCCGCGCCGGCCGAGGTGATCCAGATACTCGAGGCGGTGCCCTTCTCCCGGGCATTCGCGGTCCAGCTCGTCCAGCGGCTGCGCGAGCAGGATCCCGCGGTCACGCCGGCGCTCGACTGGCTCGACGGCCGGCTGATGCGCGACACGACCACGGCCGACGAGCTCGTGCGCGTCGAGCACCAGGAGCAGATCGCCAACCACGCGACGGTGCGCAACGTGATCACGAGCATGCGCCTGTTGTCGCAGGCCGACTGGGCAGATTTCTTCGAGAGCGTGAGCCTCGTGCACGAGGAGCTGTGCGAAGGCACGCGCGTGGCGGAGATGGACTTTCCGACGCGGGACCGGTACCGGCATGCCGTCGAGGAGCTCGCGCGGGGAAGCCGGAGCGACGAGCTGGAGGTGGCCCGGAGGGCCGTTCGCATGGCGGCCGCCGCTCCGGCGCACGCGGAGCCCCGCCATGGCGACCCCGGCTACTACCTGATCGCGAAGGGACGCGCGGCGCTCGAGCGCGACCTCGGCTTCCGGGTCCCGGTCCGGCAGTGGCTGCGCCGCGCCTGGATGCGAGCGGCGACCCCGCTCTACCTCGGCGCAATCGCGCTCGGGACCCTCGCCATCGTTGCGGTCCCGGCCGCGCTCGCGGCGGCTGCGGGGGCCGCCCTGCGCGTCGTGGCGCCGCTCGCGCTGCTCGGCCTTTTTCCCGCCTCCGACCTCGCCATCGCGCTCATCCACCGCTTCATCACGCGGCTCATGGGCCCGCGGCGCCTGCCCAAGCTCGAGCTCGCGCGGGGCGTGCCGGTCGAGCTGCGAACTCTCGTCGCCATCCCGATGCTCCTGACCGACGAGGGGGAGATCGAAGAGGTTGCCCGCAGGCTGGAGGTCCACGCCCTGGCCAACTCCGATCCCGAGCTGCGCTTCGCGCTCCTCTCGGATTGCGCGGACGCTCCGGTCGAGTCGCTGCCCGGCGATGCGGCGCTGCTGGCGCGGGCGCGGGCGGAAATCGCTGCGCTCAACGCGCGGCACGGTCCCGCGGCCGGAGGCGGCGACCGATTCTGGGTCTTGCACCGACGCCGGCTCTGGAACGCGGCCGAGGGCGTCTGGATGGGCTGGGAGCGCAAGCGCGGCAAGCTGCGCGAGTTGAACCGCCTCCTGCGCGGAGCGACCGATACGTCGTTCCTGCTTCCGGATGCGGACGCGGCGCCGGCGCCGTCGGGCATCCGCTACGTGATCACGCTCGACGCCGATTCGCGTCTTCCCCGGGAGGCGGCGCGCCAGCTCGTGGGAACGATCGCGCATCCGCTCAACCTCCCCGGCTTCGACGCCGCGGCGTCGCGCGTCGTCGACGGGCACGCCCTCCTCCAGCCCCGGGTGACCCCCACGCTGCCGGAGACGGGATGGGGGACGCTCTTCCAGCTCGTCTTCTCGGGCCCGCGGGGCATCGACCCGTACGCCTTCGCCGTGTCCGACGTGTACCAGGATCTCTTCGGCGAGGGGATCTACACGGGCAAGGGGATCTACGACGTCGATGCGTTCGAGAGGGCGCTCGACGATCGGGTACCGGAGAACACGCAGCTGTCCCACGATCTCTTCGAGGGGCTCTTCGCCCGCGCGGGATTCGTGTCGGACGTCGAGCTCTTCGAAGGATTTCCCGCCGAGTACGAGGTGGCCGCCTCGCGGCAGCATCGCTGGGTCCGCGGCGACTGGCAGCTTCTGCCGTGGATCCTGGGATTGCCTCCGGGCGCATCGGGCGCGCCCGCGGATCGCGCGATTCCTGCGATCGCGCGCTGGAAGATGCTCGACAACCTGCGGCGCAGCCTGTCGCCGCCGGCGACGTTCGCGCTGCTCGTGGCCGCATGGTGCGTGCCGGGCGCAGGCGCCGGACTCTGGACGGCCTTCGTGCTGGGCATGTACACGAGTCCGGCGCTCCTCTCCTTCGTCGGCAGCCTGCTGCCGAAGCGGCGCGGCGTCGCCAAGCGCAGCTTTCTGCGCGGCGTCGCGGCGGAACTGGCCGTCGGCCTGGCCCAGTCGGCGCTGCGCCTGACGCTGCTCGCCCACTCGGCGTGGCTGCGGGCGGACGCGATCGGCCGCACGCTCTGGCGGTTGTGCGTCTCGCGCCGGCACCTGCTCGAGTGGACTCCGGCGGCGCAGACGCAACGCGCCTTCGACCTGGAAGTCGGAGGACTCTATCGACGCATGCGCGGCGCGCTCGTGCTCGCCGCCGCGGCGGCCGCGCTCGTCGCCGTCTCGGGCTCGCATGCCGGGAGCCTCGCGGCACCTTTTCTGGCCGCGTGGATCCTCTCGCCCATGGTGGCCCGGTGGGTGAGCGAGCCTCCGCGCGAGGCCGCTTCCGAACGCGTGTCCGAGGCGGCGGGCGCCGAGTTCCGCCGGATCGCGCGTCGAACGTGGTCGTACTTCGAGCGGTTCGCGGGCCCCGAGTTCCACGGGCTGCCGGCCGACAACTTCCAGGAGGTGCCGCATCCGGAGGTGGCCCGCCGGACTTCACCGACCAACGTCGGGCTCGCGCTGCTCGCCACCGTGGCCGCCAACGACTTCGGGTGGATCGGAACGGTGGAGATGGCCGAGCGCCTGGAGGCGGTGTTCGCCGCGATCGGCCGCCTCGAGGTCTTCCGAGGCCACCTCTACAACTGGTATGGCACGAGCGATCTCGCGCCCCTCGAGCCCCGCTACGTCTCCACCGTGGACAGCGGCAACCTCGCCGCGCACCTGATCACGCTCAAGCAGGCGTGCCTCGAGCGCGCTACCGCGCCGGTCCTGTCGGGCCGCGCCCTGGAGGGAATCGGCGACGCGCTCGCGCTGATGCGCGGCGCGGCGGCGGCGCTCGACGTCGGCCGCCCCGCGCGGGTCGTCACGTCCGGCCAGCTCGAGGCGGCGCTCGGCGAGGCGCGCGCGCTGCTGGCGCCCGTTCCGGCGAACGCGGACGAGTGGTCCTCGCGGCTCTCCGCGCTCGCGGCCAGCGCGGAGACGCTGGTGGACATCGTACGGGCCCTCGGCGACGAGGGCTCGCCCGGCGCCGGTCCGGCCCTGGAGTGGGCCGTGGCCCTCGGCGCGTCGATCGCGAGCCACGCCCGCGACGTCCGCGCGGCCGGAGAGTCGCTGCGGCCTCCGGAGCCCCTCGCGGCCCGGCTGGCCGCCCTGGCGCGCGAGGCCGATCGGCTGGTGACCGGGATGGACTTCACGTTCCTCTACGACGCTCCGAGGGACCTCTTTGCGATCGGCTTCCGGCCCGTCGAGGGAACCCTCGACTCCGGCCACTACGACCTGCTCGGCTCGGAGGCGCGCCTGGCGAGCTTCGTGGCGATCGCCCGCGGCGACGTGCCCGTCGAGCACTGGTTCCACCTCGGCCGGCCCCTGACTCCCGTCGGCCGCGGATCGGCGCTGCTCTCCTGGTCCGGCTCGATGTTCGAGTACCTCATGCCCGACCTCGTGCTCGACGCGCCGTCGGGCAGCCTGCTCGAGAACACCAACCGCCTCATCGTGCGCCGGCAGATCGGGTACGGGGAGGAGCGCGGCGTGCCGTGGGGCATTTCGGAAGCCGCCTACAACGCGCGGGACGTGAACTTCACGTACCAGTACTCGAACTTCGGCGTCAGCGGTCTCGGCTTGAAGCGCGGGCTCTCCGAGGATCTGGTCGTCGCCCCGTACGCGACGGCGCTGGCGGCCATGGTGGATCCGGTCGCCGCGAGCGCGAACTTCCGGCGCCTCGCGTCGGTCGGCGCGCTCGGCCGCTACGGCTTCTACGAGTCGATCGACTACACGGCGTCGCGCCTGCCCGAAGGGGAGACGCGCGAGGTGGTGAAGGCCTACATGGCCCACCACCAGGGGATGACGATCGTCGCTCTCGCCAACGTCCTGTTCGGCGAAACGATGCGGCGCCGTTTCGGCGCAGAGCCCGCCGTGCAGGCGACGGAGCTGTTGCTCCAGGAGCGCACTCCCATCACGGTGGCCGTCGCACGCGAGGTCTCCGACGACCCGCGGACCGATCTGCACGTCCAGGAAGAGGTGCCGCCCGTCCTGCGGCGCTTCCGGTCGCCGCACGATTCGATGCCGCGCACGCACATCCTCTCCAACGGCCGGTACTCGGTCATGATGACGGCGGCCGGTTCCGGATACAGCCGCTGGCGCGGCCTCGACGTGACCCGGTGGCGCGAGGACGCGACCCGGGACCCGTGGGGAGCCTACGTCTTCCTGGCCGACGCGACGTCGGGCAAGCTCTGGTCGGCGGGCTACCAGCCGGCCGGCGTCGAGCCCGACGCGTACGAGGCGGTCTACTCGGAAGACCGCATCGAGATCCACCGCACCGACGGCCCGATCGCGACGGCCCTCCAGGTCGTGGTCTCGACGGAGGACGACGCCGAGATCCGCCAGATCGTGCTGACCAACCGCGGAGCCCGGCCGCGCGAGATCGAGGTGACGTCCTACGCCGAGATCGTTCTCGCGCCCGCGGCCGCCGATGCGGCGCACCCCGCCTTCTCGAATCTCTTCGTCGTGACCGAGTTCGTCGCGCCGCTCGAGGCGCTGGTCGCCGCCCGCCGGCCGCGCGACCGCGAGCCCCCCGTCTGGGCGGCGCAGGTGATGACCGTCGAGGGCGAAACGGTCGGCACCGTGCAGTACGAGACGGATCGGGCCCGTTTCCTGGGGCGCGGCCGCAGCGTCCGGGACCCGATCTCGATCGCCGAACGCCGTCCGCTGTCCAACACCGCGGGCACGGTGCTCGACCCGGTCTTCAGCCTGCGGCGCCGCGTGCGCCTGGCGCCCGGCGCGACGGTGCACGTCCACCTGGCGACGGTCGTCGCCGACTCGCGCGAGGGCGTCCTGGCGCTCGCCGGCAAGTACCGCGATCCGGCCACGTTCGAGCGCGTCTCGAGCCTCGCCTGGACGCAGGCCCAGGTTCAGCTGCGCCACCTCGGGATCTCGACCGACGAGGCGCATCTCTTCCAGCAGCTGGCGGCGCGTATCCTGTATTCCGACGCCGCCCTGCGTGCCCCGACCGAGATCCTGGCGCGAAGCCGCCGGGGCCCCTCGGCCCTCTGGGGGCGCGGCATCTCCGGCGATCTCCCGATCGTGCTCGTGCGGATCGACCAGGTGGAGGACCAGGGCATCGTGCGGCAGTTGCTGCGGGCCCACGAATACTGGAAGCTGAAGGGCCTGGCCGTCGATCTCGTGATCGTCAACGAGCAGCCGCCGTCGTATTCGCCGGAGCTCGGCGCGACGCTGGAATCGCTGGTGCGCGCGGGCAGCCGCGTTCCCGGGATTGCCGGCGAGCCGTCGAACGGGCGCATCTTCGTGCTGCGCGGCGGCATCGCCGCGCCGGAGGAACGCGACGCGCTCGCCGCGGCCGCCCGCGTGGTCCTGCTTTCCCGGCAGGGCACGCTCGCGCAGCAGGTCATTCGTCTGCTGCGGCGCGTGCCGCCCGCCCGGCCCGCTCAGCCCGCGACGGTCCCGCCGCCGGCCGCGCCGCTGCCTCCGCCGAGGATTCCGCTCGACTTCTTCAACGGCCTGGGAGGCTTCGAGCGGAACACCGGCGAATACGTCACCCTGCTCGGAGAGCGACAGTGGACGCCGGCGCCCTGGATCAACGTCCTGGCCAACGCATCGTTCGGGTGCCTCCTGTCGGAGGCGGGCTCGGGCTATACGTGGGCCGTCAACAGCCGCGAAAACCAGCTGACGCCGTGGTCGAACGATCCGGTGAGCGATCCCCCCGGGGAAGCCGTGTTCCTGCGCGACGAGGAGACGGGCGAGGTCTGGAGCCCGACGCCGCTGCCAATCCGCGGCGATGGTTCGTACGTCGTGCGCCACGGCCAGGGCTACAGCGGCTTTGAATACGAGCACCGCGGCGTCGCCACCGATCTCACCGTCTTCGTCGCGCCGCAGGATCCCGTCAAGATCTCGCGGCTGCGCGTCGAGAACCGGTCGGGCGTGGCGCGCAGCCTCACCGTGACGGCCTACGCGGAGTGGGTCCTCGGCCCTCAGCGGTCGGTCGGCGCGCCGTTCATCGTGACCGAGCTCGACTCCGAGACCGGCGCGATGTTCGCGCGCAACGCCTGGAACGAGACCCAGGCCGGGCGCGTGGCATTCCTCGACCTGGGCGGCCGGCCGGATGCCTGGACGGGCGACCGCGCCGAATTCCTCGGGCGCAACGGCGGCCTGGACGCGCCGGCCGGGCTGGCGCGCGGCGCCCTCCTCTCGCGGCGCACGGGCGCGGGGTTCGATCCGTGCGCCGTCATGCAGGTGCGGCTGAGGCTGGCGCCGGGACAGAGCGCGCAGGTCGTCGTCCTGCTCGGCCAGGGCCGCGATGCGGACGAGGCGCGGCGGCTGGTCGCCCGGCATCGGGCCCGGGATCCCGAGGTCACGCTCGCCATCGTGCGGCGGGAGTGGGAGGACACGCTCACGGCGCTCCAGGTCCGGACGCCCGACCGCTCGATGAACCTGATGCTCAATCGCTGGCTGCTCTACCAGGCGCTCGGCTGCCGCTTCGAGGCGCGCGCGGCCTTCTACCAGGCGGGCGGCGCCTGGGGGTTCCGCGACCAGCTGCAGGACGCGATGTCCTTCACGGTCGCGCGGCGGGAGCTGACGCGGGAACAACTCCTGCGCGCGGCCTCGCGGCAGTTCGAGGAGGGCGACGTCCAGCACTGGTGGCACGACCCGGAGGGCCGGGGAGTGCGGACCCGCATTTCGGACGATCTGCTCTGGCTCCCCTACGCGACGCACCACTATCTCGAGATCACCGGCGATCGGGGCGTGCTCGACGAGCCGGTGGCCTTCCTCTCGGCGCCGCCGCTCGAGCCGGGCGAGATCGACCGGTACTTCGAGCCGAAGGTGTCCTTGCAGAGCGCGTCCCTCTTCGAGCACTGTGCGCGCGCGATCGAACGCAGCCTCGCCGTCGGCCGGCACGGCCTGCCGCTGATGGGGACCGGGGACTGGAACGACGGGATGAACCGGGTCGGCGCGGGCGGCCAGGGAGAGAGCGTGTGGCTCGGATGGTTCCTGTCCGTGAACCTCGGTCAGTTTGCCGCCGTGGCCGAGGCGCGCGGCGAGCGGGATCGCGCGCTGGCCTGGCGCGGGCACGCGGACGCGCTGAAGTTCGCCCTCGAGCGCGACGGCTGGGACGGCGATTGGTACCGCCGCGCCTTCTTCGACGACGGGACGCCTCTCGGGTCCGCCGTCAACGACGAGTGCCGCATCGACTCGATCGTCCAGTCGTGGGCGGTCATCTCCGGCGCCGCCGACCCGGAACGGGGGCGGCGGGCGATGGCGGCCGTGGACGAGCACCTGATCCGGCGGGGAGACGGACTGGTCCTGCTCTTCACGCCGCCCTTCGACCGCACGGCGCTCGAGCCGGGCTACATCAAGGGGTACGCGCCGGGCGTGCGGGAGAACGGCGGGCAGTACACGCACGCGGCGGTGTGGGCGATGATCGCCTTCGCGGCACTCGGCGACGGCGACAAGGCCGGCGAGCTCTTCACGATCCTGAATCCGATCAACCACGCCAGCACGCGTTCGGGCCTCTACCGCTACAAGGTCGAGCCCTACGTGATGGCCGGAGACGTCTACTCCGAGCCTCCGCACGCGGGCCGCGGCGGCTGGACCTGGTACACGGGGGCGGCGGGTTGGATGTACCGCGCCGGTGTCGAGTGGATCCTTGGCTTCCGCCTGCGCGGAACCGTGTTGCACGTGGACCCGTGCATCCCCCGCGCCTGGCCCGGATACGAGATCGACTTCCGCTATCACTCCGCCCGCTATCGCCTGTCGGTCGAGAATCCGCGCGGCGCGATGCGCGGCGTCACGAGCATCCTGCTCGACGGCGGGCCGGTCTCAGGTCGCGAGATTCCGCTGGCCGACGACGGCCGCGAGCACAGGATCGCGGTCGTGCTGGGCTAAAGGGGGGCGCCGGCAGCCAAACGCCACAGGCACCGGGCGGCACGCCTGGAATAGACTTGGCCAAATCGACCGGAGGTCTCCATGAGAAACCACGCTCGGTGCCTCGGAACCCTGCTCCTCGCGGCGGCCGCGGCGGCTCCCGCCGCGACCCTCACCGTGACGAGCACACTCGACAACGGCCCGGGGACGCTGCGGCAGGCGATCCTCGACTCCAACGCGAGCCCGGGCACCATGGACACGATCGTCTTCGACATCCCGGGCTCGGGTCCCTTCACGATGCTGCTCGGCGATCCGATGGCGGTCGTGACGGATCCCGTCATCATCGACGGCACCACACAGCCTGGCTACGCGGGGACGCCCCTCTTCCAGATCCGCCAGGGGCTCGTCAACGGGACGGGCCTCAAGATCTCCGGGGGAGGCTCGACTGTGCGGGGTCTGGCCTTTTCCGACCTCACGACGGGGATCGAGCTCGGCGGCGGCGGGAACACGGTCGAGGCCTGCTTCCTCGGGACCGACCCGACGGGCATGCTCGATGTCGGGAACATCACCGGGATTCTGGTCAGTTCCGACGGCAACGTCATCGGCGGAACGACGGCGGCCGCGCGCAATCTCATTTCGGGCAACGACGGCTTCGGCGTCCGCATCATCGGCGGCAGCGACAACCAGGTGTCCGGCAACTTCATCGGCACGAAGGTAAACGGCGTGGAGCCGCTCGCCAACGGCGCCGGCGTCTACGTGGGGACGGGATCCGGCAACACGATTGGAGGTTCGGCATCGGGGGCGGGCAATGTCATTTCGGGCAATGCATTCGGGATCGAGCTCGCCGGGTCGACGGCCACCGTCGTCTCCGGGAACCTCATCGGCACGGACGCCGCGGGATCCGCTGCGCTCGGAAACGACATGGGCATCAAGATCGAGTCGGGCGATGCGGGTCTCCTCGTGGGCGGGACGACGGCGTCCGCGCGAAACGTCGTTTCCGGCAACGACTACGGAATCTTTGTCGTGGGCGCCGATGGCGCGACGATCCTCGGCAACTTCATCGGCTCGGGAGCCGATGGCGTCCAGCCGCTCGGCAACGGCACCGGCATCCTCGTCAACGGTCCGGCGGTGACGGACACGGCCGTCGGCGGTGTGGCAGCGGGCCAGGGCAACCTCGTTGCGTTCAACGGGGTGGGGATCTGGAACCTGGGGACGCGGACGACGATTCGTGGCAACTCGATCCACGACAACGACGAGCTGGGAATCGACCAGGACGTCGCCGGGCCGACGCCCAACGACCCGCCCGAGAACGACCTGGCGCAGAACTTCCCGCTGGTGGGAAGCGTCCTGATCACGGCGCCCGCGCAGCCGAATGCGAGCGTGCGCGTCCAGGGAGTCCTGCAGACGGACCCCGGCGACTACACGCTCGACTTCTACGCAAATCCCCCCTGTGCGGAAAACCCGCAGGAGTTCCTGGAGGGCGAGACCTGGATCGGGACTTCGCCGTTGACGGTCGACGGCAGCGGCATCACCCCGTTCGACGTCACACTGCCGGTGGCCGTCGCCGCGGGCTCGCGCATCTCGGCGACGGCGACCGATACGACTGGCCGGACGTCCGAGTTTTCCCAGAGGCTCCCGTTCACGATCATGCCGGCGACGGGCCCCGCCGCGGGCGGGACCATGGTCACGGTCTTCGGGACGAACTTCGAGAGCGGCCTGACGGCGACGATCGGCGGCGTGCCCATGACGAACGTCGCCTTCGGCGCGAGCGTCTTTTTCACCGCCCACACGCCGCCGCTGCCGGGGGGAGTCTGGGACGTCACGGTCGTCAACCCGTCGGGCCGGTCGGGCACGATCCCGAAGGCGTGGACGGTCGACTTTTCCGACGTGCCTCCGTCCGACCCGTTCTACGACTTCATCGCGACGCTCGTTCGCCACGGCATCACGGCCGGAGTCGGCGCAGGGGCCTACGGCTCGACGCTGCCGACGCTGCGGCAGCAGATGGCCGTGTTTCTCCTGAAGGCCATCAACGGGATCTGTTACGTCCCGCCCCCGTGCACCGGGATCTTCGACGACGTCCCATGCCCGTCCACCTTCGCCGACTGGATCGAGGCGTTCGCCGCTGTCGGCATCACGAGCGGATGCGGCGGCAACCTCTACTGCCCGACGTCGAACGTTCGGCGGGACCAGATGGCCGTCTTCCTCCTCAAGGCCGAGCACGGGCCGTCGTACGTCCCGCCCCCGTGCACCGGGATCTTCGGCGACGTCCCATGCCCGTCCCCCTTCGCCGACTGGATCGAGCAGCTCGCCGCCGAGCAGATCACCAGCGGCTGCGGGGGCGGCAACTACTGCCCGGGCAACCCCAACACGCGTGGCCAGATGGCCGTCTTCATCGTCAAGACGTTTCAGCTGATGTAGGGGAGGGAAATCGGAGCCGGTCTCCTGTCGCCGTCCGCAGGGCGGCGCAGGGACGTTCAGGCCTCTAGAGGAATGCCAGGTCGCGGAGGTGGACGTGGCCGGGCTCCTGCGCGTCCATTCTGCGGACCTCGAGCCGAATGCGCTCGACCGGCTGCGCGGGCCAAGTCATCTCCACGGTCGGATCCCACGGCAGGTTCTCGTACACGCGGCTCCACTCCTGCGAGCCCGACGGCCCCGTGATCGAGACCTTGAGATCGATGTCCATGCTCCCGGTCGTGAGCCGGATCCCCCGGATCGTGCGGGGATTTGGGAACTCCACGACGACGACCGCGGGATTGGCGTTCTCCGTCCGGACGAGCGTCGCCGGGTTCCCGTCGAAGAGCGCCGGAAGGGCGCCGATGTCGAAGGCCGAGTGTCCGACCCGGACGACTTCGCCTCCGAGCGTCACGTCCTCCTGTTCGAGCCGGTGCCAGGACTCGCGCACCGCCGCCTGCTGCGCGTCGAAATCCGGGGCGTAGCGCAGCCACACGAACCGGAACCCGGGCGAGCCGTCGGGGTAGTTGAGCGTCTTTTCCAGGCGCACGTCGGTGAACCGCCGATCCCGGGCGAGGGTCTCGTACTCCGCTTCTGTCATGACGAGCATCGTCTGGTCCGGAATTTCGATCTTCGAATAGCGAAGCGCGTCGATCGTGCAGCAGGTGCGGACCCGGGTGGAACCCGGGACGAAGAACTCCCGAAGGTCGTCGGCGCCGTTGGTCCACACCGGGCTGACGAGAATCATCGCGTTGGGATACCGCCGGGAATACTGCTTGACGGCACCGAAGACCTGGGAGGCGCCCCACTGCATTCCATAGAGGCCGTAGTCGGTAAACCAGGTTGGTCCGTTGCGCAGCGCATCCGAAAGCATGTAGCCCTGGCCCGCCGCGAGGCCCAGAAACACGGCCGTGGCCAGGAGGATCGCCGGCGCCAGCCGCGCCGCAAGCCGGAGGAGCGCGTCCGCCGCGATCCCGGTGAGCATCGCGACGACGACGACGAACGTCATCGCCCGCGTGATCCCCAGCGCGACCATTGCGGCTCCCACGGGCGCCGCCGTCAGCGCCACGAGGAGCGTGCGCTCCGCAGGCGATCGAACCCTCAGCGCGCAGAGAAGAAAGCCGACGACCGCCAACGGCAGGACGAGCGTCGACAACTGTGCCCGGCCCTTCATCAGGTGCCGCGGGATCTCCCCGTCGTTGTCGACGCGAAACCAGTAAGGCGAAACGAAAGAATGGACGTATCCCCTGCCGAAGGTGAGGAGCTTCTGGGCGGCCGTCAGCGTCGGGTCCATCCAGTACGAATAGAGCCATCGGAGCCGCTCGCGAATGTCGCCGGGGTGCTCGTGGAGGTGGCGCAGGTAGGGAAGAACGAGCACGCAGAGAAACGGAATCGCCCAGACCACGGTCTTCCGATTCCTCCAGTGATACGGCGCGTCGACGACTGCGAGGAGCAGCGCGGTCGCGACGATGACGGGCTGAAACGGGTTGTACCCGTAGAAGGTGAGGGCGCCGAAGAGAAGAGCGGGGAAGACCGCTCGAGTGCTGCCGAAGCGGTACCGGAGGTAGAAGTACAGAAACCAGACGTAGCAGGAAGTCGCGAGCATCAGCTCGAAGGCGATCCGGGTATGCAGGAACCAGCCCGGCATGGCCGAGAGCACCAGCACCCCGACCCACCAGAAGCGCAGCCGGAAGAAGTCGCGAAGTATCAGCCCGACGGCGGCCATTGCCGTGAGCAGGACGAGCACTTGTGTTGCCCGCGCCACGAACACGGAATGTCCGAAGAGCATCTGGGGCAGGACCTGGAGGTAGACGCCGAGGCTCAGGTTGAAGCTCTGGCCGTCGCGGAAGTAGGTCGGCAGCAGGTTGCCGAACTCGTCCCGAAACCCGTTCGCGACCAGGTTCGTGGCCTGGACGGTTTGCACGGCCTCGTCGCAGAAGAAGTAGATCGGGAACCGTTCGAGCCCGATCAGGCGGGTCGCCAGGAAGACGGCGAGGGTGAGGACGAAGAAGACCAGGTTCTGGCGCGGGGTCGGCCCGTCTCGCCCGGACGGGACGGCGGCGCCCTCCATCCCGATCACGACGGCCGTTCCCGAAGCACGCTGCTCGATGTTACGGCGAAGGCGCCGCCGCCGCGCGCTAAAATCGTCGAAGGGCCCGCCGCGGCTGGCACTTCCATGAGGTCCATGACGGCATCCGACGTCCCCGCGGACAGCGGGCAGCAGGCGAGATCCGCGCCGGAGGCTCCGGGCGGTGTGGATCTGTTTCTCTTTGCGGCCCTGGCCGTGCAGCTGGCGATCGCGCTCAACCTGCGGGTCACCGCGTGGCCGGAGGTCACGACGCCGGGTTATCTCTGGTCGCGCGGTATGGTGATGTACCGCGACATCAAGCTGCAGCACACGCCGGCGACCACCGGGACCCTCGCGCTGCTCTTCCTCGCGTTCGGGCCGGCGACCTGGGCGATCCGCGCCTACGCGGTGGTCTGGCCCCTGGCGGCGCACGTGTCCGTCCTGCGGGAGACGCGCCGTTTTCCCCTGTGGAACCGGGCCCTGGCCTCCGCGTTCTTCCTCGCCGTGTTCTTTTCCACGGACGGCAATGCCGTCTGGCCCACCGTCGTGATGTCGGCGCTCGCCATCCCGATCGCCGCCGCGCTGTCGCGGGGGAGGATGGGGGGAGCGGGGCTGCTGATGGGCATCGCCATCCTCTTCAAGCAGACGGCCGCCTACGCGCTCATCCTCGCGCTGGCATGGCTCCTCGTCCGCCGCCGCGGGCGCGACGCGGCCTTCCTTTTCGGGTTCGCGTGCCTTCCGTACTTCCTGACGCTCGCCGTGCTCTCGTTCTTCGGGGCCGGCCCGGCCATGCTGCGCTGGACCGTCCTCGTGCCGTTCACGATCCACACCGACCTCGTCGTGTTCCGGCCGTCCTTCGGCACCGCGGCGGCGCTGCTCTTCGGTTTCGTGCCGCTGGCAATCGATGCCGCGCTCGAGAAGCCCGGGGAGCGTGCGGTCTCCTCCCGGTGGCTGCTGCTCGTCGCGGTCGGCCTCGCGTTGATCTGTTACCCGCGGTTCCAGGTGCTCCAGACGGTGGCCTCGGTGCCCTGCCTCGCGGTCGGCGCGGCACGGCTCATGGATCGGCGTCCCCGCGTTCTCGCGCGCGCCGCGACCGCCTGCGTGGCGGCGCTCGCGCTCTCGCGCGGGGCGATCCTCGCGCTCGGCGGCGACTGGGACGGGCGCGTGCTCTTCTGGGACGACGATCCCGCCCTGAACGTGGTGATCGAGCGCCTCCGAAAGCTGCCGAAGACGACGCCGCTCTACTCGGAGCTGTGGGGCAACGTCCATCCGCGGGCGGAAATGATTCCGCCCGGACGGATCTACCAGCACCCCTGGTTCCCGTTCTTCTTCCCCGTCGATCAAACGGGCGAGCGCATGCGGCGCGCGAACGCCGAGCCCGGAGCCGTCATCGTCGGCTACCGGGGCGCGTGGCCCGCGACGGAGACGATCGGGCCGTATGCGATCCTGCGGCGGTGAGCCGGCTGCTTCAGGCTCTGGGGTTCCGCCGGCCGGGCCTTGCGGACCCGGAGGCGTTTCTCGGCGCGCTCGATCGGTTCGCGCGGGACGAGGTGCCCGCCTGATCGGCGCCGCCGGATCAGGGCTTCGGTTCGGCGGGGCCGGCGCGCCGGAATTCCGCGAAGACGCTGCTTCCGACGACATCCAGCTTGTCGGTCTCGAGGCCGGCCCCTCGGGCGAGCGCGGGGATTTCGCGCTCGAGCTTCAAGGAGTCCGGCGGCGGCTGGCCGGGCAGGTCCTGATGCACGCAATAGAGCGTGATCGGGTTTGAGGCCGAGGAAACCCGGATCGACGAGAGCGCACGGTACACGTCCGGGTTGAGCAGGTCCATGTTCCAGATGTCCCGGTGAGCCACCAGCTCCAGCGTCCGGCCGTCTCGCGACAGGCGATACCGCTCGCGGCCCGGGGGGCCCGCGACCGGGCCAAGATAGTCCCACCGCCAGTCGTGGTGCTGCGCGAAGAAGCCGACGAGATTGAACTGGTCCACGTGCACCTCCCGCGGCGCCGGAAAGTCCCGGTCGAACCGCTGGCGTTCTGCCGCGAACGGCTCGGGTCGGGGCCTCCACCGCTTGTCGAGGTGGCCCCACGCGTTGGCGGCGATCGCGGCGACGCCGAGGGCGAGCAGGGCGCGGCGCGCCGGAAGGGGGCAGGCGGCCAGGATCCGATCCAGGACCACGAGCGCGGCCATGAGGCCGAAGAGCATCAGGAGGATCTGATGCCGCATGGCGCCCCCGAACGGGTACCAGCCGCGCAGGCCGGTCGTCATCCCGATCGCGAGCAGCAGGAGGAGAAAAGCGGCCGGAGCGGCACCGGGGATGTCGGGATGGCGACGACGGTCCGAGGCGACGGCAATCACGACGACGGCAGCCACGAAAGCGATGAGGGCTGCAGCCGCGGCCACCGGACCGAATATCCGGAGGGGCGAGAAGAGATTGAAGGTGTCGGCCGTCGTCCGCGCGAGGAACGCGGCGGCCGTCTCGTGGGCCGAGTCGCGGTAGAACCGGGGCAGGTGGCTCAGGCTGCGCACCCAGGGCCGGGCGAGGAAGTGGAAGAGCGCCGCCGCGACCGCGACGGGCGCGAAAAACGTCGCCGCGTCCGCCGCGAACCGAGATGGGAGTTCCCGGCGCAGGGCGCCGCGGTAGCGCGGCTCGAAGGCGGCGAGCACGAGCGGGACGGTCAGGGCGGCGAGGAGGAACAGTCCGGCCGCGTAGTGCGACAGGAGGGCGAGCGTTGCGAACGCCGAAAAGCGAATCCGCGCCGACACGGAATGCTCTTGCCGCGGCTCCAGCAGCTCGAGGTAGGCGAGGAGCGCGGCCAGGAGGAACGCCGTGCACAGCATGTAGGACTCGGCGACCCCGGACAGAAGGATCGCGCTCGGCGAAAGGGCGAGCGCCAGAGCAGCGAGCAGTGGGGTCGCTCGATCCACGGAAAGCTTCTGGAGCACGAGCCCGAACAGAAAAACCGCGGCGGCGCCTGCGAGAAGCGAGATCGAGAGATACGAAAGCCTCGAATGCCGAGTCGCGTCCGTGAGGCGCAGGAGGATGGGAAAGAGCGGCGGGTGTGCGAGGGAGGCGAATTCCCGCGGAAGATTGCGGGCGATGAAGACGTGCCAATACCCGTCGTAGTTGACCGGGTTGACGAGGCTCTCGGCAAGCCGCAGGAGAAACGCCAGCGCGGTGAGGTGGAACAGCCAGAGCCGGGGAGCAGTCGTCGGAAGGCGGGCGTTTGGGTTCCTGCAGGAACCGTCGGTCACCGCAGCCCGCCCGGCCACCAGTTCCACCGGCCCGCCAGGCGCAGCAGCGCGGGGCCGATCACCATCCGCACGGCGACCGCGTCGATGAGGACCGCGACCGAGAGGGCGAAGCCGAGCATCTTGATGGGCAGGAAGTCGCCGAGCGTGAACCCGAAGAAGACGACGATCATGATCGCCGCGGCGCTCGTGATGACGGTGGCCGTGCGCGCCAGGCCTTCGGCGATCGCATCCGATTCGCCCATCCCGGCGCGCCGCGCCTCGGCCACTCGGGCCACGAGGATCACCTCGTAGTCCATCGAGAGGCCGAACACGATGCAGAAGACGAGCACCGGGATGATCGGAAAGACGTTGCCCGTCGGCCCGGAGAGCCCCAGCCACGACGCGCCGTGGCCCTCCTGGAAGACGAGCACGAGCGCCCCGAAGGCGGCGCCGACCGAGAGCAGGTTCAACAGGACCGCCTTGACCGCGACGAGCAGGGACCGGAACCCGGCGAAGAGCGCGAGGAGCGTGCAACCGACGACGAGCAGGATGACGTGGCGGAAGTGCCGTGCGACCGTGTCCTCGTAGTCGGCGTCGAACCCGGGCTGGCCGCCGACGCTCATTCGCACGCCCGGGAGATTCGTGATTTCGGAGGCGTTCCACGTGCGCAGCTCGCGGGCGAACGCGGTCTGGTCGTTGTACGTCAGCCGCGGGGACGGAATGACCTCGTAGAGCGTGGCGCTCTGGTCGCTGGCCTCCAGGGTGCGGCGCACGGCGGGGGGCAACAGCGGCAGGAATCGTCGGCCATCGGGCCGGTCCACGAGGGCGGGCAGGCACTGGACTCGCTCGACGCGGGCGTCCTTGCGCAGTCTCTCGAAGAGACGCACGGCCGCCGCCCAGCCTTCGGGCGTGTCGAGCTTGACCCCGGGCGGAAAATCCAGGACCACCCGCAACGAGTGCATGACGTTCGAGCGACCCATGGCGGCGAGCGTGTGGTACGCGCGCACGGACTCGGAACCCTTGGGGAGCCAGTCGCCGAGCGGTATGGCCGTGGAGAGCCGTGCGGCCTGGGCCCCGAGCAGCAGCAGGGGGGCGCTCGCCAGTGCGAGAGCGAGCACCGGCCGCCGGGTGACCTGTTTTCCCCAGCCGCGCCATGCGTCGGACCCGCCCCGTTCGCTTGCCGGTCGCTTGCGGCGGATGCGCAGGGAGTCGATGCGCGGGCCGAGCATGGAGAGGATGGCGGGCAGGAGGGTGACGGACAGCAGGAGGGAAAAGACGGTGACGAGAAGTCCCGCGAAGCCGACCGAGCGCAGCTCGGACAGCGGAATCACGAGCAGCGCGGCAAAGCCGATCGAGACCGGAAAGGCCGAGAGCAGGATCGTCCACCCGGCACGCCGGGCTGCCTCCTCGGCGGCCGGACGCGCGGAGTGGCCCGTCGAGAGGGACTCGCGGAAGCGGCTGACCGTCAGCAGCGCGTAGTCGATGCCGAGCCCGAGGCCGATCATCGAGGACAGGCTCTGGATCAGGATCGAGATCGTGAAGTACCGCGCGAGGAACGCGGCGACGCCGAGCGAGAGCGCGATCGAAAGGACGCCGACACCGAGGGGCAGGACTGCCGCAACCGCGCCTCCGAAGGCGACGAGCAACAGGAGCAGCGTCAGGGGCAGCACGCGCGTCTCCGCGTAGCGCGCGTCGGCGGCGCTGGCGATTCGCAGGTCGAAATTGAGGGGCACCTCTCCCGTCCAGCCGAGCCACACCTTCGGATGGGCCGGCTTCAATCCCGCCGCGAGCGTCTCCGTCGCCTTGCGCAGCCCCGGCAGCAGGTCCTCCACCGGGTTCTTTCCGGCGTCGAGTCCGACGACGATCAGGAAGCCGCCGTCCTTGCCCGCGAAGATCGGATCGCGCGTATCGAGCGAGGACAGCGTGCCGGCCACGCCCGGTACGTCGCGCACCGCCCGGACGATCGTCTCGAGCGCCTCGCGGCCCTCGGGGGTGGCCGGGCCCGGGAGGCCCTCGGCCACGAGCAGGACGCGATCGGTGAACGGTGAACGGAAGCGGCGCGCGAGGTCCTGGCGCACCGCCTCGGCCTGCCCGGATGGCATTCGCGCCGCGACCTCCAGACGTTTTTCGACGTGCTCGGCTCCGGGGAGGAGGAGGACCGCGACACCCACCCAGAAGAGGACGATCACCCATCGGTACCGCACCACCCCCTGCGGCCAGCGGCGCAGCGCCGCCCTCAGGGAGCCGGGGGGAGCGGCGTCAGAGGCCACGGCCGCTCGCGGGGGCGTCCGGCTTCATTTCGGGCAGTCTCTCCATCGCTCGCGTGATCATGGCATGGCGCCCGCGGAGGGTCCCAAGAAATCTCCCGCGTCCGGCCGGGCCCCGGCCGTGCGCGCCAGGCGCGTTCACCCGGGTTTCATGTAGAGTTTCCGCGTGCGGCGGGCCGTTGCGGTCTGCCCTTTTGAAAGGAGCCTCCCTTGAAGAAGCGTCTGAGCGTCGCTCTGGTGACCCTGGGAATCCTCGCGGGCCTCGCCGCCCCGGCGACGGCGGCGGATGAACCGAAGCCGATCGCGGTGTACACGGCCTGGGCGCTCAACATGCTCGGCGGCGGAGGCGGCACGACCGTCACGATCGGGATCTACGCCTGGTCGACCGACGCGGAGCGCCAGGGTCTGACGGCGATCCTGAAGGCGGCCGGGTCCGACAAGATGGTCGCGGAGATGAGCATGATGCCGCAGGTCGGCTACATCTACACACAGGGCACGCTGGCCTACGGCCTCTACTACGCGCACAAGGAAACGCTGCCCGACGGCACGGTCAAGATCGTCTGCGCCACCAACCGCCCGCTCACGTTCGGCGCAGCCGTCTCGGGGGGCGCCAAGAACAACTACGACCTCGGCATTCTCCAGATGATGATCCCGCCCAAGGGCAAGGCCGAGGGCAAGGTCATCGGCATGGGCATGGCCAAGATCGACCCGAAGACGGGCAAGATCGAAATCGAGAACTACGGCGGCCAGCCGACGCGGCTGCTGAACATCAAGGAAGAGAAGCCGTAGCAGCGGGACCGGGTCGTGGATGCGGCTCTCGGCCGCGAATTAGAAAAAGACAGGAGCCGCGCCCGGGCGGGCGCGGCTCCTCGATCGCTCGAAATCCGGGTCAGTTCTTCGGGGCGCCTTCCTTGGACGCGCGGTAGCCGGCCTTGATGGCGTCCGCCTCGGTCATGTACTTGCCTTCCTTGGTCTTGCCGTACCACTGGTCACCCTCGTAGTGGTAGACCTTGGTCGAGGTGTTGACCCACACCATTCCCTTGGCCGGGGCCGGACGCGCGGCGACGTCTGAGGCCGGCGCGGACTTGGACGCGGTGGAGCGGGTCGCGGGGCCCGGGGCAGGCGCCCCGGCGGCGGCGGGAGCGGCAGCGGCGGCCGGCGCAGCGGCGGTCTTCGTGCTCGCGGTCGAGGACTTGGCGGCCTTCTCGGTCTTCGCCGGCTTCTCGGCGTCGGTCGCCTTGGCGGCCTTCTCCTTCTTCGGCTTGCTCGCGGTCACGAGCGGGGTGATCTTGTCGATCGTGCTCGCCGGCAAGCCGGCCTTCGAGAGGCCGGCGACCGAAGAGTAGGGGCGGCCCGCGATGATCTTCTTCGCGTAGGCGTCGCCGACGCCCGGCAGCGCTTCCAACTGTTCCTGCGTGGCTGTGTTGATGTCCACCTTCGGGGTCTTGCTCTTGGCGCCGAACGCGAGCGCGGCGGGAAGGACGAGGCCTGCGAGCAGCAGGGCGAGAAGTCGATGCGGGATGTGTTTCGCGATGCGCATGCGGATCCTCCTGGCGCGTCAGCGCCGTTGGCGTCTCTCGACGGTGACGAGAGTGGGGGATCCGCGATGAACCGAACATGAACGGGCGACCCGCGGGTCGCCGTCCCACGCCGGGGACCCGGCTCAGGCCGGCAGGAGCGAGGGCGCGTTGCCCTTGATCTTGTGCATGATCCGACCGAGCCGCACGTTCAGGGCGTGGCGGCGATCCAGGAACGGCAGCGGGGGAGGCTGGCGGACGCCGAGGCGTTTGCGCATCCGGAGCAGCAGGAAGTTGTCGGGCGCCGCGCGCAGCCCGCGCTCGACCGTGTCGATCGCGTCCTTGCGTGACTTGCCGAGCAGGTGGATCTGGGCCATGCACCAGTAAATGTGGGCGTTGCGCGGGTCGGCGTGCTGCGCCTGGCGCACGAGCGAGAGGCCCTGCTTCAAGTCCCGGCCGTGCGCGAGGCAGAGGGCGTAGCTCGCCAGGCCCGATGCCGGCGTCGCTTCTCCGCGGGCGGTGTGGCGGTCCACGTAGGCCGAGAGGAACTCCTTGGCGCGCGGCCATTGTTCACGCTTGACCGCCTCGCGCCCGGCTTCCAGCAGTTCTTCGTCCGAATACTCTGCGAGATCCATGGGAGGCCTCCTGCGCCCGCCGGGCGCCGAACACGGGTCATTTTAGACCAGAACCCGCGGGGCCGAGGCCGGTGCTGCGCGTCCCCCGGTGAGAAAACGGCGCAGGGTGCGGAGGATCCATCCGGCCAGGACGGGCCCGAGCACGGTCACCCCGCCGCCACGAGCGCGGTGGCCGGCGGGGACCTGGCCGCGAGCAGCAGTCGGAAGGCCGTCAGGCCGGCGCGCCGAGGAGCGGAAGGGAAAGGTCGCTACGGGAGTTTCTCCTGCAGGATCTTCGCCGCCTGTTCGGCGCGAAAGTCCGCGAGCTTCTTGCCGAGCTCGGGCCGCTTGCCCGCGAGGACGGCGACGGCGAAAAGCGCAGCGTTCACGGCTCCCGGCTTTCCGATCGCGAACGTCGCCACGGGGATGCCGCCGGGCATCTGCACCGTCGAGAGCAGGGAGTCGAGGCCCTTGAGCGACGCGCTCTCCATCGGCACGCCGAGGACCGGCAGCGTCGTGTGCGCGGCGGCGACACCCGCCAGGTGCGCCGCGCCGCCCGCGCCGGCCACGAGGACCTCGATGCCGCGGCCGGCCGCCCCCGTGACGTACTCCGTGGTCTCCTTCGGCGTGCGGTGCGCCGAGAGCACGCGGCTCTCGCTCGCCACGCCGAATTTCTCGAGCGTCTCGGAGACGTGTTTCATGACGTCCCAGTCGGATTTGGACCCCATGAGGATGCCCACGAGCGGATTGGCCATCTTCTTATTCTCCCTGGCCGAGCGAGTAGCCCCGCTCGCCATCGAATTGGAACAGTCCTTCGGTCTTGACGAACAGGAGCCCCGCCTCCGTGATCCGCGACAGGAGCCGCACGACATCGGCCGGCGCGATCGCGCCGCCGTCGGCGCCGAGGAAGCGGCAGCGGCACTCGTCGGCGCGGAAGGTCTCGGGCTGCCCGTCGGGCCACACCTTCATGCCGCGCGACGTGAGCAGCGTCAGCTTGAACTCGGGCCCGGCCAGCGGCAGGAGCTTCGCGGCGAGCGCGTCGGAATCCGGATTGCGCCAGCCGATGTACACGTCCACGCCGACGCCCACCTGCTTCGGGACCGGGCGCGTGTCGACGGCGGCGGCCGCGGCAGCCTGCTTCGGCGCTCGCGAATAGCGGACCGGCTTGAGCGTCGAGGGTTCCTGCCCGAGGCGCGCGACGACGGCCTCGGCGAATTCGCGGGTTCCAACCTTCTGGCGGCTGACGCCCTCGTCGTAGATGTCGTAGGTGTGGACGCCGTCTTCGATCGTCTTCAGCCACGCGTTGTGGACGCGCTCGGCGATGTCGGGCTGCTCGATGTGCACCAGCATCATGACCGCTCCGAGCAGCAGGCCCGTCGGGTTGGCGAGGTTCTGGCCGGCGCGCCGGGGCGCCGACCCGTGGATCGCCTCGAACATGGCGCAGTGCTCGCCGATGTTGGCCGAGCCCGCCAGTCCCACCGAGCCCGCGATCTGGGCCGCCACGTCCGAGAGGATGTCGCCGTACAGGTTCGGCATCACGATGACGTCGAACACCTCCGGCGAGTCGGCCAGCTTCGCCGCGCCGATGTCCACGATCCAGTGCTCCTTTTCGATGTCCGGGTACTGAGCGCCGATCTCGTCGAACACCTTGTGGAAGAGGCCGTCGGTCATCTTCATGATGTTGTCTTTGGTGAAGCAGGTGACTTTCTTCCGGTTGTTGCGGCGGGCGTGCTCGAAGGCGTAGCGGACGATCTTTTCCGAGCCGGGGCGCGTGATCAGCTTGAGGGTCTGATAGACGTCGGGCGTCAGGCGGTACTCGATCCCGGCGTAGAGATCCTCTTCGTTCTCGCGCACGATCACGATGTCCATCACCGGGTGCTTCGTCTCGACGAACGGGTGGTAGGAAACGCAGGGTCGGACGTTGGCATAGAGGCCGAGCGTCTTGCGGGTCGTGACGTTCAAGCTCTTGAAGCCTCCGCCCTGCGGCGTCGTGATCGGCGCCTTGAGAAACACCTTCGTGCGCCGCAGGGACTCCCACGCCGAGGGCGCGATGCCGGCGCTGTTGCCGGCGAGGTAGACCTTTTCGCCGATGTCGATCTCCTCGATCGCGAGGCGCGCCCCGGCCTTCTCGAGAATGTGGAGCGTGGCGGCCATGATCTCGGGTCCGATGCCGTCGCCGCGGGCGACGGTGATGGGTGTCGCGTTCGCCATTTCGGTCTTCCTCTCCGCTTTCGGGGGCGCTCGGGCCGCCCGGCGAGGGCGAAACCTTATCATCGGCCGCGGCGTGCGCATCGCGAAGGGCGGCCGAGAGCGTCTGCGATCGGAGCCCGCAAAGGCCCCGCCGGCGGCGAGCCTGACATCTCCTCGTGTTCCTTCCGCCGCCAGACCCGTTCCGTAAGCCAGCCAAACGGTTTAAGCTTGGGATTGGTGAAACGGGTCCTCTGGATCTTTCTGGCGGTGGGGATTGCGTTGGCCGGCGCGTGGGGCTACGGGGAGCTCGTGCGCCGCGAGGACGACACCGGCCAGCCCCTGCGCCTGCTCGCCATCGCCGAGGAACAGAGCCTTTCCCTGTCCTTCTCGCGACGCGGCCGGCTGACGACGCGCGTGCCCGAGGAAGGCGAGGCGATCGCCAACGGCCAGGAGGTCGCCCGCATCGAGGAACCGGGCCTGGCCGAAGACGCGCACGACATCGAGCGCCAGATCTCGCAGGTCAAGGCGCGGGACGCCACGCGCCTCGAGGAGATCGAGAAGCTGCGCGCGCAGTTCGCCGCGGTCGCCTCCGACGAACGGCGGATCGGGCGGCTCGTGAAAGAGGGGGTGGCGCCGGCGGCGAACCTGGAGACGCTGCAGCACCAGCGCGAGGCGATCGCGGCGGACATCCGGGCGCGCGAGTCGGAGAAGGGACAGCTGGAGGCCGAGGAGCAGGCGCTGCACGTCCGCATCGACAAGATCCGGCACTTCGAGCAGGAGGGCGTGCTGAGCTCGCCCACGGGCGGGATCGTCCTGACGCGCCACCACCGGATGGGCGAGTGGGTCGAGCCGGGGCAGCCGGTCGTGACCCTCCAGATCGAAAGGCCGTACCTGCGCGTCGAGGTCCCCGAGGAGCGGCTGTCGTCGTTCGTCCTCGGCAGGACCGTCACGGTCTGGCCGCAGGCCCGGCCGGACGCGCGGTTCCAGGCGAAGATCGTCTCGATCAGGCCGCGCTCGGAATTCGCGACGCGCAAGAACTGGGGCCTCCAGAGCCGCGACCTGCAGACGTTCTCGGTGCGGCTCCAGCCGCTCGACGGATCCGCGGTTTCGGGCCAGACCTTCGTCGTCGAAGCGGGCAGCGGGCTTCCGAAAGCGTGAGCTCGCCCCGGCCGATCGAGGTCGAGGGGCTGACCAAACGTTTCGGCGATTTCGTCGCCGACGACGCCGTGACTTTTTCGGTGAAGGCTGGCGAGGTATACGGCCTGCTCGGGCCCAACGGCGCCGGTAAGACGACGCTCATCCGGATGCTGACGACGCTCCTGCCGCCGACCTCGGGCAGCGCCCGCGTCGAAGGCCACGACGTCGTCGCGAGCCGGTCCGCCGTGCGGCGCGCGATCGGCACCGTCTCCCAGGCGCACACGACCGACGAGAACCTGACCGTGCGCGAGAACCTCTCGATCCAGGGAAAGATGTACGGCCTGTCGGGCCGCATGCTGCGCGAACGGATCGAGCACCGCCTCCAGCAGGTCGGACTGTGGGAGCGGCGCGACCAGATCGCGCGCCACCTCTCGGGCGGCATGCGGCGGCGTCTCGAGATCGCGCGCGGCGTCCTGCATTCGCCCCGCGTCCTCTTTCTCGACGAGCCGACGACGGGACTCGACCCGCAGAGCCGCCGCGCCATCTGGGACATGTTCGGGGAGCTCAAGGCGCACGACCCGGAGCTCGCGATCATCCTGACGACGCACGCGATGGAAGAGGCCGACCACCTCTGCACGCGCGTCGCGATCCTCGATCGCGGCCGAATCCTTTGCGAAGACTCGCCGGACGCCCTGAAGCGCGGCCTCGCGACCGGCGAGCGCGTGGAGGTGGAAACCGATCGCGCGATCACGCCGGCGGACCGGCAGGGGATCGTCGAGGAGGGCGCCACCAACGTGCGCTACGCGTCGCCGACGCGCGTCGCCTTCGACGCGAAGCCGGGCGAGGCGACGGGCCGGCGCGTCGCCCGCCTGCTCGAGATCGAGGGCTACCACATCGTGCACCTCTCGATCGCTCTCGTGACGCTCGAGGACGTGTTCTTTTCGTACACCGGCCGCGCGCTGCGCGAGGCGCCGCCCGCGCCATGACGAGCGAGAAGAAACCGGCGCGCGGCCCGAAGCTCGCGCTGCTCGGAATCGCGGCGATCGGCCAGCGCGCGTTCCTGACGCTCTGGCGCCAGCCCGTCCTCGTCGTCTCGACGATGGTCTTCCCGATCGTGTACCTGTTGATCCTCGGCAACGCCATGAACCGGCAGCTCGAGAACGTGCCGCTGGCGGTGGTGGACGAGGCGGGCAACGCGTATTCGGCGGAGTGCCGCAGGGGAGTCCTCGCCCTCGAGAACGGCCGGCGCCTCGTCGCGGCGACCTTCCTCGGCGACCGCGCCGCCGCGCTCGACGGCCTGCGGCGCGGCAAGTACCGCGGCGTGTGGGTGCTCCCGTTCGGGCTCTCGCCGTCGGGGCCGGCGCCTTCATTCATCGGCGACAACACGGACCGCTTTTCGTTCGAGGCGCTCGAGTCCGCTTTGAAGCAGATCTGGCAGGAGGTGTCGGCGCCCCAGGGCGTCGAGCCCGCCGCCCCCTCGGTCCGTCTGGAGGCGTACCCGTACCTGGACTACCTGACGTACCTCGGGCCGGCGGTCGTCTGCCTCGCGATCTTCATGGGATCCATGGTGTCGGGCGGCCTGCAGGTGCTCGAGGACCGCATGTACGGCTACCACGAGGGCTATCTCGTCACGCCGATCTCGACTGGAACTCTCGTGGCGGGACACATCCTCGCGGGCGCGATCGTGGCGTCGCTCGCGGGCGGGTTCGTGCTCGCGGGCATCGCCCTGCTGACCCCGCTGCCGTCGATCGGGGCGGCCAGCATCGCGTCGGCCGCGCTGACCGTGTTCCTGACGTCGACGTCCATCGCCGCGCTCTGGTTCCTGCTGTTCGCCCGCGCCCGCAGCGCGAGCCTGCTGCGCGGGATGTTCGGCATCATCAACGTGCTGCTGTTCTTTCCCTCGGGCGCGCTCTATCCGATCGAGTCGTACCCGCCCTGGCTCGCGAGGCTCTCCGCCGCGGATCCCCTGACGTACGGACTGCGCGCACTGCGCAGCCTGCTCCTGCGCGGCTCCGCGCCGCAGGCCGTCTACGCCGATTGGATCTTTCTCGCGACGTTCACGCTCGTCGCGGGAGTGATGACGAAGGTGCTTTTCCGGCGCGAAGTGTAGGCGATCTCGCGAGGAATCCCGTCGCTCTTCAATCCAACCGGAAGCTCACAAAAATGGGCAAGTACACCCGAACCGGCTTGCCGTGGAGGGTCGCCGGTTCGTAGCGCCATTGGCGCACGGCAGTCAGGGCGGCTTCGTCGAACCCCGGATCGGAGTGCCTCACGACTGCGGCCGGCCCCACGGATCCGTCGGTATTGACGATCGCCTGAATGACGACGATGCCCGCCTTCTTCTGCCGACGGAGTTCTTCCGGATAGCTCGGCTCGACTCGTGTCACGACCTTCGGCCCCTTGATCTCGTCGCCCACCGTATAGGTCTCGACGGCGCCGGTTGCCTGGCCCATGTCCTTTGGCGTGATCGCCACGAAGATCGGGTTGCCGTTCGGCTTTCCGCCGAGGACGAACGTCTTGCCCAGCTCTCCCGATACGGACGCGGCCGCAATTTCCTGCTTCCTGCCGAGCAGAATCTGAAGATCGAGCAGCACTCCTCGGTCTCCCGAGCGCGCCGCCCGCACGACGAACGTCAATGGCAACTCTTTCGTCGTGGGGTCCTGGGCCGTGCCGTAAGGCGAAGCCGTCGTGGTGATTCTCTGGGTTGCTCCGTACGACGCGGCGACCCGCTTGAGCAGCAGAACGGAAACGCCTTCGAGGCCCAGGTTCTGCGCGAGCTGCAGACGCTGGCGCTCGATGTTGTCGGACCAGGCAGGATCCTCGGGCAGATAGACGACGGCCCCTGGCGCCGGAGGCTCGATGATTCGGGCGCGGAATCCCTGAAAGACGTTGATCTCGAGAAGAACGCCCGAGTCTTCCCCAAGGGCGGCCCCTGCGAGAAGGAGGGCGGACATCAGAGTGATCGCTGTGCGTTTCATGAGGGTCTCCTCTTCAATCGACGATGACGATGACGGTCCCGGCATCTGGCTCGAGGACCATGGCTGCGGAGGGCTGACCAAGGCTTCGAACGTTGGCCACTTTGAATTCCATCGACCGGGGAAGGGACCTGGCGGGCTTCGGGTCGCGCGAGAGGACCACGGCAATGACGATGAGGAGGAGCGCAAGCGCTGCCCACCCCGCAGCCGGCCGACGCCGCGCCGGACCGGTGGTCAGTTTTTGGCGGATCGCCGGCCAAACCTCATCGGCAGACCGGAAACTTCTCTCGGCGAGAACTCGCCGGATCTCGATCTCTTCAGGACGCATGCGGACACCTCTCGGATTCGACGGGCACCGAATTTGAGGCGGAGAGTCTCGATCGGATTCGCCCGAGCTGCACGCGAACGGTGGAGGCGGCGATCCCCAGGATGTCCGCGATGTCGCCGGCGTCGCGATTTTCGGCGAAATGGAGGTGAGCGATTGCCCGCTGGCGCCGCGGCAACTTGCGAAACCATGACTCGACGGAATCGGGCGGAGGAGGGCTTTCCCTCGGGGCGAGCGGCGCCAGGAGGGTGGCGATCGCCCTTCGCCGCGCCTCTCGCCGCATCCGGGAAAAGCAAAGGCGCTGAGCGATTCGGTAGGCGAGTGGTCGCGGCGAAACGTCGGGACGCAGGCGCGCGCGGCTCCGATGGAGGAGGATCAGCGTTTCCTGGGCGACGTCCTCGGCCTCGAAGGCGCTTCCGAGGATGCTTTGCGCGAACGAGGCCAACCCCTTGAAGTTCGCCTCTACAAACAGGCGGAACGCCTCCGGTTCTGAGAACGCGTCCATCTGGCCCTAATAGGCCGCCAGGAGCGGCAAATGTTTACGACGCTATGATTTCGCCAAGACTTGGGGTCGCCTTGCGGCTCGCATTGTGCGGAAAAGGCTCATGACAATGCAGTTGTAACACTCCAATTGTTTTGCTTTACTTATTGGGTAGGAATTCCTACCATTATTGTATGAGAACAGTAGTTTCGGAAAAGGGGCAGGTCACCATTCCGAAGGAGTTGCGCGACCGTCTGGGTATTCGACGCGGCCAGGTTCTCGAGTTCGAGAGCCGCGACGGCCTCCTGATCGGGCGAAAGGCCGGTCTGGAGGATCCCGTAGCAGCGGTCACCGGGATATTGCCGCCGATGGACGTCGATGCCTTCATCAATGAGCTGCGTGGTGAACCTTGGAATCCAGAACTGGATGAGCCGCGTGCGAAGCGCCGTTGACTCGAGCGTCCTTCTGGACGTGTTCAGCCGGTCGCAGTTCGAACCGGTCTCGGCGGCGGCCCTTCGCCGCGCGATCAGGGAAGGAGCTCTGATTGCCTGCGACGTCGTCTGGGCCGAGGCTCGAGCGTCCTTCGAGAAGTCGATCGACTTCGAGCGGGCCATGGATCGTCTCGGCGTCCTCTTTGATCCGTGTGACGTACAGACGGCAAGCATCGCAGGAGAAATGTGGCACGACTATCGGACGAGCGGAGGCGCCCGGTCATCGCTCGTTCCGGACTTCCTCGTCGCCGCCCATGCTCAACTGCAGGCCGATCGCCTGATCACACGGGATCGGGGGTTTCTACGGCACGCCTTTTCAGCTCTGACGGTGCTCGATCCGACCGAGGCCTGACTCTCAGGCCCCTCTGAGGTAACCCTCGAACTCTTCCGGGTGCGCCGCGCGGGCGCGCGCTTCTTCGATCTCGACGACTCCGTCGCGGACGAGCTTTGCGAGCGACTCCTCCAGCGTGATCGAGCCCTGCTTGCGCGTGATGGCGATCTCCTGGTGCAGGTGCTGGAGGGCGTTCTTGCGAATGTGCTGGCGCGCCCCGTAGCTGACGTAGAGCAGCTCGGCCGCGGCGGCCCGGCCCCCGCCCTTGCGGGGCAGCAGCGTCTGCGTCAGCACCGCGGCGAGCGACATCGAGAGCTCCTGGCGGATCGTGTTCTGCCGCTCGGCGGGGAAGGAGTCGGCCACCCGCGAGACCGTCGAGGCGACGTCGCTCGTGTGGACCGTCGAGAAGACGAGGTGGCCGGTCTCGGCCGCGGCGAGCGCGATGCGCATCGTCTCGGGATCGCGCATCTCGCCGACGACGATGACGTCGGGCGCCTGCCGCAGGGCGGCGCGCAGGGCGGTGGGGAAGTCCGGCGCGTCGACGCCGATCTCGATCTGCTCGACGAGGCTCGAACGGTGCGGGTGCTCGTACTCGACGGGGTCCTCGATCGTGACGATGTGCCGCGCGTCGCGCCGGTTGGTCTCCTCGACGAGCGCGGCGAGGGTCGTGGTTTTCCCGGAGCCGGTCGGACCGCCGACGAGGACGAGGCCCCGCGGCAGACGCGTGAGCCCCTCCGTCCCGGGCGGCAGGCCGAGCGTCGCGAGGCGGGGCGGCTGCGTGGGCAGCGCGCGCACCGTCGCCGCGGCGCGGCCGCGTTCGCGGTGGAGATTGATCCGAAAGCGCCCGACGCCGCGGACCCGGTGCGACGCGTCGGCGATGCCGGAGCTGCGATACTGGGCGCGGGCGTGGGAGGCGAGCGCGGGCATGACCGCTTCCTCGATCTCTTCTCCCGAGAGCGGCGGCCCGGGAAGCGGCGCGATGCGGCCGTCGATCCGCACGGCCGGCGCGGCGCCGGCCACGAGCAGGAGGTCGCTGCCCGCGCGATGGACGAGCTCCTCGAGCCATCGGTCGAGCCGCACGGCCTCTGCGCTCTCGTGCGCGACCGCGCCGGCGCCCGGCCGGTCGTCGTTCAACTCCCGGATCAGCCGGTTGATGTCCTCGGTGTCGTCCATCGGGTCGTCGGCAGAAGAAATACGGAGCCCGCGGCGCGGACGTTTATCCCGCGAGGTGCCAGTCGGTGTGGGGCGCCTTGTTCTCGAAGATCCAGGCGCGGAAGAGGCGGCCATACGTCGTCGTCTTCCAGCCGATTTCGTCGAAAAACGGGCGCAGGGCGAAGTGCAGCTTGCGCAGCTTGTAGAACGGCACGCCGGGGAAGTAATGGTGCTCGAGGTGGTATGCCGAAGAGAGATACCAGAACTCCCAGAACCGCGAGGGTTTCAGGATCGAGCCCCACTTGGCCGGGTCGGACGGGTCGATGGCGTAGTGCTGGCCGAGGCGGTTGAGCGCGAACGCGATCGGGAAGACGAGGAAGACCGGGACGAGGTAGACGCGCCCGAGCACGGCCGGTCCGCCAAAGTAGAAGAGCGCGGCCATGACGCCGACGTGGAACAGGATGGTCGCGAGGCGTTCGCGGGCGATGCGGCGCTTGATGTCCGGCGGATACGTCGCCGTCTCCTTCGCCGCGGCGCGGAAGTAGATCGGAAAGAGCGCCGGCGTGAAGTAGAGCAGCTTGTACCAGGGCTTGTTGATCTTCGGCGACAGGTAGTGGCGCTTGGGATCGGCCTCTCCGTCGCCGAGCTCCGCGTGGTGGGTCAGGTGCCAGCGCGTGAACTGCGACGCGGAGATGCCCGACGGCACGGCGTACAGCAGGCTCAGGAACCGGTCGCCGCGCGGATGCGGGCCGTTGAAGACGGCGTGGTGGAGCGCGTCGTGCAGCAGGACCGTGAAATTGAAGACGGTCCAGCCCGAGACGAGCGCGGCCGGGATCCAGATCCACGGCTGCGGGAAGTTCCAGGCGATGGCCGAGGCCGCGAGGAGCATCAGGAACTGCCGCGCGGCGATCGCCATGTGCCGGGCCGGGCTCTTGCGATGGAGCTCCTTGAGGAGGTCGTGCGGGATCTCGCGATTCAGACGGTGGCGCAGGTCCTTGGAAGCTTTCGCCCAGTAGTGTTCGCCGGGCGCCAGGTCGTCCGGACGGGGCAGGGCGGCGGGGGTTGGGGTGGCGCTCATGGGTCGGGTCGCCTCCCGTAAACCCTCAGGAGGACATCGGTATTCTCACACATGCCGCGGCTCGTGCCGGAGGCGGTTTCCAGCTCCCGGCTGCTAGGCTGTCGTCCCGGTGAAGAGCTCCCGACGCCTCCTGCTGCGGCTCCATCGCGCGGCGCTCGCCGGCGCGGACCCGGAAGCCGCCGTGGCCAGCGCCCTGGCCGAGCCCGCTGTCGCGCGGGCGCTCGCGGGAGCGGGCGCGATCGGGGTCTTTGCCGCCGGAAAGGCCGCGGCGCGGATGGCGCGCGGAGCCGGGGCCGTCTGCGCGCGCCGATCGCTCGTCGTTCTGCCACGGGGGCATCCGGCCGAGCGGATTCCGAGGCGCGACATCCTCTTCGCCGCGCATCCCGAGCCGGACGCCTCGAGCGTGCGCGCGGCGCGTGCCGCCGTGCGCTTTTTTGGCGAGTTCAGCAAGCGCGACGTGATCCTCTGTCTCGTCTCGGGCGGCGCCTCGTCGCTGGTTTGCTTGCCGCGCGACGGCGTCACCCTGGCTGCCAAGCGTCGCGCCGTGTCCGCGCTCGCGGAGTCGGGCGCCTCCATCCTCGCGTTGAACCGCCTGCGGACGTCGCTCTCGGCGGTCAAGGCAGGCGGCCTCGGGCGCGCGACGCGCGCGCGTCTCGTGACGCTGGTGCTGTCGGACGTGCCCGGTGACCGCGCCGCCGCCGTGGGCTCGGGCCCGACGGTCCGCGGCCGGCGGGGCGACCTCGTGCGGGTGGTGGGCTCGAATCGCGGGGGGCTTGACGCGGCCGAACGCGAGGCGCGCCGACTCGGCTTGCGCGTTCGGCGCGCGAAACCGAGACTGTCCGGTTCCGCGCGCGCGGCGGGGCTACGGCTCGCGCGCGAGGCCGCAGGGCTGCCGTCACGAACGGTGTTGCTCGCCGGCGGCGAGACGGTCGTGCGGCTCGACTCAGCGCGCGGCCGGGGCGGGCGCAGTCTCGAGCTCGCGCTCGGCGCTGCCCTGGCCGGCGCGGGCGGGGACTGGGATCTGCTCGCGGCCGGCTCGGATGGCCGCGACGGCAGCTCTTCGGCCGCGGGCGCGTTCGCGGACGGAGGCACGCTCGGCCGGGCCCGCAGGGCCCGGCTGGACGCCAGGCAGGCCCTGTGCCGGCACGACACACACCGGTACTTCGCCGCGCTCGGCGACTTGCTGACGACCGGGCCGACGGGAACCAACGTCGGGGACTGGGTTTTCGCCGTGCGAGGGGGCGCTCGGCGCGCCCGGCCCATATAAT
This sequence comes from uncultured Acidobacteriota bacterium, assembly GCA_963775725.1. Lineage (GTDB taxonomy): Bacteria > Acidobacteriota > Thermoanaerobaculia > UBA5066 > Gp7-AA6 > DAHUXD01. Next base: position 501,845 of record CAVZKA010000001.1, read on the forward strand.
CGGGGGTTCCGCATGCCCGTCACAGCGAAAAACAGGGAGCGCGCCGCGCTCGAGCGGTTCACCGAGGCGCCGAACCGCTTCGGCGCGTACCGCCTGGCGCTCGGATTTCCGAACTCCTACGAAGTCGGGATGTCGAACCTCGGATTCCAGTGGGTCTACCGGCTCTTCAACCGGATCCCGGATCTTTCGTGCGAGCGCTTCTTCTTCGAGGAAGGGGAGCCGGCGGTGACTTTCGAGACGGGCGCTCCGCTCTCGGATTACGGCCTGCTCGCCTGGTCGTTGTCGTGGGAGATGGACATCGTCAACATCCTGCGCACGCTCCATCTCGCGCGGATCCCGGTCCGCCGCGAAGCGCGCGACGAGCGCCACCCGCTCTTGCTCGTGGGCGGCGACATCGCGCGGATGAATCCGGCGGCGCTCTCGCCCTTCGTGGACATCTTCGCCCTCGGCGACGGCGAGCGGCTGGTGCCGCGGATCTCGGAGCTGCTGATGTCGGGCCTGGACCGGGAGGCGTTCCTCTCCGCGGCCGCGGCGGTGCCCGGCCTCTTCGTCCCTGCCGTGCACGGCCCCCGCGCCGAGGCGGCCGAAAACGCGAAGGTCGTGATCCAGCAGCCGATGTCGCGCAAGGAGATCACGCCGGCCTTCGAGGTGCCGCACACGACGATCCTGACGCCGCGCACGGAGCTGGCGGACAAGCTGCTGATCGAGATCTCGCGCGGGTGCACGGAGATGTGCCGCTTCTGCTGGGCCGCGTACGCCATGGCGCCGGTCAAGCAGTACCCGGCCTCGTCGATCCTGAAGATCGCGCGCGAGGCGCGGCCCCTCACGCAGCGCACGGGCCTGATCGCGACGGCCGTGTGCGACCACCCGGAGATCGGGACGATCCTCGAGGGCCTGGCGGAGCTCGGGTACCACATCGCGCTTTCCTCCATCAAGATCGACGCGATCGAGGACCGCATCCTCGAGGTCCTCGCGCGCCAGGGCGAGAAGGCGCTGGCGATCGCTCCGGAAGCCGGCAACGAGCGGCTGCGCCGCTTCATCAACAAGAAGGTCTCCGACGAGATGCTCCTCGAGAAGGCGCGGCTGGTCTTCGCGCGCGGCTTCACGCGCCTGAAGCTCTATCTCCAGGTCGGACTGCCCTCGGAGACCGACGAGGACGTCCTCGACATCGCGCGCCTGGTCGCGCGGCTCCACGAGATCGCCGTCGAGGAAGGCCGCTCGCTCGGCCGGGTCGCTGAGATAGTGCCCTCGTTGAACGCCTTCATCCCGAAGCCCCACACGCCCTACGAGGACGAGGGGCTGCGCGACGAGGAATACCTGAAGGAGAAGCTCGCGCTCGTCCAGCGCGAGCTCGAGCGCATCCCCAACGTCGTCTTCCGCGGCATGCCCGTCGGCGAGGCCGTGTGGGAGGCGTTCCTGGCCAAGGTGGACGAATCGGGCGCGGACATCCTCGAGGAAGCGGCCTTGGGGCTACCCGTGCGGCGGCTCTTGAAGACGCACCGCGAGCGCATCGCCGCGGTCATCCGGCCCCAGGGCGTGCGGCCTGCCGCCGCGCCCGCCCCGTGGTCCTTCATCTCCAAGCGTTGATCGAGGAGGTTCCGTGGTTTTCAGCCGCCGATCGCTCACCGGTTTCCAGTGGCTCCTTGCGGCCGCTCTCGCGCTGTGCGCCGCTCCGGTCCTCGCCCTCGACGCTCCGCCTCTGACGCCCGATCCGGCGGCGTTCAAGGCGCGGCGCGAGCGGTTCATGGCGCAAATGGCGCCCAAGTCGATCGCGATCCTTCGCTCCGCCCCGATGCGGACGATGACCAACGACGTCGAGTACCCCTACCGCCAGGACAATGACTTCTACTACCTCACCGGCATCGCCGCCGACGACGCGACCGTGGCTCTGCGGCCGGACGCCGCCGACGGCAAGAAGTACGTCGTCTTCGTCCGCCCCCGCGACCTGCGCCGCGAGGCGTGGGCCGGTGTGCGCGTCGGCCCCGACGAGGCGCCCGCCGCGTACGGCGCCGACGCCGCATTCGCCCTGAAGGACTTCGACGAGAAGCTGAGCGAATTCGACCGGACCACCTTCAAGGCCAGCGGCTATCTCGTCGGCGTCGAAAAGCTCTATCTCTCCGACGGGCACGACGAAGACTGGGCCTCGAAATTCCAGACGTTCTACAAGACGCTGCGCGAACGGGACAACGGCCCGTCGACGATCGTGGACGCGCGCGGCATGATCCACGAAATGCGCCTCGTCAAGGACGAGGAGGAATTGAAGTTTCTGCGCCGCGCCGCGCAGTTGTCGGCAGAGGGCCACGTCCGTGCCATGCAGGCGGCGGCGCCGGGCATGTGGGAGTTCGCGGTCCAGGCGGTGCTCGACGGCCACTGCTACGCCAACGGCGCCCGCCGCATGGCCTACCCCTCGATCGTGGGCTCGGGTCCGAACTCCTGCATCCTCCACTACGAGGACAGCTCCCGGCAGATGAAGGACGGCGAGCTGCTCCTGAACGACTCGGGGACCGAGTACGGCTTCTACGCCACCGACATCACGCGCACGTACCCGGTCAACGGCCACTTTTCGCCCGAGCAGCGCGCGATCTACGACATCGTCCTCGACGCCCAGACGCAGGCGATGGCGCTCGTCAAGCCCGGCGCGACGCACGAGGACATCGAGAAGAAGGCCGCGCAGGTGCAGACCGAGGGGCTGGTCAAGCTCGGGCTCCTGTCCGGCGACCCGGCCACGATCCAGAAGGGCCAGGGCCAGCGCCGCTTCACGCTCCACGGCGTGTCGCACTGGGTCGGGCTGGACGTGCACGACGCCGGCGGTTACGGGGAGCCGGGCGGCGGCAAGTCGCGCGTGCTCGAGCCGGGGATGGTCTTCACGATCGAGCCCGGGATCTACATTCCTGCGCAGATGACGGGCGTGGATCCCAAGTGGTGGAACATCGGCGTGCGGATCGAAGACACGGTGCTCGTCACGAAGGACGGCTACGAGTGCCTCTCCTGCGGCGCGCCGCGCGCCGCCGCCGAGGTCGAGCGGACCGTGCAGTCGGGCAAGAAGCCTTCGTAGGGGCGGGGCGGGTCCCCGCTCGTCCTACCCCTTTTCGGGAACCAGCACGCGCACCGTGTCCGTGCCCACGTGGCAGGCGATGGGCGTCGCGAGGACGCAGTCGCCGTCCACCTGGACCTCGACCGGGCTGCCGTCGAGGCGGCGGATGGAGACCCTGCGGCCCCGCACGATCCGGGAGAGGCCGTTCTTCAGGTGGCCGGCGCGGCCGGCCGCCATCTGCTGGAAGAGCTGGGCGAGCCGCGCGTGGGTGCGCTCCGCGAAGAGGAGCACGTCGAACGTGTCGCCGACCGGATCGGCGTCGGGCGCGATGACCCACTTGCCGGCATAGTGGCGCGCCCGTGAAGCCACCGCATACGTCGCCGGATAGGCGACGCCGTCGATCTCCACTTCGAGGCTCGGAAACTCGTACTGGAGAAACTGCAATACGGCGGTCGGGAGGATGCCGGCGCGCCCGAGCCGGCGCTTCCACGCAAGGCTCATGTTGTCCATGATCCGCGCATCGATCCCGACGCCCGCCCAGAGCAGGAAGGGACGGCCGTCGGCGTGCGCGAGGCGCAGCGCCCGGGGGATGCCGTCCTGCAGCAGGGACTCGGCGCGCAGGAACGAGCTCGGGATGCCGAGCTCGATGGCGAGGACGTTGGACGTGCCGCCTGGCAGGACGGCCAGCGGCACGTCCGAGCCGGCGAGGCCGCACGCGGCCTCCGAGATCGTGCCGTCGCCGCCGCACACCGCGACGACGTCCAGTCCGCGCCCGAGGAAACTCTGGACGATCGCCGTCGCGTCGCCGGGCCCGCTCGTCGGCGCGTTGACGAGCTCGAGGCCCTTCCCGCGCTGGCGGTCGATCAGCGCGCTCATTGCGCGCCGCCGATCCCGCTGGCCGGCGGTCGGGTTGTAGACGAGGATGCCGCGTCTCATGGAGAGGGCTAGAAAAGCTCTCCATCGCGTCGCGGCGCCACGATTCCGAGGTGCCGGTACGCCGCCGGCGAGGCCACGCGGCCCCGCGGCGTGCGCTGCAGGAACCCGGCCTGGAGCAGGTACGGCTCGTACAGGTCCTCGAGCGTGCCCCGGTCCTCGCCGAGCGACGCCGCGATCGCGCCGACGCCGACGGGCCCGCCGCCGAACTTCTCGATGATCGTCGCGAGGATGCGGCGGTCGAGCTCGTCGAAGCCATGCTCGTCGACTTCGAGCCGCGCCAGCGCCTGCCGCGCCGTGTCGAGGTCGATCTCGTCCTTGCCCGCGACCTCGGCGAAGTCGCGCAACCTGCGCAGGAGCCGGTTGGCGATGCGGGGCGTGCCGCGGCTGCGGGCGCCGATCTCGCGCGCGGCCTCGGGGGCGATCCGAATCGACAGGATACGCGAGGAGCGGTCCACGATCTGGGCCAGAGCGGCGACGTCGTAGAAGTCGAGGCGCAGCGTGATGCCGAAGCGGCCGTGGAGGGGCTGGGAAAGCAGGCCCGGCCGCGTCGTGGCGCCGATGAGCGTGAAGGGCGGCAGGTCCACTTTCATGGTGCGCGCCATCGGCCCTTCGCCAATGAGGACGTCGAGCCGGAAGTCCTCCATCGCCGGGTAGAGAATCTCCTCGACTGTTGGCGAGAGGCGATGGATCTCGTCCACGAAGAGGACATCGCGGGGCTGGAGGTTCGTCAGGATCCCCGCGAGGTCGCCCGCGCGCGCGATCATCGGGCCGGCGGTCAGCCGCAGCCCGGCTCCCATCTCGCGCGCGACGATGTGCGCGAGCGTCGTCTTGCCGAGGCCCGGTGGCCCCGTCAGCAGTACGTGGTCGAGGGGCTCGCCGCGCCCCTTGGCGGCCGCGAGGAACACCGAGAGGTTCTCGCGGACCTTGGTCTGCCCGATGTATTCGCCGAGGCTCTGCGGCCGCAGCTTCGGCTCGACGGCGGCGTCGTCCTCGAGCGCGGCCCCGGTGAGGATTTCTCGTGCGTCAGTCAAGCCGCATCAGTCTATCGTTCGATGTGGCAGCGAAGGATCCCTTTCAAACTCCGGGGCGGCTGGAAAAAGACCCTCGGGATGACCCGGCGACGGGTTGCTCTCGCCGGTCATCCCGCCGTCAAACGCCGCAGGGATTCCTTCAGGAAGTCTCCAAACTCCCTCGATCCGCCCGCGCGCGCCGTCGCATCCACGGCCCGCTCGGCCTCGGCCCGGCGGTACCCGAGGTTCACGAGCGCGGAGATGACGTCGTCGGCCGCGACGGCGGCGGGCTCCTTCGCCGGGGCCTCGCCGGGCAGGCGGGCGACCTTCTCGGCCAGCTCGAGGACCATCCGCTCGGCGGTCTTCTTGCCGACGCCGGGCACCGCGACGAGCCGGCGGACGTCCTGCTTGCGCAGGGCGTCGACGAGCTCGGCCGGGGGAATGCCCGAGAGCACGGTCAGCGCGACGCGCGGGCCGATGCCGGTCACGCCGAGCAGCAGGAGGAAGAGCGAGCGCTCCCGCTCGGTCAGGAATCCGTAGAGCGAGAGCGCATCCTCGCGGACGTGCGTGTGAATCCAGAGCGACGCCGGGCTCTCGCCCTCGGGCAGATCGTAGAACGTCGAAAGCGGAATGTGGACGAGATACCCCACGCCCCCGACGTCGAGGAGGACCTGGTCCGGCGTCTTCGTCGCGACGCGGCCGGTCAGGCGGCCGATCATGCCCCGATTGTAGCCGCCGGACCCGCGATCAGCTGCGTCGCCCCGTCGCCGAGTCGCGCATGAACGAGGTGAGCAGCTGCTCGTTGACTTCGACCTTGCGCGAGGCCCGGATCTGCTGGAGGTATGCGCGCGTCAGGCGGTCGGCCTCGCGGCTGCGGATGGATTCCCGCAGCTGCTCCTTCTGCGCCTCGAACGCGGCGTGGTCGCCCTCGGTGCGCGTGAGCACGCGGTACAGAACGAACCCGTTGGGCACGGCGACGGCGGGACCCGCCTGGCCCTGCGCCGTCTTGAAGACGGCCGCGGTCAGCTCGGGCGCGGTCCCGAGCTCCGGGACCGGGCCGCCGGGACCGAACTCGGTCGTCGTCTTGACCTCCGTGCCGTAGCGGGTCGCGAGCGCCGCGAGCGTCGTCCCGGAAGAGAGCTCCTTTGCGGCCGGCTCGAGCTGTGCGAGGGCGTCCTTCTGGCGGCGTTCGACCCGCCACTCGGATTCGAGACGGGGTTTCAACTCCGCGAAGGGCGGCACACCCGCGGCCCGCTCCTCGGAGGGCTTCACGAAGGCGATGCCGCGGGGGGTCGTGATGGGGGTCGCGGAGACCTTGCCGACCGGGGTCGTCCAGGCCTCGTCCGCGAATTTCTGGTTGGCGCCGATGCCCTGGATGCTGTCGCCGCGCGCGCTCCATTCGGTCGTGTTGAAGGTTACGGCGTCGCCCTGGAGCTTGCGCAGGTCGTCGTCGGAGGCCGAGCGCATCCCCTTGAGCTTCTCGGCGAGCTCCCGGGAGAGGCGGTCGACCTCGGCGGTGGCCTGTCGCTCGTTGATTTCGGCGACGAGCGAGGGGCGCGCCTCTTCGAACGTGCGCGTGCGCCCGGGCGTCTTCGAGATGAGCTTGATCACGTGGTATCCGAACTGCGTCTTGATCGGCCCGCGGATCTCGCCCGGCGCCATCGAGAAGGCCGCCTGCTCGAATTCCGACACCATCTGGCCATGGGAGAAGGGCGGCAGCTGGCCGCCGTTCGTCTTGCCGCTCGGGTCGTCCGTGTTCTCGTCGGCAAGCTTGGCGAAGTCGGCCCCGGGGACCTTCGCGCGCGCGGCGAGGGTCTCGGCCCGCGCCTTGGCGACCGCGTCGGCGTTTTCGCCGCCGTCGGGCTTGACCGCGATCAGGATGTGGGCGGTGGTGACCTGCTCGGGAACCGTGAACGAATCCTTGCGCCGCTCGTACTCGGAGCGTACGTCCGCCTCGCTGGGCGTCATCTTGGAGCGCACGCGCGCACGGTCGACCAGCAGGTACTTGACCTTGCGCTGGACCGGCGCGCGGTAACGGTCCTTGTGCTTCTCGAGGTACGCCTGCAGGTCAGCGTCGGTCGGCTGGACGTTGGACTCGAGACGGCCGGCGGGGACGAGGATGTACTCGATCGTGGCCTTGTCGTTGCGGGTCGAGAACTCGCGGGCGAGCTCCGTGTCCGGAACGACGACCGACGCCTTCACGAGGCCGGCGTACTTCTCGAGCAGCATGTCCTCGCGCAGCTCCTCCTCGAAACGCTCGGGGACGATGTTGTTCGCGCGGAGCATCTTTTCGTACTTCTCGCGGCCGATGAACTGGCCGTTGTCCTGGAAGAAGGGCAGGGCGACGATCTTCTTGGCCAGCTCGTCGTCGGCCACGTGGAGGTCGAGGCGCTTGGCCGCCTCGAGGCGGAGCATGCGCTCGATCATAGAGTCGAGGACGTTGCGGGGAAGGTCGAGCGCCCGCTCGAGCTCCGGAGAAAAGTTGCCCTGGTACATCTGGCGGTAGCGCTCGACCTGGGCGCGGTATTGCCGGTCGAACTCGATCGCGGTGATCCGCTCGCCGCCGACTTCGGCCACGACCTGGCTGGCCTTGGCCTGGTCCGTTCCCGAGCCAGACCAGAAAACGAACCCGAGGATGAAAACACCGATCACGACGAACAGCGTCCACTTCAGATGATGGAAGCTGTTGCGCATCGTCTTGAGCATCGAAGACCCTCCGGAAAAACGTTCGAGGACGGGCGACTATAGCAGGCGCCTCGCCCGGGGGCGGGAAGGGCCGGCGTCCGGGCGCCGACCGCGGCGGATGGGCCGTGCGCACCTGCGATTCCGGGCCAAGTGTGCTATAAGCGAGAGGGGTAAGTCCCGCAGTTTCGGGAGTTTATGCGCAAGCGGAAGTCCGGCCAGCCGGCGGGAACGGATCTCGACTGGTTCGTCATCCCGATCCAGAAGATCCGCCAGTGGGCCAGCGTTCTTGTCCTTCTTCTGATCGCCGGCGGCGTGGGGTACTTCGTCTACCTGCGCAGCCACGGCTCGCCGCGGGACCGGGCGCAGGCCGAGATTGCGCAGGCCGAGACGCTTCTGGCCCGCGCGACCCGGTCGGTGGGCGCCACGCGGCCGGGCTCCAACGTGGCCCAGGCCCGCGATTTCCTGCGCGACGCCCACGAGTCCTTCACGGGGTCCCGCTACGAGGAGGCGTTCCGCCTCGCCGTCGAGTCCCAGTCCTACTCGCGCCGCACGCTCGGGAGTTCCGGCACCGACGAGCAGGGGGACGCCTCGTTCATCTTCGTCGAAGGAGACGTGGCGCTCCAGCGCGCGGGACGCTCGACGTTCGAGCCGGCGCGCCAGCGCGAGCCGCTCTTCGACGGCGACTTCGTGAAGGCCGGCAGGACGGGTTCGGCCGAGATCATGTTCTATGACGGAACGCTCTACACGATCCGCCCGGGATCCCTCTTCGAGTGCCGGCGGCCGGTCTCGTCGGAGGTTGCCGGAAGCGCGATCAAGATCGTGTCCGGCGCCGTCAACGTGTACACGTCGGGCGCCAACTCCACGGTCGCCACGGATGCGGCGACGGCGGCGATCGACCGGGACTCGCGGGTGTCGGTCGACGTCGTTCCCGGAGACAAGACCGAGGTCACGAGCTTCCGCGGCCGCACGACGGTGTCGACGGGCAAGGAGAGCGTCACCCTGGAGGGCCGTGAGAAGGTCTCGGCGGGGGCCAAGACGCGCACCTTCTCGCCGAAAGTGGCCCTCCCGGACTCGCCGCAGCCGGCGCTGCCGGCGGACAACCGGATCTACGATCTGAAGACCGGCGACCAGGTCGAGCTGAGGTGGTCGAAAGTCCCGGACGCCGCCCGGTACCGGCTCCAGATCTCGCGCTCGCGCCTCTTCGTGCCCGACTCGACGGAGGTGGACCTGGACGACCGCGTGCAGGCGAGCGCCCGCGTCAAGGTTTCGAAGGAAGGGTCCTATTTCTGGCGGGTGGCGGCCATCGAATCGAACGGCCTGACCTCGGACTGGTCGGCGGTGCGGCGCTTCAAGATGGTGACCGAACCGCTCAAGGCGGGCACGGGCGACATCACGCCCCCCGAACTGACGGTCTATCCGCCGCAGCAGATGGGCAACCTCTTCCTCATCTACGGAAAGACGGAGCCCGGGGCCATCGTGACCGTCAACGCGGAACCGGCGGACCTCGAACCCGACGGTTCCTTCAAGAAGACGATCACGATCGAGCGGGATGGTGCTACGGTCCTCGTCGTCAAGTCGGTGGATGCGTCGGGCAACGAGACGGTCCGGCGCGTACGGGTGTTCGTCGAGTCGCTATGAAGCGAGGGAGTCGGGGGTCGAGGGTCGAGGGTCGAGCGGAGTGCCCGCCGGCAAACGAACCGCGTCGCGCGAAGCTCTCCTAGGAGGTTTGGTTTGGCCTGGAAATCCGTTTTCTCGATCTTCTCGAACGACCTGGCGATCGATCTCGGCACCGCGAACACGCTCGTGTTCGCGCGGGGCAAGGGGATCATCGTCCGGGAGCCGTCCATCGTGGCGGTGAACACGGTGACCAACCGGGTGGAAGCCGTCGGCACGGACGCCAAGGAGATGCTCGGCCGCACGCCCGGCAACATCGTGGCCATTCGGCCGATGAAGGACGGCGTCATCGCCGATTTCGAGGTGACCGAGAAGATGCTCGATCACTTCATCAAGAAGGCGCACGGCCGCTCGCTCTTCGTGCGCCCGCGCATCGTGATCTCGGTGCCCTCGGGCATCACGCAGGTCGAGAAGCGCGCGGTGCAGGACTCGGCCCTGCGCGCCGGCGCCTCCGAGGTCTTCATCATCGAGCAGGCGATGGCCGCGGCGATCGGCTCGGGCCTCCCGATCACCGAGCCGACGGGCAACATGATCGTGGACATCGGCGGCGGCACGACGGACGTCGCGGTGATCTCGCTGGCGGGCATCGTCTACAGCCGCTCGGTGCGGACCGCTTCGAACGAAATGGACGAAGCCCTCATCCAGTACCTGAAGCGCAAGTACAACCTGCTCATCGGCGAGCGCACGGCCGAGCAGATCAAGATCGAGATCGGCTCCGCGCACCCGCTGGACGAGCCGCTGACGATGGAGGTCAAGGGGCGCGATCTCGTCGAGGGCGTGCCGAAGACGCTCGTGCTCTCCGACGAGGAAGTGCGCGAGGCGCTGTCGGAGGTCGTCGCGGCGATCGTCGAGACCGTGCGGGTGGCCCTCGAACGAACGCCCCCGGAGCTTTCCGCCGACATCATGGACAAGGGCATCATCATCACCGGCGGGGGATCGCTCCTGCGCAACCTCGACCGGAGGCTCTCGGAGGAGACGGGCCTGCCGATCTCGTATGCCGAGGATCCCCTGGCGTCGGTGGCTCTCGGGACGGGGGCGATGCTCACGGACATGGACCTGTTGAGGAAGATTTCCATCACGTAAACCGTGAACCGCGAACCGCTGATCGCCCACGCTCGCGTCGAACCCTCGGTTCCCGGTTCCCGGTTCCCGGTGCACGGCATACCGTCATGAGACCCCCGAAGCCCCACGCCGAGATCGCCGCCGCCAATCCCCGCCGCGGAGGCGCCGTGCTGGTGATGGTGCTCGTCGCCTGCGTGCTCGTCCTTTCCGCCCAGGCCCAGGCTCGCGGCGGGCGGGGATCGGTGCTCCAGTCGTGGATCCTGTCGGCCTCCGCGCCCGTGGCGGCGGCAGTGGGCGCGCTGTCGCACGGGGTCTCCAGCGCCGTCGGCTCCACGCTCGAGCTCTTCCACGCGCGCGAGGAGAACGCGCGCCTGCGCCGGGACCTCGACGCCCGCGAGCGCGAGCTCTTCCGCCTGCGCGCGGAGGCCCGCCAGGGCGCGGAGGGGCTGCGGCTGCTCGGGCAGGGCGCGTCCCTGCCCGGCGTCGTCGGCACCGTTCCGATCCTGCTGATCGAGCGCCGCGCCGGCGCGCAGGGCGCCCTGATCGGCGCGGGCTCGGCCGACGGCGTGGCGCCGGGTTCCCCGCTGGCGGTGCCCGCGGGGCTCGTCGGGCGGGTCGTCACGGTGGGCCGGGGCGTGTCGCGGGCTCAGCTCCTGTTGGACGCGTCGGCGGCCGCGGGCGCCCGGATCGCACGCACGGGCGAGCTCGGCGTCGTGCGGGGCGACGGTCACGGCGCGCTGATCCTGAACAACATCGCGACCACCTCCTCCGTCGCCCGCGGGGATCTCATCGAATCGGCCGGGATCGACGGCATCTATCCGCGGGGCGTGCCCATCGGCCGCGTCGAGGCGGTGTCCCGCGGCAGCAAGCTCTTCCTCGAAATCCGCGTCGCGCCGGCGGCGGACTTTTCGCGCCTGACGGACGTCCTGCTGCTGGCGCCGTCGCTCGCGGTCAGGGAGAGCCCGGAGCCGGGCAAGGCGGCGCCGCGATGAAGATCGGCCGGATCACACTGCTGCTCGGCGCCGCGGTCGTCCTCGAGTTCTTCGTGGGCCGCTCGCCGTACCGCTCCTTCCTGCCCGTCGACTGGTTCCTGCTCGCGACGGCCACGGTGGCGCGGAGCGGGGACTTCGTGCGCGCCGTGGCCACAGGCGCCGTGGCCGGCGCGCTCGAGGATGCCGTCTCGCAGCCCCTCATCGGCATGAACGCCTTCGCCAAGGCCGTCATCGGTTACGCGCTGACGCTCGTTTCGGTGCGCGTCGTGTTCGGCGGCGCGCTCGCCGTCGGCGCGGCGCTCGCGGTCGCGTCGCTCGCCAACGAGGCCATCGTCGCGCTGCTCGGCGCGCTGCTCTCCCAGTCTCCGATCGTGCTCGTGTCGCGCGACGCGCTCTGGCGCGCCGCCGCGACGGGCGTGGCCGGGGGCGCGTTGGAGTCGGCCTGGAACTTCCCATGGCGAGACTGGTGGCACCGGCGGCGCCTGCGGAGGCTCCGGTGAGGGGGGAAGACCTCCGCCCCGGGGGCGCGACATGCTGAGGATCCGCGAAGACCGACAGGCGCTGGCCCGGCGGATCGAGGTTTCGCGGGTGGCCGTGGGACTGGTCCTCTCGCTGCTGGCGGTCGCCTACTGGATCGTCCAGATCGTGCGGGGCGAGTACTACTTCTCGCTGTCGGAGAACAACCGCATCCGCGCCGTCAAGATCACGGCGCCGCGCGGGTACGTGCTCGACCGCAACGGGGCGACGCTCGTCGAGAACGAGCCGGCCTACACGCTGCACCTGTACCGGCGCGAGGCGAAGGACCTGAACGCCTCGGTGGACTTCATCGTCGACCTGCTCGGCCTGAACCGGGAGCGGGTGGCCTCGCGCGTCGAGCGCGGGCGCAAGGACCCGGAGTTCGTCCCGATCCCCATCGCCGAGAATCTCGGGATCGAGGAGGTGGCGGCGGTCGAGGCGCGCGCAGCCGAGCACCCCGAGTTCGCGATCACCGTCTCGCAGCGGCGCCTCTACAAGCACGGCGACTCGGCGGCGCACGCGCTCGGCTACCTCTCGGAGGCCACGCCCGAGCAGATCAAGAACGCCGGCAACGTCTACGGGGTCGGCGACTGGATCGGCCAGAAGGGCATCGAGAGCGCCTACGAGCGGCTGCTCTCGGGAGCGAGCGGCGAGCGGCGCGTCATCGTCGACTCGCACGGCCGCGAGGTCGCCGAGGAGGCGCGCCTCGAGGCCAGCCCCGGCCAGAACCTGTTCCTGACCCTCGACCTGAAGCTGCAGGACGTCGCCGAGGAGTACTTCAAGGACAAGGTCGGCTCCGTCGTCGCACTCGATCCGCGGACCGGCGAGATCCTCGCCCTCGTGTCCTCGCCCTCGTACGATCCGAACTGGTTCACGCGGCGCGTGACGTCGTCGGAGTGGAGCGGCCTGCTCGAGAACCCCGACCGGCCGCTGCAGAACCGGGCGATCCAGAACATGTATTCGCCGGGCTCGGTGATCAAGCCCTTCATCGCCTACGGCGCGCTGGCCCGCGGGTTGGTGGACCCGGAGGCGAAGATCTTCTGCCCGGGGCATGCGGTGTTCTACGGACGCGAATTCCACTGCCACAAGAAGGGCGGCCACGGCCTGGTCAACCTGCGCGACGCGATCAAGATGTCCTGCGACGTCTACTTCTACAACCTGGGCCAGAAGCTCGGCGTCGACCGGATCAACGAGATCCTGACCTCGTTCGGATTCGGCGGGCCCACGGGGGTCGACCTCTCGTTCGAGAAGTCGGGCCTCGTCCCGTCCGAGGAGTGGGCGCGCTCGAAGAGGGGCGCACGGTGGTATCCGAGCGAGACGATCTCGGTCTCGATCGGCCAGGGCCCGCTGCTGGTCACGCCGATGCAGGTCGCCCGCGCCCTCTCGGGACTGGTCGAGCGCGGACGGCTGCCGACGCCGCACCTCTTCTACTCGTCGCAGGACCCGAAGACGGGAGCGCAGCTGCGCTACAAGGCCGAGTTTCACGATGCGATCGCGCTCGCGCCGGAGAAGCTCGCCATCGTCGAGGACGGCATGTGGGCCGTCGTGAACGAGGTGGGGGGGACGGCCTACGGATCGCGTGTCGCGGGCGTGGAGATCGGCGGCAAGACGGGCACCGCGCAGGTGGTCGGCAAGGAGACGACGGTCCGAGCCGGCGCCGACAAGTCGAAGCTGAAGGACCACGCGTGGTTCGCCGGGTTCGGCCCGGTGAAGGACCCACAGATGGTCGTCGTGGTCTTCGTCGAGAACGGCGGCCACGGCAACCTCGCCGCCGCGCCGCTGGCCAAGGCGTTGTTCGAGGCGCGCTTCGGCGTTGCGCCGAAGCCGGCGCCGGACCCGGCCGTGCGCGCGGTGGCGCCCGTCGCGCCCGTCGCGCCCGGGATCGAGCGGGCGGCCCATCGGGAGAGGCCATGATCGGGCGCGCGCTGCCCGGGGGACGCCGCATCGACCTCGTCGTACTCGGTTGCGCCCTCGCGCTGGCGGCCCTCGGCGTGCTGTTCATCGCGTCGGCGACGACCGGGACGCGCAGCGAGGGCCTGGCGGGACGCCAGGCCATCCTGATCGGGGTGGGCCTGGTCGCGATGGTCGCGGCCATCCTCTTCGACTACCGGATGCTGCTGAAGTTCTCTTTCGCGATCTACTGCGCGAGCCTCCTGCCGCTCGTCTACCTGCTGACCTTCGGCGAGCGGATCGCCAACGTCCGCTCGTGGATCCGCGTCGGCAAGTACTTCCAGTTCCAGCCGGCGGAGCTCGCGAAGATCGCGACGGCGCTGCTCGTCGCGTACCTGTTCGAGAACGAGGACGACGCCCGGCTGCATGCGTCGACGATCTTCAAGCTCGGCGCGATCGTCGGCATCCCCGCGTTCCTCGTCTTCCTGCAGCCCGACATGGGCCTCGTCCTGACGTTCATGCCGCTCGTGTTCGTCGGGCTCTTCTTCGGGGGCCTGCCGGCGCGGGGCTGGATCGCCATCGGCGCGATCGTCGTCATGCTGGCGGGGGGCGGCTGGTTCCTCCTCAAGGACTACCAGAAGGCCCGGATCGGCACCTTCCTGAACCCGGACAGCGACGTGCTCGGCTCGGGGTACCAGGTGCGCCAGTCCAAGATCGCGGTTGGCTCGGGCGGGTTCTCCGGGAAGGGCTTTCGCGGCGGAACGCAGAGCCAGCTGCGCTTTCTGCCGGTGCAGCATACGGATTTCATCCTGGCCGTCATCGCCGAAGAGTGGGGATTCCTGGGGGTGATCCTCGTGCTCGGGCTCTTTGCCGGCCTCTTCCTGCGCGCCCTGAAGCTGGCGCAGACGGCCCGCGACCGCGGGGGCGTGTTCCTGATCCTCGGCCTGACCGGGATGATGTTCTTCTCGGTCATGATCAACGCCTCGATGATGATCGGCCTCGCCCCGACGACCGGGATCCCGCTGCCCTTCGTGTCCTACGGAGGCTCCTCGATCGCGACGACGTTTCTCGCGATCGGCCTGATCCTCGGCGTCGAGTACCGCAGGTTTGCCAACGCGTGAGGAAGGAGCTTCTCGTCAACGCGACCCCCCCCGAGACGCGCGTGGCGCTGACCGAGGACGGGCGGGCGGTGGAGGTTCTGCACGAGCGCCGCGGCCGGCAGGGGCTCGTTGGCAACGTCTTTCTCGGGCGCGTGCACCGCGTGCTTCCGGGCATGCAGGCCGCGTTCGTGTCGATCGGCCTCGACCGGGACGCATTTCTCTACGTCGAGGACGCCTTCGCCCGCGCCGCGGATCTGGATTTCGGCGACGGCCGCGCGGCTTACGGCCCGGACGTGGAGGCCGCCGACCGGCCGCGGATCGACGACCTCGTCAAGGAAGGCCAGGAGATCGTCGTCCAGGTCACGAAGGATCCGCTGGCCGGCAAGGGGCCGCGCGTCACCACGGGCATCTCGCTGGCGGGCCGCACGCTCGTCTACCTTCCGGGAGCGCACGAGATCGGCGTTTCGCGCCGCGTGTCCGATGAGGGGGAACGCGAGCGCCTGCGGCTGATCCTCGAGGGATTCGGGGGTGAGGGCGGCTTCATCGCCCGCACGGCGGCGCTCGGCAAGAGCGCCGACGACCTCGCGGCCGACCGCCGGTACCTGGTGGACATGGCCGTCCGCATCGCGCGCCGCCGCGAGAGCTCTTCGCCGCCGGCGCTGCTCCACCGGGAGATGGACCTCGCGCTGCGGGCCGTGCGGGACCTCGCGGGCGACGACTGCGCCGCGATCCGCGTGGACGACGAGGCCACGCACGACCGCCTCCGGGAGTTTCTCGAGGCCGTCGCGCCCGCCCTCGCCCGGCGCCTCGAGCTGCATGCCGGTCCCGAGCCGCTCTTCCAGGCCTTCGGCATCGAGACGGAAATCGAGAACGCGCTCAAGAGCCGCGTGAGCCTCGCCTCGGGGGGATCCCTCGTGATCCACCAGACCGAGGCCCTCGTCGCGATCGACGTGAACACCGGGCGGTTCGTCGGCAAGGAGGGCCTCGAGGACACGGTGTTCGCGACGAACCTCGAGGCGGTGCCGGAGATGGTGCGGCAGATCCGCCTGCGCGACCTCGGCGGCCTGCTCGTGGTGGACTTCATCGACATGGAGGACCCCGAGCACCGGGCAAGGCTCTTCGAGCGGTTCGAGGCGGAGCTGACGCGCGACCGCGCCCGCACGCGCGTGCTGCAGATCTCGGAGTTCGGCCTGATCGAGATCACGCGCCAGCGCTCGCGCGGCAATCTCGAGCGGGTGCTGACGCGCGCCTGCCCGTGCTGCTCGGGCAGCGGCCGCATGAAAACGGACGTCACGGTGGCGCTCGACCTGCGGCGGGCGCTGCTGGCGCCGCCCAATCTTTACTCGTCGGGCGGGACCGTGCGGGTGCGCGTGCGGCCCGCCGTCGCACAGCTGGTCGCCGAGGATGACCCGACGTTGCTCGCCGACGCGGAAACGGCGCTCGGGGTGCGCCTGGAGCTCCTTCCGGACGAGACCGTGGGCGCCGCCGGCTTCGAGATTCTGAACGGGTAAGTCTTTAGCCTGCAGTTATCTGGATCCGGAAATAATCCGGCCCGGCCCCCCGTTGTTAGGGCCAGCACGCGATACCTTCCTTCCCGGCCCCGACACAAAATAAGTCGGGGCCGCCTTTTTTTGGGGCTAGTTACGAGTTCCGGCGAAGAGCGCGAGCGCGACCGCCTTCTCCCGGGCGTGGTCCAGGATGGGGGTGGGGTAGTCGCTTCCGATCCGGCAACTCGAGGCCTTCTGTTCCTCGCCGGTCATCGTCCACGGCTCGTGGATCCTTTCGGCCGGCACGCCGGAGAGCTCCGGGACGAATCGGCGGATGTAAGCGCCCTCGGGATCGAACCTGCGCGACTGGAGCAGGGGGTTGAAGACCCGGAAGTAGGGCGCGGCATCCGTGCCGCAGCCCGCCGCCCACTGCCATCCGCCGTTGTTGCTGGCGAGGTCGGCGTCGGCGAGCTCGTGCGCGAACCAGCGTTCGCCTTCCCTCCAGTGGACGTGGAGATCCTTGGTCAGGAACGAGGCGGCGACCATGCGCGCACGGTTGTGCATCCAGTGCGTCGTCGCGAGCTCGCGCATCGCGGCATCGACGAGGGGAAATCCCGTGCGGCCGATCTTCCAGGCTTCGAGGCCTTCCGGATTCTCCTTCCAGGCCAGCCGGTCGAATTCGAGACGAAAGCTCTCGGACGCCACGCGCGGAAAGTGGAAGAGCACGTGATGGTAGAACTCGCGCCAGGCCAGCTCGAGGATGAACTTGCGGACGTGCTCGCGCTCCCGCGGCGCCGCCGTCTCCGACGCCTGTTCGGCGGCGGCGCGGATCGTGCGCGCGGAGATCGTGCCGAAGTGGAGGTGGGGCGACAGGCGCGAAGTCCCCGGGAGGTCGGGCCGGTCGCGGTCGTCGGCGTAGCGGCCGGCGGCCGAGGCAAAGAATCGGGCGAGGAGCGCCTGCGCCGCGGCCTCTCCGCCGGGCGGCGAGAAGAGATCCGGAGGGACGTCGCGCCACGTTGCGACGCTCGTGAGCGGCACGCCGTCGAGCTCCGGGGTCGCGAGCGCGGCGGGCGCCGGCCACGGATCCCGCTTTTCGGCCGCCATCCACTTTTTCGAGAACGGCGTGAAGACCGTGTAGGGATCGCCGGCGTCGGTCGCGATCCGATCGGGTGCGACGAGGAGCTCGTCCTCGAACAGCCGGAACTTCCCGCCGGCCGCCTCGACCGCGGCGGCCACCTCGCGGTCGCGGCGCTCCGGGTAGGGGCCGATCTCCACGTTGGCATAGACGCCCTCGGCGTTGGTTTCCGCGAGCAGCGCGGGCAGGGCCCGCGCCGCCGGGCCCGGGCGCACGAGCAGCCGGCCCCCCGAGCGCGGCAGGGCGCGCGCGAGCTCCTCGAGGCTCTCGCGCAGGAACCGGAAGCGCGCCGGCCCGACGTCCGGGTCCGCGGCGTAATGGCCGTCGAGGACGAAAACCGGCACGACCCGGTCGGCGTCCCGCGCGGCGTGCGCGAGTGCGGTGTTGTCGGCGACCCGCAGGTCGCGCCGGAACCAGTGGAGGAGCGTCAACCGGCGAGCTTCACGATGTTCCAGTTGAGAAATCCCGCGAACGCGACCCAGGCGGCGTAGGGTGCGAGCAGCCAGGCCGCGGCGGCCGACGCGCGCGATGCGAGCAGGACGAGGCCGAGGCAGGTCAGCTCCAGGACAAAGATCTCGGCGAGGGCGGCGCCCGGCCGCCGGGAGGCGAAGAACAGGTAGCACCAGAGAGCGTTCAGCACGAGGTTGGCGACGAGCAGCGTGGCGTAGCCGCCCGGCGCGGCCGCCGACCGGCCCCACACGGCGGCGCTCGCCACCGCGATGAGGACGTAGAGGACGGTCCAGACTGCGCCGATGACCGCGCCCGGCGGCGTCCACGAAGGCTTGGCGAGGCCGTCGTACCAGGGGCCGATGCCCAGGGCGGTGAAGCGTCCGCCGATCAGCGCCGTCGCCGCGACGAGCGCGCCGCTGAGCGCGAGGCCCGTTCCGAACGACCGGCTCATCGGGCCGCCGCCGCGCTGCCGGCGCCGCCGAAGATCCCTTCGATGGCCCTCCTCCGGTACTCGAAGATCTCTTCGAGTTGCGCGCGCACGCGCAGCCGGTGCGCGAGGCGGCCGAGCGGGCCGAAGGGCAGCGCGTAGTCCACGTGGTCTTCCATGATCACCGCGGAGCCGTGCCGCGAGAACCGATGCGTGTGGATCCACGTGCGGTAGGGCCCCTTCTCCTGCATGTCCTGGAAATCGGAGGTCGGCGTCCAGCGCGTGATCCGCGTGACCCACCGCAGCCTGAAGAGCCCCCAGCGGATGCGGTACTCGATGCGGCTGCCTTCGCCGAGCGCCTGCGGCGCCGGTCCCTGGATGCGGAAGGAAAGCCAGGAGGGGGTGATCCGTGCGAGGTTGCCCGGGTCCGAGAAGAAGGCGAAGACGTCTTCGATCGGCGCTTCGATCTGCTGCGTCTGGTCCAGGGAGTACATCGCCGGGAAGGGTATCGGATTGCCTCCGAAAGCCCGCGGACTTGTCGAGGAACGGGCCTAAGGCAGCGGCTGCAGGCCGAAAAGGGGCAGCGTCACCACGTTGTGCAGGCCGGGCGTCGCGCGGACGATGAAGGGTACGGCGTTGACCACGGTGCCGACCGTGGCCCGGTCGCCGTGGAACCCGCCCGCGACCGTCACGTGCAGGGGCGGGTCGCCCTCGATGTCGATGCGGTCGGCCGGCGAGGCGGCGCCGACAGCCATCGTCAGGTCGAGCGCAACGAGCACATTGTCCCCCGCCTGCACCAGCGCGACCTGGTGAAGGCCGAGGACCTGCCCGACCGCGACGCCGTCGGTCTCCTTCTCCGCGATGACCGGATTGATCGTCTCGGTGATCTCGTGGATCGGAAGGCCCAGCCCGAGCGCGATGATGGCCGCCGACTCCGAGAGCCCGACGTGGCCGAGCTTCTTCGCGGCCACGCCCGCGGCGAAATCCGCCGGGCTCATGCCCGCGCCGACCTTGGCCCGCAGAGGTCCGCGGCGCTTGGCCGCGTCGACGACGCGCGTGACCTTGACCGAATCGACCTTCACGCAGGCCGACGCGACGGCGAGGACGAGGCGATCCATGACGAGGCCGGGGTTCACGCCCGTCCCGAGGACGGCCACGCCCTTTTCCCTGGCCTTGCGGTCGATCTGGAGGGCCATCGGCATGTGGCGCAGATCCGGGTACGAGAGCTCCTCGCACGTGGACACGATGTGGAACCCGGCGGCGATCGCCTCTTCGATCTGGGGCAGGACCGCGTGGAGGCGGGATCCCGTGCAGAGCAGGACGACGTCCGACTTGCCGCGCGCAGCCGACGAGTCCGCGTAGAGCGCGGCCGCGCTCGGGCGGATGGCGATGTTCGGAAAGGCGCCGTCGAGCAGGGCCGAAAGGGGTTTGCCGGCCTTGTCGGGGGCGGGGTCGGCGGCTCCGATCAGCTCGATGCCGGGGCGTCCGGCCAGGGCTTTTCCGACCTCGACGCCGATGGGGCCGAGGCCGACCAGGACGGCGCGGGCTCTTGGTGTGTTCATCGCGCCCGGATTCTAATGGATTCGCCGCCGCCGCCGGACGGCGGAATCGAAGCGGGCCGCCGCGGGTTAAGGGGAGGCATGGACAGACGATGGTTTCCGGCGGCAATGCTCGTTTCCAGCCTCTTCGCCGGGGCGTGCGCGGCCAGCAAGTCGAGCGCGCCCAGGAAGGATTCCGGGATCGGAACGCGCACCCTCGAGTGCGTGATCGAGGAGAAGGGCCAGGAGAGCCCCTCGAGCGCCTCGGGCTACCGGTCGAGCGGGGGCAACTACTACATGGTCTTCGAGGCCCGGGAGGGCCAGGGGACCTCGCGCTACCGCCTCGAGGTGACGCGCCAGCAGTGGCAACGCTTCCAGGAAGGCCAGCGCGTGAAGATCACGCTCAACAACAACATCCTCATGGACATCCGCACCGACGAGTAGGCGGAGGCCCGGGGCGGTGGATCAGGGGACGCGGTAGGTCTCGCCGTCCCGGGCCACCTCGATCTCCTTCGACTTGCCGCGGGGAATCGGCTCGACCCCCCGGCCGCGTTTCGATAGTCTCCTCACCATGCAATGTTGCCGATTTCGTGCCCTGCTCGCGGTCGGACTGTGCCTGCTGGCCGTCGCGGGGCCGCTCCAGGCAGCCCCGTCTCCGGAACCGGCGCCGGAGCAGACGCCGCCCGCGCGGCCGAAGATCGGGCTCGCGCTCGGCGGCGGCGGTGCGCGGGGCACGGCGCACATCGGCGTCATTCGGATGCTCGAACAGCTGCACATCCCGATCGATTACGTGGCAGGCACGAGCATGGGCTCGATCATCGGCGGCCTCTACTCCTGCGGCTACACGCCCGACGAAATGGAGAAGCTCATCGGCTCGATTCCCTGGGACACGCTCTTCCGCGACGCTCCCGAGCGCAAGGACCAGTCGTTCCGGCAGAAGGAAGACGACTTCGAGCGGCTGATCCCGTTCGAGTTCGGCCTGAACCTCAAGAAGGGCGGGCTCCTGCTGCCGCCGGGCCTGATCGCGGGCAGCAAGCTCGGCTTCGTGCTCGAGACCGCGACGATGCCCTGCTCCTCGGTGACGGACTTTTCCCAGCTGCGCATCCCGTTCAAGGCGGTCGCGACCGACATCCAGACGGGCAAGCCCTACGTCATGTCGAGCGGAAATCTCGCCCGCGTCATCCGCGCGAGCATGGCCATTCCCGCGGGATTCACGCCGGTCGAGATCGACGGCCACATGCTCATCGACGGCGGCGAGTCCGAGAACCTTCCGGTGCAGACGGTGCTCGCGATGGGCGCCGACATCGTCATCGCGGTCAACGTGGGCTCGTCGGGCGCCGAGACGGCGGCCAAACCCGAGAACGTGGGCGCGATGATCGGCCGCCTCATCGACCTGCCGCTCCAACAGAACACGATGGCCTCGGCGAAGCTCGCGACCCTCGTCATCACCCCCGACCTCGACGGTTACACTTCCGCGGACTTCATGAAGGGCCTGAAGATGATTCCGCTCGGCTACAAGGCCGCCGAAGCGTACAAGAGCAAGCTCGAGCAGTGGTCCGTGCCCGAGAGCGAGTACGCCCCGTGGAAGCAGCGCCACGACGCGACGCTGCCGCCTCTGCCGTACATCGACGAGGTCGTGATCGATCCCGTTCCGGGCATCGACCAGAGGCGGCTCGATTACCTCGTCCATTCGAAGCCGGGGGTCCTCGACACCAAGACGCTGGGGCAGGACCTGAAGCGCATCTATTCGCTGGGCTACTTCGAGATCGTCAGCTATTCGATCGTCCCGGACGGGCAGCGCCGCATCCTGAAGATCACGGCGACGCCGAAGTCCTGGGGCCCGACGTATCTCAAGCTCGGCCTCAATCTCGGCACGGACTTTCAGCTCACCACGGGCTTCGGCGTGACCGCGCTCGTGGATGCGACGGAGTTGAACGGGCTCGGCGGCGAATGGAAGACGACCGTGACGGTCGGCAACCCGATCGACCTGAAGACCCGATTCTTTCAGCCGCTCACCTACCACAGCCATCTCTTCCTCTCGCCCTATGGCGGCTGGAGGCAGGACCTGGCCCAGGTGTACGACCAGAACCAGGCCGCCGTCGGCACCTACCAGGTTTCGCGCAGCATCGTCGGCATGGACGCCGGCTACGACTTCGGGACCTGGGGAGAGCTGCGCGTGGGCTACGGCCGTGCGTGGGGCCAGGGCCGCCGCAAGGTGGGCGACCCTTCCTTCCCGGACCTCGACTGGGACGAAGGGGGCCTGACCGCTCGGATGGAAGTCGACCAGCTCGACAACGTGAACCTGCCGCACTCGGGCTACTTTTCGGACGTCGCCTTTCTCGCCAACCGCGAGGGCCTCGGCGGCTCCACGTCGTACGATCGCCTGGGCGCGGGAGCCATCGGGGTCCAGACGATCGGGCGCTGGACCGGACTCATCAAGGTCGAGGGCGGTTCGGGCCTCGGCACGCAGATTCCGTTTTACGACGAGTTCCAGCTTGGGGGTCTCTTTCGCCTTTCGGGCCGGCCGATCGGGCAGCTCTACGGAAACACGTATGCGCTGGGCGCGGCGCTTCTCTACTACCGGCTTTCCGCGACCGGGGGCCTCATCGTCAAGAACCTCTCCGTCGGCGTCTCGGTCGAGGGAGGCAACGCCTGGGCCTACCAGGCTCCGGTTACGTTCTCGAGCCTGAAGCCGGCCGGCAGCGTCTTCGTCGTCGCCGACACCCTCATCGGGCCGTTCTTCATCGGGTACGGGCACTCGGGCAGCAAGAACAGCTCGGCGTATCTGTACCTGAATCGAACCTTTTGAACGAGGCGGCCCTCTACGCCTAAAGCCGATTCAATCCGTCGAGACCGGCGACTTTGTACGCCTCCGCCATGGTGGGGTAGTTGAAGACGGTGTCGCGGAAGTAGTCGATCGTGCCGCCGAAGGCGATGACGGCCTGGCCGATGTGGATGATCTCGGTCGCGCGCTCGCCGAATATGTGCACGCCGAGAAGCTTGCGCGTGTTGCGGTCGAAGAGGATCTTGAGCATCCCCGTGTCGACGCCGAGCATCTGGCCCTTGGCGAGCTCCTCGAACTTGGAAACACCGATCTCGTAGGGGACCTTTTCGGCCGTCAGTTCCTCCTCGTTCTTTCCGACGACCGAGATTTCGGGAATCGTGTAGATGCCATAGGGGATCGCCGTCCGGGCCTCGCAGTACGTGCCGAACATGTGGCAGCTCGCCAGGCGCCCCTGTTCCATGGAGGTCGAGGCGAGCGCGGGGAAGCCGATCACGTCGCCGGCCGCGTAGATGTGCGGGACGGGAGTCTGGAAGAACTCGTTGACGGCGACCCTGCCGCGCGTATCGGCCTCGATGCCGGCTGCGCCCAGGTTCAGCAGGTCGCCATTGGCGCAGCGGCCGACCGTGTAGAGCAGCGTGTCGCCGTGGATCTCCTTGCCGCTCTCGAGAAACGCCACGACCCGGCCCTTCTCGTCGTACCCGACCCGCTCGACTTTCTCGCCGAGGCGGAACGCCGCGCCGCGCTGGCGCATGAAGTACATGAGCGAGTCGATCACTTCGCGGTCCACGAAATCGAGGACCGTCGGACGGGCCTCGATCACCGTCACCTTGATGTTGAGCGCCGAGATCATCGAGGCGTACTCGAGGCCGATCACGCCCGCCCCGACGACAATGAGGTCCTTCGGGAGGTTCTCGCCCTTGAGCAGCTGGTCGGAGTCGATGATCCGCTTGCCATCGAGCGGCACGTTCGGGCTGTGGGCGGGCCGCGTACCGCAGGCGATCAGGATGTGCTCGCCCCGGACGCGGGTGGCGCCCTCGAGAGCCTCGATCTCCAGCGTGTTGCCGTCCACGAACTTCGCCGTTCCGGAGAGCGTCGTCACGCGGTTGCGGTTGAGCTGGGCCCGGACGACCTCCATCTCGCGCCCCAGCACCTTCTGCACCCGGAAGGCGAGGTCCGCGACGGTGATGTCCTTCGACACCGTGTAGTCGCGCCCGTAGAACGTCCGCTCGCGGAATCCCGAGAGGTAGAGGATCGCCTCGCGCAGTGTCTTCGAGGGAATCGTGCCCGTGTGGAGGCAGACCCCACCCACCATCTCCTTGCGGTCGATGACGGCCACCTTCTTGCCGAGCTTCGCGGCCGCGATCGCACCCTTCTGTCCGGCGGGTCCCGAGCCGATCACGACGAGGTCGTAGGTAGAAACATCCATGTCGTCAGCCTCTCACGGTCCTTGTGAAGATTGTATGCAGCGGCCGCTCGTCGCTCAGCGGGGGAGCGTCGGCCAGGCTTCCTGGCGGGCCTCGGCGAAGAAGAGGCCGGCGCGCGTCGGGCTTCCGGTCAGGCGTTCCCAGTAGCGCCGGTAAATCGCGATCTGGGGCGTGTAGAAGGCGACGAGATCGTCCAGCTTGTCTCCGACGGTGTCCGACTTGTAGTCGACCAGGGTCCATGTCCCGTTCTCCTCGAAGACGAGGTCGATTGCCCCCTGCAGGAGCGTTTCGGACGGCCCGTCGGGGAGGCCGAGCTCCTCGCGGCGGGCCATGAGGGCGAACGGCACCTCGACCAGGCGCCGGGGCGCGGCGGACGCGCGCTTCCAGAGATCGGAGGCGCGCACGCCCTCGGCGGTCCGGACCAGCTCTTCGAGATCTCCCGCCGGCCGCTCTTCGTCGGCGAGGAGGTTTGCCGCGTACGCGCGCGCGTCGAGCGAGGGGTCTCGCATCAGGGCTTCCAGCAGCCCGTGCAGGACGCGTCCCCAGGACATGCCGCGGCCGGTCCTTTCCCACGCGGGGCGCGGGCCCACGTGCGCGACGTGCGTCACGGGAGTCACGGCATAGGTTGAGCGCGCACTCTGCTGGCGCCGCGCCTGCCGCCGGCGCGCAAAGGCCGAAAGCTCCTCCGGCAGGCGCGTGAGCGGGGGCGGGGGTTCGGCCGCGGCCGGGGTCCCGGGCTCGCGCAGGTCCTCGGCGAGGTACGGCGCGAGCGGGCTCCACGGGCCGTGGGCGTTCTCGCTCTTGCCCTGCTTCCAGATGCTGACGACCAGCATCTCGCGGGCGCGCGTCGCCGCGACGTAGAGAAGGCGGGATCTTTCGGCGGCCTCGAACGCTTCCTCGGTCTCGCACATCCGGTCCCATCCGCGCGGCTGCGCGATCTCCACGACACCGAATCCCTCGGTCTCCCGGATGATCCTCCAGTGGCCGCGCGCTCTCGGGCTGCTGCGATCGATCCAGAAGCGGGTGGGGCGGTCCCGCTCGCGGCGGGGGTCGGCCAGGAACACGACCGGCGCCTCGAGGCCCTTGGCGCCATGCACGGTCATCAGGCGGACGGCGCCCCGCCGGCCCGGACGTGCGCCCATCTCTTCGATGTAGCCCTCGCCCGTGAGTCGGTCGAGCTCGGCGACGACGGCCGCGAAGTCGAGACCCTCCGTGGAGAAGGTGCGCGCCGCGGCGATCGCCTTGAGCAGATTTCCGGCCCGGCTGTCTCCGAGCTCGCGGGCGGCGCCGTAGGCCGTCCAGCCGAGCCGTCCGCACAGCTGCGCGATCGCCGCCGCGGGCGGCAGCGTGGCGGCGAGCGCCTCGCCCTCGCGCAGGAATTCGCAGGCCTTCGCGATCCGCGGGTCGGCGCCCTCGGGCAGCGCCGCCCGGAAGGAGAAGCGGCCGCCGGCGCGCGAGAAGAGGTAGAGCGCCTCGTCGTCGACGCCGAACAGCGAACCGCGCAGCACGGACACGTAGGGGACGGGATCGTCGGGGTCCGAGAGGGCCTGGAGCAGGGGCAGCAGCGTGCGCAGCTCCTCCGAGTCCTTGAACGCGCCGCCGCCGGAGAGCTCGTACGGAATCCCGCGCGCCTCGAGCTCCCTCGCGTAGTCCGACATGTGCTTGCGCGTGCGAAAGAGGACGAGGAAGTCCTCGGGCCGGCGGGCTCCTTCGCGCACGGCGGCCTCGACCGCGCGCGCGATGCGCGTCGCGTCCTGCGCGACGAGCGGCGCCGTGCCCGAGGTGGGCGTCCGCGACGCGAGGCGAAAGACTCCGGGAAGGCCCTCGGCGCGTTGCGCCGCGAGCGGCACCCACGCCGCCTGTTGCGGCGTCGCCGCGGTCGGAAACTGCTGCGAGAAGGCCGTGTTGACCCACGCGCAGAGCCGGCCGGTAGCGCGGAAGTTCGCTGACAGGTTGAGGACCCGGCCGCTCTTTTCGATGCGCGCCCGAACGGCGCCGTAGGTCTCGATGTCGGCCCGGCGAAAGCGGTAGATCGACTGCTTCGGGTCTCCGACGACGAAGAGCTGTCCGGGCCGGGGAGTGAGCCTGCGCCAATCCGACTCCTCGGTCTCTTCGCCCGTGAGGTAGAAGAGGATCTCGGCCTGGATCGGATCCGTGTCCTGAAACTCGTCGACGAGGATCGGCAGGAAGCGGGCCTGGAAGTCGCGCCGGACCTGCGGGTGATCGCGCAGGAGATCGCGCGCGAGCAGCAGGAGATCCTGGAAGTTGAGACGCCCGTTGCGCCGCCGCCAGGCGGCATACTCGACGGCGGCCGGCGCGATGGCGTTCAGCAGGATCGGGTGGAGGTATTCGCGCCAGCGGCGCAGGCCGGGCTCAATCGTCTCGCGGCAGAGGGTTTCGAATTCGGTCCGCAGCCTTCCGGCATCCTTTCCCCGGTTGCGCGCCCGACCGAGGGCGTCGAGGATGCGGGCAAACGCCGTGGCGTCCGGCGGGTCGCCGAGCGCCACGATGCGCAAGGCCCGGCGCACCCCTTCCTGAAAGTCGTTCCAGCCGCCCGCGGGCATGTCGGCCGGAAGCGCGGCGCCGGCGCTCTGGAGAAAGGCCGCGACGACGCCGCGCTCCGTCGTGAAGTCCGGCGGCGGTTCCTCGGGTCCGATCTCCGGCTCGACATCCTCGTTATCCGACAGGGTCTCGTAGGTCTGGCGCAGGTCTTCGAGACGGATGCCCAGGGCGGCCAGGCGCCCAAGGATCGGGCTCTCGCCGGTGAAGAGCCGCTCGGTGTAGCGGCTCCAGCCTTCCAGTCGCGCCGCGGCATTCTCGGGCTCGTCCATTTCGGCGAACCCCGGGTCCACTCCGGCCTCGACGGGCCGCTCTCGCAGCAACCGCGCGCAGAACGCGTGGATCGTTCCGACGAAGGCGGCGTCGAGCCGCGAGAGGGCGGTGACGAGGCGGTCGTGCTCCTGCCCGGCCGTGGCGCGCGCGGCCGCCTCGAGCGCCGTCTGAAACCGCTCCGACAGCTCGGCCGCAGCCCGGATCGTGAACGTGACCGCGGAGAGGCGATCGATCGTCGTCGTTCCCGTCCGGATGAGCGCGGTCATGCGGTCGACCAGGCTCGTCGTCTTGCCCGTGCCGGCGGCGGCCTCGACCAGAAGCGACGTGCCGAGGTCCTCGCGGATCGCGCGGCGCGCATCCTCGTCGGGCAGGGCGGAGACGGGGCTGGTGTCAGTCTTGTTCATGGATGTCCCGGAATGCCGCGAGGGCGGGCAGCGTCGTCTTCGCGAGCTTCCCGGCCGAGCGGCGCGCGGATTCGACGGCGCCGCCGCAGACGGATTCGTAGTCGCAGTACCGGCAGTCGTCCCTGGACGCGGCGTGCGGGAAGAGGCCCCGGCTCAAGAGGTCGAGCAGCCGGACGAGGACGTCCCGCGTCTGACCGACATCGAGCGCCATCGGCATGCGCTGGCCTTCCCCCTTGCGACCCGGGAAGAAATATCCGGAACGGGCGACCGGCGCGGCGATGCCGGCGCGGCCGAGGAGGACCTCGAGGGCCATCGCATACAGGGCGTGCTGGATCTGGCGGCCGCCGTGGATGCCGAGCTTCTCCTTGTGGCGCCAGGTGCCGCCCGTCTTGTAGTCCCAGACGTGAAAAGAACCGTCGGGCGCCTCGTCGACGCGATCGATCGAGCCTCGCAGCGGAAACGAGGCCCCGTCCCCGAGCGGGATCGCCACGGGCTCGCGGCTGGCGATCGCGGCGCGCGCCTCGGCGCGGGGCAAGCCGAACGGGATCTCGAAGTACCGCGGCGTCGTCTGGCGGCAGTGCTCCTCCTCGAGCGCGAGCAGCGTGCGGCAGGCCACGAGGATGTCCTCCCGCCGCTGGCCGAAGGCGAGCTCGCTGGCCGGCGGGATTTTCTCGCGCCAGGCCGCGATCTGTCCGTCGGCAATCTCCTCGATGAGGGCGCGGTGGCGGGCCGCCTCCGGCTTCTCTCCGGCCGCGGTGATGCGCTCGAAGAAGAGGCGAAACACCTCGTGCAGCAGGGAGCCCGCCGTCATGGCGTCGAGCCACTCGGTGGTGTCCCGCTCAATCTCCTTCGGGGGTTCGATGCGCAGGACGTGCTTCAGGAAATAGCGGAAGGGGCACTGGGCGAGCGTCTCGAGGCGCGAGGCCGACTGGGGTTCGCCGCTGACGCGGGGATCGAGCTCGGGCGTCCCGGCGCGTACCCAACCGTCGTAGATCGTGAATTCGTCGGACTCCCTGGCTCGCTCCGCGCGGTGTCCCTCGACCAGGTGGGGATAGAAGGAGCGGACGATGGGCGCGGCGGCGCCGGCCGCGGCCGCCGGCCCGGCTTCGGAGAGCCGCGACAGCCACCACTCGGTGTCGTCGAGCGCGGCGTCGACGCCGGGCAGAAAGCCCGCCGCCTCGGGCAGGGCCGCGAGCAGTGCGCTGTAGTCGGCCTCGGGCGCGCCGGCGCGGACGCGGTACAGATCGAGGAAGAACGGCGAGGGGAACTGCTCGCTCTGCTGATCGAGGCTGCGCAGGTTCCAGCTCGAGTAGCTCGCGGTCAGCTCGCCCGAAACCCGCGCCACGCACGACTGGAGTGCGCGCGCCGCTTCGCGGGGTCGGTCGCGGTAGAGGGGGAGGGCCAGGGGAGCCAGGACCCGGTTGATGCCGCGCCGTTCGGCGTCGAGCAGGACGGGATCCTCGAGGTCGGCCCCCGGGTGCCGCGCCTCGTCGAGACCGAGGAGGTACGTGTGTTTGCGGCCCGAGAATCCGCCCGCCGCGAGCGCCGCGACGTGCACACGGCCGGGACGGGGCCGATCCGCGTCGATCGAGAGCGCGCCGACGGCGTCGGCAAGGCGGCGGGCCCCCTCGGGCGCGGACAGCTTCGTCGCGGGCAGCACCTCGAGCTCCTCGAGGAGCTTGTCGAGGGCGGTGAGCGCGCTCGCGTCCATCGCGTCGCCGACCCGCGCGAACTGCGCGACGAAGAGCCGGCAACCGCGCGCCAGCGCGCGCAGATCGCAGGAGTCGTTCGTCGCCTCCTCCGAGAGCGACAGCGCCAGACCGACGAAGTCCCGCGCGCGCCGCGCCGCGAGGAGCCGGCGGTCGCGGCGCTCCGCGCGATCGGCCTTCTGCGCCTCGTCCAGCTCCTCCGCATCCCGCCCGCGGTCGTCGGGCTTCTCGAGCTCGGCGATGAGGCGGTCGAGGGCGGTCCGATGTCGTCGCGCACCCCAGCCGACTTGCGCTTCCCGAAAGGCCCGGGCCGCCGCGCGCGCACCGTGGGCGCCGTCGTCCCCCGGGGCCAGCCGGTCGAACGTGAGAGCCCCGGAGACGAGCGCCCTGCGCAGGACGTCGGCTTCGAACCCGCCGCCGATCCAGTGCAGAAAGGCCAGGGCCGCCTGGCCCGGGCGCGTGAAGGGCGCCGCCACTCCCGATGCGAACGTGCAGGGCACGTCGTGCTCCCGGGAGAGCTCCCAGGCGAGCGCGGGATAGGTGGAAGGATCCGTGTGGAGGATCTCGACCTCGTCGAACGGGATGCCCCCGGCGAGGACCCTCCGGAAAACCTCTCGGATCTCGTTTTCCTCGCCCACGGCGCGCAGCAGTGTCGCTTCGCGCGCCTTGCGCGTCCATCCGGACGGCGGCTCCGAGGCCAGTGTGACGAGCCTCCCCCCCGCAGCCCGATCGAGGACGGCGCGCTCGATGGCGGCGAGCTCGGAACTGTCCGGCAGGAGAAAGAGCGGCGCGTCTTCGGGCGCGGCCGCCCGCGGCGTCTTCCCGGCCGCCCGGCGCAGGACCTCGGCCCCGTCGATGAAGCGGCCCCTCGTCAGGGCGTCGTCATAGCGCTCGAGGATCGCGGTGAGTTCGCGGCTCTTGCGGGCGTCCGTGAAGGCGGCCTCCGGCAGGGCTCCGGGAGAGATCCCCGCGGCGCGCAGCTCGTCGAAAGTGCGGTGCACGGCCCGGTGGAAGCCGGGCAATGCGCGAAGTGGCCCGAAGTAGGACGTCGCGGTCAGCGCCTCGGTGCACGCCTGCTCCACGAGCGCGAGCGCCTGGGCCCGCGAGAGCAGCCGTAGTCCCTCGCGGGCGAGGTCCGTGCCGACCAGCCCGTGGGCGAGCGTACGGATCGTCTCGACGCGCAGGTTCATCCACGGGTGGCCTTCGCGGGCGAGCCGCTCGAGCAGCTGGTGGCCGATCGGCAAGGACGGGGCGACGAGGATCTTCTCGATGAGCGGCTGCTCGCCGCACACGCGGGCGAGCTCGTCGATCAGCCGCGCGCCGCCCGGCTCGGGCGCCGGGTCGGGCGCGGGTTCGTCGTCGAAGGGAAGAAAGGGCTGGGTCGCCATCGGAAACCCATTCTTATTCAGGTGAGAGGGACAAACGAGGTCCGGCCCATTCGGGGATACACTCATCCCGGCTGCACGGGGGAGCCCACTTTGCGCCGAGGCGCAAAAGGCTGAGAGTCCGGCGCGATGTCGCCCGGAGACCCCGCGAACCTGATGCGGGTAATGCCGCCGTAGGGAGGTCGACATGAGCATCCGTCGCGAGGCGCTTCCTTCCAACGCCGTCGCCAACCGCGAACCGCTGCCGGGATCGCGGAAGGTGTACGTCGCCGGACCGCACGGGATGCGGGTTCCGTTCCGCGAGATCGCCCTCCAGCCGACGCGCGGAATGCGCGGCGGGGAGGAGCGGAACGCCCCGATGCGGGTCTACGACACGTCGGGGCCGTACACCGACCCGATGGCTGCGATCGACCTCGACCGCGGCCTGCCGGAGCTGCGCCGGCCCTGGATCCTGGCGCGGGGCGAGTACGACCGCTCGAAGCCGGTGCGCCCGAGCGCGCCCGGGCTCGGAATGGCGCGGCCCCGGGAGGTCCTGCGCGGGCGCGGCAACGTCACGCAGATGCACTACGCGCGGAAGGGCATGGTGACGCCGGAGATGGAATACATCGCCATCCGCGAGAGCCTCCCGGTCGACCTCGTGGCGAGCGAGGTCGCGCGCGGGCGCGCGATCATCCCGGCCAACATCAATCATCCCGAGTCCGAGCCGATGATCATCGGCCGCAGATTCCTGGTGAAGATCAACGCCAACATCGGCAACTCCGCGGTCGGGTCCTCGATCGAGGAGGAGGTCGAGAAGATGACGTGGGCGACGCGCTGGGGCGCCGACACGGTGATGGATCTCTCGACCGGGCGCAACATCCACGAGACGCGCGAGTGGATCCTGCGGAACTCGCCGGTCCCGATCGGGACCGTCCCGATTTACCAGGCGCTCGAGAAAGTCGGCGGCAAGGCCGAGGAGCTGACGTGGGAGATCTTCCGCGACACGCTCATCGAGCAGGCCGAGCAGGGCGTCGATTACTTCACGATTCACGCGGGCGTGCGGCTGGCGTACGTCCCGCTGACGGCCAAGCGCGTGACGGGCATCGTCTCGCGCGGCGGCTCGATCATGGCGAAGTGGTGCCTCGCGCACCACGTGGAGAGCTTTCTCTACACGCGCTTCGACGAGATCTGCGAAATCATGAAGGCCTACGACATCTCGTTCTCGCTCGGGGACGGCCTGCGGCCGGGCTCGACGGCCGACGCCAACGATGCGGCGCAGTTCGCCGAGCTCGAGACGCTCGGGGAGCTGACGACGACGGCGTGGAAGCACGACTGCCAGGTCATGATCGAGGGCCCGGGGCACGTCCCGATGCACCTCATCCAGGAGAACATGGAGAAGCAGCTCGCCATCTGCCACGAGGCGCCCTTCTACACGCTCGGGCCGCTGACGACCGACATCGCGCCGGGCTACGACCACATCACTTCCGCGATCGGCGCCGCGATGATCGGCTGGTTCGGCACGGCGATGCTCTGCTACGTCACGCCGAAGGAGCACCTCGGACTGCCGGACAAGAAGGACGTCAAGGACGGCGTGATCGCGTACAAGATCGCGGCCCACGCGGCGGACCTCGCCAAGGGCCACCCGGGCGCGCGCGCCTGGGACGACGCGCTGTCGAAGGCGCGCTTCGAGTTCCGGTGGGAGGACCAGTTCCACCTCGCGCTCGATCCCGAGACCGCGCGCGAGTTCCACGACGAAACGCTGCCGGCCGAGGGTGCGAAGCTCGCGCACTTCTGCTCGATGTGCGGGCCGCACTTCTGCTCGATGAAGATCACGCAGGACGTGCGCGACTACGCCGCGTCGCTCGGCGTCGCCGAGGAGAAGGCGCTCGAGACGGGGATGGCGGAGAAGTCCGAAGAGTTCCGTCGCGAGGGTGCCGAGGTCTACCGAAAGGTCTGAACCTTTCGCCCTCCGGCGGTCTCGAATGCGCGGCGAAGCCGGCGCACACCGCCCCGGATCTCTTCCTCGCTGAAGCCTCCATAGCCGAGGACGAAACCCTGGCGCCGGGCCCTGCCGAGGTAGCAATCCGAAAGCGGCGCGGTCCAGAGGCTGTGCCGCGCGGCTTCCTCGGCGACCGGCAAGTCGGCGGATCCCTTCGGGAGTTCGGCGGCGAGGAACATCCCCGCTCGGTCGCCGAGTACTTCGAGGCCATCGCCGAGCTCGGATCGGATCGCTGCGACGAGAGCGCTCCGCCGGCCCTCGCAGAGCTGACGCATCCTCCGCGCGTGGCGGCCCAGGTGCCCTTCGCGGATGAAGTCGGCGAGGACGGCCTGATGGAAAGTCGGAGAGAAGAAGTCCATCGCGCGTCGGACCGTACGGAAAGCCTCGATGAGGTCTTCCGGAATCACGATGTACCCGATGCGAAGCGCCGGAAAGAGAATCTTCGTGAGCGTGCCGACGTAGATGACGCGCCGATCCCGGTCGAGGCCCTGCAGCGAGGTGATCGGCTGGCTGCCAAAACGGTACTCGCTGTCGTAGTCGTCCTCGACGATCCAGGCGCCGCTGTCTTGCGCCCAGTCGAGCAGCTGCAGCCGGCGCGACGCGCTCATCGTGACGCCGAGAGGGAACTGGTGGGAAGGCGTGACATACGCCGCCCGCGCGCGGGGGTACGTGCGGATGCCGGCCTCCACATCGAGTCCTTCGTCGTCGACGGGCACCGGCGCCAGTTCGACTCCCGCCATGCGCAAGGCCATCTTTGCGCCGAAGTAGCCGGGGTTCTCGATCCAGGCCGTTTGGCCCGGATCGAGCAAGGCCAGCGCCGTGAGCTCGAGGGCGTGTTGCGACCCGTTGACCACCATGATCTGCGCCGCTTCGCACGAAACGGCCCGCGAGGTTCGCAGATACTCCGCCACCGCCTCGCGAAAGGGCAGGTAGCCCATCGCCTGACTGTAGTGAAGCAGCCTGGGATCCCGATCGCGGGAGCGGCGCGCGGCCAGGCGCGACCAGATCTTCGACGGAAAGTAGTCCAGGGGCGGCTGACTGACGCTGAAGAGGCCGAGATTGCGCAGCCAGGGGCCGGGGCTTTCGCGGGTGAGCTGCGCAATCCGGTGCGACAGTTCCCGCGGCGCTCTCCGGTCCCTGACTTTGCGCGACGGCGCGGGCCGCGTCGGCACCGCGAGCTCGTCGGGCAGGGATGCGGCGACGAAGGTGCCCGCGCCGACCCGACTCTCGAAGTAGCCCTCGGCGAGGAGTTGCTCGAAGGCGTTCAAGACCGGAATGCGGGAGATGCCGAGGTCCGCGGCGAGCGTCCGGGTGGAGGGCATTCGCTGGCCCGCCCGCAGGAGTCGCGACACGATCGCGTCGCGATAACCCTCGTAGAGCTGCCTGTAGAGCGGCTTGCCCGAGGCTCGGTCGATCGTGACGAGAGGCAGGATGCCGGGAGTCGTTCGCCGCATGCCCGCACGATAGTGGTCATACGTGAGCGCTTCAAGTGGTCATTGCGTGCAACCACTTCTCGCCCCAGAGTGACCCCTGGAGGGGACGTGCTCCCGAACTCGCAGAACTCAAGCCCCTGGCGCCGTGGAACACGAGTCGCCGCCATTCTCCTCGTCCTCGCGGTCTCGCTGCCCGCGGACGCTCCTGGCCAGGGTGCGCCCGAGCCCCCGGATTCCGGCGCGCGCCCCGATCACGTCGTCGTCGTGGAGCTCTTTACGTCCCAGGGATGCTCCAGCTGCCCCCCGGCCGATCGACTGCTCTCGACGCTCGGCGAACAGAGCAGGGGTCGGG
The DNA here is from genome assembly GCA_963775725.1 of uncultured Acidobacteriota bacterium. Classification (GTDB taxonomy): domain Bacteria; phylum Acidobacteriota; class Thermoanaerobaculia; order UBA5066; family Gp7-AA6; genus DAHUXD01. Next base: position 536,083 of record CAVZKA010000001.1, read on the forward strand.
TGGTTCCTCTGGCGTTCCACGTCGACTTTTGGAATTCCGCCGGCTGGAAGGACCCGTTCTCGCAGGCCGACTGGACGCGGCGACAGGCGGCCTACGAGCGCGTCCTCGGCATTCGGAACGTCTATACGCCGCAGGCGGTCGTGGATGGGAGCATCGAGCTGATCGGCTCGAACGCGGAGGCGCTCGATGCCGCCGTCGCCGCGTCCGCGGCGAAACCCGCGGCGACGGTCGTGCTTCGCCTGCAAGCGGCCGGTTCGGACGTTCTGGCCGAAGCGGACGTCGATCGCCCGGAGGCGCTGCGCCGCAGCAAGCTGGACCTGATGTTCGCGGTGTACGAGGAGAGCCTGGTGACGTCGGTGGGGCGAGGGGAGAACGGCGGCCGAACCCTGCGCAACGACTACGTCGTCCGGTCTCTGCGAACGGGCGACCGGCTGTCGGCCGGAGAGGCCCGGAGCCATCACACGATCCGTCTGCGGCTCGACAAGGAGTGGAACCGGGGGCACCTCGGAGTTGCGGCATTTCTGCAGGACCCGGGATCGCTGCGGATCTGCGGCGCTCGCGCGGAGCCGCTGCCCGGGAGCGGCGAGAGATAGTCCTGCATGCAGCGGGGTGCAGCCGAGCGCGTCCTGGAAGAGCGGCGTCGCCGCGCCTGCGCCAGCGCGGGTCACGCTGCCTTTGCCGCCACGATGATTGCCTTCGGGATCCAGGGTCTGATCACGCGCGATTTCGCTGCGATCTGGGAGCCGGTGCCCGAGGGCGTGCCCGCACGCGCGGCGCTGATCGATCTCTGCGCCCTGGTTCTCCTGGCATCCGGCATCGGCATGTTCTGGCGACGGACCGCGGCCGCCGCTGCCCGCGTGCTGCTTGCGTATCTTCTTGCGTGGTTGCTGGTGTTGAGACTGCCGCACATGGTCGTCTCATTCACGGTGGGCGTCTGGTATTCGTGCTGCCAGACCGCGGTGATCGTGGCGGGCGCCTGGGTGCTCTATGCCTGGTTCGCGACCGACCGTGACCGGCAGCGGCTCGGCTTCGCCACCGGCGAAAATGGCGTGCGCATCGCAAGGGCGCTCTATGCCCTGGCCTTGATCCCCTTCGGCCTGGCGCACTTCCTCTATCTCCAGGCGACCGTACCCCTGGTGCCCGACTGGCTGCCGGCGCACGCGGCCTGGGCGTACTTCACCGGAGGGGCATTCATCGCTGCGGGCGTCGCGATGATCGTCGGTGTTTCTGCAAGCCTGGCGGCCGCACTCTCGGCGCTGCAGATCGGGCTGTTCACGCTGCTGGTATGGGTACCGGTCGTGGCGACGGGCGCTGCCAATGCCTCCCAATGGGCCGAGTTCGCCGTCTCCTGGGCGCTGACGGCTGCCGGCTGGGTCGTGGCGGATTCCTACCGCGGCTTGAAGCCCGACGCGACGCCCACACTCCCGCGGGAATCGGCTCCAGATTCCTGAATCAAGATACGGCGCGCCGCGCGCCGTGGCTATAGGAAACGATTCGCGAGTGGTCATTGAAGCCGACCACTTCCGGTTCCAGACTGATTCCGTCATGAAGCCGAGTCCGCGGCCGGCGGCAGTTCAGGGTGGCCCCCGAGCCACTCTGCCGTGGCCGTTGACGCAGCAAAGCGATGCCGTGGCAGCTCCGGCCCCGGGCGCAGAGCAATCCCGGCCGGAGATCCTCCGTCGCGCTGAGGCGCTCGAGATCCCGTGGGAGCGGATTCTGCTCGAGGAGATCCAGGCAGAGCAGACTCTGAGGCGCTACAGCGATGATGGCGTGGAGATGCCGTTTGCCTCGCAGTTGTCCATCCTGCCGTTCTCGTTTCTGAGCTCCTGGCGCCTGCGCGACCGGATCCAGACGCTCTCCTGCGCCGCGCGCAGCGCTTCGCTCAGAAGCGCGGTGAGCCAGCTGCGATTGGTCTTCCGCCGCCTGGTGGGCCAGTCGGATCCAGGCCAGACGGCCCTGGTCGGACATCTCTGGTTCGCGTACCAGCGGGTGCTGCTGTTGCAACGCGTCTGCCGGGTCGCAAGACGAAGCCGCGGCACGACGGCGGAGCGGATGGCTTTCGTGTGTTCGACCGCGCGTTGCGGTTTCGACGACGCGGCATGGGCACTGTGCCGGGAGGACTCGGCCAAACCCGGACACCGCCTGGATGCGGCGATCCGAAAGGTGCGGGAGGAAGGCTTTCGAATTCCCCGCGCCTCGACGGAGGCGCGCTCCTTCGCGGAGTTGCGCCGCATCGTTCGCGCCTCGCCGCGCCCGGTGCGTCGACCGCGTCGATCCGCGCGGCCACGGGATGCGGCCTCCGTGCCGCGTCGCGTCGCGCTCCCTGTCGACGCCGTCTGACGCGCGCGGCCTGGAGCGCGCGCTGCGCGGACCGGCAGCGGGTCCTGAATCCGGGTTCTCGGAAGCCGATCCACGGCAGCGTTCCGAATCGCGGCCTTAATGAAAATCATTCGCTCCGTAAACCGTACGCGCGAGAAGACATCTCGCATTTTGCAGCGCAATCCGATGCGTGGCAGCGCGATTGCTTTTCTCCAGGGCGGCAGCCCCTCGGATCGTCGAGCGGCTCCAAGGAGGATCAGGATGCAAAGTCGAGACATTCACCGATTCGCGTCGGGACGCCGGCGTCATGCGAGCGCCGTGGTGTGCTTGCTTCTTCTGCTCATTCCGGCCGCTGTCTTCGCGCAGACGACCGGAACCGTGGAGGGCGCCATCACGGATCAGAGCAACGCGCCCCTGCCGGGCGTGACCGTCGAGTTGACGAGTCCGAAACTTCAGGGTGACCGGAGCACCGTGACGGGGGCCGACGGCCGCTACCGCTTCCTGAGTCTCATTCCCGGCGACTACACCGTGACTGCGACGCTGGCGGGATTCGGCAAGGTGCAGAAGAGGGCCACCGTCACGCTGGACGCGATGGCGACCGCGAACCTGCAGCTGAACCTGTCGACGACGGCCGAAGTGACGGTCACCGGCGAGGCGCCGCTGATCGACTCGACGTCGACGACGGCGGGCTCGAACTTCGCGGGCAAGGTCATCGACAAGCTTCCGCTCGCCAGCCGCAACTACGCGTCGATCGTGCTGTCGCAGCCCGGCGTCCAGATCGACAACGGCGAGTCGCAGGGCCGCTCGCCGTCCGGAAACGGCGGGGGAGCCATGATGGCCGCCGGCGGCGGGGGCGGCATCTCGGTCTATGGCTCGACGTCGTCCGAGAACAGCTTCCTGATCGACGGCGTCAACACGACGAACGTCATCAAGGGCATCCAGGGCAAGGACATCAACAACGAGTTCGTCCAGGAGGTCGAAGTCAAGACCGGCGGCTACCAGGCCGAGTACGGCCGCAACACCGGCGGCATCGTGAACGTCATCACGAAGTCGGGCGGCAACGAGTTCCACGGCGGCATCTTCGGGTACTACAACAGCCTGGGGCTGGCCTCCGACCAGAAGAACACCACGACGCCGGACTTCTCCGAAGTCGGCAACGCCCAGGCGACCACGATCCTCAACAAGAACACGCGCTCGGAAGGCGGCGTGGACCTCGGCGGTTACGCGTGGAAGGACCGCGTGTGGTTCTTCGCGGCCTACGACCGCGTCATCACGGGCACCGAGATCGCTCCGACGAGCGGTTCGGTCGCGGGCGAGAACTTTCCGTCGACCCAGACCGAGAATAAGTACTCCCTGAAGCTGACCCTGAACCTGGCGCAGAGCACCACGCTGCAGGGCGTGTACTTTTCGGATCGCCAGTCGCTCGTCGGCAACATCAACCCGAATCCCCAGAGCGCCAATCCTTACGCCAACTTCGGCCGCATGGACGTCGGCGGTCCCGACTACGGCGCGCGTCTGAACCAGCTCTTCGGCGCCAGCGGCATCCTGACGCTGTCCTACGGCCAGCATTCCGACCGCTTCGCGACGCAGCCCAACGGCCGCGACGTGGTGCAGCTGATCGATCTGACCAGCATCGTCGACCAGGGCTACCCCGACTACTTCGGCGGTTTCGGCCAGGTCTTCGGGCCCGTCTCCAACAACTACTCGTCGCGCCAGGCATACGCCGGCAGCTACACCGGGTACGTCGGCAACCACGAGTTCAAGGTCGGCGGCGACTACGAAAAAGTCGCGACCCGCGGCACGACCTACCGCACGGGTACGTATCGCGACGAGATCCGTCCCTGCCTCCAGGGCTCGAACAGCACCTGCGACCTGTCGCTCGCGCCGTTCTACACGAACGCCCAGGGCAGCACGTACCAGGTGTACTACCAGCACGACTACTTCACGGCGAGTGGCACGGACCTGACCCCGCTCGTCGTGGCCCCGTTCAACACCCCGACGAAGCGCTACAGCGGCTTCCTGCAGGACCAGTGGAGAGTCACCCCGGCCCTGACCGTGAACGCGGGCATCCGTTACGACACGGAGACGCTCTACAACGGTCTCCAGGAGAAGGCGTTCAGCCTGACCAACCAGTGGGCCCCCCGCTTCGGCGTGACCTGGGACTTCATGGGCGACGGCACGTCGAAGTTGTACGCTTCGGCCGGCCGGTTCTACTACGCGGTTCCGACGGACCTGAACGTCCGCGTCTTCACGGGCAACACGGGGTATCGGACCTTCACGTACGACATCAATGATCTGAGCCAGGTTGGTCCGAAGTGCGCGACGGGCGACCCGACTCCGGGCTGCGTGGCGCGCGCTTCGCTGATCCAGATCGGCTCGGTCGAGGGCGAGCCCACGGATCCGGGCATCAAGGCTTCCTACCAGGATGAGTTCACGATCGGTGTCGAGAAGGCGATCGATCCGACCCTCTCGGTCGGCTTGAAGGGCACGTACCGCTCGCTCGGCCGCGCGGTGGAAGATCGCTGCGACCTCAACGCCGAGGTCACCGGCAATTCCTGCGCTCTCATGAACCCGGGCGCGACCGGCATCGACAACCCGGGCGCGACGGGAGCGTACGGTTCCTGCAGTGGCTCGGCCAACCCGACCGACCCGTTCGCGGGCGAGTGCACGGGCCCCGGCCAGGGCACCCCGATCCCGGCCGCCAAGCGCATCTTCAAGGGCATCGAGCTCGTCGTGCGCAAGCAGTTCACCAACGAAATTTTCGCCCAGCTGTCCTACCTGGGCTCGTCGCTGACGGGCAACTACTCGGGCGCCATCAGCGAGGCCTCGGGCCAGACGGACCCCGGCATCAACGCGGACTACGACTACGCGGACTTCATCCGCAACGCCTCGGGCCGCCTCGAGCTCGACCGGCCGAACCAGGGCCGCCTGGACGCGGTGTACAACGCCCCGTGGGGCCTGTCCGCCGGCCTCCAGTTCTACGTGCGCACGGGCGCTCCGACGTCGGTCTCGGGCTACTACAACGGGTTCTACACGACGGAGCTCTACCTGAGCCAGCGCGGCTACGCCGGCCGTCTGCCGACCGACTACGAGATGAACATGTCCCTCGGCTACAACCTGAACGTCGGCCCGGTGACGATCACCCCGATGTTCTACGCGTTCCAGCTGCTGAACCGCCAGACCGCAACGGCGTTGGACACCTCGTTCAACCCGAACGCGTCGTTCGTGACGGATCCCTCGAGCCCCTTCTACGGTCAGGCCGGCGTCCAGCCGGGAACCACGGGCCCCGCGGGCAACTTCTGCCCGGATGCGGCCACGGCGCCCTGCACGGACAACCCGAACTACCGCAAGACCACGGCACAGATCGGGCAGCGGCAGTTCCGCTTCGCGCTCAAGGTCACGTTCTAAGGGATTCGATCCTGGAGGGGGCGGCCTCGGCCGCCCCTTCCTTTCCGATGCGGCGCGCGGGCTCGCGCCGGCCTCCGCGGGCGGCCGCCCCTCAGAACTTCGCGACGATCCCGAACGCGGTCGCGGTGTCCGTGTTGTGGAACCCGGGCACGGGCTGGTTGCGGTAGAGGAGCGTCCAGGACGCCTGCAGGGCGAAGATGGACGAGATGTTCGCGGTGATTGCCGCCTTTTCCGTCATGAACCAGTTCGCCGTGTCGGAGAGGTCCAAGAGGTACGTGAAGTCGTTGGTGAAGGCCGCGTTCTTCGTGAACTGCCACTTGTAGCCCAGGCCGGCGCGCGCGTTGGCGTAGTTGCGGTACGGCACGATGATCCCGAGGAGGATGTCCTGCTCCGTCGTGTATCCGATCCCCGCCTCGACGCGCAGGAACTGGTCCGGCCCCTTGAAGAGCTTGTAGCCGGCGCCCCCGTCGAAGTTGTAGATGTTGTTGATGCCGGAGAACCGGTTTCGCAGCCAGCCGGCGCCGACGAAGACGTCGATGCGATCGGTGAGATCGCGGGTCGCGCGCAGCGAGAGGGTCATGGCCTCGGCCGTCGTTTCGCCGTCGGTCGACGATTTCAGGTATGCGCCCTTCAACGTGAAGAGCCACGGCTTCGGGTTGTAGTTCAGCTCCAGGCCGCCGCCGATCGAGCTCGTGTCCGTGTTGCCGGAGGTCGAGAGGTACGAGAGGTCCGCCTTGCCGAACCAGATGGGCGGAGGCGGCGCCGGCGGGGGCGGGCAGGGGCATTCCGGCGTCTGCGCCGAGGCGATGCCAGTGGCGAACAGCAGAGCGAGTGCGGATTTCATCGCGAATTTCATGGGACACCCTCCGTCAGGTCGTGGAGCCTAGCACCGGCCCCGGTCTACTTCAGCGATTTGCGGACTTGCTCGAGCTCCTTGCGCTTGGCCTCGTCGACGCGCGGGTACTCGAGGCCGAGCTTCCCGACCGCGCGGACTATGGCGGCCATCACGGCCAGACGCGTGAACCACTTGTTGTCGGCGGGGACGATGTGCCAGGGCGCCCACGGGGTGCTCGTCGCCTGGAGCAGATCCTCGTAGCACGTCATGTAGTCGTCCCAGAAGCCGCGCTCCTTCGCGTCGTTGATCGAGAACTTCCAGTTCTTCGTGGGGCTGTCGAGCCGCTCGAGGAAGCGCTTCTTCTGCTCCTTCTTCGAGACGTTCAGGAAGAACTTCAGGACCAGGATCCCGTTGCGCGAGAGATAGCGCTCGAACGCGTTGATGTCCTCGTAGCGCTCCTTCCAGATGTTCCTGGAGATCAGCGCCGGCGGCAGCTTCTGCGCCCCGAGGAACTCGGGGTGCACGCGCACGACGAGCACTTCCTCGTAGTAGGAGCGGTTGAAGATGCCGATCCTTCCGCGTTCGGGAACGCACTTCATCGTGCGCCAGAGAAAGTCGTGGTCGAGCTCCTCCGGGGAGGGCGCCTTGAAGGAGTAGACCTGCACACCCTGCGGATTGATGCCGGACATGACGTGCTTGATCGTGCCGTCCTTACCCGCCGCGTCCATCGCCTGGATGACGACGAGGACGCCCCACCGGTCCTGGGCGTACAGCTTGTCCTGCAGCTCGGCGAGGCGATCGACGCCGTAGCGCAGCAGTTCCTTGGCGTGCTTGCTCTCGAGCGACAGCCCGCCGGTGTCTGCCGGGTCGCGGCGGCTCAGGCGGAACTTCTTTCCGGGCTCGACGCGGAGGTGGCGGAGGATTTTATCGGTCTTCTTTTGTCCGACTCTCTTCATCCGTGGATTCTACAGGCGGATGAAGATCCGCCGACGATACAGAACCCCGCAAACGACGAGCCAGGCGGCGAGGTAAGCGAGCGCGAAGAGCAGCGACCCGAGGCGCGCGTCGGCGAATCGATCGAACACGGTCCGGTAGATCGCCGTCCAGAGCGACCGCGGCTTGCCGCCCGGGCCCGCCACCTTGACGGCGATGAGACCGATGGCGCCGAGCGTCGAAAGCGTGAAAGCGGCGATGGCGTTGCGGCCGAGCCAGACGAGGGGCGCGGCCCATCGTTTCCAGCCCCGCACGTCCACGACCCAGACGCAGGCGGCAAGGCTCACGCACGCGAGTCCTGACATCAGCAGCGCGTAGGACGAGGTCCAGAGGCTCTTGTTGACGGGGAAGACCCGGCCCCAGCAGAGTCCGGCGGCCGTCGCCAGGGCGCCGGCGACAAGGAGCCCGCGGATCCGACTCGCGGCGGCGCCCTCGCGCAGGCGCTCGCCGGCCAGAACGCCGAGAAGCGTCGTGGCGATCGCCGGCAGCGTGGACAGCAGCCCCTCGGGATCCCATCCGGGCTTCCACGTGTGCGCGCCGAAGACGGCCTGGTCGATGCGCGCCGCGAGGTTGGTCTGTGGATCGTGGGGCCCGGAGCCGAGCAGCGCCCAATAACCGGCGAGCAGCACGACCGCCGCCGCGGCCGAAGCGCGGGCCCCGCCGAGAAGAAAAATCGCGCCCGCGGCCAGGACGCACAGGCCGATCCGCTGCAGCACGCCGGTAAACCGCATGTACTCCTTGTGGAACGCGAAAAAGCTCGCGAGGCCGAGTGCGAGCCCCAGGCCCGCGATCGCCGCCGCGCGCAAGCCAAGGTGTTGCGCGAGAGCTCCCGGGGTCGCACCGGCCGCCCGCCGCCGGCCGAGGGAGAGCGCCATCGACACGCCGACGATGAAGAGGAAGAAGGGGAAGATCGTGTCGGTGTACGTCCAGCCGTTCCATTCGGCGTGCAGGAGCGGGGGATACACGGCGGACCAGGTCCCCGGATTGTTCACGAGGATCATTCCGGCGATCGTGGCGCCGCGCAGGACGTCGAGCGAGTCGAGCCGGTCGGTCGGGGCGTTCGTGATGGAGTCACTCTAACGCCGACGCTAGACTGTGCGCGAATGCGACGCGCCGCCGTCCTCCTCGTGATCGCCTCCGCCCTTGCCCTGCCGGCGGCGGCGGCCGAGACCGCGCGCGCCGGCCCGTACCAGGTGACGCTGATGCTGCCACCCTCCGGCCTCTACGCCGGCGAAGAGATGGAGATCGAGTTCCGCGTCGAGCGGCTCGATGGCGACCCGGGCAAAGGTCCCGCCCCCCTGACGTGGGCCCGCATCCACGGCGTCGTGGACATGCCGAGTATGCCCACGATGCCCCACTTCGACGAGATCGCGCACCGCGAGGGGATCCCGGGCGTCTACGGCGTCCATCCCGTTTTTCCGCATGGCGGCGACTACCGGCTCTGCCTGACGATCCTGCCGCCGGAGATCCAGGCGGTGGGCGATCCGCGGCCCGTCGAGGCGTTCGATCTCGAATTCCCGCTGGTCGTGTACGACGCCACGTCGAGCCCCACGCGCGAGTCGGCGAAGGTCAAGCCGTTCCTTCTCGACGTCATCGCGACGCCGCGCCATCCGGTCGCGGGCGAGCCTGTGGACCTCGAGCTGCGCGTGCGGCTGGCCAACAGCTTCGAGCTGCGCGAGGTGACCGACTTCGAACTGCAGCACGAGAAGCTCATGCACGTCTTCATCGTCAGCCAGGACCTCGCCGAGTTTTCGCACGAGCATCCGACTCTCGCCGGGCCGGGACTCTTTCGCCTGACGTACCGGTTTCCGCGCGCGGGCCGATACCGGATCTTCGCGGACGTCGCGCCGAAGGACGCCGGGTCGCAGTTGCTCTCCTCGCCGATCGTCGTCGCCGAGGGCAGCGGGCCCGCGGCCGCTCCTGCGCCCGTCCGCGCTCCGACGACGCGCGTCGTTCTGTCCACGCCGGAGGGAGGCCTCCCCCGGGGCCGGACGGTCATCGTGACGGCCACCCTGATCGATGAAAAAGGCCGGCCCGTCAACGACCTCGAGCCGTGGCTCGGCTCCCTCGGTCACCTGCTGCTCGTCCACCAGGACGGCGAGACGTTTGCGCACGCGCACCCCGACGAGCGCGAGCGCGGCGTCGGCAGGGACGGCCGAATCCCGTTCCTCGTGAGGGTCTCCAAGCCCGGTACCTACAAGGGCTGGCTCCAGTTTCAGCGCAAGGGCCGGGTCGAGACGGTCGAGGTCTCCCTGACGGCGGTCAGCTCGGCCGCCGCGCGGTGACGCGGCGGGGCGGCGCCTGCGGTTTCGCCCCTTCGGGCTTGGCGCCGAAGCGTCCCGCCAGGCCGTCGGGCTCCTTGCCGGCCGTCCAGGCGTCGTCGACCCGCAGCTTCTGCAGGTCGATCACGGCCACGACGTCGGCGTGCCCGGCCGAAACGAAGGCCCGACCGCCGTCGGGTGCGACGAGCAGACCGACCGGCGCGGGGCTCTTGCCGAACCGCTTCTGGAAGACGCGGGTCTCGGCCCCGGCGACGGCCTCGCGGCCGATCGGGATCCGCGCGGCCTGGACGCGCGTGGCCGTGTCGTAGACGCCGACGTCGCCGGAACCCGTGAACGTCACGACCGCGCGGCGCCCGTCCGGCGTGATCTTCACGCGGATCGGAAATTCGGCCGCGTGGATCGTGAACACCGGCGCGAGGGTCTTCACGTCGATCACCGTGATCGTGTTCGCTTCGCGGTTGGTGACCCAGACCTCGCGGCCGTCCGGCGTGGCGTCGAGGCCCTCGGCGCCCTTGCCAGTCGGAATGTCCTTGACCACCTTGCCGGTGACGAGATCGATCACCGTCACCGAGCCGCTCGCGAGCGACGTGACGTAGGCGCGCCGTCCGTCGGGCGAGGCGGCGACCATGTGCGAGATGTCGCGGCCGGTCGCGATGCGGGAGGTGACCTTCGCCGCCCGCGGATCCACGATGACGAGCTCCTTCGTGCCCTCGGCCGTGACGAGCAGACGCCCGTCCGGAAGGGACTTCAATCCGTGCGGCCGGGAAGCGGGGCCGATGTCGATGCGGGAGACGACCTTGGCGCTGGCGAGGTCGACGATCGTCACCATGTGGCCGGGCACCGTCCTGCTGCCGTAGCTCGAAATCGCGGCAGTCTTGCCGTCCCGGAGCACTTCCACCTCGTGCGGGCCGGCTTCCACCGTGACCGTGGCGCGGTGCTTTCCGGTCGCGGCGTCGAGGATCGAAACCGTGCCGTCGGTCTTGTTGACGACGAGGAGCATGTCCGCGCCCGCCATCGCTGCCGGCGTGGGCGACGGGCGGGGCCCGGGCGTGCGCGTCGTGCGCGCGCCGCGCGCGGGCGTCGACGGCGGCGTGTCCGACGGGACGTCGGAGCCGGGGGACGCCGTGCCCGGCGCCTGGGTCGCGGCGCCCTGGGACACGCCGCCCTGCGGGAGGGCGCCTTGCGGATTTGCGGCCTGCGGCGCGGTCGAGGGCGGCGCCGGGTTGGGTGATCCCGAGGGGGCCTGGAGGGCCAGGAGCGTGGCGATGGCGAAGTGCAGCATGGGATACCTCCGAGTTACGTCTTCAGGATCACGAGCTCGCCGGGCCTGGCCGATAGGCTCGCGGGCGGCGTCGTGTCCCGCGCGGCATAGTCGTCCTCGATGCGCACGCCGAACCTGCCCGGCAGATAGATGCCGGGCTCGATCGTGACGGTGTTGCCGGCCGAGAGCGGCGTCGCGTTGCCCCGCACGAGGTACGGGCGCTCGTGGCCGTCCATTCCGAGGCCGTGGCCGACCCGGTGCGTGAAGAACTCGCCGTAGCCCGCCTCCTCGATCACGCGCCGAGCGGCGCGGTCGACGTCCTCGGGCGCCGTCCCGGCCTTCAGCGCTTCGATCCCGGCGATCTGCGCGCGGTCGACGACGCCATAGACCTTCCGGATCTCGTCGGAGGGTTTCCCGAAGCAGACCGTGCGGGTCACGTCGGAGTTGTAGCCGCGCACCTTGCAGCCCGCGTCGATGAGCACGACGTCGCCCGCCGCGAGCCGCCGGTCTCCGGGCCCGCCGTGCGGCAGCGCCGAGGAAGGGCCGAACTGCACGAGGCCGCCGCCGTGGACGCCCTGGGCCTGGAACTCCCGCTCGAGGATCGTCGAGACCTCGCTCTCGGTCTGGCCGGGCGCGAGCCTGCGGTGGGTGGCGTCGATGGCCAGGTTCGTGCGCCGCGCGGCGTCCCGGATGAACCCCTGTTCCTCCGGGCTCTTGACCATGCGCAGCGCGTCGAACGTGTCCGTCGCATCCCGCGCCCCGACCGGGGCCGCCGCGAGCAGGCGCGTCACGGTGTCGTACGCGGTCGTGCCCTCGATGCCGGCGACCTTGATTTTCGCGAGGAGCTTTGCCGTGAGGGCGATCGGATCCTCGTCTTCCTTCCAGGTCACGACTTCGTCGACGACGGCGTCGCGACGGTGGTTCTCCGCTTCGAAATAGGGGGTCACCAGGACGGCCGGCCCGTTCGTGAAGAGGAGCAGGGCCGTGAGCCGCTCGCTGCGCCCCATTGCCAGATTGGCGGAATAGGCGAGGCTGGTCGATGGCGTGACGAAAAGGACGTCGGCGCCCGCTGCTTTCGCAGCCGCACGCAGGCGGGACTGGCGCTCGCGGAAGACGTCGGGCTTCAGGGCCGCGGGCAGGGGCGGCGCCGGCTCGGGCGCGGCGGCTCCGGGCGCGGCGGGCACTGCGAGCGCGGCCGCGGCGGCTCCCGTCGCGGTCATCCAGCGGCGTCGTGTCAGCGGCATCGTTGACCCTCCGGTGAGGCGCGTAGGATACCGGTTTTCCCCGGCCCCGGCGGCTGCCTGCAGTGTCTACGGTCCATAGCTGTTATAACGCCGGGAGGGAGGCCCCATGCCGTACGACCCGAGGATGACCGCGCCGATGCGCGAGGAACTGACGCGCGCCGGATTCCGGGAGTTGCGCACTCCCGAAGAAGTGGACGCGGAAGTGGCGGGGGCCGAGGGCCCGATGCTCGTCGTCGTGAACTCGATCTGCGGCTGCGCCGCCGGGATTGCGCGGCCGGGGATCCTGATGTCGCTGTCGCATCCGAAGGCGCCGCCGACGCGGACCACCGTGTTTGCGGGGCAGGACATCGAAGCCACGGCGCGGGCGCGCAGCTATTTCACCGGGCAGGCGCCCTCGTCGCCGCAGGTGGCGATTCTCTCCGCGGGAAAGCTCGTCTTCATGCTCCAGAGGCAGGAGATCGAGGGCCGGTCCGCCCCGGAGATTGCCGCGCGCCTGACGGCGGCGTATGACGCGCTGCCGGCCTAAGTCGGATCGCCGCGGCGATCGCCCCGTCGGCGGTCGCCGTTGGCGTCCTTGCGGGGGGAGAAGCGGGCGTGGGCCCGACGATCGTCGGCGCGCCGCTCGCTGGTGCTTCGGCGCTCGGAACTCGTGCGCCGCTCGGTGCTGGGCTTTTCCTGGCTCATCCGACGTGGTTTCCTTTTCTTCATGGGATTTTCGGACCCCGGGGTAACAGGCGAAGGGCCGGTGCCATTCCCTCGCCCATCAGTACACGCCCCCGGACAAATGAACGATCGCGGTCCACAGGCCGCGGCTGAATCGGAACGTCACGAGCGGAATGACGATCGCCGCCGCGCCCCACACGACGAGAGTGATCGGGAGCGGCCAGTCCGGCGCGAAGATGGAAGCGATCGAAAGACCGAATGCGACGACGAACGTGTTGATGTCGAGCGAACCGACCCACTGTCCGTGCTCCCGCGCGAATCGCACGCCGCAACACGAGCAGGCCTCGTGCATGCGGAAGTAGGTCCGGAAGAGCTTGCCCTTGCCGCAGACAGGGCAGCGCAGACGGAGGCCGCGCCATACGACGCCGCGCCAGTACCCTTGCGGCCAACCGCCCCTGTGGCGTGCGGTCGATCCGCGCCAGGGGAGGACGGGAGCGGGTTCGGGCTCCGGGGCGGCCATGGAAGCCCGATCTTAACCCCCGGCCGGAAGCCCGCTGTAGACTGCAGCTCCGGAGGAACCCATGGCCCGCAAAAGTCTTTCCCGCTCCACCGCCCAGGCACTCGGCCCGATCGTCGTACCGCTGGTCACCAAGGTGGCCCTGCCGCTCGCGATCGAGAGCCTGCGCCGCGGCGGCAAGTTCGACACCGACCGCTTCTACGCGGAAGCCAAGGAGGGCCTCGCGAAGGGATTCGAGAAGAGCCGTCCCGAGCTCGACGACCTGAAGGACCAGCTCGCGGACAAGGGCTCGGACCTCTACGGCGAGATCCGCAAGCAGGGCGCCGCGCTGCTCGAGACGCTGACCGAGCGCGGCTCCTCGTTCGCCGAGGATTGGGTCGGCCGCGTGCGCCCGCGCCGCCGCCGCTTCCGGCTCGTGCACGCGCTCGGGATCCTCGCGGTGGTCGGCGTCGGCGTCGCGCTCGTTGGAAGGAAATAGGGTGTCGTAGGGGCGGGGCTTGCCCCCGCCCGCCCCTGCCTCACCGTGATTCGTGCGGGCGGCCGCAAGGGCCGCCCCTACGGCACCGGAGAGAAACGGAACGCGGTCTTCAGGCCGCCTTGTGCTCGACCGGAACGGCGCAGCCGCCCCTGCCCTTGCAGGAGTTCATGCCCTTGCAGACGTGCTTGTCGCTCTTGGCCGACTTGTCCGGCCCTACCCGACGGCCAGGCGCTTGTACTTGATCCGGTGCGGCTGTTCCGCATCGATTCCGAGGCGCCGCTTCCGGTCGGCCTCGTACTCCTGGTAGTTGCCCTCGAACCACACGGTCTGGCTCTCGCCCTCGAACGCCAGGATGTGGGTTGCGACGCGGTCGAGGAACCAGCGGTCGTGGCTGATGACGACGGCGCAGCCGCTGAAGTTCAACAGGGCCTCCTCCAGCGCGCGCAGAGTATCGACGTCGAGGTCGTTGGTGGGCTCGTCGAGCAGCAGCACGTTGCCGCACTTCTTGAGCGTGCGCGCGAGATGCAGCCGGTTGACCTCGCCGCCCGAGAGGTCGCCGACCCTTTTCTGCTGGTCCGCGCCCTTGAAGTTGTACATCGCGACGTAGGCGCGCGAAGGGATCTCGCGCTTGCCGAGGATCATCTTGTCGAGGCCGCCGGAGATCTCGTCGTGCACGGACTTGGCGGGATCCGGCCGGTCGCGGTCCTGGTCCACGTAGGAGGGGACGACCGTGTCGCCGACGACGAGCTTGCCCGAATCCGGTTTCTCCTTGCCGACGATCATCTTGAAGAGCGTCGTCTTGCCCGCGCCGTTGGCGCCGATGATCCCGACGATTCCGCCGCGCGGGAGGTCGAAGGACAGGTCCTCCATGAGGAGGCGGTCGCCGAACGCCTTGCGGACGTGCTCGGCGCGGACGACGACGTCGCCCAGGCGCGGCCCCGTGGGGATGAAGAGCTCCTGCGTCTCGCCGCGCTGCTCGGGCCCGGTGTCGGCGGCGAGCGCCTCGTAGCGCTCGATGCGGGCCCGGCTCTTGGCATGGCGGGCGCGGGGCGACATCTTGATCCACTCGAGCTCGCGCTGGAGCGTGCGGCGCTTGGCGGTCTCGGCCTTCTCCTCGAGCTCGAGGCGGCCTTCCTTCTGTTCGAGCCAGCTCGAGTAGTTGCCCTTCCACGGGATGCCGGCGCCGCGATCGAGCTCCAGGATCCAGCCGGCGACGTTGTCGAGGAAGTAGCGGTCGTGCGTGACGGCGACGACGGTGCCCGGGTACTCGGCGAGGTGGCGCTCGAGCCATGCGACCGATTCGGCATCGAGATGGTTGGTCGGTTCGTCGAGCAGAAGCAGGTCCGGCTTCTCGAGGAGGATCTTGCAGAGGGCGACGCGGCGCTTCTCGCCGCCCGAGATCTTCGTCACGTCGGCGTCCGGAGGCGGCAGGCGCAACGCGTCCATCGCGATCTCGAGCTGCCGGTCGAGCTCCCACGCGTTGGAGGCCTCGATGGCGTCCTGCACGCGCTGGTACTCGGCCATGACCTTGTCGCTCTCGGCCTCGGAGAGCTCCTCGGCGAGCTTCTCGTTCAGCTCCTCGAAGCGCTTGAGCAAGCCGCGCGTCTTCGCGACGCCTTCCTCGACGTTGCCGAGCACGTCCTTGGACGTGTCGAGCCGGGGGTCCTGCGGGAGAAACCCGACGCGCGTGCCTTCGGCCGCAAACGCCTCGCCGGCGAAGTCTTTCTCGACGCCGGCCATGATCTTCAGCAGCGTCGACTTGCCCGCGCCGTTCAGTCCGAGGACGCCGATCTTCGCGCCCGGCAGAAACGAGAGATAGATCCCCTTCAGGATCTCCCGCTGCGGCGGGACGACCTTGCGGAGATTGACCATGGAATAGATGTATTGGTGTGCCATAAGAACGGGGGAGTGTACATGAAGCGGGGCCTCAGGACGGGGTCTGGCCGATGTTGATGCCCATCGTGCCGAGGAGGCGGTTCTCGTAGCGCGCATTCGTGAACCCGGCCTCCTGCATCAACTTCTCGACGCCGCGCTGGGCCGGGTAGCGCTCGAGCGAGTCGGGAATGTAGAGGTACGTCTCAGGGTCACCATGGAAGAGCCACCCGATGGCGGGCATCATCGCGCGAAGGAAGCTCCGGTAGACGGCTCCCACGACGGCATTGTCGGGCCTGCCGAAGTCGAGGACGACGGCGCGGCCGCCGGGGGCGAGCACGCGGCGCATCTCCGCGAGCGCCCGCGCGATGTCGGCGATGTTGCGCAGGCCGTAGCTGATGGTGATGACGTCGAAGCTGCCGTCGGCAAAGGGCAGTGCCAGGGCGTCGGCCTGGACGAAGCGGCTCAGCCGGGCGCCGGCGGCGGCGCGGCGGCGCGCGACCGCGAGCATGGGGAGCGTGAAGTCGGCGCCGGTCACGCTTCGGGCACCGCGGTCCTCGGCCAGGAAGCAGAGGTCGCCGCTGCCGCAGCAGAGGTCGAGCGCGCGCGCCCCGGTCAAGCCCGCCAGCGCGAGATCGACGGTCTGCCCCTTCCACCGGCGGTGCAAGCCGAGGCTCATCAGGTCGTTGATGATGTCGTAGCGCCAGGCCAGGCGCGAGAACATCGCGCGCACCTTCGGGCCGCGCTCGGCGTCGTAGGACAGGTACTTGTTCGTCACCGGCCGGGCCAACTATAGACGGCGCCCGCGCGGCGAGCGGTCCTGCGATAAAATTTGCGCTCTCATGGCAGAACCGACCGGAAAGCCCGTCAGCGCCGCCGAGGCGCGCCGCGTGGCCGAGGAGGCGCGCGAGACCGAGTGGAAGGCGCCCTCGTTCCTGAAGCAGATCTTCCTCGGCAACTTCCGCCTCGACCTCGTCCATCCGTTCCCGGAGGCTCCCCCCGAGCGGCCCGAGTTCCGCGACTTCATGGTCAGGCTCGAGCGCTTCCTGATGGAGAAGGTGGATTCCGACGCGATCGACCGCGACGGGAAGATTCCGCCCGCCGTCGTCGGGGGCCTGGCCGAGCTCGGCGCCTTCGGCATGAAGATCCCGAGGGAGTACGGCGGCCTCGGATTCACGCAGCGCGAGTACGGCGATGCGATGAAGCTGATCACGAGCCGGGACGCCAACCTGATCGTGCTGCTCTCCGCGCACCAGTCGATCGGCGTGCCGCAGCCGCTGAAGCTCTTCGGCACGAAGGAACAGAAAGAGAAGTACCTGCCGCGGCTCGCGAAGGGCGAGATCTCGGCCTTCGCGCTCACGGAGCCGAACGTCGGCTCCGATCCGGCCAACCTCGCGACGACGGTCAAGAAGACGCCGGAGGGCGACTACATCCTGGACGGCGAGAAGCTCTGGTGCACCAACGGCACGGTCGCGAGCCTCTTCGTCGTGATGGCGCGGCACCCCGACACGAAGAAGATCTCGGCCTTCATCGTGGAGAAAGCGTGGCCGGGCGTCGAGATCGGCGACCGCTGCCACTTCATGGGCCTGAAGGCGATCGAGAACGGGATCATCCGGTTCCACGGCGTGCGCGTCCCGAAGGAGAACCTCCTCTGGGGCGAGGGCAAGGGCCTGAAGCTCGCGCTCATCACGCTGAACACCGGCCGCCTGACGCTGCCCGCCTCCTGTGCCGTGCTCGGCAAGCGCTGCGTCGAGATCTGCCGTTCGTGGGGCAACGAGCGCGTGCAGTGGGGCGAGCCCATCGGCCGCCACGACGCCATCGCGCAGCTGCTGGCCGAGATGGCCGCGACGACGTTCGCGATGGACGCCGTGACGGATCTCGCCTCCGCGATGGCCGACATGCACGACCGCGACATCCGGCTGGAGGCGGCCGTCGCCAAGATGTGGAACTCGGAAGAGGGCTGGAAGATCATCGACCGGACGATGCAGATCCGCGGCGGCCGCGGCTACGAGACCGCGGACTCGCTGCGCGCCCGCGGCGAGGCGCCGATCCCGGTCGAGCGGATGATGCGCGACTTCCGGATCAACCTGATCTTCGAGGGTTCTTCCGAGATCATGCGGCTCTTCATCGCGCGCGAGGCGGTCGACCGGCATCTCGCGGTCGCCGGGGCCTTCGCGGACCCGAAGGCCCCCCTCGGGAAACGGATCGCGGCGCTGCCGCGCATGGCCGCGCACTACGCGTGGTGGTACCCGTCACGCTGGCTCGGCTGGGGCCGCTGGCCGCGTTTCTCGGAGTTCGGCCCGCTCGCCTCCCACGTCCGGTACGTGGACCGCACGACGCGGCGGCTGGCGCGCGCGATCTTTCACCTCATGCTCCTCCACGGGCCGAAGCTCGAGAAGCGCCAGGCGCTGCTCTTCCGGACGGTCGACGTCGGCGCGGACCTCTTCGCGATGGCGGCGACGCTCGCCCGCGCGGACCAGCTGCGCCGCGCCGGCGCTGCCGAATCGGCTCGGGCGGCGGAGCTCGCGGACATCTTCTGTCGGACCATGCGCCGGCGCATCGCCGCCCACTTCCGCGCGGTGCGCGCCAACGACGACGTCGCCAAGTACGCCACGGCGCGCCGCCTGCTCGACGGCGACCACCTCTGGCTCGAGCGCGGCATGACGCCAATGGCGATGGCGGCGGAGCTCACCGCGGAGGCGATGCCGCCCGAGCCGGCGGCCGCCCGGCGCTGACGCGTTGAGAAGGGTCGTTCGCGGGCTCGCCCTGTGCGGCCTGCTCGCGCTGGCGATCCTCTACGGCTTCCTGCTGCATTCAGCGCCTCCCCAACGGAAACACGCTCATCGTGTCCTCCAACGAAGGCCGCGCGTTCGAGGTCACCGAGGACAAAGCGCTCGTTTGGGAGTACCGAAACCCTTTCCGCTCGGGCGGGAAGAACGAGCTCATCGCCACTCTCGAGCAGGTGGAGCGGCTGCCCGCGGACATTGACGTCGAATGGGCGCGTCCCTCGCCGGCCCGCTGAGCGTTAGACTCGGGGCGTGGTCGCCCGGCGTGCATTCCTCCTTTTCCTCCTGGCCGGGTTCGCCGGAGCAGTCCGCGCCGCCACGTACACGGTGAACTCGACGGCGGACACCGACGACGGGGTCTGCAACGCCGCCAACTGCACGCTGCGCGAGGCGATCAACGCGGCCAACGTGAACCCGGGGACGGACACGATCCGCTTCGTCGTCGGAGCGGGGCAGAAGTCCATCGCTCCGCTCTCGGCGCTGCCGACGATCGTGGATCCCGTGATCATCGACGGCACGACGCAGCCCGGCTTCTCCGGAACGCCGATCATCGAGCTCGACGGGTCGGGCGCCGGCGTTGGCGCCAACGGGCTGTACATCACGGCGGGGGGCAGCCTCGTGACGGGCCTCGTGATCAACGGGTTCGTGCCGGGCTTCCCGAGCAACGGCGGCAACGGGATCCTGCTCGAGACCGGCGGGGGCAACGAGGTGCGGGGCTGTTACATCGGAACGAACTTCGCCGGCACGGCGGGGGTTCCCAACGGCGGCCAGGGGATCCTGATCTCGAACTCGGCCGGCAACCTGATCGGGCGCACGAGCCTGTCGAACCGCATCAACGTCCTCTCGGGCAACGGCGCGAATGGCGTGCGCGTCGCGACCGGCGACGCGAACACGAACGTGATCGCGGGCAACCGCATCGGCACGAACGCGGCGGGCACGGCGGCGGTCGGCAACGGGCTCTCGGGCGTCGCCGTGAACGCGGGGATGGACAACGTGATCGGGTCTTCGACCGCGGGCGACATGCTCATCTCCGGCAACGGGGGAGACGGTGTGACCATCACGGGCACGGCCACCGGATCGGTCGTCCATGGCTGCTACGTCGGCACGAACGCGTCGGGGACCGCAGCCATCCCGAACCAGGCCCAGGGCATCGACGTGGGCGGCACGACGGGCGCCACGATCGGGCCGGGCAACGTGGTCTCGGGCAACGCGGCCTCGGGCGTGTTGCTCATCGGCGGAGCTGCGACCAACACGGTCGCCGGCAACTTCATTGGCACGAACGCGACGGGATCCGCGGCGATCGGCAACGCCCTGAACGGCGTCATCGTCTCGGGCTCGAGCGGCAACACGATCGGTCCTGGAAACGTCGTCTCCGGAAACGGCACGAACGGCGTGCGCCTGCGGACCGGCGCCTCCGGCAACGTCGTCAAGGGCAATGCGATCGGTGTGGACGCCGGGATCGCCATCGCGATCCCGAACCTCGCGGAGGGCGTGCAGGTCAACGACGGCGCCGTCAACAACACCATCGGCGGCCCCGGCGCGGACCGCAACGTCGTCTCCGGCAACGCGCACAACGGCGTTCTCTTCACCGATGCGACGACGACCGGCAACTTACTGCAGGGCAACTTCATCGGCACCAACGCGACGGCGTCGGCGCCTCTGCCCAACGGGGGCAGCGGGGTGGACGTGCAGGCGGGCGCGAGCAATACCATGATCGGCGGCACGGCGGCCGGAACCAAGAACGTCATCGCCCGGAACGCCGGCCGCGGCGTCTTCGTCGAGTCGGGTACGGGCACCGCGATCCTCGGCAACACGATCTCTTACAACGGGGGCCTCGGCATCGATCTCGGACCCCCGGGCGTGACGCCGAACGACCCGATGGATCCGGACGTCGGGGCGAACCTCCTGCAGAACTTCCCGGTCCTGTCGGCGATCGTCCTCGGCCCCGGCTCGACGGAGGTCCACGGTTCGCTCAACAGCTTGCCGTCGACCATGTTCCGGATCGAGTTTGCGGCGAACCTCGTGTGCGATGCGTCGGGCTACGGCCCCGGCCAGCGACCGCTCGGCGCGACGACCTTGGCGACGGACGTCGCCGGCGACGCCACGTTCGCCGCGACGGTGGCGAGCGGCGCGACCGGGCCCTTCGTCGTCGCGACCGCCACCGACCCGGCGGGAAACACGTCGGAGTTCTCCGCCTGCATCCCCGTTCCACCGCCGACCGCGACGGGGATCAGCCCGGCATCGGGGCCGGCGGCCGGCAACACGCCGGTCGTCATCCTCGGCGCGAACTTTCAGTCCCCCGCGGTCGTCCGGTTCGGCGCCACGACGGCCTCGATGATCT
Source organism: uncultured Acidobacteriota bacterium (assembly GCA_963775725.1). Lineage (GTDB taxonomy): Bacteria > Acidobacteriota > Thermoanaerobaculia > UBA5066 > Gp7-AA6 > DAHUXD01. The sequence goes on from CAVZKA010000001.1 coordinate 557,082, forward strand.
CGGTGGTCAGCGGCGGCGAGGTGGACGCGGCGACGCCGGCGCTTTCGCCGGGCGCCCTCTACGACGTCGTCGTCTTCAACCCGAGCACGCTCTCCTCGACGCTGCCGTCCGCGTGGATGGCGGACTTCACGGACGTGCCGGAGGCGAACATCTTCCACGGCGACGTCGAGAAGATTTTTCGCGCAGGCATCACCGCCGGGTGCGGCGGGGGCAGTTACTGCACGGGCGCGTCGGTGTCGCGGCAGCAGATGGCGGTGTTCCTCTTGAAGGCCGAGCACGGGTCGGGCTACCTGCCGCCTACCTGCCAGGGGCTCTTCGACGACGTGCCGTGCCCGGGCACCTACGCCAACTGGATCGAGCAACTCTCGACGGAGGGGATCACGGCGGGCTGCGGCGGCAGCGACTTTTGTCCGGCGAACCCGGTGACGCGGCAGCAGATGGCCGTGTTCCTCCTGAAGACCGAGCACGGCCCGGCCTACGTGCCGCCGACTTGCACGGGAGTCTTCGATGACGTGGCGTGTCCAGGGCCGTACGCCGACTGGATCGAGCAGCTCCACGCCGAGCAGGTGACGGGCGGCTGCCAGGTCTCGCCGCCGCTCTACTGTCCGGCAAGCCCGGTCAATCGCGGGCAGATGGCCACGTTCCTCGTGAAGACGTTCGGCCTCTGAACCGTGGAGGAAGGTTGGTGTTAGCCTTTCGACCCATGAGAACCCTCGTCCGGTCCATGCTGTTGTTGGTCCTCGTTGCCGCCACGGCCGCCGCGCAGGACACGCCGAAGGGCGGCGAATTCACGGCGATGGCGACCGTGACTTCGAGCCAGGGGACGCGCAGCCTGGTTTTCGACGTCGTCGTCACCAACCCGATGAGTCTCGAGCAGGCCCAGGGCTTCCGACGCATCCTCGCGGACGGAGGCCAGCAGGCGCTGGTGAACGCGATTCGCGGATCGGGGCGCGGGAAGATCCGGCTGGGCGCTCTCGAGTATCCCACCGACCTCGTCGTGGCCGAAAAGACGAAGGACGGCGAGCGCTACTGCGTCGTCACCGCGCGCCCGATGAGCTACGAGGAGACGCAGGAGGCGCGACCGTCGGTCGACTACCCCTTCACGATCATCGTGTTCGACGTTCCCGGGTTCGGGAAAGGCACGGGCCACATTTTCACGAAGGCTTCGCTCTTCGTGGACGAGGAAGGCCACGTCCGGGCCGAGCAGTACGAGCACGACCCGGGAATCCTGAAGGACGTCAAGCGGCTGAAGTAAGCCTCAGAGCCCGGGCACCTCGTCCGTCCCCTCGTTGATCCCCTCGAAGAGCATCGTCGACAGGTAGCGCTCGCCCGTGTCCGGCAGCATCGCCAGGATGACGGAGCCCTTCGGCGCCTTCGCCGCAACCTTCAGCGCGGCCGCGAACGTGCCTCCCGAGGAGAGGCCGCAGAAGATGCCTTCCTTCATGGCGAGTTCGCGGGCCGTGTCCCGCGACTCGATGTCGCCCACGAGCACGATCTCGTCGACGACCTTCTTGTCGAGGACGGCGGGAACGAAGTTGGGCGTCCAGCCCTGGATCTTGTGCGGCTTCCACTCCTGGCCGGAGAGCAGCGCCGCGCCCTCGGGCTCGGTCGCGACCACCTTGATGTCGGGCCGCGCCTTCTTCAGCATCTCGCCCGCGCCGGTGAGCGTGCCGCCGGTTCCCCAGCCGGTGACCCAGTAGTCCAGGCGCTTGCCGGCGAAGTCGCGCAGGATCTCGGGGCCGGTCGTGTTGCGGTGGTACTCGGGGTTGGCGGGGTTCTCGAACTGTCGCGCGTAGAACCAGCCGTTCTTCGCGGCGAGGTCCTCGGCCTTCTTGACCATGCCGGTGGCGCGCTCGGCCGCCGGGATCAGCACGACCTTCGCGCCGAGGATGCGCATGAGCTTGCGCCGCTCGATCGAGAAGCTGTCGGACATGAGCGCGACGAAGGGATAGCCCTTGACCGCGCAGACCATCGCGAGCGCGATGCCGGTGTTGCCGGAGGTCGCCTCGACGACGGTCTGGCCGGGTTTGAGCGTCCCGCGGCGCTCGCCGTCCTCGATGATGGCGATTGCGAGGCGGTCCTTCACCGAGGAGAGCGGGTTGAAGGCCTCGCACTTGACGTACATCGTCACGCCGGCGGGCGCGAGGCGGTTGATCCTGACGACGGGCGTGTTGCCGATCGTGCCGAGAATGCTTTCGTGGATCATCGACATTTCCTCCAAAGGTCTTTCGGGAGCGCTAGGATACGGCGTGATGAAGCATTTTCCCACCGGGTCTTTCCTTGCCTTAATCCTGGGCCTCGCCGCCACGGCCTCGGCCGCGGCCCCCCGCACGATGCGCGTGGACTATTTCCACACCGGCAACGCTGCGAGCGAGGTCTTCGGCCTCGATCGGGTGGTCCTGGAGCCTCTGCCCTGGCCGGGCAACCCGAAACGGCCCCTCGACGACACGAACCTCGGAAAGTACTTCTTCGAGGTCATCGACCGGGGGAGCAACCGCGTCGTCTACTCCCGCGGCTTCGCCTCCATCTACGGCGAGTGGGAGCTGACGGACGAGGCGAAGGAGGCGCGGCGGACGTTTTCCGAGTCGCTGCGCTTTCCGGCGCCCGCCGGTCCGGTCCAGGTCGTCCTGAAGAAGCGGGACGCCGAGAACGCCTTCCGCGAGATCTGGACGTTCACGCTCGATCCGAAGGACATGTTCATCGATTCCTCCGCGCCGGCGTCGCCGGGGCCCCTCATCGAGATCCAGAAGTCGGGCGACTCTGCCGACAAGGTCGACTTCCTGATCCTGGGCGACGGTTACACCGCGGCCGAGCGCGGCAAGTTCGAGAAGGACGCGCGACGGCTGGCGGAGATGCTCTTCGCCGTTTCGCCCTTCAAGGAGCGCCGCGGCGATTTCAACGTCTGGGCGCTCTGTCCCCCCTCGGAGGAGTCCGGCATCTCCCGGCCCTCGACCGGCGTGCACCGCCGGTCCCGGATCGGCGCGACGTACGACGCGTTCGGCTCCGAGCGCTACGTGCTGACGTTCGACAACCGCTCGTTCCGCGACGTCGCGTCCTTCGCGCCGTACGAGTTCGTCGAGATCCTGACGAACTCGCGCACGTACGGCGGCGGCGGCATCTTCGGCCTGTACAGCACGGTCGCGGCCGACAGCCTCTGGTCGCCCTACGTCTTCGTTCACGAGTTCGGCCACCACTTCGCGGGGCTCGCCGACGAGTACTTCACGTCGGCCGTCGCCTACGGGCCGGCGCCGGCCAAGCGGGTCGAGCCCTGGGAGCCGAACGTCACGGCGCTCCTCGATCCGAAGAACCTCAAGTGGAAGGACCTCGTCCTGCCCGACACGCCGATCCCGACGCCGTGGGTCAAGGAGGAGTTCGAGAAGACCTCGCGCGAGCTCCAGAAGCGGCGCCGGGAGATCCGCGCGGCCAACGGGCCCGAGGACCAGATGGACGCGCTCTTCAAGCAGGAGCAGGTCTACGAGACGAAGGAGCTCGGCACCGACCGCTACTCGGGCAAGGTCGGCGCCTTCGAGGGCGCGCTCTACGAACCGACGGGGTACTACCGTCCGCAGGAAGACTGCATCATGTTCACGCGCGACGAGGTGCCGTTCTGCGCCGTCTGCAAACGGGCGCTGACGGGCGTGATCGACCTCTACAGCCGTTGATATGAGCTTCCGGCGAGGGATGCAGCTGGCAGGCTTCGCCCGCCGCCACCTCGGCCGCATGGGGGAGGGGCGCCGCGCGGTGATGGAGCACCTCGCCGCGCCGGGCCCGGGCAACCTCCCGATGCCGACCTTCGTGCAGCTGCGCGTGACGAACCTCTGCAACCTGCGCTGCAAGATGTGCGGACAGTGGGGCGACACGGGCATCTTCCGCGCACAGTCCGGCGCGGACGCGACCGACGGGGCCCTCGAGCGGGAGCGCATCCAGGAGCTGATCGGCGCCAAACGCCAGCTCGCCTTGTCCGACTACGTGCGCCTGCTCGACGAGCTCGCGCCGGCGCGGCCGATCATCAGTCTCTTCGGCGGAGAGCCGTTTCTCTATCCCGACATCCTTCCGCTGATCCGGGAGATCAAGGCGCGCGGCCTGACGTGCACGGTCATCACCAACGGCGGGCGGCTCGAGGCCCTCGCGCGCGAGCTGGTCGAGATCGGTATCGACTCCGTCGCGGTCTCGATCGACGGTCCACCCGAAGTGCACGACCGGATTCGCGGCCGCTCCGACAGTTTCGCGAAGGCCGCCGCCGGGATCCGAGCGGTCGCGCGCTGGCAGAAGGAGTTGAAGCGCCCGCTGCCGATGCAGATCGCGATCCTGCCGGTCACGGAGCTGAACATGGACGTGATCGGGCCGGCGGTCGCGGCGCTGCGCGAGCTGCCGCTCGACACGATCAACGTGGGGCTGCGCTGGTTCACGCCGGCGAACGTGGGGGCGGACTACGAACGCGTCATGCGGGAGGACTTCGGCATCGCGGCGACGTCGTGGAAGGGGTTCGACTTCGACTGGAACGCGATCGCGGCGACGAAGGAGCAGCAGATGATGGAACTCGTCAAGCTCCTCAAGGGTCTGAAGCGCCGCCGCTTCCTCGATTCGGCGCTGGGGCGGCCCTGGACCTCCTTCGTTCCGGACGTGCCGGCGGAGCGGGTGCCGGAGTACTTCTCGAACTTCGGCGAGACATTCGGGCATTCGCTGTGCCCCGTGGCCTGGTACTTCGCGCAGGTCGAGCCGGACGGCGAAGTCGACTTTCTGCGGCGATTTTCCCGACTACTTCATCGGCAACGTGCGCAAGCAGTCGTTCCGGGAGATCTGGACGGGGGAGAAGGCGCAGAAGTTCCGCGCGAAGCTCGCGAAGGAGCCGCTTGCCCATCTGCGCGCGGTGCTGCGGCAGTTTCGTCTATGGAAAATGGGAGCGCCCGTCATCCCGCCCCGAAAACGCCGCGCTCCGCGCGACGTTTCCGACTGCTGCGGGTCTGCCCCGCGGGTCGGGTCCCGCGGGGAGGGGGGCGCCTGAATCCCCTCCTCACGACCTCAGCACGTCCCAGAACTTGTAGAAGTTGAACCACTGCGTCGGGTAGCGGCGAACGACGGCCTCCAGATCGGCCGCGACGCGGGTCATGATCCGAACGGCGTCCTCGTCGGGCGAGAGCGCCGCGTCGGCCTCGAGCGGCCGACCCCAGACATTGAAGTAGGACCCGTCCGGGTTGCGCAGGAAGAATCCGGGAAGGATGTCGCAGCCGCAGAACCGGGCGAGCAGCGCCGGAGAGCGCAGGAACGGCGTCGGCTTCCCGAAGAACGGGACGAAGACGCGGTCCTCCGGGTAGGCCCGGTCCACCAGCAGCGCCACGGCCCGCCCGCGCTCCACGGCCGCGCGGACCTTGAAGGCCGTGGCCATCGACGAGCCGATGTCGATCGACTCGACGCCCAGGCGCTCGCGCAGCTGCTGCCGCATTTCCTGGACGTTCGGGTCGAGCTCGCGCTGTCCGACGACGGCCGGAACGAGGTCGTGGCGCCGCAGGGTGACGGCGCCCATCTCCCAGTTGCCGACGTGCCCGGTGACGAGCAGGAAGCCCCGCCCTTTGCGCCGGGCGCTCTTGAGGATCGCGGCGTCCTCCTCGAACGTCGTGATCTGCGGGACGAAGGCTTCGCTGCGCAGTCGCCAGACGTCGATCGTGTGCCGGCCGTACTCGAAGAACTGCTTGCGCGCCAGCTCCTCGGCCTGGGGCTCGGAGACGCCGAGCGCCGAGCGGAAGTTATCCCGCATCCCCGCCTTGGTCCGCGTGAGGAAAGTCACGGCCAGGCTGTTGCCGACGACGTTGATCGTGTTCAAGGCGGCCATGGGCAGCCATCGGGCGCCGTAGTGCAGGCCGCCGTAGACGATCCGGTTGGAAAGGCCGTGGGTGACCCATTTCTTGCGGCCCCGGCGGGGTGCAGGTACGTCGGGGACGTCGCTTCGGGCCTGGATTTCTCCCATGGGGTCGTTCAAGTTTACAATTCGCGCTGCACCAATGAACGTCCTGTTGTTGCGTCCCGATCCGGGCAACGAGCGGTTCGGGCTGGGACCATTTTTCCGCGTCGAGCCCCTCGGGCTCGAATACGTCGCGTCGGCCCTGCGCCAGCGCGGGCACGACCCTTCGATCGTGGACCTGCGTTTCGGCGGCAGCGTGGCCGGGTGGATGCGCAAGGCCCGGCCGCGGATGGTCGGCATCTCCTGCATGCACGCGCTCGAGTACGACCGTGTGATCGACACGGCCCGGCGCGTCCGGCGGGCCGACCCGTCCGCCTTCATCCTCGTCGGCGGGCACGCGGCGGCGGCGTTCCCCGGGCCCCTTCAGGTCCCCGAGATCGACGCCCTCTGCGTGGACGACGGCGAGGAGGTCGTGCCCGCGGTCGCTGACGCCCTCGCATCCGGCCGCCCCCTCGCGGAGGTCCCGGCCCTCATCCTCAACCGGCGTGACGGCTGGACCGCGACTGCGCCGCTCTCGGACCGCACGGGCCTGGACGGCGTGCCGATGCCAGCCCGCGACCTCGTCGAGCGCGACCGCAACCGATACCACTGCCTGCTCTTCAAGCCCGTCTGGCTCGTCGAGACCGCGCGCGGGTGCCCCTTCCGCTGCAACTTCTGCTCGGTGTGGCAGCTTTACGGCCGCTCGTTCCGCGAGCGCTCGATCGGCGCCGTCGTCGACGATCTCGCGTCGGTCGGCGACGCCGTCTTCATCGCGGACGATCTCTTCTGGAACCACCCGGCGAGCGCAGCCTCGAGCTCGCGGCGGCCCTCGTCAGGAAGGGCGTGAGGAAACGCTGGATCCTGGTCCAGACGCGCACCGACATCGTGACCCGCCACCCGGAGCTGCTCGAGGCGTGGCGCCCGATCGCGAAGGACTTCGACATCTTCTTCGGCCTCGAGGCGGCGTCGGACGCGGGCCTCGCGAACGTGATCAAGGACGCGTCGGTCGTCGTCCTCGATCGAGGCCGCGCGCATCTCGCGCTCGATGGGCTACGGCGTCACGGGCAACTTCCTCGTCGATCCCGGATTGGGGCGAGCCGGAGTTCCGCGAGCTCTGGGACTTCGTCGCGACGGCACGGCTTCCAGCGCGCCGGCTACACCATCCTGACGCCGCTGCCGGGGACAGAGCTCTTCCAGAAGCTGGCGCCCGCGCTCGAGGGCCAGCCCTGGTTCAAGTACGACATGCACCACGTGCTCTGGGAGCCGCGCCTGGGCGCCCGGCGGTTCTTCGAGCTCTACGCCGAGACCTGGCGGCGCTCGATCCTGAACACGAGCGGCGAGAAGAAGCTGGATCGAGTGGATGCGCCAGGTCCAGCCGACGCGAGATTCCGTACCTGACCCGCGTCCTGCTGCGCACGCAGCGCATGATGAAGGCCGAGGCGTACCTGAAGGAGCACGAGGCCACGCGCGGCGAGCTCGCCGCGGCGCCGGCAGAGGCGCTGGAGGCCTCGTAGCCGCGACCGCACTCGACGCCGAGCTGCCGGAGTTCGACGTCTCTTCGCACCACGAGATCGAGATCGGAGCCCCGCGCGAGCGCGTGTGGGCGGCGCTGCTCGAGAGCGACCTTGCCGGCTCGGGCCTCTCGAAGATCCTGCTCGCCCTGCGCGGCTACGGCTTGCGCGCTCGGCGCGGAAATGCGGGCGGGACCATCGCCGAACGACTGCAGCGCTTCGGCTTCACGAAGCTCGCCGAGGTCCCGGGCGAAGAGCTCGTCTTCGGCCTCGCCGGCCGCTTCTGGCAGTTCGACGGCGGGCTCGAGCGGCTGGCCGGGCCCGAGGAGTTCCGCGCGTTCGGGAAAGAAGGCAGCGTGAAGGCGGCCTGGAACCTCCGCGTCGTCGAGGCGGCCCCGGGCAGGACGTTACTCACGACCGAGACACGCGTGCGGTGCTTCGGCGCGTCCGCCGACCGCCGGTTCCGCGCGTACTGGGCGGTCATCGCCCCGTTCTCGGGCGTCGTCCGGCGCCGGATGCTTCGAAGTGTTCGCCGACGGTCCGAGGAATCCGTGCGACCTACTGCAGGTGGAACGTCTTCGTGATGAATACCGCCATCTGTCCACGCGTGTTCGGATTGAGCGGGCAGTAGTTCCCGTTGCCGCAGCCGCCCGTGATGGCCTCGGCCGCGAGCTGCTCGATCCAGTTGGTGAACTGGCCCGGACAGGGGACGTCCGGAAAAACGCCCGGCGGCACGCAGGCGGGCGGCACGTAGGCCGGGCCGTGCTCGGCCTTGAGAAGAAAGACGGCCATCTGGTCCCTGCGGACGGGCTGGGTCGGGCAGTAGTTGCCGCTGCCGCAGCCGCCGGTGATGCCCTCCACGGCCAGCGCCTGGATCCAGTTGGCGAACGGCGAGGGGCACGCGACGTCGGCGAAGTATCCGGGGGTGCAGTCGGGCGGGACGTAACAGATTCCGTGGCGTCCCTTGAGCAGAAAGACCGCCATCTGCTGCCTCAGGGTCGACTGGTCGACGCCGTAGTTCCCGCCGCCGACGCCCACCGTGATCGCGTTCGAGACGAGGGTCGTGACGAAGTTGTAGAACAGCTGGGCCGGCGGCACGTCCAGGAAGTCGACGATCCAGGCCTTCTTCAGGGTTCCGGCGGTTCCGTCGGTGTTCGTGACCACGATGTCGTTGACCGTCGCCGCGGGCAGGGCGGGCGCGACGGCGGTCATGTCGGATTCGTCGGTGACGTTGACGTTCGTTCCAGCGGCTCCACCAAAGGTGACCGTGGCGCCCGCCACGAAGTGCACGCCCGTCATCGAGACCATGACACCTCCGGCGGGCGGTCCCGACCGAGGCGTCGAGGCGTAGATCACGTTCTGTGAAAATTCTGAGGTGTTCCCGTTCGGATCGGTGGCGGTGATCGAGATGGGCGGCTGGCCCGCGGCATTGTTGTCGTTCAGCAGGATGTCGAACGGCGCGTCCCCGGAGCCGTCGGTCGTGACCTGCTGAGTACCGAGGAAGTACGCGCTCTGCAGCAGGTCCCGCGGCCGCGGCGTGCACGAGGGGCTCTCGAAGAAGTCGAGATCGAACGTCGTGTTCGGGCTCGACTTGAGGATGCCGTGGACGGTCAGCGTCGTCGTGCCGTAGTCCACCGACGAGATGAACGGGAAGTTCTGGAGTTGATTGGCGCCCGTATCGGCATCGAGCGGGTCGTTCTTCGTGACGCCGCTCGGGTAGTTGTCGATGCCGAGCTGCTGGCTGAAGAAGATGGGATTGGCGCGGATCGCGTTGCGGACGCCGTAGTTCATCACGCCTGTCTGGTTCCACGCGATCGCATTGGCCTCGCCGGCGGCGACTCCGCCGATGAGCGCGTCCGTGGAGTCCTGATCGAGGTCGATGCCTGCCCCGCCGTTTCCGAGCGGCTGCGTCGCCGAGGGATCCGTGCCGATCGTGTTGCCCTTCACGATGGTGCCGACGCTCCCGACGAGGAGGATGCCGTCGAGCTGGTTGCCGGAGATCAGGTTTCCCTCGCCCGCGTTGAAGTCGCCCCCGATCACCAGCGCGGGAGCGCTCGAGGAGAGGATTCCGTACTGATTCGGAAGCGACTCCGTCCCGGCCGAGTTCGTGCCGATCTTGTTTCCCTGGATCGTGCACCCGTTTCCGACCGAGACGTGGATGCCGTCCCCGGTGTTTCCGGCGATGACGTTGCCCTCGCCGGTGTTCGGTCCGCCGACGAGGAAGCCCGTGGTAAACGTCAAGGAGATGCCTTCTCCGTTGGGGATGGGGGAGTTGCCGGTCACGTCCGTGCCGACGAGGTTGCCCTGGATGACGTTGGCGTCGCCCCCGGTCGACTGGATACCCGTGGCGTTCCCGCCGACGAGGTTTCCGGCTCCGGGGGTGGAGCCCCCGATCACGTTGCCACTCGAGCCCGACGTGATGACGACTCCCGTCCCGTTGCCGTGGCCGGACGTTCCCGTCGGATCGGTGCCGATGAAGCAGCCCTCGAGGAGGTTGTCGTTCGACTCGATCTGGACCCCGACGTTGAAGTCGTGGATGCACAGGCCGCGGATCGTGTTCGAGCCGGTTCCGGTCATGCGCAGACCCGCGCCGCTGAAGGTGGAGAGCTCGATCAGAGGCGTGCCGGCGTAACCCGGCTGGGTCGTGCCGTCGAGGGTCGTTTCGCCGGCCAGCGGCGGAAGGAGGGTCAGGGGCTGGATCAGGAACGGGCCGCTGCCCGGGATGTTGAAGGTGATCGTGTCGGGGCCCCCGGCCGCGTTGGCGTCGAGGATCGCCTGGCGCAGCGACCCCGCTCCGGAATCCGCCGTGTTGGTCACCGTAAAGATTGCGGCGGCCGCCGGGCGGACGAAAGCCAGGCCGAGCAGGAAACAGACGGCGAAGACCTTTTGGCGAGCGACGGCTTGGAAACGCATGACCATGTCCTCCCTTTTGACACGCGTGAAATCGCGGGCGACGGGATCAGCCGAGCGAGACGTGTCCGTTGCTGTCATCTAATCTATGAAAAGAAGGGGGCTTGTGGGAATGGGGCGGGTCCGCCGGCGGACCCCTCCGGCGCTGACGCCTGTGGTCTAATCCTTTGAGCTTTCAGGCGTTGACAACGTTAGCCGAGGCGAGCATGGAGCCGGCGAAGCCGCAGGTGACGGCCCTTCTGCAGCAGTGGAGCCGCGGTGATCGCGACGCCCTGGAGAAGCTCACGCCCCTCGTTTACGAAGAGCTGCGCGGGATCGCGGCCGGTTACATGCGCGACGAACGCCCGGGCCACACGCTCCAGGCCACGGCGCTCGTCCACGAGGCGTACGTGCGGCTGATCGGCCAGAAGCGGGTGTCCTGGCAGAATCGCGCTCACTTCTTCGGCATCGCCGCCCAGTTGATGCGGCGCATCCTGATCGACCATGCCCGCCGCCGGCAGGCGGCCAAACGCGGCGTGGGTGGCCCCATCCGGTTGACGGCGGGCGTGGACGTGGCGGGCGCGCCCGAGCAGGATTTCGACCTGCTCGCGATCGACGGCGCCCTCTCGCGCCTCGAAGAGCTCGACGCCGCCCAGGCCCGCATCGTGGAGCTGCGGTTCTTCGGCGGCCTGACCGTCGAGGAGACGGCGGAGGTCGCCGGGATCTCGACGGCCACGGTCAAGCGCGAGTGGCGCACGGCGCGCGCCTGGCTGCGGCACGAGGTGGGCCTCGACGCGGTTCCGTGACTGCGCCGCCTGCTGATTCCGCGGAGTGGCAGAGGATCAAGAAGATCCTCGGCGATGCCCTCGATCTCGAGCCCGGCGAGCGCCGAGCCTTCATCGCGTCGGCGTGCGCCGGCGACGCAAACCTCCGTCGGAAGGTGGAGGCCCTCGCCGCGGCGTCCGACGGCGACTGGGACCTCGTGGACGCGGCGCCCGCGGCGCGTCTGGCGGCGTTCTTCGACGAGACGCCCCGCTCGCGGGCCGGGGATCGCATCGGCGCCTACGAGATCCTCTCGGAGCTCGGCCACGGCGGGATGGGGATGGTGTACCTCGCCGGCCGCGCGGACGACGAATTTCAGAAGAGAGTCGCGATCAAGCTCATGCGTCCGGGCACGGCGAGCGAGGATGCCCTGCGCCGGTTCCGCAGCGAACGCCAGATCGCCGCCTCGCTCGATCATCCCAACATCGCGCGGCTGCTCGACGGCGGGACGACGGAGGCGGGCGAGCCCTACTTCGTCCTGGAGTACGTCGAGGGGGAGCCGCTCATCGCGTGGTGCGACCACCGGCATCTGTCGATCGACGGCCGCCTGAGGCTCTTCCGGGAGATCTGCGCCGCGGTGCAGCACGCGCACCAGGGCCTCGTCGTGCACCGGGACATCAAGCCCGGAAACATCTTCGTCACCGCGGCCGGGGTGCCGAAGCTGCTCGACTTCGGCATCGCGAAGCTGCTTCTGCCCGAGGGCGCGGCCGAGACGGCGGTGGAGACCGGAACACAGATGCGGCTCATGACCCCCGAGTACGCGAGCCCCGAGCAGGTGCGCGGCCGGCGCGTCACGACCGCGAGCGACGTCTATTCGCTCGGAGTCGTGCTGTACGAGCTGCTCTCGGGCCGCCAGCCCTATCGCGTCACGACCGGCGACCCGGAGGAGTTGATCCGCGTCGTCTGCCAGCGGGACCCCGAGCGGCCCAGCGCCGCGGTGACGCAGGCGGCATCCGCCGGGGCGCCGCCGGTGGTCGTGCGCGGCGAGACGATCGCGGGCCTTGCACGGCGACTGCGCGGGGATCTCGACGCCATCGTCCTGAAGGCGATGCGCAAGGAGCCCGAGCTGCGGTACGCCTCCGCCGACCAGCTCTCCGAGGACATCGGCCGATACCTCACGGGCGTGCCCGTGCTCGCCCGGCGCGGCACGGCGGGATACCGTGCCGGAAAGTTCGTGCGCCGCCACCGGGTGGCCTTCGTGGCCGCGGCGCTGGTGCTCGCCGCGCTCGCCGGCGGAGTCGTGATGACCGTGCGGGAGGCGCGCCGCGCGCGGGCCGCCGAGGCGAGGGCGCAGCGGCGCTTCGACGACGTGCGCCAGCTGGCGAATTCGTTCCTGAACGAGTTCCACGACTCGATCCGGAACCTGCCCGGCTCGACGCCCGCCCGGCGGCTCCTCGTCCAGAGGGGCCTGGCCTACCTGGACAGCCTGTCGCGGGAAGCGAGCGACGATGCGTCGCTGCTGCGGGATCTCGCCGACGGCTACCATCGTCTCGCGGACCTGCAGGGCAATCCCGGAGGAGGCGCCGCGATGCTCGGAGACATGGCCGGCGCCCAGCAGAGCCTGCGCAAGTGCGTGGCCTTGCGCGAGAAGCTGATTCGATCGCGGGAGGCGCGTCCACAGGATCGCCTCGACCTCGCCCGAACCTACAGCGACCTGGCCAACGCCTTCACCCTGGACGGCAATGCGGGCGCCGCCGTCGCATCCTCGCGCAAGGCGGCGACCGTCCTGACCGCGGCGCTGGCCTCGGCCCCGGGCGACCGCAAGACGCTCAGCGGCCTCGCCGGCGCAAAGATCACCCTGGGGTCGGCGCTGCAGATCGCGGGCTCGACGGACGAGGCCCTGGAGGCCTTTCGCGATGCCCTCGCGAGACACAGGGAGCTTTGCGCCCGGGATGCGACCGATGTCGTCGCGTGCCGGGGCGTTTTCGTCTGTGACTACAAGATCGGCAACCTGGAGATCGAGCGGGATCGCGACGCGGAGGCTGAGCAGGCGTTTCGAGAAGCGGTCCGGGTCGCGGACGGGTTCCATCGCGAGGAGCCCGACAACGGGATGTACCAGCGGGATCTCGCTTTCGCGTCGGGAGGCCTCGGGGCCACGCTGCTCGAGCAGGGAGACGCCTCTGGAGCGCAGGAGCAGTTTCAACGGCAGTCGGCCATGCTCCGAAGTCTTGCCGAGGCCGACCCCGGCAATGCGAACCCGAAGATCTGGCTCGGAGAGAGCATCCGCAACCTCGGCAACGCGCTGATCGCAAGGGGCGAGACGTCCGCCGGGCGGCGGCGTCTGGTCGAAGCGGCCACGTTGCTGACGTCGATCGTCGCCGCGGACCCGGCCAGCGTCAGCGCCCGTCTCGAGCTGGCGCAGGCCCTTCACGACCTCGGCAAAACGTATTCCGCGGGACCCGGACTCGAACCCGGGCAAGCGCGGGCCTGGGACGAGAAGGCCCGGGACCAGTTCCTGGAGCTCCGAAGGGAAGGTAAGCTCGCGCCGTCCGCGGAGAAGCTCCTGGCCCGGGTGGAGGAAGAAATCGCCGCGCTGGCCGAACGATCGGGGGGATGACGATGAAGAGAAGTCTCGGTCTCGCGCTGATGATCAGCGCCCTCGCCTTCGCGGCCTCCGGCCAGTCGGCGGACGGCGTCTTTGCGTCGGGTGCGATCGGCGGCACCCTCGACGCGTGGCACGCCGCGGCCGCGGCGGCGAACGAGGAGAAGTACTTTTCCTACTTCACGGCCGACGCCGTCTTCCTCGGGACCGACGCCTCGGAGCGCTGGACCCGGGACGAGTTCCGCAAGTGGGCGCACCCGTACTTCGCCAAGGGCAAGGCCTGGAGCTTCAAGTCCGTGTCGCGCTGGATCACGTTCGCTCCCGACCACACGGTGGCGTGGTTCGACGAGGCGCTCGACACGCCGAACATGGGTCCGTGCCGCGGCTCCGGCGTCCTCGTCGCGACGAATTCCGGGTGGAAGATCGCGCAGTACAACCTGGCGCTCACGATTCCGAACGACCTCGTGGACGAGTTCAAGAAGCGGATCGCGGAAGACGCGAAGAAGAACAAGAAGGGGGCCTGATGCGCCGGATTCTCGTCGGGATTTGCCTCGCCCTCGCCCCGATCGGGGCCGTCCTCGGCGCACCCGCTCCCGCCGAGCTCGTCTTCACGAACAGCGCCGTCTACACCGTCGACGGAGCGCGCAGCTGGGCCGAGGCCGTCGGCGTCTCGGACGGTCGCATCGTCTTCGTCGGGACCGGCGCGGCCGCGAAGGCCTGGATCGGGCCGTCGACGAAGGTCGTGGACCTCGGCGGAAAAATGTTGCTGCCGGCCTTCCACGACTCCCACGTGCACCCGATCTCCGGCGGCGTGGAGATGAGCGAGTGCGACCTGAACGGACTCGCGACACAGGCCGAACTGCTCGACGCGGTCCGCAAGTACGCCGCTTCGCACCCGGCCGCCAAATGGATCCGCGGCGGCGGATGGGAGTTGCCCACCTTTCCGGGCGGCAATCCCTCGAAGACTCTGCTGGATGGGGTGGTCAAGGATCGCCCGGTCTTCCTCTCGGCGACCGACGGGCATTCGGTGTGGGTGAACTCGAAGGCCCTCGCGATGGCGGGCGTCACGAAGACGACCCCGGATCCCCCGCACGGGCGGATCGAGCGCGACGCGACCGGGGAGCCGTCGGGCGCCCTGCGCGAGGATGCCGCGGAACTCGTCGGCCGACTGCTGCCGCCCCACGACGCGAAAGAGCTCGCTGCGGGCCTCGGCGCGGCCCTGCGGCTCGCGAACGGATTCGGCCTGACGTCGCTCCAGGAGGCGAGCGCGTCGGAGGACGAGCTCAAAGCCTATGCGGCCGCCGATACCGCCGGTACGCTGACGGCGCGGGTGTACGCGTCCATCTATGTCGACCCGGGCAAGGGCGTCTCGGAAGTGCCGCGGCTGGTCTGGCTGCGGGGCAAGTACCACGGCCGGCGGCTGCGCGCGAACGGAGCCAAGATCTTCGCCGACGGCGTGCTCGAGACGCGAACGGCCGCGGTGCTCGAGCCCTACATCGGCTTTGGCGACGATCGGGGCAAGGCGAACCTGACGCCCGAAGCGTTCAAGGCCCTGGCGACGGCGCTCGACAAGGAAGGCTTCCAAATTCACATCCACGCGATCGGCGACCGCGCGATCCGCGATGCGCTCGACGCGCTCGAGGCGGCCGAGAAGGCGAACGGCCGCCGCGACGCACGGCATCATGTCGCGCACCTCGAGCTGCTCGAGCCCCCGGACATTCCGCGCTTCCGGCGCCTCGGCGTCGTCGCGAACTTCCAGCCGTTCTGGGCGAACGGCGACACCTACATCACCGAGATGACCGAGCCGTTCCTCGGCCCCGAGCGCTCGCGGTGGCTGTATCCGATCGCGAGCGTCCTGGCGGCCGGCGGCGTCGCCGCGTTCGGCAGCGACTGGAGCGTCTCGTCCATGAACCCGCTCGACGGGATCGAGGTGTCGGTCACGCATCGCCAGCCCTCGAAGGGTCCGGGACCCGCATGGTTGCCGCAGGAGCAGATCGCGCTGCCGGCGGCGATCGCCGGTTACACGATCGGCGGGGCCTACCTCGACTTCACCGAGAAGGAGACCGGGTCGATCGAAGTCGGCAAGGCGGCCGACCTCATCGTGCTCGACCGGAACCTGTTCGAGATTCCGCCGTCGCAGATCCACGAGGCGAAGGTGCTCTCGACGCTGCTCGAGGGCAAAGAGGTCTACCGCGCGGCAGGGTACTGACGCGCGACGGACGTCCTGGGCGGCGGTGTCGCAGGGGCAGCTTGCCGTGCCCGCCTCCCGGACGCCGTGTCGCGGGCACACACGCTTCGAATGCTACTGGAGCGAGAACGTCTTGGTGAGGAACACGGCCATCTGCCCGCGGGTGTTGGGCCTGTCCGGGCAGTACAGCAGCGGCGAGGCCTGGCAGCCGCCGGTGATGCCGCGGTTGTAGAGATCCTCGATCCAGTCCGCGGCGAAGGTCCCGAGCGGCACGTCGCCGAAGATCGTGCCCGTGGCCGCCGGGGGGACGTACGTCGAGTCCTCGAGGGTCTTCAAGAGAAACACCGCCATCTGTGCGCGCGTCACGGCGGCGAGCGGGCAGTAGTTGCCTCCACCGCAGCCGCTGGAGACGCCGAGGTTGAAGAGCTCCTCGATCCACGGCGCGAAGGGGTTCGCCGCCGGCACGTCCAGGAAGACGAGGCCGGTCGCCGGGGGCGGGACGTGGTCGAAGCCGTACTTGGACTTCAGCAGGAAGACGGCCATCTGCGCGCGCGTGTTGGGCGCGTCCGGGCAGTAGGTGGTCCCGTCGCCGCATCCCGCGGTGATGCCGTTTCGGGCAATGGTGTTGACGTAGTCGTGGAAGGGGTGGATGGGAGGCACGTCGAGAAAGTCGACCTGGACCTTGGCCGTCGAGGCGGGCGACGAGCAGGCGACCGCGGACTCGACGACCGAGAGCAGCATCGTGGTCCCGGGGGTGCCGGAGTTGAAGGTGATCGCGGCGGTGCCCTGGCCCGACGCGATCGCACCGCCCGTGAGCGTCCACGCGTAGGCCGAGCCCGCGTGGTCCACGGCGCTCGCCGAAAGCCCCGTGGCGCCCACCGCCGCGGAGACCGGCGCGGTCACAACCGGAGCATCGATCGGAAGGCCGACGGTGACGACCGCGCTTCCCGTGCCGGCGCCGGTGCAGTGCGCGTCGGTCACGCTCGTCACGGTGTACGTCGTCGTGGAAGAGGGCTGTACGCTGCGCGTGGCAGGCGAAACCCCGACGCTCTGGACGAGGCCGTCCGACCAGCTCACGCTCCAGGGCCCGGTTCCCGTCAGCGCGGCGGAGATCTCCGTGGCGTCGCCCTGGCAGATCGTGGCCGTGCCGCCGACGGTCGCCGTCGGCAGCGCGCGCACCGCGACCGTCGTCGTGGCCGCCGTCGAGTCGCACCCGCTCACGGCGACCGAGACGCTGTACACGCCGGCGGCGGCCGCCGTCACACTGCCGATCGTCGGGTTTTGCAGCGCCGACGCGAAGCCGTTGGGCCCCGTCCAGGCGTAGGCGGCTCCAGCGATCGTGGACGCAGTCAGCTGCAGCGTCCCGCCCGCGCAGACGGGCCCGTTGTTTCCGGCCGTCGGCGCCGGTGGGATCGCGTTCACCGTGACGGTGACGGTCGGCGCGTTGTTCGAGACGCAGCCGCTCGCGTCGGTGACGGTCAGCGTGTAGGTCGTGGTGGCCGAAGGCGACGCCGAGGGCGAACAGCTCGCGGCGTCGGACAGCCCGGTCGCCGGCGCCCACGCGCAGCTCGCTCCGCCCGAGCCCGAGAGCGGCGTCGCGCCGCCCGCGCAGACGGCGGCCGTCCCGGACGCCACGGCCGTCGGGCGCGGGTTCACCGTGACCAGGGCGCCGCCGGAGGCCGTTCCGGCGCAGTGCGTGTCGGAGACGGCGACGACCGTATACGTCGTCGTCGCGCCGGGCGACACCGAGCGCGTCGCCGGCGATGCGGCCACGCCGCTCTGTGTGACGCCATCGGACCACGTGATGTTCCACGGCCCGGCGCCCGTGAGCGCGGCCGAGACCAGCGCCGCGCCGCCCGGGCAGATCGCGGCCGAGCCCGACACGATCGCGGTTGGCTTCGGGTTGACGTTGATCGTAACGGACGGCGCGTTGTTCGAGACGCAGCCGTTCGCGTCCGTGACGGTCAGGACGTAGGTCGTGGTCGCCGCGGGGGAGGCGGAAGGCGAGCAGCTCGCGGCGTCGGAAAGACCGGCCGCCGGTGCCCACATGCAGCTCGCACCGCCCGAGCCCGAAAGGGGCGTCGCGGATCCGGCGCAGATCGCGGCCGATCCGCCGGCCACGGCGGTCGGGCGCGGATTGACGGTGACGACGGCGGAGCCCGAGGCGATGCCCGCGCAGTTCGCATCCGAGACGGTCGTTACGCCGTACGTCGTCGTCGACTCGGGGCTGACGGAGCGCGTCGCCGGCGACGCGGCCACGCCGCTCTGCGTGACGCCGTCGGACCACGTAACGTTCCAGGGACCGGTGCCCGTGAGCGCCGCGGAGATCGTCGTGGCTCCGCCCGCACAGATCGCCGCGGTTCCCGACACCGTCGCGGTCGGCAGCGCGCGGACCGTCGCCGTCGTCGTTCCCGCCGTGGAGGTGCAGGAGTTGGTCGTCACGGTGACGCTGTAGAGGCCGGAAGCCGCGGGCGTCGCGCCCGGGATCGTCGGATTCTGCTGCGAGGACGTGAAGCCGTTGGGGCCCGTCCAGGCATAGGTTGCGCCCGCGACCGCGGCCGTCGAGAGCTGCAGGGTCGCGCCCGCGCACACGGGGCCGTTGTTGGAGGCCACCGGCGTGCCTGGCACGGCGTTGACCGTCGTCGAAGCGTTCGCGACGTTGTTGCCGCCCGCCGGATCGTTCGTCGCCGACGAAACGGTGGCCGTGTTCGTCGCGGTTCCGGCCGTTCCGGGCGCCGTGATCGAGATGGTGATCGCCGGCGCCGCTCCCGTCGCGAGAGACGCTCGCGTGCACGTGACCGTCGACGTCCCGCTGCAGGACCAGCCGGAGCCGCTCGCGGAGACGAATCCGGCGCCAGCGGGCAGCGCATCCGAGACGGAGACCGAAGTCGCTGTCGAGGGGCCGCCGTTCGAGACGTTCAGCGTGTAGGTGATCGGCTGCCCGGTGCAGATCGCGGCAGGCGCGCCGCTCTGAGTGACCGCGAGGTCGGCGCGGGCGAACACGTTCGAGGTCGTCGCAGCCGAGTTGTTTCCGGCGACGGGGTCGCCGGTCGAAGACGTCACGCTGGCGTTGTTGACGATCGCGCCGGCGTTGGCCGGGGCCGTCACGGTGATTGTCACGGGATTGGCCGCCGCAATTCCGAGCGAGGGCAGCGTGCAGGTGACCGGCCCGGTCCCGGAGCAGGTCCAGCCCGCGCCGGCCGCGGAGCCGAACGTGACTCCGGCGGGAAGGGAATCGGTCAGCGAGACGGAAGTGGCCTGCGACGGACCGGCGTTGGCGACGTTCAGAGTGTAGGTCAGCGTCGCACCCGCGCCCACGGGCTCGGGCGAGGGCGTCGCAGCGAGCCCGAGGTCGGCGTGTGTGGCAAAGGTGGCCGTGTAAGAAGACGTTCCCGCGGGCGCGGTGATGTTGTGATTCTGTGCGCCGCCGTCGGACCAGGACACGAAGTCCCAGACGTTCGGGAAAGTGCCCTGCGGCGACGTCGCCTGGACGGCGTTGAGCGATCCGACGATCACCGTCTGCATGAACGGCGTGACCTGTGGCAGGGAGGTGCCCACCGTCAGCTGGAGGCCGGCCGGCGCCGAAAGAAAATTGAGCGAGGCGGTCTGCGGGTTGATGTTGACGCTGGCCGTTCCGGTCAGCATCGCGCTGTCTGTGGCGGTGAGCTGGATCTCGAGGTACGACGGGTACTCGTGATCGGGAGCCGGGAAGGAGCCGCCCGCGACGCCGGAGAAGGTCTGGTAGACGTGGGTGTGGCAGTTGGACGGGCAGTGGTGGATGATCACCTGCCACGAGAGCGCGCTCGGCGGCAACGCTCCGTCCTGCGGGTCGGTGGCGTGGCCCGAGAACGTGATGGTGTCGTTGACCTTCCAGGTGAGAGTCGAGAGGGGCGAATCGATGAACGCGGTCGGCGCGGCGGAGCCTGCGGTGATGGTGATGGGCGCGCTGATAGAGGAGGCGCCGCGCTGATCCGTGACCTTGAGGCGGGCGGTGTAGGTGCCTCCCGCCACGTAGATGAAAGAGGGCTGCGCACCGGTGGCGTTGTCGTACTGCCCGTCGCCGTCGAGGTCCCAGGCGTAGGTGAGGGTGTCGCCAGGCTGCGCGGGCACGGATCCGGAGCCGTCGAAGTTGACGGTCAACGGAGCAGTACCGGACGTGGGCGCGGCGGTGGCGATGGCGGAAAGGCCGTACTGCACGCGGACGATCGTGCCGCCGTTGAAGTCCACGTAGTAGAGGTTCCCATCCGATCCGATCCGCAGGTCCACGGGGCCGGTGGCCACGTTGGATGCGAACGCGGCCGTGGCGGCGGGATTCGGGTTGCCGTTGGCGTCGGGGAACATGACCCACATGCAGGCGCGCGAATAGTCTGAGAAAAAGAGCGCGTTGGCGTACGTCGAGGGGTAGTTGCTCGAGCCCTGGTAGAACGCCATTCCCGCGATCGACGAGCTCCCGGTCGGGCAGCCGTCGCCGGACGACTACGGATCCGCTGTGGGAATAGATGAAGAAGGGTGCGGTGGTCTGGGCCTGCGCCGGGCAGATGTCGAGCCCCGTGTACTGGGCCAGGTTGCCTTCGAAGCAGGGCCAGCCGTAGTTGCGCGCGACCGACGAGGTCGGGGATGCGATTCAGCTCCTCCCGGCTGTTCCAGCCCACGTCGCCGACCCAGACCTCGTTGGTCCCCGGCCGCACGACCATGCGGAACGGGTTGCGAAACCCGTAGCCGATGATGCGTTGCTCGTTGACGTCGCCCGAGCCGATGAGAGGGTTGCCGGGCGCGGCCAGCCCCGTGGCCGGATCCAGGCGCAGGACCGCGCCGTTCAGGACCCTCGGCTCGCCCGCGGTACGGCGCGGGCTCTGGCTGCGCAGCGCGCCGCCCTCGGCCGTGGGCTTGGTCTGCGGCGTGCCGACCGGGAAAGGCGGGTCGCCGCAGGGGTTGGCGGGCGTCGGGGCTGCCCGAGCCCCGCCGAACTGGCCCCAGTCGGCGTTGTTGAAATTCGCGCCCTCACCGCCGCTGACGTAGAGGTAGCCGTCGGCGCCGAAGTCCAGCGCGCCCGTCGAGTGGCTCGGGTACTGCTGGCACCAGTCGTTGATGAGCGGCGTCTCGCTCGCCGTCCAGTCGGTACCGATGGCGGTCAGCCGCGACAGCCGTCCGCTGATCACGCAACCGTCGGTCGTGGCTCCGGGCGGGGTCGGGCAACCATCGGACGTTTGACCCGCTACGCCCCACCGCGGCGGCGTCCCGCCGATCGGGGCGTCATAGGCGTAGAGAACGTAGATGTAGTTGTTCGAGGCGAAGTTGGGGTCGATCGCCAGCCCCAGCAGCCCGCGGTCCCAGAAGTTGTGCACCTCCGTGCGCAGGTCGGCCACGACGGTGTAGGTGTTCGTCGTCAGGTTCGGAAACATCTTGATCAGGCCGCTCTTCTCGGCCACGATCACTCGGCCGTCCGGAAGGAACCGCACGACCGTCGGATTCGTCAAACCGCTGAAAATCACGGACTCGGAGAAACCTGGCTGCTGGTAGCTCGTCGTGGCTGTCGTGAGACGGGCCGTGAGCAGGATCGCAATGGCGATGCTGATGCGGAACACGCCCTTCGAGATTGAGCGACGCAACCGCAACGCCCGCCTCCTGCCAGCCTGGCCCGGAATCATGAGTTGAATTGAAGCAGAGAGTATCGCTTCAGCTCGCCTTCTCGGTCAACGGAAACCCGTTCCGATGAGCAGGTTCTGCCGGGCGACAGAGAGCCTTAATGGAACGAAAAGGCCTTCGTCAAGAATACCGCCATCTGCCCGCGGGCATTGGGTTTATCCGGACAGAGAGCAGCGGTACCGCCTGGCAGGCGCCCGTAACCTGTTCTTCATACAAACGTTCGATCCATGGCGCGAACGAGTCCGACGGTGGGACGTCGCCGAAGAGCCCCGTCGCCGCCGGAGGCGCGTAGCCCGATCCGTGCTCCGCCTTCAGCAGGAACGCGGCCATCTGCTTCCGCGTGACGGCCGCGCCCGGGCAGTAGCTGCCGCCCCCGCAGCCGCCCGTGATCCCGCGGGCCGCGAGGTCCTCGATCCACGCCGCGGCGAACCCGACCAACCGGCACGTCGGTGAAGACGGCGCCGCCGACGCGCCCGGCGATGTGCGCCATCCACTGCGTGACGAAGTCCGGCCCGATCGCGGCCGACGTGTCCGTCGGGTCGTTGCCCGTGATCGGCGACCCGTTGCCGTAGTGCCCGTTGCCCGCGTCAGGCTGGTAGGGATCGGTCGACTGCTGCGCGCCGTACTTGCCGACCGAGAATCCCCAGCGCGGCGTCCGGTCCTTCGGCGTCCAGCCGATGAGCGGCACCGTGATGAGGGGATCCGAACCCGATGCGCGCGCTGCGTCGATGAGCTGGTCCGCGGCCGAGCCGTCGGGCAGCGTTCCGGGATCCGGCCCCGAGGCGATATTCTCGAAGAACCAGTCGCTCGCGTGGTTCGCGACGTCGTTCTGCCATGAGTAGCGCGTCACGGCGTTGCCGCCCCAGCGGTCGAGCGGGTACGGCGGCGCGCCCGGCTGCGAGAAGTCGGCGAAGCTGACGCCGTAGATCAGCGGGCTGATCGCATGGCGATTGGCGCCGGGATCGACCGAGACCGCAATCGGCGCGGCCGGAGCCTGCAGCGCCAGCGCGAGGAAGATTCCGGCGAGCTCGGTCAACACGGGAGCACCAGCTCCCAACCCTAGCCGAGCCGCCGGCTCCGGGAGGTGACCGGGGTCACATGCGCGGACTGCCTGCGGGCAGGGCCGTCGTCATGGGCACGTACCGAAAGCCCCGGTGTCCTGGATCGGGGCGAACGCCGTCCCGATCGGGTTCTCGTAGGTTTTCGTCAGCCCGCCGAATTGCATGTCCCTGACCGCGAGATTGACGCCCAGGTTCGTCAGCCCGGCCGCGAACACCCAATAGGCGCCGTCGACCGCGCAGCCGTTCAGGACCTTCGTCACGAGCTCGACGTTGTTCGGTTCGAAGAACCAGAAGTAGCCGGTGTCGGCCGTCAGATGGACGGCCGTCGCCTGGACCGAGGCTCCGAGCGGCGTCTCCTGGTACGACGCGGTGACGGCGAAGCGGTTGTTGTTCAGGCAGAGAGTGTGGTCGTCGGGGATGCAGAGGGGAGCGATGGTTCCGGCCTCGCCGTCGGTCGTTGCGTACTCCGTGATGGTCTGCGAGAAGCCGATTGCGGGAAGGGCGAACAGAAATGCTGCGGAAAAGAAACGAACTGCGCGCGACCCTACACGGGTCTCCCCCCTGCGTGCTCCATGGAACATGAGCTCCTCCTTGAAAGGGCCATGCCCCGACTATAAGCCCGCAGGGGGGCGCTCGGACTAGGGCAAACTGAACGTCTTCGTCAGAAACACCGCCATCTGGCCGCGCGTGTTCGGGTTGTTCGGGCAGTAGAGCAGCGGGCTCGCGCTGCAGCCCCCGGTGACGTTCAACGCGTAGAGGTTCTCGATCCAGTCGGCGGCAAAGGCGCCGACCGGCACGTCCCCGAACACGCCCGTCGCGACGGGCGGGGTGTACGACGAGCCATTGAGCGTCTTCAGGAGGAATACGGCCATCTGCGCGCGCGTGACCGTCGCGTCGGGGCAGTAGTTGCCGCCGCCGCATCCGGCCGTGACGCCGAGCGACGCGAGCTCTTCGATCCAGTCCGCGGCGAACGCACTGGCGGGCACGTCGAGGAAGAGTGTGCCGGTCGCGTCCGGCGGCACGTGCGCGGCGCCGAGCTTGGACTTCAGGAGGAACACCGCCATCTGCGCGCGGTTGACGGGGTTGCCGGGACAATAGTTGCCCTCGCCGCAGCCGGCGGTGACGCCGTTGCGGGAGACCGTGTTCACGAAGTCGTGGAAGCCATTCTCGGGCGGCACGTCGAGGAAGTCGACGGAGACGAGCGCGCTGCCGGCCGTCGAATCGCAGTTGCCGAGGGAATCGACGACCTCGAGGAGCATGGTCGTTCCCGCCTCGCTCGAGTCGAAGGTGATCTCGCCGGTGCCCTGACCCGCCGTGATCACGCCTCCCGTCAGCGTCCAGTTCGCGGTGTGTCCCGCGCCCAGGCCCGCGCTCGCGGTCGAGCCCGTCGTCTGGGGCGCAACGGACGCGGGCGCCGCGATCACCGGGGCCGGGAAGGGGCAGGCCTGGACGATCGTCTGCACCTGGGCGGTGTTGTTACCCGGGTTGGCATCGAGCCCCGAGGACGTGACGTCCGCGTTGCTCGTCAGGGTCCCGAGCGCGCCGGGCGTGGCGAGGATGGCGACGGTGGCCGAGCCGCCGCCGGGGATCGTGCCGAGGTTGCAGCTGGCTCCGTAGGTGAGCACGGTGCAGGAGCCCTGGCTCGGCGTTGCCGAGTTGACGGCCGCGGAGATCGTGAGGCCCTCCGAAACGACCACGCCGGAGGCCGGGCCGACACCCAGATTGGTCACGGTGAGGGTGTAGGTCACCGGGACGCCCACGAGCGTCGGGTCCGGCGAGTCGGATTGCGCGAGTGCCAGGTCCGC
This sequence comes from uncultured Acidobacteriota bacterium, assembly GCA_963775725.1. Taxonomy (GTDB): domain Bacteria; phylum Acidobacteriota; class Thermoanaerobaculia; order UBA5066; family Gp7-AA6; genus DAHUXD01. Next base: position 581,484 of record CAVZKA010000001.1, read on the forward strand.
GTTGAATGCCGACAGGGCGTCCACGCGGCCCCAGCCGTAGGTGTTGTTGGGGATCTGGTCGCCCGGGATGCCGCCGCAGCTCTCGGCCGTCGTGCGCGGGATTGCCGACGAGGTCAGGATCGGCTCGATCGCGTCGGGGTTGCCGACGAGCCCGGCGTTGCCCGAGAGCACCAGGGCCACGACCCCGACGACGTGGGGTCCCGCCATGCTCGTGCCGCTGAAGACGGAGTAGCCGTCGCCCGGCACGCTCGAGCGCACGTTGACGCCGGGCGCGGAGATGTCGGGCTTCAACCGGTTGCTCCCGTCGACGGTCACGGGCCCGCGGCTCGAGAAGCCGGCGATGGCGTCGGAGCTGTCGGTTGCGCCGATCGAAAATGCGGCCGCGTAGATCGCCGGCGGTTCGGCCACCGTCGCGCAGGCGCTTCCGGCGTTGCCCGCCGAGGCGACGACCTCGATGCCGGCCGCGCGGGTGCTCTCGACGACGGCCTGCAGCAGGCTGACGTCGGTGCAGCCTTCGCCCGAAGTGCAGGTCCAGGAATTGTTGATGACGTCCGGGGCCTTGGACGGGTCGGGATTCAGGTTCGCGAGATCCGTCGGCGCGATGAACCACTGGAAGCACTCGCTGTAGCTCTCCGGCGTTCCGGCGCCGACGTTCATGTTCCGGCAGCCGATCCACCGCGCCCCCGGCGCCACGCCGATCTTGTTGCTGGCGCCGTCGTCGCCGACCATCGTGCCCATCGTGTGGGTGCCGTGGCCGAAGTCGTCGCAGGGCGCGACCGAGTCGGCGCCGCACGAGCCTCCTCCCGAGTGGATGGAATCGTGCCAGTTGTAGTTGTGATCCGCGGATCCGCTCCAGCCGCGGTACTGGAGCTTGAGCGCGGGGTGGTCCCACTGGTATCCCGTGTCGGCCCCGGCGACGACGATGCCCTGGCCCGTGTAGCCGAGCGCCCAGACCTCGGGCGCGCGCACCTTGGCGACGCCCCACTCGATCGCGTCGGGAGAGTCCGGCATCGCGGCCGGTTGCGCCGGCAGGCTCAGACGAGCGATCGGGTTCGCGTAGACGTGGAAGACGTCCTCGCGCGCCGCGAGCTCCTCGACGAGGTTCCGGTCCCCGCGCACCCAGATCATGTTGGCGACCCAGTAGGAACGGTGCTCCACGCCGCGCGCGTCCAGCAGCGCGAGCAGGGGAGCCTGGACCCGCGCGGCCGTCGTGCTCAGCGCATCGGCGACGAACGCGCTCTTCTGCGTCTTCGTCGGCAGCGCCCGCGCCCCGCGCAGGTCCGCCTGCTCGCGCAGCATCACCAGGAACTCCGCCTGGCCGCTCGCGGTCTTTTCCATCACCCAGGGGTCCACCTTGTGATTCAGATCCTCGGCGACGGCGGCGCCGGCCGGCAGGGCGAGCGCGAGGCAGCAAGCGAACAGGGCGCGCAAGCGCATGGAGTCTTCTCCTTATTGGAAACGAGACGGGGGATTATGCCAAATCCGAGAAGGGAAGGAATCGCGGCCGCCGGAATTCCAGCGGCCGCGATCGGGTGCGCGTCGAGCCCTACTGCAGCCCGAACGTCTTCGTGATGAACACCGCCATCTGCTGGCGGTTGTTGGTGTTCGTCGGGCAGTAGCGCAGCGGGTTGGTCAGGCAGCCACCGGTGACGTTGCGGGAGTAGAGGTCCTCGATCCAGTCCGCGGCGAAGGCGTTGGCCGGAACGTCGGCGAAGACGGCGCCGGTGGCGGGGGGAGGAACGTAGCTCGAGCCCTGGCTCGCCTTGAGGAGAAACACGGCCATCTGGTCGCGGCGCACGGGGTTGCTCGGGCAGTAGTTCGCGCCGCCGCATCCGCCGGTGATGCCCTCGAGCGAGAGCTGCTCGATCCAGTCGACGGCGAATCCTCCGGGGCACGGGACGTCGGTCGAAGAGGCCGGTGCAGGACGGCGGGCACGAAATCCGAGCCATGCTCGGCCTTCAACAGGAAGACGGCCATTTGAGCGCGCGTGACCGGAGCCGGGCCGCAGTAGTTGCCGCCGCCGCATCCAGCCGTGACGCCGTTGCGGGCAACGGCGACGACGAACGCGTGGAACGTGTTCGCGGGCGGCACGTCGAGAAAGTCCACCTGGATGTTCGTCGAGGACAGCGGCGATGAGCAGCCGGCGTTGGTCTCGACGACGGTGCAGGCCATCGTCGTGCCCGGAGACGCGGCGTCGAAGACGATCTGCCGCGTGGTCTGCCCGGCCGTGATGACGCCGCCCGAGAGGGTCCACGTCCACGTCGAGCCCGGGTGGTTGACGACGCTCGCCGACGCCCCCGAGGCTCCGACCGGCACCGAAAGCGGCGCGGAGATGATCGGGGTTTCCGGGACGGCGTTGACCGTGACCGTCACGTTCGCGGTGTTGCTCGAGGGACAGCCGTTGGCGGCCATGACGGTCAGGGCGTAGGTCGTCGTGACCGTGGGAGTGGCCATCGGCGAACAGCTCGTCGCGTCGCTCAGGCCGGCCGACGGCGTCCACGAGCAGGACACGCCGCCCGTCCCGGTCAGCGGCGTCGAAACGCCGGCGCACACGGTGGCGTCGCCGGAAGCGGCCGCCGTCGGTCGCGCGTTCACGGTGAGGGCGGCGGAGACCGAGGTCAGCGACTGGCCGAACCCGTCGGTCACCACGACGTCGTAGTTGCCGGTGTCGCCTGCGCCCGTGGGGCTGATCGTCAGCGTGTCGGTCGTGGCGCCCGAGATGCTCCCGCCGTTCGACAGCGGAACGGAGTTCTTCCGCCAGCGGTAGGTCAGCGTCGGCTGGCCGGTCGCGGTCACGCTGAAGACCGCCGGTCCGCCCGCGCAGATGGTCTGACCCATCGGGTCCGTGACGGTGATCGGGATGCGCTCGTACGCGCCCATGTCCACGACGCCGGGCGGCACGTTGCCGACACCCGTGTCCTGCACGTCGGGATCGTCGAAGAAGCGGGGCAGTCCGCGCACGTCGAGCGTCGTTCCGCCCGGGACGAGCGTGTTGTTGCCGGCGTCCACGGCCGGCGACGCGGGGCCGAGGCGCAGGTCGGACGGCGCGGCGAGGAACACCGGATCTGCCTGGATGTTGCCCGAGCCCGCGAACGGCGATCCGCCCTGGACGTCGCAGTAATTGATGGACGCCGAGGAGGAGCCGTCGAAGAAGATCTCCGGAACGAGGTCGCCCCAGAAAAGAGAGTTCGCGATCGTGTTGCTGTTGCTGAGCAGGAAGGCCGCGCCGTAGCCGTTGTTCGCGTTGAACGTGCAATCCTGGATCTTGTTGTTGTCGCCCTGGATCTGGACGCCGTTCGGGCTGTTCTGCGCGATGACGCAGTTGATCAGGGTCGTGTTGCCGGCGGTCTGGATGCCGCCGCCGCCCGTGGTCGCGCCGGAGATGGTGTTGGAACGGACGATGCAGCTCTCCATGTCGACGGCGCCGGCGCCGGTGGACAGGCCAGCTCCACCGCCGCCATTGGCCGCAGCATTGCCGACGAGGGAGCAGGAGAGCAATTGGGGAGATCCGCTCTCGACCCGTACGGCGCCGCCCCGAAACAAGGCAAAGTTGGCCGTGAACGTCACGCCGACGAGCTTGGGGCTGCCGCCATTGATCCAGATGCCGCCGCCACGCTCGTTCGGGTTCGCGCCATCCGCCTGGCCGCCGGAAATGGTAAAGCCATCCAGCACAGCCGCTCAGCGTGACGGTCCCATCGGCCGTCACCACGTGGTAGCTGTTGTCACTCGCGACCCCTGGCGTTCCGATGTCGCCGGAAAGGATCGTGACGTTGACGACCGGGTTGCGGTCGCCGCGCACGGTTTCAGTGCCGTCGAAGCCGCCGTAGACGGCGACGCCGTTCTTCATCATGAAGCTCTTGGTGCGGTCGGTCGTCGAAGTCGGCAGGTAGGTTCCGGCCGCCACCCAGATCTCGTCGCTGGAGCCGGCGGCCACGAGGGCGGCCTGCAGGTCGGTGAAGGCGGTGGCCCAGCATCCGCTGCCGGAGGGAACCGGCTTGACGCACAGGACGTTGGCGGAAGCGGCGGCTGTCGAAGCCGCATACACGAGAATCAAAGCGGTCAGACACCGCGCGGCGAAACGCATGGGACTATTTCCTTTCCTGGTACGAAAACACCCATCATTGTCGCGCCGAACGGCCGAAAAAGTTAGCCGTCCATTCGGGCAGGTGGCCGGAGCCGTAGCGTGCACGAGGCGGGTGATAGCGTCGAAGGACAGGGGAGCCCGATGAGCGAAACGACGAAGCTGCGACTGTGGACGCTCACGAAAATCCCGCTGCTCTTCTTCCTGCGGCCGGGCGTCGTCGAGGCGGGCGCGGTGCGCACGATCATCCGCATCCCCCTGACGCGCCGCTCGCGAAATCACCTCGGCTCGATGTACTTCGGCGCCCTCTGCGCCGGCGCGGACCTGGCGGGCGCGCTGACGGCGATGCGGCGAATCGACGCCAGCGGCCGGAGGATTTCGCTCATCTTCAAGGACGTGAAGGCGCAGTTCTTCAAGCGCGCCGAGGGCGACGTGCATTTCTGTTGCGAGGACGGCGAAGCGGTCGACGGTCTCGTGCGCCGTGCGATCGCGAGCGGCGAGCGCGAGGAGCTGGCGGTGCGGATCGTGGCGACGGTGCCCGAGAAGATGGGTTCGGAGCCGGTGGCGGAATTCGTCCTGACGCTCTCCCTGAAGCGCCGGGACTGAGCCGTAAGATGGCTGTCCGTTAGGACAGGTACGCCGTTACCAGCGGTAACACTTCTTGGGGTCGATGCCCGGACCCCGGGACCGGAAACGTGGTGATCCCAGTCACTTAGCCATCTGGCCCCCGAATTGCTCCTTTCCACCGTCGAGGGCTCAAAACCATGCCCGTGGAAAACGGCCCGATGGAGCAGACCAGCGCGGAAGTGCACGTGGACGTCTCGACGCTCCGGGGCGAGCCCCGCGGCGCCGACACGATGGTCTACACGGTGGCGCTCAAGGGACCGCTCGGCGGGCGGTGGATCGAGGGCTACCGGACGACGGTCGAGCAGCTGGCGATGACCCGGCGATTCGAGCTCGAGCCGGCCCGGAGCGTCGTCCGTTTCGCCTGTCGCAACGCCGACGGCAACGAGCTCGTCTTCGAGATGCTCGAGCGCCTCGAGTCGCTCGTCTCGCGCGTCAATCGGTTGGCCGAGATCTGGCGCTCCCAGGCGCCCCGCCTGCGTTTCTCGCCCGCGTCGCTTCGCGCGCGATGAGCGAGGGAAAGCGGTCGGCCTACTTCGGTGCCGCACCGTCGGTTGGCGTGGGCCCGGAGGTTCGGTAAGGGCCTGAGCTTCACGCCGCTCGCAGGGTAGCACCAACGCCGCGGGTGCCGGAACCCGGAGAGCGAGGTTAGACTTGCCGCCACACGTGAAGAAGAAGCGGCCCGCCGGGCTCTCCTCGACCGCCCTCATCTTCTACGCGCTCGTCCTGGGCGTCGCCTGCGGAGCTCTCTTTCCGGCCGAGACCCACCCGGCGGCGTACGACACGTTCCGGTTCATGTCCAAGGCCTTCATCAACCTGATCAAGATGCTCATCGTGCCGCTGATCTTCTCGACGATCGTCGTCGGGATCGGCAAGACCGGCGACGTGAAGGCGGTTGGCCGGATGGGAGTCAAGGCGATCGTCTATTTCGAGATCGCGACCACCGCGGCGCTCGCCCTCGGCCTCGGGATCGCGCACGTCGTGCGGCCCGGCGACGGCCTGACGCTTCCGCCCTCGGGCGAAGCGATGGTGGCCCCGAAGACGCTCGCCGAGACGCTGCTGCACCTGTTTCCCTCCAACGTCGTGGACGCCATGGCGAAGCAGGACGTCCTCCAGGTCGTGATTTTCGCGACGCTCGTCGGCGTGGCCGCGGCGCACGTGCAGCTGCGCGCCGAGCCCTTCCTGCGGATCATGGATTCGGTCGTCGCGGTGATGTTCCAGCTCACCGACTACGTGATGTCGCTGACGCCGCTGGGCGTCTTCGGCGCAATGGCGGGCTCCGTGTCGCACCACGGCCTGGCGGTCCTCGGCTCGTATGCCAAGCTCGTGGCGTCTCTCTACGGGGCACTCGTGCTCTTCGCGCTGCTCGTCCTCGTCCCGGCGCTGCTGATCGCGCGCGCCCGGGTCGGCCTCTTCTTCCGCAAGATCCGCGAGCCGTTCCTGCTCGCCTTCTCGACGGCCTCCTCCGAGGCGGCGCTGCCCCGCGCGCTCGAGAAGATGGTCGAATACGGCGTGCCCGAATCGGTGGCCGGCTTCGTCATCCCGGCCGGCTACTCGTTCAACCTCGACGGCTCGACCCTCTACATTTCGCTCGCGGCGCTCACGATCGCCCAGGCCGCGCACGTGAACCTGACGCTGTCGACAGAGCTCCTGATGATGCTGACCTTCCTCATGACCTCCAAGGGCGTCGCGGGCGTGCCGCGCGCGTCGCTCGTCATCATCGCCGCCGGCTGTGCCTCGTTCGGCCTGCCCGGCGAGGCCGGAGTCGCCATGATCCTCGCGGTGGACGAGCTGATGGACATGGCGCGCACCTCCATCAACGTGATGGGCAACTGCGTCGCTTCCGTCGTCGTCGCGCGGTGGGAGGGCGTGCTCGGCGACCCGCTCGCGGTGGGCGATGAGAATTCGCCGGGAGCCGAACTTGCAAAGAAGGCCCTCCCGTAGAGTCGGGAGGCCGCACAGCGCGCGAAGGACCCGCAGGCCGCCCGCAAGTACTAGGGAGCAGCTCCTGGCCCGGACCGTTGCCGGCTCGAATCGCCTGGAGGTCGCCGAGGCGCGGCAGGCCCTGCGCAAGCCAGGGGCGTCTAGAGCGTCCTGACGTACTGCGCGGCGTCCTGCTTCCACACCACGACGCCGCAGAAGCGGTCGCCCTCGGGGCAGACGGGGCGCACGCCGGCGCGGTGGCGCAGGGTGCAGGGAGGCAGCAGCCAGGGTCCGATGCGGGGATTGGCCTCGCGGATCTGCAGGGCCTCGTCGAGGGAGGCGCGCCAGATCTCCTCCTGCGCGTTGTAGCAGAGGCGCATGGCGAGCTTGTGGTGCAGGTTCAGGAGGTCCGCGGACTCCGTGAAGCGGATGGCGACGGAGTTCGGCAGCAGGTACGCCGCGAATTCGTCGGCGACGCCGCGCGCGCGCAGCTCGTTGATCGCGGCCCACGTCTCGTGCATCGTCGCGCGGTAGAGCGCGTCGGCCTCGGGGACGTCGCCGACGAGCATCGGCACGACGTAGTCCGGATCGTCCGAGAGGTATGCGGGAAGCGCCGGCCGCGAGGCGGGGGTCATGCGGTGGCGCTGGTCCTGGCTGTCGGCCGTGTGCGAGAGCTTCTTGCGGAACGTGTACGACGGGTGGAAGAGGGCGCGCGAGAGCTTGCCGTGCGTCGTCAGGGTCAGCGTTTCGCCGAGCGAGCGGTTCTGCGCCGGGTCGAGCACCATGCGGATCGCGTCGTCGTCCGAGAGCGCGGCCCGCGGCAGCCCGAGGATCTCGCGCACGGAGGCGGCGAGCACTTCCTCGTTGTTCTTCTTCCAGTCGACCAGCTTCGACACGCGGCCGCCGAGGTCTTCGTCGAACTCGCGGCGGAATTCGCGGCCGACTCCGCGCACGCGCGGCAGCGACTGAAACGCGGCGTACTCGGGCGTTTCCTCGAGCGGGATCGGGTCCTGCAGGACGGAGGCATAGAGCGGGTCGTGCCGGAGCACCTCCGCGACCATCTGTCCGACGACCTCGCGCTGCTCGGCGGGCGCGTCCATGGATTCGCAGAGGCGCCAGTATCGGAAGAGCGTGATGCCCGAGACCGTGTGGTACAGGTACGCGAAGGTGGCGACCGGCAGGACGTAGCGCGCGATTTCCTGCGCCCGTTTCTTGATCGAGCCCGCAAAGCGCGCCGGACCGTCGCCTCGCGTGCGGCCCGGAAACAGGCCGAAGTACCGCTCGCCCGCCAGCGGCGTGAGCAGCTCGGTCAGCCGGGCGTAGGCCTCCTGCTGGCGCCGCGCGGTCTTTTCGTAGATGTCGCGCTCGACGGGGCCGAGCGGCGGGACCGCGAAGTTGCCGCGGCTGACTTCCACGTAGCGCTGAGAGACCTGCTCCGAGTTGTAGAACGGGTGCGCGTGCAGGAACGTCCACAGAAACTGCCGCGAAACGTTCTCGATCGAGAACTGGAAGTGAGCGTGCTGGAACGTGGTGTGGTGCCCGGCCTCGTAAATGGACTTCGCGATCGCGTCGCGCCGGTCGGGCCGGGCCGAGGCCTGATCCTCGGTGATGATCCCCTTGGCCGAATAGCAGGTGCGGGCCGTCGCCACGACGTTCTCGTAAGGCCGGTCGAAGGCGTGCACGAGGCGCACCTTCGGGGGCGCGGAGGAGAATCCGAACCGGCTCTGGGCGACGGGAAGACTCGACATGGCGTTAGACATTCTAGTCCCCGAGTCGGCCGGCCGCGGGGTGGCGAAGTGTGATTCGATCGGCGGCAGAGACGATGGACAGGGCGACCGGAACCCCCGACTCGGAACTGCTCGCGGCGGCCCGCGGCGGAGACGCCCGGTCGCTCGAGGATCTTCTCGAACGGCACCAGGCGCAGGTGTACCGCTTCGGCATGAAGATGTGCCGGGATCCGGAAGACGCCCGGGACGTTCTTCAGGACACGCTGCTCGCGATGGCCCGGAACGTCCGGGACTTCCGTGGCGCGTCCTCGATTTCCACGTGGCTCTACACGATCGCCCGGAGCTTCTGCATCAAGAAGCGGCGGCGCGGCAAGTTTGCGCCGGCCCGTGAGCGCTCGCTCGACACGGAGGTTGCGCCGGAAGCGGCCCGGCTCGCCGACCCGGCCATGGGCGCGGAGGAGGCCCTCGCCGGAAAAGAGGTCGAGCAGGCGCTCGAGAAGGGCATCCGGGCGCTCGGGCCGATCTACCGCGAGGTCCTGTTGCTCAGAGACGTGGAGGGATTGACCGCGCCCGAGGTGGCGGAAGTGCTCGGCTTGAGCGTGTCCGCGGTGAAGAGTCGGCTGCATCGGGCGCGCCTCTCCGTCCGCGCGCACGTCGCGCCGCTGCTCGGCATGCCGTCGGAGCCCGTTGCCGCCCCATCGGGAGACTGCCCCGACGTGCTCACCCTCTTCTCGCAGCACCTCGAGAACGAGATCAGCGCCGAAATGTGTGCCGAGATGGAGCGGCACGTCGAGGCCTGCAGCCGTTGCCGCGCCGCCTGCGACTCGCTCAAGCGCACGCTCGCCCTGTGCCGCTCGGGCCCTCCGGCGCGCGTCCCGGCCGCCGTCCAGGACTCGGTCCGCGTGGCCCTTCGGAACTTCCTCGCGGAACACCCACCGGAGCCGCGCTGAATCCTTTTCTCGAGGCACGGCTCTCACCCGGCGTGGAGGCTCCGATGGCGACCCTGGAAGTGACCGAAGCCAACTTTGCCGAGACGATCCAGAAGGGCATCGTGCTGCTCGACTTCTGGGCCGGGTGGTGCGCCCCATGCCGCGCGTTCGGGCCCGTCTTCGAGGCGGCGGCGTTGCGCCACCCGGACGTCGTGTTCGGGAAGGTCGACACGGAGGCCGAGCAGGGGCTCGGCGCTGCCCTCCAGATCCGCGCGATACCCACCCTGATGGTCCTGCGGGACGGCGTGCTGCTCGCCGCCCAGCCCGGAGCCATGGGGGCCGCGATGCTCGACGAGCTCGTTGCCAGGGTGAAAGCGCTCGACATGGACGAGGTGCGCCGCAGCCTCGACGCCCCGGAGCCGGGCGAGGACGAGGCGGATCAGCGGGAGAAGGCCTGATGTGCCGGCGGGTCGAGTGTCCGCACTGCGCGCGGCCGACCTATGCCGGTTGCGGGGCGCACGTGGAGCGCGTGCTCGCCGACGTGCCGCCCGGGCAACGGTGCCGATGTCGCGAAGAGAGGGTCCGGAGCGGCGAGTCTTCGGCGACCACGGGTAAGGGCGGGCGGTTCCGGAGCCCCTTTCGGAAGTAAGCCCCGAACCCTTTCCTCGATTTCGGGCTCATACCCGGTATGGATGGCTGGATCCGGTTCGTCGGTCTCTTCGCCGCGTGGTTCGCGATCCAGCGATGGTTGCTGCCCAGGCTGGGCGTACCGACCTGAGCCGTTCCTTCGCCGCGCCGGTCCGGCGGGCCACGAGAACACCGCCGCGAATCCCTTGCGAGGGATGCGGCTCACACCGGGAAGGAGACGCCGCCATGCGAGTGAACGAAGCCGGTTCGGATCTCGGGCTCCGGGGCGGCCCTGGAGTTTCCGTGAGTCTGACGATCACCTGCAGGGGCAAGACCTCGTAACGACGAGGACGCAGAATGCTGTTCGCCCTGATTCTCGCCGCCGCAGCCACGGTTCCCGCCGCCTCCTCGGCGCCCGCCGAGCCCCTGACGCTCCACGAGGCCGCGGTGCTCGCCGCCGCCGGCGCCCCGTCGGTGGAAAAGGCGCGCGCGGCGAGCGACGGCGCGCGGGCAAGGCAGGCTTCGGCGCGGTCGCAGCTGGGTCCCTCGCTCTTTGCGGACGCCGGCTTTCTCTCGTCGAACAACCCGGTCACCGCCTTTTCGCTGCAGCTCGAGCAGGAGCGCTTCTCCGCCGAGAAATTCTTCGCGTCGGATCCGAACGATCCGCCGTACACGAAGGACTGGAGCGGGTCGGTGTCCGCCGCGTGGACCGCGGACATCTTCGGCGCGGCGCGGGCCGGGGCGCGGTCGGCCGAGCGGTCGGCCGAGGCCGCCGAGCTCAGTGCGAGCCGCGCGCGCGACGCGGCCGTCTTCCAGGCGGTCGCCGCCTTCTCGGCGGCGCGCCGGGCCGAGGACGCGGTGGAGATCCTGCGGAGCGCGAGACGGATGCGGAGAAGGATTTCGGGATCGCCGCGGCGCTGGCCGAGGAAGGGCGTGACGACCGCCGCCGACCCGGCGCGGGCGCGCGCGGCGCTCGCGGAAGTGCGCGCCGAGCGCGGCGGGGCAACAGGCCGAGCTGGATGGAGCGCGGGCAGCGCTCGGCGCCGTGATCGGAAGCGAGGCCGCCGCGACGGCCCCTCGCGCCGTTGCCGCGGGCGTTGCCCCTTTCGCCGGGAGCGCCCTCCGGAACGGGCCGATGTCGCCGCGGCGAGACTCGCTGCCGGCGCCGCCCAGGAGGCGGAACGCGCCGCCGCGGCCTCGCGCTGGCCGACGCTCGTCGTTACGGGGCGGTACGAAGTCCACGCCCCCACGCCGGGGGGCAGGTACGGAGACTCCGCGACCGTTTTCGGCGGCGTCCGCGTGCCCCTCTTCGCCTCGGGCGGAATCGACGCCCGGGTGGCCGAGGCCCGGGCCGCGGCTCTCTGGGCGCAAGCGGCGGCGCGGGAGGCCAGCCGCGCGGCGCAGAGGGAGATCGCTCCGGCGCGGGCCGATCTCGTCGCGGCCGCGGCCCGGCTCGAGGCGTTCGAGCAGGCCGAGGCCGCGGCGCGCGAAGCCCGCGAAATCCAGCAGGCGCGCTACGAAGAAGGGGAGGCCCGCCTGGCCGATCTGCTCGAGGCGCGCGCGGCCGAGCTGCGGGCGCGCATGGGCGCTGCCGCGGCGGCGAGCCGAGCGGGTCGTCGCGGAGGCGAATCTGCGGCTGGCCCTGGGTCTGCCGCCGGAGGGAGACGAGGGATGAAAAGGATACTGGGAGCCCTGGCGATTGCGGCGCTGGCCGCGGCCGCTTGCGCGAAGAAGCCGGCGGCGCCGCCTGCCGACGTCGCGGCGCGAAGCTCACGACGGCGAAGGTCGAGCTGCGTGACGGGGCCCGGCCGCGTCGAGTTCGACGGCATCGTCGTCGGCCGGATCGAGGCGGTGCTCTCGAGCCGGCTTGCGGCGCCGGTCGTGGAAGTCCTCGCGGTCCCGGGGGAACGGTGCGCACAGGCGCCGTGCTCGTGCGCCTCGAGGAAGGCGAGTCGGGCAGCGCCGCGGACAGCGCCCGCGCGGCCGTCGCGGCGGCGCGTTCGGAGCTTGCGCGCGCGCGCCGGAACCTCGCTCGGTTCGAGCGCCTCGCCGGGCGCGGCGCGGCGAGCCCCATCGAGCTCGAGCGCGCTCGCCAGGACGAGGCGACCGCGGCGGCCGGCCTGGCCTCGGCCGAGGCGCTTTCCGCGCACGCGCAGACCGATCGCTCTCAGGCGATCGCTGGTGGCGCCGTTCGACGCCGTCGTCGTCGAGAAAATGGTGTCCCCGGGCGATCTCGCGGCGCCGGGCCGCCCGCTCGTTCGACTCGCATCGGCGCACGGGCCGCCGCGTCGAGGCGCGCCCGGCGAAGAGGAGGCCTCGCGGCTCGTCAAGGCCGGCGAGGACGTGGAGCTCGAGCTCGGCGGCAAGCGCCTGCACGGCCGCATCGCGGAGATCGTCGCCGCCGTCGACCCGTCGACGCGGCGGCGCACGGTGCGGGTGGATCTGCCTGCCGGCGTCGAGCCGGCGATCGGATCCTTCGCGCGCCTGATCCTGCCCGGGCCCAGCCACGCCGAGACTCCTCGTTCCCGAGAAGGCGGTCGTCGCGCGCGGAGGTCTCGAGATCGCCTGGGCGTCGGCGCCCGACGGGCGAGTGTCGCTGCGGTACGTGAGGACGGGCCCGGCCGCGGGCGAGGGTTCGTCGAGATCCGATCGGGCCTGGCCGCCGGCGATCGCGTCGTCGTCGATCCGCCCGCCGATCTCGAGGCGGGCACGCGGGTCGAGCCGTGACGCTCGATCCGAGGGACGCGTCGTGCCGGAGCAACGGCCTGGGCATCGCCGGCCGCCTGGCCGACGCGTTCATGGAGTCGAAGTTGACGCCGCTCCTCGTCCTGTTCGCGCTGGCGCTCGGGGCGCTCGCCATCGTCGTCACCCCGCGCGAGGAAGAGCCGCAGATCAAGGTGCCGATGATCGACGTCTTCGCCCCGCTGCCGGGCCGCGCGCCGGTCGAGGTCGAGCGGCAGGTCCGGCGCCCCTCGAGAAGGACTTCTGGTCGATCCCGGGCGTCGAGTACGTCTACTCGACCTCCTCGGCCGGCCGCGGCCTTGCTCGTCGTGCGCTTCCGCGTCGGAGAGGATCCGGATCGCGCGCTCGTGCGCATCCGCGCCAAGCTCGATGCGCTCGCGGGCGACTGGCCGCGGGACGCTGCCGCCGCCGCTCGTCAAGCCGCGGTCGATCGACGATGTCCCGATCTGGGCGATGACCTTCTGGAGCCGGACGCAGGACTCGGCGACGCTGCGCCAGATCGCGGCCGAGGTGGAGAACGAGATCAAGACGATCCCGGAGGTCTCGGACACGGCGCTGATCGGCGGCCTGCGGCGGGAATTCCGCGTGGAGCTCGACCCGGCGCGGCTGGCCGCCCGGGGCCTGGCCCCCGGCGCGGTCCTCCGGCGCCTCGAGGCCGCGAACCGGCGGACGGCCGGCGGGCCCGGTCGTTGCCGGCGACCGGGAGGTCCTGGTCGAGGCCGGCGGCTTCGTGCGGAGCGCCGAGGAGCTCTAGTCCGTCGTCGTGGCCGAGAGCGGCGGCCGGCCGGTTCGGCTGGGCGACGTCGCGCGCGTCATCGACGGTCCCGAGGAGCCTTCGGCCTACGTGACGCACGGCGAGCCGGGAAGCTCCGGACAGATTTCCGGCCGTGACGCTGTCGGTTTCCAAGCGGCGGGGCGCCAACGCCATCACCGTCGTCCGCGCGATCGAGAAGAAGCTCGACCGCCTCCGCCCGCGCCTCTTCGCGGCGGGCGTCCACGCGACCGTCACGCGCGACTACGGGGAGACGTCGTCGGAGAAATCCAACGAGCTCCTGAAGCACATGGCGCTCGCGACGCTTTCGGTCGCGCTGCTGATGGCGATCGCCCTCGGCCGGCGGGAGGCGGGCGTCGTGCTGCTGGCCGTGCCGGTCACGCTGGCGCTGACGCTCTTCGTCTTCTGCATCCTCGGTTACACGCTCAACCGCATCACGCTCTTCGCCCTGATCTTCTCCATCGGGATCCTGGTGGACGACGCGATCGTCGTCGTCGAGAACATCGTGCGCCACCTGCGGCTGCCGTCCTCGCGGGGCCGCGACATCGCGCGGGTCGCCGTCGAGGCGACCGACGAGGTGGGCAATCCGACGATCCTCGCGACGTTCGCCGTCATTGCGGCGATCGTGCCCATGGGGTTCGTGGGCGGCCTGATGGGTCCGTACATGCGGCCGATCCCGGTGGGCGCCTCGGCGGCGATGCTCTTTTCGCTGCTGATCGCCTTCGCGGTTTCGCCCTGGGCGACGCGGCGCCTCTTCCGCAACGTGCCCGCGGAGAAGCTCGGGCACGGCGAATCCGGGAGGGGGCGGCTCGCGGTCCTCTACCGCCGGGCGATGACGCCGCTCGTGACGGAAGGCGGCGGCAAGGCCAGGGCCGTGTTCTTCCTGGTCATCGCCGGGCTGCTCGCCGCCGCGGTCGCGCTCGTGCCGCTCGGCGTCGTGATCGTGAAGATGCTGCCGTTCGACAACAAGAACGAGTTCCAGGTCATCGTCGACTTCCCCGAGGGCACGACGCTCGAGACGACGCACCGCGCGCTGGCCGAGATGGCGGGCGCGCTCGGCTCCATTCCCGAGGTCGTGGGCACGGAGGTCTACGCGGGCGCCGCCGCGCCTTACAATTTCAACGGCCTCGTGCGGCACTACTTCCTGCGGTCCGGGCCGCACCAGGGAGACGTCCAGGTCTCCCTGGCGCCGCGCCAGAAACGCCGGCGCTCCTCGCACGCCGTCGCGCGGGAGGCCCGGCCGCTGGTGGACGCGATCGCGCGGCGATACGAAGCGCGCGTCAAGGTGGCGGAGGTCCCCCCGGGCCCGCCCGTGCTCCAGACGATCGTCGCCGAGATCTACGGCCCCGACGACGCGGGCCGGCGCGAAGTGGCGCGGCAGGTGCGAGAGGTGTTTTCCCGCACCGAGGGCGTGGTCGACGTCGACTGGTACGTCGAGAGCCCGCGCGAGAAGGCGGTCTTCCGGCTCGACCGCGAAAAGGCCGGCCTCTCCGGGATCCGGGAGGCGGATGTGGCGGCAACGCTGCGCCTCGCGCTCGGAGGGGATGCGGCCGGCGAGATCCAGCTGCCGGACGTTCGCGAGCGGATCCCCCTCGTCGTGACTCTGCCCGCCGAGCGGCGCAACGACCTCGCCGCGCTCGGGTCCCTCTCCGTCTCCGGCGCCGGCGGGCGGCAGGTGCCGCTCTCGGAGATCGGACACTTCGAGCGCGAGCCGGAAGAGACGTCGATCTACCACAAGAACCTGAAGCCCGTCGTCTACGTCACCGCCGACGTCGCGGGGCGCAAGGAGGCGCCGGTCTACGCGATCGGGGCGCTCGAGAAGGGGATCGCCGGGATCCGCGTTCCGGGCGGTTATCGCATCGCGACGCAGACGGCATCGGCCCCGTTCGACACCGCGCGCTACGGCGTGAAGTGGGACGGGGAGTGGTTCGTGACCTACGAGGTGTTCCGCGACCTCGGCCTCGCCTTTGCCGCCGTGCTCGTGCTGATCTACGTCCTGGTGGTCGGCTGGTTCAGCAGCTTCACGGTGCCGCTCGTCATCATGGCCCCGATCCCGCTCACGCTCGTCGGCATCCTTCCCGCGCACGGCCTCTTCGGCGTCTTCTTCACCGCGACCTCCATGATCGGGTTCATCGCCGGCGCGGGGATCATCGTCCGCAACTCCATCATCCTGGTCGACTTCATCGAGCTTCGGCGCCGCGAAGGCATGGGTCTCTCCGAGGCGGTGCTCGATGCCGGCGAGGTGCGGTTCCGACCGATGCTGCTGACGGCGGCAGCCGTCGTCGTCGGCTCGTCGGTGATGCTGCTCGACCCGATTTTCCAGGGGCTCGCCGTTTCGATGATGGCGGGCGAAGTGGCCGCGACGCTCCTTTCGCGTGCGGCCGTCCCGGTTCTCTACTACCTGCTCAAACGCTCGGAGGAGAGGAAGGCGGCGATCGTCGCCGGCCCCGTTTCGCCCGAGCCCGAAAGGAGCCTCGCATGACCACGGGCATGACTCTCGACGAATGGCTTCGGGGGATCGCGGGAACGTTCGTTCTGCTGTCGCTCGGGCTCGGCTGGTTCGTCCATCCGGCCTTCTTCCTGTTCACCGCGTTCGTCGGCGCAAACCTGCTGCAGTCGGCGTTCACGAAGACCTGCCCGATGATGGCGATCCTGCGCCGCTTCGGCGTCCGGGAGCATTGAACTCCGGCCGCCCAATGCGGCCCCCGACCCAATAGAATGGTGTCCATGCAGCTTCCGATCTACATGGACTACAACGCCACGACGCCCGTGGACCCGCGCGTCTTCGAGGTGATGGCGCCGTACTTCACGAAGACCTTCGGCAACCCCGCTTCCCGCGGGCACGTGTTCGGCTGGGAGGCCGAGGCGGCCGTTGACGCGGCGCGCGACCAGGTGGCGCGGGCGATGAACGCCGCGGCAAAGGAAATCGTCTTCACGAGCGGCGCGACGGAGTCCGACAACCTCGCGATCCTCGGCGTGGCCCGGCTCCACCGGGAACGGGGCGGCCACGTGATCACGGCGCCCACCGAGCACAACGCCGTTCTCGATCCGTGCCGGCAGCTCGAGCGCGAGGGGTTCACGGTGACGTACCTCGAACCCGCGAAGGGGACCGGGGAGATCCGCCCCGATCAGGTCCGCGCCGCGCTGCGGGAGGCGACCGTTCTCGTCTCGCTCATGCTGGCGAACAACGAGGTCGGCACGGTGCAGCGGGTCGCCGCGATCGGGGCGATCTGTCGCGAGAAGAACGTCCTGTTTCACACGGATGCGGTGCAGGGCTTCGGCAAGATTCCGTTCGACGTCCAGGCGATGAACGTGGACCTCGCGTCGGTCTCCGCGCACAAGATCTACGGCCCGAAGGGGGTCGGCGCCCTCTATGCGCGGTCGCGCAATCCCCACGTGCGCCTCGAGCCCATCGTCTTCGGCGGCGGCCACGAGCGCGGCATGCGTTCGGGAACGCTCAACGTGCCGGGCATCGTGGGGCTCGGCAAGGCCGCCGAGCTCGCGGTCGAGGAGATGGCCGAAGAGGGCAGGCGGCTGCGCCTCCTGCGCAAGCGGCTCTGGGACGGCCTGCGCGCGAAGATCGACGACGTGGTCCTGAACGGAGCCCCGCTGCCGGAGATCGGCGCCGACGGGGCGCTCTTGCCCGGGGTGGAGGAGCGCCGGCTCCCGGGCAATCTCAACGTGTCGTTTCCCGGGGTGGAAGGGGAGGCGCTGCTCGTCAGCATGAAGGACGTGGCCGTCTCGTCGGGCTCGGCCTGCACGTCGGCCTCGCTCGCGCCCTCGCACGTCCTGACTTCGATCGGCGTGTCGCCCGAGCTCGCGCACGCTTCGATCCGTTTCGGCCTCGGACGGTGGAACACGGCCGAGGAAATCGACTACGCGATCGAAACGGCGGTCAAAGGCGTCGTGCGCCTCAGGGAGAAGTCGCCGCTGGCGAAGGCCCGGTAGTGGCGCTTTCCGGCGCCACGCTCGCGAGCCTCGCGGCGATGCCGGATCGACTCGAGGCGGCGTTCCGGCTGATTCCTGCGGAGCATCGCAACTGGACGCCGCCGTCTTGGGAGGGCATCCCGGGCGAGCGGCTCTCGCCGCTCGGGCAGATCTGCCACGTGCGCGACATCGAGAGGCTGGGCTACCACGTCCGGATCGCCCGGATGCTCGCCGAAGAGGGCCCGTCGCTCGCGCCGCTCGACGGCTACGGGCTCGCCGAGGGGTTGGACTACGGCGCCGCCGATCCCGGCGAGGCGCTCGACGCGTTTCGCATTGCGCGGGCGTCGACGCTGCGGGTGCTCGAAAGCGTCACCGCGAAGCAGCTGGACCGCCGGGGCACGTTCGCGGAGTACGGGCCCCTGACCCTGCGATGCCCTCGTCCACTACCTGGCCAGCCACGACCACCAGCATCTGGCCTGCATGGACTGGCTCCTCGGGAAGCTCCACGCGGAGGCGCCCGTCCGATAGACTCCCCGCCCCGGCATCACCCAGTGCTCACGGAACTCGCCCGCGGCCTTCCTTCCTACGCGGACCTGCTCGGCAGGGTCCGCGGGGGAGAAGACCGTCTCGTCGTCTCGGGCGGGGTCGGCGCACTCCCCGCGATCCTGCTCGCGGCGCTCTCGCGCGATCTCGGGCGGCCGCTGGCGATCGTGGTCTCCAACGAGAAGGAGGCCGAGCGGCTGGTCGGCGACCTCGCGGCGTGCGGGATGGAGCGGGTCTTCCACGCTCCCGCGCCGACGCTCACTCCCTACCAGCGCATCACCGCCTCGCTCAAGGCGCGGCGCGACGAATTCACGCTCCTGACGGCGCTGCGCGGCGGCGCCCGGGACTGGGCCGCCGTCCTGCCGGCGCGCGCGCTCTTCGTGCGGCTGCCGGACCCCGCGCGGTTCGAGGAACTGTTCCTGCACCTGTCCCAGGGGTCCGAGATCTCGCTGCCCCGCGTGATCGGACGGCTGACGCGCCTCGGGTACCACCGCTCGGATCTCGTGATCGAGACCGGCGACCTCGCCGTGCGCGGCGGCCTCTTCGACGTGTTCCCGCCGGACCGGGACCTCGCCGTCCGTGTCGAGCTCGAGGGCGATACGGTCGCCTCGCTGCGGCTCTTCGATCCGGACACGCAGCGCTCGAAGGAGAAGCTCCGGGAAGTCTGGCTTCCGCCGTTCGCGGCGGCCGAAGAGTCGGAGCAGGCGCGCGGGGTGATGACCGAGCGGATCGGGCGGCCGCCTTCGGAGGCCGAGCGCAGCGTCTTTGCGCCTGCGGTCTCGCCGATGCCCTCGGGTTGGCTGGACCACGCGGCGGGGGCGCTCACCGTCATCTTCGAGCCGGCTTCCGTCGAGGAAGAGGTCGCCGGCTTCGACGAGCGCCTCTCGGCCGACCGGGATCCGGACCGGGACGCGTTCGCGCCGGAAGAGCTCATGCACCCCGCCGCACGGATCCGCGAGCGGCTCTCCGGCGTCGCGTTGCGCTTCGACCGGCTCGGCCTCGAGGCCGCGGGCGGAGGCGGGATCCGCCTGCCCGCCGAACCGATCGCCGGCCACGCGGGGCGGGCGGCCGAGGCGGCCGCGGACCTGTCGAAGGCGCTCGCGTCCGGCGAGGAGGTCTTCGTCGCCTCGCGGCCGACCGGCGGCGTCGAGAAGCTGAAGCGGCTCGCGTTCGAGTACGGGTTCCACGTCTCCTCCGAGCGCCACGCGGGCGTCGTCGTCTCCGTCGCCGCGGAGCTCTCGGCCGGGTTCCGGCTGAGGGAGCCGCGCCTCGCGCTCTACTCCGAGGAGGAGATCTTCGGCGAGGAGCGCCGCTCGTCGGCCGCGCGCCGCAAGCCGAGCGAGGCGTTTCTCTCCGACCTGCGGGACTTGAAGCTCGGCGACGCCGTCGTGCACGCGGACTACGGCATCGGCCGCTTCAAGGGGTTGAAGCGCGTGCCGGTCGAGGGCCAGGAGCGCGAGTTCATGGAGATCGAGTACGCCGAGGCGCGCACGCTGCTGCTGCCGGTCGAGCGCCTCGACCTCGTGCAGAAGTACTCGGGCGTCGAGGGCGTCGAGCCCGCGCTCGACCGGTTGGGCGGCGCCGGCTGGGCCAGGCGCAAGGCCTCGGTGCGCAAGGCGATGCGCGACATGACCGACCAGCTGCTCAAGCTCTACGCGCGACGCAGCCTCGCCGAGGGGTTCGCGTTCTCCAAGGACGCGCCCTGGCAGAAGGAGTTCGAGGACGCCTTCGAGTACGTCGAGACGCCGGACCAGGCGCAGGCGATCGCCGACGTCAAGCGCGACATGCAGTCGGAAAAGCCCATGGACCGGCTGCTGTGCGGCGACGTCGGGTACGGCAAGACGGAGGTCGGCATGCGCGCCGCCTTCAAGGCGGTCCTCGACGGCAAGCAGGTCGCGGTGCTGGCGCCGACGACGATCCTCGCCGACCAGCACTTTCGCACGTTCCAGCGGCGATTCGCGGCGTTCCCGGTCGCGATCGAGCTGCTCTCGCGCTTTCGCACGCGGACGGAGCAGAAGGAGGTCATCGCGCGCGTCGCGGACGGGACCGTCGACATCCTCATCGCCACGCACCGCATGCTCGGCAAGGACCTGGCGTTCCGGGACCTCGGCCTTCTGATCGTGGACGAAGAGCAGCGGTTCGGCGTCGCGCAGAAGGAGCGCCTGAAGGAGTGGAAGGCCTCGATCGACGTGCTCTCGATGTCGGCGACCCCGATCCCGCGCTCGCTGCACCTGTCGCTCTCGGGCCTGCGCGACCTCTCGATCATCGAGACGCCGCCGCGGGACCGCCTCGCGATCGAGACGCAGGTCGTCCCCTCGCGGCCCGAGATCATCCGGGAGGCCATCGAGGCGGAGATCGCGCGGGGCGGCCAGGTCTTCTTCGTGCACAACCGCATCGAGTCGATCGGCCGGATCAAGCAGATGCTCGAGGAGCTGCTCCCGTCCGTGCGCGTGACCGTCGCCCACGGGCAGATGCCCGAGGCCGAGCTCGAGAAGGCGATGCTGCGCTTCTTCTCGCGGGAGGCGGACGTGCTGCTGGCCACGGCGATCGTCGAGAACGGCCTGGACATCCCGTCGGCCAACACGATCCTGATCGACCGCGCCGACACCTTCGGCCTCGCGCAGCTCTACCAGCTGCGCGGGCGCGTGGGAAGGAGCGACAAGCCGGCGTATGCGTACCTGCTCGTCGAGGAGACCGCGGCCCTTTCGGACGTCGCGCGGCAGAGGCTCGCCTCGATCCGCGAGTTCTGCGATCTCGGCGCCGGATTCCGGATCGCGGCGCGGGACCTCGAGATCCGCGGCTCGGGCAACATGCTCGGGGGGGAGCAGTCGGGCCACATCGCCGCGGTGGGCTTCGAGACGTACCTCACTCTGCTCGAAGAGGCGATCCGCGAGATCCGCGGCGAGGAGGCGATTCCGGAGCGCTCGGTCACGCTCTCGCTCGGGCTGGACCTGGCGATTCCGCACGACTACGTCGAGGACGAAAACTGGCGGATGATGATCTACAAGAAGGTCGCGCGCGCCGGCGACGACGCTGCGCTCGAGGAAACCCGCCGCGAGATCGCCGACCGCTTCGGGGAGCCCCCGCCGACCGTCCGGCGGCTCGTGGAGTACGCGCGGCTGCGCGCGCGGGCCGAGCGTCTCGGGGTCACGTCCATCACGCGCCAGGCCGGCCGCGTCCACCTGCGCTTCTCCGAGGACGCGGGCGTGGACGCCGAGCGCATCCTCGATCTCGTGCGCCGCACGCCCGGCGCCAGCCTCTCGCCCGCCCGCGTCCTGACGATCCCGTCCCCGGATGGGGACGCCCTGCTCGCCGGCTTGATCGCGCTCCTGCCGGCCCTGGCCCGCGAGGCCGCGTAGCACTGGAATTCAGCGCCCCGAAAGGTGTTAATAATGTCCGTCATGCGAAAGCCCCGGCTCCTCGTGCTCGTGCTCGTCCTCGGTCTTACGGCCGCCCCCGCCCTCAGGGCGGCGGAACTCGTCGAGCAGATCGTCGTCCGGGTCAACGATCGGCTGATCACGCAGACGGAGTTCGACCGCCGGCTCACGCTGTTGTCGAAGTCCCCGAACCACCCGGCCGACCTGGCCGAGATGCAGAAGAGCGTGCTCGAGGACCTCATCCGCGAGAAGCTGCTCGAGGAGCGGGCCAAGGAACTGTCCGTTTCGGCCACCGACGAGGAGGTCGAGATCGCGGTGGCCCGCGTCAAGCAGCAGTACAACCTCGCGTCGGACGCCGAGTTCGACGCCTCCCTCGCGCAGTCGGGGTTGACGCGCGACGAGTTGAAGCGGCAGATGCGCGAGACGATCACGCTGCAGAAGGTCATCGGCCGCGACGTCACTTCGAAGCTGGACCAGTCCGACGACGCCCTGCGCAGCGAGTACGAGCGGCGCAAGGAACAGTTCTACGTCATCCCCGAGTCGGCGCAGGTGGCCGAGATCGTCCGGAAGTTTTCCGCATCGGATGCGGAGGCCCGCCGGAAGGCGGTCGCCATGATCGAGGAGATCCGGGTCAAGATCAAGGGCGGCGCCGTCTTTGCGGATCTCGCGAAGGAATCCTCGGAGGGCATCACGAGCCAGAAGGGCGGCGACCTCGGCACGGTCGAAAAGGGAGAGCTCGTCGAGGCCCTCGATGCGGCGGTCTTCGTGACCCCGGCCGAGGAATACCCGGCGCCGGCGCTGCTGCCCGATTCCATCCACCTCTTCCACGTCACGGACCGCAAGCCCGCGGGGTTCAAGCCGTTCTCCGAGGTCAAGGACGACCTGCGCAAGCGGATCTCCGACGAGATGTACGAGAAGCGGTTCACCGAGTACATGGACAAGCTGCGCCGCGACGCCTTCGTGAAGATCTATGTGCCCGAGCTGGCGAAGCTGGACCAGAACAAGGCCTCGTAGATTCGCCTCCCGCTTCCTCCCGACTTTTCCTTCGACGCGGTCGTGCGGTCGCACGGGTGGTACGACCTTCCCCCGTTTTCCTACGACGCCGGGCGTGGCACGCTCACGACCGTCGTTTCCGGGCCGGCGACATGGACCTTCCGCGCGCGCGGCGGCGGCCTCGAGATCGAGGGCCCGCGCGGGGACGCGCGCGCCGCGCGCGCGATGGCGCGGCGGGTCTTTTCGCTCGACGTCGAGCTCTCGGCCTTCGGGGACGCGCTCGCCGGGCAGGCCGGGCTCCAGCGGGCGCTCGCGCGCGGAGGCGGACGGATGCTGCGCGCGCCCACGCTCTTCGAGGACGCCGTCAAGATGCTGTTGACGACCAACTGTTCCTGGGCGGCGACGCGCGGGATGGTTCAGCGGCTCGTGGCGCTGACGGGGGACGGCTCCTTTCCGGGGCCCGGGAGGCTGGCGCGCATGGCCCCGCGCGCGATCGGCAGCAGGGTGCGTTGCGGCTACCGGGCCGGGGCGCTCGCGCGGTTTGCCCGGCGCGTCGATTCCGGAAAGCTCGACCTGTCGACCTGGGAGCGCCGCGAGACGCCCGCCACCGACGTCCGCGAGGCGATCCTGGCCGAGCACGGGTTCGGGCCCTATGCGGCGGAGGGGCTCCTGCGGATCCTCGGACGGCACGAGTACCTGGCGCTCGATTCGTGGATCCGGAAGCAGTACCGGCGCCTCTACCCGGGCCCCGCGAAGTCCGCCGACGGGGCAATCGCCCGTCGCTACGCGCGCTACGGCGACTTCAAGGGCCTGGCCCTGTGGCTCGACATGACCCGCGACTGGCACGAGGGCAAAGAGGCCATCTGGCCGTAGCCGCCGGCCTGCACCTGCGCACGGGCAAGAGCCTTGCGCCCGTTTAGCGCTCCGAATTTTTTTAGGCAAACTTCTTTCCTTGACTAATAAACACCGGCGCTCCTAACATCCGCCCAGTGGCCAAATCTGGCTAAAAGTGGGAGAAAGTGGTCCCGGACCTCAAACGGGACGACACAAAACGGATGGATCGCTTTCGTGGAAGCGCGCAGGCCCGTCTCGATGAGAAGGGCCGGCTGAAGGTGCCGAATCTCTTCCGTCAACAGATCGAAGAGGCGTTCGGACGCGACCTGTTCGTGACATCGATCCACGGCCGCAACTTCCTTCTCTACCCGCTCCCGATCTGGCGCGCGCTCGAAGAGAAGCTCGCGGAGCTTCCGGCGATCCATCGCGCGAAGAACAAGTTTCTCGAGCGCGTCAACTACTACGGCCAGGACGGCGCAATCGACGGGCAGGGCCGGATCCTCGTGCCGCAGATCCTGCGCGACACCGCGAAGCTCGCGGCCGACGTCGTCGTGACGGGGAACATCGATCACCTCGTCGTCTCCGACCACGCCGCGCTCGCCAAGCGCCTCTCGACCGAGGAGTTCGGGCCCGAGGACTACGACGAACTGTCGAAGCTGCTCTTGTGAATCGTGAAACGAAGAGGCCAGGCCGATTGAAACGCGCGCGCACATCCCGGTTCTCCTCGACGAGGTGGTCGAGCTCCTCTCTCCCGGGCGCGGCGGATTCTTCGTGGACGCGACGCTCGGAGCGGGCGGACACGCCGAGGCCCTCCTCGAGCACGGCCCGGACATCCGGGTTCTCGGGATCGACCGCGACCCCGACGCTCTCGAGCGCGCGCGCGGCAACCTCGCTCGTTTCGCCGGCCGCGTCGACTTCGTCCTCGCCGATTTCGGCGAGCTCGATCGCGTGCTCGACGGGCTCCCGCCGCCCGACGGCATCCTGGCGGATCTCGGGGTCTCTTCGATGCAGCTCAACGAGGCGGAGCGGGGGTTCTCCTTCCGCCGGGACGGGCCGCTCGACATGCGCATGGGAAAAAGCGGCCGCAGTGCGGCCGACATCGTCGCAACGGCTTCGGTCGGCGAACTGACACGGATATTCCGTGATTTTGGGGAGGAGCGAATGGCAGCAAAGATCGCGCGCGGGATCGTGGCAGAACGGGCCCGCGGGCCCATCGTTACCACCCGGCAACTCGCGAGGGTCGTGGCGGAACAGAAGGGCGGCCGGGAAAAAATCGATCCGGCCACCCGGGTCTTCCAGGCCCTTCGCATCGAGGTCAACCAGGAGTTGCAGGCGCTCGCGCGTTTTCTCTCGGCCGCCGTCCGGCGCCTGAACGGGGGAGGGCGCCTCGCCGTCATCTCGTACCACTCGCTCGAAGACCGCATGGTCAAGGAGGTCTTCCGCCGCGACTCCGGCGTGTGCCTGTGCCCGCCGAAGCTGCCCGCGTGCGTGTGCGGCGCCCGCAAGGCGCTCGAGGTCCTGACGCGCCGGCCCCTGCGGCCCGGCGAGGCCGAGCTCTCCCGCAACTCCCGCTCGCGCAGCGCGCGCCTGCGGGTGGCCGAGAAGGTCGCCGAGGGCGGCGATCTGGCGGCGCTGGAATCCGTGGCGATCTGAGGATGACCCGCCGATGAGCACGACGTACGCCCAGGCCAAGCGCGTCCAGAACCTCCACCTCACCCGCGAGCGCGACCGGCGCCGCGGGCGGGAGCTGGCGACGTTCCTGCTCGCGGGGCTGCCGGTGGCGTGCGCGCTGCTCGGGTTCGCGGCCCTTCACATCGAGACCGTGCGCGTCGGGTACCTGCGCGAAGCGCGGCAGAAGACGATGGCAGAGCTCACCGAGGAGAACCGCCGCCTGCGCGCCGAGTTCGCCCGCGCGTCCTCGCCCGAGCGGGTCAGCGCCCTCGCGCAGAAGAAGGGACTGCGGCCGCCGCACCCGGGACAGATCCAGTTCGTCGAAGGGCCCGGAGGCCAGGGGCGTTGAACGGAGTCCGCCGCGGCCGCACGCGTCTGTTCGCGCTCATCCTCACGGCGTGGGCGGCGGTCGTGGTTGCGCGGCTCGTCCAGGTCCAGATCGCGCAGGGCTCGCGCTATCGCGCCAAGGCCGCGCGCCAGCAGGAGCGGCGCATCGAGATCGCAGCCTCGCGCGGCTCGATCCTCGATCGCGAGGGGCGGGAGCTGGCGGTCTCGGTCGAGGCGTCTTCGGTCTATGCGATCCCGGACGACGTGCAGAAGCCGAAGGCGACCGCCCAGGCGCTCGCGCCCCTGCTCGGCATGCCGGCCGGCGAGATCCTCGAGAAGCTCGGCTCGGAAAAAGGGTTCGTCTGGATCCGGCGCCAGATCGACACGGAGGCGGCCGAGAGGATCCGCGCGCTGAAGTTGCCGGGCGTCCACTTCGTCGCGGAGCCGCGGCGCTTCTACCCGAAGGGCCGCCTCGCCGCGGCGGTGCTCGGCTTCGTCGGCACCGACGGCGGCGGGCTGGCGGGGCTCGAGCACCTCTACGACAAGGCCATCCGCGGCAAGCCGGGCGAGATGGTCGCCCTGACGGACGCGCGCCGAAGCCGCTACGGGGAGCTGGAGGCCGCGAACAGCCGGCCGGCCCAGGAGGGCTCCTCGCTCGTCCTCTCGCTCGATTCGGGCGTGCAGTTCGCGGCCGAGCACGAGCTCGCCGCGGCGATGGCGGAGCACCGCGCGAAGTCGGGCAGCGTCGTGGTGCTCGATCCATGGAACGGCGAGGTCCTCGCGATGGCGTCGGCCCCCGATTTCGATCCCAACGATTTCGGGCGGTACCCGGCCGAGTCGCGTCGCAACCGCGTGATCGCCGATTCCTACGAGCCGGGCTCGACCTTCAAGATCGTCACGGGCGCGCTCGCCCTCGAAGAAGGACTGGTCTCGCTCGACGAGGTCATCGACACCGGAGACGGAACCATTCGCGTGGCGACCACGACCATCAAGGAGGCGAGCGGCCACCGCTACGGCGTACTCACGCTCGGCGGCATCTTCGAGCACTCCTCCAACATCGGCATCATCCGCGTCGGACTTCGCCTCGGCCCGCGGAGGCTCTTCGAGGGCGCCCGCAGCTTCGGCGTGGGGCAATCCACGGGGATCGATCTGCCCGGGGAAAACACCGGGATCTTCCGGCCGCTGCCGCGCTGGTCGGCGCTCTCGAACGCCGAGATCTCAATGGGGCAGGAGGTGTCCCTGAACGCCCTCCAGCTGGCCCGGATCACGGCGATCATCGCCAATGGCGGCAAGCTCGTCCAGCCGCACGTGGTCACGAAGATCGTCGAGCCGGGCGGCGTCGTGCGGGCGGTCCCGTTCCCCGAGCCCGCGCGCGTGCTCTCGGAGGCGACGTCGCGCTCGATTTCGCACATCCTCGTCGGCGTCGTCGAACACGGCAACTCCGGCAACGCCGCGGTCCCGGGCTTCCAGGTGGCCGGCAAGACCGGCACCGCGCAGAAGGCGGGCGTCGGCGGGTACGGCGCGGGCCGGCACATCCCGAACTTCGCCGGCTTCGCGCCGGCCGATCATCCGCGCTGCGTCGCCGTCGTCGTCCTCGAGGAGCCGCAGGGCAAGTACTACGCCGCCGAGGTCGCCGCTCCGCTGTTTTCGAAGGTGATGTCGCAGGCCCTGGGGATCCTGCGCGTCGCGCCGCGCGAGCAGCAGGTGCCGGCGACGGTCCTGGCCGAGGCTCCCGTTTCGCGCGCGCCGCGCTATGCGGGCGGCGTCGTGGCGGTGGCGCGCCGCGCCGATTCCGGCGCCGGCGACGAGGCCGCCGTGGGGGCGGCCGGAATAACCCCGAGCGCGCTCGGGATGTCCGCGCGGCAGGCCCTGGCCGTCTTCGCGCGCATCGGGGTCCTCGCGCGGCTGCAGGGCTCGGGGCTCGTCGTCGCCCAGGACCCTCCGCCGGGCTCACCGGTCCGCCCGGGCTCGGTCCACACCCTCTTCCTCGCCGATAACGCGGCGGCGCCGGGCCGGGTGGCCGGGCGTCGCGCGGAGGAGACGGCACCGCCTCCGTCGGCTCCGTGAAGTTGATGGATCTCGCCCCCGCCCTCGAGGGCGCCGAGCTCGATCCCGCGGCGCGGGATCTCGAGGTCCTTCGGGTCGCGAGCGATTCGCGCCAGGTCGCCGCCGGCGACCTCTTCGTCGCGATCCGTGGCGCGAAATCCGACGGCCTCGCGCACGTCGCCGACGCCATCCGCCGCGGCGCCGTCGCCGTCGTCAGCGACCGTCCGGCCCCGGCGGGCGTCGCGGTGCCCTGGATCGGGGTCTCTGCGCCGCGCCGGGCGCTCGCGCTCGCGGCGGCGCGTCTGAACGGCAATCCGTCCGAAAAGCTGGTGCTCGCGGCCGTGACGGGCACCAACGGCAAAACCTCGACGACGACGCTGCTCGAGGCGATCCTGGCGCGGCGGTACGGCGCGGCGGGGTTTCTCGGCACGGTGGGCTACCGCACGGCGCGGCGCTCGATCGAGGCGCACCGGACGACCCCGGAGGCGCCGCTGATCCAGGAGCTGCTGGCCGAGATGGTGAAGGAGGGCACCCGGGCGGCGGCCATGGAAGTGTCGTCCCACTCGCTCTCGCTCGATCGCGTCGAGGGCTGCCGTTTCGACGTCGCCGTGTTCACGAATCTCACGCGGGACCACCTCGACTTCCACGGCGACATGGAGTCGTACTACGCGGCGAAGAAGCGCCTCTTTGCGCTGCGCAAGCCCGGAGCGTGCGCCGTCATCAACGCGGACGACCCGTACGGGGCGCGGCTGCTCGGCGAAGTGGCGCCTCCGGTCGCGAGCTTCTCGCCGTCGGGAGCCGCCGGGCAGTTCCGCGTCGAGAATGGCCGCAGCGACCTCTCCGGCGTCGCGTTCGGCCTCGCGTATCCGGCCGGGCGGCTGCCGATCGCCTCGCCGCTGCTCGGGCGGTTCCAGCTGTCGAACCTCGCCGGCGCCGCCGCGGCGGGGCTCTGCCTCGGGATCCCGCCGGCGGACATCGCCGCCGCGATCGCGAAGGTGGACAACGTTCCCGGGCGCCTCGAGCGCGTGGATGCCGGCCAGCCCTACACCATCCTCGTCGACTACGCGCACACGCCCGACGCCCTCGAGCGGCTGCTGCAGGCCGTGCGCGAGCTCACGGACAGGAAGATCCTGCTCGTGTTCGGGTGCGGGGGCGACCGCGACCGCGGCAAGCGCGGCCCGATGGGCGAGATCGCGGGACGCATGTCCGACATCGCCATCGCGACGTCCGACAACCCTCGGTCCGAGGACCCGGAGGCGATCCTCAGGGACGTCGAGGCGGGCCTGACGGCCTCGGGCGCGACGAAGTACCTGAAGATCGCCGACCGCGGCGAGGCGATCCGGCAGGCCATCGAGCTCGCCAATCCCGGCACGGTCGTCGTCATCGCGGGAAAAGGTCACGAGACGACGCAGACCATCGGCGCGCGCGAGATTCCCTTCGACGATCGAAGGGTCGCCGCGGAGTTACGCGGGGCGAGCGTGAACTTCACACTGGCGGAAGTGGCGGCGGCCGCCGGGGCGCGGGCGGAGGGCGCGGCGGCGCTGTCCGGCGTCGCGGTCGACTCGCGCAACGTGCGCCCGGGCGACCTCTTCGTCGCGATCCGCGGCGCGCGCGTGGACGGCCACGACTTCGCGCGGGACGCGGCCGCGCGAGGCGCCGGGGCCCTGCTCGGCGAGCGCCGGGCGGACGGACTGCCGGCGGGGTTTCCCGCGGTGATCGTGCCGAAGTCGGTGGACGCGCTCCGGAGCCTGGGCGTCGCGGCGAAGAAGAAGATGGGCTTCCGGCTGGCCGCGATCACGGGCTCGGCCGGCAAGACGACGACGAAGGACTTCACGGCGGCGATGCTCGCCCGCCGCTTCGCCGTCGAGAAGACGCCCGGCAACCAGAACAGCCAGATCGGGTTCCCGATGTCGGTCGTCAACCTGCCGCGCGCCCCCGAGTGGATGGTGGGCGAGATGGGCCTCTCGGAGCCAGGCGAGCTCTCGACCCTCTCGCGCGCCTTCGCGCCCGACGTCGCGGCGATTCTCCTGGTGGCCGCGGCGCACCTGCAGTACTTTGCCTCGCTCGACGCGATCGCCGAGGGCAAGGCCGAGATCCTCGAGGGGCTGAAGCCGGGCGGGACCTTCGTGGCCAACGCCGACGACCCGCGCGTCGCCGCGATCGCCGCGCGGCACCGGGGCCGCGTCGTGCGGTTCGGACGCTCGGCGGACGCCGACGTCACCGCGAAGGACGTGGTCGCCGAGGCCGGCGGCAGCCGGTTCCGCCTCGCGACCCCGGACGGCGAGGCGGCCGTGCACCTGCCGGTCGCGGGGCCGCACCAGGTCGCCAACTTCCTCGCCGCGGCCGCGGTCGCGTTCGCCGTCGGCGTTCCCGCGGCCGAGTGCGCGGCGGCGTCGGCGGGGCTGCGCCCGGCGGCGCACCGCGGAGAGCTTCTGCGCCACGCCTCGGGCGCGCTCCTGCTCGACGACGCGTACAACGCCAACCCGTCCTCCATGCGCGCCGCGCTCGCGACCCTCGCGGCGCTGCCGGCGCGCCGCCGCATCGCGGTGCTCGGCGACATGCTCGAGCTCGGGCCCGAGGAGGAGCGGTGGCACCGCGAGGTCGGCGCCGCCGCGGCCTCGACGGCGGACCTGCTCGTGTGCGTCGGACCGCGCGCGCGCGTGCTCGGCGAGGGGGCGGTCGCGGCCGGACTGTCCGCGAGCGCGGTGCGCCACGCGGCCTCGGCCGAAGAGGCGGCGCGGCTGCTCGCGGGCGAGCTCGCGGCGGGCGACGCGGCGCTCTTCAAGGCCTCGCGCGGGATCGGCCTCGACCGCGCGGTCGCGGCGCTGATGGCGAAGGCCTGATCGCATGCTGTACTGGCTGCTCTATCCGATGGCCGGCCGCTACCCGGTCCTCAACGTGTTCCGGTACATCACGTTCCGGACGGCGATGTCGGCGGTGACGGCGCTGGCCGTGGCGCTCGTGCTCGGCCCGGCGATGATCCGCTACCTGCGCCGCGCGCAGATCGGGCAGTCGATCCGCGCCGAGGGCCCGAAGACGCACCTGACCAAGGCGGGCACGCCGACGATGGGCGGCCTCCTGATCCTGCTCGCAGTGGTCTCGGCGACGCTGCTCTGGATGGACCTGTCGAACCGATTCGTGTGGATCGCGCTGGCGACGCTCGCGGGCGTCGGCGCCGTGGGTTTCGCGGACGACTGGACGAAGGTGACGCGGCGCCGCAGCCTCGGCCTGACCGGGCGCGGCAAGCTCGTGCCGCAATTCCTCGTGGCGATCGCCGTCGCGTTCGCGATCGAGCAGTGGGCCGGGCACGGCGCCTTCTCGACCGTCGTCTCCTTTCCGTTCCTGAAGAAGTTCCTGCTCGACCTCGGCGTCCTCTATATTCCCTTCGTGGCCCTCGTCGTGGTGGGATCGTCCAACGCCGTCAACCTGACCGACGGGCTCGACGGCCTGGCGACGGGCGCCGTCGGCATCGCGGCGGGGACCTATGCGCTGCTCGCCTACGTGACGGGCAACGCCGTCGCCGCGCGCTACCTGCAGATCCCGTTCATTCCACAGTCGGGCGAGCTCTCCGTCTTCTGCGGCGCGCTCGTGGGGGCCTCGCTCGGCTTCCTGTGGTTCAACTGCCACCCGGCCGACGTGTTCATGGGCGACGTCGGCGCGTTGCCGCTCGGGGCGGCCATCGCGGCGGTTGCGGTGATGACGAAGCAGGAGATCCTGCTGGCGATCGTCGGCGGGCTCTTCGTGCTCGAGGCCCTTTCGGTGATCATCCAGGTCGCCTCGTTCAAGTCCACGGGCAAGCGCGTCTTCAAGATGGCGCCGCTGCATCACCACTTCGAGCTGCTGGGCTGGGCCGAGTCGCGGGTCATCATCCGATTCTGGATCCTCGCGATCTTCTTCGCGGTCCTCGGCCTCTCGACCCTGAAACTGCGATGAGCGCGCTGCCGATGACCCACTTCGCCGCCCCGCCGCCCGAGCCGCTTCCGCGGCGGGTCGCCGTGCTCGGTTTCGCGAGGAGCGGCCGGGCGCTCGCCGACGCGCTGCTCGCGCGCGGGGTCGCGGTGGCGGTCGGGGACAGCCGGTCCGAGAGCGACTTCGAAGGGCTCGACGCGCTCAGGGCGCGCGGCGCGCGCTTCTTCTTCGCCGGGCCTTCGCCCGACCTGCTGGCGGGCGTGGACTGGCTCGCGGTGTCGCCCGGCGTGCCGCTCGACGTCCCGACCGTGCGGCAGGCGCGGGCCCGGGGCGTCCCTGTGCTCTCGGAAATCGAGGCCGCGTGGCGGATCGCCGAAGCCGAGGCGCCGGGAGCCCACCGCTGGATCGCGATCACGGGCACCAACGGCAAGTCGACGACGACCACCTGGATCGCCGAGATCCTCCGGCGCGCGGGCCGGCCCGTCGCGCTCGCCGGAAACATCGGGGCGCCGCTCTCGGGCTTCCTGGCGGAGCCCGCGCCGCGCGACTTCGTGTGCGAGCTCTCCTCCTTCCAGCTCGAGGGCGTCGACCGCTTCCGGCCGCACGTCGCGGTCCTGACGAACATCACACCCGACCATCTGGACCGTTACCCGGGCTTTGCCGAGTACGCCGCGGCCAAGGCGCGCGTCTTCGCGCGCCAGGAGCTCGACGACTTCGCCGTCGTCAACGCCGATGACGCGCCCTCGCGCGCCATCGCGACGCCCGCGCGGCGCGTGCTCTTCTCGCGGCGCGGCCGTCCGGCGGGCGCCGGTCCGGCCGCCTGGCTCGAGGCGGGTGAGCTCGTGTCGGACGTGGCCGGGCCCCGGCACGCGGTCGTCGCCGCCGCGCGCCTCGCGCTGCCGGGCGCCCACAACCTGGAGAACGCGCTCGCCGCGCTCGCCGCGGCCGAGTGCCTCGGCGCGCCGCAGGACGCGATCGTCAGCGCGCTGACCCGCTTCGAGGGCCTGCCGCACCGGAGCCGGCTCGTGGCCGAGTCGGGCGGGGTGCGCTGGGTCGACGACTCGAAGGGAACCAACGTGGATGCCACCCTCAAGTCGCTCGAAGGCTACGCGCCGGCGAGCGTGCTCCTCATCCTCGGCGGCCGCGACAAGCACGGCGACTTTGCCGCGCTTCGGGAGCTCGCGGGCCGCAACGCCCGGGTCGTGCTGACCATCGGCGAAGCCGCCGCCGTGATCGAGAGGGCCCTGGACGGCGCCGCGCCGATCGAGCGCGCGCAGACGATGGAGGCCGCCGTCGCGCGCGCGCTCGCGCTCGCCCGGCCGGGCGACACCGTCCTGCTTTCGCCCGCGTGCGCGTCCTTCGACCAGTATCGCAACTACGAGGAGCGGGGAGACGACTTTGCGCGGCTCGCCCGCGCCGCCGCGAAGGGACCCCATGGCGCGTAAGCTCACTTCCGACAAGGTCCTCTTCGTCACCCTCGTGGCGCTGTCGCTGTTCGGCTGCGTCATGATCTACAGCGCGTCCGCCGTCTCGGCGGGGGAGACCTCGGGCAACCCCTACCGCTACCTCGTCAAGCAGATCGCGGCGCTGGTGCTCGGCGGCGTCGCCGCGTTCGTCGTCTACCGGACCGACTACCGCCTCTTCGCGAAGCCCTGGCTCGTCTACGGCGCGTACGGCGCGACCCTCGCACTCGCGGTGTTCGCGCTCTTCCGCCCGCCGATCAATGGCGCGCGGCGGTGGATTCCCCTCGGCGTGACGATGCTGCAGCCCTCGGAATTGCTGAAGGTGGCGCTCGTGCTCCTGCTGGCCCACCAGCTCGCGCGAAAGACCGAGAAGGCGGGCGACCCCGAGCGGGCGCTCGTGCCCGCGCTCGTCTTTTCCGGCGTGGCGGCGGGCGTGGTCGTCCTGCAGCCGGACCTCGGCACGGCCGCCTGCTACGTCATGCTCTGCGCCGTGCTGCTGTGGCTGGCGGGCGCGCGGGCGCGCTGGTTCGCCTTCGGCGCGCTCGCGATCATCCCGATGCTCGCCGCGCTGATGCTCTCGGCCGACTACCGCCGCGCGCGCATCCTGTCCTTCCTGAACCCGGAGGCCGATCCGCTCGGCACCGGTTTCCAGGCCATTCAGTCGCTCATCGCCGTGGGCGCCGGCGGCTGGTTCGGAAACGGCCTCGGCGGCAGCCGCCAGAAGCTCTTCTTTCTTCCCTTCCCGCACACCGACTTCATCTTCGCGATCGTCGGCGAGGAGCTCGGCTTCGTCGGGGCGCTCGGCGTCGTGGCGTGTTTTGCCATCGTGGGGTGGCGCGGGCTGCGCGCGGCCCGGCGCGCGCCGGACGCCTTCGCCGCCTTTCTGGCAGCGGGCGCGACCGCCATGATCGTCGTCCAGGCGGCGATCAACCTCTCGGTCGTCCTCGCGCTCGTGCCGACCAAGGGGATCCCGCTGCCGTTCGTCTCCTATGGCGGTTCGTCGCTCATCGCCTCCTGGATCGCGGGCGGGCTCATCCTGAACATCTCGCAGCACGAGGGCCCGGAACGGGAGCGCGGATGACGTCGGGCATTGGCGCGTACGTCATCGCCGCCGGCGGCACCGGCGGCCACATCATCCCGGGCATCGCGCTCGCCAACGAGATCCGCGCGCAGAAGCCGGGCGCGGAGATCGTCTTCGTGGGCACGGCGCAGGGGCTCGAGCAGAAGATCGTGCCCGCGGCGGGCTATCCCCTCGAGCTCGTGGACGCCTCGGGCTTCGTGGGCAAGACCATGAGCAAACAGCTCCAGGCCCTGGCCCGCCTGCCCGGGGGATTCTTCGAAGCGCGCGCGTTGCTGAAGAAGCACCGGGCGCGCGCCGTCGTCGGCGTGGGCGGCTACGTCACGGTCCCGGTGCTGATGGCGGCCCGCTCGCTCGGCATCCCGACGCTCATCCACGAGTCGAACGCGCGCCCGGGGGTGGCCAATCGCTTCCTCAACCGGTTCGCCACCCGGACGGCCGTCGGCCTCGCCGCCGCCAACGCGCACCTGCGCCGGGCCGGCGTCGTCACCGGGACGCCCGTGCGGCGCGAGTTCTTCGAGATCCCGCCGTTCGATCCGAACGCGGCGACGCGGCGCCTGCTCGTCTTCGGCGGCAGCCAGGGCTCGCGCGTCATCAACCGGGCCATGGCCCGGGCCGCGGTGCTGCTCGAGAAGTCCGGTCTCGAGGTCGTCCACCAGACGGGCGAGAAAGACCTGACCGGGACTCGGCAGCGCTACACGCGCATGCCGGCCAACTGGAAGCTCGAGGCGTTCCTGCCGCGGCTGTGGGAGCAAATGGCCTGGGCCGACCTCGTGCTCTCGCGCGCGGGGGCGATGACGGTCTCGGAGCTCGCCGCCGCCGGCCGGCCGTCGATCCTGGTGCCTTTCGGCGCCGCCGCGGCCGGCCACCAGCTCGAGAACGCCCGCGCCATCTACAGGGCCGGCGCGTCCATCGTGATCGACGAGAAAGACCTCGAGGCGGAGACGCTCGCGGGAACCATCGCGGAGATCATGAAGGACCGC
The DNA here is from genome assembly GCA_963775725.1 of uncultured Acidobacteriota bacterium. Classification (GTDB taxonomy): domain Bacteria; phylum Acidobacteriota; class Thermoanaerobaculia; order UBA5066; family Gp7-AA6; genus DAHUXD01. The sequence goes on from CAVZKA010000001.1 coordinate 616,060, forward strand.
GCCCGCTTGACCGCAATGGCCCAGAAGGCCAGGTCCCTCGCCAAACCCAACGCCGCCGCGGACCTCGCGAAACTCCTCTTCGAGGCGGAGGCGGCCCGGTGAGGTTTCTGCGGCTGCGGCGCCTCCACTTCGTGGGCGCGGGGGGCGTCGGGATGAGCGGCATCGCGGAGATCCTGCTGCTGGCCACGCCGCTCGAGATCTCCGGCTGCGATCTCGCGCGGTCGGATGTCACCGCGCGCCTCGAGAAGCTCGGCGCGAAGATCTCGATCGGGCACGACCCGGGGCACCTGGAGAACGCCGACCTCGTCGTCATCTCTTCGGCCGTGGCCGAGTCCAACGCCGAGGTGGCCGCGGCGCGCGCGCGCGGAATCCCCGTGATCCGGCGCGCCGAGATGCTCGGCGAGATCATGCGGCTCAAGCAGGGCGTCGCGGTCGCCGGCACGCACGGCAAGACGACCACGACGTCGCTGACCGGAATGGTGCTGACCGAGGCGGGGTTCGATCCCACGATCGTCGTCGGCGGCCAGGTGCACATCCTCGGGACCAACGCGCGCCTTGGCAAGGGCGACTACCTCGTCGCCGAGGCCGACGAGTACGACCGGTCGTTCCTGGAGCTCACGCCGGTCGTCGCGGTGATCACCAACGTCGAGGCCGACCACCTCGACACGTATCGCGACCTCGAGGACATCCTCGACGCGTTCGCGACGTTCGCCAACCGCGTCCCGTTCTTCGGATCCGTCGTGGCCTGCGTGGACGACCCGGGCGTCCAACGGCTGCTGCCGCGGATCAAGAAGCGCGTCGTGACCTACGGCGAGTCGCCCGACGCGCAGCTGTCGGCCCGGAGCCTGCGCCTCGAGGCGACCTCCACGACGTTCGACGCCTGGGACGCGCGGGAGGGGCGGCTTGGCGCGGTGCGCCTCCGGCTTCCCGGGCGGCACAACGTGCTGAACGCGCTCGCGGCGATCGCCGCGGGGCGCGAGCTGCTCATCCCCTTCGAGACGATCGCCCGGGCGCTCGCCGCGTTCACGGGAGTGGTGCGGCGCTTCGAATTGAAGGGGGAGCGCGACGGCGTGCTCGTCGTGGACGACTACGCGCACCACCCGACGGAGATCCGCGCGACGCTCGCGGCGGCGCGCCAGGTCTATCCCGAGCGGCGGCTCGTGGCGCTCTTCCAGCCGCACCTCTTCTCCCGCACGCGCGATTTCACCGACGACTTCGGCGCGGCCCTCAGCGCGGCCGACGTGAACGTCGTCATGGACGTCTACCCCTCCCGCGAGCGCCCGATCCCCGGGGTCACGGGCGAGCTGGTGGCGGACGCCGCCCGGAGGGCCGGGCACACGAGAACGATCTATACCCATGATAAGAAACGAGTTGTCGACTGCCTGGAGCAGACGCTCCGGGCCGGAGACCTGCTGGTCACTCTGGGAGCCGGGGACGTCGTGAAGTTCGGAGAGGAGTATTTGAAGCGTGGCCGATAGGAAGAAGGAGGCCCCATTTCTCCGGCGCGTGGGCGTCGTGTCCCGCAAGCGCCGCAGGACGCCCACGGCGCGGCGGATCGCGGTCGGTCTCGTCGCGGTCGCCGCGGCGTTCGGGCTGTTCCGGTTCGTGTCGGGTCCGCGCTTTGCCCTGCGCCGCTTCGAGGTGTCCGGCAACACGCGCGTACGCACGGAGGAAGTGCTCGCCGTGGAGTCGGCATGGAGCGGAAGAAACCTGCTCGCGCTCGACCTCGCGCCGATGGCCGGGCGCCTGGCCGCGCATCCCTGGATCGAGCGCGTCACGCTCTCGAAGCGATTCCCCGACGGGCTCTCGGCGCGGATCAGCGAGCGCCGGGCCGTCGCCCTGTACCGCGACGGCGAGCAGTTCTGGTGGGTGGGCGTCGACGGAAATCTGATCGCGCCCTACGATCCGCGGGGCGATCGCACGGAATACGTGATCGTGACCGGAGAGCGGCGCGTGCTGCCCGAAGCCGTCGGACTGCTGGCGGATTTGCGCGCGGCGCGGCCCGATTACGTCGCCGCGCTCTCCGAAATCGCCTCGCTCCCGGACGGAGGATTCGGTATGATGGACGCGATCTTTCGAAAGCCGGTGCGGGTGCTTCGGGCAGACGCTCCGGACAAGATTCGCGCGCTGCTCGAGGCGCGCGGGTTCGTTGAGAGTCGCGGGTGGGAGGCGCGGGCCATCGATCTCCGTTTTGCCGATCGCATCATTCTCGTCGGCGCGTACGGCGCGGGGAACCGTCTCTAATGGTCCGGGTGCTCTAAATGGCCAAGCCCGAAAACTTTCTCGTCGCCTGCGACATCGGCACCTCCAAGATCTGCGTCCTGATCGGGGAGCAGAACCCCTCCGGATCCCTCGACGTGATCGGCAAGGGCTCCTCGGCCAACCGCGGCACCCGCAAGGGCAACATCATCAACGTCGACGCGACGATCGAGGCGATCAAGCGGGCGGCCGAAGAGGCCGAAATCATGGCCGGCGTGCAGATTTCGCGCTCCTGGGTGGGGGTTTCGGGCTCCCACGTGCGGTCCTTCAACAGCCGGGGGGTGGTCGCGGTGGCCGGCAAGGACCGGGAGATCACCAAGGAAGACGTGGCCCGGGTCATCGACGCGGCCCGCGGTGTCCAGATACCCCAGGACCACGAGGTCGTGCACGTCGTGCCCCGCGACTTTGCCGTGGACGGCCAGGACGGCGTCGCGGACCCGCTCGGCATGATCGGCAGCCGCCTCGAGGCCGACGTCCACGTCGTGACGGCGCCCGTGTCGGTCACCCAGAACATCGTGACCTGCATGAACAAGGCGGGCATCGAGGTCGTCCAGCTCGTGCTCGAGCAGTTCGCGGCGGCCGAGGCCGTGCTGACACCCGACGAGAAGGAGCTCGGCATCTGCCTGGTGGACATCGGGGGCGGCACGACCGAGGTCGCCGTCTACCAGAAGGGGACGATCGTCCACACGGCGGTCATCCCGATCGGCGGCGATCACTTCACCAACGACCTGGCCGTGGTCCTGCGCGCCCCGATCACGGACGCCGAGCGGTTGAAGAAGAAGTACGGCTGCGCGCTGCGCACGGCCGTGTCCGAGGACGAGATGGTCGAGGTGCCGATGGTCGGCGGCCGCGCGCCCAAGCTCTGTCCGCGCACGACCCTGGCGGACATCCTGCAGCCGCGGGCCGAGGAGTTGCTCGGGCTGATCCACGACGACATCCAGCGGCTCGGCCTCGACAAGGAGGTCCGCTCGGGCGTGGTTCTGACCGGGGGAGGGTCCGAGCTCGAGGGCATCGTCGAGATCGCCGAGGGCATTTTCGACGGCCCGGTGCGCCGCGGAGTGCCTTCGGGAGTGGGGGGCCTGGTCGACGTGGTCTCCCGTCCGGAGTGGGCGACAGCGACGGGTCTTTTGTTGTACGGTCACCGCTACAAACCGGCGCGGCGCCGGGCCCGCGCGTTCTTTCACGCAGCCAACTCGGTTTCCCGGTTCATACGGGACTTCTTTTGATGACGACGAAAAAGCGCCGACGGAGGGAAGGACCCATGATCGAGTTCATGGACGACGACGACCCGAAGCTCACGATCGAGCTCGAGGGAGGCGACGCCTCCCCGGCGACGATCCGGGTGATCGGCGTGGGCGGCGGCGGCTCGAACGCCGTCAATCGCATGATCGCCGCCGGCGTGAAGGGCGTCGAGTACTTCGCCTGCAACACCGACCTCCAGGCCCTGCGAAAGTGCGCCGCGCCGAACAAGCTCCAGATCGGCTCGCGCCTGACCAAGGGCCTCGGCGCGGGCGCGGACCCCGACGTCGGCCGGAACGCGGCGCTCGAGGACCAGGAAAAGCTCGCCGCGGCGGTCGCCGGGGCCGACATGATCTTCCTCGCGATGGGACTCGGCGGCGGCACGGGCTCGGGCGCGGGCCCGATCCTGGCCAAGCTCGCGGCGGAAGCCGGGGCCCTCGCCGTCGCCGTCGTGACCAAGCCCTTCGAGTTCGAGGGCAAGAAGCGCATGCGCCAGGCCGAGCGGGCCTCGCGCGAGCTGCGCGATCACGTGGACACGCTCATCACGATCCCGAACCAGCGCCTGCTCGCCTTCGTCGAGCGCAACACGCCGCTGCAGGACTCGTTCAAGATCGCCGACGACGTGCTGCGCCAGGCGATCCAGGGCATCTCCGACCTCATCAACTGCCCGGGCGAGATCAACCTCGATTTCGCCGACGTGCGCAAGATCATGTCCGACATGGGCCGGGCGCTGATGGGCACGGCGACGGCAGAGGGCGAGAACCGCGCGATCCACGCCGCCCAGGCGGCCATCTCCTCGCCGCTGCTCGAGGACGCCTCGATCGAGGGCGCCCGCGGCGTCCTGATCAACATCACGGGCGGCGCCGACCTGACCCTTTTCGAGGTGACCGAGGCCGCTCAGATCATCCAGCAGGCGGCCGACCCCGAGGCCGAGATCCTCTTCGGCTGCGTCCACGATGAGCGCATGGGCGGCAGCGTCAAGGTCACGGTCATCGCGACCGGGTTCGATCGCCTCGAGCGCGATCTGGCCGAGATCGAAGAAGAGCCGAAGCCGCTGACGGTCGCGTCGAAGACGCTGCGTCCGCCTTTCCTGCGGGGCGACGACTCGGGGGGGTTCGGCCCCAACGCGTCCTCGCGCGACGACTTCGACATCCCGACTGTTCTGCGGAGGCAGATGGACTAGGAGCGACTTACGCTCGCCTCTTCCTGATCGTGTCCTGTCTCCTGCGCCGCCCCCGGGCGCGCCACTTCTTGTAGCTCGCGTCGAGCTTCGGATGCCGGTGTCGCCAGCGGCGAATCGCGCGCCGCACCCTCGGGAAGGCGAGCGACAGAAACAGCGCGCTCATGATGAAGAACGGCACCTGCGGCATGATCGGAACGAGCACGCCGATCACGCCGACGATGAAGAAAAGGAAGGCGTACACGATGTTGTGCGTCTTGCTGCGCCGTCGGCGCCGCGGGCCGATGGAGGCTTTCACCGCGCGACGGCGGCCTTGATCAGGTTGGTGCTTCCGGCCACGCCCTTCGGGATGCCGGCGGTGATGACGACGCGCTCGCCCGGCTTGAGCAGGCCGGCCGCCTGCGCCAGCGCCGGGGCCGCCTCGAGCATCGCGTCCGTGTCGGCGCCCTCGTTCGCGGCGATCGGGATGACGCCCCAGACGAGAGCGAGCCGCCGCGCCGTCGCGGGCAGCGAGGACAGCGCGAGCACGGGGCTGCGCGGCCGATGCTTGGCCACGAGCCGCGCCGTGGCTCCAGACTCGGTCCATGCGACGATGAGGGAGGCGCCGATGTGCTCGGCGAGCTCGCAGGCGGCGCCCGCGACCGCCTCGGGCAGGCTTTGCACGACGCGGTCCTCGAAGCGCCGCATCCACTGCTCGAACGGGAACGCGGCCTCGGTGTCCTCGGCGATGCGCTTCATCGTCGCAACCGCGCCCTCCGGGTAGCGGCCGGAGGCCGTCTCCTCCGAGAGCATCACGGCGTCAGTGCCGTCGAGGATGGCATTGGCGACGTCCCCGACCTCGGCGCGCGTGGGCCGCGGGCTGTCGACCATGGAAAGCAGCATCTGGGTGGCGGTAATCACGGGCTTGCCCGCCCGGTTCGCCTTTTCGATGAGCATCTTCTGGAGGAGCGGCACATGCTCGAGCGGAGTCTCGACGCCGAGGTCGCCGCGCGCGACCATGATCCCGTCCGCCGCGGCGAGAATCGCGTCGATCGAGGACAGGGCCTCGTGCTTCTCGATCTTTGCGATGATGGGAATCCGCGCGCCGCGCTCGGCCATGAAGGCGCGGCCCTGGGCGACGTCCTCGGCGCTGCGCACGAACGAGAGAGCGACGTAATCCACACCCTGGCCGATGCCGAACGCGAGATCGTCCCGGTCCTTCGCCGTCAGCCCGGGCGCGGCGATCGAGCGCGAGGGCAGGCTGATGCCCTTGTGCGAGGAGAGCATGCCGCCGGCGACGACGCGGCAGCGGATGTCGGTCGGCGAGACGTCCTCGGCGCGCAGCTCGAGCTCGCCGTCGGCGAGCAGCAGGCGGTCGCCGGCGCGGACGCTTCCCGGAAGGTCCGGAAAGCTGACGGAGACTGCCGACGCGTCGCCCGGCACGGCGCGGCTCGTGAGGGTGAAGAGTGCGCCGGCCTCGAGCCGGACGGAGGCCGCGGCGATCTCCCCGATGCGGATCTTGATTCCGGACAGGTCCTGGAGGATCGCGATCGGCCTCGACCCCCGCTCCGCGATGGAGCGCAGGGATCCGATGACGGCCGCGTGCTCGGCGTGCGTTCCGTGGGAGAAGTTCAGTCGGGCGACGTCCATGCCGGCGGCGACGAGGCGCTCGAGCATCTCGGGCGAGCGCGAGGCCGGGCCGATGGTGCAGACGATCTTGGTGCGCGGCATGGAGCGCAAGCCTAACCCGAGTCAAAAAAAAGGCCGCCGGACGCGAGTCCGGCGGCGATAGAAAGAGATGGAGAAAACTTCAGTTCTGGGGAGTGACGGCCTTCTTGACGTCCTCGGCCGCCTTCTTGGCGGCGTCGGCCGTCGCATCCGCGGCCTTCTTGGCGGCGTCGGCCGTCGCAGCGCCGGCATCCTTGGCGGCATCCGCCGTCGCGGCGCCCGCTTCCTTGGCCTTGTCGGCGGCATCCTTGGCGGCGTCGCCGACCGCGGCGGCGCCGTCCTTGGCAGCCTCCGCGGCCTTCTCTCCGGCTTCCTTGGCAGCGTGGCCCGCATCCTTGGCGGCGTCCGCAGCGGCCTGACCGGCGTCGCTCGTCTCGGCCTTCTTGCAGGCGGCAGAAAGGCCGATGCTCAGCACGAGGGCGAGCAGGGAGATCCAGGTCTTCTTCATCGAATACTCCTTTTGGTCAGTGAGCGGTTTTGCCGCGTCGCCGGGACGACGGCGCGCCGCGCTCTGTAAAAGACTGCGCCCGCCTTGCGGCGGGCGCAGAGCGTTTCGCGATTCGAGGTTACTTCGCCGAGCGGGACTTGCGGATTGCCGTGAGACCGGCGCCGGCGCCGATCGCGAGCAGGCCCGCGAAGCCGACGAGCGGAAGCTCGGTCGACGTCTTGGGGAGCTTCTTGTGGGCCGGCGTGGCCGCCGCATCTGCAGCCGCCTTGTCGGCCGCCGCCTTGTCCGCGGCCGCCGCCTTCCTGGCCGCCGCATCCGCCGCCGCCTTGTCGGCCGCCGCCTTCCTGGCCGCCGCATCCGCCGCCGAGGTGTCCGCCGCAGCCGGGGCCGCCGCAGCCGGGGCCGCCGCAGCCGGGGCCGCCGCCATGGGCTTGTGGACCGCCTTCTGCACGACCATTCCCGTGATCCGATCGCCGACATTGATCGCCGAAGCGTCGACGACCTTGCCGTCCTTGACGATCGTGATCTCGCTCGCGTCCTTCCACGTGTACTTCTCGACGCCCTTGGAGCCGCGAATCATCATCGAGTTGCCCGCCTTGGCCACGACCTCGGCATTGAGCTCCTCGTGGACCATGACGTCCGTGCCATGCCAGCTGGCAAGGTTGGACTCCATGCCCGTCACCTTCATGCCGGGCTTCAGGTCGGCGACGGCCACGTCCGACTTGCCGTCCGCCGTGAACATGGTGCCGGCCGGAACCTGGTAGGAACGCACGCCGCTGGGTCCGCGCAGGACGACGGTGCCATCGGGCATGACGGCGACGACCGAGTAGGAAGCCTGCGCGGAAGCGATGCCGGCCGAGGCGAGCATGACGCACGCTGCGAGGAAGACCCAAAGAGACTTCTTCACGATTTCTCCTCCTTCAAATTAAACCAACCGAAGCCCTCGAGGGGGTAATCGGGCGGGATTCTATGCGAGAGGAGTTCCGGGGCCAAGAAAGCGCCTCCGGGCGCCGGGTGGCGCGATTAGAAAGTGCTTTACTTTCAGAAGTTTACGGACTACACCGGCTAATGGTGCCATGAGTGGTTACACCATCAGCCCGGGCCAGTCTCACTTGGCCGTCACGAGAACGTGGGCGCGGCGATTCTCCTGCCAGCAGTGTTCGTCGTCCTCCGAGCAAAAGGGCCTCTCCTTGCCGTAGGAGACCGTCCGGATGCGCGAGTTCGGAATTCCGAGGGAGACGAGGTAGCCGCGGACGGCGGCCGCGCGCTGCTCGCCGAGGGCCAGATTGTAGGCATCGGTTCCCCGGTCGTCGCAGTGTCCCTCCAGCAGTATCTCCACCGACGGAAATTTGTTCAGCCATTGGGCGTCTCGTGCCAGCGCGGCGCGGGCGTCTTCCCGAAGCTCGGTTTGTTGGAAATCGAAGAAGGCGTCCACCAGGTATCCCTTCCGGTTCAAAGCCTCAAGGTCCTGGGACAGGACCGCGGCCTCGGCGTCGCTCCCGGTGGCGGGCGCCGCCGGAGGCGCGACCACGTTCTCGACCGGCTGGGCCGTCTTCGCGGGCTGCACGCTCGCGGTCGTGGTGGGCGGGTTCTTCTTGCAGGCGAGCGGGCATGCCCCGGCAAGGATGGCGAGCAGCGCTGCGAGCTTCCATTCACGCTTCATGAGTATCCTCCTGCGGTCGTCAAGTACATCGTAGTACGATATATTCCTCTTGATGACGAGTCAACTGCCAGGCTCGGCCTCCCTGCGGACGAAGCGGAGGCGGCGGGCGGGGCGGGGTCCGGCGGCGAAGACGGCGCCGACCCGAAAGCGCTCCGCGGGGCGGGGCGCCCCGCTCCACGCCGACTATGCGCGGCTGGCGCGATTCCGCTACGCGCTGCGCCGCTTCCTCCATTTTTCCGAAGCCCAGGCGCGCGCGGCCGGGATCTCTCCCAACCAGTATCAACTCATGTTGTTCGTGCGGGCGTTCGACGATCCGCCGACGATCGCCGATCTGGCCGAGCGCCTTCAGATCGAACACCAGAGCGCCGTCGGGCTGCTGGACCGATCCGTCGAGGCCGGCCTCGTCCGGCGCCGGCGGGACCGCGCGGACGCCCGACGCGTGCGCGTGGCCCTCACCCCCCGTGGCGCCGCGCTGCTGGCCAGCCTGGTCGCGGCGCACTCACCCGAGTTTCGCCGGCTGTCTACGGCCCTTGCGAGGACGCCGCCTTCCTGAGCGGCGGGGTTGCATCGCCGCACCCCGAGCGAGCTAGGGAGACGACCGCAGCAGTTCTTCGATCGCCGACGAAAGACGTTCTTCCGTCATTCGGTAGGGCTGGTAAGCGGCGACGACCCCCTTGCGGTCGACGAAGGCGAACGTGGGCGTCGCCGACGCTCCGTAACGCACCATGGCCTCGTCGCTGATCGGAACGGCGACGCCTTCGGGAGCTCCGTAGATCTCCTTCCAGGCCTTCTCGATGTCCGCCTTCTCGGCGGCGCGGTCCTTCTCGTAGTACCGCGTCGTGGCGACGAACACGACGCCCTTCGGAGCGTACTTGTCGACGATGCGGCGAAAGACCGCCGCCTGCGCCTTGCAATCCCCGCACGATGCCCACCAGAAGAACAGGACGACAGGCTTGCCGCGCAACGACGCGAGGCCCCCGAACTCCACACCGACCCGGTCGTCCACGTGCAGGTCCGGCGCTTTCTGTCCGACGAGCTCGATCTGGTCGCGACGCTTCCAGATGCGCGCCCGCAGGTTGTAGGGCGCGCTGGCCAGCGACCGGGAACTCTCGTCGAGGAGGCGAACCGCTTCCGCTTTCCTGTCTGCGGCGACCAGCGCCTGGGCCTCGACCTCGATCGCCGTGCCGAGCGCGTACGTCGCCTCCGGATGCGCGTCGTAGTCGGGCGGCGTTCCGAGCTTCGACGTGGCGAGGGCCCGCGCCTCCTTGGCGTAGCGCGAGGCGGCCGGCCAGTCGCCGACGAGCGCCGCGCCGCGCGCGACCCACGCGAGCCCGCGGACGTACTCCGCGTCCTCGCCCTTCTCGGCGCGGTGCACTTCCAGAATCGACTCGGCGCTCGACAGATCGCCGGCGGAGATCTTGAACCGGATGAAGCGGAGGTCTTCCATCGGCGGGGGAGTCGGAGCGGGCGTGGGCGCCGCGGTGGGCTGCTGCGCCGACAGGGCGGCTCCCACGAGGAGCGCTGCCTGGAGGGCTGTCACCCGGGAGGGACGCTGCATCGCGGACTCCTTGCGTCTACGCGCATCCGAACCCCCGGGTGGAGAACTCAATTCCCGGGCGTGCGGTCGCGGCGCCGCCGACCAGTACCGTCTCTTCGAGGAGGTCGTGCGCCAGCCCGACGCGGCCGTCTACGAAGGCGCGTTTCAGGGATTGACGAAACCGCCGGCGGAATTCATCCCGCGCTCGCTCGAAGGTGTTCCGTCGATCGAAGCCGAGTTGCGCGGGCTCTCGGGGCGTCTGGCTGCCGACCTGCCGGGGGAACTAGCGGCGTTCCAGAAGGCGTTTCCTCGTTTTCGGTGCTCGACGCCGGTGTACTTCCTCTACTCGGCTGGCGCCTTCGACGGCGCGACCCGCGACGTCGCGGGCAAGAACGTCCTCATGTTCGGCCTCGATGTGATCGCGCGGCTCAAGGAGGAGCTCTCGCCGCTCGTGGTCCACGAGCTCTTCCACGTCTACCACCGTCAGGCCGTGGCCGACGATCCCGAGACGTTCAGCTGGGCGCTGTGGTCGGAGGGCCTCGCGACCTACGTGAGCGGTCGGCTCAATCCGAGCGTCCCGGAACAGCAGGTCTGCTGTCTGCCGCCCATCGCGCCGGTCGAAGCGGTGCTCCCCCGGATTGCCACAGAAGCCCTGCGGCTACTCGATAGCGAAAAGCCGGAGGATAACCGGCGGTACTTCCGCGGCGGAGCCGATCTCGACATCCCGACTCGCTCGGGCTACTACCTGGGCTATCGGATCGCCACCGCGGCGGGGAAGACCCGCACGCTGGAGGAACTCGCCGCGCTGACGCCGTCGCGGGTGCGGGCCATCGAGGTCGTCGAGCTGCAGCGGATGGCGGGCGGCAAGTAGTCGCCGGCCGCCCGCAATCGCCGGCCCGGTTCCGTGACTCGACCGGGAAGTGCGGCCAGGCCCTCGGGGAAGGGGCGCCATACTATGGGCTCCGGTGACGATCCCGAACATCGCGAGCCCGGAGTTCAAGTCGAACCCCCATCCTTTCTATGCGCGGCTCCGCGAAGAGTCGCCGGTGTTTCGCGTCGAGTTGCCGACCGGGCAACCGGCGTGGCTCGTGACCCGGTACGACGACGTCGCGGCCGTGTTGAAGGATGAACGCTTCGCAAAGGACAAGGGCAACGCGCTCTCGCCGGAACAAGCGGGCAAACAGCCGTGGGTTCCCGGTCTGTTCAAGCCGCTCGAGCGCAACATGCTCGACGTGGACGCTCCGGACCACACGCGGCTGCGTCAGCTGGTGCACAAGGCCTTCACGCCAGGACTGGTCGAACGACTCCGCGAGCGCGTCCAGGGTCTCACCGAGGAGCTGATGGCCGTGGCCGCGCGGCGGGGCCGCATGGATCTGATCGCCGACTACGCCCTGCCGATCCCCGCGACGATCATCGCGGAGATGCTCGGCGTGCCCGCTTCGGACCACCACAGGTTCCATCGCTGGTCGCAGGTGATCGTCGCGTCCAACCCCTCCGGCTGGGGGATGGTGCGGGCAATCCCGAGCGCGATCGCGTTTCTTCGCTACATTCGCAAGCTCGTCAAGTCTCGACGTTCGAGCCCTCGCGATGATCTGGTGACGGCGCTCGTCCAGACGGAGGAGGAAGGATCGCGGCTGAACGAGGATGAGCTCGTGTCCATGGTTTTTCTCCTGCTGATCGCGGGGCACGAAACGACCGTCAACCTGATCGGCAACGGAATGCTCGCGCTGCTGCGCAACCCGGACCAGATGAAACGCCTGCGCGACGAGCCCGGCATGATCAAGAGCGCGGTCGAGGAACTGCTGCGGTTCGATGGCCCCCTGGAGACGGCCACCGAACGCTACGCCCGGGAGGACGTCGAAGTCGCGGGGACGATCATCCGTCGAGGGGAGCTGGTCTACGCCGTGCTCGGCTCCGCCAACAGGGACGAGCGGCAGTTCCCCGATCCGGATCGGTTGGACCTCTCTCGCGAACCGAACAAGCATCTCGCCTTCGGCCTCGGTGTCCACTACTGCCTCGGCGCGCCGCTCGCCCGCCTCGAGGGCCAGATTGCGATCGGCGCGCTAGTCGGCCGATTTCCGGACATGCGGCTGACGCGACGGCCCCTGCGCTGGCGGCGAGGGCTGGTGCTGCGCGGCCTACGGGCCCTGCCCGTCGACCTGGCCGGGGTCAGGTCTCTCATTGCGTGACTTTTCTCAGGAGGAGCTGAGGAAACTCACATCTTGAGAGACCTGACCCCAGCTGAGGGTTGAACTGGTAGCCCCTTCGGGAACCCGTATTTCGGCCTTGAGAGAGTCAACCTCGACGAAGCCGCAATCACGACGAGGACGGCGACGGCTATCGGGGTCGTAACGCTAATGATTTGCCTCAGTCTGCTGCCAAAGGACGGCGCGTCGGCGACTCCGGAGACGACGGGCGTGTCATTCCGCGCATGAGCAGCCTTGAAGCGGGCGCGAGTCGATGTAGGTCAGATTGTTCGTGTAGCTGACGAAGCCCTTTTGCCGACCGTAGAGCCGCAGGAAGCACCCGGACTTCTTCTTCTCTACGAAGAACGAATAGTCCGTGCCAGACGATGACGCGACCAGAAATGGCCGGGGACCAATATGGCCTACCGTGAGGATCGTGGCCGTGCGTTGGGCGAGCGCGGTCGAGTTCTCCGGTGTCTCGCCCTGCCCGAGGAGGACAGCCACCAGTTCCGTCTCCAGCGAAGTCTGGCACGCAGGGTCGTTCAGGTTCGTGATACGAGCGACGGACGTGCAGGACGTTGCGCCCAACACGGCGGCGAGGATCGCCGGAAGTACCGATGAGCGAGTTCGCTGCATGCGCGTGTTAGGCGGCTTGTGAATATCGGGCCACGTACTTCTTGGCAAGATTACGAATCCACGCTTCCCCGGCCTTGAGCAATGGTCTCACGGCAGCTACGAACGCTGGAGCCCTCATCTTGAGGAGCTTGTCAATCACCTGACCATTCACATCCGGGTCGGCGAGGAGTCGAGCCATTTCGAGACGCAAACGGTGCTGCAGCCTTGAAGCCCAGGGCCATCACAAAACGACTGGCGACCACGCCGAAAGTTTGGACATTCCGCCGCTGCCATCACGGCTTCCATAGGCGGGAGATCGCGTTTCAGCCCCGGGTGTGCCTTGAAGGATTGACGGACGATCTCTCCAATTGGCCAAGCCTCGAGCTCGAACGGATGCCAACCTGGTGCACCGAGCGGCTCCTCACCTGGAGTTCGAGGCGGCGGTACCTCTGCCGGCGCCAAGACCAGAGCCTTGTGGCAAGGGGATACGACTTCCTCCGAGGACCGATACGGCGTCACGTCACTATAGACTCGACCCGCAAAGGAGAACTGCTTGAAACGTAAGACTAACGAGACCCTGAACATCACCGCCGACCGTGCGGCCCAGGTCCTCCACATCCTGATCGCCGAAGGCAAGCTCACGGCGAAACATGTATCCGACGCCCTGAAGCGCCGGGAGGAGTTGATCCACGACTTGCGCGAGAGGCTCGCCGCCCTCGAACAGGGCGCGGTATCCGCCGTGGAAAGGGCCGGGAGAAGGGTCGCCCGAACGGTTACGAGGACGGCGAAGCGCAGGATGTCACCCGCTCGCAGCGCCGCCCTAAAGTTGCACGGGCGATACCTCGGCCACATCCGAACGCTTCCAAAGGCATCGAAGGCGAAGGTGAAGGCGATTCGGGAGAAATCGGGCGTGCACGCTGCGATCAATGCTGCGAAGAAGCTGGCGAAGCCTGTCTCCTCCAGCGCGAAGGCGAGACAAGGCGGGCAACCCACGCGGCGCAACTACCAAAGTTCTCAGCAACGAAAGCTGGCGAAGTACCAGCAGAGAGAGCGGCCCCAGCCAGACAAGCACGGAGGTTCAGGTTCGGGGCGGCAGCAGGGTGGATCGGGCGCAGGCCGCGAGCGCGGTTAAGCGGGCGAGGGACACATGACACGTTCCCAGATGCGTAGGGGAAGGTTCTTCCTGCGAACCCTTGCTCTTGCGAGGGGTTACGGGCGGGGAAGGTCGTGGTAGCCCACACGTCCGCGAATTGGAACCAAGTTAGAGAATGGCTCCACGGTGTGGAAATCCTTCGGCAGGCTGCAACCAGGTGAATCCGGTTGGTCGCGGAACGCCCTGAACTCGAACCCCTTACGCCCTTTCGTACCTCCCCAAAGGGGGTGGAACCCCCTTTGGGGAATCACTCCAGAGCGGTTTCCTAATACCTTCACCTACGGTGAGGTAATACCGTCAAATTAGTAGTCTTCATGCGGTTTTCTAATACCTTCGTACTTTCCTCTCTTGGTCTATCGATACCGATTTTCTAATGTCGTTCGTCTCTGCGGTCCGACATTAGAAGTGTCGATTTCGAATTTCCAACAACCCTCTGGGGCGTGATCTAGCCCCAAGTCGAAACGTAAGGCTCCGCTGAGTGACTTCGCCTCGTATAGGGCAACTGAAAGAGGCTCGCAATCTGGCGAGTGTCCCCCGAGTTCAGGAGGTCTTTGGCGGTCGCCATTGCGTGGCTTTGAAACCCCGCAAGAGCCTCAACGAATTGGTTATGAGAATGACTCTTCTCGGAAGTATTTCTCTAGGGCGCAAGGCGTCGGACTCGGCGCGGCCCCTCTTGGCCTCCTAGACCCCGTCCCGCGCAAAGGCGCGGGCCTCTAGTGGCGTCGGCCTCCCTGCGGAGTCCCTCTCGGACTAGGTTCCGGCACAGTCTGACCCACTCCAATCCACGCATGCGAATCGCAACCGTGTTGTCAGAGCCTCGCTCTGAAGGAGGTTTCCGTTGCACAGTTTTGAAAGGTCGCCCCACCTCGTGCCGATAGTCGAGCCTTCGGCTCTGCTTCCACTTCGCCACTTTTCCCCGGACGAGAGTCCGGCGGCGGTCTACCTCGCCAGCCTCTCTCCCGGCTCAAGACGCACAATGCGACAGGCGTTGGATTGCATTGCTGCCCTGCTCACCGGAGGCCGCGCAAGGGCATCAAGTCTCGATTGGACTCGGGTGCGCTTCCAACATGCCGCCGCCCTCCGCACCGCCCTTGACCAGAGGTTCGCAGCCGCTACTGCCAACAAACTGATCGCGGCCCTAAGAGGCGTGTTGCGAGCGGCGTGGCGATTGGGTCTCAGCCTAAACGTCGAGGATTTCCACCGAGCGATTGACATTCAGTGGATCAAGTCGGAAACGCTGCCGAGAGGGCGCTCGTTGGCACCCGCCGAGCTTCTGGCCGTTTTCCGAGTCTGCGCGGACGGAAGCAACGGAGGCGCACGAGACGCTGCGCTTCTCGCAACTCTCTTTGGCGCTGGCCTTCGACGACAAGAGGCAGTTGCCCTCGACCTGTCTGATTATGCCCCGGACTCCCACACCCTCACAGTCCGGCGTGGTAAGGGCCGGAAGGATCGCCTCGTCTACCTTCCCAACGGAGCGGCAGACGCCGTTGAGGACTGGACTGCGATCCGGGGGCGCGAATCGGGAGCTATGTTCTATGCGGTGAACAAGGGCGGCACCCTAATTCCGGGAACGATGAGTGACCAATCGGTGCTGTATGTCTGTCGCCGCCGAGCGAAGCTGGCAGGCGTGTCGCCCTTCAGTCCGCACGATTAGCGTGGTAGCTACATCAGCCACCTTTTGAGCGCAGGCGCGGATGTTTCGATCGTGCGGCGTCTGGCAGGTTACGCATCGGTGGCGACCACGGCTATCTACGACTTGAGACCTGAACAGGCCAAGAGGGACGCCGCGGACCTGCTCCTAGTGCCATACGTCAAGTTAGCGAAGCACGCGGCGACTTGGACGCGGAAGACCGCCTAGTCCCGTAGGCACGGACCTCTCCCACTCAACCACATCGATTTGGCGGCACGGGCGGTTTACTCTCCGCCGTAAGCGAGAGCTTTGCTCCTTCATGACGGGAATCGCCTAGCGACCGCGCGAGGACAACCAGTGCCGCCCCTTTTTTCGGCTTCTCCTTGGCAGATAGACCGGGTTGCTGCCTCAAACACGTCCCCGTTTGACCGACGAATCGAAGGACACCAGACTCGCCGCACGCGGCCAGAGGTATGTGTTACCTTTTCACGAAGGGATTACTGGACTCCGGCAACCGGGTTTTTTATTTAGGCGATGTAAGGCGAACAATGGCCGACCACTCGGTCACAGCGTCCACCCGTAATTTCGGCCTCGACATCGTTCGCGCAACTGCCATTGGCCTCGTTCTCGCTGCCCACTGCATGCTCTTTTTCATTCAGTACCACTACACCTCCAACGAGGACTACCGCCGTATTTTCAGCGTGTTTATATGTCTCGGATTCTTTGGAGTCGAGATCTTCTTCGTCCTCTCAGGCTTCCTCATTGGCCAGTTGATCGTCAAGGAAGTTCTCAGCTCTCCCTCAGCGCACGGCTTGGTGCATTTCTGGGAACGGCGCTGGTTCAGGACGTTGCCACCTTACGTCCTCGCCCTGCTGCTTCGACGTGCGACCGGCTATCCGCTTCACTGGCGGTACTTTGTGTTCCTTCAATACTTCGATCCACAGGTGGCTTCGGGGTTCCCGATTTCCTGGAGCTTGGCGGTCGAAGAGTGGTTTTACCTCTTGACACCGCTCGCGTTGCTCGCCGCTTCGAATCGTCGCAGCATGTCTTCTCGTCGCTTCTTCCTGGTGTGCGGCACTATCGGAGTTGTCGCCCTCCTCGGTAGGGGAGCCTACAGCCTTCTTGCTGATCCTCTCTGGGACCCTGCCGTGCGGCAGCATCCGTTCCTTCGCATGGATGCTCTAATGATCGGGGTCCTGCTTGGCGGACTGCGGGTTTATGCGCGGCAGAAGTACGACAACCTGGCGAGGTATCGCCGTCTCCTCGGCATCATGGCATCTGCTGGGCTTGTCATATTGGGGGCGGTCCTTGTTGTCGAGATAAGAACGGATGCCATTCACAGATCGCTTTTCATGACGACCGTGTATTTTGACTTCGTGTCGTTCGCGGTCGCACTCCTAATTCTCTCCCTTGAGTCGAGTTCCCGGATAAACACTGGCTGGGCGGCTGCGCGCTGGTCGCGGCCGATTCGCTTCATCAGCCTCAGCAGCTACTCCCTCTACCTTTTCCACCTATCCGCCTTTGAGCCACTCCTCATTCTGAACTCTCGCGTGCGGAGTCCGACTCTCTCCTGGGCCTGGATGGTCGGGGCGCTGGCTGCATCGGTTGCGGTTGCGAGTGCGACATACATCGGATTTGAAAAGCCCTTGCTCCGACTGAGAGACCGCTGGATCACGCCAGTGTCGATCGAACGCCCTGCGTCGTGAGCGGCATCTGGCGGCGTCGTTTTAGGCTGGTTGCTAAGTTCGGCCACGCAACACTTCACCGAGAAGCGAGACGAGCGGTTTGCGGTCGCCCGTACGGTAATACCGTGCGGAAGTGCGTGTATAATGTCCACTCCGCCGGACGTGTCCCCGAATTTCACTTCCAATTGTTTTCGCCGCGCCGACGGGATAGCTCGGCCTCGCTCAAAACCTTGGACCCTCAGGCGTTTGGGGGGAGGGTGCCGTTCTTTCATCCCGCTCCGTCACGCCTCTGGACAAGAACGTTACCTAGCGGTAAGATTTGTGAGATGCAGCGCATCTCTGTAATGCCGGACTGGCGGCGGAGAGGTCGAAAGAAGTGCGGCGTTTTTCGGGTCGCGCAACTTCGGCTTGCCTTCGGACTTAGTTCCAAAAACCTGCACGATTGGGCGAAGAAGGGTCTCCTGCTTTCCGGCGGTCGAGGAAAGGCGCGAGGCTGGAGGCGGTTCGCCGACGACGATATCGTTGCCGTTGGAATCTTCAGCGCCATTCGTGAGGCGTTTGGCGTCCCTCCCGAGGCGCTCCGCTGGCTGGCGACCAGAACTTTCGAGCAGGCGTCGTGCAGACTTGCGCACCGCAATCGAAGCGATAAGGCAACGGGATGCGCCCTTCATTCTGGTCACGGACCTACGTGCTGAGTGCCGAATCGTCCAAACGGGCGAGGTCTTGCACGCCGTCGTAAGGCCCGCCGGTAAGGTCGAAATAGCAACCGGTCTGAGCTAGCCATCCGGCTTAACGGAGTCGTGGAGCGAGCAGTGGCAGCGATCACACGGGAGGAGGAAGACAGGAAGAAGACGAAGAGACGTGAACCGCAACTCCGCAACACGCCGAAGGGCAACACCTCGGGCCGTCGTAGGAACTCCCTATGACTGCTTTCGTCTCGGCGCACGGGCGGAGTCGTCAGAGTAGTCGTATACCAAAGCGGTCCGCACGAAGTTCCACCGCCGATGCCACGGAGGCGAATCCGGAGAGAGCCGATGGAGAGCCGTGCAGCATTGGACAACTCGACCGCCCCAGTGTGGGTGGCCGTTGGGGTCCACATGGTCTCCGTTGCTCGTTGCAGCCGAATTCTTGGTCTCGCCGCCGATAAACTGACTGGGAGCCAGGTCAGAGCCATTCGCAACAGGCTTCACTCGTTAGCAGATATCTTCGCGGACTCCTACCTCGAAACTATTGACCGCCGGAATCGTCGGTCCGGGGACCTTGCTTCCCAGAACGGGCCGAAGCCACTTCGCTGCGAGTCGGAAGAACGCGACGGTCGCGTTCTGACATCCGAGGAGGGCAGGTAATGAAACGCGCATATTTCTCAGGAATGTCCTCCAATCAAGCCAAGAGATTCGCGGTCCTCTATTGCCGGGTTTCGACCGTGGAGCAGGTCAGCAATTTTAGCCTCGACACGCAACAGAAGGAGTGTGAGCGGTTCTGCCGGTTGCAAGGGTTGGAGCCGCTCCGCGTTTTCGTCGAGGAAGGCGAATCGGCCAAGACAGCGGACCGAACGCGACTCAAGGAAATGATGGCGTTCTGCCGAAGCCATCGCAACAAAATCGCTCTGGTCGTCGTGTACGCCACCTGTCGCTTTTCGCGGGACCTCCTCGACTTCTTACTTCTTCGGAAAGAGCTTCGGGAAATTGGGATCAAACTCCAGTCGGCGACCCAGTTGTTCGACGATTCGCCTTCGGGTGAGTTCGGTCAGGTGCTGTGGTCGCCAACTCCGAATACGAGAACAAGGTCAAGTCACTCAGGACCGTGGCAGGGATGAAGGCGGCGTTGGAGAGGGGGGTGTGGCCGTTCAAGCGCGGTCGGCTACAGCCTTCACCGTTCCGGCGACCCTCATGCTCGGGCGACAATCGTCATTGACGATCAGCGAGGGCCTCTTATCAGGGCGGCTTCCGGCGGTTTGCAACCGGGCGCTACACGAGGCAACAGGTTCTGAGGCTTGCAACCACTGAGGGGCTTCGAAGCGAGAAGGGCAAGCGGCTGTCCCCTGAGATGTTTCTTCGGCTCCTCCGAAACCCGTTTTATGTGGGCGTGATGAAGGTTGTGTGCTGGCAGATTGAGCAAGCGGGCGCTTTTCAGGCGCTCGTTTCGCAGCCCGTGTTCGACAAAGTTCAGGCGCTGCTGACCGGGAGGCGCAAGACCGTTACGCCTTACCTTCGCGCCAACCCGAGCTTTCCGCTAAGGCAGTTCGTTCGGTGTGGCACTTGCGGAAGGGGTCTGACCGGCAGTTTCAGCACGGGCCGGAGCGGCAAGCGGTTCGGATATTACAGATGCCTCACGCCTGCTTGTCGCCTCAACGTTTCGAGAGATGGATGGAGTTGCTGTTCGTGGATCGGCTGCGGGGGTTGGCACCGACACAGCAGTACTTAAGGCTCTTGCACGAAATCCTCATCGACACGTGGCGGCGGAAGTTGAGCAGGCCACTGCCTCGAATGCAAAACGACATCGGGAACTCGATGCGCTAAAGGAGAAAAAGGACCGGCTGGTGGACGCTTTCGTTCACCGACGTGCCATCGACCGGACCACCTATGACGATCAAATCGAGCGGGTGAACGCCGAAATTGCTGACCTGCGGCTTGACCTCCGAGAGGCAGAGGCCGATGAACTGAAAGTGGAGTCCCTCATCGACTACGTCGAGAAGCTGCTCGCCAGTGCGGCTACGATGTGGTTGGGCTTCCCTATCGACCAGAAACAACGACTCCAGAAGCTCATTTTTCCTGAGGGCTGCGGTTCAAGGGCGGGAAATTTGAAACCGCGTGCAGTTATTGTTTCAGTGCTTTAGGGACGAAGCTGGTAACGAAATAAATCTGGTAGCCCCTACGGGAATCGAACCCGTATTTCGGCCTTGAGAGGGCCGCGTCCTAACCGTTAGACGAAGGGGCCAAACGGGGCGCGAAAGTTAGCACAGGGCGCCCGAGCGCGGCAAATGGCTAGCCGGCCCGCTTGACCTCGGGTTGGACCACCTTGCCGGGCGAATACCGCGCCCAGCGGATGATCTCGGGGATCGTGGGCTTCTTGCCGTACATCAGAATGCCGACGCGGTAGATGCGGCCGGCGAACCAGGCGAGCCCGGCGGTCGTCGAGATCAGGATGGCGATCGAGAGCAGGATCTGCCACACGGGCGGCTCGGAGACCGCCGTGCGCAGGAACATGATGAGCGAAGCGGTGAACGGGAAGAGCGAGAAGAAGAGCGCCATGCCGCCGGTCGGGTTGTTCATGACCGCGGGGTACACGGCGATGCCGCCGACGATCATGATCATCGGGATCATGGCCAGCTGCTGCGCCTCCTGGTCGGTGTTGAACGGCGCGGCGATCATCGTGTAGACGCTGGCGTAGAGGAAGTACCCGAGGATGAAAAACAGGATGAAGTAGCCGAGCATCGAGACCGGGACGCGGGGCACGCCGAGATCGCCGCCCGACAGCATTCCCGCGAACACCGGCAGCGACAGGTTCATCGCGACGAGCGACCAGACGAGGTACTGCGTCAAACCGACGAGGCCGATGCCCACGATCTTGCCGACCATCAGCTCGACCGGCCGCACCGACGCGACGATGATCTCGACGATGCGGTTGCTTTTTTCCTCGATGACGCCCCGCATCACCTGGTAGCCGTACATGAAGAACGTCGAGTACATCAGGATCAGGAAGACGATCGCCGCGATGATGCCGGCGCCCTTTTCCTCGGAGGTGCCTTTCTCGGTCACCTTGAAGGGCTTCAGGTCCAGGCGGTGCTCGAGCTCGGCCGCGAGCTCCGCGGGCAGCCCGCGCGCCGCCATCTTCTGGCGCATCCAGATGCGGTTCATGGCGGCCTGGAGCTGCGACAGGGCGATGTAGTCCGAGACGGTCGTCGAGTAGTACTCGATGCTCTCCTTCTCCAGCTTGGCCGGCTCGAGGATCAGGTAGGCGTTGATTTTTTTGGCGAGGACCTCCTTGCGGAGCGCCTCCTTCGTGGCGTCGAGGTCGCCCGTGAGCGGGCGCTCGACGAGGTTCCAGTGCGGCCCCTTGGAGCCCGAGGCTTCCTTTTTCTGTTTGGCCTCGGTGTCGGCGAGCTCGGCGGCGAGCGGCTTGTAGAGCTTGCCGGTCAGGTCCACGACGACGAGCTCGCGCTGGCCGCTGGTCTTGCGCGAGAGCGCGACCTGGATGGCCACGTAGCCGAGAAAGAGGATCGGGATCAGCAGCGTCGCGATCCAGAACGCCTTGGTGCGCACGCGCTCGACGTACTCCCGGCGGACGACGGCGAAGGTCTTCTTCCAGTTCATGGGCGCCTCATTCGATGACGCGGTCTTCGATTCCGGCGCTCTTGACGGCGTCGAGGTAGATTTCCTCGAGATCCGGTTCCTTCTGCGAGAAGGCGTCGATCCGGTAGCGCTCGAGCGTGCGCTTCAGGAACTCGCGGCGGTCGGTGCCCGGATTCAGGCCCACGACGAACGTGCCGTCGACGGCCTTCACGGTGGCCACGCCGGACAGAGCGCGGACCTCCTCGAGCGAGGCGTCCATCGAGATGCGCAGCAGGTCCTGGGAGTAGCGGTGCTTCAACTCCCTGATGGAGCCCTCGAGGATCTTGCGCGAGCGGGCCATCAGGGTGATCTCGTCGCAGAGCTTCTCGGCCTGCTCGAGCACGTGGGTACAGAAGACGATCGTCTTGCCGCGCCCGCGGAACTCGAGGAAGTAGTCGCGCATCAGCGCCACGTTGATCGGGTCGAGGCCCGAGAACGGCTCATCGAGGATCAGGATGTCCGGGTCGTGGACGATCGTCGCGATGAACTGGATCTTCTGCTGCATGCCCTTGGAGAGCTCGTCGACCTTCTTGTTGAGCCAGGGACGCAGCTCCATCTTGTCGAGCCAGTCGGCGATGCGCTTCTTCGCTTCCTCGCGCCCGACTTCCTTGATGGCGGCGAGGAAGTAGAGGTGGTCGATCACCTTCATCTTCCGGTACAGGCCGCGCTCCTCGGGCAGGTAGCCGATGCGGTTCTGCATGGCGCGGTCCATCGGGTTGCCCAGGATCCGGATGTCGCCCGAGTCGGGCGCCGTGATGTTCATGATCATCCGGATCGACGTCGTCTTGCCGGCGCCGTTGGGACCGAGCAGCCCGAACATCGACCCCTTCGGGACGTTCAGGGACAGGCTGTCCACGGCCTTGAACTTGCCGAAGGCCTTCGAGACGTCCGTCAGCTGGATCGCGTTTTCCATCGGGGATGCCGATTATTACGGATTCCTTGGGGCGGGGTTTAGCTTCTCTGAGAAAGGGCGTGGAATCGGCTAGGATTCGCCGTTCCACCCGCGCGGAGAGGTGCTGGAGTGGTTGAAGGCCGGTCTCGAAAACCGGTAGGCCCTAACGGGTTTCGTGGGTTCAAATCCCACCCTCTCCGCCAACTTTCTTTGCCCGCCACCGGTCGTGGGTTCACCCGATCAGCGACGGCAGACCCGCGGCAGCAGGCAACGCCCGCGCGAAGAGCCTGGACGGGGTTTCGCGCGGGCGGTGCAGGGAGGCGCTTCGGACCGACCTATTGGAAGTACAGACCGAGAGCCTTTGCGAGAAAGACCGCCATTTGCCCGCGCGTGACCGGGTTGTCCGGGCAGTAATTTCCGCCGCCGCACCCTCCGGTGATTCCGGAGGCAGAGAGCGCCTGGATGTACTGGAAAAACGGATGGTTCGTCGGCACGTCGTTGAAGGTGGGCGTGCCCGGAGCGGGGGAAACCTGGAGCTGGTAGCCGACGATCATCCCCGCAATGCCCGTGAGGTGGCCAACGCTGCTCGAGATGTAACCCAGCAGGTAATAGCGATGGTAGTAGTTGTCCACGACGATGTTGCCGTTGGACCGGGAGTCAAAGGTGCAGCCGTCGCCCTGTGAGACCACAAAGCCGACGTAGTTGGACGCATTGCCATCCCAGGTCATCTCGACGAGCGCCCCCTGCACGAACCCGGATCCCCCCGTGTTGTCGCAATAGTCGAGCTCGAGGTACTTCACCAGCGCCCCCCCGGGCAGTTGAATCGGCGCGGCGAATTTCACGAAGCTTCCGGTCGCCGTTCGGAGGAGCTGGTTCGAGTAGCCGTTGCCGGTCGTGTCGAACACGGTGCTCGAACTCGCCGGAACGAATGCCGCGCCGGAGACGGTGACGTAAGTCAGATTGGAGGTTCCCCAGTCGGGGACTCGCGCGGCCGGATCCTTCGGAATCGCGTTCAAGTTGGTTCCCGGCGGCCCGAGTGGCTGAAGTTCGGGGCCGGCGCCGAGGACGGTCGAGGCGAAGGCCAGGGACGCGAGGACGAAGACCGGAAATACGCGTGAGCCGATGGCGGCCCGGGACGTGTGCGAGCTCATGGAAATCCTTGTTCGGTGCCCATGGTTCGCGACCGTTCCCCGGCGACGACGGGGATTCCGTCCAACGTCTGGTTTGGCGGGTACTGAAGATGTTCGGCGGCCCGCTCATCCTCCTCGGGCTCTGGATACTGCCGGTCGTCTTCGTGCATCACCCGAGATTTTTCCGGACGTTCAACCCGCCTTCAACCCCGCCCGATACGTTCTCGCGCGGAGGCCCTCAATAATGAAGAACGACCCCCCTACCCTCTGGCCGCTGAAGTGCCCGCAATGTGGCGACCGCATCAAGATCGAGCTGCCCGCCGACACGGAAGAGGGAGAACCGGGACCGCGAAGTGCCGGCGCGGCCACGAGCTGCTGTTCGGGTACGACGGCGTGACGGTCCGTCTGCTCGAGTTCGTCGGCGAGGAGCGCTGACGCGATGGAGATTATCAACGCCTGCTACGTACAGATCCGGTGCCGGGTCTGCTGCATCACGACCCTGGTCATCGCCGGACGGCCATGGCCAAAGCGGTGCATCCGGTGCGGCGAGCCTTCCGAGCCCGGGCCAGCCGGTTCCGACGGGCGCGCAGATCGGCAGACGGCCGCACCGCCGGAGGTTAGTCGGCGCGCATCAGCGCTTCGCGCGGAAAGAACTGCTGGAGCAGCGCGGCCGACTCTTCGCCAAGCAGTCCGCCATCGACCACGCAGCGGTGGTTCAGGCGAGGGTCCTGCGGGATGTTGCCGAGCGTGCCGCAGTAACCGGCCTTGGGGTCCGGGCAGCCGTAGACGATCCGCGCGATGCGCGCGTTGACCGAGGCGCCGGCGCACATGGGGCAGGGTTCGAGCGTGGCGTAGAGGGTCGCGCCCTCGAGACGCCAGTGGCCGAGCTCCTGCGCCGCCTCCCGGATCGCCTCGATCTCGGCGTGGTGGGTGGGGTCGGCGAGGCGCTCCCGGCGGTTGCGGCCCCGGCCGATCATCCGGCCGTCGAGGACCACGACCGCGCCGATCGGGGCCTCGTCCTCGGCATAGGCGATGCGGGCGAAGGCGAGGGCCTCGTGCATGAACGCCGTGTCGGCGGGGAAGAAAGACATCGTCAAGGCTTAAGTTGGTGCGCCCAGAGGGAGTTGAACCCCCAACCTCCTGATCCGTAGTCAGACGCTCTATCCAATTGAGCTATGGGCGCAGGGGGCGTGAGGCTAACGAAAAAGCCCTTCGTTTTCAATGGTCCAGAAGGGATTGAACTTTCCGACCCCCCCTCCGTAGAACAAGATACGGTGAAAAACCGCGTACAGCCGGAGGGTTGAGGGCATGTCGAAGAGGACGAAAATCATCGTGGGCGTGGCGGCGGCGGTCATCGTCGTCGGGGCCCTGACGGCGGCCATCCGTGGCCGGGACAAGAACGTCCCGCGCGTGACGACGGCCAAGGTCGAGAAACTGGACCTGGTCTCCAAGGTCACCGCCAACGGCAAGATCCAGGCGCGGCGCAAGGTGGACATGTCCGCCCTGGTCATGGGCCAGATCGTCAACCTGGCGGTCAAGGAAGGCGACCACGTCAAGCGCGGGCAGCTGCTGCTCCAGATCGACCGTGCGCAGCTGGCGGCCCAGGCGCAGGGGCGCGAGGCGAGCCTGGAGGCGATGCGCCACGACCTCGATGCGGCCAGGGCGAACGCCGAGCAGGCGAAGTTCGATTTCGAGCGCGCCAAGCAGAACTTCCAGGCCAAGATCCTGGCCGAGGCGGACTACCAGAAGGCCAAGTCGAACCTCGACGCGGCGGTGGCGACCCTCGCGGCGACCGAGCAGCGCATGAACTCGACGAGCGCGGACCTCGTGGCCAGCCGCGACTCGCTCTCGAAGACGACCGTGACGTCGCCGATCGACGGCGTCGTGACGGCCCTTCCGATCAAGGAGGGCGAGGTCACCGTCATCGGCACGATGAACAACGCCGGCACGCAGCTCCTGACGGTCTCCGACATGGCCGAGGTCGAGGCGGTGATGATGGTCGACGAGACCTCGGTCCCCCAGGTCAAAATCGGTCAGAAGGCCTCGCTCACGATCGACGCCTATCCCAACCGCAAGTTCGAGGGCACCGTCACCGAGGTCGGCTCCTCGCCGATCCAGAAGAACGATCCCGACCTTCTCGCGCTCGTGGCGAACTCCGAGGCGATCAACTTCAAGGTGAAGATCCGCCTCGACAACCCGCCCGACACGATCCGGCCCGGATTCTCGGTGACCGCGGACGTGGTGACCGGGCACGTGGACGGGGCGGCGGCGATTCCGATCCAGGCGCTCGTCGTGCGCGACGTGCCGTCCAAGGGGAAGGCGCCGTCGGCCGGAGCGCGCCCGCAGACCGAAGAGGGCGTCTACGTCGTCAAGGACGGCAAGCTCGATTTCGAGAAGGTCGAGACGGGGATCGCCGGCGAGCTCATGATTCAGGTCAAGAAGGGCCCGGCCGTGGGCGCCGAGATCGTCACGGGGCCCTTCAAGGTCCTGCGGCAGGTCAAGGAGGGCGACAAGGTCCTGATCGAAAAGGAAGGCGGCGACAAGAAGGGCGGTCCGAAACCCGCGTGACGACCTCGGAGCTCTTCCGCGTCTCGGCGTCGGCGCTCACGCGTCATAAGCTGCGCGCGTTCCTGACGCTGCTCGGCGTCATCATCGGCGTCGCGACCGTCGTCGGCGTGGTGTCGGTGATTTCGGGGCTCAACAGCTACGTCAAGGACAAGGTCATCGGGCTGAACCCCGACATCGTCATCTTCACGAAGTACGGCATCATCACCAGCCGCGAGGAGTGGCTGCTCGCCCGCAAGCGCAAGGACCTCACCCTGACGGACATGGAAGTCGTGCGCCGCGAGTGCAAGCTCTGCGAGTCGATCGGGGCGCGCGGCGACCGCAACCGTCCGCTCAAGTACGAGGATCGCAAGCTCGGCGCGTCCGAGATCCAGGGGCACACCCCCAACATGGCCGATGCCATGAATTTCGACATCGCGAGCGGGCGCTACTTCACCGAGACCGAGTACAACCAGTCTTCGCCCGTGGCCGTGATCGGCTGGGACGTCCAGGACGAGCTCTTCCCCAACATCGACCCGATCGGGCGGGTGATGAAGATCGACGGGTTCCCGGTCAAGGTCATCGGCACCCTGGCCAAGCAGGGCAGCGTGATGGGGCAGAGCCAGGACAACGTCGTCTACATCCCGCTGACGCTCTTCCACAAGCGCATCGCGCCGACCGAGGACATCAGCATCTTCCTGAAGCCCAAGGGCGGCGTCGAGGGCGTGACCGCGGCGACCGACGAGGTGCGGACGATCCTGCGCTCGCTGCGCAAGACGGCCTACAACGCCGACGATCCGTTCGGCCTCGTCACGGCGGAGCTGCTGCAGTCGCTCTGGAGGAACATCTCGGCCGGCATGTTCCTGCTGATGATTCTGATCTCCGGCATCTCGCTGGTCGTCGGCGCGATCGTGATCGCCAACATCATGTTCGTCTCGGTCGTCGAACGGACCAAGGAGATCGGCGTGCGGCGGGCGCTCGGCGCGCGCAAGCGGGACATCCGCCGGCAGTTCCTTCTCGAGGCGGCGCTGCTGTCCTCGGTCGGCGGCGTGATCGGCGTGATCTTCGGCTCGCTCATCGCGCTCGCGGTGAAGCAGGTCTTCCCCGCGCAGGTGCGGCTGTCCTTCATCCTGCTCGGCGTGGCGGTCGCGACCGTGACCGGCCTGCTGGCGGGGTGGATCCCGTCGAACCAGGCGAGCAAGCTGCCGCCGGTCGAAGCGCTCCGGTACGAGTAGCGGCGGCGCCATGTCGTCCCTCTTGTCCCACCTGCGGCGCGGCTTCGGCGAGAACGTGCGGTTCGCGCTCCTGGCCGTGCGCGCCCACAAGCTGCGCGCCGGCCTGACGGTCCTTGGCATCGTCGTCGGCGTGTCGACCGTGATCGCGATGGTCTCGATCGTGACGGGCTTCAACAACAACATGGTCCGCAACTTCCAGAGCTTCGGGGCGACGCTCGTGCAGTTCCAGAAGTACTCGATGCGCTTCGGCCCGGGGCACCGCGGGGACACCGAGCGCAACCGCAAGGATCTGACGCTCGAGGACGCCCTGGCCCTGAAAGCCCAGATCCCCGAGATCCGCGGCGTGTCCCCGGAGCGGTACCTGTTCGACGGCACCACACCCACGGTCAAGTACCGCGACCAGGAGTCCACGGCGCCGACGGTCGCGGGCGTGTACCCGGACTACAGCCTGGCGAACAACCACTTCGTCGACCAGGGACGTTTCATCACGGATGCGGACATCGACCATTCTTCGGCGGTGGCGGTCATCGGGACCGACGTGGCGAAGGCGCTCTTTCCGCGCGAGAACCCGCTCAACAAGACCGTCGAGCTGAACGGCTGGAAGTACACCGTCGTCGGCGTCATGGAAGAGAAGGGCGACTTCGGCGGCGGCTCCAGCAACCACTGGTTCTTCATCCCGTTCTCGACCTTCGACCACCAGTTCCCCCAGATCAAGAGCAGCCGCGGCGACACGATCCACATCGCAACGGTGCCGTACGGACCCGACCAGGTCGACACCGTCATCGAGAAGGGCCGCGCCCTGCTGCGGGCGCGCCGGGGCGTGCCGTTCAACGCCGAGGACGACTTCTACATCCTGACCCCGGACAAGATGATCGAGAGCTTCCAGGGGATCACGCGCGGCATCAGCGGCGCGATGATCTTCATTGCGTTCATCTCGCTCTTGATCGGGGGCGTGGGCGTGATGAACATCATGCTCGTGTCGGTCACCGAGCGCACGAAGGAGATCGGCGTGCGCAAGGCGGTCGGGGCCTTCCGCCGCGACATCGTCCTGCAGTTCCTGACGGAGGCGACGACCCTTTCGCTGATCGGCGGAATCATCGGCGTCATCGTCGGCGTCACGGTTCCCATGGGGATCAAGGCCGCCTTCGCGGCGCTCCCGGCCGAGACGCCCTTCTGGGCGGTGCTCGTCGGGCTGCTCGTGTCGATGTCCGTGGGCGTCTTCTTCGGCCTCTACCCGGCCGTGAAGGCGTCGCGCCTCGATCCCATCGAGGCGCTGCGGTACGAATAAACGTCGCTACCGCTCGCTACGCTCGCTCTCGCTCCCGCGGCGCAAACCTCCTCCCTCCCTTCGGTCGGGAGACTATTTGCGCCGCGAGCGGATGTCGCAGTGAGGTGGAAAGCGACCTCCTCCCAAGGGGATCGTGAAGGCTTGATGCCGCGACGGCTGATAGGGTCTCGTCCGTGTTGAGTCATCTGCGACGGGGGTTTGGCGAGAACTTTCGGTTTGCGCTGCTCGCCCTGCGGACGCACAAGCTGCGGGCGTCGTTGACAGTGCTGGGCATCGTGGTGGGAGTCGCGACGGTCATTGCCATGGTCTCGATCGTCACGGGCTTCAACAACGGCATGGTGCGCAACTTCCAGAGCTTCGGCGCCTCGCTCGTGATGGTGCAGAAGTACGAGCCGCGCTTCGGGCCCGGCGGGCCCAGGCCGGAGTCGGAGCTGCGGCGCAAGGATCTGACGCTCGAGGACGCGGCCGCGATCCGCGAGCAGGTCCCGGAGGCGCGCGCGGTTTCGCCCCAGAGGTACCTCTGGGACAACACGGACTACCACCTCCGGTATGGGAAGAACGAGGTCCAGTCGCCGCGGGTCTTCGGGGTCATGGAGCCCTATGCGGTCGCCACGAGCCGCTTCGTCGAGCGCGGGCGCTTCCTCACGGAGCTCGACGTGGAGCACGCCGCGGACGTCATCGTCCTCGGCTCCGAGATCGCGGAGAAGCTGTTTCCCCGCGAGGACCCGCTCAACAAGCGCATCCAGCTCGGCCATGACACGTACACCGTGATCGGCGTCTTCGAGAACAAGGGCAAGATGTTCGGCGAATCCCAGGACGCCTTCGTCGTCATTCCGCTGACGACGTTCGACCGGCGCTTCCCGTGGATCCGCGCGGGCGGTTCCCATGGCGACGCCCTGCGCATCGCGATGGTCCCGTACCGGCCCGAGCAGGTGCCCGTGCTGATCGACAAGGTGCGCGCGGTGCTGCGCACCCGCCGGCACGTGCGCTTCGACCAGCCGGACGACTTCGGCGTCGTCACGCCGGACAGGATGATCGAGAGCTTCCAGGGGATCACCCAGGGCATCACGCTCGCGATGGTGTTCATCGCCTTCGTGTCGCTCTTGATCGGGGGCGTGGGCGTGATGAACATCATGCTCGTGTCGGTCACCGAGCGCACGAAGGAGATCGGCGTGCGCAAGGCGGTCGGGGCCTTCCGCCGCGACATCGTCCTGCAGTTCCTGACCGAGGCGACGACGCTCTCGCTGATCGGCGGCGTCATCGGTGTCATCATCGGCGTCGCCGTCCCGGCCGGCATCAAGAAGGCGTTCGATGCGCTGCCCGCCGAGACGCCGCTCTGGTCGATCATCGTGGGTCTCGTCGTCTCGATCTCGGTCGGCATCTTCTTCGGCCTCTACCCGGCCGTGAAGGCCTCGCGCCTGGACCCGATCGAGGCGCTGCGGTACGAATAGCCCCGGGAACCCGAGGCCGGCGGCCTCGCTATACTTCGCTCCATGAGTGTCGTCGCGGACGCCCTCAAGGATGAGCTGCGGCAGCGCATGGCCCGTCTCTCGGGTCCCGAGCGGCTTGCGCTCGCGCTTTCGCTCGGAAAGCGTGATCTCGACCTCTACGTTCAGGCCCGCTGTGTCGATCGCCGGACCGCGAGGGCGGTCCTCGCGCGAGCGCGTCGCATCGGCCGGCGACGGAGCGCCTGCCTCGAGCGTGACGCGAATTGAAGCTCTTCGACGAGGTCTGCGCCCGGCTGGACTCTGGCTCCGTGCAGTACGCTCTGATTGGCGCCGCCGCCATGGGCTTGCACGGCGTTCCACGCTCGACCCTGGATCTCGACCTGCTGACGGTGGACACCCGTGTGCTGGAGGCCGCCTTCTGGAAGGGCATGGCGGGCACCGGGCAGCTGCGGCGCGGCGACGCCGACGATCCGCTGGCGGGCGTCGTATGGCTCGAATCGGCAGGCGCCTATCCCGTGGACCTCGTGGTGGGCCGGTTCGAGTGGCAGAAGCGCGTTCTCGACAGGGCCGAGCGGCTGCCGGTCGGCCGAGGCAACGTCCCGGTCGTTGGCGCCGCGGACCTGGTCCTCTTGAAGCTCTTTGCGGGCGGGTCGCAGGACGCGTGGGATATCGAGCAGCTGCTGCACGTGAGCCCCGCGGCCGTGGCGGACGTCGAGATGCGCCTGGCCGAGCTGCCGCCCGAGGCCGCGACGATGTGGGCGCGCCTGCGAGAAAAGCGGTGAAGCAATGACCCTCACCGCCGGATCGCGGCTCGGCCCTTACGAGATCCTGGCGCCGATCGGCGCGGGCGGGATGGGCGAGGTGTACCGGGCGCGGGACGAGCGGCTGAAGCGGGACGTGGCGGTGAAGGTGCTGCCGGCGTCGTACTCCCAGGATGCCGACCGGCTGCGCCGTTTCGAGCAGGAGGCGCAGGCGGCGGGCGCGCTGAACCATCCGAACATCACCGCGGTGTACGACCTCGGCTCACACTCCGGTGCGCCGTACATCGTGACGGAGCTGCTCGAAGGCGAGACGCTGCGGGCGCGGCTCTCCGGCGGCGCGATTGCGGTGCGCAAGGCGACCGACTACGCGGTGCAGATCGCGAAGGGGCTCGCGGCGGCGCACGAAAAGGGGATCGTCCATAGAGACCTCAAGCCCGAAAATCTCTTCCTGACGAGCGACGGTCGGGTGAAGATCCTCGACTTCGGCCTGGCGAAGCTGACGCAGCCGGAGGGCCAGGCGGCGCAGCAGACGAACCTTCCGACGGCGGCGGCTGCGACGGAGCCGGGCGTCGTGATGGGCACGCTCGGGTACATGTCGCCCGAGCAGGTCAAGGGAAAGCCCGCCGACCAGCGCTCGGACATCTTTTCGTTCGGGGCGATCCTGTACGAGATGCTCTCGGGCGCGCGCGCGTTCCACCGCGACTCGGCGGCGGAGACGATGTCGGCGATCCTCCGGGAAGAGCCGCCGGACCTCTCGGCGACGAACAAGAGCGTGGAGCCGGGGCTCGAGCGCATCGTGCGGCACTGCCTGGAGAAGAACCCGGAGGAGCGGTTCTACTCCACGCGCGACGTGGCCTTTGATCTCGAAGCGTTGTCGGGTCTGTCCGGATCGGGCGCGGTGGCACAGCAGGCCATTGCCTCGTCGAAACCGCGTCCGTCGTGGCGGCTGTTCGCCGGCGCGATCCTGGCCACGGCCCTTGTCTGTGGCGCGGCGGCCTACGTTGCCGTTCGGCGTGACGGCAATCGTCCGCCGCCGTCGTTCCGCCAGCTCACGTTCCGGCGCGGCCAGGTCTTTTCGGCTCGATTCGCGCCCGACGGACAGACCGTCATGTACTCGGCGGCGTGGGATGGCAAGCCCATGGAGATCTTCGTCGGCAGGCCCGAGAGCCCCGAATCGCGGCCCTTCGGTCTGATCGGCGCGGAAGTTCTGTCGATCTCGAAATCGGGTGAGATGGCCGTGTCGTTGAATCGGGTCGTGGGCGCTGCCTTCCGGCGCACCGGCACGCTGGCGCAGCTCTCGGTCGCGGGCGGCGCCGCGCCGAGGGACATCCTCAAGGAAGTCGAGTGGGCCGATTGGGGACCGGATGGCAAGAGTCTCGCGATCGTGCGCGTCGTTCCGGGGAGGATGCGCATCGAGTTTCCGCTCGGGAAGGTCCTGTACGAGACGAGCGCCTGGGTCAGCCACCTGCGAGTGTCTCCGGACGGAGATCTCGTGGCCTTCATCGACCACCCGACACCCAACGATGATGGCGGCTCGGTCGCCGTCGTGGATCGCGCCGGCAAGAAGCGGAATCTTTCTCAACCCTTCGCGTCGGCGCAGGGGCTCGGGTGGTCCCCCGATGGCTCGGAGATCTGGTTCACGGCCACGGAGGTCGGCGGCAACCGCGCCGTCTACTCGACCACACGGTCGGGCAAGAGCCACCTGCGAATTCGGGTCCCCGGCAATCTGACGCTTCAGGACGTCTCGCGCGAACGCCGGCTCCTGGTCTCGCGCGACACGATCAGGTCGGAGATGATGGCTCTCGCTCCGGGCGAATCGAAGGAACGCGACCTCACGTGGCTCGATTGGTCCCTGCCCACGGCGATTTCGGCCGACGGCAAGACGGTCCTCTTCTCCGAGACGGGCGAAGGCGGTGGCGCCGGGTACTCCGTCTATGTTCGGAAGACGGATGGCTCGCCTGCGGTGCGGCTCGGCGAGGGCAGCAGTCAGGACTTGTCGGTCGACGGAGAGTGGGCCCTGGCAATCGTGCACTCGGCCTCCGACCCGCAGCTCGCGGCATACCCGACCGGAGCGGGCGAACCGAAGCTTTTTTCGAAGGACGGCATTTCCGTGTTTGGCGCCTCCTTCCTGCCCGACGGCAAGCAGGTTCTCTTCACGGGCAGCGAGCCGGGGCATGGTCCAAGGCTGTACCTGCGGGACTTCGCCGGCGGTAAGCCGCACGCCCTGACACCGGAGGGTTACGCGGGTGCCGGCATCGTGGCGCCGGACGGAAAGTGGACGGTGGTCAGAGGACCTGACCGAAAGCGGTACCTCTATCCGCTTTCCGGGGGTGAGCCGACTCTGATTCCGGGTCTCGATCGGGAGGATGGCGTAGACCAGCGCAGCGCCGACGGAAGGTTCCTCTACGTTCATCGAGGCGGCGAAGCTCCGTCGAAGGAGTACCGCCTCGAAATCGCGACGGGACGCAAGGAGCTGTGGCGCACGGTGATGCCTGCGGACGCCGCGGGGGTCTCGAGCCTCGGCGCGGGCCCGACCCCGGACGGGTCGGCATACATCTACGGCTACGTGCGCACGCTGTCGGACCTGTTCCTCGTGGAAGGGGTTCAGTGACCCTGCCCGCGGGTTCCCGTCTGGGCCCGTACGAGATTCTCGCGCCCATCGGTGCGGGC
Organism: uncultured Acidobacteriota bacterium; assembly: GCA_963775725.1. Classification (GTDB taxonomy): domain Bacteria; phylum Acidobacteriota; class Thermoanaerobaculia; order UBA5066; family Gp7-AA6; genus DAHUXD01. The sequence goes on from CAVZKA010000001.1 coordinate 649,661, forward strand.
GGGATGGGGGAGGTTTATCGGACGCGCGACGAGCGGCTGAAGCGTGACGTCGCGGTTAAAGTGCTGCCGGCGTCGTACTCGCAGGATGCCGATCGCCTCAGGCGCTTCGAGCAGGAGGCACAGGCGGCGGGGGCGTTGAACCACCCGAACATTACGGCGGTCTACGACCTCGGCTCGCACGCGGGCGCGCCGTACATCGTTACGGAGCTCCTCGAGGGCGAGACGCTGCGGGCGCGGATGTCCGGCGGCGCGATCGCGGTGCGCAAGGCGACGGACTACGCCATCCAGGTCGCGAAGGGGCTCGCCGCGGCGCACGAGAAGGGGATCGTTCACCGGGACCTGAAGCCCGAGAACCTGTTCCTGACCAACGACGGTCGGGTGAAGATCCTGGACTTCGGCCTGGCGAAGCTGACGCAGCCGGAGGGCCAGGCGGCGCAGCAGACGAACCTGCCGACGGCGCCCGCGGCGACGGAGCCGGGCGTCGTGATGGGCACGCTCGGGTACATGTCGCCCGAGCAGGTCAAGGGCAAGCCGGCCGACCAGCGGTCGGACATCTTCGCGTTCGGAGCGATCCTGTACGAGATGCTCTCGGGCGTCCGCGCGTTCCACCGGGACTCGGCCGCCGAGACGATGTCGGCGATCCTGCGCGAAGAGCCGCCGGACCTGTCGGCGACGAACAAGAGCGTGCAGCCCGGTCTCGAGCGCATCGTCCGCCACTGCCTCGAGAAGAACCCGGAGGAGCGGTTCTACTCGACACGCGACGTGGCGTTCGATCTCGAGGCGCTGTCGGGGCTCTCCGCGTCGGACGCCGTGACCGCAGCCGCGGGTCCCTCCGCGATGCGCAAGGGCGTCCCGGCGATCGCCATCGTGGTCGGCCTGCTCGCCGCCGCGGCCGCCGGGTACTGGCTGCATGCGCGCAAGGGGCCGCCCGCGCCGCCCGCGTTTCACCAGCTCACGTTCCGGCGGGGCTCGATCTGGAACGGGCGCTTCGGCTCCGACGGCAAGTCGGTCGTCTACTCGGCGGCCTGGGACGGGGGCCCGACGGAGCTCTACATCGGCGGCAACGCCGGCCCCGATGCGCGCCCGTTCGGCCTGAAGAACGCGGACGTCCTGGCGGTATCGCCGACGGGAGAGGTGGCCGTCGCTCTCAATTCGCGGTTTTCCGGTGCGTTCACGCGAGCGGGAACGCTTGCGCGCGTGGCCGCGGGCGGAGGAGGCGCCCCGCGGGAGGTCCTCGAGAGCGTCGAGTTCGCCGACTTTCCTCCCGACGGCAAGGAGATCGCCATCGTGCGCCAGGCCGGCGGGAAATGCCGCCTCGAGTATCCGATCGGGAAGGTGATCTACGAGACCCGGGGCTGGATTGCGGACCCGCGCTTCTCGCTCGGCGGCGACCGGATCGCGTTCATCGACCATCCCGTCGTCAATGACGACGGCGGCGCCGTGGCGATCGTGGACCTGGCCGGCAGGAAGACGCCGCTCACGCCGCTCTGGGCGACGATCGCCGGCCTCGCCTGGTCGCCCGACGGCTCGGAAGTCTGGTTCACGGCCGCCGAAGTCGGCAGCAACCGCGCGCTCCACGCCGCGACGCCGTCCGGCCGCGTGCGGTTGCTCTATCGCGGCACGGGCGCGCTCACCCTCGCCGACGTGTCGCGCGACGGCCGCGCGCTGCTGACGCACGACGTGAATCGCATCGGGCTCGCCGCGCTCGCGCCCGGTGAGACGAGCGAGCGGGACCTGTCCTGGTTCGACTGGAGCCTGATGGCGGACCTTTCGCAGGACGGGCGCACGGTGCTGTTCAGCGAGTCGGGCGAAGGAGGCGGCCCGGGCTACGCCGTGTTTTTGCGCCCGACCGACGGGTCGCCCGCGATTCGCCTGGGCGAAGGCAGCGGCGATTCCCTGTCTCCCGACGGGAAACGGGCCCTCTGCATCGTGCATCCGACGACCGACCAGCAGATCGCAATTTATCCGACCGGTCCGGGCGAGGCGAAGCTCCTGTCCTTCCCGACCTTTCGCGCGCGCAGGGCCGAGTGGCTCCCGGACGGCCGTCGCTTCCTCATGGCGGCGCTCGAAACGGGCCATGCCGGCCGCGTCTATCTCGTGGACAGCGAGGGCGGCAGTCCGAAGCCGGTGACGCCCGAAGGGCTCAGCACCGTCTTCAGGGGCTATGACGAAAAGCACTTCTTCGGCCGGGGTCCGGAGCGCCGGCATGTGCTCTATCCGGTCGAAGGTGGCGAGCCGCTGCCCGTGTCCGGGATTCGGGCGGAGGACACGATCATCGGTCCGAGCGATCGGGCGGGGATCGTCTACGTGCGCCGCGGGGCGGAGATTCCGGCCCACATCGTGCTCGTGGACATCGCGACCGGACGCGAGGAAAAGTGGAAGGACCTCGTCCCCGCAGACACGACGGGGCTGGTCGGCGTCTACGGGGTCCGGATCACGCCGGACGGCCGGGGCTACGCGATCTCTTACGCGAGGGTCCTCTCGGATCTCTACGTCGCAGAGGAGTTGAAGTAGGAAGACTGACCCTGCCTCACCGCCTCACTACAGGTACAGCTTCCAGAAGTCCAGCATCTTTTCGAACAGGTGGATGCGCGCGGGGCGGTCCTCGATCGTGTGCTTGCGCATCGGGTAGACCATCATGTCGAAGGGCTTCCCGGCCTTGATGAGCTCGTCGATGAAGCTCCACTCGTTCTGCGGGTGCACGTTGTCGTCGTAGCTGCCGAAGACGAGCATCAGGCGGCCGTGCAGGTCCTTCGCGCGCGGGATCAGTGAAAAGAGCGCGTAGCCCTCCGGGTTGTCGGCGGGCGTCTTCATGTAGGTCTCGGCGAACTTGGTGTCGTAGAAATGCCAGTCGGTGACGGGCGCGATCGAGATGCCGGCCTTGAACTCCTGCGAGCGCGTCATTAGGAGGAGCGTGTCGGTCCCGCCGCCGCTCCAGCCCCAGACGCCGACGCGCGCGGGGTCGACGAACGGCTGGGCCTTCAGCCACTGCACGCCGGCGACGATGTCGTTCAATTCGCCGTCGGTCATCATCTTGCGGGCGATCGTGTTCTCGAGCGTCTTGCTCTGGCCCGTGGCGCTCCTCGGGTCCACCGAGAAGACGACGTAACCGCGGTCGGCGAGGACCTGGTCGAAGTAGGCGTTGCCCGCAAACGAGTAGTCCCAGGAATCGTTGACGGTGGGCGCGCCGGGACCGCCGTAGATGTAGACGATCGCCGGGTACTTCTTCGACGAGTCGAAGCCCCGCGGCTTGACGATGCGCGCCGGCAGCGCGAAGCCGTCCGGGGCGGGAATGGTGAAGAGCGACGCCTTCTGAAACTGGAATGGCGCGACGACGTCCGCGCGGGGCGCGACGACGGACGCGCGCCGGGCGCCGCTCGCGTCGTGGACCGAGAGCGAGGGCAGCGTGTCGTGGGCGGAATGGACGTCCGCGTAGGCATGCCGGTCGGGGCTCATCGTGATCCTGTGCTGGCCGTCCTCCTTCGTGATCCGCTCCATGCCGGTGCCGTCGGGGTGGATGCGGTAGAGGTGGCGCTCGACCGGGGACTTCTCGAGCGCCGTGAAGTAGATCCAGCCGCCCGCCTCGTCCACCCAGGCGGATCCGAGCGGCGCGCCGTAGAAGCCGGACGGGCCGCGGACGGACCAGGGGCCGTGCGTGACGGCATTCAGGAGTTTGCCGTCGATCGAATAAAGGTAGAGGTGCGTGTGCCCGTCGCGCTCGGACGACACGATGAACTTCTTTCCTCCGTCGAGAAACTGCAGCTCCTTCTGGTTGACCCAGGCCTCGTCGACGTCGTTCAGCACGAGCTTCGCGGCGCCCGTGCCGCGCGCGACGAGCCACAGGTCGAGCCGCGTCTGGAGCCGGTTCGTCGTCTGGACGGCGACCGAGGCGTTGTCCGGCAGCCACTTCACGCCCAGGATGTACTCGTAGCCCGCGGCCGCCTGGTCCATCCAGGCCGTCTTGCCGCTGCCGACCTCGACGATCCCGAGCTTCACCGAGGGATTGGCGTCGCCCGCCTTCGGGTAACGCTGCGTGATGATCTCCGGAACGGCGGGAGAGAACTTCGGGAACGTGACGACATCCACCATCGACTCGTCCGTCCGCAGAAACGCGATCGCCGAGGAGTCGTCCGACCACCAGAATCCGGCCGTGGCGTGGTCGAAGATCTCTTCCCAGTATACCCACGAGAGGTTCCCGTTCAGTACCGTCGCGCTGCCGTCGGACGTCAGCTGGGTTTCGGACTTCGCGACGAGGTCGTAGACGTAGAGATCGTTGTCGCGCACGAAGGCGACCTTGCGCCCGTTTGGCGAGAGCCGGGGAATGCTCTCGGCATCGGCCGTCTGCGTCAGCCGCTCGAAGCGCGACGACGCGAGATCCAGCACGAAGAGATCGCCGTCGAGCACATACACCGCGATCTTTCCGGCCGCGTCGAAGCCCTCCGGCCAGGGCAGCGCATCGGGCGTGTCCGCCGCTCCGATGAGCGACTTCAGACTCGCCAGCGCCGCCGCCCGATCGACAGCCGCCGCGCGCGTCCCGGTCCCGCCCTTGACCCGCTCGATCGTCCGTGTCGCCGCCGGCTTCGTCTCGTCGAGGACCAGGAGGTCCCCTCCGGACGTCCACGCGAACTGCGGCATCTTCGTCGCCGCCGCCGCCTCGTCGCTGTAGGCCCATGCGACGGTGACGTCCTTCGGGGCCCGGGCGAGGAGGGGGGCGGCGATCAGGGCCAGCACGGCGGCGCCACGGAGAATCGATTTCATTTCTACCTCTCTAAAGGTGCTCCAAGGATATGCCACGGTCCGGGCTAGAATCCCCGCGACCCATGACGCTCTCAGCCGGAACGAAGCTCGGCCCCTACGAAATCCTCGCGCCCATCGGCGCGGGCGGGATGGGGGAGGTGTACCGGGCGAAGGATCCGCGGCTCGGGCGCGAGGTGGCGATCAAGGTCCTGCCCACGGCGTTCTCCCAGGACGCCGACCGGCTGCACCGCTTCGAGCAGGAGGCGCGCGCGGCCGGGATCCTGAATCACCCGAACATCACCGCCGTCCATGACATCGGCTCGGCCGACGGGGCGCCGTACATCGTCACGGAGCTGCTCGAGGGGGAGACGCTGCGCCAGCGGATTTCCACGGGCCCGGTCCCCGTGCGCAAGGCGATCGACTACGCCGTGCAGATCGCGAAGGGGCTCGCGGCGGCGCACGATAAGGGGATCGTGCACCGGGATCTGAAGCCCGAGAACCTGTTCTTGATGAAGGACGGGCGGGTCAAGATCCTCGACTTCGGCCTCGCGAAGCTGAAGGCGGAAAAGGAAGGCGGGACGCAGACCGACCTGCAGACGATCTCGGGGACCGAGCCGGGCGTCGTGCTCGGGACGATGGGCTACATGGCCCCCGAGCAGGTCCGCGGAAAGGCCGCCGACGCGCGCTCGGACATCTTCGCCTTCGGGACGATCCTCTACGAGATGCTGTCCGGTCAGCGGGCCTTCCGCGGCGACACGGCGGCGGACTCGATCACGTCGATCCTGACGAAGGAGCCGCCGGACCTGTCGCAGACGAACAAGGAGATCCATCCGGGCCTCGACCGGCTCGTGCGCCACGCTCTCGAGAAGAACCCCGAGGAACGCTTCCAGTCGGCGCGCGACATCGCGTTCGACCTCGAATCGCTGTCGGGCCTCTCGGCGCCGACCGGGACGGACACCCGCGCCCTGCCGGGCGAAGCGAAGCGCCGCTCGCGCCTGTTGCCCGTCCTCGCCGCGATCCTGCTTGCGGGTGCCGCAGGGGTGATCGCGGGCCGCCGGACCGTCAACGTCGAGCAGCCCCAGTTTCAGCGTCTGACGTTCCAGAGGGGAACGGTGATCTCCGCCCGGTTCGGTCCCGACGGACAGACGGTCTACTACGCCGCGGCATGGGAAGGGGCGCCGGCCCGCATCTACTCGCTGCGGCCGGGGACGCCCGAGTCCTCGACCCTGGCGCTTCCGCCGGCGATCCTTCTCGGCCTCTCCTCGGCCGGCGACCTCGCGATCCTGCTCGATGCCAGGCAGTCGCCCGCCGGTTTCGGGTTCATGGGGACGCTGGCTCGCGCGCCGCTCTCCGGCGGGCCGCCCAAGGAGATCCTGCAGGACGTCACGTACGCCGAGTGGGCTCCCGGGGGATCGGACCTGGCCGTCGTCCACCGGGTCGGTGGATCGGAACGGCTCGAATTTCCGATCGGCAAGGTGCTCTACCAGACCTCCGGGTGGATCCAGGGCCCGCGGTTTTCTCCCGACGGCTCGCTGATCGCATTCATCGACCATGGCGGAGCCGGCGACGACGGCGCCATCGCCATCATCGACCGCGCGGGCAAGAAGACCGAGCTCGCGAACGGATGGGCAACGGTGCAGGGGCTGGCGTGGGCGGCTTCGCGGGAAGTCTGGTTCACCGCGGCGCGACAGGGGATCGAGCGGGAGGTCTTCGCCGTCTCGACCGCCGGAAAGATGCGCCTGGTCCGAACGATGCAGGGGACTCCCGCCCTGCTCGATCTCGCCGGTTCGAACGCGCTGGTCACGGAAGACGACTACCGCTCCGGCGTATTCGCGTTTCTTCCCGGACAGACGGTTGCCAAGGACCTCGGCTGGTTCGACTGGCAGAGCGACCGCGCCCTGTCCGCCGACGGGAAGCTCCTCCTCTTTGACGAATCGGGCGAGGGGGGCGGCGCGAACGGATCGGTCTACCTGCGGGGAACCGATGGGGCGCCGGCCCTGCGCCTCGGCGACGGGATCGGCGCCGCGCTGTCGTCGGACGAACAATGGGCGTTGACCCGCACGGGGACTCCCGCCCAATTCGTCCTCGTGCCCGTCAAGGCCGGACAGCCGCGACTCCTTCCGCCGGATGGATTCGGCAACACGCCGTACGGGGCGTTTTTCCCGGACGGTAAGCGCATAGTCTTCGTGGCGGCTGCGCCCGGTCACGGCGCCCGTCTCTATGTCCAGGCGCTCGACGGCGGCGCTGCCAAGCCCATCAGCGGCGAGGGGCTGAACCAGAGCCGCATCTTCATCTCGCCCGACGGCGACCGGATCGCGGCGAGCGGGCCCGACCTGAAGGTTCACATCTATCCCGTCGGCGGGGGGGCGCCCGTCGATCTCGCCGCTTCCGAGACGCGCGACTATCCCGCTGGCTGGACGGCCGACGGCAGCGGACTCTACGTCGCCCAGAGCGGACAGCCGTGCCGTGTCGATCTGATCGACATCGCTTCCGGGCGGCGGACGCACGTCCGAGACCTCGCGGGGACCGACGCCGCCGGCGTCGGCGCCTTCGGGCCGGCACGCGTCTCACCGGACGGACGGGTCATGACGGCGGGCTTCACGAGAATCCTCTCGACGCTCTACAAGGTGCGCGACCTCAAATGACGCCTTCCGCCGCCCGTCGAAGGCGCGAAATCCCCGGTTAGAATCCCCCCGCCCGATGACACTCTCTGCCGGAACGAGGCTCGGCCCCTACGAGATCCTCGCGCCCATCGGCGCGGGAGGAATGGGTGAAGTCTATCGGGCGCGCGACGAGCGTTTGAAGCGCGAGGTGGCGGTCAAGGTGCTTCCCGCGGAGCTCGCGGCAGACCCGGAGCGGCGGTCGCGGTTCGAGCGGGAGGCGCGCGCGGCTTCGGCGCTGTCGCACCCGAACATCCTGACGATCTTCGACATCGGGACGGCGAACGACACCGTCTATATCGCAATGGAGCTGGTCGAGGGCGGGACGCTGAAGGACCTGACGGCCTCGGGACCGGTGCCGACGCGCAAGCTCCTGGAGCTCGCGACCCAGATCGCCGAGGGGCTCGCGGCGGCGCACGCGGCGGGGATCGTCCACAGGGATCTCAAGCCCGCCAACGTCATGATCTCCAAGCACGGGCACGCGAAGATCCTGGACTTCGGCCTCGCGAAGCTCGTGACGCCGGAAGACCAGGAGGTCTCGGCGCTGCAGACGGCCGGGGGAGACCTGACGCGCCCCGGGATGGTGATGGGGACGGCCGGGTACATGTCGCCGGAGCAGGCGGCGGGGCGTCCGACGGACTTCCGGTCGGACCAGTTCTCGTTCGGCTCGATGCTGTACGAGATGGCCACGGGCCGGCGCGCGTTCGAGCGCGGTACGAACGCGGAGACGCTGACGGCGATCATCCGGGAAGAGCCGGAGCCCGTGTCGCAGCTGAACGCGCGGATCCCGGCGCCGGTGCGCTGGCTCGTGGAGCGCTGCCTGTCGAAGGACCCGGAGGACCGCTTCGGGACGACGAAGGATCTGGCGCGGGACCTCGCGGCGGTGCGGGACCATCTCTCGGAGGCGCCGGTCTCGGCGGAAGTCACCGGGCAGCATGCCGCGCCCGTCAAGGCGAGGCGCTCGCTCGGGCCCATTCTCGTCGCGGCGGCGGCCCTCGCGGCCGCCGTCGGAATTGCGGCCTTTCTCGCCGGCAAGAGGGCGGGCCATTCGCCGCCGCCGTCCTTCCGCCAGCTCACCTTCCAGCGCGGGTCGATCCACTCCGCCCGGTTCGCGCCCGACGAGCAGACCGTTCTTTACTCGGCCTCCTGGGAAGGCCGGCCCGCCGAGATCTTCGCGAGCCGGCTCGATAGCCCCGAGTCCCGACCGTTCGGCATCAAGCACGCGGATGTTTTCGCGATCTCCCGGTCGGGCGAAATGGCCGTATCGCTCGGGCGCCACTTCGCGGGCGCCTTCATGAGCGCCGGAATGCTCGCGCGGATCGGGATCACCGGGGGAGGAACTCCGCGCGAAATTCAGGACGACGTCCAATGGGCCGACTGGACGGCCGATGGGTCGGGATTCGCGATCATCCGGGACGTGGCCGGAAAGAGCCGCCTCGAAATGCCGATCGGGAAGATCCTCGTCGAAACGCCCGGATGGCTGAGCGACCTCCGCGTATCGCCGGAGGGAGGCTTCGCGGCATTCATGGATCATCCGGCACGCGGTGACGATGGCGGCTCCGTCGCGGTGGTCGATGCGAAAGGCAAGAAGCGAACCCTGACCAAGGAATTCGCGACCGAAGGAGGCCTCGCCTTTTCGCCCGACGGCTCGGAGATCTGGTTCACGGCCGCGGAGGTCGGGGGCAACCGCGCGCTCTGGGCGGTCTCGCTCTCGGGTTCTGCGCGTCTGCTCACGCGCGTGACCGGCAATCTGACCCTGCAGGACACGGCTCGCGACGGCAAGCTCCTCGTCGCCCATGACACCCTGCGGTCGGGCATCCTGGCGATGGCGCCCGGAGCCGACAAGGAGCGGGATCTCTCGTGGCTCGACTGGTCCACCGTGTACGCGATCTCGCCGGACGGGAAATCGCTCGCGTTCGGCGAGTCCGGCGAGGGCGGCGGACCCGGGTACTCGAGCTACTTCCGGAGCATGGATGGATCGCCGCCCGTGCGCCTCGGCGATGGAACGGGCTACTCCCTTTCGCCGGACGGGAAGTGGGTCGTGGCCATCCTGGGGCTGACGGTCGGCGGCAAGGTCGTGCTGCAGCCGACCGGGGCGGGCGAGTCGAAGACCGTTCCGACGGAGGGATTCATCGTGTCGAGCGCGATGTTCATGCCCGACGGCAAGCGGCTCCTGATCACGGCCTCGGAGAAAGGTCACGGCAGCCGTCTCTACGAGCTTCCGATAGCCGGCGGCAAGCCCCGGGCCATCTCCCCGGAAGGCTACCGCTCCCAGAACAGCACGATGTCGCCCGATGGGAAAACGGTTGCCGCCATCGGGCCGGACCGCAGGTACTACCTGTACCCGCTCGAAGGCGGGGAGCCCACGGCGATTTCGGGGATCGCCGAGCTCGAAATTCCGGTCGGTTGGACGGGCGACGGTCGCGGCCTTTTCGTCTACAGACGCGGTGACTATCCGGCTCGCGTATTTCGCCTCGACGTGGCGACCGGAAAGCGAGAGCTCTGGAGAGAGCTGACGCCTCCGGATCCGGCCGGAATCAGTTCGATTTCACCGCCGAACATCACGCCGGACGGGAAGGCCTACGTCTACTCCTACAACCGGATCCTCTCGGACCTCTTTCTCGTCGAGGGCGTGAAGTAAGCTCGCCCCTCATGGCGACCGCCGTTCCCAAGGACATCCTGCTCGTCGGCACCGAGCTCGCGATCGTGTGGGCCGACGGGACGGAGAGCTACTTCCCGCTCGAGAAGCTGCGCCGCGCGTGCCCGTGCGCCGGCTGCAAGGGCGAGAAGGACATCATGGGCAACGTCTACCGCGGTCCCGAACGCCCGCTGACGCCGCGCTCGTTCCAGGCGGCCGGGCACCGCCGCGTCGGCGCCTACGCGCTCCAGATCGACTGGGCCGACGGCCACAACGACGGCATCTACAGCTTCGAATCTCTGCGCCGCATCGCCGCGGAAACTCCTGGGGGTCAGGTCTGAATTCTTCGGACTTTCAGATTCCTGGATCGTACGGAAATTTGGAACTCCGAAGATTTCAGACCTGACCCCGGTCAAGAAACTTCGCGGACAGCGGGGCGGATGAAGGCTTCGACCTTGTCGCGGCCGCCGCGCTTGGCGGCGTAGAGGGCGCGGTCGGCGGCCTCGTAGAGCTCCTCGGGGGACTTCATCTCGGGACCGAGCTCGGCGACGCCGAAGGAGCAGGTGGCATGGAAGGTGACACCGCCGTAGTCGAACTCGTGGTTGGCGACGCGGCTGCGCAGGCGTTCTCCGAGGGTCTTCGCCCCGTCGAGCTTCGCCTCGGGCGTGAGGACCGCGAATTCGTCGCCGCCGACGCGCGCGAAGACCTGCTCCTTGCGGAAGAAGTCCGAAACGAGGCGCACGACTTCCTTCAGCACGAAGTCGCCGCAGAGATGCCCGCGCTCGTCGTTGATGGACTTGAAGCGGTCGATGTCGAAGAGCAGCAGCGACAACGGCCGGCTGTACCGCCGCGCGCGCGCGACCTCGCGCACGGACTCGTCCTCGAACTTGCGCCTGTTTGAGATCTGCGTCAGGCCGTCGCGGACCATCATGTCGTGGATGGCCTGGAAGTAGGCGTTCTCGACGTCGCGCTCCTGGAGGAACTTGAAGTGCACGGCGCCGATCTGGAATCGGTCGCCACTCTTCAAGGTCGCCGGCTGCTCGATGCGGACGTCGTTGACGTACGTGCCGTTGGTGCTGCCCAGGTCCTCGAGGATGACGGACTCGATCTTGTAGGTCAGCGCGGCGTGCATGCGCGAAATCGCGGTGATCTCCGGCAGGCTCACGTCCACGTTCTTGGCGCGGCCGAGGACGACCGTCGAGCCGGGGCGGAAGCGGTAGCGCGTGCCGAGGCCGAGGCCTTTCGGATGCGCGATCTGGATGATGTTGGCCTCGGGTCCGGGGTCGGTGCTGCGGCGCCGCGGTGTGACCGAGGTGGCCTCGCCGTCGAAGCGGTTGCAGTCCTCGACCGAATCGCGCACGACCTCGAACTGGGCCGTTCGGCGCTCCGCCTGTTCCCGCACCCGACTCGGGGACTCCGGATCCTTTGGACGCATGGACGTTTGTTTGATTGTCCGACACGGGGCTCGGGGCAACGGTGACCGGGCGCACAACGTCCACTCAGTTCGAGCGGCGGTGCCTCCTGCGGAAGGCGCGGACCTTCATCAGGTTGCCGCAGGTGCCCATGGCGCACCACTGCCGGCGGTGGTTGCGCGTGGTGTCGTAGAAATAGAGGACGCAATCGGGGTTGCCGCACCGGCGCAGCAGATGGAGATCGGCGCGGGAGAGCAGGTCGGCCGCGGCCTCGGCGACGCTGCCGAGGAGGATGATCGGGTTCGTCGGCCGCGCGGCGAAGCGCGTGCGGAATCCGCCGCCCTGGCGCTCGAGGCGCATGTTGCCGTCGTTCTCGGCCAGGATGAAGTTGATCGCGGCCAGGCCTTCCGTCGAAACACCGCGGCTCTTGACGAGCCCGTCGGCCATGTGGCGCAGCGTTTCGCGAAAGGCCCGCGCCCGTTCCGTGATTCGCGCGCCCTCGGGCCCGTCGTTCCACTTCCTCGCCGCGTCCGCGGCGGCGCGCGCGTCGATGCGCCCGGCCCGCGTCAGCCAGCGCAGGAATTCCTCGAGCGTTCCGAGCAGCTCGACCGCGTGGCCTTTCACGAGCGGGCGCGTGTTGAGGAAGTCGAGGCAGGGATGCCCCGCGAGAAAGAGGAAGTCGGTCTTTTCGACTTTTTCTGCCTTGTCCATCATGGGAAGCCGGCGTCCAGTGTAACCCCGGTTTGCGGGTTACAGTGCGGGAGTCGCGAAAGTCCCCGGGGAAGACGGCGCGCTTTGGTAGGATTCCCCGCTTCCCGGAGAGGTGTCCGAGTGGCTTAAGGAGCACGCTTGGAAAGCGTGTGTGCCCAAAAGGTACCGGGGGTTCGAATCCCCCCCTCTCCGCCATTGAAAATGTAGTTGCCGAGAATCGGGGGGCTCGAACCGGGGGTTCGAGCCGACCCGCAAAGGCAGACCCGCGGCAGAAGGCAACGCCGTCCGTGAGGACGGCGGTAATTCCCCCGCTCCGCCATTGATAGGCTGTAAAAGTGGAACCCTCCCACCACCCTGAGGCGTAGTTCTGATGGCCACGAACGAAGATCAAAACGCCTCCGACCTCGACCTCGTGCAACGCATCAAGCGGGGCGACGATCAGGCCTTTAAGGAAATGGTCGACCGCTACAACGCTCGCGTCTACTCGTTGTCCTACGGCGTCCTCCGAAATCCCGAGGACGCGGAGGAGGCGACCCAGGATGCCTTCCTGACCCTGTACCGCAAGATCGGGACCTTCGACGAGTCGAAGAAGTTCTTCTCGTGGTTCTACCGCGTGGCGCTGAATGCGGCCTACTCGCGGGCGCGCCGGCGCAAGCCCGGCGTCACCATCTCGCTCGACGACTACGTGCCGAAGTTCCGCGACGACGGCCATGCCGCCTCGCCCGAGTTCGCGGCGTTCGTCGACGGGGCCGAGGACGAGGCGATCGCCCGGGACCTCGCCGAGCGGGCCGCGGGCTTCATGGCGGAACTGCCCGACGCCTACCGCGACGCGATCTGGATGGTGGACGTCGAAGAGATGAAGCCGGCCGACGTCGCCGAAACGCTCGACATCTCGATCGCCGCGTTGAAGTCGCGCCTGCACCGGGCGCGGCTCTTCGTCCGGCAGAGGCTCCTCGAGGTCGCGACACTGCCGCAGAACGGTCCGGCCGAGCGCCGGGTGGCTCCGTGAAGAAGCACGACGAGTTCACCTGCAAGCGCCTGATCCTCGACTCGCTCGTCGAGTACGAGGACGGCTCGATGCCCGAGCGCGACCGCCAGGCGCTCGAGGCGCACCTCTCGCACTGCCCGCCCTGCATCGTCTTTCTGAAGAGCTATCGCGCCACGGGCCGCACGCTCAAGATGCTCAAGCCCCGGGAAATCCCCTGCAACCTCGCCGAAGCCGTCATGAGCTTCGTGCGAGAGCGCTGCGGCAAGAAGGAGTAGGTCCTCCCGACCGCCGGCTCCTGCGATAGAATTCCCCTCCCGGCGGCCGGAGATGAGTTCGGGCCCTGTGCGACGGAAGTCTCCGAACCTCGTCAGGTCCGGAAGGAAGCAGCGATCAGGAGGCGCCACCGGGCGCCGCAGGTCAACCTGAGCTCATCTTCGGCCGCCGGAATTCTCGAGATCGGGGTCCCATGCACGTAGCCCTCCCTCGAAAATGGCGGCCTCGGATCTTCGAGGATCTCGTCGGCCAGGAGGCCGTCGCGCGCACGCTCGAGAACGCGATCCAGGAGGGCCGGATCGCCTCGGCCTACCTCCTGACCGGTCCGCGCGGCGTCGGGAAGACCTCGACGGCCCGGATGCTCGCCCGGGCGCTCAACTGCGACAAGGGGCCGACGATCCGCCCCTGCGGCGAGTGCGCGTCCTGCAGGGAGATCCTGGACCGGGGCGACTCGCTCGACGTGCTCGAGATGGACGGCGCCTCGAACCGCAAGATCGAGCACGCGCGCGAGCTGATCGAGACCGTCCGCTACGCGCCCCAGCGGGACCGCTACCGCATCGCGATCATCGACGAAGTCCACATGCTCACCAACGAAGCCTTCAACGCGCTGTTGAAGACGCTCGAGGAGCCGCCCGCCCACACGCGCTTCATCCTGGCCTCGACGGAGCTCCACAAGATCCCTCCGACCATCGTGTCGCGCTGCCAGCGCTTCGCGTTCCGTGCTCTGACGGTCAAGGAGATCGCGGCGCAGCTCGGGAAGGTGGCGAAGGCCGAGAAGATCCAGGCGACGCCGGGGGCGCTGCGCCTGCTCGCGTCGGCGGCGGAGGGGAGCCTGCGCGACGGTCTGTCGCTGCTCGACCAGGCGGCGACCGTCGCGGGCGGGTCGGTGGACGAGACGCGGTGCGGCGAGATCCTGGCCCTCGTCAACCGGGAGCTGCTCGAAGGCATGTTCTCCGCGGTGGCGGCCGGCGACCGCGCGGCGGCCATCGCGCACCTCGGGCGGCTGACGGAGTCGGGCGCCGACCCGCGGCACGTCCTGAAGGAGCTCGCGGCCTTTCTGCGCAACCTGTTGATGGTCGCGGCCGGCGCGAACGCGGACGTTCCCGAGGAGGACCGCGCGCGGGTCGCCGCGCTCGCGAAGGCGATGCCTTACGACAACCTCCTGCGTTCGGTCTCGCTCGCCCTCGAGTCGGGCGACCTGGTCCGACGGATCGACGATCCCTTGCTGGCCGTCCAGATGCTCGTCCTGAAGCTCGCGGAGCTGCCGCGGCTGCGCGGGATCGAGGAGGCGATCGCCGGCGCGCCGCCTTCCGCCGCCCGTCCGGCCGCGCCGACGCCCGCGCCGCGTCGGAGCGGAGCGGGGCCGCGCATCGTCTCGCTCGTGACGGTCGAGCCGGAGCCCGAGCCCGAAGAACCGCCCGCGGCCGCGGGGCCCGCCGGCGGCGATCCGCTCGAGCGATTCCACGAGATCCTCGATTCGCGACGCCGCGTGACCGCGGCGCAGGCGAGCCTCGCCGAGTCGATCTCGACGTCGGGCGACGACCTCGTCCTGCGGTTCGGCATCGACCGCGCCGCGGCCAAGGAAGCTCTCGAGGAGCTCGCCGCGAAGAAGCTGCTCTCCGAGGTGGCGCGCGAGGCCTTCGGCCGGCCGATGCGGATCCTGCTCAAGACGGGCCCGCCCGCCGACGGCGACCTCGGCAAGGCGGCCCGCGAGGTGCCCCGCGCGACGATCGCCCGCGAGCGCGCGAGCACGAAGGCCGAGGCGGACCCGATGGTGCGCTCGGCGATCGAGCTCTTTCACGGGGAGCTGACCGAGATCAAGGAAGAGGAATGAACATCCAGAAGATGATGCAGCAGGCCCAGGCGATGCAGACGAAGATGCAGGAAGAGCTGGCGGCCATGAAGATCGAGGCAACCGCGGGCGGCGGGATGGTGAAGATCGAGATGTCGGGCGCGAAGGAGATCCTGTCGGTGCACATCGAGAAGGCCGCCGTGGACCCCGAGGACGTCGAGACGCTCCAGGACCTGATCCTCGCCGCCTCCCGCGAGGCGTCCCGCCGCGTGGACGAGGCCGTCCAGAAGAAGACGGCGTCGATGCTGGGCGGCATGCTGCCGGGGATGCGCTAGTTGATCGGGACGCCCAAGTCGCTCGAGCGCCTCGCCGCCGAGTTCCAGCGCCTGCCGGGGATCGGGGCCAAGAGCGCGGCGCGCCTCGCGTACCACCTGCTGCGCTCCTCCGACGACGAGGCCGAGCGTCTCGCGAGCGCGATCCTCGAGTCGCGGGCGGCGGTGCGCCGCTGCTCCAACTGCAACACGCTGACCGAAGCGGACCCCTGCGAGATCTGCTCGGACCCGCAGCGCGACGCGGCGCTTCTGTGCGTCGTCGAAGAGCCCGGCAACCTCGCCGCGATCGAGAAGACGCGGGAGTTCAAGGGCCGGTACCACGTCCTCTGGGGGGCCCTGTCGCCCCTGCGCGGCATCGGGCCCGATGAGATCGACACGGCCGGCCTTGTGGCCCGCGTCACACCCGAGGTGAAGGAGGTCGTCATCGCGACCAACCCGAACGTCGAGGGGGAGGCGACCGCGCTCTATCTCGCCCGGCGCCTGAAGGGGACCGGGGTCCGGATCACGCGCATCGCCTTCGGCCTCCCGGTCGGCGGCGACATCGAGTATGCGGACGAGGTGACGATGGCGCGGTCGCTCGAGAACCGGCGGGAACTGTGACCGGCGCGAAAGCTGTTAGAATAAGTCGTAGCAGGAGAATCAGTTAATCCATGACGTTGCCCGATCTCGTCCTGTACGACGACGAGTTTAAGAAGATCAAGGATTCGCTCCAGAGGCTCGCCTCGGATTCGAATTCCAACGTGGTCTTCCTCGTCGACAAGAACGGCCAGCAGATCGCGGCCGTCGGCGACCTGACGACCCTCGACACGACCTCCCTCGCCTCCCTGACGGCGGGCAACGTGGCCGCCACCGACGGCCTGGCGCGGCTGATCGGCGAGAAGGAGTTCTCGATCCTCTTCCACGAGGGGGAGCGGGACAACATCCACATTTCCATCGTCGCCCAGCGGGTGATCCTGGTCGTCATCTTCGACGAGCGGACCTCCCTCGGGCTCGTCCGCCTTCGCGTTCGCAGGGCCATGCAGGAGCTGGAGAAGATCTTCGAGGACATCGCGCGCAAGGCGGAGAAGGAGAAGCAGGCGCTCTCGGCCGACTTCGACTCTCCGTTTGCCGAGATCACGGACGAAGACATCGACCGGCTGTTCTCGGAGTAGCGCCCTGCACCGGCGCTCGTCCTTCCGGTGAAGGCTCAATGACGTTCATCAACTACGCCGCCCGCGAGATCAACTGCAAGATCGTCTATTACGGTCCCGGGCTGTGCGGGAAGACGACGAACCTCCAGTACATCTACGACCGCACGAACCCGTCGGCCAAGGGCAAGCTGATCTCCCTCGCGACGGAGACGGACCGCACGCTCTTCTTCGACTTCCTCCCGCTCGACCTCGGGACGGTGAAGGGCTTCAAGACCCGGTTCCACCTCTACACGGTGCCCGGCCAGGTCTTCTACGACGCCTCGCGCAAGCTGATCCTGAAGGGCGTGGACGGCGTGGTTTTCGTGGCCGACTCCCAGGAGGCGCGCATGGAGGCCAACATCGAGTCGATCCGCAACCTCGACAAGAATCTCAAGGACCAGGGCTACGACATCGCCACGATGCCGTACGTCCTGCAGTTCAACAAGCGCGACCTGCCGACCGCGATGCCGGCCGACGAGCTCTACCGGCGGCTGAACATCAAGAGGGAGCCGACCTTCGAAGGTGTCGCGACCACGGGGGCGGGCGTCTTCGACACTCTCAAGGCCGTCGCCCGCCAGGTTTTGATGGACTTGAAGAAGAGGTAGAGGAGTCGCTCTTTCTCTCCCTCCTCCCGCCTTCTCCGACCTTCCCCTAACTCTCTCCCCGCCGCCCCACCGTCGCCTCGAAGCAGATCCGATCGTCGGTGCAGTCCTCGGCCAGAGCGAGGGCGCCGTCGGGTCCGCTCGGCCGCATCGTGCGCAGGCACCAGTACTGGGCGGTCGAGGGGGACTGGCGCGGATCCCCCTGTCCGAACGCATCCGGGGCGAGCCAGGTCCGGGTGCGGAGGTGCCGGCAGAGAAACGGGTCCGCGTCGCCCACGCCGCGGGGCTGCGCGAAGCGCCGCATGGGGGCGAGAGGATCGTCGGTCATCCGAGTGCTGGGAACCGGGGAGCGCGAACCGTGAACCGGGCGAAGCCTCTCACGATGCGAAGACTTTCCGCAGCGCGCGCTCGAGCTCGACCTTCGCGAGGGTGACCTTGTAGGCGTTCTGGCCGAGCGGCTTCGCGTCGCGGACGGCGGCGTCCGCGGCGCGCCGCGCGAGCTCCTCGCCCGGATGTCCGCCCTCGAGCGCGGCTTCGGCCGCCTTCGAGCGATACGGAGTCGGGGCGACGGAGCCGAACACGACGCGGGCGTCGCGCACGACGCCGCCCGAGACCGTCAGGCTGACGCAGGTCTCGATGAGCGGCCAGTCGAAGGATTCCTTCTCCTTGAGCTTGCGGTACACCGAGCGCGACCCCGCCGCGGGGGCCGGCAGCCGCACGGCCTCGACGATCTCACCCGGCGAGAGCGTGTTCTCGCGCGTGGCGTCGTCCGTCGGCCGGAAGAAGAACCGGTCGATCGGCAGGGTGTGCCGGCCCTTCGGGCCGACGACGTCGAGCGTCGCGCCGTAGGCGAGCAGCGCCGTGCCCGCGGCCGACGGGTGGACGCAGCAGCACAGCAGGTCGGTGTCGAAGATCGCGTGAAAACGGTTCTCTCCCTCGCGGGCGAAGCACTCGCTGCCGCCCTTCTTGCGGCAGTCGAACTCCTCGAGACGGTAGTACCAGCAGCGCGGCCTCTGGCAGAGGTTGCCGCCGAGGGTCGCCATGTGGCGGATCTGGGGCGTCGCCGCGCCACCGGCCGCCGCGGCCAGGGCGGGATACGCCTTGCCGAGCGCCGGGTCGTCGGCGATGCGCGCGAGCGTGGCCAGGGCGCCGATCCGGGCCGGCGGCCCGGCCTCGACGCCGTCGTGGCCGCGGATTCCGAGGATGGAGACGATGGTCTTCGGGCTGTCGAGCCCTTCCTTCATGCGATCGAGCAGGTCCACGCCGCCCGCTTTCAGCTCGGCGTCGGCCGGTGTGGACAGGCGCGCGGCCTCGGCGAGGGTCGGGGGATGAATCAGGACGAACGACTTCATGCCCGGCCTCCCTTTTCCTGTCCGGCTTCCTTCACGGCCGCGAGGACGATCTCGGGCGTGATCGGCAGCTGCCGGATCCGGGCCCCGACCGCATGCGAGACGGCATTGGCGACCGCTGCGGCGGTGGCGACGGTGGACGGTTCGCCGATGCCGACCGAGTTCGTGTTGTTGATCCCGTCCCAGACGGAGACGAGCGTCACGTCGATCTCGGGAACGTCGAGGGCCCCCGCGATCTTGTACGATTCGACGTTGGGATTGACCATGCGGCCGGTCTGGCGGTCGAGCACGCGGTCCTCGAAGAGCGCGTACGAAACGCCCTGGATGACCCCGCCCTGGACCTGGCTTTCGGTTGCGAGGGCGTTGATGGGGACGCCGCAGTCGTGGACGGCCACGACGCGCTCGACCCGGACCTTGCCGGTCGCCGTGTCCACCTCGACCTCGGCGAACTGCGCCCCGGTCGTGAAGCGCTTCCAGGCATCGTCATGATTGTCGGCCCGCTCGGCCGTGGCGGCGACGCCCTGGCTGGGAAGCCGCTTGCAGGCCTCCGCCCAGGACAGATCGTGCTTCGCATCACCGGCCGCGGACACCCTGCCGGCGTCGACGGTCACGGATTCGGCCGGGACCTTCCACTCGCGCGCCAGCGCCCGGCCGAGCGCGAGCTTGGCCTGGTAGGCCGCGCGGCGGATCGTGGGGGCGCTCGACGGCGTCATCGTCGATCCGCCCGAGTCCGGCGCGAAGGGCAGGCGGCTGTCGCCCATCGAGACCGAAACGCGATCGAGCGGCAGGCCGAGCTCCTCGGCCGCGACGATCGCGATCATCGTCCGGGAGCCCGTGCCGAGATCCTGGCCGCCGTGCTCGACCTCGGCCGACCCGTCGCGGTGGATCGTCACGGTGGCCCGCGGGCCGGTGTCGCCGGTGTTGTACCAGACGGCTGCGCCGACGCCGACGCCTCTCCGGATCCACGGATCGGAGGTCTGCCGCCGGGCGTCGCGATCTTTCCAGCCGATCTTCTCGGCGCCGATCCGGAATTCCTCGCGACGGACCGCGGAGGGGTCGTTCTTCAGGCGGAAGGCGAGGGGATCCATGCCGATCGACCGGGCGAGCTCGTCCATCGTCGCCTCGAGGGCAAAGGCGCCCTGCGGATGCCCGGGGGCGCGCATGGCGGTCGACGGGCCGGCGTTGGTGAAGACGTCGTATTCGTCCACCTTGAGGTTCGCGCATTCATAGATGTTCTTGATCGGGCCGGAGGTGCCGGTGCCACCGTTGGTGCCGCCGTTGCCGTACACCGTCAGCTGCAGGGCCGTCAGCTTGCCGTCCTTCGTCGCCCCCGCCTTCACGGTCTGGACCGAAGAGGGGCGATTGCCAGTGGCGAGCTGCTCCTCCTTGCGATCCAGGAAGAGCTTGACCGGGGCGCCGGCCATCTTCGCCATGCGTGCCGCGGCCACGCCTTCGACCCGTGGACCGAACTTGGCTCCGAATCCGCCGCCCATGTACTCCGTGATGACGCGGACCTTCGACACCGGGATCTTCAGGGTCTCGGCGAGCTCGTCGCGCATTATGAAGATGCCCTGCGTGGAGGCCCAGACGGTCAGCTCCTCGCCGTTCCAGCTCGCGACGAGGCCGTGGGTCTCGAGGGCGCTGTGGGTCTGGACCTGCGTGACGTAGGTGGCCTCGACGACGGCGTCCGCCCGGCGGAACCCCTCCTCGACGTCGCCCTTGCCGCTCGAGCGGGGTCCGAGGACGTTGCCGTTCCGGGCGAGCTCCTTGGCCCGGGACTCCACCTCGCCGGCCGAGGCCTGCGTCTCGGCCTTGCCCTCGAACACCAGGGGAGAGCCGGGCTTGCGGGCCTCCTCCTGGGTGACGACGAACGGCCGCGCGGCATACGCCACGACGATCGCCGCGAGGGCGTCGTCGGCCTGATCGGGGGTCTCGGCGGCGACGGCGGCGATCTCCTGCCCGGCGAAGCGGGTCTTCTCTCCCGGCTCGGCGAGGGCGAGCACCGCGCGGACGCCCGGCATCTTGCGGGCGGCCGACAGGTCCACGGACGTGACCGTTGCGGCCGCCAGCGGGCAGCGCAGGATCCGGGCGTACAGCATGCCCGGCGGGCGCATGTCGATCGAGTACTTCGCCTCGCCCGTGGCCTTGGCCTTTCCGTCGATGCGCGGCACGCGGTTGCCGAGGACCGAATACTTGCGGGAGGGATCCCAGGGCACGGGATCGCCCGGCGCGACGACGATCTCCTTGACCTGGAACTCGCCGCCGAATCCGACGCGGATCTTGTCCGTCATGTCAGGCCTCCTCTTCCGCCATCACGTCGAGGATGGCCTGCGCGACGCGGGGGTCGTCGGTGTAGGGGGCGTTGGGATCCAGGAGGCGGGATGCGGGAGGCGGGACCGCCTCCGCCTTCCTCGTTCCGGCGACGTGTTCGACGGCGTCGAAGACGTGGTTGTAGGTGCCGCACCGGCAGAGGTTGCCCGCGACGGCCTCGCGGATGGCCGCCCGGGTGGGCTTCGGATCCCGGTCGAGCAGCGCCTGGCAGGAGAGGATCATCCCGGAGGTGCAGAACCCGCACTGGAGGGCGTCGGCGGCGACGAACGCTTCCTGGAGCGGCGTGAGCTTGCCGTCGGCGGCGAGGCCCTCGATGGTCGTGATCGGTTTGCCGGCGGCTTCGTGCGCGAGCACCAGGCAGGAGCAGACGGTCTTGCCGTCGAGGAGGACCGTGCAGGCTCCGCAGGCGCCCCGGCCGCAGACGACCTTGGTGCCGGTCAGGCCGATCCGGTCGCGCAGGGCGTCGACGAGGGTCACGCGCGGCTCGACCGAAATCCGGTGCACCGTACCGTTGACCTCGAGAGCGAGGGGCGCGGCGCCCGGGCCGATCTCGCCGGTCTCGGCCGCCTGCGCCGTCGATCCGACGCGCGCCGCGATCGCGCCGACGACGCTGCCCCGCACCAGATCCCGGCGGGTGAAACCGCCGCGTGGTTCGTCGCTCATGAGAGCCTCCCTCGAGTCGAGGTGAACGAGCCGGTCGCCAACGGGATCATACGTCCGGAGCGGCGCCGTGTTTTCCCGGCGCGGCGGTCCCGGCCCTCAGCGCTTCTTGCGCGCGGTCGGACGGGGACGCGGGATCTCGGAAACTGCGGGCGTCGCCGCGCCCCCGGCGCGCAGGAACCGGCGCAGAGCCTCGTGCCGCTCGATCGCGGCCCGGCGCGCGAGACTCCGGTAGCCGCCGGGAACCGGGAGGGCCCGCAAACGGGCGACCTCGAGGGCGAGGGCGCCTTCGGCCGCGAGCAGGGCTCGATGCCGCTCGGGCAGGGGGAGGGTATCGAGGAAGGCGAGCCGGGCGAGCGCCTCGTCGTTGCCCCGGGGCGGGGCGGGGGGTTCCTCCAGCCACCGACGGAGCTCCCGCCGCCCGGCGGCCGTGATCCGGTAGAGGTTGCGGCGGGGTCCCCGGCGGGGTCCGAGGATCCGGAGGAGCACCCATCCGCTCCGGCGCATACGGGCGAGGGCGGGATAGATCTGGGAGAAACCGGCGCTCCACGCGGGGTCGACTTCCTCCCCGAGCGCGCGTGCGAGGTCGTAGCCGGTGCGCGGCGTTTCGCGGAGAAGACCCAGGAGGACGTGGGGGAGCGCCACGGGAAAACTATATCAACGCAGATATAGATCGGAGGCCTGGGCGGCCCGGAGAGGCCGGGACGGGCAGGTTGTCAAGGCAAAAAAAAGGGGGCCCGCAGGCCCCCGAGAAACCGTGTTCGAATCGTAAGTCGTTGACTTACTTCTTCTTCTTGGTCGCCTTCTTCGCCTTCTTCGCAGCCTTCTTCTTCGTAGCCATTACGTCACCTCCCTCCCGACAGCCAATTGACAGCTCTCGGGCGAGATGCTAGTTTTTCCGCCCCCGTGAAAGGGCGTATCGCCTTCAGTCTGTCTGCTGCCGAACGATTGATGGGTCATACGTCTTGTTTCTTTCGCCGGATGGGCTGCAACCCATCCGGCGTTTTCATTCTAGAAGTTTCTTCCGGCCGGGTACAAGAAATTTCCTTGCATTCGCGTTGAGTTCATTGTGGCGTCCCCCGGGGCGCAAGTCAAGTCGCCGGGCGCGATTTCGCGCCGAGGGTCGCCCGGTCGCGACGCAATAGAATCGCCCGGTGACTTCCAACGAGACCATCACCGTCGCGCACAGCCCCGACTCCGACGACGCGTTCATGTTCTACGCGCTCGCCGAGGGGCTCGTCGAAACCGAGGGCCTCGCCTTCGTCCACGAGCTGTCCGACATCGAGTCGCTGAACCGGCGCGCGATGGCCGGCGAGCTCGCGGTCACCGCCGTCTCCTTCCACGCGTACACGCGCCTGGCCGACCGCTACCTCCTGCTGCCGCACGGCGCGTCGTTCGGCGACGGCTACGGTCCGGTCGTCGTCGCGCGCGAGCCGATCGCCCGTGAGCGCATCGCGTCGGGGCAGATCCCCGTGGCCTCGCCCGGCGAGTGGACGACGGCCGCGCTCGCGCTCCGGCTCTGGGCGCCGGGCGTCGTGACGCGCTCCATGCCGTTCGACCGGATCCAGGAAGCGGTGCGCGCGAAGGAGTTCGAGGCCGGCCTGCTGATCCACGAAGGCCAGCTGACGTTCGCGGAGGAAGGCTTCACCGAAGTGGTCGACCTCGGCCGCTGGTGGAAAGAGGAGACGGGCCTCCCGCTGCCCCTCGGCGGCAACGTCGTGCGGCGGGACCTCGGCCCCGACCGGATCGGCCGCATCTCGCGCGCCCTCTCCCGCTCGATCGAGTACGGCCTGGCGCACCGGGGCGCGGCCCTCGACCACGCCATGCGCTATGCGCGGGGACTGCCCCGCGAGAAGGCCGATCGCTTCGTGGACATGTACGTCAACGCCTGGACCCAGGGGTATGGCGACGCGGGCCGGCGGGCCGTCCAGATGCTCCTCGACCGGGCCCACGCGGCCGGCCTGACTCCGGCGGTCACGGCCGAATACGCGCCGTAAGCCGTGAAGCTCGATCCGCGCCTCGAGACCCTGGTCGTGACGGTGCACCTGGCCGCGCTGTCCCTGGCGCTCGGGCCTGCGCTCTTCTTCGGGGCGGTCGTCGCGCCGGCGGCCTTCCACGTTCTGCCGACCCACGACATGGCCGGCGCCCTGCAGAGCCCGATCATCACCCGGCTCTGCAGTATTTCCGAGGCGAGCTTCCTCGTTCTCTTCGGCACGGCCTGGCTGCTGACCTCCGGCGGCGCGGCGAGGGCGACGCGCGCGCTGCTCACGCGGCTGCCGGTCCTCGGGTTCTTCGCGGTCCTGGTGATCCAGCAGCTCCTGGTCCCGCCCATCGACAAGATCCGCGCGGAGGCGCCGGGCCTGATCGACAACCTGCCCAAGGGCGATCCCTCCCGGGTGCTGCTCGATCGCTACCACCGGCTGTCGACCGGCTTCTTCTCGTTCGCGATCGGGGCCGCGCTGCTCACACTCTTCGTCACGGCGCGCCTGCTCGCGGAGCGCCGCTCGGCGCCGCCGATTCCGGGGGCCGCCAGGCCGCCCGTGCCGAAGATCCTCGACCTGAGTTAGCGCTCCGTATTCGACGCCTTTTTTCGCACGGCCTGAACTACCAGGACCACCCCGGCCACGACGAAGGCGAACGGCCAGAGCTTCCAGACCGACTCGTAGAAGGACTCGGGGATCGCGAGGTTCTCCGACAGGGCGGCGACGAGCGCGATCGTCACCAGCACGATGCCCGGCACGATGGGCGCCGAGCGCCGGTCCTGTCCCGTCATGCGCCCGAGGCCGCCGGCGAGCAGCAGGCCCGCGCCGAGACCGAGCAGGAGGGTCGCCCAGTGCGGCATCCAGCGCTGGAGCGGGTCCCGCAGCAGGAATCCCGCCCCGAGGCCGAGCAAGACGCCCGCCGGGACGACCGGGCCTCGGAATTCCCGCAGCGCCGAGAAGGCCAGGAGGATCGCCCCGATCAGGAGCAGGATCGGGCCGGGCCCCCGGAAGTGGAGGGACCGATAAAGGATGAAGTAGACCCCCAGCGCGACCAGCGCCACGCCCAGGTTGAGTCCCCGGCGATCGCCGATGTTCATCGTCTCCTCGCGAGCGCGGCCGCCCGCGCTCCTTCACCGACGGCGTTGTCGCCATCCCAGCGGAAGAACCCCTCGCCCGCCTTCCGACCCGTCAGGCCCTCGGCCACCAGGGTCTTCAGGATCGCGGGCGGCGTGAAGCGGTCCGACGGCAGCTCCGCCTCGAGCGTCTCGGCGATCGCCAGGCGCACGTCGAGGCCCACGAGGTCGCTCGTCTTGAGGGGCCCCATGCGGTGCCCGTACCCGAGCTCCATGGCCCGGTCGATGTCGGCCGCGGCGGCGACCCCCTCCTCGAGCATCCGCATGGCCTCGAGCCCGAGCGCCACCCCCAGGCGCGAGGTCGCAAAGCCCGGCGAGTCGAACACCCGGACGGCCTCCTTGCCGAGCGCCGCGACGAGCGCGAGCGCGCGCTCTTCGGTCTCGGGCGAGGTTTCCCGGCCGCGCACGATCTCCACGAGCGGCATCACGGCCACCGGGTTGAAGAAGTGGATGCCGATGACGCGGTCCCGGCGGCCGGTCGAGTGCGCGATCTTTCCGATCGGCAGCGACGAGGTGTTCGAGGCGAAGATGGTCCGTTCGGGGCAGAGGTCGTCGAGCTCGGAGAAGACCATGCGCTTCAAGTCGAGCGCCTCGGGGACCGCCTCGATCGCGAAGTCCACGTCCCGCGCGTCGCGCAGCCTCTCGGCGATCCTCAGCCGGTGGCGCGCCGCTTCGGCCGCCTCGGTCGTCAGCCTTCCCTTGTCGATGGCCCGGCCCCACGACGCCTCGACCGCCGGCCGCACGGCGCGCTGGGCCGCCGGATCGGCGTCGAACACCCACGTGTCGTAGCCCGACAGGGCGCAGAGGCCGGCGATCCCGCGGCCCATGGTGCCGGCGCCGATGACGAGGATTGCCGCCATGCGGCCGATTATATGGAGCTACCGGATGACCGCCTCGGCGTTGTCCCAGAGGATCCGCTGCTTCGCCGCGTCCGAGAGCGGCAGCGCCAGGAAGTCCTCGACGTTCTTGCTCATCGACGCGACGCCGGGGCTCGGGTAGTCCGTTCCCCACAGGCAACGGTCGGACAGCTCCTCGAGGCGGGGCAGGTATTCGAGCAGCTTCTTCGGAGGGATTCCCGAGAGGTCGACGTGCACGTTCGGGTGCCGGCGCGCGAGGAAGGTGGCCGTGTCCATGTAGAGCGGGCGGCCCGCGTGGGCGAGGATGATCCTGAGCGCCGGAAAGTCCACGGCGACGTCGTCCACCGCCATCGGGTCGGCGTACCGGTTGCGCGCGCCGGGGAAGATCGAGGTCCCCGTGTGGATCATCACCGGCCGGCCCGCGCGCTCGGCCTCGGCATAGACCTCTCCGAGGCCGGGCAGCTCGCCGAGATGGGCATTGGCGGCGAAGAGCTGGTGCGGGGGATGGATCTTGAGCATCCGGATGCCGAGCGCGAAGACGCGCCGGGTCTCTGCACCCGCGTCGGCGGCGTGGCGCGGATGCACCGAGCCGACGGCGTAGAGCCGGTCCTCGTGGCCGCGCACGTAGCGGGCGATCCAGTCGTTGGCCGAGGCATCGAAGCCCATGACCTCGGGCGCGACGTAGTTGATGAGCGCCGCGCGCTCGACGCCCTCGCGGTCCATGAGCCGGAGCAGCTCTGCGGGGTCGGCGAGGGCCTGCTGGATCCCGGCGAGGTCGCGGCGGCCGGCCGTCATCAGGCTCCGGGTCGCGGGCTTCATCTGTTCCCAGGGCTGGACGTGGACGTGGCAGTCGAAGACGCGCATGTGGCCCGATAGCGTAATCCACGTCGTCGGGTGCCCGAGTCCTGTAAAATCGGCCCAGACTTCGATGTTTCCAAACCAACGAGTCCGTTTTCTGTGCGGCGCGATCGCCATGGGCGTCGCCTGCGGGCTCGCCGCCGCGCCCCAGAAGGCCGCGACGCCCGTGCCGACGCCCATCCCGACGCCGGTGCCGCCCCCGCGGGTGTCGTCTTCGCACAACAAGGGGGCCGCGCCCGAGCGGCGGCTGTCGCGCTACGAGAACCGCTTCGTCAGCTTTTCGAAGATCTCCCGCGTCGAGGAGGTCGATCTCGACGGCGACGGCTCGGCCGAGGCCCTCGTCGAGGGGATCGGGACGGTCCGCGGCCTTCCTCCGGACATTCCCGTGATCGGTTTCGTCTCGCGCATGCGGCTGCCCTTCGAGAACCCGATCTTCGCGGCGTTCCAGAAGACCAGGTCCGGCGAGTGGAACCTGCTGCTCGTGGGCCACCTGCCGCTGCGCTGCACGCAGAGCGACGATCCGGCCAGGTGCGACGAGCTCTACGCCTTCCGGACGGTTCTCTTCCGCTTCGACGACCGTCCGCAGATCGCGCTCGAGATCGTTCACGCCGGCGAGCCGCATTTGCTGGAGGCCCACGTCTTCCGGCTGGACCGCGGGCGGCTCGAAACCACGTTCACGGCCACCGGGCCGCGCGGCGGGCTCGACGTCGAGATCGCGCCGGACGGCATCACGCGGCGGATCGCCGTGGACACGTTCATCAACAAGGAGCTGCCGGCCCGTTACCGCAGCTTCACGCTCGCCACGAACTACGTCTTCGGCGAGCGGAAATTCCGCATCCTCTCCGAGAGCCTCGAGCCGGAGTGGAGCGAACGGGCGGACCTGGACCTCTCCTACTGGGGCCTCGTGCGCCAGTCCACGTTCGCGTCCGACGTCGCCCGCCTGCAGGAGCGGCAGAAGAAGGCGGAAGCCTGGGCCCTCGATCCCGTCGAGGTCGTGAAGAGGCGCTTTGCCGACGCGAAGGACGTGCGCATCGGGGTCAAGCAGGCGGGTGTCGCCGTCGTGTACTTCGAGCGCATGGGCTGCCCGGCCCACGTCGTCGTCTACCAGCCCCTGAGGGACCTCGAGGGCGACAAGAGCCTCTGGGATTTCGCAGTCATCCGCTCACCGGAGGAGCCCGCGTACGAGTGCCTCGGCGAGGCGCCGATGAAGGGGCAGTAGGCCCCTCACTCGGCGGCGGCCGGCAGGGGCTTGACCAGGCGGACCGCGACGAGCGTCAGCGCGATCACGACCGCCCCGGCCAGCAGCGACTCCCGCGCCCCGAACCGCTCCGCGACCGCGCCGGCCTGGAGCGTCCCGATGGGGACCAGTCCGAGCCAGGCCACCGCGTAGAGCGAGAGAACGCGGCCGCGCATGCGGTCGGGCGCGTTCTTCTGGATCAAGGTGTTGACGAGCGAGGCCATGGAGGTCATCGAGGCGCCGAGCAGCGCGAGGAACGCGAGCGCGAGCGCGTAGCTGCGCGAGAGGCCGAAACCGGCCAGGGACACGACGAACCCCGAGGAGGCCAGCAGGACGCCGAAGCCCTTCTTTCCGAAGTCGCCGCGCGAGGCCATCAGGAGCGCCGTCGCGACGGCGCCGAGACCGACGGCGGTCAGCATGCCGCCGAGGCCCTCGGGGCCGACGCCGAGCAGGCGGCGCGCGTAGAGCGGCGCCATCGTTACGGCCGGCGTGCCGAAGATCGCGATCGCCGCGGCGATCGCCAGCAGCTGGGGGATCAGCGGGTGGCGCGCCGCGTAGCGCAGGCTGCTGCGCAGGTCGATCCAGGCGCTGCGCGGGCGGCGCCGGGAGCGGGGCAGCGGCGGCAGCGTCGCAAGCGGGATCAGGATCGCGATGAAGGAGACGCCGTTCAAAGTGAAACAGACCGACTCGCCGAGGGTCCCGATGGCGAGTCCCGCGATCATCGGCCCGACCACGCGCGAGAGGTTGAACTGCATCGAGTTGAGCGCAATGGCGTTCGTCAGGTCTTCGCGGCCCACCAGGTCGAGAAAGAGCGACTGGTGCGAGGGCGTCGTGAAGGCGTTGGCGATCCCGTTGACGACCGCGACTCCCGCGACGAGGGCCACGGACACGAAGTGGAAACCGGTCGCGGCCGCGAGCGTGAAGGCGCAGGCCATCTGGGTCGTCTGGGTCACGAGCAGGAGCCTGCGGCGGTCCAGCCGGTCGGCCGCCACGCCCGCCAGCGGCGCCAGCAGGAGCGTCGGGATCGAGCCCGCGAACCCGACGAGGCCGAGCAGCATGGCGGAGTTCGAGAGCCGCAGCACGAGCCAGCCCTGCGCCACCGCCTGCATCCAGGTGCCTACGTTCGACAGGAAGAGCCCCGTCCAGTAGCGCCGGTACTGCCGGTGTGCGAGCGAGGAGAACATGCCGCGCCGGGGCGGGGCCGCTCCGCGCGGCGGGGACACGCCGAGGTTCGGCCCGGCCTGCTTGAGAAAGTCCGGATGCGCGCCGGAGTCGCGGGGATCCGTCACGCGCTGTTCGGGGGCGCCGCGGCGCCTCCGTCCCGGCCCGCGGCGAATGCGGCGACGAGCAGCAGCGCGTTGACGGCCGTTCCGACCAGGACCGGATCGCGCCCGAAGGCGAGCGCGGGGAAGAACCGTCCGGCCGCGGCCGCGGCGCCGCCGGCGGCCATCGCCGCGATCGCCCCTCCCGTGGGCACGCGCCAGCGCGGCGGCAGGAAGGCCGCGAGCGTCGGGAGGATCAACCCGGCCGCGAAGATGGAGTACCCGAGGCGCAGCGTGCGCAGGATGTCCCGGTCGAGCGCGAGCGCGGTGAGCAACCCCAGCGCGCCGTAGAGCACGGGCAGCAGCTTCGAGACCGCGAGCGGCACCGGCCGGCCGCCGTTGAGCGGGGGGGCGAGATCGCGCGCCGTGACCGCCGTCGCCGACAGCAGCACGATGTCCGCCGAGGTCTGCATCGTCGCGACGAGGGCCACGAGCACGAGCGCGGAGAGGGCCGGCGGCGCGAAGCCGAGGACGGCGGCGGGAAGCGCCATCGAGGCCGCGACCGGAGGCAGCGCCTTGCGCGCGGCGAGCGCGATGGCCGCGACCGAGAGGCCGAACAGCACTTTCGATCCCGCCGCGAGGAGCGCAGAACGCCGCGCCGTGTCTTCGTCCCGGCAGGAGAGCACCTTCAGGTAGATGTCGCTGCCGACCATGTGCGGCAGGCCGATGAGCACGAGCGTGGCGAAGATGTCCATGGCGGAGACGGTCGGGGACGTCGGAAAGCTCCACGCCGCGGCGGGCAGTCCGCCGAGGCCGTGCGCGCCCGCGAGGGCCGAGGCGAGCGCGACTCCCGGGATCCCGACGAGCATCAGGCCGAACTGCAGCAGGTCCGTGCGCACGACCGCGTACTGGCCGCCGAGGCACGTGTAGGCCACGAACACGGCCGTCGAGAGGACGAGGGCGCGCGTGGGCGCCAGGCCGAAGGCGGCGGTCAGCACGACCTGCGTCGATTCGGTCAGCAGCGCGAACCACACGATCTCGGACACGAGCACCAGGGCGCCGGCGACCCGGCGGGCGGTGTCGCCGTAGTAGCGGCCGAGGATCTCCGGCAGGGTCACGGCGCCCTCGCGCCGGACGCGCCGGGCGAAGAAGAGGCCGAGAAGGAGCAGCCCGAGCGCGCCGGCGAGGTCGAGCCAGAGCCCCGAGATGCCGTGGGTGTAAACGAGGGTCGCGAGGGCGATCGTCGTGGAGCCGCCGGTGGTCAGAGACGCCAGGCCCAGGAAGCCCCAGAACGTGTTGAGCGAGCGGTCGGCGACGAAGAACGAGGATTCGCTGCGCCCCGCGCGGCGGCGGTAAGCCACGCCGATCGCGAGGACCGCGCACAGGTACAGCGCGAGGGCGGCGAGAGTCAGGGCGGGCACGCGCGGATTATGCCGCTGCCTGTGGTGGCACTGGTGATTCGCGCAGGCTCCCGGGCGTCCCAAGGGCCGCCCCTACGGCACGAACGAGGAATGGATTTTCGGTGTCGTAGGGGCGGGGCTTGCCCCGCCCGGGCTGCGATCGCCGACGTCCTGAGTTACCCCGCAACGCCGCGCCGCGCCGCCTCGCGCAGCACCGCTTCCATCACGACCGTCCCCACCACGAGCGCCCGCTCGTCCATGTCGAACCGCGGCGAGTGGTGGGGGCGCAGGCTGCCGTCGGGGGCGCAGCCGACGAAGAAGAAGCAGCCGGGGACCTGGTTCAGGAACACCGACATGTCCTCGCCGCCGAGCGTGCGCGTGTCGGTCTCGACGTTGTCTTCGCCGAGCAGTCGGCTCGCCGTCTCGATGACGAGGTCCGCCATCTTCGCGTCGTTGACCGTCGCGGTGTTCACGCGGTCGTAGCGCAGGGTCGCCTTCACGCCGCAGGCCGACGCGGTGCCGGCGACGATGCGCCCGATCTTCTCCGGCAGCGCGCGGCCGGTGGTTTCCGTGAAGGACCGCGCCGTGCCGGTCAGCAGGACCGAGCCCGGGATGATGTTGAAGGCGGTCCCTCCGTGGATCGAGCCGATCGTCACGACGGCGGCGTCGAGCGGCGAGATCTCGCGCGACACCACGGTCTGCAGCGCCTCGACGATCCGTGCGGCGGCGACGATGGGATCGGCCGTCTCGTGCGGCGCCGCTCCGTGGCCGCCGCGGCCCTCGACCTCGATCTCGAAATGGTCGACGGCGGCCATGAGCGCGCCGCGGTTGATGCCGATCTTGCCGACGGGCAAAGGGCTCCAGAGGTGGAGGCCGAAGGCCGCGCCCACGCCCTCGAGCACGCCGTCGTCGGCGCACGCCTGCGCCCCGCCCCGGCCTTCTTCGGCCGGCTGGAAGAGAAAGCGCATGGGGGCGTCCGGCTTTTTCGCGGCGAGGCGACCCGCGACGGCGAGCGCCATCGCGACGTGTCCGTCGTGCCCGCAGGCGTGCATGCGTCCCGGGCGCGTCGACGCGTACGGTTCCTGGCTCGCTTCCTGGAGCGGCAGGGCGTCCATGTCGGCGCGGAGCAGAATGCGCGAGCCCTGGCCGTCGTCGGCGACGACGCCGGTCCTGCCGACGCCCGTGCGGGGCGAAAAGCCGATCTCTCTCAGCCGTTGCGCGACGATCCCTGCCGTGCGGTGCTCCTCGAAGGCGATCTCGGGATGCCGATGCAGGTCGCGCCGGGTCGAGACGAGGTCCGCGTACTCCGCGGCGGGGAAGTCGGCGAGCAGACGATCGAGGGGCATGGGGCGGGATTATAGGGAGTCGAGCGATAGAATCCCGCCATGACGCCCCTCGTCGCCCCCGCGCTCGATCGCTACATCCGGGACCTCATCCCGCCGCGCGACCCCGTGCTCGCGGAGATGGAGTCTTACGCGGCCGAGCACGACGTGCCGATCGTCGGGCCGGCGGTCGGGTCGCTGCTCGAGATCCTGGCGCGCTCGATCGGCGCCGACCGCGTCTTCGAGATGGGCAGCGCCATCGGCTACTCGACGGCCTTCTTCGCGCGCGCGGTCGGCCGGGGCGGCCAGGTCTTCTACACGGACGGCGATCCCGCCAACGCCGAGCGGGCGCGGAAATACCTCGACCTCATGGGCTTTGCCGACCGCGTGACGATCAAGGTCGGCGACGCGGTGACGTCGCTCGAGCAGACGACGGGCTACTTCGACGTCGTCTTCATCGACGTGGACAAGGACGGCTACCCGGCCGCGCTGAAGGCGGCGGCGCCGCGCGTGCGGCGCGGGGGGTATCTCATCGCCGACAACGTCCTCTGGTCCGGCAAGGTCGTCGACGGCGCCGTCCGGGACGCGGACACCGAGGGCATCCGGCACTTCAACCACACGCTCTTCGCCCTCCAGGAATTCAAGTCGGTCATCGTTCCGCTGCGCGACGGCGTGGCGATCGCGCGCCGGGAGAACTGACCGTGAGTGCGACCGCGCGTCCCGAGATCCTCGCGCGCTGGCGCGCGCTCCTCGATCGGGGCGAGCCCGATCTCTTCGACGGAGCCCTGCTCATCGGGGAGCTCGTGGACCCGGCCGAGGACGCCGAAGAGGCGCGCAAGAGGGTCGCCGAGCTGGCCGCCCGCACGCAGAAGGACGGTAGCCAGGGTCTCCTGCCGGCGCTCACGCGCGTGCTCTTCGAAGAAGAGGGCTTCTGCGGCGACGAGGAATCCTACGACGAGCCGTCCAACTCTTCGGTCGGGCGCGTCCTCGCGCGGCGCCGCGGAATGCCGATCACACTCTCGATCGTCGCGATGGAGGTGGGCAAGCTCGCCGGCCTGCGGCTGACGGGGATCGGCCTGCCCGGGCACTTCGTGGTGGGCGGCCCGGACCTGCCCGAGGGCATGTACCTCGATCCCTTCGGGGGAGGGGCGCTCTGCGACGCG
This sequence comes from uncultured Acidobacteriota bacterium, assembly GCA_963775725.1. Taxonomy (GTDB): domain Bacteria; phylum Acidobacteriota; class Thermoanaerobaculia; order UBA5066; family Gp7-AA6; genus DAHUXD01. The sequence goes on from CAVZKA010000001.1 coordinate 682,529, forward strand.
GAGGCGCTGTCGCGCCGACTCGGCGCGATCTTCGGCGCGCCGGTCGCGCTCGGCGCGGAGGCCCTGCGGCCCGACCCCGCGCGGGCGATCCTCGCGCGCGTGCTCCTGAACCTGCGACGGTCCTACGAGCGCCGCAACCGCTGGGAGAATGCGCTCGCCGCGCTCGAGCTGTCGGACGTCCTCGAGCCCCGGAGCGGCCCGCTTCTGCGCGAGCGCGGCCTGCTGTTGCTCAAGTGCGGCCGCGGCGCGGAGGCGGTCGTGGCCCTCGAGGAGTACGTCGCGACCTCGGGCGCCGAGGATGCGGAGCCCGTGGCGAAGCTCATCGAGACCATCCGCGAGAGCGGAGTCACCGAGGACGCCGAAGAGGCGGACGCGCCGCGCAAGATCTTCACGCTCGAGGAGGCCCGCGCGCTGCTGCCCCGCGTGAAGGAGCTGACGTCGGACGCCGTCGCCCGCTTCGGTCAGCTGCCCGGAGACCAGGAAAACGAGCGCCGCGCGATCGTCGAAGGCTGGGTCGGCGAGCTCGAGGCCCTCGGCTGCGAGATCAAGGGGCTGTGGCTGGTCGATTTCGATTCGGGCGGCGGGTACTACTGCTGGAAGTACCCCGAGCCGGCGCTCGATCACTTTCACGGCTACGAGGAAGGGTTCGCGGGGCGGCTGGCGCTGCAGTAGCGGCACCACACGTTTACTTCGGCCAGCTCCCTCCCGGCGCGAGCTCGATCACCTCGGTCGCCAGCCCCCGCTTCGCGATCTCCCCGCGCAGTGCCGCCGGCGTCCCGGTCAGCACTGGAAACGTCCCCCAGTGCATCGGAATGACGCGCGGCACCGCGAGCAGCTCGCACGCCTTGGCCGCTTCGCGCGGCCCCATCGTGTAGAAATCCCCGATCGGCAGCAGCGCCAGGTCCGGCTGGTACAGCTCCGCGATCAGAGCCATGTCGGAAAACACGTTCGTGTCCCCGCCGTGGTAGATCTTGAACCCGTCCTCGAACGTCAGCACGAACCCGCACGGATCCGCCGGCGGATTGTGCTCGCCCCCGGGCCCCGACGTCCCCGACGAATGCACCGCCTGGACCATCTTGAATTCCACGCCCGCGACGGTCTGCCCGCCGCCCTTGTTCATGCCCGAGACCTTCGGCACGCCCTGCGCCCCGCAGTGCAGCGCGAGCTCGAAGATGCAGACGACGGTCGCATTCGTCTTCTTCGCCAGTGCGACGCCGTCCGCGCCGAAGTGATCCGAGTGCCCGTGCGTCGCCGCGATCGCGTCGAGCTTCCCGTACTCGAAGCCCTTCGGGAACTTCGGGTTGTTCCCGATGAACGGATCAATCGCGATCCGGGCGCCCTTCGGCGATTCGATGAGGAACGCCGCATGCCCGAGCCAGGTGACCCTGCCGCCGAACGCCTTCCGTGCCATCGTGTCTCCTTGCGAAACCGGTGGTCCTTGCTCTCGACTATCCGTCGCCCGACAGTTTCGCCAGGAACTCCACGCCGCCGATCCGGTTGCCTTCCAGGATGTCGAGGACGATCTCGCCATCGGTCGGATGCTTGAGGACCAGGTCCGTCTGGGACTCCCATTCCGAACCGGTCTCGTCCGGGTCGGCCCGCGTGACGAAATGGATGTACGCCGCGCTCTCCTGCCTCGCCATCGTGCAGGCCGCGAGCGCCGCCGGCAGCCAGGCCTCCCCGGGAAGCTGCTCCTTCGCGAGCGCGATCAGCCACGCTGGATCGTAGGGCTTCCAGTCGCTCATGGTCTATCTCCCCGGGGCGTTACAACTGCCCCCACTCCACCCTCGGAACGAGCGCCGCGACGAAGGCTTCGAGTCCCGCGCGATCTTCCGCGTCGAACCGATCCGCCTCCGGCGCGTCGACGTCGAGCACGCCGGCGAGCTTCCCGCCGACGAGGATCGGCACGACGATCTCCGACCGCGACGCGGCGTCGCAGGCGATGTGCCCGGGGAAGGCGCTGACGTCGGGGACGACGACGGTCTCGCGCGTTGCGGCGGCCGTTCCGCACACGCCCTTGCCGAGGGCGATGCGGACGCAGGCGGGTTTGCCCTGGAAGGGCCCGAGGACGAGCTCGCCCTCGCGCAGGAGGTAGACGCCGCACCAGTTGATCTTCTCGAGTGCGCCCGCGAGGAGGCCCACGGCGTTGGCGAGGTTCGCGAGGGCGTCGTTCTCGCCTTCCAGCAGGGCGGCGAGGGAAGCCGCGACATCTCTATAGAGGGCGGGCTTGCCCTGGCTGCGGTCGATCGCGGCGTCGAACACGCCGAAATTCTATCCGTATACGATCCCGCAATGTCCGTGCTCTCCGGCCGCAAGCTCGCGATGTACGTCGGGCTCTGCGCCGTGTGGGGATCGACGTGGCTGGCGATCAAGATCGGCTTGCGGGACCTGCCTCCGCTGCTCTTTGCGGGCGTCCGGATGGCGCTGGCGTGCCTGCTGCTGACGCCCTTCGCGTTTGCGGGCGGGGGAAGGCGGCCCTCGGCGGCGGAGCGGGGCTGGATCGCGTGGGGCGGTTTCCTCCAGATCGGCGTCTCGTACGCGTGCATCTTCCTGGCGGAGGAGCGGATCGACACGGGCCTCGCGGCGCTGCTCTTTGCCACATTCCCGATCTTCGTCGGCGTCTTCGCGCACTTCCTGCTGCCGGCCGAGCCGCTGACGCGGCGCACGGTGCTCTCGGCGCTGGTGGGTCTCTCGGGTGTCGCCGTGATCGAGGGGCCGGCGCTCGCGTCGGCCTTTGCGACGACCGCGATGCACTCCCTGCTGATCGGGGGGTCGCTCATCCTCCTCTCCGCCCTCGTCGCCGCCTACAGCAACGTCATCAACAAGAAGCACCTCGGCGCCGTTTCGGCCTTTCGCAACGTCTGGGGCCAGACGCTCGTCGGCTCTTCGGTCCTGCTGCTCGCGGCCGCCGCGCTCGAGCGGGGAGCGCCGGCGCGCTGGACCGGGTCGGCCGCGTGGGCGACCGTCTACCTTGCCGTGATGGGCACGGCGCTGCCGTTCGTGGGGCTCTTCTGGCTCATTCGACGCGTGCCCGTCTCCGTGATCGGGACGATCCCGGTCGTCGACACGGTGATCGCGGTCGCTCTCGGCAGCCTCGTGCTGGGAGAGAGCTTCTCCCCGCGCGTCCTGGCCGGCGGCGCATTCATCCTCGTGGGTGTCCTGCTGGCGGCGGCGCCGGCGCGCGCAGGCGCCGTGGAACCCGCGTGAGGCGGCTCAGAGCGCGCCGCGCGCCGCTCCGAGAACCTTCCCGCTCGGGCGCTCCTGGACGAACGCGACCGCGCTCAGGTTCTCGCGCTTCCACGCGGGATCGAGGGCGACCGGGATCTGCTTCTCGAAGGCGCCGCCGTCCGGCACGAGGCCGACGATCTCCAGGCGCCGGACGACCGCGTCGTGGGCAAGACGCTTGCCGGAGTTCTCGCCGCGGCTGACCTGGGACAGCAGATTGCTCTCCACGATCGCGAGGAGCACCTGCGCTCCCGCTCCTTTCGGGGCCGACGGCGAGGGCTCGACGCGGACTCGCACGGACGTTCTCGCCCCGCCCGGCGCGAGGGTCACGCGGAGCTTCGGCTCCCGCGCCGCGCTCGCGATCGCCCGCTCGAGCCCGCGCTGGTCGCTTCCGACCACCTCCGCGCGTCCGTCCACGACGGCCTGCGGCGTGTAGAGGCCGGAGTCCGGAAAGACCGCCGCATACGCGCCCTGCCGATCGGAAAAGAGCTTCGAGGAGTATGGATCGGCCCAGCCCAGGTGGTTCCAGTAGTCCACGTGCTCGGAGAGCGGGATGACCAGGGCCCCCGCGACCGGCTGGGACTTCGCGAGGTCCGCCAGCAGGGCGTCGGCGGGAGGGCAGCTCGAACAGCCCTCCGAGGTGAAGAGCTCGACGAGCACGGGCGTCCTCGTGTCGGGACTGGCGGCGGCTCCGGCCCGATCCGCGGCGGCGAGGGCCCAGGCCGCTCCGAGGGTCAGGACCGAAAAGAGCGCGGACTTCATGGTTGCCTCCGCAGGGATCTACGTGCTCGGGACGCTTCCGGTTTCCGGGCCTCGGAGGCGTTCGAGGACTGGCGGATCCCCGTCCGCTCCGCCAGTCGTGCTAAGAAGAGGCCGCGCATGGCCAGTGTGACGTTCACGGACGTCGAAAAGCGGTACGGGGACGTCCCGGTCATCGACCGGCTCAACCTCGAGGTGAAAGACCGCGAGTTCATGGTGCTCGTGGGCCCGTCGGGATCGGGAAAGTCCACGGCCCTGCGCATGATCGCGGGGCTCGAGGAGATCTCCGGCGGCACCATTTCGATCGACGGACGGCGCGTCAACGACGTGGCGCCTCGCGACCGCAACATTGCGATGGTCTTCCAGAACTACGCGCTCTATCCGCACATGAGTGTGAAGGAGAACCTGGCCTTCGGCCTGCGCCTGCGCAAGACCTCCGAGCCCGAGATCGATCGGCTCGTCGGCGAGACCGCGCAGCTGCTCGGGATCTCCGCGCTGCTCGACAGGAAGCCCAGGCAGCTGTCCGGGGGAGAGCGCCAGCGCGTCGCCGTGGGCCGCGCGATCATGAGGAAGCCCGCGGTCTTTCTCTTCGACGAGCCGCTCTCCAACCTCGACGCCAAGCTGCGGGTGCAGATGCGCGCCGAGATCAAGAAGCTCCAGAACACGCTCCAGACCACGGCCATCTACGTGACGCACGACCAGACCGAGGCGATGACGATGGGCTCGCGCATCGCCGTGATGAAGGACGGCCGCCTGCAGCAGGTCGGGGCGCCCATCGAGGTGTACCGGCGGCCGCAGAACGTCTTCGTCGCGGGATTCATCGGCAATCTGCCGATGAACCTGGTCTCCGCGACCCTCGAGGACCGGGGCCGGCGGGTCGCCGCCTCGGGGTTCGCGCTCGCAGCGCCGGAGCCCTTCGTGGCAGCGCCGGGGGCGGACGGGCGCAGGGTCATCCTCGGGATGCGGCCCGAGGACCTGCGCGGCCCGGCCGCGGCGGGAGCGGCGGCGCGGATTGCCCTCGAGGTCGAGGTCTGCGAGCCGATCGGCAACGAAGTCGTCGTGCACGGCCGGGCGGGCGGCGACACGCTCGTGTGCGTGCACGGCGCGGACCGCGTTCCGGAGCCGGGCGACCGGATCGAGGTCGGCGTGAACCTTTCCCGGATCCACCTTTTCGACGCGGCCTCGGGTTCCCGCCTGGACGCTTGAGGCCCAGGCCGGGGGCCTAAGTCGCCTCTCTCCCGCAGGTTCGCCCCCGCCGGGGAGCGCGCGAACGGTTTTCACCTGGCCTCGACACGCACTTGACATCCTTCGGTTTTCCCAATATGTAAACGTTTACATTTAATGCCGAACGCGGACATCCGTATGCGCCCTCGCGGTGCGAACACCGTTCGCCTGGCCGAAGGCTGTCGCCGGTGAGCTCCACCATCCGGGACGTGGCGCGCCGCGCGCGGGTCTCGGTGGCGACGGTGTCCCGTGTTCTCAACGAAAAAGACGCCGTGAAGAGTGAGACGCGCGAGCGCGTCCAGTCCGCGATCGAGCGTCTCGGGTACGTGCCGCACGGCGCCGCGCGCAGCCTCATCACGCGCCAGACGAACACGATCGGCCTCCTGCTGCCCGACATCTACGGCGAGTTTTTCTCGGAGCTCATCCGCGGCATCGACGCGACCGTGCGACGGGGCGGCTACCACCTGCTCGTCTCGAGCTCGCACGGCGACCGCGCGGAGGCCGGCGCGATGCTGCGCGCCGTGCGCGGCCGCGTGGACGGCCTGATCGTGCTGTCCCCGGACGTCGGCGCGCTCGCCCTGCCGGCGGGCCTGTCCGAGACGGTCCCCGTCGTGCTGCTCAACTCGTCGGCGGTGGGCGATTCCTACGACCTGATCAACATCGAGAACTCCGCCGGCGCGATCGCGATGGTCCGGCATCTCCACGCGCTCGGCCACCGGCGCATCGCCTTCATCAAGGGCCCCGAATCCAACCAGGACGCCTCGGAGCGCCTGCGCGGGTACCGGCAGGCCATGGAGAAGCTCGGGGCCGACCGCTCTGAGGATCTGGAGCTGGTGGGCGACTTCCGCGAGGACACCGGGCACAAGGCGGGCAAGCGCATCCTCGCAATGCCCAGACCCCCGACCGCGATCTTCGCGGCCAACGACGCGATGGCCATCGGCTGCCTTTCCGCGCTGCGCGAGTCGGGCAGGCGCGTTCCCGAAGACTTTGCCCTCGTCGGCTTCGACGACATCCCGATCGTCCGGTACACGGCGCCGCCTTTGACCTCCGTGCGCGTCTCGATCGCCGAGCTCGGCCGGTGCGCCGCCGAGCGGGTCCTCCACGGCGTGCGCTCCAAGAACAGGCACAAACGCCAGCACATGACGCTTCCGACCACGCTCGTGGTCCGTGATTCGAGTGGCTCCGAGAAAAGCCGTAACAGCCTGTCTGTGAGTTGAAGGGGAAGGGAAGGAGGATCGCCGAAATGAATCGACTTCGACGCATCAAGGGGATCGCGGTGCTTCTGATTCTGGCCGGAGCGCTCGCGGCGCCGCCGGCATTCGCGCAGACGACGGCGGGAACGCTGCGCGGCAAAGTTCGCGATTCGAACGGAGTTACGATGGCCGGGGTGACGGTGAAAGCCGTGGACGACCGTTCGGGCATCGCGTGGACGGCAGTGACCGGAGCCGACGGGTACTACAACCTCTCCGTGTCCCCCGACCCCTACACCGTCACGGCCACGCTCAACGACCTCGTCGAGACGCGCAAGGTCATCGTGATCCTCGGCCAGGCCCAGGCCCTCGACTTCACGCTCTCGGTGAAGGCCGAGCAACAGGTGACCGTCACCGCTACGGCACCGCTCATCGACACGCAATCCAACGAGGTCGGGACCAACGTCAACACGCAGCAGCTGCGCGACCTGCCGCAGGACAATCGCAACTTCCTGAATTTCGCGGCCCTCGCTCCCGGCATGCACCTCTCGACGGACCCGCAGCGGCAGGAAGTGTCCTCGGGAGCCAATGAAGCGTTCAACGCGAACGTCTTCATCGACGGCTCGAGCTACAAGAACGATGTCCTGCTCGGTGGCGTCGTCGGCCAGGACGCCAGCAAGGGCAACCCGTTTCCGCAGAGCGCGGTGCAGGAGTTCCGGGTCATCACCCAGAACTTCAAGGCCGAGTACGAGAAGTCCTCTTCGAACGTCATCACGGCCGTCACGAAGTCGGGCGGAAACGAGTACAAGGGCGACGCGTTTGCGGAGTATCAGAACAAGGACCTCGTTGCCCAGGATCCCTGCAAGATCTTCGATCGTTGCACGGGCGACCAGATCGCTCCCGGGTACGAGAAGCCCAACTACACGCGCTGGCAGGCCGGCGTTTCGATCGGCGGCCCGATCATGAAGGACGCCGTTCACTTCTTCGCGACGTGGGAGCTGAACCAGCAGAACTACGACAACACGGTCGTGGTGGGTTCCCAGATCGACACGATTCCGCAGCCCGTCCAGGACGCGCTGCGCGCGCAGCAGGGCAACTTCGCGGCGCCCTTCACCGAGAACCTGCTCTTCGGGAAGTTTTCTTTTCAGGCCGCGCAGAGCGACGTGATCGACGCGTCCGGCTTCTGGCGCAAGGAGAAGGACATCGGCGATTTTGGCGACCAGCGCGCCTACGACTCCGCGACGAACACCGCGCAGAACATCTGGAACGCGCAGGTCCAGAACCAGTGGCTGAGCTCGAAGTTCCTCTCCGTCTCGACGGCGGGGTATCAGAGCTATCAGTGGAATCCGGCCGGGATCAACAGCGGAACGCCCGGGCTCGACTACGAGCAGTCCCTGCGCACCGGGGGCTCGGACAGCTCCCAGAACTTCCACCAGAAAGTGTTCTCGGTCCGCGAGGACTTCACTGTGCTCGACATCCATGGCTTCGGCGATCACACCGTGAAGGCCGGCTTCGTCATGAATTTCGACACGTACGACATCCAGAAGTCGCTCAACTCGAACCCGGTCTACTCGTTTCACCTCGATCCGGCCAACAACATCGACTACAGCTTCCCGTACCAGGCGATCTACGGCTTTGGCAATCCCGACCTCTCGGCCAAGAACAACCAGTACGGCCTCTATCTGCAGGATGACTGGGCCGTCAACGCGCGTCTCACCATCAACATCGGCCTGCGCTGGGACTACGAGACGAACGGCCTGGACAACAACTACGTGACGCCGGCGAACGTGTACAACGAGCTCTCGCCTTTCTACAAGGCGTCCTACTTCACCGACGGCACCCAGCGGCCGGCCTACGCCAAGGCGTTCCAGCCGCGCGGGGGCTTCACGTTCGACGTGACCGGAAAGGGGCAGACGTTCGTCTTCGGCGGCGCGGGCATCTACGTCGACCGCGACTACTACAACGCGCTGCTCGACGAGCGCTACCGGCTCCAGTACAGCGTCCTGAATTTCCAGTTTTCCGCTGACGGCCAGCCGCGCGACAACGGCCAGCAGACGATCATGTGGAACGACGCGTATCTGACGAAGGCGGGCCTCGACAGCATCATCGCCAGTGGCAACGGGCCCAAGCCCGAGGCCTTCCTGATCGACAACGGGTCGGGCATTCCGACGACCAACCAGTTCAGCGCCGGTGTCCGGCAGCAGTTCGGGCTCTGGGGTTTCTCGGCGGCCTGGGCGGGCGCCTGGTCGCGTAACGGCTTCACCTACATCTGGGGCGACGTCGGCGGCTATTGCTGCCAGTCGCCTTCGCCGGATTTCCAGAACGTCCTGCTTTCGTCGGCGACCAAGAAGTCGCAGTGGACCTCGGTCCTCGTCAACGCCCAGAAGCAGTACACGGCGTCTTCGCCGTGGGGGATGACGCTCGCATACACGTGGGGCAAGGCGCAGGCCAACGGCGGCGATCTTTTCTCGCTCGACTACCCGACCGTCCAGGATTACCCGTACCACCGCACCCCCCAGGACGTGCGCAACTCGGTCGTCGTTTCGGGCATCGTCGGGATCCCCTGGGACATGAAGGCGACGACGCTGTTCAACATGAATACCGGAACGGGTTTCACGATCGCGGATTGCACCGCGGGGTACGGACCGGGGCAGTGCAAGATCCAGCTGAACGATGGCACGCAGCCGGGCACGATTCCCTTCCTCACCTGGGACCTCGGGCTCTCCAAGGCGTTCTACTTCAATGCGCAGACCTATCTCGAGGCGAGGATCCAGGCTTTCAACGTGACCAACCACAAGAACTACGGCTGCTACGACGGCTTCATCCCGCAGCCGCCGGGCACCAACGCCAACTACGGAACGCCGAGCTGCCTCATCACGAGCCCCCGGCGCCTGCAGTTCGGCATCGGCGTCGGTTTCTAGGAGCGATAAGGTTTGTGACCGTTGATCGTGTGGCGCCGCAAGGCTGACGGCCGGGACCGGGAGGGGACGGGTGCATTGGCGCCCACCCCGTCGGTCCCTTGTTCAGCCCCGGCGCCGCGCGGCACGGCCTGGTTTCTCGTCCTCGCTCCGTTTCTCTTTCTTTCCCTCGCGCTCTGCGGCCCGGGACCCCGCTCCCCGGAGCCGCGGGTCGTCCCTCCCCGACCGGCCGCGGTCGCCGATCCGGCCGCCGACCGGGCGTTCCTCGACGATCTCGAGCAGCGCACCTTCCGCTGGTTCTGGGATCTGGCCGATCCGCAGACGCTGCTCATCCCGGATCGGGCGCCGACGCCCTCGTTCTCGAGCGTCGCCGCCGTGGGATTCGGGCTCACGGCCTACACGGTCGGGGCCGAGCGCGGCTGGGTGACACGCGAGGAGGCCGCCCAACGCGCGGCCGCCACGCTGCGGTTGCTCGCCACCGCGCCCGAGGGCGACGCGGCCACCGGTCGGACGTCGTACCGCGGATTCTTCTACCACTTCCTCGACATGCACACGGGCGCGCGCTTCGAGCACGTCGAGCTCTCGACGATCGACACCGCGCTCCTGATGGCGGGCGTGCTCACCTGCCAGAGCTACTTCGACCGCGACGACCCGGTCGAGGCCCGGATCCGGGCCGATGCGGACTTCCTGTACCGCCGCATCGAGTGGGACTGGGCCTCGCCGCGTCCGCCCGCGATCGCGATGGGCTGGACTCCCGAGGAGGGTTTCCATGCCTGGGACTGGCACGGGTATGACGAGGCGATGATCGTGTACCTGCTCGCGCTCGGCTCGCCCACGCATCCGGTGGACCCGAAGGCCTGGGACGCGTGGACGAGCACCTACAAGTGGGGCACGTTCCAGGGGCAGGAGCACCTGAACTTCTCGCCCCTCTTCGGGCACCAGTACACCCACGTCTGGGTGGACTTCCGCGGCATCCAGGACTCCTACATGCGCGGCAAGGGCATCGACTACTTCGAAAACTCGCGGCGGGCGACGCTCTCGCAGCGCGCCTACGCCATCTCCAACCCGGGCGGTTTCGCCGGGTACGGGCCGGACGTATGGGGCCTGTCCGCCTGCGACGGCCCGATGGACGCGACGTTCGCGGTCGGCGGCCGCACGCGCAAGTTCCAGACCTACGCGGCCAGGGGCGCCTCGATCGCGTACGTGCTCGACGACGGCACGATCACGCCGACCGCCGCGGCCGGCTCGATCGCCTTCGCGCCCGAGATCGTCGTGCCCGCGCTGCGCGAGATGGCGCGCCGCTGGGGCAGCGACGTCTTCAACGCGCACGGGTTCATCGACGCCTTCAATCCCACCCTCGGCGCCGCGTCGGTCGCGCCGCGCTACGGGCGCATCGTGCCGGGCGTCGGATGGTTCGGTCCGGACCAGCTCGGCATCGACCAGGGCCCCATCGTCGCCATGCTCGAGAACCACCGTTCCGAGCTCGTTTGGAAGACCATGCGCCGCAGTCCGTACATCGTGGCGGGCTTGAAGCGCGCGGGGTTCACGGGCGGATGGCTCGACGCGCCCGCGCACTGACGGCGCTGGCGGCCGGGCTCGGCCTGGTCGTCCTCGCGGCGGCCGGCTGCGCCCGCGATGCGGCGGCGCCGAGCGGCGCGCAGGTGCTGCGCTTCTGGGGCCTCGGCCGCGAGGGCGAGGTCGTCAAGGAGCTCGTGCCCGAGTTCGAGCGGGAGAATCCCGGCATCCGCGTCGTCGTGCAGCAGATCCCGTGGACCGCCGCGCACGAGAAGCTCCTGACGGGCTTCGTGGGCGGCTCGCCGCCGGACCTCGCGCAGCTCGGCAACACGTGGATCCCGGAGTTCGCCGCGATCGGGGCGCTGGAGCCGCTCGACGCGCGCGTCGCGGCGTCGAAGGCGCTTTCGCCCGGCGACTACTACGAGGGCATCTGGAAGACGAACGGGTTCGACGGCGCGACGTACGGGATTCCCTGGTACGTCGACACGCGCGTGCTCTTCTACCGCCGCGATCTCCTGAGGGCGGCCGGCTACTCCGAGATGCCGAGGACGTGGTCCGGGTGGCGCGAGGCGATGTTGAAGATCCGCGGCGCGCAGGCGGGCTCGCGCTTCGCGATCCTCCTTCCCACCAACGAGTGGGAACAGATCACGATCTTCGGCCTCCAGGAGCGCTCGCCGCTGCTCGTGGACGGCGCGACGCGCGGCGGCTTCGCGCAGCCCGATTTCGTCAGGGCGGCCGACTGGTACGTCTCGCTCTACGAGCAGGGACTCGCGCCGGTCGTGAGCTACACGCAGCTCGGAAACCCCTACCAGGAATTCAGCCGCGGGTATGTGGCCATGTGGATCACGGGCCCGTGGAACCTCGGCGAGTTCCGGCGGCGACTCCCGCCCGAGCTCCAGGATTCCTGGATGACCGCGCCCGTCCCGGCGCCCGACGGGCAGCAGTGGCCGGGCTACTCGCTCGCCGGCGGCTCGTCGATCGCGCTCTTCCGGGCCTCGCGGCAGAAGGACGCTGCCTGGCGCTTCGTCGAGTTCCTGTCGCGACCCGAAATCCAGACGCGCTTCTACGCGCTCTCGGGCGACCTGCCCGCGCGCAGGGCGTCGTGGGACGACCCGTCGCTCGCCAACGACGAGAAGGCCCGCGCCTTCCGGGAGCAGCTCACGCGCGTCACGCCGCTGCCGCGCGTGCCCGAATGGGAGCAGATCGCGCAGAAGATCGCCGAGGACCTCGAGGGGGCGATCCGCGGCCGCGAGACCACCCCGGCGGCGCTTGCGTCGCTCGACCGCGACGTGGACCTCATTCTCGAAAAGCGCCGCTGGATCCTGGCGCGCGCGGAGGCGGCGCGTGGCCGCTGACACGCCGCGGCACGAGATGCGCGCCGCCTGGATGTTCCTCGCGCCGGGCCTGCTGGCCATCACCGTCCTCTTCCTCGTCCCGATCGCCGCGGCGCTCCTGCTTTCGCTGACGGACTTCGACATCTACTCGCTCGGCGACATCGCGCACACGCGCTTCGTGGGCGTTCGCAACTACACGAACCTGCTCGCCGATCCGCTCCTCTGGAAGGCGATGCGCAACACCGCGCTCTTTCTCTTCGTCGGCGGCCCGCTGACGCTCGGCGTCGCGCTCGCGGCGGCGCTGCTGCTGCACGCAAGGGTGACGCGCGGGAAGGGCTTCTTCCGCACGATCTTCTTCACGCCCTACGTCACGACGCTCGTCGCGGTGGCGGTCGTCTTCCGCTACCTCTACCACCCGCGGTTCGGTTTGATCGACCACGTCCTCGGCTGGATCGGCATCCCTCCGATCGACTGGCTGGGCGACCCGAAATGGGCGATGCCGGCGATCATCCTGCTCGCCGTCTGGAAGAACTTCGGATACGCGACGATCCTCTTCGTCGCCGGGCTCCAGGCGATCCCGGAGTCGCTCTACGAGGCCGCGCGCCTCGACGGCGCGAGCGCCTGGCAGATGTTCCGCAAGGTGACCGTGCCGCTGCTCGCGCCGACGCTGCTCTTCCTGGGCGTGATGACGACGATCGGCTACTTCCAGTTCTTCGCCGAGCCGTACGTCATGACGGGCGGCGGCGGGCCCCTGAACGCGACGCTGTCGGTGGGCCTGCTCATGTACAAGAACGGGTTCCGCTGGTGGAACATGGGCTACGCCGCCGCGATCGCCTTCGTCCTCTTCCTCGTCGTGCTCGGCCTGACGGCCATCCAGTTCAAGCTCCAGAAGGGCAGCGAAGCGTGAAGAAGTTGCTTGCCGCGATCCCGGTCCACGCCGCGCTCGTCGTCGGGGCCGCGGTCGCTTTGACGCCGCTCGTCTGGATGGTTGCGGCGTCGGTCATGCGCCCGGGCGAGGCCAGCGAGTTTCCGCCGCCGTTCCTGCCGCCGTCGGCGCCGGTCGCGGCCAACTACCTCGAGCTCTTCACGCGCCTCTCGCTCGGCCGCGCCCTCGCGAACAGCCTCCTCGTCTCCGGCGCGACGACCCTCGCCGTCCTCTTCCTGAACTCGATGGCGGGGTATGCCTTCGCAAAGCTGCGCTTCCCGGGCCGCGACCGGCTCTTCTCGGTCCTCGTCGGCGCGCTCGTCATCCCGGCGCAGGTCTCGATGCTGCCGCTCTTCCTGATGCTGCGCTCGCTCGGCCTCGTGAACACGTACCTCGGCGCCATCCTGCCGGGCACGGCCGGGATCATCGGGATCTTCCTCGTCCGGCAGTTCGCCCGCGCGATTCCCGACGACCTGCTCCACGCGGCGCGCCTCGAGGGCGCCGGCGAGTTCCTGATCTACCGGCGCATCGTCCTGCCGATCCTGAAGCCCGTGCTCGCGACGCTCGGGATCGTGACGTTTCTCGCGACCTGGAACGACTTCGTCTGGCCGCTCGTCATCCTGACCGACGAGTCGCGCTACACGCTGCCGGTCGCGCTCGCGAGCCTGATCGGCGAGCACGTGCCGGACACGGAGCTGATGATGGCGGGCGCCGTGATCACGGTGCTGCCCGTGCTCGTCCTCTTCCTGCTCCTGCAGAAGCAGTACGTCGAGGGAATCACCCTCGGGGGCGTGAAGGAGTGAAGCGGCTCCCGCTCCTCGCCGCGAGCCTCGCTCTGGTGGCCGCGGCGCCGCCCGGGCGCGTCGTCCTCGACCCCTTCGACGGCATTGCCGGCTGGGTCGCGGCGCCCTCGGAGGGCGTGACGCTGTCGCTCGCGCCCGCCGCGGGGGAGCGCGGCGGCGCCCTGCGGATGGACTTCGATTTCGGCGGTCATGCGGGCTGGGCGGCCGCCCGGAAGGCCTTCCCGCACCGCATGCCCGCCAACTGGGCGTTCACGCTGCGGTTGAAGGGCGAGGCGCCGCCCGAGACCCTCGAGTTCAAGCTGGTGGATCCGACGGGCGAGAACGTGTGGTGGTCGGTGCGGCGGGGATTCGAATTCCCGGCCGACTGGAAGACGCTGCGCATCAGGAAGCGCCAGGTGTCGTTCGCCTGGGGCCCCGCGCGCGGCGGCGAGATCGGCGACCTCGGCGCGGTCGAGATCACCGTGACGGCCGGCCAGGGCGGCAAGGGCTCGGTCCTGATCGACGAGCTCGCGCTCGAGGAGCTGCCGCTCGAGGAAGGGCCGCTGCCGGCGCCGCGCGCCTGGAAGAGCGACCCGGCGGGCGGAGAGAAGCAGGAGCTCGTGGTCGATCTCGGCGGGCGCCGCGAGTTCGGCGGGCTCGTGCTCGACTGGGACGCGGCGGATTTCGCTTCTCGGTACGGCGTGGAGACCTCCGACGACGGCAAGTCCTGGTCGAGGGCACGCTCGGTGGCGGCGACGCGGGGGGGGCGCGCGTGGATCCCGCTGCCCGAGTCGGAGGCGGCCTTCGTGCGGCTGAAGCTCGAGGAGAGCGCCCGGGGGCGCGGCTACGCGCTTTCCCGCCTCCAGGTCGAGCCGCCCGAGTTCTCAGAGACGCCGACGAAGTTCCTCGAGTCCGTGGCCGCCGAGGCGCCGCGCGGGCGGTGGCCGCGCTCGCTGTTGAAGGAACAGCTCTACTGGACGCTCGTCGGCGTGGACGGCGGCCGGGAGAAGGGCCTGCTCTCGGAGGACGGCGCGCTCGAGACGGGGCGCGGCGCCTTCGCCATCGAGCCGTTCCTGGTGTCGGGCGGGAAACTCCTGGGTTGGGCCGAGTCGGAGACCTCGCAGGAGCTTTCAGGGGGCGATCTCCCGATTCCCTCCGTCCTGCGGCGCCACGCCGACGGCCTCTCGCTCTGGGTGACGGCCTTTGCCGACGGGCCCGCCGAGGCGTCGACGATGCATGCCCGGTACCGCGTCCGCAACGACGGCCCGGCGACGGTCCGGACGACGCTCTACCTCGCGGCGCGCCCGCTCCAGGTCAATCCGCCGTGGCAGTTCCTGAACGTGCCGGGCGGGTTCGCGCCGATCCGGAGCATCGCGTGGGACGGGCGCGCGGTCTTCGTGAACGACGAGCGCCGGATCGAGGCGCTCACGGCGCCGTCGGCCTTCGGGGCCTCGGTGTTCGAGGACGGCGAGATCGTCTCGCGGATCGCGGAGGGGGCGTTCCCCGCCGCGGCATCGGTCGCCGATCCGGCGGGACTCGCGTCGGCGGCGCTGGCGTGGGACCTCGAGATCCCGGCGGGCGGCGCGCGCGACGTCGTGATCGCGGTTCCGCTCGCGAACGGGACGGCCGCCCGGCCCGCTGTCGCCGAGCCATCGGCCGACTTCGACGGGCGGGCCGCCGCGGCCGCCTCCGGCTGGCGCGAGAAGCTCGATCGCGTCTCCTTCTCGCTGCCGGCCGCCGCCGAGCCGATCGCGCGCACGGCGCGCGCGAACCTCGCCTGGATCCTCGTCAATCGCGACGGGCCGGCGATCCAGCCGGGCGCGCGCTCTTACGCGCGCTCGTGGATCCGCGACGGCGCGCTGACCGCCTATGCACTCCTGCGGCTCGGGCACGCGGACGAGGTGCGGCAGTTCCTGCTCTGGTTCGCCCCGTACGAATTCGAGAGCGGCGCCGTGCCGTGCTGCGTGGACCGCCGCGGCGCGGACCCCGTGCCCGAAAACGACAGCCACGGGGAGCTGCTGTTCCTCGCCGGCGAGTACTACCGGTTCACGTCGGACAGGGCGACGATCGAGGCGGTCTGGCCTCTTCTCGCGAAGGATGCCGCCCACGTCGAGCGCCTGCGCCAGAGACGGCGGACGGCGGAGTACCGCACGGGCGAGAAGGCGATCTTCTTCGGCCTGCTGCCGGAGTCGATCAGCCACGAGGGTTATTCGGATCACCCCGTGCATTCGTACTGGGACGACTTCTGGGGGATCCGAGGCCTCTCGGACGCCGCCGAGCTCGCGTCGGCGCTCGGAAAGGCGGAGGACGCGGCACGCTTTGCGGCCTCGCGCGACGAGATGCGCAGGGACGTGCACGCCTCGATCCGCGCCGTCATCGCGGCCCGCGGTCTCGCCTATGTCCCGGGATCGGCGGATCTCGGCGACCTCGATCCGACCTCCACTACGATCGCGCTCGAGCCCTGCGGCGAGGGCAGCCGCCTGCCCCAGAAGGAGCTCGCCGCCACGTTCGAGGACTACTGGCAGCGTTTCGTCGCCCGACGCGCCGACCGCGCGAAAGGGGGCGAGTACACGCCGTACGAATGGCGCATCGCGGGCAGCCTCGTACGCCTCGGTCACCGCGACCGGGCCGAGGCGCTCTTCGACTTCTTTTTCGCCGACCGCCGTCCGGCCGCGTGGAGCCACTGGGCCGAGGTCGTCTGGCCGGACCCGCGCACGCCGAAGTTCATCGGGGACATGCCGCACGGATGGGTCGCCTCGGACTTCATCCGTTCCTTCCTCGACCTCTTCGCCTACGACCGGGAGGAAGACGGCGCCCTCGTCCTCGGCGCCGGGATCCCGGCCTCCTGGCTCGCCGATCCGCGCGGAGCGTCCGTCTCGCGGCTGCGCACGCGCTCGGGGATGCTCGACCTCGCGTTTTCGGCCGAGGGCGGGGGGCTGCGCGTCCGCATCGGCGCCGCCGCGACGCCTCCCCCCGGGGGGTTCGTCGTGACGTGGCCGTTTCCGGGTCGTCCTTCCTCCGCGACCGTCAATGGAAAGCCCGCGTCGATTTCCGCCGCCGGCGAAGTCATCGTGCGAACGGCCCCTGCCGAAGTCATCGTGAAATGAGAACGACACCATGAGCTCCAACCGCGCCCTCCCGGGCAATCGCTACGGACACTTTTCGGACGACGGCAGCGAGTACGTCGTCACCGATCCGCGCCCGCCGCGCCCGTGGACCAACGTCATCGCGAACGAGCGCGTGGGCCTCTGCGTCAGCCATGCCGGCAGCGGCTTCTCCTGGATCGACAACTCGCAGCTCGCGACCGTGACGCGCTGGCAGCAGGATCTGGCGTCGGACCGCTCCGGCAAGTTCGTCTATGTCCACGACGCGGCGGACGGGGCGCTCTGGTCGCTGTCGCCCTCGCCCGTTTGGGCTCCTCTCGAGCGCTTCGCGTGCCGGCACGGCATGGGCTACACGGTGTTCGAGACCTCGTTGCGCGGCATCGAGGCGCGCTGGACGCTCTTCTGCGACGACGCCGCGACGGTCGAGCTGTGGAAGATCGAGCTCTCCGACACATCAGGCCGCGCGCGGCGGCTCGAGCTCACCGGTTTTCTCGAGTGGTGCTGCGGCGTCGCGCCCGCGCCGCGGCGCGAGTTCGGACGCCTCTTCCTCGAGACTTCGCCCGATGCCGCGCGGCGCGCGGTCTTCGCGAAGAATCACATGTGGGACGTGTCGTCCGAAAGGTACGGCCACTGGAACACGGGCTTTCCGTTCGTGAGCGCGTTCGCGGCGACCGAGCCGCTCGACGGCATGCAGGGCGACAAGGCGGCCTTCCTCGGCCGCTTCGGCGACGTCGCGGCGCCGGCGGCGCTGGCCGAGCGGTCCTGGACGCCGCTCTTCGGCCGCCACGAGGACCCGATCGCGGCGCTGCGCGCGACGGTCGACCTGCCGGCCGGCGGATCGCGCACGCTCGGGTTCGTGCTCGCGACGGCGGAGAGCGCCGAGGAGGCGGCGGCTCTGGTCGATCAGTTCGGAAACGCCGCAGCCATGGATGCGTCGCTGTCGCGCGTGCGCACCGGATGGCGGGAGCGCCTGTCGACGCACCGCATGGAGACGCCCGACGCCGCCCTCGACGCGATCGCCAACGACTGGGTGCGCTACCAGGCGATCGCGGCGCGCCTCTGGGGCCGCGCGGGTTACTACCAGCAGAGCGGCGCCTTCGGCTTCCGCGACCAGCTCCAGGACTCCCAGGTCTGGCTGACGATCGATCCCGAGCGCTGCCGCAGACAGCTGCGCCTCCACGCGGAGCACCAGTTCGCCGACGGCTCGGTCTACCACTGGTGGCACCCGCTGACCGAACAGGGCCACGTCACGAAGATGACGGACGACCTGCTCTGGCTGTCGTTCGTCGCCGGCAACTACATCCGTGAGACGGGCGACCTGTCGGTGCTGCGGGATACGGTGCCGTACCTCGACGAGAAGACGCCGGCGCCGCTCTCGGACCACGTGCTGCGCGCCTTCCGCCGCGTCTTCCAGCGCTCGAGCGCGCGGGGGATTCCGTTGATCGGCGCGGGCGACTGGAACGACGGGCTCTCGGCGATGGGCCTCGAGGAGAAGGGCGAGTCCTTCTGGCTGGGAGAGTTTCTCGCGGGCCTGCTCGCCGACTGGACGGAGATCTGGCAACGCGCGGGCCGCGCGGACCTCTCGGGCGAGTTCGGCGACCGGCGCGCCGCCCTCGTCGGCGCGATCAACGCGCACGGATGGGACGGGGAGTGGTACCGGCGCGGCACGCTCGACGACGGACGCTTGCTCGGGACTTCACATGACCGCGTCGGCCGGATCTTCCTGAACGCGCAGACCTGGGCGATCCTGAACGACGTCGCGCCGCCCGACCGCGCGGCGCGCTGCCTCGCTTCGGTGAAGAAGCACCTCGTCACCGAGGCCGGCGCGCTGCTGCTCGCGCCGGCGTTCGACGTCCCCGTGGCGGAGATCGGCTACATCACCCGCTACGCGCCGGGACTGCGCGAGAATGGCGGCGTCTACACGCACGCCGCGACGTGGGCGATCGCCGCGGCCGCGAAGGCGAAGGACGCGGAGCTCGTCGGGCGGCTGCTCGACGCGATCAACCCGTCCATCAAGGACCCGGACCGCTATTTTGCCGAGCCCTACGTCCTGCCGGGCAACGTGGACGGCCCGGATTCCCCGCACCGCGGCCGCGGCGCCTGGACCTGGTACACCGGCTCCGCCGCGTGGTTGCACCGTGTCGTGGCCGAGTGGGTGCTGGGCGTGCGGCCGGAGTTCGACGGCCTGCGCATCGACCCGTGCCTGCCGCCCGACTGGGACCGCGTGCGCATGACGCGCCCGTGGCGCGGCGCGGCGTGGGAGATCGAGATCGAGCGCGGCGTCGCGACGGACGTCGAGGTGGACGGGGTGCGGATCGAGGGAAACGTCATCCCGGTTCCGAAACAGCCGGGCGGATCGCACCGGGTGCACGCGACGTTCGCGTAGTTTCGTCGGCTCCGTCTTCGTGCCGTAGGGGCGGCGCTTGTCTCCGCCCGGGCGACCCTCGGCGCGGTCACCATGTCCCGCCGGCGAAGCGAGTAAGGGATTTCCGAAGAGTCACCCGGGCGGCCGCACCCGACCAGCGAAGGCAGACCCGCGGCAGTAGGGAACGCCGGGCGCGGCCCGGCGTTTACGGCCGCCCCTACGGCACCGAAAAACGGGGCCGAGCCGTTATTCGTCCAGCGCCGCCCCGTTGGACTGAATGACCTCGGTGTAGAACCGCGCGCTCGCCTTCGGCGTCCGCTTCTGCGTCGCGTAGTCCACGCGGATCAGCCCGAACCGCTTCGAGAAGCCCTGCGACCACTCGAAGTTGTCGAGCAGCGACCAGGCGTAGTAGCCGCGCACGTCGACGCCGCCGTCCATGGCGCGGCGCACGGCGAGGAGGTGATCGCGCAGGTACGCCACGCGGACGGGATCCTGCACGAGGCCGTCCACGGGCTGCGCGTCCGCGAGCGCCGCGCCGTTCTCCGTGACGTAGAGGGGGATCTTCCCGTACCGGTCACGCACCCACAGCAGGATCTCCCCGAGCCCGTCCGGGTAGATCTCCCAGTCCATCTCGGTGTGCGCGCCCGGCTGCTTGACGCGCCCGGCGCCGACCGGCCAGGCCTTCGGCTCGTGCTTCACGACGCTGCGGGAGTAGTAGTTCACGCCGACGAAATCGATGGGCCGCCGGATCGCGTCGAGGTCCGCCGCCGAAAACTCCGGCCACGCCGCGCCGAAGATGCGGGCGAGCTCCGCGGGGTAGCGGCCGAGCAGCAGCGGGTCCAGGAACTGGCGGTTCATGTACGCGTCCGCACGGTTCGCCGCCGCGAGGTCCGCCGGCGACTGCGAGGCCGGGTGCTTGGGCTCGAGGTTGACGACGATCCCGATGCGGTGCTTGGCCTCGGCGCGGTAGGCGTCGACCGCGGCGCCGTGGGCGCGCAGCAGGTTGTGCGCGGCGATCGGCGCCTCGTAGAGGCTGCGGTGACCCGGTGCCAGCACGCCGTGGAGGTAGCCGCCGTCGGTGACGACCCACGGCTCGTTCAGCGTCGCCCACATCCGGACACGCCCGTCGAGCGCGCGGAACATCGCGATGGCGTACTCGGCGAACCAGCCGGCTATGTCGCGGTTCTGCCAGCCGCCGCGGTCTTCGAGCGCCGCGGGCAGGTCCCAGTGGAAGAGGGTGGCGTTGGGCTCGATGCCGGCCTCGCCGAGTGCGTCGACGAGGCGGCGGTAGAAGTCGAGGCCTTTCTCGTTGACGCGGCCGGTCCCCCCGGGCATCACGCGGGACCACGAGATGCTGAAGCGGTAGGCGTTCAGCCCGAGCTCCTTCATCCAGCCGACGTCTTCCTTCCAGCGGTTGTAGTGGTCGCACGCGACGTCGCCCGTGTCGCCGCCCTTGACGAGGCCGGGAGTGCGGCAGAAGCGGTGCCAGTTGGACGCTCCCGCGCCGTCGGCCAGGGGAGAGCCTTCGACCTGGTACGCGGAGGTCGACGCGCCCCAGAGAAACCCTTCCGGAAACCTC
This sequence comes from uncultured Acidobacteriota bacterium, assembly GCA_963775725.1. Lineage (GTDB taxonomy): Bacteria > Acidobacteriota > Thermoanaerobaculia > UBA5066 > Gp7-AA6 > DAHUXD01. Next base: position 703,449 of record CAVZKA010000001.1, read on the forward strand.
CGTGCCGTCGTCGTCGTCATTGTCGGGTTCGCCGAAAGGCTACTTGCTGTAGATCGGGAGCCAGGCGCGCGACAGGTAATCGGACAGCGTGATGAGGATCAGGAAGGCGAGGAACACCACGCTCGAGCCGATGACGAGCAGCGTCAGCTTCGGCGACGAACGCAGATGCATGAAGATGAGCGCGACCATCACGGCCTTCGCGGTCGCGATGGCGAGGGCGACCGGCGTGTTCCAGATCCCGAGGTGCTGGTAGGCCGCCCAGACCGTCAGGCCGGTGAAGACCATGAGCATCGTGAAGACGGCGAAGTAGGCGCCGAGACCTCCGTGCCCGTGGTTCGTGCCCGTTCCGTGGCCGCTCACAGCGTGTGCCTCCCCAGCAGGTACAGCAGCGGAAAGAGATAGATCCAGACGATGTCCACGAAGTGCCAGTACAGCCCGACCATGTCGACCGGCGTGTTGTAGCGCGCGGTGAAGTCTCCGCGCAAGGCGCGGCGGACGAGCCAGAGGAGCAGGCCGATGCCGATGACCATGTGGAGCGCGTGGAGCCCCGTCATGCAGAAGTAGAGGGAAAAGAACATCTCGCTCTGCTTGGGCAGCGGCTGGTGGGTGTGCTCGTCGACGGGGACGACGAAGTGCGGTCCCGGGACCTCATGGTGCTGGAATTTCTGGGTGTACTCGATCGCCTTGACGCCGAGGAACACGCTGCCGAGCAGCATGGTCAGGAGCAGGAACGTGATGATCAGTTTCCGGCGCCCCTGCTGACCCGCCCAGACGGCGAGCGCCATCGTCAGCGACGACAGGATCAGGACGGCCGTGTTGAAGGCGCCGAGCTTCACGTCGAGCAGGTTGGATGCGCCCTGGAACGCCGAGGTGTACTGCGCGCGGTAGATCACGTAGGCCGTGAACATGCCGCCGAAGAAGAGGACCTCGGTGACGAGGAAGATCCACATGCCGAGGGCCGAGGCCTGCTTCTGGGCCTCCATGTTCACGAAGTGGTGGCGCAGCTCCGGGGGTGCCTCGTGCGCGGCCACGTGGCTAGCCAACGGCGGCCTCCTCGTGCGCGGTCAGGTAGTCGTAGGGCTTGCCGGTGACGACGGGCGTCTCCGGGAAGTTCTCGGTCGGCGGCGGGGAGGGCGTCTGCCACTCGAGGCCCGTGGCGCCCCAGGGATTGTCCACGGCGTCCTTGCCGTAGCGCATGGACCACGCGAAGTAGATGAGCGGAATCACGTACCCGATGCCGAGGATCGAGGCGCCCGCCGTCGACATGACGTTCAGAACCTGGAACTCCTCCGGATACGCATGGTAGCGGCGCGGCATCCCGAGGTAGCCCGCGATGAACTGCGGGAAGAACGTCAGGTTGAAGCCGATGAAGATGACCCACGCCGACACGCGCGACCAGTACTCCGGATACATCTTGCCGGAGATCTTCGGCCACCAGTAGTGCAGGCCGCCGAGGTAGCCCATGATCGTGCCGCCCACCATGATGTAGTGGAAGTGCGCCACGACGAAGTACGTGTCGTGCACGTGGATGTCGAGCCCCAGGCTCGCGAGAAAGAGCCCGGTCAGGCCGCCAAAGGTGAAGAGGCCGATGAAGCCGATCGCGTAGAGCATCGGCGTTTCGTAGGAGACGGAGCCCTTGTAAAGGGTCGCGGTCCAGTTGAAGACTTTGATCGCCGAAGGAATGGCGACGACGCTCGAGAGCACCGAGAAGATCAGGCCCGCGTACACCGACTGGCCCGAAACGAACATGTGGTGGCCCCAGACGAGAAACGAGAACACGGCGATCGCCACCGACGACCCGGCGATGAACTTGTAGCCGAAGATCGGCTTGCGCGCGAAGGCCGTCACGACCTCGCTGATCACGGCCATGGCCGGCAGGATCATGATGTAGACGGCCGGGTGCGAGTAGAACCAGAAGAGGTGCTGGAAAAGGACGGGGTCCCCGCCCTGCGCCGGGTCGAAGATCCCGAGGTGGAAGAGCCGCTCGGCGGCCACGAGCAGCAGCGTGATCGCGATGACCGGGGTGCCCAGGATCTGGATGACGGCCGTCGCGTACATTCCCCAGCAGAAGAGCGGCATCCGCATCCAGTTCATGCCAGGCGCCCGCATCGTGTGGATCGTGACCAGGAAGTTCAGGCCTGTCAGGATCGATGAGAACCCGGCGAGGAAAATGCCGACGGCCGTCACGACGACCCAGCCGTTCGCGTAGACCGTCGAGTACGGCGTATAGAAGGTCCAGCCCGTGTCGACGCCGCCATGGACGACCGCCCACACGGCCATGAGACCGCCGATGATGTAGAGGTACCAGGACAGCAGGTTCAGCCGCGGGAAGGCGAGGTCTTTGGCGCCGATCATGAGCGGCACGAGAAAATTCCCGAGGACCCCCGGAATGGCCGGAATCAGGAAAAAGAAGACCATCATGACCCCGTGCGTCGTGAAGATCTTGTTGTAGGTCTCGGCCTGGAAGACGTCGCCGGCCGGGGTCAGCAGCTCCAGGCGGATGAGCGCGGCTGCGAGCCCGCCGATCGCGAAGAACACCGTGACGCCGATCAGGTACAGGATCGCGATCCGCTTGTGGTCTGTCGTCAGGAGCCACGACCGCACGCCGTACTCCGCGTTCAGGTAGTTGACTCGTTCCTTGCCCGTTGCGTTCGCGTTGCTCATGGCTTTTGGGACTTCCTTTCCGGGACGGGCGTGGGGGCGGCGGCGGGAGCGCCGGCCGCGGCCGGCGCCGGGGACAAGGACTTGATGTACGCGGTCAGCTGGAGGAGCCCTTCCTCGCTGATGAGGCCCTGGTAGGTCGGCATGATCGGCGGATAGCCCTCGAGCAGCTTCGCCTGCGGGTTCACGATGGACTCGCGGATGTAGGCCTCGTCCACTTTGACCGTCTGCCCGGACTGCATGCGAACGGTCGAGCCGAAGACGCCCGCGAGCGCGGGCCCGCGCGCGCCCTTCTGGTCGCCGTGGCACGTGTTGCAGGCCTGCTCGACGAATCGCTTGGCGCCGGCCGAGGCGAGCGTTTCGCCCGGGGTCCCGCCCGCGAGCCAGGCCTGGTAATCGGCCGGGGTCATGGCGTAGATCCAGCCGATCATGCCCGAGTGCCGGGTGCCGCAGTACTCGGCGCAGAAGAGGTGGTACTTGCCGGGCTTGGTCGCCTCGAACCACGCCGTCGAGAAGCGGCCGGGCACGACGTCCCGCTTGAAGCGGAAGGCGGGCACGAAGAAGCTGTGGATGACGTCCTCGGAGGCCATCGTCAGGCGCACGGGCTGGCCGATCGGCACGTGGAGCTCGTTCATCTCGCGGTGGCCGTCCTCGTGCTGCAGCTTCCACATCCACTGCTTGGCCGTGACGTAGATCTCGATCGCGTTGGCGGGCGGCCGCGTGATCTGGAAGAAGACCTTCGCGCCCCAGAAGAACGTCACGAGCGCAAGAGCGAACGGAATGACCGTCCACGCGACCTCGAGCAGGCCCGACTCGTGGACCTCCGTGGCGACTTCGTCGGGCGCCTTGCGGTGGTACTTGATGGCGAAGACGACGACGATCGTGCCGATCAGGAGCGAGAAGAACGCCGTGATGGCGATCAGGAACAGGTACAGTGCGTCGACGTTGCCGGCGAAGGTCGAGGCCTGCTCGGGGAGAAGGGGCGTCATCGCGCCGTCCCCCCCGCCGCGAGCATCCGGGCCCGGCGGCGCGACATCGCGACGAGCGAGATGCCGAGGATCACGAGCGTCGCGAGGCCGGCCAGCCGGATGATGTTCACGATGACGGCGCCGTACTTTCCGCTCGCCGGGTCGTAGTGGAAGCAGTAGAGCAGGACCTGGTCCACGGGCGTCCCGACGCGGCCCGCCGAGGCCTCGACGATCCCGAGCCGCAGGTCGCGCGGCGCGTACTCGATCCCGTAGAAGTAGCGGGCGAGGCGGCCCGCGGGGGTGGCGACCATGATGGCGCTGGCGTGGGCGAACTGGTCGCGCTCCTTGTCGTAGCGGAACCGGAACCCGGCCGCCTTCGTGAGCCGCTCGATCGCGGCGGCGTCGCCCGTCAGGAAGTGCCAGCCGCCCGGGGCGTTCGGGTGCTTGTAGCGGCCGAGGTACGCGTCCTTCTTGGCGGCCGCCATCGCGGAGGTCTCGCGCGCGTCGAAGCTGACCGCCACGACCTCGAAGTCGGTCCCCGCGTCGAGCGACATCACGTTGAGCGAGCCCACGAGCCCGTTCAGGACCTGCGTGCACAGCATCGGGCAGTTGTAATAGACGAGCGCGAGGATGATGGGCCGCCGGCCGAAATAGTTGCCGAGGCGGACCTCGCGGCCGGTCTCGTCCCGGAGCGGCAGGTCGAGCGGGAGCTGCTCGTTCAGGCGCTGGTCGATGCCGATGTCCTTCAGGAACGCCGGCTTCTCGTCGGCGCGGGCCATGCCGCCCTCGGGCGGCGCCATGGTCTGGGCTTGCGCCAGAGCGGAAAGCACGAGCATTGCGACTGCCGCGAAGAGAGCGCCCCTCCCCCCGGCGGGGGGAGAGGGAAGGGTGAGGGGGGAGAAGCGGCTCATCACTTCACCGCTCCTTGTCCCGCCGCCTGCGCCGGCCCCTGCGGCACCACCATCGGCGCGGCCGGCAGCGGCGCGACGCCGCGCTCGGCGATGAGCTCGATCGCGCGGTCGATCGGGATGTGCACGGCCCCCGTCCCCCGGTCCATCCAGCCGTAGGTCGCCAGGCGCTCGCGCTCGGCCGCCTGGAAGTCCTTCCAGTGCCTGACCGGGTAGATCTGGAGGCGCGGCAGCGGCGGCGGGGCGCTCTCGCGCCGCTCGAGGCCGGCGGCGGCGATGAGCTTGTCGTCCTTCCTCTCGGCGCCGCCGTCGAGCCGGCGGAAGAGCGCGGCCATCAGGACGGCCGCGACGACAGCCATCAGCATCACGACGATGCCGAACGTCACGACGATCTTCGTCGAGACGCGGTCCGGCTCGACCGCGACCCCGTGGCCTCCCTGCGGGGCGGGCCTATTCGCGTCCATGCGCGAGCGCCTCCTCGAAGCCGGGGTCGTTGGCGGGCAAGAGCGGCCGGTCCGCCAGGTTGCGCCCGTAGAAGAAGAGCCAGATGCCGCCCAGGCCGATCGGGATCGTGAAGTCGAGGTAGTGGACGCGGAAGGCCCCGCGCGAGAAGGCCGGCAGCACGAGCCAGGAGACGTCCACGAAGCGCATGACGACGAGCAGCGTCGCCGCGAGCGTCAGCGTCTTCGGGTCGCGGTTGGCCTTGCGCGAGAGCAGCAGCAGGAAGGGCACGACGAAGTGGAAGAGGAGCACCGCGAGGCCGACCCAGCCCCAGCCGCCGCGGAAGCGGGCGAGGTACCAGGCGATCTCCTCCGGGAGGTTGCCGGACCAGACGATCAGGTACTGCGAGAAATTGACGTACGCCCACATCATCGTGAACGCGAAGAGCATCTTGCCGAGGTCGTGCAGGATCCGCCCGCCGAGGAACCCGGCGACGGGTTCCCGGCCCGAGAGCCGCACGACGGCGAGCGTCGCCAGGGCGAGCGCGCCGAGGGCCTGGCCGACCATGAAGAGGACGCCGTACATCGTCGAGTACCAGTGGGGCTCGAGCGACATGACCCAGTCGACCGCGGTGAACGTCGTCGTCACGGCGTACGCGACGAGCCCGCCGCCCGAGAGCAGCTGCAGCTTGCGGTCGATCGCCTTGTGGTCCGCGTGGGTGTCCTGCTCGCGCGACCAGCGGTTGAGGAAGTACGCCATCAGCATCCACGCGGCGAACGCGACGGCGGTGCGCGCGACGAAGAAGGGCGTGTTCAGGTAGAACGCCTTCTTCCGGAGGAGCTCGTCGTGGGCGACCGCGTCGGCGTGCGTCCACTCGTAGAGCCGGTGCATGCCGAAGAGGAGCGGGAGGAAGGCGAGGCCCGTGAGCCAGAAGGTCCGCGTCGCGGCCTCGAGCTCGCGGCGGATCGCGATGCCCCAGGCGCCGCCCGTCAGGTATTGGAGCATCAGCACGGCGAGCGACCCGACCGCGAGGCCGTTCCAGAAGACGAACGCCAGCAGATACGACCGGAAGAACTGGTCGGGCCGCGCGATCCCGGCCGCGATGGATCCCGCGAGCGTCAGGACGCCGATTCGGAGGGCGCGCTTGGCGAACCCTCCGATGGCCCCGGGCAGCGCGGGATCGTTGTTCAGTTCCACCGTCAGTGTTCCTTCTTTTCGTCGGGCTTCATCTCGGGATCGGTCAGGCCCTCGTCGATGGCATGCTTCCAGTCGTCGGCGTTGACCGGGAAGGCCTCGGCGCGGCCGGCGGCCGAGGCGCTCTCGAGGGCCGGGCGCGCAGCGGCGGGCACGTCGGCGATCGTCGCACGCTGCGACAGCTGCAGCGCCCGGATGAAGGCGGCGATCGCCCAGCGGTCCGACGGCGGGATCTGCGCCGCGTAGTCCATCATCGCGCCGAAGCCGTGGGTCTCGACGTCGAAGAAGTAGCCCACGGGCGAGGAGCGCAGGCGGTCGATGTGGAAGGACGGGGGCTGGCGCAGGCCCCGCTGGACGATCACGCCGAGGCCGTTGCCCGTCAGCCCGTGGCACGGCGTGCAGTAGATCGTGTAGCGCTGCCTGCCCCGTTCGAGCAGCGCGCGCGTCAGCGGCACGGGCAGCGTCGCGATCGGCTGCCCGTTCTCCCTGCCCGTCAGGAACCGCTGGTCGGCGTAGAGGAAGCCGCGCGCCACCGTGTCCTCGACGACCGGCCGCGCCGAGCGCTGGTCTTCGAAGAACGCCGAGCCGCGGAGGTTCTTGTACTTGGGCTGGTCCTGCATGTCGCGGCGGCACGCGGCGCCGCCGAGCACGGACAGTCCGATCACGACCGCGAGCGCCGGGCGGCGCATCACTCCTCCACGTCCATGACGACCCGCGGTCCGAGTTTCGTCAGGAAGGACCACGTGTCGTCGTGGTCGAACTTGGGATCCGCGGCCTCGATGCAGAGGAAGAAGCGGTCGCGCGAGGCGAGCGCGAAGCGCGGCGCGTTGAAAACCGGGTGGTAGGGCATGGGCAGGCCGTTCAGGGCAAGCATGCCGAGCACGGCGGCGAACGCGGCGCAGAGGATCGTCGTCTCGAAGGTCGGGACGATGAAGGCCGGAGCGCTGTGGTACGGCTTGCCGCCGATGTTCAGGGGGTACGCGATCACCGAGGTCCAATAGCACAGCGCGTATCCGGCGAGGCCGCCGAGGATTCCGCCTCCGAGCACGACGGCCGGGAGCTTGCGGTCATGAATGTCGAGCGCCTCGGCGAGGGCCTCGATCGGGTACGGCGAATACGCGTCGAGCTTCGTGAAACCCTCCTCGCGCGCCCGGCGCGCCGCGTCGACGAGCGCGGTGGGGTCCTCGAACTCGGCCATCAATCCGTAGAGCCGGGCGCCGCTCATTCTTCTCCCTCCCGGACCTGGGCCTCGGGCAGGATGGTCCGCATCTCGAAGATCGAGATCGACGGCAGGATGCGGATGAAGAGGAAGAGCAGCGCGATGAAGAGACCGATCGTCCCGACGAACGTGGCCCAGTCGAAGATCGTCCCGTGGTACATGCCCCAGGACGACGGCAGGTAGTCGCGCGAGAGGCTGACGACGACGATCACGTACCGCTCGAGCCACATGCCGACGTTGACGATCATCGCCATGCAGAAGAGCGCCGGGACGTTGCGCCGGAACTTCCGGAACCAGAGCGCCTGGGGCGCCACGATGTTGCAGAAGAGCAGCACCCAGTACATGTGCTTGTACGGGCCGTGCATGCGATTCCACATCATGAAGCGCTCGTAGGTGTTGCCGCTGTAGAAGGCCATGAACGCTTCGACCCCGTATCCGTACGCGACGATCAGGCCCGTCGCGAGCGTGATCTTCGCCATGTTGTCCAGGTGCTTGATCGTGATGAAATCCTGGAGGCCGTAGATCTTGCGCAGGGGAATCGCCAGCGTCAGGACCATCGCGAACCCGGCGTAGATCGCGCCGGCCACGAAGTAGGGCGGGAAGATCGTGGTGTGCCAGCCCGGCACGATGCCGGCGGCGAAGTCGAACGACACGACCGTGTGGACCGAGATGACGAGGGGCGTCGCCAGCCCCGCCAGCAGCAGCGACGCGGTCTCGTAGCGCTGCCAGTGGCGCGCGGATCCCCGCCACCCCATCGCGAGGGCGCCGTAGAGGATCTTGGCCCACAGTTTCCTGGCCCGGTCCCGCAGCGTCGCGAGATCCGGGATCATGCCGACGTACCAGAACAGCAGGGAGACCGTGGCATAGGTCGACACGGCGAACACGTCCCAGATCAGCGGGCTGCGGAAGTTCGGCCACATGCCCATCGTGTTCGGGTACGGCAGCAGCCAGTAGTCGAGCCACGGCCGGCCGGTGTGGAACGCGGGATAGAGGCCGGCGCAGGCGACGGCAAAGATCGTCATCGCCTCGGCGAAGCGATTGATCGAGTTGCGCCAGGGCTGACGCAGCAGCAGCAGGATCGCCGAGATGAGCGTCCCCGCGTGGCCGATGCCGATCCACCAGACGAAGTTGACGATCTCGAATCCCCAGCCGACCGGCTGGTTGACGCCCCAGATGCCGATCCCCTTGACGACCAGGTACCCGAGGGCGCCGAGCAGCACCATGACCAGGGAGAAGCCGATGCCGACCCCGACGAACCACACGAACGGGGTGCGGCGCGAAAGGGTGATCGATGCGAGCTTGTCGGTGAGCGTCGCGAACGAGTAGCCCGGGCGCAGGATCGCGCCCGGCGGCGTGGCCGGCTTCTCGGGCTCGAGCGGCGTGCCGTCAGCCATGATGCTCGTGCTCGGGGTCCGCGTTCAGGACGGGCAGCTTCGGGTTCGGGTTCGAGAGCGAGGCGAGGTACGTCGTGCGCGGCCGCGTGCCGAGCTCGGTCAGCAGGCCGTAGTTGCGGGCCTCGGCCTTGGCCTTCGAAACGCGCGAGAGCGGATCCGAGACGTTGCCGAACGTGATCGCCTGCGCCGGGCAGGCCTGCTGGCACGCCGTCACGATCTCGCCGTCCTGGATCGGCCGGTCTTCCTTCTCCGCCGCGTAGCGCGCCCGGTTGATGCGCTGGACGCAGTAGCTGCACTTCTCCATGACGCCGCGGCTGCGCACCGTGACGTCCGGGTTGCGGGCGAGCTTCAGGATCTCGGTGGTGTAGTCGGAATAGAGGAAGAAGTTGAAGCGCCGCACCTTGTAGGGGCAGTTGTTCGAGCAGTACCGCGTGCCGACGCAGCGGTTGTAGACCATCTGGTTGAGGCCTTCGGCGCTGTGGACGGTGGCGGCGACCGGGCATACCGTCTCGCACGGCGCGTCCTCGCAGTGCATGCAGGTCACGGGCTGGTGGACGGTCTCGGGATTGTCGAGGCCGCCCTTGTAGTAGCGGTCGATCCGGATCCATTGCATGGCCCGCCCGCGGGCGACCTGGTCCTTGCCGACGACGGGGATGTTGTTCTCCGACTGGCAGGCGATGACGCACGCGTTGCAGCCGACGCACGTCGAGAGGTCGATCGAGAGGCCCCACGCGTAGCTGCCGGTCGGAAGCGTCGGGTAGAGCGTGTCCTTCGGCCCCGGCGGCGGCTCGCCCATCCTCCCGACGACCGACGGGTCCTTGCGGTACTCCTCGGCCGTGACCGCCCGGACGGGGTCGCGCCCTTCCATGCCGTACTGGTGCTGGGTCGTCGCGAGCGACGCGCGCTTCACGGTCTTGCCGAGTTCCAGCCCCCCCGCGGCCCAGGGCGACCCGCCCGGGCGCAGCACGTACGCGTCGAACCCCTTGCCGTCGGCGACCCGGCCGCCCCGCGTGCGTCCGTAGCCGAAGTGCACGGTGACGCAGCCCTCGGCCTGGCCGGGCATCACCCATACGGGCGCCTCGACCTTGCGGCCGTTGAGCGTGAGCGTCACGACGTCCTCGGTGGTCAGGCCGAGCTTCTGGGCGGTCGACGGCGCGATGAGCGCGGCGTTCTCCCAGGTCAGCTTCGTGAGCGGTTTCGCGAGCTCCTGCATCCAGCCGTTGTTGGCGTAGGAGCCATCCCAGATGGTGGGGTCGGGGCGGAAGAGCAGCGTGAGTCGCGAGGGGTCGGGGGCCGGCGCGGGGTGAACCGGGAAGCCCTGCACCCGGACCGGCCTGGCCGGCGAGGCGGAGCCCTCGACGAGCCCGTCGTGGAGGGCCTTGCGCCAGGCATGCTCGAAATCGGCGCCGGGCAGCCGGCCGTTCCAGTACTCCTTGACGATGTCGTGGCCGGTCTTCTCGGGCTGGTCGGAGAACGCCGCGAGCAGCTCGTGGGCGGACTTGCCGCCGAAGAGCGGGGCGATCAGCGGCTGCAGGATCGTGATCGTGCCGTCGTACGCGCGGGCGTCGCTCCAGGCCTCGAGCGGATGCGCCGCGGCGACGTGCCAGTGGCACAGTCGCGAGGTCTCGTCGTCGTAGAGGCCGAGGTGGATGCGCAGGTCGACTTTCCCGAGCGCCTTCACGAAGCCGAGATCCGCGGGCGCCGTGAAGACCGGGTTGCCCTCGACGATGACGAGCGTCGAGACCCTGCCCGCCTCCATGTCCGTGACGAGCTCCGCGAACGACGCCGCCTGGTCGGCCGGTCCTCCGGCCACGGGCGCCGAGTAGGTGACCGTGTTCCCGGCGTTGCCGAGCGTCTCGTTGATCGCGTGCGCGAGCGCGTGCACGGAGGGCGGCTGCGATTCGCCCGCGACGACGAGGCCGGTTCCGCGGTGCGCTTTCAGGTCCGCCGCGACCGCCTCGACGAAGGGATCGGTCGCAGCGGCCGAGGCGATGGCGCCGACCGCGACGGCGACCGCCGCGGCAAACCCCTCGATCTCGGCGGGCGACATCGGCCGCCGGTGGTCGGCGCGCGCGCCCGTGAGCGTCGGCGTCGACTCGACGGCGTAGAGGCGGTTCACGCCCTCGCCCTTGCGCCGCGACGTGAAGTCGCGGACGTAGCGCGGCATGGCGGGGCCCGACCCGAGGAAGTCGGCCTCGAGCGCCAGGACGACGTCCGCCTTGTCGAACGCGTACCGCGGCTCGACCACCTCGCCGAAGGCGAGCAGGGCGCCGCGGGCGATGTTGTCGCGCCCGGCCGGCTCCCACGCCACCCACTTCGCCTCCGGGAACGCCGCGAGGACGTCGCCGATCTGCTTCTCGAGCGTCGGCGAGGTGACCGTTCCCGTCAGGAACCGGATGCCCGCACCCCGATGGGGGCGCTCCTTTTCGACGGCGAGCTTCGCCGCCGCGAGGAACGCGCTCCACGTCCGGATCTGCCCGCGCTCGGTCAGCGTCTGCGAGCGGTCCGGGTCGTACATGTTGAGGATCGAGCCCTGCGCGAAGACGTCGGTGCCGCCGAGGCTCGCCGGGTGGAGCTCGTTGCCCTCGATCTTGATGGGCCGGCCCTCGTAGCTCTTGGCGAGGATGCCGCGCGCGTAGCCGCCGTGGACGTGCGCCGTCGCGTAGTAGAGCGGCTCGCCCGGGACGAGCTCCTCGGGCGCCTTGACGTACGGGAAGATCCGCTCGGTCGGCTGCCGGGTGCAGCCCGTCAGGCCCGCGAGCGCGATCGAGGCGCCCATCAGCGTCAGCAGCTCGCGCCGGTTCACCCCCGACTCGATCGGCACCCGGAACTCGCGGTGCAGGTGCTCCCGGAAGTCCTCGGTCTCGAGCAGTTCCTCGAGGCTGCGCCAGTACTCGCGGCCATGAAGCTCCCCGAGCTTCGTCCGCGCTTCTTCGATGCTCAGTCGCTCGCTGCTCATCGGTGACACGTCGTGCAGTCGGTCAATTCGAAGGTCGGCCGGATGTGGTACTCGGCCCGGAGCCGGGCGCCGACCTCTTCCTGGTTGCCGGCGGGAACGTACCCCATCGTGAACACCTCGTCGCGCGGCCGCAGGTATTTCTCCGGCGCCCGGTGGCAGTCGAGGCACCACGACATCTGCAGGTTCGGGTGCTGCGACACGAGCGGCATCTTGTCGACGCGGCCGTGGCAGGTCTCGCACCCGATGCCCTTCGCGACGTGGATGGAGTGGTTGAAGTAGACGTAGTCGGGCAGGTCGTAGACCTTGACCCACTCGATCGACCGGCCCGTCCGCCAGCTCTCGCGCACGGGCTCGAGCTCGGGCGACTGGTTCCAGATCTGCGAGTGGCAGTTCATGCAGGTCTTCGTCGGCGGCACGTTGGCGAAAGCCGCCTTCTCGACCGAGGTGTGGCAGTACCGGCAGTCGAGTCCCATGGCGCCCACGTGGTGCTGGTGGGAGAACTGGACCGGCTGAACCCGGGCGATGCCCTGCTGGGTCGTGTAGGGAGAGCGGTTCAGCGCGTCGAAGAGCCAGCCGAGCAGAGCGATGAAGAAAACCGCTCCGAAAACCGAGACACGGGAGACCGTGTTCGTGCTGCGATGGAAAATCTGAGCCATGGGAAGCGAGGGAAATATATTTCATCCGCGGCGGCGTTCGGAAAGGAAGTCGAGATCAATTCCGGGCATAGAATTCCCGGCGGAGGCTTCCCCGATGAAGCGATTTGGCCTCTTTTTCGCCGTTTTCCTCACCACGATGGCCGCGGCGGCCCAGACCGTGCCCGAACTCTTCCAGAAGGCCAAGGCGCAGGTCAGAGGGGATGCCTGGCAGGACGCCCTGGCGACTTTCAGCCGGGTCGAGGCCGAGGCGGCCAAGCCCGAGAACGAGGCGTACCGCAAGCAGCTCGAGGGGCCGCTCGCCTTCTACCGCGGCGTCTGCCAGTCCAACCTCGGCATGGCCGAGGACGCCCGCGCCAACTTCGAGATCTTCCTGCGCGGGACGCCCAACGCCGAGATGGACCCCGCGATGTACTCGAAGAAAGCCGTCGCGGCGTTCGAGCAGGCCAGGAGCGCCATGGCGCCGCCGGAAACCGGCGGCAAGGGCGGCGCGCCCTCGATCTTCAACGCCTACCAGGAGTTCAAGCCGCCGCCGAACATCAGCGAGCCGCCCAGCCCGACCTGGGCCGACGGACCGGTGAGGTGGCTCATGACCTCCGACGAGAAGAAGGCCTGGTCGCAGCTGACGAGCGACGGCGAGCGCGTCGAGTTCGTCGACAGGTTCTGGGCCTCCAGGAATCCCAACGGCGAGGGGGGCGAGAACACCTTCCGCACGGGGTTCGAGCGCCGCGTGGCGTTTGCCGACGCCAAGTTCGTGCAGGATGAGAAGAAGCGCGGGAGCATGACCGACCGGGGCATGGTCTTCGTGTTGCTCGGGCCGCCGACCTACGGCGGGCGCCGGCCGATCCGGACCGGCGAGGACACGAGCGAGGCCGCAGGGATGTCGTCGGTTTCGTCCGCCGCCGGGCAGATCGCGGTCGCGCAGGCCAGAGCGCCGAGCGGGCCGGACTCGGGGCCGACGAGGCTTTCCTCGGGCCAGGTCGCTTCGATCAACAGCCAGTACACCGGCCCGGGGACCCAGGCCCCGGAAGCCGCGAACAATTACCAGGAAGTCTGGCACTACCGTAAGGAATTGCTCCCCAAGGGCGTTTCCTACCTTCAGGTGGACGTCGTTTTCATCACGAAGCTGGGCTACGGCGTCAACGTGCTCCAGCGCGACTCGCGGACGCTCACGACGCTCGACGCCTCGAAGCGAAGGCCCGAGTAGCGTGAGACGGCCGGCGCTCGCGCTCGCGATGTTCGTGGCGGCGTTGGCCGCCTTCGCGGAAACCGTCCCGGAGCTCTTTCAGAAGATGAAGGACCAGGTCAAGGCCGGGTCCTGGACCGACGCGCTCGTGACGATGGAAGTGCTCGACACCGAGGCGGCCAGGCCCGCCAACCAGCACTTCCAGTCGCAGCTCGAGGGGCCGATCGCCTTCTACCGCGGGGTCTGCGAGGCGAACGTGGGGGAGGCCGACAAGGCGGCCGCCGACTTCGAGACGTTCCTGCGCCTGCAGCCGAACGCGTCGATCGACGACAAGATCTACTCGAAGAAGGCGGTGACCGCGTTCGCGAAGGCGCAGAAGGACATCGCGAGCGCGGGCCCGTCGCTCCTGCGCGCATACCAGGACTTCAAGGCGCCGGCGCCGGTGAAAGAGCCGGTGACGGCGGCGTGGATCGAGGGCCCGGTCGTATGGCTCATGAGCGACGGCGAGAAGTCCGCCTGGTCGCACCTGACGACCGACGAAGAGCGCTCGGCGTTCGTGGACAAGTTCTGGCTGGCCCGGGATTCCGAGGACGACCACTCGTTCCGCCCGACCTTCGACAAGCGCGTGGCCTTCGCCGACGCGAACTTCACGCAGGACGACAAGAGCAAGAAGCGCGGCAGCATGACCGACCGGGGCATGGTCTTCGTGCTGATGGGACCGCCGACCTACGGCGGGCGCCGCCGCCTGAAGCAGGGCGAAGACTCCTCGCAGAACGCGGGCATGTCGTCGGTCGGGGGCTTCGATTCCAGGGTTGCACAGCAGCAGGCCAAGGCGGCCGGCCAGGTCAGCTCGGCTCAACTCAACAAGATCAACGATCAATTCACCGGCCCCGGCACCCAGGCCCCGGAATCCAACTACGACTTCCAGGAGGTCTGGCACTACCGCAAGGAGCTGCTGCCGAAGAACGTCGGCTACCTGCAGGTGGACGCGACCTTCATCACGAAAAAGGGCTACGGGATGTTCGTCCTCCAGCGCGACTCGGACATTCTGGCGACCCTCGGGGCGGCGAAGGCGAAGCCGGAATAGGTACGGGAGCCGGGGATGCGAAAAGAGGGAGAAAATGGTGGCGATTACCGATGATTCCCGCCTTTTCCGCCATCGATCGTGGACCGAGAGATTTTCGAGGTTCGAAACTTCGGGGGTGATCGCATGACCACGAAACACGTCGCTTCTTTCCTGGCCCTGGTTTTCGCCGCCGCCGCCCTCGGCGCCCAGTCGATCCCCGAGCTCTTTCAGAAGCTCAAGGAAGAGGTCAAGGCCGGGTCCTGGAACGACGGCCTGGTGACCCTGGAGGTGATCGACACGGAAGCGGCCAAGCCCGCCAACGAGAAGTACCGCTCGCAGCTCGAGGCGCCCGTGGCGTTCTACCGGGGCGTGTGCGAGGCGAACCTCGGGCAGGCACAGAAGGCGAGCGCGGACTTCGAGGCGTTCCTGCGGCTCCAGCCCAACGCGTCGATCGACGAGAAGATCTATTCGAAGAAGGCGGTCGCCGCCTTCGCCACCGCGCAGAAGTCCACCGCGTCGGCGGGCCCCTCGATCGCCCGCCTCTACGCGGAGTTCCAGCCGCCGGCCGACGTCCGCGAGGGGGCGAGCCCGACGTGGGGCGACGGCCCGGTACAGTGGCTGATGACGGACAGTGAGAAGGCGGCGTGGGCCGCGGCGGCGACGGATGCGGAGCGGGCCGCCTTCGTCGACAAGTTCTGGCTCGCGCGGGACGCCGAGGACGACCACTCTTTCCGTCCGACGTTCGAGAAGCGCGTGGCCTTCGCCGACGCGAACCTGAAACAGGGCGACAAGAGGGGAAGCCTCACCGACCGCGGCATGGTCTTCGTCCTGCTCGGGCCGCCGACCTATGGCGGCCGGCGCCGGATCAAGAACGGGGAGGACAAGTCCCAGGACGCGGGGATGTCCTCGGTGGGCGCCCTGGATTCGTACGCGGCGCAGAAGGGCGCCCAGAGGGACGCCTACAACAACTCCCAGAAGGCCGTGAACCCGACCGGATCCGGCAAGGTCACCACCTCGGCGATGGCCACCCTGAACGACAGCTTCACGGGGCCCGGAACCGAGGCCGCCGACGCCGACAAGAACTACCAGGAGGTCTGGCACTACCGCAGGGAGCTGCTGCCCAAGGGCGTGTCTTACCTCCAGGTGGACGCCGTCTTCATCACGAAGAAGGGCTACGGCACGAACGTGCTCCAGCGCGACTCGGACATCCTGACGACGTTGAGCGCGGCGAAGAAGAAGCCGGAGTAGTCAGCTCCCCGATTCCGCGAGCGCCTCGCGCACGACCTTGCCCGCGTAGACCGTCGCCACGACGGTGACGAGGGCTCCGATCGCGAGCAGGGACCACTTCCACGCGGCGGCCGGTCCTTCGGACGGCAACGACGCCTCGCGGGCGGCGACGCCGAAGGAGACGTAGAGAAACTGAAGCGGGATCATCCCGATCCAGCTCGCGAGCACGTACGGCCAGAAGCGAATGGCCGTGAGGCCGTAGAAGTAGTTGGAGACGACGAAAGGCACGAGGGGCGAGAGGCGCAGCAGGAAGACGATCGGCCAGCCCTTCCTCCCCACGGCGGCGTCGATTGCGGCAAAGCGTGCGTTTCCGGCCGCGTAGCGCTCGACGCGCGCGCGCGCGAGGTGGCGGGCGATCAGGAACGCCAGGGACGCGCCGAGCGTCGCGCCGGCCGAGACGAGCACCACGCCCGCCGCCAGGCCGAAGAAGTACCCGGCCGCGATCATCATGAGCACGGCCGGGAGCATCAGCACGGTCACGAGCGCATACGCGCCGATGAAGAGCGCATAGCCCGCGGGCCCGAGGCCCTGGATCCATCGCCCGAACGCGTCGAGATATTCGCGGAAGGGGAGCAGGCGTCCGGCGACGAGAAGGGCCGCGACCACGGCGGCGGCGAGGAGGACCTTCGTCACGGAGCGTGCGCGCACGGGCGCATCATCTCAGGAAAGAAATTCTCGGACGCCCGGTTGTGCCCCCCTCACCCTGGCCCTCTCCCCCCGCCGGGGAAGAGGGTTTTCTTTCCGGGCTTGGGGGGCCTTTTGTCTGTCGAGAGACGTCGAGCTGTTGAGCGCAGCGGGTACTCGCGCACTCCCTCTCCCCCCGGCGGGGGGAGAGGGCAGGGGTGAGGGGGGAGAACGAACTCCAGGCCCAAAAACAAAAGAGCCCCGCAAGTGCGGGGCTCTTCGAATCTTGAGTGAATCCGCGTCTTACGCGTTGAACGACTTCCCGCACCCGCAGCTGCCGCCCGTGGCATTCGGGTTCGTCACCGAGAACCCCGCGCCGCGGAAGTCCTCGACGTAGTCCACCTTCGCGTCCTTGAGATAGGTCGCGCTCTGCGGATCGATCACGACCTCGATGCCGCCGGTCGTCACGACGGTGTCGTCATCCTTCTTTGCGTCGAACGTGAAGCCGTACTGGAAGCCCGAGCATCCGCCCCCCTGGACGAAGATGCGCAGCGGCTTGCCCTCGGAGTCGGGCATGGAGCCGGCGAAAAACTTGACCTTGGCCACGGCCGCATCCGTCAGCGAGAGGAAGTCCCCGGTGCCGGGCATCGTGATCGGAGTCGGGGTGGAAGTGACAGTAGACATTTGGTTCGGTTCTCCTAGGGTGCAATTATGGTCCGCGCACGCCGGACGGCGCAACCCTCGGGCAAGTGCTGCGTTAAGAGGCTTTTGCGAGGAGCGTGTCGATCGACTCCCACGTGGCGTCCACGGTGATCGGCGGCGTGACGAAGGAAACCTGCTTGGGGGTGACCTCGAAGTCCTCCACGCCCGGCAGGCGCGAGCGCTCCCAGGCGTGGCGCAGCGTGCGACATTCCTCGTCCACCAGGGGACGGTTGAAGTGACCAATCGCGAGGCGCGCCCCGGCGATCGGAAAGACCGACCGGAACGAAACCCGCGCCCTGCCGCTATTTTGCGTGTTGTCGCTCATGTCCGTTGGATGCTCGATCTCCCCAATTCGTCTCACGCCATATGAAACAGCAATCGACGTGCCACCATTCCCTGCGCCCCGGAGGCCCCCGACCACTACATCTGGTATTTTTTCTTGACTCGCCCTTCCTGCCGGTCTTACTCTGAAAGACAACGCATCGGAATCTCCGTTTCGTCAGGTGGGTGGGCGGGTTTCGAGTATTTCAGGCGGAGCATTCGCTGTAAAAAGGGCTCTTAAGGGGCGAAAGGGAGGCGGCGGGATGAGTTCCACGGAAAAGGGGCTGAAGGACGTCGAGGCGAGGGTCGGCGAGAAACCCCGGACGGACGGCAAGAGCCTGCGGGGGCTGACTTTCAACCGGGTCTATTCCGACCCGACGGTGTCGCCGTACGACGCGATCGAGTGGGAGCTGCGAACAGCGGCGATCACCTCGGAGAAGGGCGAGACGATCTTCGAGCAGAAGAACGTCGAGGTCCCGAAGTCCTGGTCCCAGACCGCCACGAACATCGTCGTCCAGAAGTACTTCCACGGCCGCATGGGCACGCCCGAGCGCGAAAGCTCCGTGCGCCAGTTGATCGACCGCGTTTCCGACACGATCACGGGCTTCGGCGAGAAGGGCGGCTACTTCAAGACGGCCGCCGACCGCGACGCCTTCCACGACGAGCTGACCGCGATCCTCGTCAACCAGGTCGCCTCCTTCAATTCCCCCGTGTGGTTCAACGTCGGCATCGAGCCGCGCCCGCAGGGCTCGGCCTGCTTCATCAACTCCTGCGGCGACTCGATGTCGTCGATCCTGGGTTTGGCCAAGACCGAGGGCATGCTCTTCAAGTACGGCTCGGGCACGGGCTCGAACCTCTCGTCGATCCGCGGGTCTCACGAGGGCCTCTCGGCCGGCGGCACGGCGTCGGGCCCGCTCTCCTTCATGAAGGGCTTCGACTCGTTCGCGGGCGCGATCAAGTCGGGCGGCAAGACGCGGCGCGCGGCGAAGATGGTCATTCTCAACATCGACCACCCGGACGTCGAGGACTTCGTGGTCTCCAAGGCGAACGAGGAGAAGAAGGCCTGGGCGCTGATCGACGCGGGCTACGACGGCTCGTTCAACGGCGAGGCGTATGCGTCGATCTTCTTCCAGAACGCGAACCACTCGGTGCGCGTGACGGACGAGTTCATGGAGGCCGTCGAGAAGGACGGCGAGTGGCAGACGAAGGAAGTCCTGACGGGGCAGCCGTACAAGACGTACAAGGCGCGGGACCTCATGGCCAAGATCGCGGACTCCGCGTGGATCTGCGGCGACCCGGGCATGCAGTACGACACGACGATCAACCGCTGGAACCCGGTCAAGGCGACGCACCGCATCAACGCGTCGAACCCGTGCTCGGAGTACATGTTCGTGGACGACTCGGCGTGCAACCTGGCGTCGCTGAACCTGATGAAGTTCTTCAACGCCGAGGACGGCTCGTTCGACGTGGCGTCCTTCCGGCACGCGTGCGACGTGGTGATCACGGCGCAGGAGATGCTGGTCTCGAACTGCTCGTACCCGACGCCGGCGATCGAGGAGAACTCGCACAAGTTCCGGCCGCTGGGACTGGGCTACGCGAACCTCGGGGCGCTGTTGATGGCTGCCGGCTTGCCGTACGACTCCGACGAGGGCCGCGCGTACGCCGGCGCGATCACGTCGCTCATGTGCGGCGAGGGGTACCTGCAGTCCTCGAAGATCGCCGCCGAGCTCGAGCCGTTCGCCGGCTACGCGCCCAACCGCGACGCGTTCCTCGAGGTCATCGGCATGCACCGCGACGCCGCGCGGCAGGTTCCGCCGGGAGGCGTTCCGGCCGAGCTCCACAAGGCGCAGATGGCCGTGTGGGACGCAGCGCTCGAATCGGGCAAGCAGTACGGCTACAAGAACGGGCAGGTGACGGTGTTCGCACCGACCGGCACGATCGGCTTCATGATGGATTGCGACACGACGGGCGTCGAGCCGGATCTTGCGCTCGTGAAGTACAAGAAGCTGGTCGGCGGCGGCACGATCAAGATCGTCAACCAGACTGTCCCGCTCGCCTTGCGGCGGCTCGGCTACACGGCCGACGAGATCAACACGATCGTCGATTACGCGGACGAGAAGGGGACCATCGAGGGCGCGCCGGGCTTCAAGCCCGAGCACCTTCCGGTCTTCGACTGCGCGTTCAGGGCGCTGAACGGCACGCGCTCGATCCACTATTCGGGACACGTCCGGATGATGGCGGCGACGCAGCCGTTTCTCTCGGGAGCGATCTCGAAGACGGTGAACCTGCCGCCGGATGCGACGCCGGACGAGATCGCCGGCGTCTACATGGACGGCTGGAAGCAGGGCCTGAAGGCCATCGCGATCTACCGCGACGGCTGCAAGCGCACGCAGCCGCTCAACACCGCGGCGTCGAAGAGCGACACCAAGTCGCCCACCGCGCGCGGCACGCTCGAGTACGTGGGCAAGGCCGCGGCGCCGGTTCCGGCTCCGTTCCGGAGGAAGCTGCCGGACGAGCGCCGCTCGATCACGCACAAGTTCGACGTGGGCGGGCACGAGGGATACATCACGGTCGGGCTGTACGAGGATGGCAAGCCCGGCGAGATTTTCCTGAAGATGTCGAAGGAAGGTTCGACAGTTTCGGGTCTGATGGATGCCTTCGCCACGGCGATCTCGCTGACGATGCAGTACGGCGTGCCGCTGGAAGCGCTCGTCAAGAAGTTCACCCACATGCGCTTCGAGCCGGCCGGGTTCACGAAGAATCCCGAAGTGCCGATCGCGAAGTCGCTGGTGGACTACGTGTTCCGGTGGCTCGGATCGAAGTTCCTGTCGGCCGACGACAAGCTCGCCGTCGGCATCATCGCCAGGGACTCGTCGTCCAACGAGCCGAGGCCGGTGATTCAGCAGGCCGTGCCGACGCGGAACTCGGAGGGGGCGAACAAGCTGACGTTCGAGACGTCCACGGATGCGCCCGCGTGCCACGAGTGCGGGTCGATCATGGTCAGGAGTGCGGCATGCTACAAGTGCCTGAACTGCGGGGCGACGAGCGGGTGTAGCTAAGAAGTTCGACCAAAGGTTTCGCAGCTTAAGCTAGGCGCCTAACCAGTTCCCGCCGGTGAGTGGCGCGTTTGTCGAGTCGCGCACGGCCTAAGCTCAGACGTCACAAAAGATTTGCTTGCGGCTGCAATAGCTTGGGCTACTCCTGTGGGCGTAGTCAGCATGTCGGACTTCGTCGATGAGCTACTCGAACTGCTGGACGCCTCGGAGGCGCAGGATCTGGCGCTCGCTTTTCTCGCCGTAGCCGGGCGGCTCCACGGCCGCCAACTCGATTTGCCATCTGCCGTCTTAGATGCCAGCTATCGTGTTCAGGAGAGTATTCGCCAACTTCTGGGCTCCGGGGAGAAGCGCCCCCAGTTGCTCTTGCAACAGGCCGGCCTCTCCGTTCAAGGCGCGGTTGAAACGTTTTTGGCTGCTATCGATTCATTCGGCAGATCCACAGCCGCCACATCGCGAAGCTCGGCAGCTACCCTCGTGAAGAGCGCCCATGCCTCTTTTCGCTGCCGTTGTTTTGACCACAGAACCTGGAGTCCGAATCGTTTCGCGTCAGCTACCTGGCCCACGAAGGGCAGCACTTCGCCGACACGAAACGCTTTCCGACACTCGAGCAACCGGAATTGGAGTACCGAGCGAAGCTGGTCGAGATCGCCATGGCGGACGCCACCCAGTCGGACCTGCTCGAGGATTTCAGCCGCAACGTTTCGGAGAGTCGCGATCAGCCGCACCCTTTCGCCAATCGACGTGTGATGAATGATCTTGCGAGGACTCTCGTTCCGGGAGGGACGGAGGATCGGGAGTGGTGGACATCTTGCCCACCCGACGCGATCCGTGCCGCAGCGGCTCTTCTACTCAAGCAGGACACGGAGCGTCTGCTCTCCGGTGGTTCGGCGGCTGACCACGTTCGCGTCTTCGCAATGGTGATCGGCCGGGGCTGAAGGGTCAATCCCGACTTGTTGACCTGTTGAGGCCCGGGTGAGAGCGAGGATAGGCAGTCTGAAGAAGTGCTTTCCGCAGGATAGGTCAATAAGTCAGGACTGACCCCATTCTGCGCGGGCGAGGGATCACGTCGAGGACATCGTATTGACCCTGCGAAATATAGGATTACACGATTGACCCCTCAGTTGGACCAGTAGAGCCCGAGCGCTTTGGCAAGAAAGATCGCCATCTGCGCGCGAGTGACGTTGGCGTTCGGACAATAGTTGCCGCCGCCGCAGCCGCCGGTGACGCCGGACGCGACGAGAGCTTCGATTTGCAGGAATCCAAAATCGCCGGGTTGGACGTCCGCGAAGGTCGGTGAGGCGGGTGGGGGACTGATCGCCCGGCGCCATGCGAGCCGGACGCCGCCGAACCCTGAAGTCCCGCCCGCGTTGACCTCGAGGTCGTAAGCGGTGTTGTAGTCCCCGTCGATGTCATGAAACGCATGGGAGACATTCGCGCAGACGGTCCCATACCCGATCGGAATGTCGTCGGTCGCGCTCTGGATGTTGGCCCATTGCGGCGACTGACCGCCAGCGACGAGCCGGGACCTGTTCAGCAACGCCGTCACGGGTTGCGAGGCGTCCGTGACGTTCGCGTAAACGCACATTGCAACGATATAGGCCCCCTGGGGAAGCTGAACGCTCGCGACGTACGTCGCTCCGTTTGACGAAGTTCCATAGAGGTACCCGTCATTTTGCTGAGTGAACACCGTTCCGGAGACCTGCGGACGAAATGCCGCGTAGCCGAGCGAGAGAATCTGGTCGCCAAGGCCGTACGACTGGGCGAGAGTCATCGCGGCGATGCCGAGAAAAGCAGTTCCGAGGATCAGCCGGGTGAGGATGGGCGCGCGGCAGGACATGGGGTTGTTGCCTCCTGGGCGTCGATTCTCTCATTCGGGCCGAGCATGAGTCGCGCTCGGACCACCAGTCTGCCCGTGAAGGACGGGGGCCTTCCCCAGAAAATCTGCCATCTGCCGGCGCTTGAGCGGAGCGTCGGGGCAGGAGTTGCCTCTGCCGCAGCCCGCAGTGATCCCGGAGGCGACGAGGGCCTCGACGAGACCCCTGGATCGAAACCTCGTCGCCGTTCCGCCGTACGAGCGCTCAGGAGGGTCTTTCATGACCAAGGTCGACAAGCACGAACCCGGAAGCTTCAGCTGGCCCGAGCTCGCGACGAACGATCCGGCCGCCGCCAAGAACTTCTATACGAATCTCTTCGGCTGGGCGGCGGACGATTCGCCGGCGGGTCCGGACATGGTCTACACGACGCTCAAGAAGGGGGACCGTAGCGTCGGCGCGCTGTATCAGGACGCGAAGGAGAAGAACATTCCGCCTCACTGGAATGCGTACGTGACCGTCGCCTCCGCCGACGCCGCCGCTCAGAAGGCTAAGGGGCTCGGGGGCAAGGTCCTCGCCGAGGCTTTCGACGTCATGGAGTACGGCCGGATGGCGGTGGTCCAGGATCCGCAGGGCGCGACGATCTGTCTGTGGCAGGCCAAGGAGCACATCGGCGCGCAGGTCGTGAACGAGCCGGGCGCGCTGTGCTGGTGCGAGCTCGACACGACGGACACGGCGAGCGCTCAGAAGTTCTACACGGGCCTCTTCGGCTGGGGCGCGAAGGTCAGCCCCGAGTACACGGAGTGGCAGAAGAACGGCACGTCGATCGGCGGGCTGATGAAGATCCCCAAGGAGTGGGGCCCCGTCCCGCCGAACTGGCTCGTCTACTTCGCGTCCGACGACGTGGATGCGACCGCCGCGAAGGCCGCGAAGGCGGGCGGGAAGACGATTGTCCCGCCGGGCGACATTCCGGACATGGGCCGCTTCGCCGTGCTCGCCGACCCGCAGGGAGCGGTGTTCGCGATCTTCCGCCCGGCGCCGGGCTGGTAGGAACGTGCGGGGGAAGAGCGAGAAGGCGGCCAGGTCGGCGAAGGGCTCCGGCAGGAAGCCGGCGGTCCTCGCGGGCGGCAACCCTCAGATTGCTAAGGCCGACGGCGATGCTCCGGTGCAGGCCTACATCGCGGCGATGCCCGGCTGGAAACGCGGGGTCGGGCGGCGTCTCGACGCGCTCATCGTGCGCAACGTGCCGGACGTGCTCAAGGGCGTGAAGTGGAACTCGCCGTTCTATGGCCTCGAGGGCCGAGGCTGGTTTCTGGCGTTCCACGTCTTCACCCGGTACGTGAAGGTGACTTTCTTCCGAGGCACGTCGCTGCGACCCGTTCCGCCCGGAGGCACGGGCAAGGAAGCGCGCTGGATCGACGTCCACGAAGACGATCTCGACGAAGCGCGGATGGCGGCCTGGCTGAAGCAGGCAGCCGCAATCCCGGGCTGGGACGGCGGATCCAGGCGCTGAGACGGATCTCGGGCGACCGTGGGGGAGAGGCGAAGGGAGAGCCGGGCGGCTCCTGCGGGATGGGCGAGAATCTCGAGCTGTGCCGATGACGCGCCTGCTTCTGCGCCGTACGCTCTTCGTCGTGGTCGCCCTGGGCCTTCTCGCGCTCACCTGGTCCGGGGTGAACGGCGGCATGCACCAGTGGGACCAGTCCCGCAGCCCGGGACAAGTCGCTCAAACGCTCATGCAGTTCGCCTTCGGCGTGTTCGCCCTGCTGAGTCTCGTCACGATGGTCCGGGGTCGGCGGTGGAGTCGCGTGACAGGCGCGGGCCTGACCGTCAGCCTGGGCCTTGCGGGGGGGCTCGCGTCCGTGGTCTGGGGAGGCACTTCGGTTCCGATCGGGCTCATCGCGGCGTTCGCCTCGGCGGCGATCGGCCTCGGGATCACATGGCTGGCCCGCGTGGCGGTGGCGCGGAACGAAGAG
This sequence comes from uncultured Acidobacteriota bacterium, assembly GCA_963775725.1. Taxonomy (GTDB): domain Bacteria; phylum Acidobacteriota; class Thermoanaerobaculia; order UBA5066; family Gp7-AA6; genus DAHUXD01. Next base: position 727,875 of record CAVZKA010000001.1, read on the forward strand.
TCGGAGGCCAGGGGATCGGTCGGGCAAGGGGGCAAGCCGGAAGTCGACAAGTCGGACTGACCCGCCGTCTCTAACCGACCTTGACCCCGCCCCTGCTCCGGCGGACACTTCCGGCCACGTGAAGGCGCTCGAGCTCGTCCTGGTGTTGCTGGCCGCGACGGCGGCGATCAGCGTTCTCGCCGAGCGGCTGGTGGTGCCGGCGCCCGTGCTGCTGGTGCTGGGGGGAACGGTCCTGGCGTTCGTTCCTGAGCTGCCGCGGCCAACGCTCTCGCCGGAGGTGGTGTTCCTCGTCTTCATCCCTCCGCTGTTGTACTGGTCCGCCTTCAACACGTCCTGGCGCGACTTTCGCCGGCATCTGCGGTCGATCTCTCTGCTCTCCGTGGGCCTGGTTCTCGTGACGATGACGGCGGTGGCGGCCGTGGCGCACGCGCTGGTGCCGGGGCTGCCCTGGCCGTCGGCCTTCGTGCTCGGCGCGATCGTGTCGCCGCCCGACGCGGTCGCGGTGGCGGCGGTGACGCGGCGGCTCGGGATCGATCGGGGGATCATGACGGTGCTCGAGGGCGAAGGCCTGGTCAACGACGCGACGGCGCTGGTCGCTTACCGGATGTCGGTCGCGGCGGTGGTGGCGGGGGCTTTTTCGCTGCGGACGGCGATGGTGGAGTTCGCGTGGGCGGCGGTTGCGGGTGTCGGTATCGGCGTCGGCGTGGGCATGCTGATCGCGGCTCTGCGGCGGCGCCTGCGAGTGAGCTCGGTCGCGTCCAACACGGTTTCCATTCTCACGCCCTTCGCGACCTACATCCCCGCCGAGCACTTCGGCGCCTCGGGCGTGCTCGCGGTCGCCGCGGTCGGCCTCTATCTCGGCCGGCAGGGCCCGCGCGTGCTTTCGCCGCAGACGCGGACGCAGGCGATCGCGATGTGGGAGATGCTCGCCTTTCTCCTCGAGGGCCTCGTCTTTATCCTCGTCGGCCTCGAGCTGCCCATGGCGGTCGCGGCCCTCCACGAGTACGGGATCGGCACGCTCGCGGCCGCGACCCTCGCCGTGGCGGTGGCCGCGGTTCTCGTGCGGATGGTGTGGGTCATCCCGGGCACGTACCTGCTCGGGGGCACGATGCGGTTGCTCGGGCGGCCCGAGCCGGTGCCGCCGTGGCGGAACGTGGTCTTCATCGGGTGGGCGGGCCTGCGCGGCGCGGATTCCCTCGTGGTCGCCCTGTCGCTGCCCCTGACGATCGCCACGGGCGCGCCCTTTCCGGGACGGGACCTCATCCTGTTCCTGACCTTCGCCATCATCTTCGTGACCCTCGTCGCGCAGGGATTGAGCCTGAAGGCGGTGATCCGTGCGCTCGGCCTGAAGCCCGATCCCGAGAGCGCCCGCGAAATGTCCGCGGCGCGCGCTCGTCTGGCCGTCGTGGGGTTGGAGACGCTCGACGCGCTCGCCGCCGAGCAGCCGGGGGCGGAGGACGCCAAGAAGGCGCTGCGCTTGAAGTACGAGCACGTGGCGCACCGGTTCCAGGCGAGGCTCCACAACAAGCGCATCGCGCGCGACGAGGAGCGGATCGAGGCGTACCGGACGATGCGGCTGAAAATGCTGGGTGCCGAGCGCAACGCCCTGATCGTCATGCGCGACAGCGACGAGATTTCCGACGACATCCTGAGGGAGATCCAGCACGACCTCGACCTCGAACAGGTCCTTCTCGAGCAGCCCGGACCCTCCGACGGCGGCTTCGACAGCGCCCCCCAGATCCTCCGCGAGACGCGGGGGTGACGGGGGGGGCCGGGAGATGATGGGCGTCTAACCAGGAGGTCTTCATGCTTGGTGAGCGGAATCGGTGGAATTCGAAGGTCTTGGGAGTTTGTCTCCTGAGTTGCATCGCGTTTCCCGCTTTCTCCGCTGACCCGCCGGCAGATGGCCGTGTTCCTCGCGAAGGCGCTGGGACTTCACCACCCCTACTAGAGGGTAGGGTCAGTCCTGACTGACAGGGAGGGATAGCATCAGTCCTTGACTTAGGGAATTATCGGGATCGAGAAGGCTGGCGGCCGGAAGCGTCAACAAGTCAGGACTGACCCCATCGAGGTGCTGAGCCGGACTCGGAGCCGAGGATGGGGTTGTAAACCAAGGAGGCCTTCGATGCAGAGAGTCAGGTCCCGTTGCTTCGCCGCGGCCGCTCTGTCGGGTTTCTTTCTCGCGGCCCTCGCAGTCGCGCAGCCGTACCACTACACGGTGACGAACATTTCGGCGATGTCGTTCCAGCCCGCGGTGAGCGGGCAGCAATACTTCATGTCCGGAAGCGCCGGGAGGTACATTCCGGCCAATCAGCAGCAATTTTTTTGGACCGCGCTCACTCTGCCGCCCGGAGCCATCATCGACTACATCGGACTCAGCAACTTGAACGACGGTACGCCGCTGGTCGTCGGCGCCGCTCTGTATGTCCGTTCCGACACCGGGCAGTTGATCTACCTCGTCGGCACGTCGAATACACCCCATACCGACTGGGAGACCGACATCAATGCCTTGCCGTTCAGTCAACCTCTCGACTACCCGGACATCGCCGCCTACCTGCTTCGCCTCGAATTCGACGCCAGCGAGAACCCCCAGTACATCGGAGGGGTCCAGGTATGGTGGCGAACCGAGGTGAGCCAGGCACACGGCACGCCGACCTTCAATGACGTCCCGGACAACGATCCTGGATATCAGTACATCGAGGCCCTCGCGGCCGCTGGCATCACGGGCGGCTGCGGGGGAGGCAACTACTGCCCGGACAATCCGGTGACGCGGCGGCAGATGGCCATTTTTCTCTCGAAGGCGCTCGGCTTGAATTTCACAGTGGACCGCTGAGAATGGGGACGGCAAGGGGTCAGTCTTGACTCGTCGAGTTGTCAGGAGCCGGCGGCGCGCCGCAACCGCCGCGGGAACTCAGCCGCGGGGTTTCGCCCCGGCCAGGAGATTCTGGAACTTCGGGTTCGCGCGCAGAGGATCCCACGTCGTGTCGACGGCGAGCCACGCCGGCGTCACCCAGCTGGGCACCGACACGAGGCGCTCGAGCGCCTCGATCGCCTTGTCGTGCTCCCCGGCGATCAGGTAGGTTTGAGCGAGAGTCAGGATCTGGTTTGGTCCCGTAAAGGGCGACTTCTCGGCGGGGTCGAGCTCGCACGCGAGAAGCGCTTCCCGAATCGCGTCGTCCTTTCGGCCCGACAGCGCCAGGGCAATCCCGAGGGAGCCATGGAGGCTCACGACCTTGGGCGCTTCGCGGATCTGCGCCTCGAGAAGCGGCACCGCTTTCGCCGCAAACTCCCTCGAAGCCGCGGAGTCTCCGGTCCGCCATGCGCCCCACGCCTGAGAGAACGCCCACGTCGATTCGTCTCCGTCGAAGGCCGCGAGTGACAGACGGCGCAGCAGCGCATAGGCATCGGCGTCGAGAACAAAATCGGTGTCCGCTCCGATGAAGAAGGCCGCCGCCTCGGCGGGCCCGGCGCGCCGGGCGGCCTCGGCCATGACCTTCCGCGCGCCGCCCAGGTCGCCCGCGCAGAGCAGCGACCGCAACTTGCTCTGGGTTCGGTTGAGATTTGCGGGATCGAGGGCGAGGGTGCGATCGATTGCGGCGCCCGCCTCGTCGCAGCGGCGCAGGTAGAGCAGGGGTTCCGCGGAATTGCCGACGTTGATGGCGTTCCTGGGGTCGAGTCGCTCCGCCTCGTCGTAATGCAGGATCGAATCCTGCCAGCGGCCCATGTGCATCTCGGCGCGGCCGATGGAACGCAGCGGATCGGGGTTGCCCGGGGCGAGCTTCGCGGCCTTCTGGTACTCCTCGAGGGCTTTGGGCTGATTCCGCTCGACGACGCGATAATAGGTCCCGAGTGCGACAGCGGCGCTGGCATTGTCCGGCGCGGCCGCGAGCGCCTTCCGCGCCGCTTCGAGCGACCCGGCGGCGAGCCCCGGCTCCGGCGCGCTGTTGGCGTAAAGGAGGGCTTTGCAGTTCGAGACGCGCGCCCACGCCTCCGCGAACTTCGGATCGAGCGCCGTGGCGGTTTCATAGAAGCCGAGGCCCTTCCGGAGAGAGAGAGGGTCGGCGCGTGCCATGGCGACGGTCGCTTCCTCGCCCTTCAGGTAGGCGTCGTACGCCGCGACGTTCGTCGTCGGCGCGTCCGTCAGATTCTTCTCCTGCTTCTTCCCGAGCGCGACGCCGAGAGCGTCGACCACCCGGGCCGCGATGTCGGATTGGACCTGGAACACGTCGGTGAGCGAGGCGTCGAAGGGCTGCTGCCACTTCGTCGCGGGAGCTTCGCTCTCCCGGATCTCGACGAGCTCGGGGCTCACCTGGACCCGCTGGGCGCCTGCGCTCTTCTGCCATCGGACGGTTGCCGTCAGGAGATAACGGACGTTCAACTCCCTGGCGATCTCCGGCGGGGTCTTGGTCGTCTTCTTGTATGGGGTCGAGCTGCCGCGCGCAATGACCTCGATGCCGGGCACGCTCGCGAGCTTGCCGCGAATCGCGTCGGCGATCCCGTCGGCGAAATAGTCCTCCTCGGGCGCGCCGAGATTCTCGAACGGCAGAACGGCGATCCGGCGCACCGCCGCCGACCCCGTGTCGGCCGGCCGTGCCCGCTTCCAGAGGAAGAGGCCCGCGGCGGCGAGCGCCGCGACCACTGCCGCGATCGCCAGCCACTTCCTCCCGACGGTTCCCTCCCCGGCCGCCACGTGCGCGCCGCTCGTCACGGCCGACGTCGAGCTCGAGGCTTCCGACAGCGCGAACGCCACGTCCTGGGCGGACTGGAACCGGTTGCGCGGCTCCTTCTCGAGGCAGTGGCGGACGACGTGATCGAGAGACGGCGAGACGTTTCGGCCGGATTCCGTCAGCTCCGGCGGCTCCTGCGTCAGGATGGCCGCGATCGTCTCCGCGCCGGTGTCGCGCTTGAACGCGCGCTTGCCCGAGAGCATCTCGTACAGCACCGCCCCGAGCGAAAAGATGTCCGAGCGGTGATCGACGGCCTGGCCCTTGACCTGCTCCGGCGACATGTAGCCCATCGTCCCCATCACCGTGCCCGGCTCGGTGTGGCCCGTTCCCGTCGGCGCGCTGGTCTGTGCGCCCGGCGCCGCGCCGTCGACCTTCTTCGCGAGGCCGAAGTCGAGGATCTTCACGTGCCCGGCCTTCGTGACGAAGACGTTCTCGGGCTTCAAGTCCCGGTGGACGATGCCTTTCTCGTGCGCCGCGGAGAGGCCCTTCGCCATCTGGAGCGCCCAGTCGATCGTCTGTCGCTGCGCGAGCGGGCCCGCGTCGAGCTTGCCCCGAAGCGTGTCGCCGTCGAGGAGCTCCATGACCGCGTACGCGATGCCGTCTTGCGCTCCGAAGTCGTGGATCGCGAGGATGTTCGGATGGGAGAGCGCCGCGACCGCCTTGGCCTCCCGTTCGAACCGCGCGAGGGCGGCCGCGTCGCCGGCGACCGCCGCCGGCAGGACCTTGACGGCGACGTCGCGATCGAGCTTGGTGTCGCGGGCGCGGTAGACCTCTCCCATCCCGCCCGCCCCGAGGGGCGCAACGATCTCGTATGAACCCAGTTTGGTCCCGGCGATCAGCGGCAATGAATCCTCGTCGGCTGGCGGGACTCTACTTGAAAAGGCGTCAGTCTTGATTTGCTGATTTCGCGGGGCAGGCGATCTTCGGCAAGGCGCGACGCGGATAACTGGCTCGAGGTCGCGTCGGGGCCTCAGAGGACTCGAACCCCGGTCAGCTCTCGGAGCTTCTCGACGAGTTTCTCCCGGAAGTCCGGGTCCAGGGCCTCCGCGGCCGGGGTCTTGCGCTTGCGGTGGTGCCAGTATCCGCCGCTGACTCTCGCCGCGGGGTCCTCGCTGACGGCGAGCCAGGTCTGGGTGAGGTGCCCCCGTTCGAGGTCGTCGGGAGCGCCGGGGCCGCCCATCTTCGTCGGGACCCATCCCGGGTCGACGGCGTTGGTCAGCACGTCCGGCCAGCGGCGCGCGACGGCGAGGGCGAACGCGGTCAAGTAGAGCTTGCTCTCGGAGTAGGCCTGGCTGGCGTTCCACTTCCGTCTGGTCCAGTCGATGTCGTCGAGGGGTCCGCCGCCTTCGCGGTGCATCCCGCTGCTCATGTAGATCAGGCGGTCGGGACGGTCGATCCACGCCGTCAGCATGTAGGGCAGCGAGGACGTTCACGGCCAGGGTCCGCGCGTGACCCTCGGGCGTCGCGTCCCGCGCGGACTCGAGGTAGATGCCGGCGTTGTGGATGACGGCGTCCATGCGGCCGAGGGCGTTGACCTGGCCGGCGAGGGCGCGCGTCTCGGCCGCGCTGCTCAAATCCCCGATGGCCACACCCAGGGCGCGGGGGGCGAGATCGGAGAGGACGGCCGCACGCTTCCGGCTGCGCGCGTGCAGCACGACCTCGTGGCCTTCGTCCAGCAGAGTGCGGGCGGCGGCGAGGCCGAGGCCGTCCGAGGAGCCGGTGATGAAGACGCGAGCCATCGCAAGCGGGGGGAGCTTCGGAAATTCGCGGTCAGGAACGGTCCCCGCGGCCCCGCCGGATCTCGGCGATCGCGCGGTCGAGGTCCGCGTTGACCCGCTGCCGGTCGATCTGGTTCTCCGCTTCGGCCTTCTCCTGCTCGGCCGGATCGAGGGGCTGCTTGCGCGCGTCGTGGAAATGAATCTCGAGCTCCGCCAGCCGAGCGGCGGCGACCCGCCGGGCCTCGGTGATCTTCTCCTTCTGCGCGGCAGTCAGAGGCTTCTGCTTGCCGGCGTCCGGATCGGCGCCCCTGAGCCGTTCCATCGCGAGCTCGTAGGACGACTTGAGCTTGTCAGCCACAGGTGGATGCTATCAACGAAAGAGGAACCGTCCCGTCGTCGGCGTCACCCCCGCCGCTCCGCCTCGATGGCGGCGACGATGGCGTTCCAGTAGCGGTCGGTCTCTTCCTGGCCGTCCGTCGCGACTGGAAGGAAAGCGCCTCGCTGTGCTTGAACATCGGGCCATGTGACCCCCAACTCGCGGTGGGTGCCAGACGCTGCCAGCGAGGGCTCGTCCGTGCCGAGCCGGCCTCGCCGCCTATCCGCCGTAGAGGACGAGACCGAATGTCTTGACCAGGAACGGCGCCATCTGGCCGCGCGTGGTTGCGTTTGCCGGACAATAGTTGTTTCCGCCGCAGCCCGCGGCGATGCCGCGATGGAAGAGGTCTTCGATCCAGTCGGTGAAGAGGCCAGGGCAGGCAACGTCGTCAAACTCGCCCTGGCAAGAGCCGGGCACGTAGTCCGCGCCTTCCCGCGTGCGGAGCAGAAAGACCGCCATCTGCTGCCTCAGCACGGGGTCGTCCGGACAGTAGTTCGGCCCTCCCGGCGCCGCGCAGCCGGCGACGACGCCGCGTCGGTAGAGCTCCTCGATCCACGGCGCGAAGGGATCCGCCACGGCAACGTCGTTGAAGACGCCGATGGCGGGCGGCGGCGTGTAGGCAGATCCCTCGACGGCCTTCAGCACGAAGACAGCCATCTGCTTGCGGAGCGTGGCGTCGCCGACGCAGTACGCGCCGCACGCGCCTCCGGCCGTGACGCCGTTGTGGAAGATGTTCTCGACGTACGGATAGAAGAGATGCGAGACCGGCACGTCGGCGAAGCTCTCCCCGACGTGGAGCGTCCAGGTCTTCGAGACTCCCGTGTCGAGAGCCTCCGCGAACGTGGCGTCCCAGTGGGGAGCCGGGCGCGCGCCCTCGATCCGGACCTCATAGCAGTTCATGGTCGCCCCGAAGCAGTCGGCCTGATCGCCCGAGGCGATCGTGCCGTAGTCGCCGGAGGTGTCGTTGAGCGTGTAGACAGGGCCGGCCGGACCGCCGAAGCTGCCGGCGGTGCCCGTCAGCGAGAGAGCGCCGGCCGAGCGGTTCTCCCAGGCGGGATCCACGGCCGCGGTCTCGCCGACCTCCAGCACGCCGTTGACGTTCGAGCCGCCGCTCGAGGCCCGGCTGTCGACGGCGAGCGGCCGCGGTACGGGGAATCCGCCGCGACGGGCGAAGATGCCGAAGGTCGTGGCGGTGTCCTGGGTCAGGCTCTGCCAGGCGGCCACGAATTGCCCGTCGGGCGCGACGGCGATCGCGGGCGTCGTCTGGTTCGACATGGTGTAAACGTTGAGCTGGAATTCGGGTGGCGCGAAGCCGTCCCCGCCGAGGAGGCGCATGAAGACGCCCCGGTCGACCGATCCGGGCTCCTGACCGAGGCTCTCCCAGGTCACCAGCACGTCGCCGGCGTCGTTGACGGCCACGCGCGGCGCCTCCTGCGTGCTCGTCGTGTGGGTGTTGATCGAAAGCTCGTCGACGAGAGGCGCGTTCATCGAGTCGAAGGCCCGGCCGCGGATGTCGTTGCCGCTGCCGCCCTGATCGCTCGTCCAGACCACGACGAATTCCCCGCCCGAGGAGAGGGCGACCGCCGGCGATCGCTGCGCGCCGGCCGTCCAGGTATTGACCGGGATTTCGCTCGACACCGGGCTTCCGGTCGAGTCGAAGCGGCGGGCGAAGATGCCCTCCAGGTCGCCATCCTGCCCGGGGCTCTGCCAGGCGACGACGAATTCGCCCGAGTCCATCATCGCGACGTCGGGAAGCGTCTGGTTGCCGGTCGTGTACTGGTTGACGATCAGGTCGCCGCCGAGTGGTGTCGCGGAAGAGTCGAAGCGGCGCGCGACGATCGCGTAGCCGCTGGCGTCCTCGGAGAAGCTCTGCCAGACGACGACGAAATTGCCGGAGGCATCGGTGGCGACCCGGGGCGACTCCTGGACGCTCGTCGTGAAGGCATTGACGGGGAACTCGCCGCCCGTCGGCGCGCCCGCCGCGTCAATCAGCCGGCCGAAGATGCCCGAGCCGGAGCCGTCCTGCGCGCCGTCCTCCCAGACCACGACGAAGCCGCCGGAGGGCGAGGCGGCGACGGAGGGATATCTCTGGTTGCCCGCCGTGTGCGTGTTGACGGGCACCTCGCCGGTCAGGGGCAAGCCATCCCGATCGTAGAGGCGGGCGAAAACGCCGAGCTGGTCGCCGTCCTGCCCGACGCTGTCCCAGACGACGAGGAAGTTGCCCGAGTCGTCGGCGGCGACGGCTGGATCGGACTGGTGGTCCGTCGTGTAGGTGTTGATTTGGAGCTCGGGTCCGAGAGCCGGCGCCTGAGCGGCCGCCGCCCCGGGCAGGAGCAGCGCGGCAAGGAACGCGCCCGCGACGACGGAGGCCGGCACGCGATGGCGCTCATCGGGAGCAGGTATCGGGCGCGGTGGAGGGGGGGACTCGACAAAGAGCGGACGAGAACATCGGAACGAATCTTCCATGGTTGACCCCTTTCGCGACCTTAGCATGAAACAAGAAGTCGGGACGACCGCGGGGGCGATACGGGTCAACCGTGCGTCCATGCGTCTGAGCTGGGCGGGGCTCGATTCGTTCAGATCGATCTGAAGGGGTCAGTCTTGATTTGCTGACGGCAGGGAGCGGGCGACGCAGTCGGCCGCCTCTCCGACGCGAAAGAGAAGCTCGGGCGGCGGGGGCTGGAGCGCCGCGAGTATCTTCGCGGCGGCCGGCAGGGGTCAGATTTTGCGCTAGGCCTCTTCCTTGGGCGTGGGGTAGAGCTTCTCGAACTCCGGGTCGTCGTGCAGGCTCGCCAGGTCGGGATCGCGGCGCGTCCACTCGGCGTCCCGGTAGCCGGCTTCCCAGGCTTTGCGCAGCGCCTCGAGCGCGTCGGCGCGCCGGTCGATTTGGGTGAAAACGCAGGCGGCGTTGTAGAGGACCGTGGCTTCGTTCGGCCTGAGCGTCATGGCCAGGGTCGTCTCACGGACGGCGTCGTCGATGCGCCCCTCCTGCGCGTACATGCCGGCGGAGAGGATCCGGGCCCGCGCGTCCTCGGGCACCTCGCGGAGGTGGTTTTCGAAGGTCTGGAGCAGCCGCAGTCGGACCCCGCGGCGATCCTCCTCCCGACCCAGTGCGCCGAGCGCATTCATGATCGGAATGTAGACGTTGTAGTCGGTGCCTGCCGCCTCGATCGCCTGCTCGGCGAGGGACGCGAGCTCGTCGTACTTGCCGGAGGCGAAGAGGGCCCGCAGCAGAAGGTAGTACGCGCCCTCGCAGTCGCGCTTTCGCGAGATGGCGGCCCGTGTCAGCCGGACCGCGTCGTCGTACCGGCCGCCCGCATAGAGGATCCAGCCCTGGGAGACGAGCACCTCGGGGATGTCGGGAGCGAGCGCCACGGCGCGCAGCGACGCCGACTGGGCGCGTTCCATGTACGTGCCGCCGGGTCCGGACCAGTACTGCGCGTGGGCGCAGCCGTTGGCGATCGCCGCCCAGGCGAGGGCGAAGTTCGGATCCAGTGTGACGGCGTTCTCGAACATCTGGAGGGCGAAATCCATGTCCCGCGTCGTGCGCCGGCGGGCGTAGCTGCGCCCGCGCAGATAGAGGTCGTACGCCTGGAGGTTCTCCGTCGGCTTGGCGGCGAGCTCGGCCTGTTCCTGGGGCGTCAGCTTGATCCGCAGCGCCTCGGCGATCTTGTGCGCGATCTCGTCCTGCACGGCGAAGATGTCGGACATCTCCCGGTCGTAGCGCTCCGACCAGACCGGAAACCCCGTCGCCGCGTCGACGAGCTGGGCGTTGATCCTCAGTCGGTTCCCGGCGCGCCGCAGGCTGCCCTCGAGGGCGAAGTCCGCCCGAAGCTGCCGGCTGATGTCCGCGGCCGTCGTCTTCTGGTCGCGGAACGCGAGGACGGTCGTTCGCGGAAAGACGTTCAGCCCCTTGATCTTCGAGAGGTCCGTCAGGATGTCCTCGGTGATGCCGTCGCGCAGGTACTCGTCTTCCTTCACGCCCGAGAGGTTTTCGAAATAGAGGACGGCGATCGACCGCCGCGCGCGGTTCGCCGGCGTCTTCGAGTCGGCGACCGAAGCCGGGCCGGACCGTTGTCCGTCGAGCTTGCGGCGCAACCGCAGCAGGTCGGTCTTCAGCTCCGTCGCCGTCTGGTAGCGCAACCCGCGGTCCTTCTCCAGCGCCTTCTCCAGGATCGGGCCGAGCGAGGCGGGCATCACCGGGTTCGAGTCCTCGAGGGGCCGCGGCTCGCGGTTCAGGATCGCGTCGAAGACGACGGCCTGCGTGTCCCCCTCGAAGGCCCGGTCGCCGGTGGCCATCTGGTAGAGAATCGCTCCCAGCGAGAAGAGGTCGGTGCGCGCGTCGGTCGCCAGTCCGCGCGCCTGTTCCGGCGACATGAAGTGGACGGTGCCGAAGACCGTCCCCGCGGCGGTCAGGTCCGCGCCGCGCGGGGGAGCCGTGGGCATGCCCGTCTGGGCGCTGACCTCGTTGTGATCGAACTTTGCCAGGCCGAAGTCGAGGATCTTCACCTGGCCGCGCGAGGTCACCATCATGTTCATCGGCTTCAGGTCGCGGTGGACGACTCCCTTCGCGTGCGCGGCCTCGAGGGCGTCCGCCATCTGGATGCCGAGATCGAGAAGCGTCCCGATCTCCATCGGCCGCCCGGCCAGGCGGGCCGCGAGGGATTCGCCGTCGACGAGCTCCATCACGATGAAGGTGCGTCCGTCGTCCTGCTCGATGGCGTGCACGGTACAGATGCCGGGATGGTTCAGGGCCGAGGCCGCCCGCGCCTCCCGCTCGAATCGCTCCAGCATCGGCGCGTCCTGGGCGAGCGCCACGGAGAGGAACTTCAGCGCGACGTTGCGCCGCAGGCGCGTGTCCTCCGCCTCGTAGACCACGCCCATGCCGCCCGCGCCGAGCTCGCGCAGAATCCGATAGTGAGAGATCGTCGTTCCGAGCAAAGCTGTCTCCTCGATCGAAGGGCTGAACTCTACCGCAGCGGGGTCGGGCGGGACGACGCGGCTCGACCGGCGGGGAGCGTTATTGCGGGCTCGGGGGCGGCGCGGGGCTGGTCGCCGGGAGCTCGAGCGACCCGGTGACGACGATCTGCCCGGCGCTCAAGCGTCCCACCTCGAGATTTCCGATCTTCAGGGACCCGATGCGCGACTCGCCGATCGCAAGCCGCCGGATCGCGAGGCGGTAGATGGCCACGGCGCCGACGGCAAGTGCCCCGAACGCCAGCGAGCCCAGGGCCAGGGCCCCGATCGCCGAAGCGCCGCGGGCCGTGGCGCCGACCGCCGACGCGCCGCGGGCCTCCGAACGGAATCGACGTCTTCTGCTCATGCCGCGCCTCCTCGATCCGGGCGATGTTATCCCTCGTCCTCGCGCCGGATGGAGACGGCGGCGCAGAGCCCGCGGAGGGGGTCGAGCGGTGAAGTCAGCGAGTCAGGACTGACCCCGTTACCCCCGCCGGGGCTGGTGGTTGCAGGTCCGGCCGGAGCCGCGCTCTCCGGCGATTCGTGGTTCCGGCGTTCCTCGTCCCCGGCCATCTCTCAGTTCCCGATCTTCAAGTGCCACGCGCGGCGGCGTCAGCCTCGCCTGGCGGCCTCGATGGCGGCGACGTCGATCTTCTGCATCTTCATCATCGCCTCGAAGGCCCGCTTCGCCTCCGCGCCGCCGGCAGAGAACGCGTCGGTCAAGGCACGAGGGGTGATTTGCCACGAGAGACCCCAGCGGTCCTTGCACCAGCCGCAGTCGCTCTCCTTGCCGCCGTTGCCGACGATGGCGTTCCAGTAACGGTCGGTCTCTTCCTGGTCGTCGGTTGCGATCTGGAAGGAGAACGCCTCGGTCTGCTTGAAGTGCGGCCCGCCATTCAGGCCGATGCAGGGAATGCCGAAGACCGTGAACTCGACGGTGAGGACGTCGCCCTTTTTGCCGCTCGGGTAGTCGGCCGGCGACTGGTGAACGGCCTTGACCTGGCTGTCCGGAAACGTCGCGGCGTAGAAGGTCGCGGCCTCGAGCGCGTCCTTGTCGTACCAGAGGCAGATGGTGTTCTTTGGCGTCATCGTCGCTGCTCCTTGCTTTGGTCGCTTGCGGTCTGCTCGAGCGGCAGGAATCCCTCACCGCGCGACCATGCTCCCCCACTCTTTTCGGTGCAAGCCGGATGCCGACGCCGGGGGCAATCCCGGGATTTTCGTGGCCGCCCGCTGATTTTGCCGGCCGGAAAGGTGCGCGGCGAATGTCGACGCGCTATTTCGCCTCCACCGGAAGCGGCGTCCGTGAATACATCCCGACCGGATGTCCGGCCGGGTCGATGACGAGGCCGACTGCGCCCCTCCCGTCGGAGAGATTGAACGGGAATCCCGGAGGAATCATGCCGCCGAGCTCCTTCGCCCTCGAGCAGCTCGCGGGCATGTCCTTGACCTGGATATAGACCACGCCGTCATAGGGGCTGATCTTGCCCTCGGCGACGCGCAGCGTTCCGACGGGCTTGCCGCCGGAGACGATTTCCAGCGCGAGATTCTCGCCTCCGGGCACCGAGGTGTACTCCCACCCGAAGAGGCCGGCGTAGAACGCCTTCGACTGGGCGAGGTTACTCGTCGTGATGTCGAACCACGCCACGCGGCCGTCTCCGACATCCGGCTTGGGCCCCTTGTTCTGTGCGGCCGCGGAGCCGCAGGTCATCAGGGCGAGAGCGATTCCGGTCGCGATGAGTCTTGCGCGCATGTGTCCTCCCGAAGTTGCGACAACGGTACCAAAAGTCGGGAGCGCCCAGGAGTGCGCCGGGGGCCCGTCCCGTGTGTGGTCGACTATGAGACATACGTTGGAGGTGTGCCCCATGCGAAGGACCCTTGCCCCGTTCGCGTCACTTGCAGCATGAACACCTTCCGGGGCCGGTCATGCTCCCGCGCTGCTGCTCGCCCGGCAGGAAATACGTCCGCGAACGCGACCCGTCGGTCGAAGGCGTGCGCGCCGGGTTGTCCGTACGACGCGTCAGTCGAACCAGTACTCCAGCGTTCCGTCGGATCCTTTTCCGAAACTGCCCTCGAAGCCGCCCTCTCCACGCAGACCGGCGAGCTCCGCTGTTCCCGATCCGGGGACGACCGACCACTTCGCCGTGATCCTGCCGTTCGCGACGACTTCGGAGCCCTGAAGCACGAACGTTCCCAGGCGCCCGGCCAGTGTTTCCGCGGAATCGCTGCATGCTGACGAGGATGGCAGACTTGTCGTCGCGCTGGACCTGGAGAGCGCGGACGGTCGACTCGCCCTCCAGATCGCCCGTGAACGTTTCCTTCAAATAGAGCTCCATCAAGGCCGGCCTCGCGGTCTCGTCGTACGGCTTGGCCTCGGAACTCTGAACGGTGATCCTGGCTTTGGCTTTGGAGCGCGCAGGAGGCTTCGCGTTCACTGGTCTGCCCGGGGTGCCGGCGGTCTGCGAGGCGCCGAGAAGCACGAGGGCGAATGCGGCCGTGGTCGGGAAGCTCATGGGGTTCCTCCCTCCGATTTCGATGGGGCCTGCGGGCCCCGTCCGTGGACCTGCAAGACAGAGGCCCACCGCGCGACGGAGGCTCCGAGAAGGGGGAGGCCTGGCTTCTTTCGGCGACGCGCTACGCACGCCGAGCCGGCTGCGGCACGAACCGGCTCATCGCGAGCGAGATGGGCAGGCCGACGCAGGTCATGTGGACGAGCAGGGGCACGGGCCAGATCTCTGGCAGCGGCCGTTTCGGGGCGTTCGCGATGTAGAGGGGGCGCAGCGCGGAAAGTACCGGAATGACGCCGCGGTACATGACGAGCAGCCAGAAGACGCCGAAGAGGATCCCGCCGAGGACGGGCCACTCCAGCATCGCGGGCCAGCGGCGGCTCGCGAGGTAGAAGACGAGAGTGGCAGAGAGGGCCACGAGGAAGTGCATGGCGAGGCCGAGGATCGCGGTCGGCACGCCCATCTCGAAGCTCCGCGGGCCGAGGACGGAAGCGGCTATGCCCTGGAGCATGCGCATGGGCTTGCCCCCGCTCGTGATCGAGATGACGACCGCCGAGGTGATGTCGAGGATGCCGCAGGCGAGCCAGGCCCAGAGGATGGCGCGGCGGACGGACGGACTCATGGTCATCTTCTGGGATCTTTTGAGCTGGAGCTGGGGGTCAGTCCTGAGTTGTTGACTTACCGCGGGGCGCGGAGCAGAGCGTCGGCCCCGAGATCAACAGATTGGCCCGCCGGCTTGGTGATCGCACCGCTCAACGCCTCGACTCCCCATGGAACCTGGGAGTCGGCCATGAAGGCGGCCTCGTCGGTCTGTTCGCCCATGACTAGTTCGGCCAGTTCAGGCCGAGCGCCTTCGCGAGGAAGACGGCCATCTGTCCGCGCGTCACCGGGCTGTCAGGACAGTAGGACCCGCTCCCGCAGCCGCCGGTGATCCCCGACGCCGCGAGGGCCTCGATGAACTGGTAGAACGGATGCGACGTGGCCACGTCGTTGAACGTCGGTGTGGCGGGCGCAGGGCTGACCTGGAGTCGGTAGCCGAGCACCGCGGTCGTCGCGGCGGCAGTCGACCCGTCAGCCACGAAGCCGATCTCCAGGAACAAGCGCCGGTTCACGTTGTCGACCACGTAGCCAGCCAGGGCCTTCGTGACGGTCTGGCAGCCGTCGTCCTGGGAGGCGATCGAGTCGATCAGGGTGAGCGCCCCGCACCCTCCGGCGGCGGCGTCGCAGTCGGCGAGGATCAGCGAGACGTCGTGGTTTGGAGCGACGTCGTCGTCGCAATACTGGAACTGCATGGAGGTGATGACGGCTCCCGTCGGCAGGCGCGGGTTCGTCACGAACAGCCCGTTGCCGGAGAGGGCGATCCAGCGGTCGTTGAAGATCTGGCCGTTGGAGATGGGATTGAAGTCGGACGGCTCGAACCGGACGTACGTCGTGTTCGTCGTGCCGTAGGCGGAGGGGGCCGGACCCTCGGCCGACGCGACGGCCGAGGCCGCGACGAGGGCCGTCAGGACGGCGAGAGCCCGAGGGAATCTGCGCATGGACGGGACCTCCTCGCCCGAGTATAGGGCAGCGAAAGAAGATCGCCCGCGCCGCTACTTCGCCGCCGGCTTCGCGTTTCTCGGGTCGTCGGCCGGATTCACGTACTTGAACTCGATCGGCCCCTGTCCGAAGAGCACGATGTCCGCCCCGGCTTTGCCCGCGAACGCGTAGTGGTTCATCCCGGTCGGCATCATCGCGAAGCCGCCGACGTGGAGCGCCTTGTTCTCCTTCGCGGTCTTCGACAGCTTGTCGCCCATGCCGAAGGTCAGGGAGCCGGCGGTGACGACGACGTTCTCGTCGGTCGGATGAGAGTGCGCGGGAATGGCGTAGTTGGCCGGCATCCGGATCCGAACGGCGTAGGCGCCGGCGGCCATGGGATTTCCCGAGAGAACCGCGAGCTGCGCCCCCGGGGGCAGCATCGGCGGAGCGGGTCCCCACTTGGCGTCGTTGACCGCGCTGATGACCTGCGAGGGGGACTGCGCGAACAGAGACGTGGCGAAGACGGAAGCGAGCACGACGAGGGTCCAGGTCGAAAGCTTCTTCATGGCGTTCTCCTTCGCCGCGAATTCTATTCAAGAGTCGAAGGGAGCGTCACTCCTGATTTGCCGACTCGTGGGGGTCTTTCCGCGCCAATCGGGGCGATTGTCCCGGGTCATCCCGTTGGCCAACGGGCATTGCCGGAATTCTGGGGGGCCGGCCCGGGAATTTCTCGCCCCACGTCCGACATCTAGAAAATGTGCGGCCGGCTCCGGCGAATGCCGGCGGCAGGCGCTTCCGAGATCTTCTCAGCGCCGGTCCGCGCGAACACAAACCTGGTGGATCGAGGAGGTGTTCCATGGATCAGAGGATCGACTACAACAACGTCACGCCCGGGGCCCTGCAGGCGATGCTGGGCCTCGAGAAGTACCTGAGCCAGAAGGCGGATCGGAAGCTGCTCAACCTGGTCTATCTGCGCGCATCGCAGATCAACGGCTGTGCGTTCTGCATCGACATGCACTGGAAAGACCTGCGCGCGCAGGGCGAGAGCGAGCAACGGCTGTACGGCCTGGACGCGTGGTCCGAGTCTCCCTACTACAGCGACCGGGAGCGTGCCGCGCTGGCCTGGACCGAAGCGGTGACCCGCCTGACAGAAGGGCACGTGCCCGACGAGGTGTTCGAACAGGCCCGCCGTTTCTTCTCCGAGGCGGAGCTCGCCGACCTGACACTGGGTGTCGTGGCGATCAACGGTTGGAACCGGCTGAACATCGCATTTCGGACGCCCGCGGGAGGCTACCAACCGACCGCGAGGAAGGTGCTCCCGACGCCCCAGGATTCGGAAGGCCGCGCGCCGCGGCCGCAAGCCGCCCACTGAGGCATCCGGGACAGGGGCCAGTCCTGGGATCGTCTCGGGGCTGACCCCTGAGCTTCGCCGGCCCTGCGGAAGGTGGGCAAGGATGGACTCCCGTTCAGCCCCGCCCGCGGATCTTCATGTCCACCAGCTCGTCGATCGACACGTCCTTCTGCCGCGCCTTCAGCCCCTCTTGCGCCCCGCCAGCCGCCAGAACTGCGTCTCGTTCAGCAGCGTGATCCGGTGGCCCTTCTCGCGCAGGCGCTTGATCTCGAGCAGCTTCCTGCCCGCGTCCTTGCCGGCCGCCTGGAGCGGATTGGGCTTGCCCCGGACGACGACGGTCGTCTTCGCGGAGGGCGAGCCGTGGATCTTCGCACCGGCGCGGCGCGCGGCCCGGGCGGCTTCGATGCGGGGACGGCTGAGGATTCCGGTGAACGCGAGGTGCGCGCCCTTGAGCGTGCGCAGGCGTCCGACCTTGAGGGCCGCAGGCGGGTGGGTGAGCGCGTCGATCAGTTCCTGCGCGCTCTCGTAGCGCTTGCGGCGCTCGCCGATGCAGCGATAGACGATCTCCTTCAGGTGGTCGGTGCAGCGCAGGCCCCGCACCTCGCCCGTCCGGATCCGGGCGGCCGCGCTGCCCTTCACGAGCATTCCGAGCAGCTGCCCGACCTGGTAGACGTCGTCGCGCGCCTGCCACTTGGGGGCGAGTCCGGAGAGGATGTCGCTCGGGACGCCCCACGGGTTCAGCGTGCGCGCGGCGACGCCGCGGCGGTCGCTCTGGTGGCTGACGATGCCGAAGTCTCCGAGCTTGAGTGAAACGCCGTCGCAGACGAAGACGTTCATCGGCGTCAGGTCCCGGTGGAGGAGCTGGCCCCGGTGGAGCTTGCCGAGCACCTCGAGAATGCCGGCGATCTCGCGCCGCGCGGTCCGCTCGGTCCAGCTCTTGCCCGTGCGATCGAGGTAGGCGCGCAGGTCGCCGTGCTTCGCGTACTCGAGCGCGAGGCAGTAGAGGACGCTGCCGTCCTCCCGGATCAACGGAAACGCGTCGAAGACGCGGATCGCGCGGGCGTGGCCCGCGAGGAGCTGCCCGAAATAGGCTTCCTTCAACCAGCCGTCGATGTGCTCGCTCGCCTTGATCGCGACGGCCGCCGGGACCGAGAGGGAGCGCGTCACCCGCGTCGCCAGGTACGCCTGGCCGAAGCCACCTTGGCCGAGCAGGCTGTCGATCCGGTAGCGCAGGCGCGTCTCGGGACTCGCGATGACCTGCTGCGGGAGCAGCAGGGCCTTGCCCCGCGCCGCGCGGGTGGCGGCGGACATCCCGAGAGTCGTGGCTCTGGTATCTACGGTCATCGGAAGAGATTCCGCGAGGAGTCTACTGCGGGGTCGCCCCGGCGTTTCGACGGGCGCAGTAGGATTTGCCGGACGAGGTGACGCATGTCGCAACGGCTCCCATCCCGGATCGCGCTCCTGGCTCTCGCCGCTGCCTTTCCGGCATGGGCACGCGCGGAAGACCTCCGCGACGTGCTGAAGCGGCAGACGCAGGAGCTCGCCGACGCGGTCGGGACCGGAACGTCGGCGGTGTGGGACGAGTACCTGGACGCCGGCGTCCTCTTCGTCGACGAGAGCGGCACGGTCGCGACGAAGAAGGAGATGGTCGAACAGCTGAGACCCCTGCCCGAAGGCGTCTCCGGGTCGATCGCGGTGACCGACTTCGTGGTCGCGGACCACGGCGACGTCGCGGCGACGACGTACGTCGAGGACGAGCACGAGAACTACCATGGGCACGCGCTCCACTGTCAGTACCGGGCGACGGACGCGTGGAAGCAGACGCCGGCCGGATGGCGGCTGATCGCGAGCCAGGTGCTGGCGCTGCGCACGGACCCGCCGGCGATCGCGCTGCGGGTCGCGACGCTCGAGGGCTATTGCGGGAAGTACGCGCTGACGCCGGCGATCGCGTACGAGATCCGCCGCAAGGGCGACGGGCTCGAGGGGCAGCAGACCGGGCGCAAGCCCGAGACGCTCCTCGTCGAGGCGCCGGACGTCCTGTTCGTGCCGGGCAAGCCGCGTTACCGATATGTCCTCCTGCGCGACGCGGCGGGAAAGATCACGGGGATGGCGCAGAGGCGCGAAGCGTGGGACCTGGTCTGGAAGCGGGAGAGCTCGTAGGAGTCGGGCCGTGAAGCCCCGTCGGATCTTTCCCCTGCGCCGCTCGGCCATCGCCCTGCGCAGAGACCGGGAGGGCGAGAGCCCGCGCACGATCGTCATCGCGCTGATCGCCAACCTCGTCATCGGCGTCGCGAAGCTGCTCGCGGGGCTCGCCTCGGGGTCGACCGCGCTGATCGCCGAGGCCGCGCACTCGGGGGCCGATTGCGTCAACGAGGTATTTCTCGCGATCGGGCTGTACCGGTCGCGGCAGCCGCCGGACCAGGTGCATCCGTTCGGGCATGCGCGGGAGCAGTTCCTCTGGGCGTTCATGGCGGCGATCGCGTCGTTTCTGTTGGGTGGGTGCCTCTCGATCGGTATCGCGGTCCGGGAGCTCGAGTCGCGCGGCCACCCGGTCGTCGGGGGACTCGCGCCGTGGATCGTTCTCGCGGTCGCGTTCGCGGCGGACGGAGCGTCCTGGCTGCAGGCCATGAAGCAGGCGGGCAAGCAGGCGAAGGACTACGACCTGACGATCGGCCGCTACCTCGTGCGCGCGAGCGACCCCGTGGTGCGCGCTGTGCTCGTCGAGGACAGCGCGGCGCTCATCGGTCTCGTCCTCGCCGCGGCAGGCCTGTCACTGGCCCGGATCACGGGCTCGAACACACCGGACTCCGTCGCGTCGCTGCTGATCGGGGTGCTGCTCGCCGTCACGGCGTTCTTCCTGGCCCGTCCGTTCGCCGATTTCCTGGTCGGACGCTCCATCGCCGCGCCGCAGCTCGAGCGGCTGCGGGCGATCGTCGAGGGCGACCCGGCGATCGAGGAGGTCTTCGTGCTCCAGGCGATGTACTCCGGGCCAGAGGAAGTGGTCGTCCTCGGCAAGGCCCGTCCCTCGCCGAGGCTCGGCATCGAAGAGCTCGGCCGCGCGATGGACGAGATCGACCGGAGGATCCGGCAGGCGTTCCCGTTCGTCGCCGACGTGTTCATCGACGTGACGAGCGCGCCGGGCTCGGCGGCGCAGACTCCGCATGGCTCTTCAGAACCGCGTTGATCCCTGCGGAGCCCTGCGCTCGACGCCCGAGCGCGGGGCCTGGATGGGCAACCGCGGCGTGCTGCATGACGCGTCGCAGCGCGTCGTCGCGCAGTGGCGGCTGCAGCGATGGATCACGTGCGTCCTCTCGTGGAAGGGCCGGCGGCGCGAGGTCTTCGCTCCCAACCGGTGGAGCGAGCTGTTCTTCCTGGACGAGGCGACCGCGCTCGCGGCGGGGCATCGGCCCTGCGCGGAGTGCCGGCGGCCGCGCTACCTGGAGTTTCGTGCCGCCTGGGAGGCGGGCCGGCGCGGGCGCGACGCGCGGTCCGGGTTTCTCCGGGCGGACGCGATCGATCGGGTCCTGCACGCGGAGCGGGTGGATCGCACGGGAAGAAAGAAGACGTACCGCGCGGCGCTGTCGTCGCTTCCCGACGGAACGATGGTGGAGCGCGCGGGCTCGCCGCACCTGGTCTGGCGCGGGAAGCTGCGGCGATGGAGCTTCGGCGGCTATGGTCCGGCAGTGGACGCCGCGCCCGATGAGGTCGTGGACGTCCTGACGCCGCGCTCGATCGTCGGCGCCATCCGGGCCGGATTCCTGCCGCAGGTCGATCCAGCCGGAATCAGTTCGTCCAGTGCATCCCGAGCGCCTTCGCCAGGAACACGGCCATCTGCCGCCGCGTCAGCGGGGCGTCCGGGCAGTAGTTGCCGCCGCCGCAGCCCGCGGTGACGCCCGAGGCCACGAGGGCCTCGATGAACTTGAAGCCGGGGTCGATGACGGACACGTCGTTGAAGGTCGCTACGACCGGCGGCGCGCTGACCTGGCGCCGCCAGTGGATCTGCACGGCGCCGAGACCCGCGTTGGCGTTGAGGGTGGCCCGCACCTGGTGAAACAGGTTCTCGCCGAGGTTGGCGTCGAAATGCCGGAACACGTAGGAAAACGGCGCCGTGCAGACCACGTCGTAGCCGGTGTCGTAGTCCGCGACGACGTTCGAGCCGGCGACTTCGTCTTCGCCGGTGAACTGGCCGCTGGCGGGAAGCAGGACCCGGTTGATCGCCGCGACCACCAGCGAGAACGGGTCCGGATCGTTGGCGTAGACGCAGACCTGGAAGATCTCCGCTCCGTCGGGAAGCTCGAGCGGCGCGACGTACAGCGCCGTCCCGTAGATGTACCCGCTGCCGTAGTTCGTGATCGCCCCGCTGACCAGCGGGCGAAAGGCGGCCGAGCTGAGCGTGAGGACCTGGTCTCCGAGGCCGTAGGCCTGCGACCGGGCGCTCGACGCGGCGGCGAGGGCGGCGAGGGCGAAGAGCGAAACGAGAAGCGCACGGCGGCGGGAGGGCATGGAGGGCTCCTTTCCAGCCCATTGTGCGCCGGCCGGGGGCACGGCAGTTGTGATCTGTAGCTCTTGGGCGCCGGGTTTTTCGCCGGGAGGCCCTCCCCCTAGCGACCGGGCTCGGGAACGAGCGTCGGCTTGGACCGGGCCGATCCGGAGGCGCGCAGGCGCTGAAATTCCGACTCGAGCTGGCTAATCTCGGCTTCGGTCATTCCTTCGAGGCTGATCAATCCGTTGCGCGCGCCCTTCTGCGCGCGGATCAGCTCGTCGAGTTTCAGGGGCATCGCCTTGGAGTCCCGGTTCTGCGCGTTCTGGACGAGAAAGATCATCAGGAACGTCGCCACCGTCGTCCCGGTGTTGATCACGAGCTGCCAGGTCTCCGAGTAATGAAAGAACGGGCCCGAGACAGCCCAAACGACGCAGAGCAGGGTCGCGGCCGCAAAGGCCCAGGGGGAGCCCATCGCCGTGGACGCGCGATGGGCGATCTTGCGGAAGAAGTCGTTCATGTCTGCTATTTCTCCCCGGACTCCGCATTTGCAGTTTTCGTGCCGTAGCTGGCCGGGGTTGTGCAGAGGCCCGGTGGCGACCGGAGAATGATCGAGTCCATGCGCGGCGACTCCTACGGGGCGGCGTACCAGATCAGGAGGTTTTTTGATAAAGAAAGCGCCATGGCGGGCGGCGCTGGAGACACCGATGTCCTGATCGTCGGCGCGGGGCCGGTCGGGCTCTTCCTCGCCAACGAGTGCGCGCGCCGCGGCCTTCGATACCGGATCGTCGAGACGCACGCGACGCAATCGGAGCACTCCAAGGCGCTCGCCATCTTTCCGCGGACCCTCGAGATCTTCGACATGGCGGGCGTCGCCGGTCCGTTCCTCGAAAAAGCGAACCGCGCGACGCGTGTCGCCATCGTGGCGCACCAGCGCGGCCTCGCGCACATCCGGTTCGCGCCGGAGGAGACCCCCTACCGCTTCATCGCCATGGTTCCCCAGGACGTCACCGAGAAGCTCCTCGCCGCAGAGCTGGGCCGTCGGGGCGGCGGCGTCGAGTACGAGACCGCGTTCGTGTCGGCGGTCGAGCGCGATGGCCGCGTGAGCGCCGTGCTCGATCACGGGGGCCGGCGCGAGGAGCTCACCGCCGCGTTCGTGGTCGGCTGCGACGGCGCGCACAGCACGATACGGCACCTCCTGAGCCTGCCGTTCGAGGGTGCCGCGTACGAAGCCCTGTTCATGCTGGCCGACATCCAGACCAACGAGGCCCTCCCCGCCGACGAGCTGCAGCTGTGCCCGAGCGAGCACGGTCCCGCCGCCATCTTTCCCATGAGCGCGACGCGGCGGCGCGTCGTCGCGACGGTCGATGCCGCCGAGGGCGACGCGCCCTCGCTCGAGCTCGTGCGCAGAGTCCTGGCCGAGCGCGGGCCCGCGGGAGTCGAAGCGCGGGCCCTCCACTGGAGCAGCTACTTCCGCATTCATCACCGGCGCGCCGGGCAGCTGCGCGTCGGGCGGATGTTCATCGCCGGCGACGCCGCGCACATCCACAGCCCGTTCGGAGGCCAGGGGATGAACACCGGGCTGCACGACGCCTGGAACCTCGCCTGGAAGCTCGACCTCGCGCTGCGCGGCCGGGGCAACGAGACGCTGCTCGGCAGCTACGCCGCCGAGCGTCTTCCGGTGATTCGCCACGTCATCGAGACGACGCATCGCCTGACGAAGGCGATGGGGACGGCGAGCCGGCTGGCGCAAACCGTGCGCGACGCCGTGATCCCCGTCGTGTCCCGCCTGTCGCCCTTTCAGCACGCCTTCGTGCAGACGCTCTCGGGCCTGGGGATCGCCTATCGCGGAAGCCCGATCGTCGAGGGGTCCGGCGAGCGGTACTTCGACGACGGGCTGCGCGGCGGAGCGGGCATTCGGAGCCGGTTTCTGCTCGTCGTCGGCGACGCGGCGGATCCGGGCCCCGGGGCGCGGCAGGCCGCGGCGCGGCTGGCCGGGTCGCTTCCCGACGTCGTCGAGGTCCGGCCGGGCCCGGGCTCCGGGATCCGGCTCGTCCGGCCCGACGGATACCTGGCGTATTCCGCGCCCGACGCGGACGCAAGCAGCGTGAACGCCGTGCGTTCACTTCTGGAGCGGCAGACGAAGTAGAAGGAGCGAAACCGATGCGTTTCTTCAGGCTCGCTCTCGTCGCTGCATTGGTGCTCGCGCCCGGGCGACTGCTGCTGGCGCAGGCCCGGGGAAAAGGGGTCCCGTGACCGCGTACCGCACGATCCAGATCGATGGCCTGTCCATCTTCTACAGGGAGGCGGGCCCGAAGGACGCGCCGACGATCCTCCTGCTGCACGGCCTGCCGAGCGCCTCGCGGCAGTTCGAGCCGCTCTTGACGCGCCTCTCGGACCACTATCACCTCGTCGCCCCCGACTTCCCGGGCTTCGGGCACAGCGACTGGCCGGATCCGAAGAAGTTCGCGTATACCTTCGACCACATCGCCGAGATCATGAATCGCTTCACCGAGGCGCTCGGACTGAAGCGCTCCACGCTGTACATGCACGACTACGGCGGTCCGGTGGGCTTTCGGATGGCGCTCGCGCATCCCGACCGGGTGGAGGCGCTGATCGTCCAGGATGCCGTGGCGCACGACGAGGGCTTGGGCCCGAACTGGAAGGCCCGGCGAGCCTTCTGGGCCGATCGCGCCGCCAACGAAGCCCTGCTGCGCACGAACCTCCTGTCGCTCGCGGCGACGAAGACCCGCCACGTCGGCAGCGACCCCAACGTCGAGCGCTACGACCCGGATCTCTGGACCGACGAGTTCGCGTTCCTGAGCCAGCCCGCGCAGGGCGACATCCAGGCCGACCTCTTCTACGACTACCGCACGAACGTGGAGGCTTACCCGAAGTGGCAGGCCTGGATGCGAGAGAAGCAGCCGCGGCTGCTCGTCCTCTGGGGCAGGTACGACCTCTCCTTCGAGCTGACGGAACCGGAGGCCTACCGGAGAGACGTGCCGAAGGCAGAGGTCCACGTGCTCGACGCGGGACATTTCGCGCTCGACGTGGCGCCGGACGAGATCGCGGAGATCGTCCGCGCGTTCATGCAGGGCGGCGCGCGGTGAAGGCGGAGGGGAGCTAGGGCCTCGGCGCCGGATCGCCGAGGCCGAGCTCGCTGCGCAGCGCGTCGACGTCGGCTTTCATCACGTAGTAGTCCATGTTGACCCACAGCTCGCTGTGGTGGAAGCCGCCGTCCTTCATCTCGAGGACGGCCTTCTGCTTGCTCCAGCCCTGGACGACGACGCGGTAGAGAGCGACGAGCGCGCCCGTCCGATCCGCTCCCTGCCTGCAGTGGACCATCAGCGGGCGATTGGCAGGATCGGTCATGACACGCAGCGCCCGGAGGACGCGGTCGTCGTGGAGGCCCAGGGCGCTCATCTTGATCTGCACGAGCTTGAGCGAGCCGTCGGGGACGAGCGCCGCGTCGCCCTTGCCGCCCGCGAGATCGAGCACGGTCCGGACGCCGAGAGCCTGGAGCTCCTGGAAGCCGGCGGCCGTCGGCTGCGAGCCGCGGTAGAGGCCCTCCTCGACCCTGTAGAGGTTCTGGATGCTGGTGCCCTCCACCGGGGTTGCCCAGTCGGCCGGTCGCTGCGCCGGCTCGGCGGCGCTCGCGGCTCCGGCGCGGAGCGCGAGAGCGCGAGAACCGGGATCGCCCACTTCTTCATGCAGGTGGAGGAACGCGCTGCGGGCGACGATTCTTCCAACGCCTTCGGCCGGGCGCAGACTCCATCGCGAGCGAATTGCGACTCCGTGTCCCGCGTCAGGAGGCGTCCATGACTTCGAGGACGAACGTCCGCATCGCCGGATTTACAAACCTTCCCTCCGCGCCGCCGTAGTCACCTTCAAGACACATGAGGAGGCTCGCCGTGTACCATCGTCTCGCCAGCTGCGCCCTCGCCCTGCTCTGTGCGTCCACGGCTTACCCCCAGACGATTTCCGTTCCCCCCGACTCGCCGCGCTGGGACCTCCAGGGGAGGGCGGAGGTCGCGGACTACCTCGGTCGCAAGTGCCTCCTTCTCGACGGGGGTGCGGCGGCCCTGAAGGACTTCGAGATGCGCGACGCCGTCATCGACGTGGATGTCGCGACGCCCGCCGTCCGCGGCTTCTTCGGCTTCCAGTTCCGGCTGGCGGACGAGGGCGCCAACGGCGAGTGGGTGTACCTGCGCCAGCACAAGTCCGGCTACCCGGACGCCATGCAGTACACGCCGATCCTGAACACGGGCGCCAACTGGCAGATCTACAACGGCGAGGGGTTCACGGGGGCGGTCGACATCCCGAAGGGCGAGTGGTTCCACCTGCGCCTCGTCGTGACGGGGGCGCAGGCGAAGCTCTACGTCAAGGACATGGAGAAGCCAGCACTCGTCATGGACGATCTCAAGAGCGGCGTGCAGAAGGGCGAGTTCGCGCTGCACGACCTGATCGGCGCGACGTACTTTTCGAACTTCGAGATCCGGAACACGCCCGACACGCCCTGGCAGCGTCGCATGCCCGCGATGCCGGCGGGCACGCTGACGCAGTGGCGGATTTCACCCTCGTACGATGCGCTCGCGCGCAACGTCGAGCGCCCGCTCTCGAAGGCCGAGGCCGCCGCGATCCAGTGGAAGAGCGTCGAAGCGGAGCCGCCCGGTTTCGTGGTGCTGTATCGGTATCTCCAGGCGCCGCATCTCAGAGTGACTTTTGCGACCGATTTCACCAGGCGCCTGGAGCCTCAGCCCGGAACCCGGCTCGTCTACGCGCGGACGACGTTCCAGTCCGATCGCGACCAGGTGAAGAAGCTCGAGATCGGCTACAGCGACGAGGTCAGCGTCTTCCTGAACGGGAAGATCCTCTTCCGCGGAAGGAGCGCGCAGAACTTTCGCGACCCGGGGTTTCTGGGGATCGTGAACCCGGAAAACGACACGCTCTATCTGCCGCTGAAGAAGGGGAGCAACGAGCTCATACTGGCGGTGAGCGAGCTCGGCGGCGGATGGGGGTTCATCTGCCGGCTGGGGGACGCTGGCAAGTAGCGCGCGCTCGCAGGCTCCGCGGTAGGCTTCTCGCCGCGTGACCGGCTTCGAATCGCTCCTCGGCGTCCTGCTCGTCGCCGTCGTCCTCGCCGCGCTCGCGCGAAGGATGGGGGCGCCGTACCCGGCGTTCCTCGCCCTCGGCGGAGCGGTGCTGGCGTTCGTGCCGGGCGCGCCGAGGTTCACGATCGATCCGGCGGTGGCGCTGGCCCTCTTCGTGGCGCCGGTGCTTCTCGACGCGGCGTACGACGCGTCGCCGCGGGACCTCCGGGACTACTGGGTCCCGATCACGAGCCTCGCGGTCGTGAGCGTCACGTTGACGACCGCGGCGGTCGCGGTGGTGGCGCGGATGCTCGTGCCGGAGATTCCGTGGGCGGCGGCGGTCGCGCTCGGTGCGATCGTGTCGCCGCCGGACGCCGCGGCGGCGATGGCGGTGTTGAAGCAGCTGCGCCCTCCCCACCGGATCCTGACGATCCTCTCGGGCGAGAGCCTCCTGAACGACGCGAGCGCGCTCCTGATCTACCGGCTGGCAGTCGGCGCCGTGGCGATGCGGGCGTTCTCGCTCCGGGGCCTGGCGCCGACGCTCCTGCTCGTCGTCGTCGGCAGCATCGTCGTCGGGCTGGTGCTCGGCCGGGTGATCCTCAGGCTGACCGGCGCGCTCGAGGACGTGCCGACGGCGATCATCATCCAGTTCATCACGACCTTCGGCGTCTGGATCCTCGCGGACCGGCTCGGGCTCTCGAGCGTCCTCACGATGGTCTGCTTCGCGGTGACCGTCGCGCGGGGTGCGCCCGAGCGCACGCCGGCGCGGGTCCGCCTGCCGTCCTATGCCGTCTGGGACACCGCGGTGTTCCTGCTGAACGTCCTCGCGTTCGTGTTCATCGGCCTGGAGACCCGTCCGATCCTCGCGGCCCTCGATCCCGACGTGCGCGTGCAGTACATGCGCTTCGCCGGCCTGATCCTGCTCACGGTGGTCGCCGCGCGGATCTTCTGGGTGCTGCTGCACAACGGTGTCGTCCTGTGGAAGAACCGCGTGCTCGGCCATCGCCCCAAGCGCCCCGGGCAGCCGCCCCCGACGTTCGCGGGCGGCCTGGTCATCTCGTGGGCGGGGATGCGGGGCATCATCACACTCGCGGCGGCGCTCGCCCTGTCCGACGGGTTCCCGTACCGGGACCTCATCGTCCTGACGGCGTTCGCGGTCGTCTTCGGCACGCTCGTCGTCCAGGGGCTGACGCTCAAGCCACTCATCCGCCTGCTCCGACTCGACGAGGACGATCCCGTCGGCCGCGAGGTGGAAGCCGCACGCGGGCGCGCGCTCGAGGCCGCGCTGTCGGCCGTCGGGAGCGACCATTCTCCGGCCGGGCAAGCGGTTCGCCTGGAGCTTTCCGCGCACCTCGGCGGGCACGGCCCATCCGGCGGGGAGCCCGGCGCGGCCGGCGCGTCGCACGAAGACGTCCACCGGCGCGCCCTCGAGGCGGCCCGACGCACCGTCATCGCGATGCGGGATCGGGACGAGATTGGCGACGACGCGTTCCACCGGCTCGAGGAGGAGCTCGATCGGGTCGAGGTCGGGATCGCTGCGGGAGGCTGAGAGGCCGGGAGTTCTCGGGTTTGACTGGAGGATCCGGCGGTCATAGCCTCGCAGGCTGGAGGCCGGAACATGGCGACGAAGAAATCCGCGAAGACCGCACGGAAGAAGACCGCTCCCCGCAGAAAGGCAGACGGATCGGCGCTGGCCTTGAGCTCGGCGTCGCCGAGCCTCACGGTGAACAACCTCGAGAAGAGCCTCGCGTTCTACCGCGACGTCCTCGGGTTCAAGGTCGAGCAGACCTGGGACGAGGGGGGCAAGGTCACGGGGGTGTCGCTGCGCGCCGGCGGCGTGTCGTTCATGATCGGGCAGGACGACTGGAAGAAGGGACGCAAGCGGAGCAAGGGAGTCGGCTTCCGGATGTTCTGCATGACCAACAAGAACGTCGACGCCATCGCCAGGAGGATCCGGGCGCGGGGCGGCAAGCTGGACGCGGGTCCGCGCGATCAGCCCTGGGGCGTGCGCGACATTTCCCTGACGGATCCCGACGGGTTCAAGATCACGATCGCCGTCGAGAAACGCTGACGAGACGATAGGTCGGGGCTCCTCGTGTCCGGCCTGTGCGGGCGCCTGGTCGATCGCGTACTCCTGCGTCGCCTTCGACCGACGATCCGGGAATCGAGGAACACAGAGCGACCCCGGGGCTCAGGGCATGTCACCGGTCGACGTTGACGACGTGCCGTGGGGGACGCGCTCCATGAATCGCGGCGGGTCCTCCCACGCGAAAGCCCCACATTCGACCCCTTGCTTACCGAGGGGAGGGTGTCGTAGACTCCTCTCGGAAACCGATATGAGCCGAGAGAAGGACCGACCATGACTCGCACGACGAACGCCAGGGTCGCGGGCTTCACGTTCTTCATCTATATCGCCGTTGCGCTCGGCTCGATGGCCCTCTCCGACAGGGCGACCGGCGGGGAGCAGATCGCCGCGAGCCTCGCGAGCATCGCCCGGCATGCGTCCGATCTGCGCGTGGCGTTCATCCTCGACCTGCTCAGCTGTTTCTGCGCCCTGGTGCTGGCCGTGACGCTGTACGCGATCACGCGCGACCAGGATCCGGACCTCGCGATGCTGGCCCTGACCTGCCGCGTCGCCGAGGGCGTGATTGGCGGCGTCGATCTGCCGCGAGCACTCGGCCGGCTCTGGCTCGCGACGTCCGCCGGAGCAAGCGCCCCGGACCCCGCGACGGCGAGCGCTCTCGGCGCCGTGCTGGTGAAGCTGCCGAGCTGGAGCAGCGACGTCGCCGCGATTTTTTTCGCCGTCGGCAGCACGCTCTTCGCCTGGCTGCTCCTGCGCGGGCGAATCGTACCGGCTGCGCTGGCGTGGCTGGGCCTGCTCGCCTCGATCCTTGCGGTTGTGGCGCTTCCGCTTCGGGCCGTGGGGGTCATCGGCGGCTCGATCACGCTGCCCATGTGGCTTCCGATGCTCGCCTACGAGGTGCTGCTCGGTCTGTGGCTGATCGTCAAGGGCGCGGCCATGCCGTCGCGGAGAGCGCCATGAGCAAACCGGCCGACCTCGTCCAGGGCACCCTGGACCTGCTTCTGCTGAAAATCCTGGCGCTCGAGCCGCTGCACGGGTGGGCCATCAGCCTTCGCCTGAGGTCGCTTTCCTCCGATGTGCTGCAGGTCAGCGAAGGGTCTCTCTACCCGGCGCTGCACAAGCTCGAGCAGGAGGGCTGGATCAAGGCCGAGTGGAAGCAGACCGAGAACAACCGGCGCGCAAAGTTCTACTCGCTCACGGCGCTGGGACGAAAAGAGCTCGAATCGGAGGCGGCGAACTGGAAGCGGCTGTCGACGGCCATCTCGCACGTCGTGCAACTGGCAGAAGCGTAGGGCCATGCGCATCGCACACTGGTGGTACACGGCGCCGCTGCGGTTGAAGTCGATCTTCCGCCGCCACCGGGTCGAGAACGAGCTCGACGAGGAGCTGCAGTTTCACCTCGATCACAAGATCGAGGAGGGCATCGCCGAGGGCCTCTCGCCGGAAGAGGCGCGGTATCGCGCGCTGCGCGCCATGGGCGGGCTCGATCAGAAGAAGGAAGAGATCCGCGACGCGCGGCGCGTCCACTGGCTGACGGACTTCCTGGACGACGTGCGCTACGCCGTGCGGAGCCTGCGTCGTACGCCCGGACTGACGGCGCTCGTGGTCGTCACGATCGCGCTCGGAATCGGGATGACGTCGACGCCTCTGAGCATGCTCGATGCGCTGATCTTCCGGCCGTACCCGGTGCCGCACCCGGGCGACGTGGTCACGCTCGTGAGCACGTCCCGCGACAACGGATTCGAGCCCTTCTCCTACCGCGAGTACCTCGACATCCGCGACCGGGCGAAGAGCTACGACGGCGTGATCGCGAACGCGCCGATCTCGACCGTCGGCTTCAGCGCCGAGCGCGACGCCACGCCCCTCGTCCGCGGCGGCATGCTGGTCTCCGGCAACTTCTTCCGCGTGCTCGGCGTCGAGCCGGCGGTCGGCCGCGGCTTCCGGCCGGACGAGGACGAGGCGCCCGGCCGCGACGCGGTCGTGGTCCTCTCGTGGGACTTCTGGCAGCTCGAGTTCGCGGGCGCCGGTTCGGCCGTCGGCCGGGTCGTGCGCCTGAACGGAAAAGAGTTCACGATCATCGGCGTGGCGCCGGAGACGTTCACCGGGCTGTATATCTTCGACCGCCCCGACCTCTACATTCCCCTCGCGATGGCGCGCGTGTTCTCGCCGGGCGCGACGAAGGACTTCTTCACGGATCGCGACGACCGCGGCCTGATGGTGCGGGGGCGCCTCGCGCGGGGGGCGACGCTGCGGCAGGCGCGGAACGAGCTCTCCGTGGTGGCGCGGGATTTCGAGCGCGAGTATCCGAAGGTGAACCGCGAGCGCGGCGCGGCCGTGCGCACGATGTTCCAGATGCGGACGCAGGACGCCGACCTCAACTGGAAGTTCAGCGTGATCTTCACGACGCTGGCGCTCGCCGTGCTGCTGGTCGCGTGCACGAACGCCGCCGGGCTCCTGCTCTCCCGCTCCCGGACGCGGACCCGGGAGATCGCCATACGGCTGGCGATCGGGGCGGGGCGCTTCCGGCTGATCCGGCTTCTCCTGACGGAGAGCCTGGTGCTCGCGCTCGTCGGCGGCCTGGGCGGGATCGCGGTCGGATACCTGGGCATCCGCGCCATGCAGACCTTCTCCATTCCGGCCGAGCTGCCGGTCAAGGTGCCATTCCGGATGGACGGGCGCATGCTCCTGGTCAGCCTCGTGCTGTCGGTTCTCTCCGCGCTCTTCTGCGGCCTCGCGCCGGCGCTGCAGAGCACGCACACGAACCTGGTGAGGGGCTTGAAGGCGACCGCCGGCGAGGAGTCCGGCGGAGGGCGCAGGCGCCTGTGGGGCCGGAACGCCCTCGTGGTGGCGCAGATCGCCATGTCGATGATGCTGCTGGCGGCCTGCTTCCTGATGGTCCGGGGGTTTCAGCACAGCATCGGGGAAGGCCCCGGCTATGCGACGGATCACCTGCTGATGGTCCGGTTCGACCCGCGCCTCGTGCAGTACGACGCGGCGAAGACGGAGCGCTTCTACGAGCAGCTGGCCGCGCGCGTTCGAGAGGCGCCGGGCGTCGTGAGCGCGGGATTCACCCGGAACCCTCCGCGCGCCCTGGGAGATTTCGACCGCGTGGCGTTCGTGCCGGAGGCGTTCCAGATGCCGCGCGACCGCCGCAGCCTGACGTCGACGATGGACACCGTCGACGAAGGGTTTTTCGAGACGATGGGCGTCCCGATCCTGCGCGGCCGCGGCTTCCGCGCGTCCGACACGGCGGCCGCGCCGCGGGTGGCCGTCGTCAACGAGCAGTTCGGCAAGCATTACTGGCCGGGCGCCGATCCGGTGGGCAAGCGCATCCGGCTGGAAGGCGCGAATGGCGAACCGGTCGAGATCGTCGGCGTCGCCCGCACGATCAAGTACCGCGACGGGCCCAGCCACAGGGACGAGGATTTCGTCTACCTGCCGCTCGCGCAGCACCCCGTCGCGCGCATGGTCCTCCTGTTGAAGTCGAGCGGCGACCCGCTGCAGTTGGTCGGCCCCGTCAAGACGATCGTCCGCGCGCTCGACGCGAACATGCCGATGCTCGAGACGAGGACGTACGAGGACCTCTACCGCTACGGCACCGTGGAGGGGCCGCGCGTCGCCGTCCTGCTCGTCGGCACGATCGGCGCGGTGGGCCTTCTGCTCGCGATCGCCGGCCTGTACGGTCTCGTCGCGTACAACGTCAGCCGCCGGACGCGCGAGATCGGCATCCGCATCGCGATCGGCGCGACGCCCCGCGACGTCGTCCGCCTGATGATGGGCAAGGGCCTCGTTCTCGTCGGCGCCGGAGCGGCGATCGGCCTGGCGATGGGTATCGGCCTCGAGCGATTCATGAACTCGATGCTGTTCGACGCGGGCGGAGTCGACCTCGTCGTCTACCTCGTCGTCGTGCCGGGGATGCTGCTGGTCACGATGCTGGCCGCCTATCTCCCCGCGCGGCGCGCGACCCGGATCCCGCCGACCCTCGCGCTGCGCTGCGAATAGGGGACTAGGTCTTCGCCGCCGGCTCCTGGTAGATGCCGAGGACGTTGCCGCCCGGGTCGCGGAA
This sequence comes from uncultured Acidobacteriota bacterium, assembly GCA_963775725.1. Classification (GTDB taxonomy): domain Bacteria; phylum Acidobacteriota; class Thermoanaerobaculia; order UBA5066; family Gp7-AA6; genus DAHUXD01. The sequence continues at coordinate 760,744 of CAVZKA010000001.1, forward strand.
CCGCGCGGTGATCTCGGGCGCGTCGACGCCGATGGGCTGCACGATCTCGCCGCCGTGCGCGACGACCTTCCGGGCGGCGTCTGCCGCGTCGTCGACCATGACGTACACGATGAGGCCGGCTTCGCGGTGGGGGGGCCGGCCGGTCACGAAGGCGCCGCTGACTTCGCCGATGGCGTCGTCGAACGCCGTCGCTCCGTCCCCGCGCTTGCGCATCTTCCAGCCAAACACCGCCGCGTAGAAAGCGGCCGAGCGCGCGACGTCGGTCGCGGGGATCTCGACGTAGCAGATCTTGCCGTCGCCGTGGGTCGGTGGCATGGGAAGGATTGTACTGGTCCCGCCGGGCGGTCACCGGGGCCCGGCGTGATTCTCGGCGTCGCGCGCCTGCCTTCCCCGTGTCTACTTCTTCGGCTGCCAGAGCCCGATGACCGCTCCCGTCGGGTCTTTGAAGATGCTCAGCCAGCCGAGCTCCGCCACCGGGATGACGTCCCGCAGGATCGTCGCGCCGAGGGATTTGGCCTTCGTCGTCGCGGTCTGGATGTCGTCGACGCCGACGTACGGCATCCACGCCGACGGCGCCCCGGGCACCATCTGCTGCATGATCCCGCCGCCCGTGGCGCCGGCGACGCCGATGGTGGTGTAGACCATGCCCTCCATCGGGACGTCTTCGAGCTTCCAGTCGAAGAGCTTGCCGTAGAAAGCCTTAGCCTTGTCGACGTCCGTGGTGGCGAGTTCCGAATGCACGAATGCGTTTGCCATGCAGGACCTCCATGCCTTTCTTTCGTGGAGGAGGGCCAAAATGTTTCCTCTGCCTGCGGGGAGAATTCCGTACACGGACTGGGCCAGTGAGGCGCGCGGCCGGCCTAGACCCGTTCGACCCGGAGGTCGTAGCAGCCGGCCTGCGTGTCGCGGACGTGGAGGTAGTCCACGTCGTCGCGCTCGAGCAGCCGCAGGAGGGCGTCCTCGACGCGGGCGCCGTCGGCGACGCGCTCCTCGGCCCGCTGCAGCCTCCCGCGCCCATACGCGACGACCGTCAGGTCGTGCGATAGCAGGTCCGCCGGAAAGCCGCCGTGCTCCGGATGCCGATCGCACTCGGTCTCGTGGATGAAGACCGGTCCGGGCAGTGGAAAGGGCTCGATGCCGTGGAAGGGATCGAGCGTGAAGAGCAGGCGCCGGTCGACGCCGACGCGAAAGTCGCGCAGGCAGAGGCGGCAGGGACCGTAGCCCGTCGCGACCTCCGCGTGGACGGGGTGTCCGTACCCCGGCGACGTGCGTGCGCTGCGCACTTTTTCCGCGAGCGCTTCGCTGATCGCCACGATCCGGAATGCCGTCATGCGCGCCTCCTCGTCTCTTTCCCGCAAAACACGTCCGCGCCGCGAAAGGTTGCGATTCGCGTGCGATAATCGCGTTTGATCGCCGCCTCCCGATGAGCACGAAAAGACACGTCCCCACCGAGCCGTCCGAGCCGTTCCCGGCCGACGAGATCGAGGAGTACCACTCGCCGGAGCCATGGACGCAGGACGGCCGCTACATCCGGGACGCGAAGCAGGCGATCGTCGTCCGCGGACGGACGCTGGCCGACGCCCGGCGGATCGTCGCCGCGATCAACGCCACCCGCGACATTCCGACGGATGCGCTCGAGCACTGGCTGGTCCAGGACGTTTCGGACCCGGTTGGCCGGCCGGACCTCGAGATCGCGATCAACGACGAGGTCGACCATTCGCCCTTCGCCGTGCCGCCGCCCGACGGCGTTCCGGCGCTCGATCCGGTCGAGATTCCGGCCCCGGCCGCGCAGGCCGGGCCCGAATCCTGGCCGTACACTCTGACCGCCCCCGAGCGCCGGCGGCGCGACCGCCGCCGCGGCGAGCGCCGGTCGCCCGGGTCCTCGGCCGGGCTCGACGACCTCCTCTTCGACCGCCGCGTCATGGAACGCCGGTTCGGCGAGCGTCGGGGCCGCTGAGCGTCCGCTTTCGCCGCTTTTGTCGAGCTCTTCACCGACGGCTGGAATCGCAACGAACGCAATCAGAGGAGACCGAATGCGAAAGATCGTGACCCGCTTCGTGCCGATGGCCTTGCTCGCGCTCGCGCTCACCGTCCCGGCCCGCGCGGCCCAGGACGCGACCGCGAGCCCGCAGGCAAAGGCGTACCAGGGCCTCCTGAAGGCGGTGGCCGCCGGCGACTACGTCGCTTACAAGAAGTGCATGACGAAGGCCGCCAACGAGGGGATCGAGAAGCAGACGAAGGAGATGAAGCTCGACCCGAAGAAAGTCATGGGCATGCTGCAGGCCATGACGCCGACGGACATCAAGTACACGTCCGTGAAGGTCGAAGGCAAGAAGGCCGTCCTCGACGCGACCGGCAAGGTCGGCGGCGAGGCCAACTGGGGCACGATCAACCTCGAAGAGGAAGACGGCCAGTGGAAGATCGGCCAGCAGAGCTGGACGAATACGAAGAAGTAGTGTCGTAACGGGGCGGGCGCCATCGAGAGGGCCTACTCCGCTCTCCCGGCGGGGGAGGGTTCGCATTTTGGCTTGTTCGCGTCGACCTCAGCGAATTCGCCTCAATACGTTGCCATGGCGGACGTACCGCACCGGGCGGCCGTCCGCCCCCATTTCGAACACCACTTCTTCGCCGAGCGTGTCGTCCTTGCGGATCCGCCGGAACCGGTGCTCGCCGGTTTTCTTGAACCGCTCGAGGTCCTTCAGGGGTTTCATCGTCGGCAGCTCCAGCATCGCGATCCCGTCCTCCCACGGCAGGACGACGACCTCGCCCGCCCAGGGCTGCGCGTCGTAGGTCCCCGCGTAGGCGCGCAGCGACGCGTCCGGCGTCTTTCCCTTGCCCGGCTCCTTGACGGCGGCCGCGACCCCAGGCGCCACGAGGTCGTAGAGCTTCTGCGCCCAGTCCTGCGCGTCGAGACTCTGCGCGTTCGAGAGGAACACCGTCGCGATGCGGTCGGGCCGGCTGATGAGCAGAGCCGAGCGGAACCCCGGACAACTCCCGTCGTGGCCGACGAACGTCTTGTCGCCGCTCCTCCAGATGTGGAACCCGAGGCCCCAGAGCGTGTCGAAGTCGGGCTCGGCCCAGTGGATGCGCTGCATCTCGCGCAGCGTCGTCGCCTTGAGAACTTCGGTGCCGCCCTTCTCGAGCAGGCGGAACTGCCACGACGCGAAGCGGCCGAGGTCCGAGACGTCGGACGCGTAGCCCGCGGCGGGCGCGACGCCGTTGATCGTGAAGAACGGAAGCGGCTGGCGCTTGCCCTCGCGGTCGCGCGAGGAATACCCGACGGCGAGGCGTTTGCCGCGCTCGGCCGCCGGAATCTCGGGCGTGGTGCTCGTCATCCCGAGGGGAGAGAGGACCTTCTCCTCCGCGTACGCGGCGTAGGGCTGCCCGGACGTCGCCGCGACGGTCTCGCCGAGAAGCGTGAAGCCGATGTTCGAATACTGGAAGTTCGACTCGGGCGCGTAGAGCGCCTCGAGGGTCGGGACCTTCGCCACGATCTGCTCGTGCGTCGGGAACGCAAAGTCGGGCGCCGACCAGTACGCGATGCCGGGCTCCTGCGGCAGGCCCGAGGCGTGCGTCAGCAGGCCTTCGATCGTCACGTCGCCTTCGCCCTCCGTGCGTTTCAGGTGGAACCACGAGAGGTGCTTGCCGACCGGATCGTCCAGGCGCAGCCTGCCCGCGTCGCGCTGCTGCATCACGGCGACGCTCGTGAAGAGCTTGGAGATCGAGCAGATGCTGTAGAGCGTGTCCGCCGCCGCCGGCCGGCCGTCGGAAACGTCCGCCTGCCCGAAGCCCCCCTCCCAGAGCAGTTCCTGGTCGTGGACGATCGCGACCGAGATGCCGGGGATCCGCTCGTACGCGCGCTCGGCCTCCAGCCAGGCGCGCGCGAGCTCGAGTGCCGAGGCGACGCGGGGATCCTGCGCGAGGAGCGCGGGCGCGTTCTGTCCGCGCGCGGCGGCCGCGGCGAGCAGAGCGAGGGCGGCGAGGGTCGGTCGGCGCAAACTCATCGCTCGCCCACGTCCACCATGTCCGTGTGGACGAGCCAGGCGCCGTTTTCCCGCCGCAGGAGGGCCTCGCCGTAGAGATGGTCGATGAACGTGTTGCTGCCGGTGAAGAGCACCACGGCGCGGTCGCCGTTCACGAAGCCGCCGCCCACCCGGATGGTCTTCAGCATCGTGTGCTGGTCGTGCCAGAGGAACTCGATCCAACCGTCGAGGTCGCCGTCCTTCTCGTCTTTCGCCCACTGCGCCTTCATGTCGGCGTCGAGCAGAGCGTAGATGGCTTTCTTGTCCCGGGCCTCGAGGGCCGCGTGGTACGCGAGCCAGGCCTTGCCCGGCGCGCCGCCGTCTTTCGGGAGGGGATCGCCCCAGGTCTTCGGCGGCATTGGGACGTCGAAGGTCACGTCGAACTCGCGGTCGTCGTCCCTGTAGGAGACCGTTCCGGCCAGCCGCCCGCCGGCGGCCTTGACCGTCGACTTCACCTTGGAGTCGTAGCAGAAGCCGCAGCCGTCGCCCGATTCGAAGTAGTAGGAGAGGCCGGTGTACTTGCCGCTCGGGTCGAACTCGAAATTCACGACCTTCACGTCCTCGTCCGCGAAACGGTCGTTGATCGCGCCGGCCTTGTCGTAGAAGGCGTCGAGGGCCGAGGCATGGAACCCGGCGTTGGAGACTGCCACGCGGATGACGGGATCGTCGCCGAAACCGCCCGTCCTGCCCCAGTAGGCGTACGCGCCCGCGATCTCGAGCTTGAACCGCTTGTCCTCGAACTTGCCGGAGGCCGTCGCGGGTGCGGCGGACCCGGCGGCCAGGACGGCGGCGACGCACAGGAGGGCCAGAGCGGCCAGGGCGAGCCTTCGAGCCATGGAACCTCCGTTCAGGGATTCTGGTGCGGGGATTGTATTCCTGACATAACCTACGCGCGTGAAACGCCTGATCGACCTGACGGTCGAGGACCTCGTCGCCAGCCTCGTCTGGCGCTACGAGGGCGGCAGCGGCGCCGACGCCCTGGTCTCGCCGACCGACCGCACCACGCTGTCCCAGGCCGACGACGAGATCTTCCTCGCGGCGACCGAGTTCGAGCTCTTCGACGCGACGCGGCACGGCGGCTTCTGCTTCCCGGCCGAGAGCGGCGGCGTGGATTACCTGCAGCCCGTCGTCCTGACGCCAACCGGCCCCGTCTCGTTCTGGTTCGACGACCCGCCGCCGGAGCAGGTTCTGTCGGAGCAGTGGAGGGCGCTTGCCCGGGAGCACGCCGCCATCTTCCCGATCGCGTTCCGCTGCCTCGTCCCGGTGGACGAGCGCATGGTCACCGGCCGGATCGACCGCGTGGAATTTCCGCGCGAGGCGCCGGCCACGGCCGCGACGGCGAAGAGCGATCCGCCCGCGACCCCGCGACGCGGCGCAATCGGAAAGCAGCAGACTCGAACCATCCGGCGCCGCAAGGCGGAGATGACCGTCGAATTCAGCCAGGGCGCGATGCAGGGCGCCGGCGTGACCGGCGACATCTCGCGCCGCGGCATGTTCGTGCGCTCGAACCTCGCGCCGGGGACCGGACCCGTGGTGCGGCTGACCGTCAATCTTCCGGGCGGACGCAAGCTCGCGCTGACCGGTCGGGTCGTGCGCAACGTCCAGAGCGCGCCGACCGCGCGGACGGCGCCGGGCTTCGGCCTGCGCCTGGTGGACGACTGGCCGGAGTACGACGAGATCTTCGGCCGCCCGCACGTTCCCCACAAGAAGTAGCCCTTAGGAGGAGCTCCCATGAAGAACGCCCGCGAATTTTTCGTCGAATCTTTCAAGGCCGAGAAACCGAAGTTCCTGAGCGTCCTGCGGGCCGTGCCCGGCGACAAGACGGCCTACCGCCCCCACGAAAAGTGCAGCAGCGCCGGCGACATCGTCTGGCTCGTGGCGAGGGAGTGGGGCGACGCCTGCGAGGTCATCGACCACGGTAAGGTGAACTTCGCCGTGAAGCCCGCGCCGGCGAAGGTCCAGGACTCGGTCGCCACGTTCGAGAAGAACGCGGCGGAGATCGAGAAGCGGCTGGACAAGCTGGACGACGCCGCGTGGGATCGCAACGCCCAGTTCCTGATGGACGGCAAGGTCGTGTGGGAAGCGCCTCTTGGCGGGATGCTCTATGGCTTCCTCTTCGACGCGATCCACCACCGCGGCCAGCTCTCGAGCTACCTGCGCCCGATGGGCGCGAAGGTGCCCTCGATCTACGGGCCGTCGGCCGACGAGAATGGTTAGACAGACCTAGTCGTTCACCCGGCGCTGGTACTTCCAGTTGCGCGTCTTGCCCTCGGCGATCCAGCCGGCGGCGAAGCCGAGGCGCTTGTCGCGCGTGGCGTCGGTCTTCGCCTCGAGGATCCACTCGGAGTATTCGCGCCGCTGGCTCGGGCTCAGTTTTCGGAATCCTGCGGCCGCGCCCGCCTTTTTCTTCAGCGCGGCGGTCAGCGACGCGGGAACCGGCAGCGGCTTCTTCGCCTTGCGGACGGGGCCGAGCCTGACGCCGTCGTCGGCGAGCTTCTTAGCCTGGCGCACGTAGCCGACGATCACGGAGTCCGGCGGCAGGTCCGAGAGCTTCGTGATGCAGCCGAACTGGCCCATCGCTCCCTCGCTGCGCTTCAGGTTCATCGCCCGGTTCCAGAAGCCGAAGGTGCAGTGCTCCTTGAAGGCCGCCATCCCGCAGAAGATGCCGCCGTAGTCGAAGTGCGGCATGCCCCACTTGATCCCCTCGACGACGGGCGGGCAGCCCGTGTGCACGAGCTTGCGCAGGCGCGTCAGGATCGGCCGGGCGAACGGAGCGGATCTGGCGATGTAGGCGTCGACGCGGGGGTCCTTCCTGCCCATGTTCATTGCTCCTTTGGAATGACGATCGTCCAAACCGTCTGGCTGCCGTCGTTGTTGAAGGTGCCGAACGGCCGCGCCAACCCGGCCGCGACCGCGCCGATCGTGTCCCGGGGCATGCCGTGCAGCTCGAGATTGCCTTCGCTGTCGGTCGCGATCGGTTGGCCGCAGTTCGTGGCGTATTCCTGCCAGATCCCGAGGGGGAGCAGAACGCCGTGGACGGTCCACTGCAGGGTCCAGCCGTCGAGCGGCGCGCCGGTTTCGTCCTCGACGTGCACGTGCAGCGTTTCGGTCTCGGGGACGAGCTGGATGTTGGCTTCGTCGCCGCCCCGTATCTCTTCGTGGAAGTAAGCGTCCGTGGGCCGCACGACGATCCGGTGGCCGCACACCATCACTTCCAGGATGTGGAAGCCCGTCGCCGTGCCGGGAAACCCGAACTCGCCGGCGGCCGACGTCATGACCTGGCGGGCGAAGTCGAAGCCGCGCGCGTCGGGATCCATGCCCACGTTCACGCCGGCCAGCGGCACGCCCGACTCGTCGGTGACGACCCCGTGGAGCCGGACCCCTTTCTCCAGGCGCACCTCGAGGTCCTTTCCCTCGGGGGTCACGTCGATCTCGTAGAAGTCGGCCGGGGCGTAGCCCTCGTGCTGGACGTGCACGTCGACGCGGCGGGAGAAGAGGTTGCGCAGACGGAACCGACCTTCCCGGTCGGATGTGGCGGACATGGAGGCGTCCATCGCCTCCTTCGCTTCTCCCGTCTTGTCAGGCGACGTGGACACGGCGACGTTCGCGCCGGCGATCGGCGTCCCGGTTTCCGCGTCGCGAACGACGCCGTGGATCTCGGCCAGCGGGATGAGGACGTCATGCTCGACCTCGGAAACGCCGCGATCGGCGTGGACTTCCTCTATGAACGGTGTCTCGTCGCCTGGCGGCAGGGTCCTCACGAAGATCCGGTCGGAGGAAGTCCACACTCGCAGCGCGTACTCGCCTAACAGGCCGGATACCGTGGAGATCCCCTTGAGCGCGCCTTCGAACGGCACGCCGACCACGGCGTCGGGCACCACTTCGTCGCCGCGCTTGACGACGCCGTAGATTCTCACCGGGACGAAGACGAATCGAAGTTCCGCGGTCTTTCCCGGATCGACGGTGACGACCGCTGCATGCCGGAGCCCGCTGGCCTGGGCCTCGCACTCGATCGAGACGAGGCCCGGCTCGATCTGTCCGAGCTCGACGACCGTCACGTCCTTCGGGCGAATCGTTTTCGAGCCGAGTTCGACGTCCATGGCGCCGGTCCTGCTGGAGAGTCCCTTCCCGCGCACCGTGAGCTCACCTTTCGGCAGCTCGATCGGGAACTCGACGGTGAGGCGGACCGATCCGAGATCCTGGATGACGAAGTCGCCGAGGTCCGTGACGCCGCCTGGCTTCAGGGCGGTGAAGGGCTTGCGCTTTCGGCCGCCTCCGGGGATCTCGACGCGCAGCTCCCAGGCTCCGACGGGAAGGCTCGCGAAGTCGAGCGCGGCGCGGTCGGCTGCGATGGGCCGCGTCTTGAAGAACCGGGACTCCTGGTCGTCGGGCGCCGGGTCCGTGCGCGACACCCAGCCGAGCCACCGCTCGGGCGGCTTGTCCGTGCGCGCGCTCAGGATCCGCGCCTTCACGCGGGCCGCGCGCTTCAACGTCGAGGCGGCGTTCGTGAAGGTCGGAGCGCCCGACGTCACGTGCGAAAAGGCGGGCGCAAAGCCCGGCACGAGGATCGCGACGTCCCAATCCCCCGCCGAGACGACGAAGCGCACGCCGGCCTTGGCGTTGCGCACTTCGACCGGCGCCTCGAAGGCGGGGGCGTGCTCCCACGTCGTCGCATCGGCGGCCTTGACGACGATCGTGGCGCGGCCGGCGCGCTCGGGCCCGGCGAGAGGCCAGAGAACGAGCGTGTCGTCGCTCGGGAAATAGAAGACCGGACCGTCGTCCGCGGGCTGGTAGAAGCGCAGCCCGGCCGCCGCCAGCATGGTATCGGCCGGGACGCTCGCGCGGCCGTCCTTGTCGAGCGGGATGGTGTGCCCGCCGAGCACGATCGAGGTGGCGGGCGCGGCGCCGGGCGCCGGAGCCAGCGTGATCGCGTCCCGGGCGGCCAGGGCGAACAGCACCGCGGCGAGCATCGAGCTCTAGTCTTCGCCCCGGACGCGTCCGCGCCGGGCCTTCACGTGGGAGCGCTGCACCTTGGCCTCGATGCGCCGCTCCTTCGCGGCCCGGCTCGGGCGGGTCTTGCGGCGGGTCCTGGGCCGGTGCGCGGCCCGGGCGATGAGCTCGGCGAGCCGCTCACGCGCGGCGGCGCGGTTCTGGGCCTGCGTCCGGAACGCGCGGCTGTCGATCAGGAGAATGCCTTCGGCCGAGATCCGCTTGCCCGCGAGCGCGACGAGCCTCGCCCTCACGTCCTCGGGCAGCGTCGAGGCGGAGACGTCCAGGCGCAGCTCGACGGCCGTCGCGACCTTGTTGACGTTCTGTCCGCCGGGACCGGACGCGCGCACGAACCGCTCGCTGAGCGCGTGCTCGGGGACGGCGATCGAGGGGGTGACGGTCAGCATCGGGCTCTCGGGACACCGGATTATAGAGACCTCGGGGCAATCGCTGTATCGTTCCCGACATGAAAAGGCACGTGTGGAAAGCCCTGGCCGCGCTGCTCGCGTTCGTGCCGCCCCTCAGCGCCTCCAACAAGCCGGTCCTCCACGGCAAGCACTGGGTTGCGATCACCGGCAAGCCGCTCGCCGCGACGGCGGGATCCATGACCTTCCAGAAGGGCGGCAACGCCGTCGACGCGGCCTGCGCGATGCTGGCGGCGACGACGACGATGTTCGACACGCTCTCCTGGGGCGGCGAGACGCAGGCGCTGATCTTCAACCCGAAGACCGGCAAGGTCATCGCGGTCAACGCGCTCGGCGTGGCGCCGACGGGAGCGACGCCGGAGTTCTTCCACGGGCGCGGCATGGCGTATCCGCCCGAATACGGCCCGCTCGCGGCCGTGACGCCGGGGACGCCGGGCGGCCTGATGATGATGCTGGCGGAGTACGGGAAGCTGTCGCTCAAGGACGTCCTCGCGCCCGCGATGCAGCTGGCCGAGGGGTACCCGATCGAGAAGGAGCTGGCCGACGGCCTCGAGCGCGAAAAGAAAGAGATCCGCCAGTGGCCGTACTCGGCGAAGCTCTTCCTGACGCATCCGGGCGAGGCGCGCGAGGCGCCGCGCCCGGGCGAGATGTTCCGCCAGCCGGACCTGCTCGCGACGCTCCAGAAGCTGGTCGACGCCGAGCAGGGCGCGCGCGCCGCGGGCCTCGGCCGCAAGGAGGCGATCTACGCGGCGTACGACCGGTTCTACAAGGGCGACATCGCGCAGGAGTTCGTGCGCGGCTCGAAGGAGCAGGGAGGCCTCGCGACGATGGAGGACCTCGCGAAGTGGCGCCCGCGGTTCGAGGAGCCCGTCACGACGACCTACAAGGACATCGCCGTCTACAAGCTCGACGTGTGGACGCAGGGCCCCGCGATGCTCGAGGCGCTCAACCTCCTCGAGCCGATGGACCTGAAGGGCATGGGCTACAACAGCGCGCGTTACATCCACGCGCTCTACCAGGTCATGAACCTCGCGTTCGCCGACCGCGACTTCTACTACGGCGACCCGGACCGGCCGCCGGCGGAGCCGCGGCTCGGGCTGTTGTCCAAGGACTACGCGGACGCGCGCCGCAAGGTGATCGACTGGACGAAGAACGACGCGAACGCGAAGCCGGGCGACCCGTACCCGTTCCAGAACGGGAAGAACCCGTACCTCGACCTGCTCGCGAAGTGGAAGAGCGACGCGCCCGTCCCGAAGGTGAGCGAGGCGCGATCCTTCGAGGAAGGCTTCCTCGCGGGCACGACCTCGATCGAGGCGGCCGACGAGGAGGGCTGGGTCGTCTCGGTGACGCCGTCCGGCGGCTGGAACCCCGTCTGCATCGCCGGCAGGACGGGCATCGGCATGAGCCAGCGCATGCAGAGCTTCGTGCTCGATCCGGCGGAGAACCCGTACAACGTGCTGGAGCCCGGCAAGCGCCCGCGCGTGACGCTGACTCCCGGCATGGCGCTGAAGGACGGCAAGCCGTACCTCGCCTTCGCCGTGCAGGGCGGCGACACGCAGGACCAGAACCTGCTGCAGTTCTTCCTGGACTTCGTCGAGTTCGGCATGGACGTCCAGGAAGCCGTCGAGGCGCCGAACGTCAACAGCTTCCAGATGCGGAGCTCCTTCGGCGCGCACCAGTCGCGCCCGGGGCTGATCGAGATCAACGATTCCACGCCGCCGTACGTGCGCGACGAGCTGAAGAAGATGGGCTACAGGATCCGCACCGCGGCGAAGACGTCCGGGCCCATCAACGCGATCTACTTCGACCGCGAGCACGGCACGATGTGGGGCGGCTCGAGCGACTACGGCGACGACTACGGCGTCGCCTGGTAGCCTGCTAGGCTTCGCGGACATGGCAGGCACGGTCACGAACCCCGAGGCCCGCTGGCCGGTCTTCGTCGCGCTCGTCGGCGTCGGCGGCATCTCGCTTTCGCTGCCGCACTCGCTCGTCGTTGGGCCGCGGTGGCTGCTGCTCGTGCTCGTCCTCGCGCTGCTCATCCCGGCTACGATCGCGCACCGCGCCGGCAAACATCGGATCGACATGCTGTTCGGTTACGCCGTCAGCACCCTGATCACGCTCGCACTCGCGGCTTCGCTGGTCCTGCTCATCTTGCGCCTGCCCTCCAAGACCGAGTCGCCGGGTTCGCTGCTCGCGTCGGCGACGACGTTGTGGGTGACGAACGTGCTCGTCTTCGCGATCTGGTACTGGCGCCTGGACGCAGGGGGCCCGCACGCGCGCGAGAAACGGGGCGGCCACACGGCGGGGGCGTTTTTTTTTCCGCAGATGATGGACGGGGTGCCGATCGAGCACCCCGAGCGGTGGATGCCGCGCTTCGTCGACTACCTGTTCCTGGCGTTCAACACGAGCACGGCCTTCTCGCCGACGGACACCGCGATCCTCTCCCGGTGGGCGAAGGCGCTGTGCATGCTGCAGTCGCTCATTGCGCTCTCGATCATCGCGATCCTCGCCTCGCGCGCCGTGGGAATGTTGTAGGCCGGACTCTGCCCGCGCTATTCGGGGCGGGGGAAGAACAAACCCAGCGTCAGCGCCGTCCCGATGGCGAGGGAGACCCACGCGTTCGTGACGAAGTAGCCATAGGCCATCAGTGCGATGCCGATGAAGAGCGGGCGCGGCTCGTGGTTCTTCCTGCCATGGCGGAATGCGAAGTAGCCGACGAGGCCGAACAGGACGGCCAGCAGGATCGTCCAGAGCGAGAAATCGCCGAGCAGCCCATTGAGATCGAGGCCTTCCACTGAAGGCCAGAATACACGGCTTGGGCCCTCGTCAGGGTCTTGTTCCGGTCAATCCCCGTTCTTCGAGGAGGGGCTGGACCTGCGGATCGCGCCCGCGGAAGGCCCGGTACATCTCCGCGAGGTTCTGGCTGCCGGCGCGCGAGAGGATCATTTCGCGGAAGCGCTGGCCGTTCTGGCGGGTCATGCCGCCGTTTTCCTTGAACCAGTAGTACGCGTCGTCGTCGATGACCTCGGCCCACAGGTAGGCGTAGTAGCCCGCGGCGTAGCCGCCGCCCCAGATGTGCCCGAAATAGGTCGTGCGGTAGCGCGGCGGCACCTCGGCGAGCGCGACCTTCGTACGCTCGAGGGTGGCCTTCTCGAACCCGTTGACGTCCTGCTTCGGCGCGTCGGCGGGCAGCGTGTGCCAGGCCATGTCGAGCAGCGCCGCGGCGAGGTACTCGGTCGTCATGTAGCCCTGGTTGAAGGTCTTCGCCTTCCTGATCTTCGCGACGAGGGAGTCGGGCATGGGCGCGCCGGTCTCGTGGTGCTTCGCGTAGTGGGCGAAGACGGTCGGCTCGGTGGCCCAGTGCTCGTTGAACTGCGAGGGGAACTCGACGAAGTCGCGCGGCGTCCGGGCGAGCGTCGGGTAGGTGATGTTCTGAAACATCGCGTGGAGGGCGTGGCCGAACTCGTGGAAGAGCACGGTCACGTCGCCAAACGAGATGAGCGCCGGCCGGCCCGCGGCCGGCTTGGTGAAGTTCAGGACGTTCGTGACGACCGGCTTCGTGCCCATGAGGCGGCTCTGGTCCACGAACGTGTCGCACCACGCGCCGCCGCCCTTGGAGGGGCGCTGGTAGTAGTCGCCATAGTAGAGCGCGAGGGGAGTGCCGTCGGCGTCGAAGACCTCCCAGACGCGCACGTCGGGGTTGTAGACCGGGATGTCGGGGCGGGGCTTGAAGGTGATCCCGTACATCTTGTTGGCCGCGTAGAAGACGCCGTCGTTCAGGACCCGGTCGAGCTCGAGGTACGGACGCACCTCCGACTCGTCGAGGTCGTACTCGGCCTTGCGGACCTTTTCGGAGTAGAGCTCCCAGTCGGCGGCGGAGAGCGTGAAGCCGCCCTTCTCCGCGTCGATCTGCTTCTGGATCCGGGCCGCCTCGCCGCGCGCCTTGGCGGTCGCAGCGGGGACGAGGTCCGCCATGAGCGTGTCGGCGTTCTGCGGTGTCTTCGCCATCTGGTCGTCGAGGACGTAGTCGGCGTACGTCTTGAAGCCGAGCAGCTTCGCCTTCTGCGCCCGAAGCTGCGCCAGGCGCGCGACGGTCGCCGTCGTGTCGTTCTCGCCCCCGTGGTTGCCGCGCTTCTCCGAGGCCTCGAGGATCCGCTGGCGCAGGGCGCGGTCCGTGAGCGACGACAGCACGGGCTGCTGCGTCGTGTTCTGCAGCGCGAAGACCCACTTGCCGTCGAGCTTGCGCTCCTTCGCGGCCTCGACCGCGGCGGCGAGGGCCCCGTCCGTGGCGCCGGCGAGCTGCTTCTTGTCCGCGACGACCGGGGCGGAGGCGTTGTTGTCGGCCAGCAGCTTTTCCTCGAACGCGGTGTCGAGCTTGGACTCCTCCTCGTTGAGCGCCATCAGCGTCTTCTTGTCGGCGTCGGAGAGGTCCGCGCCCGCGCGGACGAACGTCAGGTCGTACCGCTCGACGAGGTACTTCGCCTCCGGGTCGAGCCCGAGCGTCGCGCGCTGCGCGTAGATCGCCTTGATCCGCGCATAGAGCTTCGGGTTCAGGTTGATGGCATCGTTGTGCGCCGCGAGCTTCGGCGCGACCTCGCTCTTGATCTTCTGGATCGCCGCGTTCGTGTCGGACTGCTCGATGTTGTAGAAAACCTTGTAGGCGCGCGTCAGCAGCACGCCCGTCTTTTCCATCGCCTCGATGGTGTTCGCGAAGGTGGGGGGCGCGGGGTCGTTGGCGATCGCCTCCATCTCGGCGCGCTGGATCCGCATGCCTTCCTCGATCGCCGGCTGGTAGTCGGTGACCTTGATCCTGTCGAAGGGCGGCGCCTGGAAGGGGAGCGCGCTCGGCGCGGCGAAGGGGTTCGAGGCGGGCAGCTGGCCGAGCGCCGGGAAGGCGGCGAGGGCGAGGATCGAGGCGAGGGGGAGCAATCGCTGGATTCTCATCACAGCCTTTCTGGTCATGGTTGTCCGGTGGCCGCGTAGCGCTTGTGGCGTTCCACCTGTTCGTGCGGTACCAATCTTCGGGTCAGCATCGGCAACTCCTCGGTGACGTCGGCGGCTCGGCTTTATATACGATGAATCGGGCCTTGGGATTTGGGTTGGTCCAAATTGATTCGGAGGCTCCGCCCAAGCACGCGAAAGCGATTACGCCGATCCTGAACGTGTCGAGCATGGAAGAGTTTCCGGATCAGTAAGCGAATCGGCGGGCACGACCAGAGACCGCTTCGCTTCGTTCCGGCGATATCCGGGGCGGGGGCATTCCCGTCTCCCTCCTTATAGACTCCTCGGCCAGAAGCCTCGCGCAACGACAAGGAGCAAGGATGAACCGGACCTTTCGCACGATTCTTCCAATACTCGGCGTGGTCATCGCCCTCGGGGCGACCCCGGCCTTCGCGCAGTCGGATCTGCCCGCCGAGATGCGCACCGCCATCGACGCCGCGGCAAACGAAGCGCTGAAGGCGTCCGGGGCGCCGGGCGCGTCCATCGCGGTCGTCCGGGACGGGAAGATCGCCTACGTCCAGGCCTACGGCGACGCGAAGATCGATCCGAAAGCGCCGGCGCGGCCGCCGATGCGCTACAGCATCGGATCGGTGAGCAAGCAGTTCACGGCGACGGCGATCCTGATGCTCGCCGAGGACGGGAAGCTTTCGCTCGACGATCCGGTCGGCAAGTTCCTGCCCGGACTGACGCGCGCGAACGAGGTGACGATCCGGCAGCTGCTGTCGCACACGTCGGGCTACCAGGACTACTGGCCGCAGGACTACGTGCCGCCGTTCATGCTGCAGGAGATCACCGCGGCGGCGATCCTCGACAAGTGGGCGAAGAAGCCGCTCGACTTCGAGCCGGGCACGCAGTACCAGTACAGCAACACCGGGTACGTCGCCGCGGGCGTGATCGTCGAGAAGGCGAGCGGGAAGCCGCTGCTCGAGTTCCTCGGCGCGCGCGTGTTCGCGCCGCTCGGCATGGCGAGCATCGTCGACATCGACCGGCAGACGCTCGGGGCCAACGATCCGGTGGGCTACAAGCGTTACGCGCTCGGGCCGCTGCGCGTCGCGCCGAAGGAAGGCAAGGGCTGGCTCTTCGCCGCGGGCGAGCTCGCAATGACGGCCGAGGACCTCGCGCGGTGGGACCTCGGCATGATCGACCAGAAGCTGCTGAAGCCCGCCTCGTACAAGCAGATGCAGACGGACACGCTGCTCAAGAATGGCCTCGGCATCGGCTACGGCCTCGGCATCGACGTGACGCGGTGGGATGGCCGCCGCGTCCTCGAGCATGGAGGCGAGGTCTCCGGGTTCACGGCGGAGAACGTCGTGTTTCCCGACGACCGTGCGGCCATCGTGGTGCTCGTCAACCAGGACGCCGTCGACACGTCCGGGACGATCGGCCGGAAGATCTCCCGGGTCCTCTTCGCCCAGGGCGGCGCCGGTCCGGCCGAGGCGCGCGCGCGGCAGGTCATGGAAGGTCTGCAGAGGGGCAAGATCGACCGCACGATCTTCACCTCCAATGCGAACAGCTATTTCACCGACCAGGCCCTCGCGGATTTCGCCTCGGGCCTCGCTCCGCTCGGCGCGATCAAGCAAATCCAGCAGACCCGGAGCAACGACCGCGGCGGGATGACGTTCCGGCTGTTCGAGGTGAAATATCCGGACAGGACCGTGTCGATCTGGGAGCGGGACATGCCGGACGGGAAGATCGAGCAGTTCCAGGTGATGCCGGGGGGGTAGCCCGCCCGGGAAAATACCCTCTCCCCCGAGGGGAGAGGGCAAGGGTGAGGGGTTTGTAGCTCTCGCTCTTGACGAGAGAGGAATGTGGGCGCCCCTCACCCCAACCCTCTCCCGCCGGGAGAGGGAGTAGAGCGGGGCGGTTGCAACATTCGCCCTCGCGATTCGTTCAACTCCGCATGATGCGGACACGACTCGTCGGGAAAATCTTGGGTTTCGCGGCCCTGCTCTCGTGGCGTGCCGCTTTGCCGGCCGCCGACTTCCCTCCCGCCCGCATGTTCCAGACCGTCGAAGCCGCCCCCGGCGTCTACGCCTTCATCGCCGCCGCGACGAACGGCCCGATCCCGAGCGGCAACGTGGTCGCGATCGTCGGCGACGACGGTGTCCTCGTCGTGGACTCCGGCCGCTTTCCCACGCTGGCAAAGCGGATGATCGCCGAGATCCGCGCGAAGACCGACAAACCCGTTCGCTACCTCGTCCACACGCACTGGCACCTGGACCACATCGCCTCGGACGAGGTGTTTCGGGAGGCTTACCCCCACATGGCAATCGTCACGACGGACTTCACGCGACGGAAGATCGCCGAGAAGCAGGTTCCGTACCTCAAGGAACTCGTCCAGACGGACGCCGGCTACGTCGAGTACCTCGAGAGCCTCGTCGCCAAGGGCAAGGGGCGCGACGGCTCCGCGATGTCGGACGAGTTGAAGCGCTACCTCTCGAGCCAGGTGCCTGACATCCGACTCGAGTCCGCCGAGCTCGCGGGCGTCGCCGCCGTAATCCCGGACCTGACGTTCGACCACGAGCTGCGCATCCACCTCGGCAAGCGCGAGGTCCGCATTGCGTTTCTCGGCAAGGGCAACACGGCCGGCGACACGGTCGTCTTCGTTCCCGACGCGAACGTCGCGGTCACGGGCGACCTGCTCGTCAGCCCGACCCCGTACGGCTACGGCTGCCACCCGGCCGCCTGGATCGCGACGCTCGACGTTCTCGCGGCGTCCGGCGCGACGGTGATCGTCCCGGGCCACGGCCCGGTCATGCACGACTGGAGCTACGCGAAGAAGGTGCAGGCGCTGCTCGCCGAGGTGCGCCGGCAGGTCGAGGCGCAGGTAAAGCGGGGCGCCACGGTCGAGCAGACCCAGGAGCGCGTCGATCTCTCGGCCCAGAAGAAGCTCTTCGCCGGCGACAGCTTCGAGCAGGGCGCAGCGTTCGACGACTTTTTCGTCCGCTCCGCCGTGGACCGCGCTTACCAGGAGGCGAAGGGGAAGATGGCGGAGGAATAGAAAGCGGCCCGGGCTTCGTCGGAAAAGCCCGGGCCGAACGCGAGGGACGAGAGTGTTACTGGGAGGCCGGGGGAGCCGGGCGCATGTGGCGCGCCCTGGCGTTTGCGGCGGCCGCGGCGGTGCAGGCGTTCAGCTGGTCCACCTGCTCGGCCGACAGGTTTCCAAGGACCTGTTCATGGATGGCCTGGGCATCCGCCTTCATCTTGGTGTGGGCGGCGTCCTGGTCGATGGCGTTCTGGCCGAGGACGGACTTGTCGGCGCCGGCCGCGAGGTCGGCCTGCATCTTCTGGTGGGCGGCCTTCATGGCGTCGCCGTCGGCCTTGAGCGTGATCCTGCCGGCCGCGCGGGCCTCATCGATCGCGGTCTTCTGGGCGGCAGAGAGGTCGAGGGTCGCGAGGCATTTCTCCATCTGGTGATGGCCCCAGCCCATCATCCCGCCATGGGGGCCGGCGGCCGCGTTCTGGTCGGCCGCGGCGGCCGCCGCGACGGCGAGTCCGAGCACGACGAGCGTTCGAGATCCGGGAAACCGTTTCATTGGACGGATGCTCCTTTCTCCGGACGCCGGTCCGATTTCCCCGGGCGTCCCTAGTCAACCCTAATAACGAGCCGGGAGGGTCGGAAGATTACCCGCCCGGAACCTTTTCCGGCCGCCGCCGTCAAGGGGAATGACGGGCCACGGGATCGGTGCGTCCGAAAAGGGGGTGGACGTGGAAATCCTGGTGCAGGACATCCGGTACGCACTGCGTGGAATGCGCCGGGCCCCCGGGTTCACCGCCGCGGCGATCCTCACGCTGGCCCTCGGGATGGGGGCGACGACGGCGATCTTCTCGGTCATCCGGGCCGTCCTGCTGTCGCCCCTTCCGTACGCCGAGCCCGAGCGGCGCGTCACGGTCTGGAGCAAGTGGGTCGGCTTCGACAAGACCTGGCTGGCCGACGGGGAGCTCATGGATTACCGGCGCATGGTCCCGAGCTTCGAGAGCGTCGCGGGGTGGGACGCCGGCGAGGCGAACCTGACCGGCGGCGAGGGCGAGGCGGCGCGGGTGGGGATGGCGGCGGTCACGGCGAACACCTTCGCGACGCTCGGCGCGCGGCCCCAGGTCGGCCGCGCCTTCACGGACGACGAGGACCGGCCCGGCGGCGCTCCCGTCGCAGTGCTCGGATACGGGCTGTGGCAGAACCGGTACGGCGGCGACCCCGACGTTCTCGAAAAGACGATCGAGCTCGACGGCGTCCCGCGCCGCGTGGTGGGCGTGATGCCGCGGGGCTTCGCGTTGCCGACCGACTTCACCATCAATGCCGCGGAGCCGTCGCAGGTCTGGATCCCGCTGCAGATCGACCCGAAGGACATCTCCCATGGCAACCACGGCCTGTACGGGGCGGCGGCGCTCGTCCGAGGCGCGACCGCCGAGCGCGCCACGGCGGAGCTGAAGACGCTGGCGGCGAACCTCACCCGGCAGGGGATCTACCCGGCACAGATGCACTTCGACGCCTTCGCCGTTCCGGTCGAAAAGGAGATCCGCGGGGGCGCCCGGCGCGCGCTCGTGCTGGTGTTCGGCGCGGTGCTGTTCCTGCTGCTGATGGCGTGCGCGAACGTGGCCAACCTCCTGCTCGCGCGGGCGGAGGGCCGGATGCGCGAGCTCTCCGTGCGCGCCGCGATCGGCGCGGGCAAGGCGCGGCTGACGCGGCAGCTGCTGACGGAAAGCTTCGTCCTGGCGGTCTCGGGCGGTCTGCTCGGGCTCGTCTTCGCCTGGGTGGGCGTGCGGCTGATCGCGGCGCACGGGGCCGCGGGTCTACCCGCGCTCGCGCCCCTCGGCATCGAGCCGCGCATGATGCTCTTCGCGGCGGCGCTCTCGATCCTGACGACCTTCCTCTTCGGCCTCGCCCCGGCCGTCCAGATGCTGCGCCTCAACCTGACCGAGTCGCTGCGCGAGAGCGCCGCGAACACGTCGGCGGGCGTGCGGCGCGCGGGCCTGCGCGGCATGCTCGCGGCGGCGCAGATGGCGCTGGCCGTGCTGCTCCTGCTCGGGGCGGGGTTGATGCTGCGCAGCCTCGACCGGCTCATGCACATCGACCTCGGCTTCCAGCCCGAGCACGTCCTGACGCTCCAGCTCCGGCCGCCCGAGGCGACGTACAGGACGCCGGCGTCCGTCGTCGCGTTCTACCGGCAGCTGCTCGAGAACGTGCGCGCGTTGCCCGGGGTGCAGGCGGCCGGGATGGTGCGCCTCCTGCCGCTCGCGAGCGAAATCGGGGACTGGGGCCTGGAGATCGAGGGCTACGTGCCCCCGGCGGGGTCGCACGCCAAGGGCGACTGGCAGGTCGTGTCGGACGGCGCGTTCGAGGCGCTCGGCGAGCGGCTCGTGCGGGGCCGGGCTCTCACGGCGGCGGATTCGGCCGACGCGGTCGGCGTCGTGCTCGTCAACGAGATCCTGGCGCAGACTTACTGGCCGGGACAGGACCCGATCGGCAAGCGCATGCGCATGGGCGCGAATTCGCAGCGGCCGTGGATGACGGTCGTCGGCATCGTGCGCAACGAGCGGCACAACTCGGTCACCGGGGCCGTGAAGGAGAAGTTCTACGTGCCGTACGCGCAGTTTCCGATCGCCCGCGAGGGCGACGCGGCGCGGGGCATGACTCTCGTCCTCCGCACGGGAGCGGACCCGATGTCGCTCGCCGGACCCGTCCGCGCCGAAGTGCGGCGCCTGGATCCGAACCTCCCGATCGCCAACGTGCGGCCGATGACCGCGGTCGTGGACGCGTCGCTCGCGACGCCGCGGCTGACGGGCTCGCTGCTCTCGATCTTCGCGGGCCTGGCGATCCTGCTCGCGGGCGTCGGTGTCGCGGGTGTGCTCGCCTACCTCGTCAGCCGCCGCCGGCGCGAGATCGGGATCCGCATGGCCCTCGGCGCCTCGCGCTGGAACGTGCTCGGCATCGTGATCCGGCGGGGCGTCGCGTATGCCGGCGCGGGAATCCTCGTCGGCATCGTGGCGGCGCTCTTCCTCACGCGCCTGATGGAAGGGCTCCTCTATGACGTCGCGCCGCGCGACCCGGTGACCTTTGCCGCGGTCACGCTGCTGCTGCTCGGGATCGCCGTCGCCGCGAGCGCCGTGCCCGCGATCCGCGCCGCGCGGGTGGATCCGCTCGAAGCGCTGCGCGGCGAGTGAGCGTTTCGAATTCGGTCCCGTAGGGGCGGGGCTTGCCGCGCCCGGGCGACTATCGCGACGAACAACAGATTCGGCCGCCAGTTATCCGGGCGGCCCAAGGGCCGCCCCTACGGCACGGGAGACGGATGTTTCCAGCAACAAAAAAACCGCGGCCCCCGTGTGAAGGCCGCGGCGAGGAGAAGGAAGAGCGGGGTCTGTGGGCCCGCTCGCCGGGATCCGGGTCAGCTCACCGGCCCGAGTGGGACGCGACGTTCGACGGCATCGCGCACTGGTAGGCGGTGCCCTTGTCGGCGTTGTCGCTCGCGACGAGGACGGTGTTGGCGCCCTTGCTCCTGGCGGCGCGCGTCAACTGCGTCGTCGCATCGGACTCGTCGAACGAGCCGGCCCTGGCTTCGATCTCGCCGATCTTCTGGCACGACGCGACGGCGGCCGGGCTCTTGGTGACCGCCACGTCCTGGAACGAGTTCTGACTGCAGCCCGCGGCGCCGAGTGCGAGCGAGGCCGCGGCGAGGATTCCGATCGAGATGCGTTTCATGTGTGCCTCCATCTGAAAAGGTGGGTTGCGTTTTTTCATCCGCACACATTGAGACGTAGGCGCGATGGTGTTGGTTTCGAACTTTGATCGGAAAATCTTGCGTGTGTCGCGGTGTCACAGCGCGCCTCCGGCGCGGCGTCTGGGACGCGATGACACACGACCCATATAATTCCCGCCAACTCGCGGAGGGATGGCGTTGATGCAAAGACGACGGCACCTTTTCCTGGCGGCACTCGCGATGGCGGCGACGGCGCGGCTTACGGCGCAACCGTTCGATCCGCGGCTACTCTCGGATGTGCACTGGCGTATGGCGGGCCCGTTCCGGGGCGGGCGCGTGCTCGCGGTCGCGGGCGTGCCGGGGCAGCCGGAGCATTTCTACTTCGGCGCCGTCGGCGGGGGCGTATGGGAGAGCCAGAACGCCGGGCGCACGTGGGAGCCGATCTTCGACGGCCAGCCGATCGCGTCCATCGGCGCGCTTGCCGTGGCCCCTTCGGACCCGCGCGTCCTCTACGTCGGCTCGGGCGAGGCCGACATGCGGTCGGACATCTCCCATGGCAACGGCATGTACCGCTCGTCGGACGGGGGCCGGACGTGGGCGCACGTCGGCCTCGAGCAGACGCGGCAGATCGGGCGCGTCGTCGTGGATCCGCGCGACGCGAACCGCGTTTACGTCGCGGCGCTCGGCCACGCGTATGGGCCCAATTCCGAGCGCGGGGTCTTCCGCTCGAAGGACGGGGGAAAGAACTGGTCGCGCGTCCTCTTCAAGGACGAGAACACCGGGGCGATCGACCTCGCGCTCGATCCCTCGAACCCGAAGACGATCCTGGCCGCGCTCTGGCAGACGCGGCGGCCGCCCTGGAACACGTATCCGCCCTCCAACGGTCCGGGCAGCGGGCTCTACCGCTCCGACGACGGCGGCGACACGTGGAAGGCGGTCGCGGGCGGATTTCCCTCGGAGAAGCTCGGCCGCGTCGGGATCGCGTTCGCGCCGAGCGCTCCGCGGCGCGTGTACGCGCTCGTGGACGCGAAAGAGGGGGGGCTGTACGCCTCGGCCGACGGCGGCGCGACGTGGTCGCGCGTCAGCGCGGACAGGAGGATCTGGGAGCGCGGCTGGTACTTCGGCGGCGTCGCGGTCGATCCGAAGGATCCGGACACGGTCTATGCCTGCGACGTGACCGTGTACCGGTCGACCGACGGAGGCAGGGAGTTCCTGCCGATCAAGGGCGCGCCGGGCGGCGACGACTACCACCAGCTCTGGATCGATCCGTCCGAGCCGCGCCGCATGATCCTCGGCACCGACCAGGGCGCCGTCGTCAGCGTGGACGGCGCGAAGACGTGGAGCTCCTGGTACAACCAGCCGACCGCCCAGTTCTACCACGTGTCGACCGACGACCGGGATCCGTACTGGATCTACGGCGCGCAGCAGGACAGCGGCGCCGCGGCGACGCCCTCGCGCACGGACTACGCCACCATCACGCTGCGCGACTGGCGCCCCGTGGCCGTGGGCGGAGAGAACGGCTACGTCGCCCCCGACCCCGCCCATCCGGACATCGTCTTCGGCGGCGGCGTGAGCCGCTTCGACTGGAAGACCCTGCAGGAGCAGAACGTCGATCCGACGCTCGCGCATGCGGGCGACTACCGCGGCGAGTGGACGTTGCCGCTCGCCATCTCCGCGAGCGAGCCCGGCGCGATCTACTTCGGCAACCAGTTCCTGTTCCGGTCCACCGACGGCGGCGGCCACTGGGACAAGATCAGCGACGACCTGACGCGGGAGGCGCCGGGCGTGCCCGCGACGCTCGATCCCGCGACCGCCGCCGACAGCGCCACCCCCGGCCCCCGGCGTGGCGTGATCTATGCGGTCGCGCCCTCTCCGCTCATCCCCGGCCTCGTCTGGTGCGGCACGGACGACGGGCTCGTCTGGCGGACGCGCGACGGCGGGAAAGAGTGGCAGAACGTCACGCCGCCGCCGCTGACGCCGTGGTCGAAGGTCGGCCTCCTCGAGGCCTCGCGCTTCGACGCCGATGTCGTGTACGCCGCGATCGACCGGCACCGGCTCGACGACCTCGATCCCCACATGTACCGGACGCGGGATGCCGGAAAGACCTGGACCGCGATCACGCGCGGCATTCCCGCGGGCAGCTTCGTCAACGTCGTGCGCGAGGACCCCGAGCGCAAGGGGCTGTTGTACGCCGGAACCGAGACGGGCGTGTTCGTCTCCTTCAACGACGGCGACGCCTGGCAGCCGCTCCAGGGCAATCTGCCCAACTGCTCGGTGCGCGACATCTCGTTGCGCCGCGGCGACCTCGTCGTGGCAACGCACGGCCGATCGTTCTGGGTGCTCGACGATCTCTCGCCCCTGCGGCAGCTCGACGCCGGGACGGCGGCGGCGCCGGCGTGGCTGTTCGCGCCGCGCGACGCCGTGCGCCTGAACCCGGCCGGCTTCCAGGGGACGCCCGAGCCGAAGGACGAGCCCGCGGCCGAGAACCCGGCCCGCGGCGCGCTGCTCGACTACCTGCTGCGCGCGCCGTCCGCGGCGCCGGTCGTGCTCGAGGTCCTCGACGCGAAGGGCGCCGTCGTGCGCCGGTACGCGAGCGACGACGCGAAGGAGCCGCCCGACCTGCAGGCGCTCCGCGTCACCGAGGACTGGGTTCCGGAGGCCGAGCCTCCCTCCGCGGCGGCGGGCCTGCACCGCCTGGTGTGGGACCTGCGCTACGCGCCGGCCGCGGGACTGTCGCGATCGCGGCGGGCCGCGACGGGCGTCTGGTCGCCGCCCGGCCGGTACACGGTGCGGTTGACGGCGGGGGGACAGACGCTGACTCAGGCGCTGGTGGTCCGGAAGGACTCGCGGGTCGCCGCCTCCGACGAAGACCTCGTCCGGCAGTTCGAGCTGGCGCGCCGCGTCGAGGCCGATCGGGTGCGCGCCGGATCGGCGCTCGCGTCCGCCGCCTCCCTGCGCAAGCAGTCGGCCGCCGTCGCCGGGAAGGCTTCGGACGAAGCGGCGGCAGCGCTCGCCGCGTTCGGAAAAGAGGTCGACGCCGCGGCGGGCCCGGCGATCAGCCCCGAGGAGTTCTACGACGTGAGCCAGGCGGGGCCCACGACCCTGCTGCGGCTGGTCGTGTCCCTGGCGCGCCTGCAGGGCGCGATCGAGAGCGCCGATGCCGCTCCCACGGCCGATGCCGTGGCAGGCTTCGCGCAGCAGCAGGAAGCCCTCGAACAGGGCCTCACCCGCTGGAACGGCCTGGTTCGGACGGCGCTGCCGAAGCTCAACGCGACCCTCGGCGCCGCGGGGCTTCCGGCCCTCAAGGTCGGCGGCTAGGGCTCGCCGTCCGGTGGCGGCCCCGCTTTGCCCTGCCGCGCCCGAGATGGTCCGCATCCCGGGCGCGGAGCGCCCTTACCGGCTCGGGCGCACGCCCGTGACCAACCGTGAGTACGCCGCGTTCGTCGCGACGGGACGCGCGGCGCCGCCGCCCTGGTGGACGGAGGCGCCGTTCCGCGCGGCGGACAAGCCGGTCGTCGGAGTCACCTGGCACGAGGCGATGGCATTCTGCGAGTGGCTGTCCGAATCGGCCGCCGGGCTCTGGCGACTGCCGACGCAACTCGAGTGGGAGCACGCCGCGTGCGGAGGTCTCGACGCGCCGGCGACGGCATGGGGCGACACGATCCCCGGCGGCGAGATACCGGCCGGTCCTCTCGAGGGCCCCTGGAGCGCGGGCCGGGGGACGCCGAACGGATACGGACTCTGCGACATGGGCACGATCGTCCACGAGTGGTGCCTCGACTGGGATCGTCCGGGCCGGCGCGCGAGCCGCGGCGGCTCGTGGCGCCATGCCGTGCGCTGGTCGGCGCCGTCGGCGAAGAGCAGCCTCGCTCCCGATGCGCGCTACTCGGACTACGGGTTTCGGTTCGCGTGGGAACCGGGACCGGGAGCGGAAGTTCCGTGACGCCGGCGACGAGGCCGTGTTATAAATAGGTGAAACTGCGGTCGACTCCGGATCATCGAAGGGTGAAGGGAGCGCAGAGCTTGCGAGCAGGTAAGAGCACGGAGTGAAGTCGAAGCGGGCGCCCGAGCGCGCCCGCTTCTTTTTTTTGCGCCCTCGCGGCGCGTGGGATAGGGAGGCAACGACGTGACCTTGAAACCGGCTGGCCGCCCCCCGAGTGATCGCATCGCCCGGCGAATGGTCCAGTTCGCCGGCTTCGTGTTCTACCTGCTCTCGGTCCAGGCCCTGGTGACGGCCGGGGTCGGGGTCCACGTCTTCGTGACGGGCGGCAGCGCCCAGGACCTGCTGTTGCCGTGCATGTCGGGGATCCTGGCCTGCTGCTACGTGCTCGTCGGCTTCCACCTGCGCCGCTACCGGCTGTGGGCCCGGAACTTCGCGTTCGCGTTCGCGGGGACCAGCGTCTTCGCGTTTCCCGTCGGGACGGGACTCGGCCTCGTGATCGTGGGTCTCGTGGCCGGCGCCAACCGCGCCCGCCTCTTCCCACAGCTGCGCCGGCACCCGGCCGCGGCCGAAGCGGTCGAGGAGGAGTGGCCGCTGCTGCGCTTCGAGCCGGAGCTCTTCCCCGAGCAGGCCGGGTAGCGCGGGCGGGCCCCGGAAGGGCGCCGACGCCTCGCTTGCCGATCCCCGTTACGGGATACTAGGCACATGCTGAACAAGGCGTTCATCACGTCCGCCCTCGATCTGCCCGGCTACCGGATCTCCCGGAACTTCGGCATCGTGCGGGGAATCGTCGTCCGTTCGCGGAGCATCGTCGGGACCATCGGCGCCGGGATCCAGAGCCTCTTCGGCGGCAACATCACGCTCTGGACCGAGATGTGCGAGCACGCGCGCCAGGAAGCCTTCGACCTCATGGCGCGCCACGCCGAGCAGATGGGCGCCAACGCCATCGTCGCGTTCCGCTACGACGCGACCGAGGTGTCCCCAGGGGTCACCGAGGTGCTGGCCTACGGCACCGCGATCCTCGTCGAGCCGGAACGGTAAGGGCGCGCCACGTGCTTTCGATCCTCGGCCCGCGCCGCGGTGGGAGGTAGGGGATGAAGGGAATCCTGATCTGGGTCCTGCTCGGGGCATTGCTCGGGATCGTCGCGGCGTCCTTCATCGTGCCGCCCATGCTGGGCTGGTACAACGAGGCCGGGTACCTGTCGCAGGGCAACCAGGCCGCGGCGATGGTCAACCTGCCGGAAGTCGTGCGCTATGCGACGACGCGGCTGATCCGGGGACAGGCCATCGGCGGATTGATCGGCGCCGTGGTCTTCCTGGTGCTGGGCCTGTCCTTCGGCGGCCGGAGCAGGCGTCGCGCCGCGGCGACGCCCGCGGACCCTCAGCGCATCCAGTAGTCGTACGCGGCGCGGGCGATCGCGGCGATCGCCTTCTCGCGCTCGGCGAGGCTTCGGTCGGAGCCCTTGACCAGGACGGCGATGGCCAGGTGGCCGCGGCCGCCCGGCAGCGTCACGATCCCGATGTCGTTGGTGCAGATGTTCGCGGCCCCGAGGTCGAAGCCGGTTCCGGTGCGGTGCGCGACCGGAGTGTCCGCGGGCAGCTGACCCTTCAGGCGGCCGGAGCCCGGGCGCGTGCGGAGCATGAGCGCGAGCAGGCGCTCGCGGCTGTCCGCGGCGAGCCGGCGCCCTTCCTGGACCTGGCGCAGCAGCTGGACGAGCGCGTTGGGGGTCGCCGTGTCGCGGGGGTCGGCGAGGAACTTCGCGAAGGCCTCGCGGCGCGCCGCCGCCGGCACGGAGTCGATGGCCGCGCGGATCGTCGCGAGCGTCCGCGAGGGCCGCAGGGGGGCCGCCGCGACGCCGGCCGCGTCGAAGGCGAGCTCGAGCTCGGACCGGTCCACCCGGATGTCCCCGAGGCCGACGGCATCGAGCTGCGCGGTGACGGTCTCGGGCCCGCCCGCGAGCGGCAGGAGGAGGTCGACGGCCGTGTTGTCACCGTCGACGAGCATCGCCTCGAGCAGCTCGCCGACCGTGAGCGCGATGCCTCCGTTGGGAGCGCGCTCGGACAGCGAGCCGCCGAGGCGCATGTCGGCGGGGGCCAGTACCATCTTCTGGTCGAGGCGCACCGCGCCGCGGTCGGCGCGGGAAAGCAACTCCACGGCGACGGCCAGCTTGAAGACGCTCGCCATCGGGAAGCGCTCGTTGCCATGGAGCGAGGCGCCGCGGCCGGTCTCGAGATTCAGGACCGAGACGCCGACGGTTCCCCCGGCGGTCGCCGCGATCGCGCGGAACCTCTCCTCCAGGACGGCGCGGGGATCGGCGGGCCGGGCGACGAGCGCGAGCAGCAGGAGCAGGGCGGTCATGTCCCCGAGTATACGGAGCAATAAAAAGGCCGGCGACCCCGAGGGCCGCCGGCGCGAAGGGAGGAACCGGAGAGATCGTTCAGTCGTCCGAGCCCGAGTCGTTGCTTCCGTGGCCGTGGTGGCCGCTTCCGCTGGTGGTGGTGCTGCCGCTGTTGCCGCTCCCGCCCGTGGAGGGGGTGGAGCCGCCGTGGTCGTCGCCCGAATCGTGGTTGGAGCCGTCGTCGCTGCGGCTGCCGCTGCCGCTGCCATTGCCGTGGTCGTTGCCGTGGTCGTCGTTCTGGTCGTTGCCGTCCTCGAGCTTGATCTCGCTCGCGGAGAGGGAGCCGTCGGCCGCCTTCGTCGCATGGACCTCGACGGTGCTGCCGACCACGGGGGCCCCCAGGATCTGCGTCGTCGCGTCGATGCCGACGACCTGCCCGGAGATCGTCCACGACGTGTCGCCGATGCCCTCGACGGTTCCGACGAATTCGACTTCGGCCCCGGCCGCGTCGTCGTCCGCCTCGATGCGATCCGCGATCGACGCGCCCGCGGCGTCGTCGTGGAACTTGACCTCGACCACGTCGCCCACGCCCGGGTCGCCTTCGAACGTGGTCTGGTCGTCGATCGTGAAGACCTTCGCGTCGATGGTCCACGCCGTGTCGCTGACCGCCGTGACGACGCCCTTCAACTCCTGGTCCTCACCGGTCTCGACGCTGTCCGACGCCGGGTGGATCTCGGCGGCCCGCAGGGTCCCCGCCGTCGTCGGGACGAGCGTCGCGGCGATGGTCGCTCCGGATCGGAGGTCGCGCGCGGAGCGGAGGCTCCCGGAGGCGGAGCGCCCCGAGAAGCTCGTGTGGCGGTCGATCTCGATCTCGACGCCCTGCACCTCGATGTGGTTCCGGTCGTCCGCGATGCGCCCGATCGAGCCCGTCACGGAGAGGGGGCTCTTCGACTCGACCACGACGTGGTCCGCGCGGAGGCGGCCGTCCGACCCCCGATCACCGACGCGAAGCGTCACCGATGTGCCGGGCGCGAGCGTCTGCGCGGCGAGGGAGCGCCCGGAAATCATCTCGGTCACGCTTCCCGCCAGGCGGAAGTGCGCGGACACGCCGACGAGCGCGAGGTCGTCGCCCTGGACCGAAGCCACCGTGCCCGACCACGCGCCCGCGTTCTGCGCGGCGCGCGCCGACGCCGACCCGAAGAGAACCGCCACCACCGCCGCGATTGCCTGGATGAACCGCTTT
This sequence comes from uncultured Acidobacteriota bacterium, assembly GCA_963775725.1. Classification (GTDB taxonomy): domain Bacteria; phylum Acidobacteriota; class Thermoanaerobaculia; order UBA5066; family Gp7-AA6; genus DAHUXD01. The sequence continues at coordinate 789,398 of CAVZKA010000001.1, forward strand.
CTCGAGGGAACCATCTTCCGCCTCCTTCCGGCCGCTTGTGTCGAGATCGGCCGGCGAGGGGAGATTAGGATGCGCAAGGAGCGCGGCGCCGTTTTTCATTTCGCGCTCATCGAACCTTGAGAGACTCTTAATTCGGACCAGAGCGTGCAGGAAGAATTTCTCGTCGAAGGCCCCGGTGACGCGCGACACGTCGTCGTGCTGGCGCACGGCGCGGGCGCGCCGATGGACTCGCCGTTCATGAACCGCGTCAGCGCGGGCCTCGCGTCGCGCGGGATCCGCGTCGCGCGCTTCGAGTTCGCGTACATGGCGAAGCGGCGCACGGAAGGCCGGCGCGGCGCCCCCGACCGCGAGCCGGCGCTGCGCGCGCGCTGGAAGGAAGCGATCGAACGATCCGGCGGCGGCCCGCGCGTCGTGATCGGAGGCAAGTCGCTTGGCGGCCGGATCGCGAGCATGGTCGCCGACGAGGTCGAAGCGCGCGGCCTCCTGTGCTTCGGCTATCCGTTCCATCCTCCCGGCGAGCCGGAGCGCCTCCGCACGGCGCACCTCGCGGACCTGCGCACGCCCGCGCTCTTTCTCCAGGGCACGCGCGACCCCTTCGGCACGCGCGAGGACGTCGCCGGCTACGCCTTGTCCCCCGCGATCCGCATCGCGTGGCTGGAGGCGGGGGACCACTCCTTCAAGCCGCCCGCCCGCTCGGGCCGCACGGAGGCGCAGAACGTCGAGGAGGCGATCGCCGTCGCCGCGGCGTTCGTCGAGGGGCTGTAGCCGCAGCGGGAGTCGTTGCCGTACTTGGGGTCGTAGGGGCGGCCCTTGGACCGCCCGGGCGGCCAAACAGGAGGCGCTACTCGCGATCGCAACCCGGGCGGGGCAAGCCCCGCCCCTACGACCCCGACGTTTGCTCCGGGTCGACCGGCGGGGGCGCGGCGAGCAGCGGCCGCACGAAGGGGCGCACGAGCCGTCCGAGGATGCTACTCGCCGGCTCACCGCGGGCGAGCGCCTGGAGACGCCGGACCTGCTCGACGGCGAGGTAGGCGACCGGCAACAGCCAGATCACCGACCACGCGACGCCGTCGTTCGCGCCGTATGCGGACAGCGAGACGAAGGCGTTCAGCACGGACGCCGCGAGGAGCACCGACGCGGTGATCCGGCCCCAGCGCACGGCGTCGAACCCGAATCGCCCCGCGAGGAATTCCTGCTCGCCGACGGAGAGGAACGCGAGCGCGGGCTCGAGGACGTGGAAGCGATCCTGGAGGCCCTTCTCGTCGAGCGGTTCCGCGGCGCGGGCGGCGGCCTGACGCGGCGCTCCCGGTTTGCGCAGCGAACGCCACAGGAGGATCGCGAAGACGACCGGCAGCGATCCCATCGGCTCCTGCCCCGCGATCGCGCTCGCCAGGCGCAGCGCCGATTCGCCGAAGAGGTAGGCGGCGACGGGCAGGGGCGGCGCGAGCCACGAAGGCGCATCCAGCGCGGCACCGGCGTTGTGCACGAGAAAGGCCACGAGGCCGAGAAATCCGATGACGAAGAGAGGAACCGCCGAGGCGATCGTCATCTTCGAGGCGGGGGCCCCGAAGTCCCGCTCCATCTTCTTCTGCATGTCCGCCGGCAACAGTCCCGCGAGCGGAGCCAGGACGATGGCCAGGCGCCGCTTCCCGTCGTCGGCGCGGCGGTCGCGGCGATCCGCGGCGCGGAGGTTCTCGGAGGCCTCGTCGTATTGCTCGAGCCGGCGGATGGCGTGGTTCTCCGGCCAGGGGGAGAGCCGGTACAGCATCCCGCCCCGGGGGGTCGGATCCGCGCCGAGGACCTCGTAGATGCGGCCTTCCCACGCGATCGCCGTGCCCGGGTACTCGGCGCTGCGCAAGGTCTTCCCGCTGCGCGCGGTCCAGGCTTTCGCGAACGGGCAGGAGAGCTCAATCTCGCCGCTCGCGCGGGTTCGGACCTGGTCGGCGCCGTAGGCGCGCGGGGTCATGCCGATGAGCTTACAGGCGCCGGGCGTTTCGAGGGGCGCTCGACGCGCCCATGGGGGCCGGCAGCGTTTGCGGGCGCAGTTCGCGAAATCCCCGTAAGGGTATAGCGTTAGGGCGATGGCTCGCGGTTGGGGGAAAAGCGAGGAGGACCTCGGCGCGGAGAAGGAAGCCGCCAGGGAGGCCGCGGACGAGGCCGCGGCGCGCCCGGATCGGGCCCACGCGGACGCGCTCGTGCGCCGCCGCTCTCTCGAGCTCTCGCTCGCGCGCATCGAGGACCTGCTGGCCAAGACCGACAACCCGGCCCGGCGCGCGGCGCTCGAGTCGGCCCGCGCCGAGCTGCAGGAGCGGCTGGCCGCCGACGGCCCCGGGCCCGACCCGCAATGAGGGTCGCGACCTGGAACGTCAACGGGATCCGCGCCCGCGAATCCCAGGTGCGGGAGTGGATCGCCCTCGACCGCCCCGACGCCGTCTGCCTCCAGGAGATCAAGGCGAAGCCCGAGCAGATTCCCGCGATGCTCTTCGAGTCCGAGGGCTACTGGTGCTACTGGCATGGCGCGGGGGGCTACTCCGGCGTGGCGCTCCACGTGCGCAAGGACCTGTGTCCCGAGCGCCCGATTTTCACGCACCCCGCGTTCGACCACGAGACGCGGATCGTCGCTGCCGATATCGGCGGGATCACCGTGGCGTCGGTGTACGTGCCCAACGGCGGCAAGGACTATCCCTCGAAGCTCCGCTTTCTCGAATCGCTCGAGAGCTACGCCGCCGAGCGCCGGGCGGCCGGCCGGGAGCTGCTGATCTGCGGCGACCTGAACGTCGCGCGCACCGATCGCGACGTGCACCCGCGCGAGCGCAAGGCCGACGCGATCGGCCAGCGCCCCGACGAGCGCGCGCTCTTCGAGAAGATGATGTCGCACGGCCTCGTGGACGTCGGCCGCGCGCTCGACCCGGACAACGAGGGGCTCTTCACCTGGTGGCCGCCCTGGCGCAACATGCGCCAGCGCAACATGGGCTGGCGGATCGATTTCATCCTGGCGAGCGAATCACTGGCCGCGCGCGCGAAGTCGTGCGTCGTGCGTCCGGAGGTCGGCACGAGCGACCATGCTCCCGTCGTCGCGGACTTCGACGAGTTACGGAGGCTTCCATGAAGGCATCCCGGGCCCTGCTTGGCATCATCGCGGCCGCCCTCACCGTGGGAGCGTCCAATCCGAGCGTTTCCATCGAACGGATCGAGAAGGGGCTGCGCCCCCCCGTCCTCATCGAGGGAGACAGGACGTGGACGCTCGAAGAGCGAATGAAGCTCTTCCACGTCAACGGGCTTTCCGTGGCCGTGTTCCGGGACTACCAGATCGCGTGGGCGAAAGCGTATGGATTCGCGGACGAGACGGCGGGCGTGAAGGCGACGGAAACCACGCTCTTCCAGGCGGGCTCGGTGAGCAAGCCGGTCGCGGCGATGGGGGCGCTGAAGCTCGTCGAGGAAGGCAAGCTCTCGCTCGACAAGGACATCAACGCGTACCTCAAGAGCTGGAAGATCCCCGAAAACGACCTGACGAAGAAAACGCCGGTGACGCTGGAGATGCTCCTCTCCCACACGGGCGGGCTGACGGTCCACGGTTTCGCCGGCTATGCGGCCGACGCGAAGGTGCCGACGGTGGTCGAGCTGCTCGACGGGGCGGCTCCGGCCAATTCGGCCCCGATCCGCGTCGATCTCGCGCCGGGCACGCAGTACCGGTACTCGGGCGGCGGCTACACGATCGCGCAGCTCGCGATGACGGACGTGACGGGCCAGACCTTCCCGAGCCTGCTCGAGGCGCTGGTGTTGAAGCCGCTCGGGATGACGCAGAGCACGTACGATCAGCCGCTTCCCGCGGCGCTCGTCCCGAAAGCCGCAGCCGGTTACTCCGCCGACGGCAAGGAAGTTCCCGGCAAACGCCACGTGTATCCCGAGATGGCCGCCGCGGGCCTGTGGACGACGCCGTCGGACCTCGCGCGCTTCGGGATCGGCCTGCAGAACATCCTGCGCGGAAAGCCGGGCCCCATCTCGAAGGCCATGGCCGAGCGCATGACGACGGCCGTGCGCGAGGGCTACGGCCTCGGCCTCGCGGTGGCCGAGAAGGATGGCGCGTACTTTTCCCACGATGGCGCCGACGAAGGATTCCAGACGCTCTTCATCGGCCACAAGACGAAGGGCTACGGCGTCGCGATCATGGCCAACTCCGACGCGGGCTTCAAGGTGATGCCGGAGTTGCTGCGCGCAATCGGCGCCGAGTACGGATGGGAGGGCTTCCCGGAGGCGCCGCTGCGCCTGGCCCACCTGACGGCCGAGCAGCTCGCCGCGGTGGCCGGGCGGTACAGGCTCGGCACGGACGAGGTGCTGGTCGTGACGCCGAAGGGCGACGCCCTCGATTGCCGCGTGACATTCGGCGAACCGTTCACGCTCGTGCCCGTCTCTCCCATCGCGTTCGCGCGGCGCGACGAGAACACGCGCTACATCCTTGCGAACAGCTGGGTGAGGGTCGATCCGGGCGGCGTGCCGGGCAAGGAGTTTCCGCGGATGACGGCCAGGGCGCACGTTCCGTCCGAGGACCTCGAGGCCGGCCGCGTGGACGAAGCGCTGGCCGCCTACCGCAAGCTCAAGGAGACCAACCCGTCGGATCCGGCCGTGGCCGAGCAGCGGTTCAACAACGTCGGGTACCGCCTGATCATGCAGAAGGAGTACCCGAAGGCAATCGCGATCCTCCAGCTGAACACGGAGCTCTATCCCGCGTCGTGGAACACTTACGACAGCCTCGCCGAGGCGTACATGGCCAGCGGCGACAAGGAGAAGGCGGTCGCGCTCTACCGCAAGTCCCTGGAAGTGATCGAGGCCGACCCGAAGGCGACCGCCGAACAGAAGACGGCGATGAAGGGCAACGGGCTCGCGAAGTTGAAGGAGCTCGGCGCGACGCCCTAGGTATCGTTTCTCAACACGTTATTCACGGTACCTGGGGCATCGTGCGCGGCATCTCCGCGCGCTTCGGGTTCATCACGGAGGCATTGGCCGGACTCTCGATGCGCGGATTGGTGCGCGTCGTCGAGATCCAGCGCGAGAGCCAGACGCCGCCGAGCACCGCCGCGAGAGCGCCGAGCAGCAGGAAGGCCCGCGGAAACCGGCCCGGCGGCCGCGCCCGGGAGAGCGCGGCGCCGGCAACCGCGAGGGGCGTCGCGAGCGCCAGCAGCGGCAGGCCGAAGCGGCCTTCGACCTCGACGGGCAGGTAGAGCGCGAGACAGGCCCCGGCGACGAGCCCGGAGCTCAAGACGACGAAGGTGCCCGGGGTCAGCTCGCGGCGCCGCAGGATCCGCCCGACGCCGGCGAGGGCCCCGGCCAGCGCCCCGTACACGAGCAGGTAGCTGAAGATCGAGAGCGGCCAGCGGTACCAGGGCGCGAGGTCCGTCACGTACGTGAACGGAAGATCGGGGTCGACCATCCCGAACCCGTGGAGCGCGAGCGTCGCGAGGTAGTGCAGGGGATGGTGGCGCAGGAAGAGCGCCGGCGTCGCGTCGCCGCGGTAGAGCGGGTTCACGTAGACGAGAAACGGCGACTGGTCCGGCTGCACGAGCGTCGCGTACTTGAGCGCGCCCATGCCCCAGTTCGCCTGCTGCCGGTAGAGGTCCTTCTCGATGAGCGGGCTGAAGGTCCCGAAGAGGCGGTGGTTGATGAGGACCTGCGGGAGCAGGGGCGGGACGAGGCCGGCGATCGCCGCGCCCACGCCCGCGAGCCCGACGTCGCGCCAGCGGATCGCGCGGATCGCCCACACCAGCGCGAGGGCGGCGACCACCACGATGTTCGCGGGGCGCACCGCGACGCCCGCGGCGGCGAAGAAGAAGGAAAGGAAGATCTGGAGCAGTGGCGCGCGCGGCCGCTCGTGCGCGGGCGCCTTCCACGCGAGCGCGACGCTCGCCAGGATCAGCGCCGCGGAGAGCAGGTCGGAGAGCGGCTCGGCCGTGTGGAGGAGCAGGATCGGATTGAGGGCGCCGAGGACGTACGCCGCCGCGCCCAGCCGCGGCGAGTCGAAGACGGCGGCGACCTTGCGGCCGACGTACGCGCAGGCGGCAAGCCACGCGACCCACTGTACGGCGAAGACGATGAGGCGCAGCTCCTCCTGCGGCACGGCGCGAAATCCCGCCACGGCCGCGAGGAAGAGCGGATACCCGTACGTGCGGATGTCGGTCGGCCACGCCAGCAGTCCCTGCGTGCGGATGATCTCGGCGAGGTAGTGGTAGCCCCAGGAATCGTAGATGAGGGTCGGGTAGGCCTCGGCGAAGAAGAAGCAGGCGATGCCGGCCGAGGCGAGGGTCGCTCCGAGGACGGCGTGCCGGCTCCTCACGCCGCGATCTCTCCCGGACCGCGAAAGCGCAGGAGCCGGTAGCCGTACGCGCCCGAGCGGTACAGCTCCCGGTAGGCCGCGCCGCTCTCGAGCAGCCCGTCGATCGCTGCGGCCTCGACGCCGAGCTCCGCCTCGATGGCTTCGCGGTGCTTCGGGATGCGCGCGAGGAAATAATCGACGGTCGGCGCCGCGGCGTCGGACAGATCGAGCACCTCCTGGAGCCGGAATCCCGCTCCCGCGGCCGCCGCGAGAAAGCGATCGAGGCGGGGAAGGCTCTGCGGCCGGTCGACGGCCGCAATCGCGAACTCGTCGAGCACGAGGACCGTCGCGTGCGCAGCGGCCAGGCCCCGGACCTTGCGGAAGAGCGTCTCGCTTTCGATGTACTGCGAGGACTCCTGGAAGAGCACGATGTCGAATCGGCCCGGAGGATCGAACGCCTCGAGCGGTGTCGTGTGGACGCGGATGCGCGACCCGAACCGTTCGGCCGCGGCCGCCGCCTGGACCGCGTCCGGCGTGATGCCCTCGGCGTCGTAGCCGAGCGCTGACAGGCGCGCGAGCGTGGTCCCGAGGCCGACCCCCACTTCCAGCAGGTGCGCGGGCGCGGGAGGCAGGCGGGACAGGAGCAGCGCGGTGGAGCGCTCCTGGGCCGCGGCGATCGAGTCGCCGGGCGCCTCGAAGAAGCCGTAGTGCATGCTCTCCGCGCGTCCCTCTTCCCGCGTCAGGACGTTCAGGAGCACGTTCAGGGGAAAGGGGAAGTCGCGGTACCGCAACACAGGCGGAGGATCTTATCGGAAGGACCGGATAAGCTTGGCGCAGCCGCCGATGATCCCTCTCTCCGACATCCGCGCCGCGGCCCTGAGGCTCGCGGGGCGCGTTCATCGCACGCCGCTCGTGTCGTCGATCCTGCTCGGCGAGCGGGCGGGCGCGCGGCTGTTCTTGAAGTGCGAGAGCTTTCAGAAGACGGGCTCCTTCAAAGCGCGCGGCGCGCTCAACAAGGTTCTGTCGTTGCCCGACGCCGATCGCGCGCGCGGGCTCGTCACGGTCTCGGCGGGCAACCACGCGGCGGCCGTCGCGTGGGCGGCGCGCGAGGCCGGCTGTTCGGCGGTCGTCGTCATGCCCACCGACGCGCCGCGCTCCAAGATCGCCGCGGTCCGGGGCTATGGCGCGGAGATCGTGCTCCATCCCGACCGGCCGACGCTCTTCGACAAGCTGCACGAGGTGCGGGACGCCCGCGGCCTGACCTTCGTCCATCCCTTCGACGACCCGGTGCTGCTCGCCGGCGCGGGTACGGCGGGCCTCGAGATCGCCGAGGAGTTTCCGGACGTCGAGGTCGTCGTCGTGCCCGTCGGCGGAGGCGGCCTGCTCGGCGGGGTCGCCTCGGCCGTGAAGCAACTGCTTCCCGGCGCGCGCGTCGTCGCCGTCGAGCTCGCCGACGGGCCGGGCCTCGCGCCGGCACTCGCGGCCGGCAAGCCGGTCCCGGTCACGCGGCCCGCGACGCTCGCCGACGGCATGACGCCGCCCTTCGTCGGCGCGCTGCCGCTCGCGATTGCGCTGGAAGCGGTGGACCAGATCGTGACCGTGACCGAGGAGGAGATCCGCGAGGGGATGCGCCTGCTGATGACGCGGGCAAAGCTCTACGTCGAGGGATCCGGCGCGGCGGCCGCGGGGGCGTTGATCGCGGGAAAGATCGCGTTTGCGCCCGGAACGCGCGTCGTCGCGCTCGTGTCGGGCGGGAACGTGGACCTGGATCGAATCGCCACGCTGATCCGGTAAGTGGCCGCGAGCGATTGGTCCGTTCGTTCGATCTCAGGCCGTCCGCGCCGCCGCGGCCCGGTGCTTCTGCGTCGCATACCCGACGATCGCTCCGACGAGCGCGCCCGGCAGCATGATCTCGAAGTAGTAGTGCTTCCCGTTCGGGTCGGGCATCGCCGCGACGATCCACGCGAGCAGCAGACCGACGCCGAGCCCGAACAGAACGCCGAGCGACAGCGAATTCACCTTTCGGGCGAAGAAGCCGATCGAGACGCCCGCGATCAGGCCCTTGAACGTCGAGCCGATGACGATGCCCACGAGCTGGTTGCGCACCTCCGGCGTGAAGTAGGCCGTCAGCCCGTCGAAAATGCCCAGGACGCCCCCGAGAATCAGTCCGAACAGCGGTTTGCTCATAGATGTGTCGCCTCCACCCTCTCTATTCAACGCGACTCGGGAATCCTTTAACGCCTTCCGTACAGGAGAAGGACCGTGCGCGCGACGAGGTACGCGAGCACGATCAGGATCGGGGCCTGGTAGCGCGTGAAGAAGCGTCGTGCGCGCTCGAAGAGATCTTCGTGGTGCGCGCGCACGCGCTCGCCGTCGAGGAACCGGCCGACTTCGGCGGCGACCTCGGCGGCGCCGTCGTAGCGCGCGGCGGGATCGGCCGCCATCGCGCGCAGGACGACCGACTCGAGCGGGCGCGGGATTCCGGCGTCGATGCGCCGCGGGGGAAGGGGCGCGAGCCGGGCCTCGCCGCGCGCCCGCCGCCCGGCAGACGCGTCGTCGAAGGGCGCGCGCCCGGTCAGCAGGAAGTGGAGGATCGCCCCGAGCGCGTAGACGTCCGCGGCCGTCCCCGTGCGTTCGGCGGATCCCTCCGCCTGCTCGGGCGCCATGTAGGCGAGCGTCCCGATGACCTGCCCGTCCGCCGTCCCCGGAGCCGCCGGCGCCGACCGGGCCGCGGGCGTCCCATCCGGGTCGGTGAGGACCTTTGCCACGCCCCAGTCCATGACGAGCACCTCGCCGAAAGCGCCGATCATCACGTTCTCGGGTTTCAGGTCCCGGTGCACGACGCCGTGCGCGTGCGCGAAGGCGACGGTCTCGCAGATGCGGCGGAATGCGCGCAGCCGCTCGGGCAGCGCCATCTTCGGCGCGAGCTCGTCGAGGCGCTTGCCGTCCACGCGCTTCATCGCGTAATAGACGCGGCCGTCCGGGAGCATGCCGGCGTCGTGCACCGGCACGATCCCCGGGTGCTCGAGCCGCGCGATGACCCGCGCCTCCGCCCGCAGGCGCTCGACGGTGTCCGGCCGCGCCGCCGCGGTCGCGACGACTTTCAGCGCCACCTTGCGGCCGAGGACCGTGTCTTCGGCGAGGTAGACCGTGGACATCCCGCCGTGCCCGAGCTCGTCGAGCGGGCGATACTTCGTCTCGCCGAGGTCCGGCCACTCGGCGACGCGCTTCAGGTGCCGGACGGTCTCGTCGGAGAGCCACCTCATTCCGAGACTCCGAGCAGGCTCTTTGCCTCGTCCCGGAACTCGCGGTCGCTCGTCGTGATCTCGCGCAGCTTCTCGAGGACGATGCGCCGGAACTCGCGGCGCGCGAAGGCGAGGAAGTTCGTGACCTGCGTGACGGGAATGTGCAGCTCCTCGGCCAGGCGGTCGTACGTGAGCCGCTCCTCCGGGTCGCGGTCGAGCTCGTAGCGCTCGAAGAGCAGGAAGGGCAGGTCCTTGCCGCGCAATGCGCACTCCTCGCGCAGCGTCTCGACCGAGAGCACGAACAGGCTGCGTACGAACTCGTCGTGGAAGTACTGGTCCATCGTCCGGCCGGCGGCGGGCGCGCCGCGCGCGATCTCACTCTCGGCGACGTCGAAGTCGAGCGGGACGACCGGCGATCCCGGCGAGCGCTTCTGCCGCAGCGCGGCCTTCCTTTCGTTGGCGACGTACCGGTCGAGGCAGACGCGCAGGTAGGTGCGGAAGCTGCCTTTCTCCGGTTCGTAGGCCGCGAAGAACTCCTTCTCGAGCGCCCGCGCGAAGAAGCCCTGGGTCAGGTCCTTGGCTTCCTCGTTGCCTTCGCGGTGGCGGATCCGAAGGTACTTGTAGATGGGCTTCCAGTAGGCGGCGACCAGGATCGAGAGCCCGCGCTCGCGCTCGATGAGGTCGCCGCTCTGCGCGGCGAGGACGGCGGAATGCCGCGTCGCCGGGAACTTGCCCGAACCCTCCCCGATGCCGGTGTCGTCGACCATGGACGCGGTATATCGTATGAGGGTGACGCCGGAAGCGACAGCGGTAGCCGACGCCAACCTCGCCTTTTATCGCGCCCTCGAGGCCCGCGACCTCGAGACCATGGCCAGGGTCTGGTACCACGACGAGTCCGTCAGCTGCGTTCACCCCGGCTGGCACCGCCTGGACGGGTGGGACGAGGTCGAGCGGTCCTGGGAGAACATTTTCACCAATTCGCGGCCCTGGGCAGTCTCCTGCGAGGACATCCGCATCGCGCTCGCCGGTGACCTCGCGTGGGTCACGTGCGTCGAGGTCATCGTTCCGTTCGGTGCGGAGGAGGAGTCGGAGGCCGCGCGGATGCAGGCCACCAACCTGTTCGGACGGGTGGACGGAGAGTGGCGCCTGGTTCACCATCACGCTTCGCCCTCGCCGACCGGAGAGGGGATCCCGGAGGAGCCGGTCAACTAATTTGATTCGCGGAGGGCTGGGATGAGGATTCTGAAGGTCCTGGGTTGGATCGTCGCTGCGCTCGTGGTCGCCGCCGGGAGCCTCCTCGCATGGCTCGCGCTGCGCTCTCCCGACCGGCTGCCGCCTTCCACCGAGAAGGTCGCGCCGACGCCCGAGCGCCTGGCGCGCGGCAAGTACCTGGTCCGTCACGTCGCGGACTGCCTGCCCTGCCACTCCGACGTCCTCGGGGACCGCTTCGCCATTCCCATCAAGCCGGGCACCGAGGGCCAGGGCGGCTTTGCCTTCGACAAGAAGCTCGGCGTGCCGGGACGCGTGCAGGCGCAGAACATCACGCCGGATCCGGAGTTCGGCATCGGCTCCTGGTCGGACGGCGAGGTCATGCGGGCCGTGCGCGAGGGCGTCGACCGCAAGGGCAGGGCCCTCTTCCCGATGATGCCGTACGCCGGGTTTCACAGGTTGAGCGACGAAGACATGCGCTCGATCCTGGTCTACCTGCGGACGTTGAAGCCCATACACCACGAGGTCGCGCCGCGGCAGCTCGACTTCCCGGTCAACCTGCTCGTCAAGTTCTCCCCGAAACCGATCACCGCGCCCGTCCCGGCGCCGGATCCGAAGGACACCCTGGCCTACGGCAAGTATCTCGTCACGATCGCGGGCTGCCGCGACTGTCACACGCCGCACGACGACAAGGGCCAGCTCGTCCCCGGGATGGACTACTCGGGAGGATGGCTGATGGTCGGCCCCTGGGGACGCGTCGTGTCGGCTAACATCACCCCCGATCCGGACAACTTCATGGGGCAGACGACCCGCGAGGCGTTCATCGGCCGGTTCAAGGCCTTCGAAGGCCTCGATGCCGGCACCTCGCCGGTCGCGTTGCCGGGCAGGAACACGGTCATGGGGTGGTCGCGCTACGCGGGCATGACCCCCGAGGACCTCGGCGCGATCTACGACTACCTGAAGACCGTCAAGCCCATCAAGAAGAAGATCAACCCCTTCCCGGACGCGAAGACAGAGTGATGGCGACACGAGTTCAGGGCGCTCCATGAAGGCCGTCCGCGTCCACGCGCCCGGCGGCCCGGAGGTCCTGTGTTACGAGGACGTGCCCGAGCCGCAGCCGAAATCGGGCGAGGCGGTCGTGCGCGTCGAGGCGGCCGGCCTCAACTTCATCGACGTCTACTACCGCACGGGGCTCTATCCGCAGGCGTTGCCGTTCACGCTCGGCCGGGAGGGCTCGGGCACGGTGCTCTCTGTCGGCGCGGGCGTGAAGGACCTCGCCCCGGGCGACCGGGTCGCCTGGGCGGCCGTCCTCGGCGCCTACGCCGAGCAGGCGGCGGCGCCCGCGGAGAGCCTCGTGAAGCTGCCCGACGGCGTCGACACGAAGCAGGGCGCCGCGGCGATGCTGCAGGGCATGACCGCGCACTACCTGGCGCGCGCGGTCTACCCGCTGAAGCCCGGCGACACCTGCCTCGTGCATGCGGCCGCCGGCGGCGTGGGGCTCCTGCTGACCCAGATCGCGAAGATCTGCGGGGCGCGCGTGATCGGGACCGTCTCGACCGAGGAGAAGGCGAAGCTCGCGCGCGCGGCGGGAGCGGACGAGACGATCGACTACACGCGGCAGGACTTCGTCGCGGAAGTGCGGCGGATCTCGGACGGCGCGGGAGTCCAGGTCGTCTACGATTCGGTCGGCAGGACGACGTTCGAGAAGGGATTCGAGTGCCTCGCCCCGCGCGGCATGATGGCGCTCTTCGGCCAGTCGAGCGGGCCCGTCGCCCCCTTCGACCCCCAGGTCCTGTCGCAGCGCGGCTCCCTCTTCCTGACGCGGCCCACCCTCTTCCACTACATCGCGACCCGCGCGGAGCTCGTCGCGCGCGCCGGCGAGGTGCTGTCCTGGATCCGGGACGGGCGGCTCAAGTTGCGGATCGGCCGGGAGTTCCCGCTCGCGGAAGCCGCCGACGCCCACCGCGCCCTCGAGGGCCGCCGGACGACCGGCAAGGTCCTGCTCATCCCCTGAACGAGCGGCACGCCGGATGTGAAATGATTCCGGCAGAATCCACGCGCATCCGGCTCGATCGAGGTGACGCACCGTGATCCTCGTGACTGGCGCAACGGGAAAGGTCGGACAGGAAGTCGTCCGCCAGCTCGCGGCCGCCGGAGTCCCGGCGCGCGCGCTGGTGCGCGAACCCGCCGGCGCTTCGCACATCCGGATCCCGGGAGTCGACATCGTCGTCGGGGACCTGTCGAAGCCCGAGACGCTCGGTCCCGCATTCGCGGGGGTCGACCGCGTCTTCCTGCTGACCCCGGCCGCGCCCGACCAGGTGGACCTCCAGGCGAATGCGCTCGCGGCGGCGCTGCGCGGCGGCGTCCAGCGCATCGTCAAGGTCTCGGTCGCGGGCGGGCCGGACGCGGGCACGCAGATCGGGCGCTGGCACTGGGCGACCGAGAAGCAGATCGAGGCCTCCGGGCTCGACTTCACGTTCCTGCGTCCGACGCTCTTCATGCAGCAGATGTGCGCCTACGCGCCCTCGATCGCGGCGCGCGGCACGTTCTCGGCCCCTATGGGCACGGGCGAGATCGCGCTCGTGGACACGCGGGACGTCGCCGCGGTCGCCGTCTGCGCCCTCATGGAGGACGGCCACAGCCATCACATCTACGACCTCACGGGGCCCGAGGCACTCTCCTACGACGCGGTCGCCGACGCGATCTCGGAAGCGCTCGGCAGGAAGGTGGCCTACGTCCACGTGCCGCCCGAGTACGCGAAGAAGCAGATGCTCGCCGACGGCGTGCCGCGCTGGCTCGCCGACGACATGATCATCCTCTTCGCGTCGTTCCGCGAGGGCTACGGCGCCGGGGTGACGAACACGGTCGCCGAGGTCACGAAGAGAAAGGCGCACACCTTCCGGCAGTTCGCGAAGGACCATGCCCGCGTGTTCTCCGAGGGGAAATGAGGCCGGCGGCCGTCCTCGCGATGCTGGCGGCGGGGGCGGCGGCGGCGGCCCCGGTCTCGCCGTTCGGTCCGCCGTTCCGTGTCGCGGTCGGCGCGTCCCGGAGGCCCATGGCGCTCGCCGCCGGGGACTTCAACGAGGACGGCAAGGTTGACCTCCTCGTCGCGAGCGAAGGCTCCAATGACGTGCTCGCCCTGCTCGGGGACGGGCAGGGCGGCCTGCGCGCGGGAGCCTCCGCGTCGGCGGGCGCGAATCCGGCCGAGATGTTCGTCGGCGATTTCAACCATGACGGTCACGGCGACGTCGCGATCGCCAACCACGACACGAGCTTCGTCACGATCCTGCTCGGCGACGGCAAGGGTGGATTTCGTCCGGCACCCGGCTCTCCGCTGACGGTCCGCAGCAAGCCGCACCCGCACACGGTCGACGGCTGCGACGTCGACGGCGACGGGAACCTCGACCTCGTCATCGACAGCTGGGCGGAGGATCGGCTCACGCTCCTGCTCGGCGACGGCAAGGGCGGGTTCCGGACCCCGGGGGCGTCGATCGAGGTGGGCCGCAAGCCGTACCGGAACCTGAAGCTCGCCGACGTCAACGGCGACGGGAAGTGCGACGTCGTGGCGCCGAGCTACGGCCAGGGCGTGGTCACGGTCCTGCTCGGCGACGGGCACGGCCACTTCAAGGCGGGCAGCCCGATCCCAGCGGGTCCGGCCCCGTTCACCGTGGACGTCGGCGACCTCAACCACGACGGCTTCCCGGACCTCGCGTTCTCCAACTACTCGGGCCAGATCAGCGACGCGAGCGACGACGCCATCTCGTTCCTGCTCGGCGACGGGAGGGGCGGATTCCGGCCCGGCCCGCGCCTTGCGACCGGCCGCGGACCCTTCCAGCTCTCTGCCGGAGACATCAATGGCGACGGGTTCGTGGACGTCGTGACCGCGGACTACGGCGGCTCGGACCTGACGGTTGCGCTCGGTGGAGCGGACGGCCTATCGCCCTCGCGCACGGCTCGAGTCCCCCTGCCCGGCAAGCCCGAACGCGTGCTGCTCGTGGACCTGAACGGCGATCACAGGGCCGACGCGATCGCGATCAGCGGCGAAGGCCGCGACGTCTTCGTCCTGATCGCGAAATAGCGATGTTCTGCCCCAACTGCGGCGACGAGTACCGCGAAGGCTTCACGCGCTGCGCGGACTGCGAGGCGGACCTCGTCGCGGCGCCGCCGGCCGCGCCGGAAGAGCCCGGGGCCTCCTTCGCGATGGCGACCGTGCTCGTGACCGGGGACCAGACGCTGATCGCCGTGGCGAAGTCGGTCCTCGACTCGGCCGGTATCGTCAACATCGCGCGCAACGAGCGGCTCCAGAACCTGTTCGGCTGGGGCAACATCGGCGCCGGATACAACGTCGCGATGGGCCCCATCCGGCTGCAGGTGCTCGAGGAGGACGCGGCCGTCGCGCGCGAGCTGCTGACGGCGCAGGCGATCGTCCCGACCGAGGACGAGTGAGGGGGCCGCGCGACCTCGGGTAAGATTCGCCTCCGGATTTTACGGAGGTTGCGATGGCCGCTCTGATTCCGCCGACGTACGAAGACGCCACCCTCGTGCTCCGGCTCTACGAGCTGCGGCGCGAGGAAAAGCTGCGCGCCGCCCGCGAGTGGTACCGGGCGAAGTTCTTCCCGCAGAGCTACGAGGAGGCCCGGGCGGTCGCGCTCTCGGCCGGCCCCGACAACGAGAACTGGCGGATGGTCACGAGCTACTGGGACATGGCGGCGTCCTTCGTCGCCCAGGGCGTCCTGCACCCCGAGCTCTTCTTCGATTCGGGCGGCGAGGCGCTGTTCGTGTGGGCGAAGGTCGAGCCCTACGTTCCGCAGCTGCGCCAGGATCTCCAGACCCCGCGCCTGCTCGCCCACGTGGAAAAGGCGATCTCGATGGTCCCGCGGGCGCTCGAGCGGGTCGCCGTGATCCGCGCGCGCATGGCCGGACTGCGCGAGCGGATCCTCAAGGCGCAGAAGGCGTAGGCGTCCCGGCGCGGGCGCGGGCCTTCTCGAGCCACGCGCGGAACTTCGGATCGGCGCGCACCGCCGCGAAGTCCGGGTCGCCGTCGATCATCGCGAAGCGCCGGAACCCGCGGTCGACCGCGTCCTGCAGGTCCGCGAGCGTGCGGCCGACCTGGCCGGCGCGGGCCGCGGAGCAGGCGAGGTTGTAGTACACGAGCGGGTCGTCGGGATCGATCGCCGCGGCGATCTCGAGGGACAGGCGCGCGTGCGCGAAGTCCTTCTTGGCGGTGAGCTCCTCGGGCAGATAGAAAGAGCTCTGCACGCGCAGGTTCGCCAGGATGCGCTCGGCGGAGAGGCGCTCCTCGGGCGAGCCCGAAGCGGCTTTCCGTCGCAGCGCCGCGATCCCGAGCTGGGCCGCGACGGACGCCGACGCCGCCGGCTCGGGAGACGCGAGGGCCGCGTTCAGCCTGCGGGCGATCGCGCGGATCGCCGCGCGGTCGGCCTCGTCCCGATCCTTCGCGTCGTCGAGCGACCCGCGGACCGCCCGCGAACGGCCGAGGGCGTTGGCCTTCGCCTGCTCGGCCCCGACGTCCGCGAGCCCGCGGTAGTCCTCCGCGACGCGCGCGTAGCGCAGGTACGCCTCGGTCTCTCGCCCTGCGGCGGCGAGCGCGTCGGCGCGCGCGAGGTCCCGGGCGTGGAGCGGCGCGACGAGAGCCTCGTCGCGGCTCCTCGCGCCGCTCTTCATGGCTTCGGTCTCCATCCAGGCGATCGCATCGGCCGCGAAATCCGGCGGCGGCCAGTCGTGGCCGCCCGGGAAGACCTCGACGCGGCCCGGCGCCTTCGCCGCGGCGAGCCGGGCCGCGAGCTCGCGCATCTCGTAGTAGTTGAAGTCGCGGTCGCCGACGGTCCCGAAGTAGCGGAAGGGCAGCCCGTCGAGAGAGACGCGGTCGTCGGGGAGGCCCGCGCCGCAGCCGATCACGCCGGCGATCGCCTTCGGCGCCGCGAGCGCGATGGCGACGGAGGCGCGCGCGCCGCCGGAAAAGCCCGAGAGGTAGGCGCGGCGCTCGTCGAGCGCGAGGCGGTCGTGCGTGTCGCGCCACATGGCCTGCAGCGCGGGAGTGTTCGGGTCGTCCTGCGTGTCGCTGCGGGAGTTGTACGAGGAGGCGAGGATCCAGCCGTACGTCGCGGCCGCCTCGCGGAAGCGCTCGACCGGGAGGAGCGCGCGCCCGCGCGCGTCGAGCAGGTAGAGGATCGGCCAGCGCCGGTCGGGCGTGTATCCGGGCGGGAGGTAGAGGGCGTAGGCCTGGGCGGGCGCTTCGCGGCAAACGACCTTCTCGGTCACCCGACCGGCCGCGAGGTCCTCGGCGCAGGCCGCGGCCGCGAGGAAGAAGAGGAGCGCGCCGCGATAGCCGCTACAGCGACGCAAGCCGGTCGACGAGGTCCACGACACGGTTCGAGTAGCCCCATTCGTTGTCGTACCAGGCGAGGACTTTGAGGTAGCCGTCGCCGGCGGCCTGCGTCGAGAGCGCGTCGAAGATCGAGGAGTGCGGGTTGCCGATGATGTCGGAGGAGACCAGCGGGACCTCGCTGTACTCGACGATGCGCGACAGAGGTCCTGCGGCTGCCGCGCGCACGGCCGCGTTGACCTCCTCTGCGGAGACGGGCCGCGCGATGCGGCAGGTGAGGTCCACGATCGAGCCGTCGGGCACCGGGACCCGGATCGCCATGCCGTCGAGCCGGCCCTTCAGGCGCGGGAGCACCTTGCCCACGGCCTTCGCGGCGCCGGTCGTCGTCGGGATGATGTTCTCCGCGGCGGCGCGGCTCCGGCGCAGGTCCTTGTGCGGCACGTCGGCCAGACGCTGGTCGTTGGTGTACGCGTGGACGGTCGTCATGAAGCCCTCTTCGATGCGGAAGCTCTCGTCGAGGATCATCGCGATCGGGGCCAGGCAGTTCGTCGTGCAGGAGGCGTTCGAGACGATGCGGTGCTCGGGGCGCAGCATGCCGTCGTTGACGCCCATCACGATCGTGGCGTCGATGTCGTCCTTGGCGGGAACCGTCAGGATCACCTTGCGCGCGCCCGCGGCCAGGTGTTTCTCGAGCAGCGCGCGGGTCAGCAGCCGCCCGGTCGCCTCGACCACGACGTCCACCCGGTACTCGCCCCAGGGAATCCTCGCCGGGTCCTTCTCCGAGGTCATCGCGACGCGGCGCCCGGCGACCGTCATGCTCTCGGCGTCGGTCGCGACGTCCTTCGGGAAGACCCGCATGACCGTGTCGTACTTGAGGAGGTACGCGAGGTGGTCGTTGTCGAAGAGGTCGTTGATCACCGCGACCTCGACGTCCGCGCGGTCCGAAAGAATGCGGAACACACTGCGGCCGATGCGCCCGAACCCGTTGATCCCGACGCGGACGATCATGCCTTCTCCAGCGCCGCGAAGCGGTCGACGAGATCCACGGCGCGGTGGGCGTAACCGTAGCCCGAGTCGAACCAGGAGAGAGTTTTCGAGACGTTCTTGCCGAGCGTCATGGTGGCGAGCGAGTCGAACGTGGCCGAGAACCGCGAGCGCGCGACGTCCGAGGAAACGATCGGAGCATCCTCGTAGTCGAGCACGCGATTCCAGCGCTCGGTGGCGATGGCGGCCCGGACGGCCTCGTTGATCGCGGCGGGAGTGACGGGCTTCCCGTGCCAGACCACGAGGTCCACGACCGAGCCGTTCGACACGGGCACGTTCATGGCGTAGCCGGTGAGCTTTCCGGAGAGCTCGGGCAGCAGGTCGAGCACCATCGCGGGCGAGCGCGAGGCCTGCGGGATGATGTTCTCCGCGGCCGCGCGGCCGCGCCGCTTGTCTTCGGCCGGCACGTCGGCCAGGCGATGGGCGCTCGTGTACGAGTGGATCGTCGTGAAGAGGGCGCGCTGGATGCCGAACGCCGCCTCGAGAATCACGAGGACGGGCGTGAGGCAATGGACGGTGGAGGAGGCGTTGGAGACCATGCTGTGCTCGGGCGTGAGCCGAGCGTCGTTGACGCCCATGACCACGGTGATGTCCGGCTTCTCGAGCGGCGGTGCGAGGAGGATGACCCGCCGCGCGCCGGCCGCGAGGTGCGCCTCCACCTCCGCGCGCGTGCGCCCGCGCGAGGTGGCCTCGAGCACCGTGTCGACGCCGAGATCTCCCCAGCGCGGAACGGCCGGCTGCTCCTTGCCCGCGAGCAGCGGGATGCGGCGCCCGCCGACGCAGAGCTTGCCGTCTTCGATCGCCACGTCCTCGGTGAAGCGGCCGAGCAGCGTGTCGAAGCGCAGGAGGTAGGCGAGGCCTTCCGGCTCGCCGAGGTCGCTGATCGCGCCAATCCGGATGTCGGCGCGCCCGTGCAGCAGGCGAAAGAGATTGCGCCCGATCCGCCCGAAGCCGAAGATGCCGACGCTGCTCACGGAACGTGTCTACCACAGCGGGCGGGAGCGGGATAGACGCATGGGACCACAGCGGGTCATCCCCGGACGAAAAGCGAGGGTGAGACGACGCGCCGGTGGAGGCGGTACGGTTAGACTTTCGTGCATGAAACGCACGCTGATGCTCGCCCTCGGTCTCCTTCTTGCGGCCCGCCTCGGCCGCGCCGCGGACAAGTCGCGCGCGCGGGCGCTGGGCGTTCCCTTCGAGGGCACGCCCGGGCCGCTCAATGCGATCACCGACGTGCCCGGCGTCGCGGTCGGTCAGAGCACGATCATCCGCGGGGAGGGGGCGCTGAGGGTCGGCGAGGGACCCGTGCGGACGGGCGTGACGGCCGTCGTCCCGCGCGGCAAGGCCACGGATTCGGATCCCGTCTTCGCGGGCGTGTTCGACCTGAACGGCGCGGGGGAGCTGACCGGGGCGCACTGGATCGAGGAGTCGGGCTTCCTCGAGGGGCCGGTCATGTTGACGAACACGCACAGCGTCGGCGCGGTGCACGAGGGCACGATCGCCTGGCGCGTGAAGCGGGGCGGCCCCGACGCCACCGGTTACTGGTGGTCGAACCCGACCGTCGGGGAGACCTGGGACGGCGAGCTGAACGACATCAACGGTTTCCATGTCAAGCAGGCAAACGTTTTCGAGGCGCTGGACTCGGCGCGGGGCGGCCTGGTGGCGGAAGGCAACGTTGGCGGCGGCACAGGAATGATCTGCTACGGCTTCAAGGGTGGCATCGGGACGTCCTCGCGCCGGCTCGCGGAGGCGGCCGGGGGCTATACGGTCGGCGTTCTGGTTCAGTGCAACTGTGGCCGCAAGCGCGATCTGCTCATCGCGGGAGTTCCGGTCGGCGCCGAGATTGCGGGCAAGGGGGCAGGCAAGGGCGCGCGCGAAGAAGACTCGGGCTCGATCATCATCGTCGTGGCGACCGACGCGCCGCTGGTCGGGCACCAGTTGAAGCGCCTCGCCCGTCGCGCCTCGCTGGGCCTCGCCCGCACCGGCTCGCGTTCGGGAAACGGATCGGGCGATTTGTTTCTCGCGTTCTCGACCGCGAACCCAGGAGCCGCGAAGACCACGGGCACCGTTTCGGTCACGATGCTGCCGAACGACCGGATGGATCGGCTCTTCGCCGCCACGGTCGAGGCCACGGAGGAGGCGATCGTCAACGCGATGGTGGCGGCCCAGACGATGACGGGGATCAACGGATACACGGTCGAGGCGTTGCCCCACGACGAGCTGCGTCGCATCCTCAAGAAGTACAACCGCCTCGTCGAGTCCCAGACCCCCTAGGCGCGAGGAGTTCCTCCCTCTCCCGGAGGGAGAGGGTCGGGGTGAGGGGCGCTCCCGGCGTCGTTTGGCAGGGCCTCCAGAAAATCCCCCCACGCCCGCCAGTAAGGCTCGCCTCCGACCGCGTACGTGTCGTCGTGGTGCGCGCCCGGAATGACGACAAGCTTTTTCCTGGCGTGGGCGAGGTCGAAGAGTTTGAGGCCTTGGACCGGCGAAACGACCTCGTCACGCTCGGCCACGATCACCAGCGTCGGGACCCTGACGGCGCCGATCTTGGCGGCGTTGTCAAACCGCGTCGAAATCAGAAACGACGGCACGAAGGGGTAGTGCTCGCGCGCCATGGCCGGAATCGAAAGAAAAGGCGTTTCGACGACCAGGGCCGCGCACGGGCGTTCGATTGCGAGCTGGATCGCGACCGCCGACCCCAGCGACTCGCCAAAGAGGATGATCCGATCCGAATCGAAGCCGTGACGGACCGCTTGATCTTCGATGGCGCGGCCATCGCGATAGAGCCCGGCTTCGGAGGGCGAGCCATCGGAGCGGCCGTACCCTCGGTAGTCGACGAGAAAGACGTCGAGCCCGAATCGCTCGTTCAGAATCTTCGCCCGGGCAAGCCTGTCGGCTGCGTTGCCCGCGTTGCCGTGGAAATGGAGCAGGGCCCGCTGGCCATTTCCCTTGATCCACCAGCCGTGCAGGCTCACACCGTCCTCGGTCCGGATCGAGAGCTCCTCCGCCCTGAGTCTGAACGCGTCGGGTCCGGGCCCCAGGGCGCGCGCCGGGAAGAAGATGAGGCGATCCTGCCGGAGGACGAGGACGGTCAGCATCAGGACGAAGGCGACTATGGCCACGGCCACGACGAGAAGACCGGCGGTCACAAAGGGCCTCTGCATCGTCGTGAGTATGTCTCCAAACAGCTGGTATGGAGGTGAGGGGCAGTCCGTCCCCACGTATACTTTCGCGACCGGTCCGTTCGATTCGTTTTCCAAAGGAGAGCCATGAGACGCGTTGCACGCAGCCTGGTGTTTTTCACCCTCACCGCGACTCTCGTCATTGCGAACGCCGCGGCGCAGACCGCATCCGCCCCGAAGGACAAGGACGCGAAGCCGAAGACGTTCTCCGACCAGTTCGAGGGGCTCGCGTTCCGGATGATCGGACCCTTCCGCGGCGGCCGTGTTACGGCGGTGACGGGAGTGCGCCACGACCCGCGCACGTTCTACTTCGGCGCGACCGGCGGAGGCGTCTGGAAGACG
Source organism: uncultured Acidobacteriota bacterium (assembly GCA_963775725.1). GTDB lineage: Bacteria > Acidobacteriota > Thermoanaerobaculia > UBA5066 > Gp7-AA6 > DAHUXD01. Next base: position 811,067 of record CAVZKA010000001.1, read on the forward strand.
ACCGACGGCGGTTCGAACTGGGAGGTCCTCTCCGACAAAGACTTCCGGACCGGCTCGATCGGCGCGATCGCCGTCGCGGAATCGGACCCGAACGTCGTCTACGTGGGCACCGGCGAAGAGCCGATCCGCGGCAACGCGTCGCACGGCGACGGCGTGTACAAGTCGACCGACGCGGGCCGCACCTGGAAAAACGTGGGACTCAAGGACACGCGCCAGATCGCGCGCGTGCGCATCCATCCGAAAAACCCGGATCTCGTCTACGTCGCGGCGCAGGGGCACATCTGGGGCCCCAACGCCGAGCGGGGCATCTTCCGTTCCGAGGACGGCGGGACGACGTGGAAGAAGATCCTCTACGTCGACGACAAGACGGGCGCCTCGGACCTCGCGATGGACCCCTCCAACCCGCGCATCCTCTACGCCGCGTTCTGGCAGGTCGTCCGCCATCCGTGGGAGCTCGTCTCGGGCGGTCCGGGCAGCAGCCTCTGGAAGTCGACCGACGGCGGCGACTCCTGGAAGAAGCTGACGGCGGGTCTTCCGGAGGGGCCGTGGGCGAAAGTGGGCGTGGCGGTCTCGCCGGCGCGGCCCGACCGCGTGTTCGCGTTCGTCGAGGCGAAGCACGGCGGCCTCTTCCGCAGCGAGAACGCCGGCGAGAAGTTCACGCACGTCAACGACGAGCACAAGATCCGCGAGCGCGCCTGGTACTACTCGTGGATCTACCCGGACCCGAAGAACGCCGATCTGCTCTACCTGCCGAACGTCCAGATGCACAAATCGATCGACGGCGGCAAGACCTTCGCGAACATGCACGTGCCGCACGGCGACAACCACGACATGTGGATCGACCCCGACGACGGATCGCGCTTCATCGTCGGCAACGACGGCGGCGCGACGATCACGTACAACGGCGGCAAGAGCTGGTCGACGCTGAACAACCAGCCGACCGCCCAGTTCTACCGCGTCACGACCGACAACCAGTTTCCCTACTGGGTCTACGGCTCGCAGCAGGACAACTCGAACGTCGCGATCCCGAGCGGCGTCGCGGGGGAGTCGATCGGACTTTCCGACTGGCATTCGGCCGGCGGCGGCGAGAGCGGCTGGATGGCGGTCGACCCGGCCGACCCCAACATCGTCTACGCCGGCGAGTACGGCGGGATCATCACGCGGTACGACCACCGCACGAAGCAGGCACGCGTCGTGATGGCGTGGCCGCAGCTTGCCGACGGGCACGCGACGAAGGACCTCAAGTACCGGTTCCAGTGGAACGCGCCGATCATGATCTCGCCGAACGATCCCAAGGCGGTCTACCACGCCTCGCAGATCCTTCTGCGCAGCCGCGACGGCGGCGAGACGTGGGAGGAGATCTCGCCGGACCTGACGCGCAACGACAAGGCGAAGCAGGGCAAGTCCGGCGGGCCGATCGCGACCGACGTCACGGGCGTCGAGCTCTACTCGACGATCTTCGCGCTCGGCGAGTCGGCGGCGGACCCGGGGGTCATCTGGGCGGGCTCGGACGACGGCCTCGTCCACGTCACGCGCGACAACGGCAAGACCTGGCAGAACGTGACGCCGAAGGGGATCCCGGAATGGATCCAGATCAACGCGATCGACGCCTCGCCGCGCGACAAGGGAACGGCCTACGTCGCGGCGACCATGTACAAGTGGGACGACTTCCGGCCCTACCTCTACAAGACGAGCGATTACGGAAAGACCTGGACGAAGATCGTCAACGGGATCCCGGATGGCGCCTTCACGCGCGTCGTGCGCGAGGACCCCGTGCGCCAGGGACTGCTCTACGCCGGCACCGAGCTCGGTCTCTACGTCTCGTTCGACGACGGCGCCAGCTGGCAGCCGTTCCAGCGCAACCTTCCGTACACGCCCGTCACCGACCTCGCCGTGAAGAACGGCGACCTCGTGGTCGCGACGCAGGGGCGCGGGTTCTGGATCCTCGACGACCTGACCGCGCTGCGGAAGTGGGACGCGGCGATCGCGGGCGCCCCGGCGTACCTGTTTCCGCCGCGCCCGACCGTGCGCATGGACATCGAGCCTCCGGGCGAAGAGGAGGCGTCCGAACCGGAGGGCAAGAACCTTCCCGCGGGCGTCGTCGTGGACTACTGGCTGAAGGACGCCCCGGGGCCGAACGAAAAGGTCACGCTCGATTTCTTCGACGGGGACACGCTCCTGCGCTCGTACTCCAACGAGAAGCCGGCGCCGCTCGAGGACCTCAAGGAGCAGGCCGCGCAGGAGGAACTGCGCAAGGACAAGGACAAGCCGCTCGAGCCGAAGGCGGGCGTGAACCGGTTCGTGTGGGACCTGCGGATCAACAAGCCGACTCTCGTTCCGAAGGCCGTGTTCAACGAGGGAACGAAGAAGCCGCCGAAGGTGGCGCCCGGCGCCTACTCGGTGCGGCTGACCGTGGGCGGGAAGACCTTCACGCAGCCGATCGAGTTGAAGCCCCATCCGGGCGTGTCGGCGACGACCGCGGACCTGAAGGCGCAGCACGATTTGCTCCGGTCGATCCGCGACCAGCTCTCCGAGACCCACGCGACCGTTCTCGAGATCCGCGACACGCGGCAGCAGGTCGAGGAGATCGGCGCCCGGGCGGCCCGCCTCGGGAAGGGCGACGCGCTCGCCAAACAGGCCGCCGCGCTCGCCGGCCGGCTCACCGCGGTCGAGGATCAGCTCACCAACCCGCTCATCGTCGCCGACGAGGACGATTTGAACTACGAGCCCAAGCTCGACCACGACTGGGTGTACCTCTCGGCCATCGTCGCGAGCGCCGATGCGCGGCCGACGCCCTCCTCCGTTCAGTACTACGGCGTGCTCAAGGCGCGGCTCGACGCCGCGAAAACCGAATACAAGGCCATCCTCGATACGGGGGTGAAGGACTTCAACCGCGCCGTCGTGGAGGCGAAGATTCCGCCGGTCGCCCCGGCGCCGAAAACCGAAGGGTAGGAACGAAATGAAGAAGCTGTCCGTGTTCGTGTGCGGCATCCTGCTCGCCGCGTCCGGCGCCGTTTCGGCCCAGATGCCCGGGGGCGCCGCGGCTCCCGCTCCCACGGCGCCCACGAGCGGCTTTCGCGCCGATTTTCTCGCGCAGCTCGACGACGTCACCAAGAAGATCCTCGACCTGGCCGGCGCCGTGCCCGCCGACAAGTACTCCTGGCGTCCGGAGAAGGGGGTGCGGTCGGTCTCCGAGGTCTACATGCACATCGTCGTCGCCAACTACTTCCTGCCGTCCTTCATGGGCGTCCAGCCGCCCGCCGGCATCGACCGCAGCACCGAGACGAGCGTCACGGACAAGTCGAAGGTGCTCGCGATGCTGCGCCAGTCCTTCGACCACGTGCGCAGGGTCGTGCTGAATACGCCCGACGCCGGCCTCGACAAGAAGGTCAAGGTCTTCGGCGGCAGCGAAATGAGCGAGCGCGCCCTGATCATGGTCATGGGCAACCACATGCACGAGCACCTCGGCCAGTCGATCGCCTACGCGCGCTCGAACGGCGTCACGCCGCCCTGGTCCGAGGCCGCGCAGCCGCCGTCGCCTCCCAAGAAATAGGCGGCCATGAAAGCCGTGCGATTCACTGCGGTCGTCCTCGACGGGCACAAGGGGCCGGGCTTCGCGATTCCCTTCGATCCGGCCGAACGATGGGGCGTCGCCGAGGTCAGGCTGTGGCCCGGCCGGCGCGGCTACCGGGTGCGGGGCACGGTGAACGAGGTCCGGTTCGAGAGCGCCGCCGTCGGACGCTCCCGGCGTTTCTTCGTCCTGGTGACGGACGAGATGGCGAAGGCCGCGCAGCTGCGGATCGGCTCGAAAGTCGCGGTGTCCCTGCTTCCGGCGCAAGAATCCCCGGCCTGATCCCGGCCGGGACCCGAACTTTCCCTCCGCGCTTTCGTTTGCTGTATCGATGGCAAACCTGCCGATCGAGGCGCAAGGCGTGCGCAAGGTGTACGGGTCGCGGTTCCGTGGGCGTAAGGTCAACGCCCTGGACGGGATAGACCTCCGGGTCGAGCCCGGGGAGGTCTTCGGGCTGCTCGGTCCGAACGGCGCCGGCAAGACGACGACGGTCAAGATCCTGCTCGGCCTGACCCGGCCGACGGCGGGCTCCGCGCGGCTTTTCGGCCTGCCCTCGAGCGACCCCGAGAGCCGCCGCCGCGTGGGCTACCTGCCGGAGGGCCACCGATTCCCGGGCTACCTGACCGCGCGCCAGACGCTCATGATCTTCGGAAAAATGTCCGGCGTCGACGCCGCGACGCTCGCCCGGCGCGCCCCGGAGCTGCTCGAGCGCGTCCGGCTGTCGGAGTGGGCCGACGTGCGCGTGAAGAAGTTTTCGAAGGGCATGACGCAGCGCCTCGGGCTCGCATCCGCGCTCATCCACGACCCGGACGTACTGCTGCTCGACGAACCGACCGACGGCGTCGACCCGGTCGGCCGCCGCGAGATCCGCGACCTGCTGCAGGAAGAGGCCGCGCGCGGCAAGGCGATCCTGCTGAACTCGCACCTGCTCTCCGAGATCGAGCGCATGTGCGGCCGTGTGGCCGTGCTGCGCGCCGGCCGCGTCGTGGCCGAAGGGCGCATCGAGGACCTCACGGCGGCGGGCTCGCGGTACCGCCTCGTCGCGAGCGGCGTGGACGAGCGGCTGATGTCCGCCTTCCGCGAAACCGGCGCCTCGATCGAGCGCATCAACGGGCACTTCGATCTGACGGCGCGCGACGTGGACCACCTGAACGCGCTCGTGGACCGGCTCCGCTCGGGCGGGGCGAAGCTGCAGGAGCTGTCGCCCGCGCGCGCGAGCCTCGAGGACGTCTTCGTCGGTCTCGTCACCGCCGTCGGGCCCGAGGCGAAGAAGGAGACGGTGTCGTGAGGGCATTCATGGCCAGCGTCCAGGAGGTCTTCCGCGAGGCGGCGGCGCGCTGGACGCTGATCGCGTACTTCGCGCTCTCCTCGCTCTTCATCCTGATCTTCGCGCTCGCGGTCAACCTCGACATCATCGACGGCGCGCTCGCGGGCGCAAAGCTCTTCGGGCAGGCCGTCGAGATCGGCGACCACGCCGTGGACGTCGACAAGCTCGTGCTCGGCTTCGAGTCCGGCTTCTCGGGATTCCTGTACCTCGTCGGCACCTTCCTCGCGCTCTTCGCGACCGCGCACCTGGTGCCCCGGCTGCAGGAGAAGGGGACGATCGACCTGTATCTCTCGCGCCCGGTCGGCCGCGTGCCGCTGCTGCTGTCGCGCTACGCCGGCGGGCTGTTGCTCGCGGCGGCAAACCTCGTGTACCTCATCGGCTCCATGTGGGCGATCGTCGTCTGGAAGACGCATGTCCTTCATCCGCGATTCCTGCTCGCGGGAGTGGTGATCCTCTTCACGATCGCGGCGCTGCTCGCCTTCGCGTTTCTCGTCGGCGTCGTGACGTCCTCGACGGGCGTTTCGCTCATGGCGACCTACGCCGTCTTCTTCTTCGCGGCGGTGCTCTCGCAGCACAACCGGATCGCGGCCGCCGTGTCGACGGAGCTGTCCGCGCGGATCGTGCACGGCCTGTACTGGATCCTGCCGAAGACGGCGGAGCTCGGGCAGGCCACGGTCGCGATGGTGGCCGGCGGCGCCGCGCCGAGGCCGATCGCCGACATCAATCACCTCGCTGTCTACGGCTCGACGGCGGTGTTCGCCGTCGCGTCCCTCTCGATCGCCTCCTGGCTCTTCTCCAGAAAGGATTTCTGACATGCACGCACCGCATCGGATCGCCCGCATCGTTCTGACATCGGGTCTCGCGTTGCTGGCGGCGGCCTCCGCGTTCGGCGTGCGCCGGACCGAGGACCCGCTCGCCCTCGTTCCCGCCAACGCGGCGACCGTCGGCGTGATCCACTGGAGCGAGCTGCGCTCGAGCCCGCTCGGCGCGCAGGTGTTCTCCCAGATGGACCACGTCTCGACGGACGGCGACGCCGCGCGGTTCCTGGCCGAGACGGGCCTGACGCCCCGCGAGGACATCGACACCGTCGTCGTCGCCATGACGCGCCCGGCGGCGGGGGAGTCGGGCGACGGCCTGGTGATGTTCGAGGGCCGGTTCGACCTCGTGCGCATTTCCGGGGCGCTCGTCGCGCGCGGCGCGGCGAAGCAGACTGGGGCGAGCGGCGAGTACTACCGCCTCGCCGACGAGGAGGGAAAGCGCGACGGCGCCGTGGCCCTCGTCAACCGGGGCCTGATCGTCGCGGGCAGTGAGGCGGCGGTCCTCGACGCGCTCGCGCGCCGGGAGTCCGGCGGCGCCGGCGGCCTGATGTCCGGCCAGGGGCTCGGCAAACAGCTCTCGCGCGTCGATCGCGACGCTTCCGCCTGGGCGCTCATCGACCTCACCCGGTTCCCGGCCACGCAGAACCGCAAGGCCCGCGTGAACGTCCACGCGGAGGGCGGCGACGGGCCCTCGCAGGCGATCGTCGGCGTGATGAAGTCCGTCTCGCTCGTGGCGCTCCAGGCGAAGGTGCACGGCGACGCCATCGACGTGTCGGCCACGGGCCTGACCGACGACGCCGAAAACCGCGGCCTGCTGGCGGATTCGCTGCGCGGCGTGCTCGCCATGTGGCGCATGGCCGTGCAGGAGAAGTCGCCGGAGCTCGTCTCGGTGCTCCGGCAGTTCCGCGTCGAGACCGACAACGACGGCGTCTCGATCAGCGGGACACTGCCGGCGAGCTTCCTGAAGACGCTGGCGGGGGAGCACCGGGCGAAGAAGTAGGTCGCGCCGCGCCTCGGAGAAAATGAAAAGGGCGGCTCGACGAGAGCCGCCCTTCCAGTCTTGGTCCGCGGTCGCCTACGGCTTCGGCGCGGGAGGCTTGGGCTGGGCCGGGCGCGGCTTCGCGGGCCCCGGCTGTCCCCCCGGTCCACTCGGCGCTCCGGCTCCGGCCGCCATCTGCTCCTTCTTGAGCTCCTCGCTGCGCGCGGTCATCGCGGCCTTCAACTCGTCGGAGTGCGGCTGCGCGAGCGACGCGCCGATCATCGCGGTCCGCTGCATGAGCTCGGGCAGCTTCTCGAGCGACTTCTTGCCGGCCGGCGAAGCGTAGAACGCGGCCATCTGCTTCAACTCGTCGTCGGTGAAGGTGGAGGTATAGAGCTTCGTGAGCTCCGGGACCATCGCGTCCCAGGTCATGTACTTCTTCAACCAGTTCAGCATCGTCTCGCGGAACGGATTGAGGCCCGGGTTGCGGCCGACCTCGGAGTCGATCATCGCGGCCGCCGTGTCCTGGATGTTGTTCGGCAGGTTCATGGCCTTGAAGAGCTCCATCGCGGCGGCGGCGCTCGCGGCAGTGGAGGCGGCGGTCGCGGGACCGGCCGTCGGCGTGACCTTCACGTCGGGGGTGGCGCCGCCTTTCTTGCAGGCGGTCGAAACGGTGAGCAGGGCTGCGGTCGCGAAGACCGCGACCAGGGCGAGGCGAGAGCGCATCGAGATTCCTCCCGGAAGCGTGAGCACTCGTCCCGCCAAGATGGCTTCCGGGCAGTCGGACGGAGACATCCCTTCCTGGACGCGAAGAATATGACGGCGGGAGCGGATTTCTGAGGAAAAAGCCTCCGGACGAGCCGGATCAGGCTCGAACGGAGGGTTTTGCGGCCGTCGCCGAGCGCAGCATCGCGATGGCGGTATAGAGGACGACCGCGAAGATCAACCAGCGCAAGTACACCAGCGGCAGTGACTTGATGACGAATGCCGCCAGGAGAACGGCCGGAAATCCGCCGATCGTCAGGCCCACGGCGGCCTTCAGGTCGTAGCTGCCCTTGGCGATGAAGCGCAGCCCGCCGACGGGCATGAGGAACGCGCAGGAACCCATCATGATCGGGAAGGCGGCCTGCGGGTTCATGCCGAGCAGCGCGATGAGGATCATGCAGGGCGCGTACAGGCCGATGCCGAGCGTCATCAGGGCGCCGAGCAGGAAGTTGCCGGCGATGCCGGCCCACAGGAGCGGGGACTGGAGGCCGAGGGCGTCGCCGCCGGCCGGAAAGATCCTGAGGTTGGTCATCGCGAAAAAGGTCGCCGCCGCCAGCAGCGCGAGGCCCATGCCGAGCTGGACGCGCCGGCGCGGCCACGAGGCAACGAGCCCCGCGCCGAGCCACGCGCCGGCGACCGACGCCGCGATCAGGGCGGCGAGCGTCGTCATCTCGACCTTGACGATGGCGATGAAGATGAAGGCCTGCACGATCGTCGGGATCGCGTGGCCGACGTTCAGCGTGCCCGGAATCTGCTCGTCGGGCAGGAGGCCCTTGAGCTTGAAGATCGAAGTCGTCGGCGCGAACGAGCCGATGCCGAGCGTGTCGAAGAAATTCGTCACGAAGCCGATCGCGAGTCCCAGCGGACCGGGCCGCGCCGCATCGGCGCCGCCCCGGGCCGAACGCGCCCAGGCGAAGAGGAACACGAGGGCCACCAGGCCGAGGGCCACGAAGAGAATCGTCCTGGCGTCGAGCACGTTGCGGCAATCCTAGCAAGGAACGCCCGCGCTCCGATCCATTAGAGTGGAGACCATGAAGATCCGCCGCATCGCCGCCTACCGCGTCGAGTTGCCCCTGCACGAGGGCAGTTACCAGTGGTCCGGCGGCAAGTCCGTCGCCGTGTTCGACAGCACACTCGTGCGCGTCGAGACGGACACCGGCCTGGTCGGCCACGGCGAGGTCTGTCCGCTGGGACCCGCGTACCTGCCCGCGTACGCCGAGGGCGTGCGCGCCGGGATCGCGACGCTCGCGCCGCGCCTGATCGGCGAGGATCCGCGCGAGCTCGAGCGCCTGAATCGGACGATGGACGCGCACATGAAGGGCCATCCCTACGTGAAGTCCGGCATCGACATCGCGTGCTGGGACATCCTCGGGCAGGTGGCGGGCCTGCCCGTCGCCGCGCTGCTCGGAGGGCGTTACGGCGAAGACTTCGTCCTCTACCGCGCGATCTCGCAGGAATCTCCGGACGCGATGGCGCGCAAGGTCGCGGGATACCGCGCGGAAGGGTACCGGCGGTTCCAGTTGAAGGTCGGCGGCGACCCCGACGTGGACATTGCGCGCATCCGCGCCGTGCGCGCGGTGCTCGAGCCGACCGACGCCCTGGTCGCCGACGCGAACACGGGCTGGCTCGCCCACCAGGCTGCCCGCGTCGTGCGCGCGGTGCGGGACGTGGACGTCTACATCGAGCAGCCGTGCGCGACCTACGAGGAGTGCCTCGCCGTGCGGCGGCGCACGGACCACCCCTTCGTGCTCGACGAGACGATCGACGGCATGGGGATCCTGTTGCGGGCCGCCAGCGACCTCGCGATGGACGTCGTGAACATCAAGATCAGCAAGTTCGGGGGACTGACACGGGCCCGGCAGGCCCGCGACCTGTGCGTCTCGCTCGGGATCGGCATGACGATCGAGGACTCCTGGGGCGGGGACGTGACGACGGCGGCGATCGCCCATCTGGCGCACTCGACGCCCACGGAGCACCTGTTTACGTCGACCGATTTCAACAGCTACGTGACGGTTTCGACCGCCGAAGGGGCGCCGCGGCGCAAGGGCGGGCGCATGGCCTCGTCGACGGCGCCGGGACTCGGGGTCGCTCCGCGCCCGGAGTTCCTCCGGGCCCCCGCGGTGGACGTGAGCGCCTGAGGCCTCTCGCGAGGTAGTATCAGCGGCTGATGCAGACCGGTTTCCCGAATTTGACCCCCGAGGTCCAGCACCTCGTCGACCAGAAGAAGTTCGACGCCCTCGGGCAGCTCTGGACCAAGAAGATGGAGGAGAACGCGGAGGACTTCCCGTTCTTCTTCGACCTGGCCGCCGCCGCCAAGAAGAAGGGCGGCAGCACGCAGGCGGTCACGTGGCTGCGCACCCTCGCGGACTTCCACAACGTGGGCGGCAACGAGTCGCTCATCCGCGTGCTGCTCGAGCTCGCGCGCATGTCCCCGACCGACGCGAGCGTCCGCAAGGACCTGACCACGGCGCTGCGCGCCCGCCACGCCGGTCATCCCGCGCTGCCAGCGGTCATCGCGCAGTTCCCGCTCGAGAAAGCCGGCGATCCCTCAGAGATCGCGGGCCGCATCGCGCGGTGGCTGCGTTTCCAGCCCAACGAGATCTACTTCATGCCGGGCCGCGGCGCGGGGCGCCTGGTCGACATGAACCCGGCGCTCGACGTGATGCGCCTCGAGGTGGCGGGCTCCCGCATGCCCCTTTCGCTCGTGTCGGCCGAGAAGAACCTCGTTCCGCTGCCCGAGGGCCACTTCCTGCGGCGCAAGGTCGAGGACCCGGCGGGTCTCAAGGCGTTCGCGGAGAGCGAGCCCTCGCAAGCCCTGCGCCTGCTGCTGACGAGCTTCGGCCGGTCGCTGACGGTGCAGGAGGTCAAGGACCACTTCGCGGGCCTCGTTCCGGAGGAGCGCTGGACGCCGTTCTGGACGGCCGCGCGCAAGAACCGGCAGGTGCTCGTTTCGGGCAGCGCGAAATCCGCCAAGGTGACCTGGAGCGACAGCGCGGACGCGGCCGAGGGCAGCGTTCGGGAAGCGTTCCTGAAGGCGACGCCCGCGGCCCGCGTGGGCCTCGCGCGCAAGCACTCGAAGCGATCGAAGGAGCTCGCGCTCTTCTTCGGACGGTCGCTCGCCGGAGACGCGCAGAAGGTCGCGCCCGGTCAGCCCGCGCTCGCGTGGGAGCTTTCCCAGGCGGCGGCGCGCCTTGCGCCCGATGAGCCCGAGGCGTTCCCGGCCGAGGCCCTGCTGGCGTCGGAGGACCTGCGGCGCGTGATCGGCGAGGTCCGCGACCAGGGGGCGCGCGAGAAGGCGCTCCAGGCCGTGCGGCAGGGCCGCGCGGACTGGGCCGAGATCTTCATCGAGCAGATCGGCCGCGAGGACGACGCCCGGGTTTTGACGACGCTCTTCGAAGCGCTCGGCGATCGGGCCGCGGACCTCTCCCGCAAGATCCTGCGCTCCCCGCGCTCGGCGCCGCGCGCCTTCGTGTGGCTGTGCGAGCGCATGCACGCCGACGGCAAGACCGACGCGCCGGGGCTTTTCTTCGCGCTGACCGATGCCCTGCGGATGGACGAGTTCTCCGGGCTGCGCTCCCGGATGAAGGAGTTCTTCGAGCCGGGCGGCTTCGGCGTCGCCCTGGTGCGCACCGCGTCCTCGGAAGAAGAGGCGCGCGAGATGCTCCACGCCCTCGACCGCGTCCCGGGCCTCGAAGAGCACCGCCGGGCGACGGTGCGCGAGGCGCTCCTGATGAAGTTCCCCGAGCTTCGGGCGCCGGCGCGCGAGTACCTCTACGCGACGGCCGAGTCGATCGAGGCCCGGCGCCAGGAGGTCATCCACATGAAGTCGGTCGAGCTGCCGGCCAACGCGATCGCGATGAAGACGGCCAAGGAGCACGGCGACCTGCGAGAGAACTTCGAGTACCACGCCGCGCGGCAGAAGCACGAATACCTGTCGGCGCGGATCGCCACGATCGCCGACGAGCTGTCGCGCTCGCGGGCGCTCGATCCGACGAAGATCGACGTGTCGGAAGTCCGCGTGGGCGCGCGCGTGCGCCTGAAGGACGTCGCGAGCGGCGCCGAACGGGACGCGACGATCCTCGGGCCCTGGGACTCGAAGCCCGAGGATCGCATCTACTCCTACCAGTCGGAGTTCGCCGAGCGCCTGCTCGGCTCCCGCGTGGGAGACCGCGTGAACCTGTCCGAGGGGCAGGTCGAAGTCGTCGCCATCGCGCCGTGGAAGTGAACCGGGCCGTCCGGTTCCTCCTGGCCGCGCTCGTCCTCGCCGTTCCGGTCCTCGGCGAAGACCTCCTGAAGCTCCCGATCGGCGACCCGGCCCGCAGGGACCGCCAGGCCCCGCTCGTGCTCGACGCGGTCACCGATACGTCGACGGGCGCCCTGCTCACGCCCGACGAGCTCGCCGGCCGGCTCGCAGCTGCGCGCCTCGTGCTCGTCGGCGAGGGGCACACGGACATGGACACGCACCGCGTCGAGAAGCGCGTGATCGAGGGGCTCCATCGCGCCGGCCGCCGGGTCCTCATCGGCCTCGAGATGTACCCGTACCCGGAGCAGACGTGGCTCGACCAGTGGACCGACGGCAAACTGACCGAGGAGGCGTTCCTCGAGGGCTCGCACTGGTACAAGAACTGGGGCTACAACTGGCTCTACTACCGCGACATCTTCCTCTTCGCGCGGGACAACCACCTGCGCATGTACGCGATCAACGCCCCGCGAGAGGTCGTATCGGCCGTGCGCAAGAAGGGCTTCCAGGGCCTCACGCCCGAGGAGGCCGCGCACATTCCGACCGAGATCGACACGAAGAACGCCGACCACATGCGCCTGTTCAAGGCCAACTTCGAGGACGCGAGCTTCCACGCCGCCATGACCGATGAGCAGTGGCAGGGGATGCTGAATGCCCAGTGCACGTGGGACGCGACGATGGGCTTCAACGCCGTCGCACCCCTGAGGAAGGACGACGACCCGAAGACCGTCATGGTCGTCCTGGTCGGCGCCGGGCACGTGCAGTACGGCCTCGGCATCGAGCGGCAGGTCAAGCCACGGTTTTCGGGCAAGGTGGCCTCGGTGATTCCGCTCTCGGTCGAGGACGACAAGAAGGCGCCGGTCTCGAGCGTCCAGGCTTCGTTCGCGAATTTCGTCTGGGGCATCCCGGCGGAGAGCGCGCCGCTCTATCCCGACCTCGGCATCTCGACGCGGCCGCGCGAGGACAAGGAGCTCGAGATCATCGACGTCGAGAAGGATTCACCGGCCGCCCGATCCGGCCTGAAGCTCCAGGACGTGCTCGTGTCGTTCGACGGCGCGCCCGTCGCGGACCGCGAGGCGCTCTCCCGCGCGATGGCCGGCAAACGCTGGGGCGACGCTGCCGCGGTGGTCGTGCGCCGCGGGGAGTCGGACGTTCCGGTCCCCGTCCTGCTGCGGCGCGAGCCGCCCGCTCCCGCGAAGCCCTGAGTCAGGGCGCCGGGTCGAGCGGGCGCCTGCCCGGCGAATATTTCAGGACCCGCACCTTCTCCATCGTGACCAGCCCCTCCGTGACCATCTCGTCGAGCACCGGCAGCAGGCGCTCGAAGTGCTCGGCGCTGTCCACGATCTCGACGACGAGCGGCAGGTCCTGCGACAGCCGCTCGATGAGCGTGGTGTGTACGACGCTCCGCGCGCCGAACCCGCCGATGCCGCGAAAGACGGTCGCGCCGGCGTAGCCGTCTTTGCGCAGCTTCTGCAACAGCGCCATCCACAGCGGCTGCTGGTGCCAGCGGTCGGACTCGCCGATGAAGATGCGCATCAGGATCTGTTCGCCGTCGAGCACGCGCATGACGCTTATCCTCCGAAGATCGAACGGCCCACCGCGAGGCCGGCGAAGCCCGCCGCGAGGCACACGAGCAGCGTGATCGCCACGTTACCGAGCGCGAGGCGCCAGGCGCCGTCCTGGACGTACCGGATCGTCTCGTAGTTGAAGGTCGAATACGTCGTGAAGCCGCCCATCACGCCCGTGGTCAGCGCCATGCGCAGCGTGGGTGACATGAGGGGCGTGGCCACGCCGACCTGCATCAGGAAGCCGACACCGAACGAGCCGATGACGTTGACCGCGAGCGTGCCCCAGGGGAACCCCGCGCCGAGCGCCGCGACCGCCCAGCCCGAGAGCAGGTAGCGCGCTCCCGTGCCGGCGGCCCCGCCGAGGCAGATCCAGAGGAAGCGGCTCATGGCTGCGGCGCCCCGGTGATCCGACGGCGGCGGCTGCCCGCGATGCTCCCGTAGACCGCCATCACGGGCCCGAACAGGAAGTACGCCAGTCCCGCCAGGCCGACCATGCGCTGGGGCACGGTCACCGCGAGCGCGACCGAGACGAGGCCGATCCCCGCCGCGAGCAGGTGTCGCACGATGCCCGCCCGGGTGTCGAACGTCTCGATGGGCGTGAGCTTCAGCTCGCCGCGCCTGCGGTAGGCATGCACATAGAGGAGCGCGAGCAGCACGTAGAGCGCGATGACCCCCGCGCCGTAGATCACGAAGAGTGACGGAACCTGCCCCGGCTCGATGGTCGGCGGCGTTCCGGCTTGCGCCCCGCCCGTCAGGCCGGACAGCACCAGGTTGAAGACGAACTTGAGCGGATAGACATAGAAGAGCGTGACGAAGAGCAGCGCCGCGTTCAACCAGATGGTCGTCGTGTCCTGCAGCCCATACCGGCGGAAGAACACGTAGTGCTCGCGCCAGATGACGACGAGCAGCGTGAAGCAGACCGCGAAGGCCAGGAACCCCCGCATCACGCCTGCGAGTTCGTTGAAGGTGCGGGGGACCTCGAGCGAGACGACGAGCAGCGTGATCGCGAAGGCGAAGACCGCGTCGCTGAACCCCTCGACCCGGGTGATCTCGCCGCCCCGCCAGCGGAAGCCTTCGCGATTCCCCGCGCCCTTCTCCGCAAGATGCTCTCGCACGGCTCGCGTCATGGGTGGATTCTAGACTGGTGGGCTGCGAGGCCAGCCAGTTGCTCGTTGGCGTCGGCCTGTCGGCGCGGTTCTAACTGCCGGGGATTCGTTGAGGAAGATCGAGTTGGGTCAGCAGCGCCCGCTCGACGCCCGCAAGGCTCTCGGAGTCGATGCGGCCGAGCTTTCGCTCGAGGCGTGCTTTCGCGACCGTGGCGATCTGATCCGCCATCGCTTTGCTTCGACGGCCGGCGAACGTGACGCAAGCCTCGCTCGGGTAGAGGCGCTCCACGTTCGAGGTCAGCGGTACGACCTGGACCCGGTTGAGAAAGGCGTTTGAGGAGTCATTACTCACGATGACGGCCGGGCGGTTCTTCCGGACCTCGCCGCCCGTCGCGGGACCGAACGCGACCCACCAGACTTCACCGCGTTTCATCGAAGGGGCCATCCGCGGTGGCTTCCGACCACGTGAGGGCCTCGCGCTCACGCTCTTCATCGAGGCCCATTTGCCGATATCCCTCATTGCGCTCGGTGGCCGTCACATGAGGGCGAACGAGCTCCTCGATGAACTGGCTGATGCGCCGGCGGCCGACGACGCGGTGGAGACCGCGGTAGACGTCTTCCTCGACGGTGATGGTGAGCTTCTTGTGCATATACGTATACTACACGTATTAGTGTAAATCCCGCTCCCTGTTTATTTATTGTCGTGGCGACCGGCGCCGGTCACGTCTTCGTGGCGAGGCCTGGCAGACACGCCTCCGCGATGAAGAGATCTTCGGCGCCGAGCCCCGTGAAATCGGCGACGGTGATGCCGCCGCGGCCGTAGACCGCGGGAGCGGCGCAGAAGGCGCCGATCTCGACCGCGCGCGGCTTCTCGGAGAGCGCGTGCTGGAGCTCGCCGAGCTGCCCGCACTGCGAGAGCGAGTCCACGAGAAGCAGCGAGGCCAGCTTCAGGATTGCGGGGTCGAGCTCCTGCTTACCGCGAGAATCGGAGCCGACGGCCGAGATGTGGGTGCCGGGCCGGACGTCCGAGGCGAGGAGCAGTGGCGCGCGGGAGGCCGTGGCCGTCACGATCAGCTGCGCGCCCGCCGCGACCTCGGCCGGAGACGGCGCCGCGACGACGCGCGCGCCCGGAACGAGCACGGCAATCTCGCGCGCGCACGCGGCCGCGCGTTCCGGATTGCGTCCCCAGACGAGAACGTTCGAGAGCGGCAACACCGCGGCGTGCAGCTGCGCCTGCAGGCGCGCCTGGATGCCGGTTCCGAGGATGCCGAGGGCCGTGTCGGCGCGGCCGAGCTCCCTGGCGACCATGGCCGACACCGCCGCGGTGCGCAGGTCGGTGAGGTGTCCGCCGTCGTCGAAGTACGCGACCGTCTCGCCGGTCTGGACCGAGACGAGGACGATCGAGCCGTAGGGGCGCTTCGCGTAGGTACCGGCGACCTTTAGCGCGAAGTGGGAGCCGCCCCTGCGGTAGCCCGACTTGATGTGGACTTCGCCGCCCCCGCCCGTCGCGAGGTCGAGGTGCATGGGCATCGGCGTGTCGCATTCGCCGCGCGACTGGGCGATGACCGCCTCGCGCATGGCCGCGATCGCGGCCGGCAGGCTCACGGAGCGGAGGATCTCGTCCTGGCCGACGACCCTCACGCGGCGAGGATCCTGCGAATCGTCGCCAGCGCGACGTTGCGCCCCGAGATGACGGCGGCGACGGGGGAGTCGAGGCGGCCGGCCTTGCCCGTCAGGATCGCGGCGACGGTCACGGCCGATGAGGGCTCGATCAGGTACTGGTGCTTGTCGAGCATGAAGCGCACGGCCTCGAAGATTTCCTCTTCCGTGATCAGGGCGACGCCGTCGACGCGCGACCTCAGGACGTCGAAGCCGGTCTTTCCGATGCCGCCCTCGAGCCCGCCCGCCGTCGTGACGATGGGAGGCAGGCTGAGGACGGCCTCGCCCCTCTCGAGCGAGAGCGCGAGTGCGGGCGAGAGCGCGAGCTGGCAGCCGATGATGCGGCAGTCCGGCAGCGCCGTCTTCGCATAGAGAGCGAAGCCCCCGGCCAGGCCCGCGCCGCTGACGGGCAGAAGAAAGGTCCGCGCGGGCAGGCAGTCCTCGATCGTCTCCGCCGCGAGCGACCCGCCGTTCGCGGCCAGGATGAGCGCGTCGTCGAATGCGCTGATGAAACGCCGTCCCGAGCGCGCGGCCTCGCTCCTCGCGAGCCGCTCGGTCTCGTCGTACCCGTCGAAGGGGGAGCGGGCGACATTGGCCCCGAGGGCGAGCATTCCCTGGTACTTCGACTCGTCGACGTTGCGGGGAACGTGGATCTCGGCGGGGATTACGAGCTCGCGGGCGACATAGGCGACCCCCTTGCCGTGGTTGCCGGCGGAGCACGTGACGATGCCGCGCCGGCGCTCCTCTTCGGAGAGTCTCAGCATCACGAAGAACGCGCCGCGGATCTTGAAGGATCCGGTCAGCTGCAGCGACTCGAGCTTGAGGAAAACGGGGACCTTCGCCACGTCCGAGAGCGCGGGCGAAAACTCGATCGGCGTGCGCCGGATGCGCCCCGCCAGCGCCTTGCGGGCCTCGAGGACGAGCTCCATGTCGAGCGCGGTCACGATGGGCCCAGCTCTACATTCAGCACCCGGGCGATCTCGCCGCGTACCCGCTCGGCGAGCGCCGGGGCGTCGGCGGATGTGAGACCCGCGACGGACACCGGGGGCAGGACCTCCACCGTTGCGGTGGTCCGCTGGAAAACCAGGGAGTGCTTGGGCAGGGCGGTCTCGGTGCCCGAGATCGCCAGCGGCAGAATGTCCACGCCGAGGTCGATCGCGAGGCGGAAGGCGCCGTCGCGAAACCTGCCGAGACTT
This sequence comes from uncultured Acidobacteriota bacterium, assembly GCA_963775725.1. Classification (GTDB taxonomy): domain Bacteria; phylum Acidobacteriota; class Thermoanaerobaculia; order UBA5066; family Gp7-AA6; genus DAHUXD01. Next base: position 828,296 of record CAVZKA010000001.1, read on the forward strand.
CCGTCCGTGCTGCGCGTGCCCTCCGGGAAGACCACGACGGAGCTGCCGTCGAGAAGGCGCTGGCGCATGTCCAGCATCGCGCGGCGCGCGCTCTCGCGGTCGCCGCGCGTCAGCGCGATGTCGCCCGCAAGCTTCATCTCCCAGCCGAGGACCCAGATGCGAAAGACCGAATCCTTGGAGAGGAATTTCATCTCCCAGGGAAGCTGCGCCAGCAGGTAGACGTCCGCCATCGACCGGTGATTGGAGACGAACAGGTACGGCCGGCGCGCATCGGGGTGGACGTTGTCGATGATCCGAAAATCCCAGAAGGGGTTGAGCTTGACGGTGAAGACGCCCGCGTTGCGCAGGATGCGTCCGATGCGGTGGCGTCCCGGGTCGTTGCTGCTCGTCGCGAGGCGAAACACCGCCATGAACGGGGCCCAGAGGATGACTGCCAGGACGTTCAGGCCCCACCAGAGGTAGGAGAGCGGCGCCGCGAAAAGCCGCAGTTCGTAGAAGCGCCGGCGCGGTTTCTCCACCGGCGGAGGATTCTAACGGCCCGGGGAGGCGCTCAGTACATCTTTCGCAGCCGCGCGGTCGCTCCCCGGCGGGCCTGGAGCGGCCCGATCTCCGTTGCCGACCGGGTCAGCGTGATGACGAGCGTCACGGTGTCGCCCGCGATCGTGCCCCGGTACCGCGCCGGCTCGGCTCCCGCGTCCTCGCCGCCGGCGCGTGTCGGGCCCGGGCGCTCCCGAACGAGCGTCCCGTTCGCCTCGAAGCGACCTTCGGAGTCGAGCGAGAGCGATCCTTCGATCGTGCCGTGGGCCGCGTCGAGCTCGACCCTGACGTCACGCGCGTTCACGAGGAGCTTCAGGCCGACCCCGCCCCAGGCGCCTTCCGGAACCGATGCAGGGACCGGAGTGGGCGTCGCGGAAACGGCGAGCGCGGCCAGGACGGACAGGGTCGCCAGGAAAGCCATCTGCGTCAGAATAGCAGGGCCGGCTTGACAGGGGACGTAGAGTGAGCGTCGCCATGTTGTCTGCCTGGCGCCGGATCTCCGCGATCTACCTGCTCGCGCTCTTCGCGGCGGCTGCGGGGACGCCGCACCACCACCTCGATCCCATCGCCGACATCGTGTCCGACGGGCCGAGCAACTCGGGCCGCTTTGCGCAGATCCGCGGCCCGGTCGGGCTCGGCGCGGGGTTTTATCCGGGCGCGCTCGTCGACGACGAGTCGTGCCTGGCCTGTTTTCACAGCGACTTCGTCGCGTCCCCCGCGATCTCGCTCACGCTCGCCGCACCCCTCCAGCCCCCGTCCGGCCGGCCCGTCACCCCTCCTGTCTCCACGCCGGCGCCTGTCCCGTCCGACTCCTCCTCCCGCGGCCCGCCCGCCCTCACCTGACCCCGGCTCCCGAAGGCGTGGCAATGGCGGCGATTCGTCGTCGCCGGAAGCGAGATTTTGGATGACGAGGAGATGCCCACGTGAGCGCTTCGAGATACGCACCCGATTCGGGCGCGAGTTGGAAGTCCGTCCCCGCCGCCGCGGAGGGTTTTTTCTCGACGGCCCTGGCGATACGCCCTCGCCGGTTCCTGGCGGCGATGCTCTGGATCGCCGGTGCGGCGGCGCCCGCGGGGTCGTTCCGTCTTTCCGGCGGCGCGACCTCCGGATCGGGCTTTCACGAGTCGTTCGCGCGCGCGGCCGAGGAAAGCGGCATTTCGGCGCCCAACGGCGAGGCGCCGGCCTTCGTCGATCGCGAGGCCGCTGCGCGGGCGGCGATGGTGGAGGCCCCCGCCGAGACCAGGAGGCCGCACACGTTCTGGATCGGCGCGGTCTCGTTCGTGACGCTGGCGGGGTCGGCCGAGAACTCGTTCACGGACGGCCCCAACCAGAAGTTTCATTTTACGAACGAGGGTTACCTCGGCCAGAATACGTACGCGGGAGGGGCCGACAAGGCGTCCCACTTCGTCTCGTACTACGTCGTCGCCAAGCTGCTCTCGGAGGTTTACGCCGAGTTCGGTTTGCCCGTCGACCAGGCGCGGTTGCTGGGAGCGGGAGTTTCGATGTTCGCCGGTTTCGTGACGGAGCTCGGCGACGGCCGCGGCCACTACGGGTTTTCCTACGAGGACCTCACGATGGACACGCTCGGGGCGGCGACATATCTCGGGATCGCGCACTACGGGCTCGGGGACCTGGTCGGCTTCTCGGCCGGGCTCGTACCGAGTCCTCCCGCGGTCTGCTGCCCCCATGGAGGTTTCGGCACGGACTACTCCGAGCTGGTCTACTCCGGCGACCTCAAGGTCGCGGGGCTCGGGCATCGCGCGCACTTCGACCCCGGTCCGGCGCGCTTCCTGCTCGTGTCGCTGACCTATGGCTCGAAGGGCTACCCCTACGCGGATCCGGCCGTCCGCGAGCGCCAGATCGGGATCTTTCTCGGCGTGAATTTCGTCCAGATCCTCCGCGAGGCCGGCGTGCCCGAGGAGAAGTGGTGGGGAAAGATCGCGTACTTCCTCTTCGACGTGATCCGCATCCCGTACACGCAAATCGGGTACCAGTACGACCTCAACCAGGGGCGCTGGCACGGGCCCAGCATCGACGATCGCTTTCCCGGCGGCGGCCGGGCGACGGGGATGACTCTTGCGACCCGATGAGGCGTCGTACGCCGGCCCCCGCCGGGGGATCACCCGGCGCATGAAGGGGATCGGACGCGCGGTGCTCGCGGCGTCGATTGCCGTCGTGCTCGCCCGGCCGGCGCGAGCGCAGGAGGCGTCCCGGTGGGAGCTGGGCGCCTTCGGGGGCGCCGACTTCGGGAGCCGCATCTCGCTCACGCCCTCGGAGGCCACGCTGATCAGCTCGGGCGCCACCTTCGGCCTGCGGGGCGCCTTCGAGACGGCCCCGCACTTTCGTCTCCAGGCGTCGTTTTCGTTCGCGAACGTGCGCGTCGTGACCCGGGACCCGCTGACCGGCGCCCGGCTCGGGCCCGACGTCCCCGGCCACGTGCGCACGTACGAGCTCGACTGGCTCTACGGCTTCGGGAGCGGCCGCCTGCGGGGCTTCGCGGGTCTGGGCGCCGGGGTGATGACCCTTCCGCCGCTCCCGACGGCGGGAGGCGACACGCGGTTTACGGCGAATCTCGCCGTCGGCGGGGAGTACTTCCTGAACGAGCGCCTCGCGGTGGTTCTGGAGGGCAGGTATCGCTGGCGCGAAACGGGCCAACGTCTGGGGACCATCGTCTGCGAGTCGATCGGATGCCGCCCCTTCACCACCAATCTGTTCTCGAGCTCCGAGATCACGGGCGGATTCACGTACCGGCTCGGGGACCTGGTTCCGTTCCCCTCGGACCTGACCGGGGACGGCGCCGGCGAGGACGCCACGCACCGGTATCCGGGGCTCGCCGCGGCCGAGGTGTTCCTCTCCGAGCTGCTGCCGTGGGCGGTCAACCGTTACGTCACCCGGGACGATTTTGCGATGGTCACGGCGGACTCGATCAAGGCCAACTTCCGCACCGGCTTTACGTACGACCGCGATTCGATCTCGACGAATGTCTTCAACCATCCGGTCCACGGGAGCATGTATTTCAGTTCCGCGCGCTCGAACGGCTATGGCTTCTGGGAGTCCGGCGCGGTGACCCTGCTCGGGAGCTTCCTCTGGGAATGCTGCGCCGAGTCCGAGCCGCCCGCCATCAACGATCTCGTCAACACGACCCTGGGCGGCATGGCCATCGGGGAAGTTACCTACCGGCTGTCCTCCATGCTCTGGGCCGGGAGCGGCGGCGGGGACGGCGGACCGTCTCTCGGCGAGCGGCTCGGCGCAATCGTCCTCGGCCCGGTCGGAGCCCTCAACCGCGGCCTGCACGGGGAAGACGCGCAGCTGCCCCGGGCGGAGAGCCTGCCGTCGCGGTTTCATCTCGACGTCGATCTCGGGTATCTCCACGTCGCGGGCGTGTCCGAGGATCCCGATCGCGGGGGCTTCGCCGTCCGGGGGCAGTACGGAGACCCCTTCGCCGGAGAGATGCAGAAACCCTTCGACTCGTTCACGCTCGGCGTCGAGGTGAATGCCCCCGCGGACTCGCTGCTGGCGCGCGTCGAGGAGCAGGGGATCCTCAAGGGATGGGAGCTGTCGGATCCGAACGTCGCCTCCCGCTACATCTTCGGCCTCTTCATGGGATACGCGTACGTCAACAACGACGCCGAGACGCTCGGCAGCCAGAGCGTGAGCGCGGGCTTCCTCTCGCGCTACCGCCTGGGGAGCGACTTCGTCGCCGAGGGCAGCGCGCTCGTGAACGTCTACCCGATGGCCGCGATCAAGACGATCGACGCGATCGACCCGACGTCCGGGCGGGATTACGACTTCGCCGCGGGGGGCGGCCTGAGTCTCGCCGCGCTCTTGAAGAAGGGCGACAACGAAATTGCGGCCGTCTCCTACGGTCTCGCCTGGACGGCGACCGCGAACGGCGTGTCGACGACCAACACGCTGCAGTTCTTCCGGGCGGCGCTGCGGCTGCCCATCGTGGACGGATTCGGCGCGGGCGCGAGCTATTCGCTGTACCATCGCCAGACGTCGTACGCGAGCCTGCCCTCCCAGCGCAGGACCCAGACCGAGTGGGGCGCGTTCTTGAGCTGGCGTCTCTAGGAGAGCGCCCTTCGGGCGCTCGCGGGAATCAGACCTCGGCTTCGTCCACGTAGCACCATCTCCAGTTCTCGCCGGGTTCGAACGACTGGATGATCGGGTGCTTGACCGCGTGGAAGTGCGCGGTCGCGTGCTTGTTCGGCGAGGAGTCGCAGCAGCCGACGTGGCCGCAGGTCAGGCAGAGTCGCAGGTGGACCCAGCGGCCGCCGATCTTGAGACAGTCCTCGCAGCCCTTCGCGCTCGGCGTGACCTCCCGGATCTGGTTGAGGTGCGGATCTTTCGCCATGGTGTTCCCCCGTTCCTAGTCGGCCACCGGTTTCAATGGCACTTCGCGCTGCCCTTGTCGGTGAACGTCTGCGGTCGCGCAGACCGCTTTTTCATCGGCGCATTATGCCCCGGCGGCCCGAGACGCCGGCGCGCGATCCTTTCGAACCGGGCTGTGGGAGCGTGGAACATGGGGGTAGAGTATCGCCCACGAAAGTTGAGGGAAGCATGAAGAAGAGCCTCGTCCGCGTCGTGGCGACACTCGCGTTGCTGGCGGCCGGCCTTCCGGCGCGCGCCCAGGAGCCTTCGCCCGGCATGCCCGACCCGTACCACCTGATGGAGCCCAAGGATTTCCTGGCCCACCGCTCTTCGTCGAACAACCCGGACTGGAACTCCAACGACGACAGCAAGCGGCCGATCCCGGGCGAAACGACCGTCCTGGCGGACCTCGAGGGCCCCGGCGTGCTGACGCACATCTGGGTGACGATCGCGGACAACGAGTACGGCTGGCCGCGCCTCCTGCGCCTTCGCGTGTACTACGACGGCAGCGCCACGCCGAGCGTGGACGCTCCGGTCGGAGACTTCTTCGCGGTCGGCCACGGCTTCGAGCGCCCGGTGAAGTCGCTCATGGTGCGCGACAGCTCGGCGGGGCGCGCGCGCAACAGCTACTGGCCGATGCCGTTCAAGAAGTCCTGCCGCGTCACGATCACCAACGAGGGCCGCCGCCGCGTGGCGAACCTCTACTTCCACGTGGACTGGGAGAAGGTCCCGTCGCTGCCGGCGAACACGCCCTACTTCCACGCGCGCTACCGGCAGTCGTTGCCCGCGCCGGCCGACGGCAAGAACTACGAGTTCCTGAACGTGAAGGGCAGGGGCCACTACGTCGGAACGGTCCTCTCGGTCGTCCAGGCCGAGGCCGGCTGGTTCGGCGAGGGCGACGACCTCTTCTACGTGGACGGAGAGAAGTACCCGTCCATCGAGGGGACCGGCAGCGAGGACTACTTCAACGACGCGTGGGGCCTCCACGTGGACGACGGGCCGTACTACGGCGTCACGGTCGCCGACGGCACGGGGCTCGGCTCGCGGATGACGGCCTACCGCTGGCACCTGCTCGACCCGGTCCCGTTCACGAAGTCCCTCCGATTCGAGATCGAGCACAAGGGCTGGACGTTCAACGCCGACGGTTCCGTCAAGTCGGGCTTCGGCGAGCGCGTGGACCTGATGTCCTCGGTCGCCTTCTGGTACCAGGAGGGGATCGCGGAGGACCAGCCGCCCGTGCCCTATGGCTCGGCGCGCCTCCCGCAGGGCAACGCGACGCAGATCGAAGTCGAGACCAACATGGCCGGGGTCAAGGCGGAGAAGGGAAAGATCTCGATGGTCCCGGACCTCTTCTGGTCCAAGGACGTCATCCTCTTCGAGGCGGAGGGCAAGGGCTCGCAGCTGACGGTCCCGTTCGACGTGCCCGACGGCGGCGACTACGAGCTCTACACCGAGCTTGCGCAGGCGTCCGACTACGGCATTTACACGGTGCTGCTGGACGGCAAGCCGCCCGTCGCTCCGCAGCTCGAGCACGAGCCGGGCGCGGACGTGCGCCCGCAGATGGAATTCGACGGCTACGCCTACGAGACGTACGTCGGTGCCGCGTACCAGGTGGGCTGGCCGCGCCTGACGAAGGGGCGCCACACGCTGACCTACGTGTGCCTGGGCAAGAACGCCGCGTCCACGGGCTACAACCTCGGCGTGGACAACATCGTCCTCGCGAAGACGGGCGCCGCCGCCTGGGCGGCGGCGGCCAACGTGAAGGAGCCGCGCCAGCCGACGGGATCGGCGGCCGAGCTCGGCAAGGCCCTGTCGGACCCCAACCCGGTCACGCGCGGCCTCGCGGCGATGGGGCTCGTGAAGCTCGGTGCGGGCGCGCAGCCGGCCCTGCCGGAGTTGACCGCGGCGTTGAAGGACAGCGATCCCAACGTGCGCCTGATGTCGGCCAACGCCATCGCCGCGATCGGCAAGGCAGCGGCGCCCGCCGTGCCCGCGCTCATCGCGGCGTGCTCGGTCCAGGGCGAGCAGATCCACGTGCTGCGCGCGTGCGCCGAAGCGCTCGGCGCGATTGGCAAGCCGGCGGCGACGCCCGGACTGCCGATCCTGAAGAAGCTCGCCGAGCACCCGCGGATCCGCTGGGCGGCGGAAGCGGCGATCAAGAAGATCGAGTAGTCCCGACAGCCCCCTCACCCCAACCCTCTCCCCCCGCGGGGGAGAGGGAGATTGATTTGGAGGCGTCCTCGCTAAGAAGGGTTCCCTCTCCCGGCGGGAGAGGGACAGGGTGAGGGGGGCGGTCCCGTTGACCTCCCCGCACCTCTCCCGTACCCTGTAGTCTCGATGTCACGTTCCTCGGTCCTGCGCCGCCGCTTCGCCGGCGCCGTCCTGCTGCTGGCGGTCCTCGCTTCCGCCGCCGGGCTGCACCACCACGACGACCTATTCGGCGCATTCCAGGGCGGCGGGCCAGGCGCGGCGACGGAACGGGTCGCCTCCAGCCACAGCCCGTTGTCGAAGGGCGCGCACTGGCACTCGGGCGTCTCGGTCAAGCAGGATCCCTGCCTCGCCTGTCAGACTCACCGGCTGCCGGGGCTCGCCTCCGGCGCGTGCGCCGGGGCGCAACTCTCCGTCCTCCAGTTCGCCATCGCGATCGTCACGGTCGCACCGGGATCCGCCGTCCGGCACTCCGGCGGCAGCCGCGCTCCTCCCGCCGCTCTCTAACTCCCGACCCTCGACCACTCCAACAACCCCGAGGCGCGCCTCCTTGCGGAGCGCGGCCGGCGCCCTGCGCGCCGGAAGCCTCGACATTCGTGAGGAGAGTCCACCATGGCGAAAACGCCATTGCGATTCCTGGCATCGTGCGCGGCGGTCCTGTGGCTGTCGGTCGGCCCGTCCCCGGAGGCCCTGGCGGTCGGCGCCTCGGGCGTCGTGCAGGGCAGGGTGGTCGGGCCGGACGGCACGCCCCTGGCCGCCGTTCTCGTTCAACTGCGCAACGACATCTCTGGCTTCAAGGCCGAGACCACGACGGGCCGCGACGGCGCATTCCATTTCTTCAACGTGCCGTTCAACCCCTACGAGCTGCACGTGGAAGTCCAGGGATTTGCTCCGGTTCACAAGAGTCTCGACATCCGCACGTCGATTCCGCGCGAGGTCGAGATCAAGCTCGATCTATCGGCCGTCACCGAATCGGTGAGCGTGATGGGAGAGCCGACGGCAGCGCAACTCGAGACCGACAGCACGACGTCCCACATCGATATCGACAAGTCGTTCGTCCAGCGCGCCCCGGCCGCTGTCCCGATGCGGGCGATGGAGGAGATCGTGACCTCGACGCCCGGCTTCGCCCTCGACGAGAACGGCCGGTACCATTTTCAGGGGGCGCACAGCCAGAGCGAGTTTGTCATCGACGGGCAGACGATCGCCGACCAGACCGGCGTGACGTTTTCGAACTCGATCGATCCGGGGATTGCGCAGTCGATGGAAGTCATCTATGGCAACGTGCCGGCGGAGTTCGGCGAGAAGGTCGGGGCCGTCATCAACATGACGACGAAGTCCGGGCTTGGATCGCCGTTCAAGGGAAACGTCATCGGCAGCTTCGCGACGTTCGACACCTATCAGGGCGGCTTCTCGATGGGCGGCGGCACGCAGGAGTTCGGCGCGTTCGCTTCGGTGAACGCGGCCGGATCCAACTACTTCACCGACGCGCCCAACCCCGACAACCTCCACAACGACGGCAACACGCAGAGGGCGTTCGTCCGGCTCGACGCGGCCTCGCCGGGATTCGGCAACTCGTTCCGGCTCTCGGCCCTGCTCGGCCGCACGGATCGGGACGTTCCCAACCGCTATTCCCAGGCGGATGCCGGCCAGGCGGACCGCGTCGAAACATACGACCAGAACTACAACCTGGGCTGGCAGGACATTCTCTCGGCATCGACGGTCCTCGACGTGACGGCCTACGCGCGGCTGGCGCGATTCACGCTCTATCCGTCGGCCGGAGACACCCCGATCACGGCCGACTCGAACCGGTCTCTCGACAACTTCGGGATCACGCCGTCCTTTACGTGGACGACCGGAATCCACGAGATCAAGGCGGGCGGCGTCTTCAAGGCCTACCCGATCAGCGAGCTCTTCCGGTTCGGAATCACCGATCCCACGTTCAATGGCCCGTCTTCGCCCGACTACAACCCGAACATCGCGCCGTACGACCTGACGCGCGGCGGAACGCAATTCGAGTTCGCCGATACCAGCACCGACAAGTACTACGCGGCGTACGTGCAGGACCAGATCCGCTGGAACAATTTCACGGCGAACGTCGGGGTCCGGTACGAAAACAACAACCTGCCCACGATCAACGTGCTCTTCTCGCCCCGGATCGGTCTGGCGTACTACCTGCCCTCGACGGGCTCCGTCTTGCGCGCGACGTACAGCCGGATCCTTTACACGCCGGAGTTCGAGAACATCCTGCTCTCGTCCTCGGCCGCCGCTGCCGCGATCGTCCCGCCCGCGGTGCAGGACTCACGGCCGCTCGGCCGGGGAGTGCTCCGCGTCCAGTCCGAGCGCCAGAACGCCTATACGGTCGGGCTGCAGCAGGCACTGGGATCGAAGGTGCGCCTCGACTTCGACTACTGGTGGCGGGATTCGAAGAACGCCGGCGACCAGGACCAGTTCCTGACGACCGGTATCGTCTTCCCCATCTCGTTCGCGAGCGGGCACTACCAGGGTTGGGACCTGCGCCTCGACCTCGCGCCGACGGCGGGCTTTCGCGGCTTCGTGTCCGCCGGGCACGTGCATGCGATCTACGACCCGCCGCCGGCGGGTGGCCTCTTTCTCGATCAGGGCTCCGTCGACTCGATCACCGGCGACCCGTTCCTCATCGATCACGACCAGAAGCTCCAAATCCAGGCGGGCGTCTATTACGACGTCGCGAAAACCGGCCTCTGGGTCGGAGGCAACGTCCGGTACGACTCGGGCCTCGTCACCGACGCCGATCCGGCCGAGCTGCTGCAGGACCCGGACGATGCGTTCGCCGCGCCGTACGTCCAGGTCAACAGTGGAACCGAACTCGATCCCAACCGCGTCAAGCCCCGCACGGTCGCCGACTTCCAGGTGGGCTACGATCTCGCGAAGGTCGGCGTGCCCGTGCAGCTCCAGTTCATGATCCTGAACGCCTTCGACACGAAGGGTGTCTACAACATCCAGTCGGTCTTCGGCGGTACGCACGTCATCCCGCCGCGCCGGTTCGTCGGCCAGGCGCTCTTCACGTTCTGACGCCCCGTCCTCCGCTTATGGGCGGCGCCTGCCGGGCGCCGCCCGATTGTTCAAGGGCTGGACGGAAGGCAGCGCCCGGTCGAGCCCACGCGTGGGCCTGCAGGGGGCGCTCTCGGCTCTCTCGGCTGAGCTTCAGCGCATCCCCGTCGCCAGGAACAGATCCCCGAGCACGCGCCGGAACGAATACACGTAGGTCGTACCGTCCGGCGAGATCACCGCGGGTCCGACCTGCTCGACGCCGCTTGCGTCGACCGGCTGGAATTCCTTCCACTTCGTCCGACGCCCGGTCGCGATGTCCACGACGTCGATGATCCCCGGAAGCGCCGCGGTCCGCGACACGTAGATCGAGCGCCCGTCGGGCGTCCAGCGCAGCGGGATGTCCTCGGGCTCGAGCCCCGGAACCGGGCGCGGGTCGCCGCTCCCGTCGGCGGGGTAGATCGCGACCCGGCCCTCCGGCCCGCGGGCCACGATGGACTTGCCGTCAGGGGAGATGGATTGGCCGAGGATCGAGACCCCTTCTGGAGAGATCGGCTTCGGCGCGCCGCCGGCCGCATCCAGGACGAACAGGCGCGGCCCGCCCTTGCCGCCCTCGCGGCCGTTGACCAGGATTCGCTTTCCGTCCGGGAACCAGTTGGCCCAGGCGAAGGTGATGTTGCCGACATCCAGCGTCTTCGACTCGCCCACGCCGGTCGGGACGAGCACGATTGGCCGGCGCTCGGGCAGCTTGACCGTCAACGCGAACCGGCCGTCCGGCGAAAATCCGTAACCCTCGCCGTCGGCCAGGCGAACCGCGGGCGACCCGTCGAGCTTCCTCACGTAGACGCCGGGCGGCTGGCGGATCTGCTCGTAGAAGAGAACGGTGTTGCCGTCGGGGGAGATGTCGCTCGGAAACGACCAGTTGAGCGCCGTGAGCTCGTGCGGCTTTCCGTCGCGGCCGAAGCCCACGAGCTCGCGGCGGGCGGTGGACTCGTTGACGAGCGCGCGGCCGTCGCGCGAGAGATCCTCGAGCGCGGCGTTCGGAGAGGTCCAGACGGGGCGGACCTTGCCGGCGAGGGAAATGGCATTGACTCCGCCGCACCAGACTTCGTCGCCCTTCGGGGACCAGGCGAGCGCGCTGGCGCCCTGGACCAGGGGCCCATCGAGCCGGAGCTTGCCGCTGGTGTCCACGATCTTGAGGCGGCCGTCGTTATTGCCGCGCTGCGGGCAGTCGACGAACGCGAGCAGGCGCCCATCCGGGGATACGCGAACGCTCCTCGTCCAGCCGGCCGCTTCGTAGAGGACCTTGCCGACGGGGTACTCGACCCGGCTCCGATTGCCGACGACCCGGCACACCGCGAGATCCTTGCCGTCGGGAGACCAGTCGGCGTCCTGGGCGCTCTCGACGACCTCTCTCGGCGAGCCGCCGGCGAGCGGCACACGCGCGAGCGTTCCCGTCCCCTCGTAGCCGATGAGAAAATGGCGGTTCAGCGAAACGGCAATTTCGCCGGCCGAGGATACGGAGAGCACCGTGGCGCCCGGCAGCCCGAGGGACCGCGACTCGGCGCTGTCCGGCCGCGTCGTGAAGACCTCGGGCGGACGGCCCTCCCAGGCGGCGGCGTAGACGATCGTCTGCCCGTCGGGCGCAAACCGTGCCGAGAGGACCTGTCCGCGCTGAAAGGTCAGCTGCTGGAACTGGATCGCGGGCGCGGGCTTGCCTCCCAGGACTTGCTTGACGACAACGCCGAGCGTCACTCCGAGGGCGAGCGCCAGCAGAGCCGGCACGAGCCAGCCCCGGCGCCTGGCTCTTGCAGGCTCGGCGGCTTCGAGACCTCCCGATAGAGAGGTTTCGGTGAGGTGGTCGCGGACGCTCTCGAGCTCGCGTGCAAGATCGCGGGTCGAGGCGTAGCGCTCGTCGGGGTCCTTGCCGAGCAGGCGCTCCACGATCCAGCGCACGGGCGCCGGAGCTTTCGGGGCGGCCTGAGAGATCGGTTCGGGCTCCTCCTTGATGATTGCGACGAGCGTCTCGGCGCCCGTCTTCCTCTGGAAGGCGCGCTTGCCCGTCGCCATCTCGTAGAGAATCGTGCCGAGCGCAAACTGGTCGGAGCGGTAGTCCACGGGCTGGCCGCTCGCCTGCTCGGGCGACATGTATCCGGCGGTGCCCATGACGGTGCCGGGCTGCGTCGGAGCGGCGATTGCGGTCGGCGCGATGGACTCGTCCTGCGAAACCGTCTCGGTCAGTTTCGCCAGGCCGAAGTCGAGGATCTTGACGTAGCCGTCCTTCGAGACCATCAGGTTCTCGGGCTTGAGATCCCGGTGCACGATTCCGGCGGCGTGCGCCTTGGCCAGGCCCTCGGCCGTCTGTGCTGCGATGTCGAGCAGCTTTTTCGTCGGCAGCGGCTCGCCCGAGGCGACGAGCTCGCGCAGCGTCTTTCCCTCGACGAGCTCCATCGCGATGTAGATCGTGCCGTCCGCTTCGCCGATGTCGTGGACCGTGAGGATGTTGGGGTGGTTCAGCGCCGAGGCCGCACGGGCCTCGAGCTCGAAGCGCTGCCGCCGATCCGGGTCCGACGCGGTCGCCCCGGAGAGCACCTTGATCGCGATCTCGCGCCCGAGCTTCGCGTCGCGCGCGCGGTAGACCTCGCCCATCCCGCCCGCGCCGAGCGGCGCGAGGATCTCGTAGGGTCCGAGCTTCGTTCCCGCGGTGAGGCTCATCTCAGCCCGGTCGCGAGGTACAGCTCGTCGAGCGTGCGCCGGTAGGAGTACACGTACGACGTCTCGTCCGGCGCGATCTTTATCGGTCCCACCTGCTCGACGCCGGACGGATCCGGAGGCCGGAGCTCCTTCCAGAGCGTGCGCCGTCCCGTCTTGACATCGATCGTCTCGACTTTCAAGGGCGGCGCGGTCGGGTGGTAAACGAAGATCGAGTTGCCGTCGGACGTCCACCGCAGCGGGGTGTCTTCCGGCACTTGTCCGGGCAGCGGGCGGGGCTCGCCCGGCTCGATCGGGTAGATCGCGAGTCGATGGTCCGGTCCGGTGGCCACGACCGATTTCCCGTCCGGGGAGAGTGTGGGGAAGATGAAGCTGACGCCCTCGGGGCTGACGGCACGGGGATTTCCGCCGGCGATGTCCTGCACGAACAACCGGGCGCCGTGCCCCGGCTCGTTGCCCGAGATGAGGATCCGCTTCCCATCCGGAAAGTAGGTCGCGGAGTTGATGGCGATGCCGGTCTTCGCGAGCTCTTTCGGCTCTCCGGCTCCGGTCGGCAGGAGCGTGAACTGGCCGTTATCCAGCTTCTTGATCGAGAGCGCCCATCGGCCGTCCGGCGAGAACCGGAGCGCGTTGCCTTCTCCGAGACGCACGGCCGTCGAGCCATCGAGCTTCCGCAGGTAGATCCCCATGGGCTCGAGGTTCTGCTCGTTGAAGAGGATGGTTCCGCCGTCCGAGGAAATGTCGATGGGAAACGACCAGTTGAGCCAGGTCAGGTTGCGCTCGGTCTTCTCGCCCGGCGCCAGGCCAACCATCTCGCGCCGCGAGGAGTTCATCATGCAAAGGATGCGACCGTCGCGTGCGATGTCGGCGATGCCGCCGCCTGGAGCGAGCCAGACGATCCGGTTCTTCCCGTCGAGAGTCGTGGCACTGATGCCCCTGCTGTCGCCCGAGAAGACCTCGTCCCCGCGTGGTGACCAGGCAAGGCCGCGGATCGAAAACGGACCGTTCAACCGGACCTTCCCGTTCACGTCGACGACCTTCAGGGTGCCGTTGTTGTCGCCCTTCTGCGGGTGGTCGATGAAGGCGACGAGGCGCCCGTCCGGCGAGACGCGGACGCTGCCCGCCCAGCCGGCGGTGTCGTAGAGCACCTTCCCGACCGGGTACTCGACGCGGCCGCGGTTGCCCACGTCGCGCGTCACGGCGAGGCTCGTCCCGTCGGGCGACCAGTCGGCGTCCTCCACGTCTTCGAGGACCTCGCGCGGCGCGCCGCCCGCGAGTGGCACGCGGGCGAGCGTTCCAACCGATTGGAAGCCGAACAAGTAGCGGCGATGAAGCGAGATCGCCAGCTCGCCAGTGGACGAGATCGAGAGCACGTCCGCACTCGGGAGCCCGAGTGAGCGCGACTCGGAACTGTCCGCCCGCGTCGAGAAGATTTCGAGAGGCAGCCCCTCCCACGCGGCGCCGTAAACGATCGTCTGCCCGTCGGGAGCGAAGCGAGCGGTGCGGATGGCGCCGCGCGCGTAGGTCAGGCGCTTCATTTCTGGTGCCGACCCCGTTTTGGCGCCTGTGAGGTTGTGCAGCAGGAATCCCGCGGCGATCCCGATCGCGAGCGCGGCGAGCGCGGGCAGGGCCCAGCCGCGGCGGCGCGCCTTCACCGGCCCGGCCGCCTCGAGCCCTCCGGAGAGCGAAGTCTCGGTCAGATGATCGCGGACGCTCTTCAGGTCGCGGGCGAGGTCCTTGCTCGAGGCATAGCGCTCCTCGGGGTCCTTGGCGAGCAGGCGCTCGACGATCCAGCGCACGGGCGCCGGGGCCTTCGGAGCGGCCTGGGAGATCGGCTCGGGCTCTTCCTTGATGATCGCGACGAGCGTCTCGGCGCCGGTCTTTCGCTGAAAGGCGCGCTTGCCGGTCGCCATCTCGTAGAGGATCGCGCCGAGGGTGAACTGGTCGGAGCGGTAGTCCACCGACTGGCCGCTCGCCTGCTCGGGCGACATGTACCCGGCCGTCCCCATGACGGTGCCGGGCTGCGTCGGCGCCGCGATCGCGGTCGGCAGGATGGAAGCGTCCTGCGAGACCGGTTCGGTCAGCTTTGCGAGCCCGAAGTCCAGGATCTTCACGAAGCCGTCCTTCGTCACCATGAGGTTCTCGGGCTTCAGATCGCGGTGGACGATTCCGGCCGCGTGCGCCTTGGCGAGACCCTCGGCGGTCTGGACGGCGTAGTCGAGCAGCCGCTTGGTCGGCAGTGGCTCGCCCGAAGCGACGAGCTCGCGCAGCGTCCTGCCCTCGATGAGCTCCATGGCGATGTAGAGCGAGCCGTCGGCTTCGCCGATGTCGAAGATGGTCAGGATGTTCGGGTGGTTCAGGGCGGAGGCCGACCGCGCCTCGAGCTCGAAGCGCTGGCGCCGGTCCGGGTCCGACGCGGTCGACTGGGAGAGCACCTTCACGGCGATGTCGCGCCCGAGTTTCGCGTCCCGGGCGCGGTAGACCTCTCCCATGCCGCCCGCCCCGAGCGGAGCGAGCACTTCAAAGGGTCCGAGGCGCGTTCCGGGCGAGATCGGCATGCGGCTCGGCCGTGATTGTATGCCGGCGCCGGGAGGATAATCGCCGCACAGGCGGGACGCCGTGATCGGCAAGACCCTCTCTCACTATCGCATCGAGAGGCGCCTCGGGGCAGGCGGCATGGGCGAGGTTTTTCTCGCCCGCGATCTCGCGCTGGGCCGGGCGGCGGCGGTCAAGGTCCTGGCGTCGTCCCTGACCGACGCGGCGCGCGCGCGGCTCTTCCGCGAGGCGCAGGCCTGCGCCCGCTTGCAGCACCCGGCGATCGCGACGTTCTTCGAGTCCGGCGAATCCGAGGGCGTGGCCTTCCTCGCGATGGAGTTCGTCGCGGGCGAGACTCTGCGCGACCGGCTGCGCCGCGGCGCTCTGCCGTTTCCCCAGGCGCTCTCGGTGGTGGCGTCGCTTCTCGAGGCGCTCGTTCATGCGCACGCCGCCGGCGTTCTGCACCGGGACATCAAGCCGGAAAACGTCATGGTCACCGGCGACCACCTCGGCAAGCTGCTCGACTTCGGGATCGCGCAGCTGCACGAAGAGGAGGAAGCCGTCGACAGCGAGGAGAGAACGGAAGTCGCGTTGACCGAGGCCGGCGCCGTCATCGGCACGCTCGGCTACATGTCGCCCGAGCAGCTCCGCGGCAGGCCGCTCGACGAGCGATCGGACCTCTTCTCGCTCGGGGCCGTCTTCTACGAGACGATCGCGGGGCGCCCGGCCTTTCCCGGAGACAACCCCGCCGAACGCATCGCGGCGAACCTCTCGGCCGAGTACGCACCGCTCGGGGCGGCGGGGGTGCCGGCGGAGGCGGCCGTCGTGCTGGGGCGCGCGATGGCCCGCGATCCGGAGCGGAGGTACCCTTCCGCCGCGGCGTTTCTCGCGGACCTGCGCGCACTGGGTTCGGGAGAGCTCACGGCCACTCTGCCGGACACACTGGCGATCGTCGACTTCAGAAACCTGTCGCGCAATCCGGATGACGACTGGATCGGCAGCGGGTTTGCTGAAAGCCTCGCCGTCGATCTCTCGCGCATTCCGGGTGTTTCGCTCGTGCCGCGGGACGCGGTGCGCCGGGCTGCCGTCGGCGCCGACGAGCAGGGGCGCCAACTCGGTCAGGTTCTGGGCTGCCGGTGGGTGCTCGCGGGTTCCTACCAGCGCGCGGGACAGCGGCTGCGCGTGACGTCCCAACTTTCCGACGGCATCACGGGCGAGAGCGTCGCCTCCGAGAAGGTCGACGGCGCGGTCGACGACCTGTTCTCGATGCAGGACCGGCTCGCCGCGGGGGCCGCGGAGCGACTCCGGCCCGGCGGCGCATCGCCCGCCGCCCGTCCCGCTCCGCGCATCGACGTCTACGAGCGCTACGAGCGGGGACGGCGGTTCTTCCACCGCCTCGAGAAGGGATCGCTCGACCAGGCGCAGGCGCTGTTCGAAGAGGCCGTGGCCGCCGACGGCGCGTACGCTCCGGCGCTGGCCGGTCTCGTCGCGGTGCACTGCATGCGCTTTCCCTACCAGACCGATCCGCGGGAGCTCGAGATCGCGGAGAGCTACGCGCGCCGGGCGATCGCGGCCGACGCGGCGCTGGCGGAGCCCCGGATCTGGCTCGGATACGCACTGGCAAGGATGGGTCGGACCGAAGAGGCATCCGAGCAGGAACGGCGCGCCATGGAGCTCGACCCGTCCGGCGTGTACGCACCCTACTTCGGCGGGATCTGGCTGGCGCAGGCCGGGCGCCCGGAAGAGGCGCTGGCGCTTTTCCAGCGAACCGTCCAGCTCGATCCGGAGCACGGCTTCGCCTGGCTCGCCCTCGGCTGGACGCACCTGGATCTCGGGCACGGCGCGGAGGCGCAGTGGTGCCTCGCAAAGGCGGTCGCGCTCGAGGGGCAGACGGGCAGGGGCCCCACGGCGGGCGTGGCCTGTTACCTGGGCGAGGCCCTGCGGCGCCTCGGCGAGCTCGACCGCGCGCGGTCCCGGTGCCTCGAGGGGCTCGAGAACGTGGAGCGCTCGGACTTCATGTACCGCGACACCTTTCGCGGGGTCGGGCTCTGCGCCCTCGGCCGCACGGCCCTCGAGCAGCACGACGAGGTTGCCGCGCACGCCGCGTTCGCGCAGGCTGTCGCGCACCTGCGCGGGCGCCCGCGCAGTCTCGGCGGAGGACATCTGCTCGTGCAGGCTCTGGCCGGGCTCGCGCGTTCCGGGTCGGGCGAGGCGCCCTTCGAAGAGGCGCGCGCCCTCTGGCGCGATCGGACCGGGCACGACTTCTCGTTCATGTGGGTGTGCGTCGACGGCGCGACGCTCCTCGAGCTCGCGCGCACGGCCACGGCGCTCGGGAGGGATTCCGAAGCGTCCGAGCTCCTGGCGAAGGCGCGCGGCGCCGGATCTCCCGAGGCCCGCGGGCCGTCTTAGGGCAGCAGGCGCTCGGCCAGTCGCGCGGCGTGCTGGCGCAGCTCGGGCACCGCGGTGGCCTCCCAGAACCCGGCCTTCAGCAGCGGTCCGACGAGCGAGAGGACGCGCGACGGATTTCCCGAGGCGTCGAGCACGGAGTCGTCGGCCGTGGTCTCGAGGCCGAGCGCGTGCGGGTCGGGCCGGATGAGCCGGCGGGCGAGGAGCGACTCCAGAAGGGGATCGCCGACGCGGCGCACATCGCTCGAGGGGCCGGTGCAGTTGACGACGCGGTCCACGTGGACGCGGCCGGCCGCCGTGGCCCCCCGCGGGCGGATCGTCACCTCGACCTCGTTGGCGACCGGGCGGTATCCGAGGATTCGCGCGGCGCGCACCGAGAGGTCGCCCGAGGCGATCATCTTTTCGATCGCCTGCGCGGTCGAGGGCGCGGCCCGGTGGCGGTGGACGTCCCACCAGGGCCGGACGTGGCGCAGGAAGCGCGCGCGCTCGGCCGGATCGAGGCGCTCCCACAGCGCCGGCGTCGCGATGCGCAGCGCTCCGACGATTTCCCGCCAGTCGCCGCCCGCTTCGGCATACAGGGCGGCGTGGGCGCGGACGAGGCGGACGTAGCGCGCGATGGTGTGCGGCGCCTGGTCGAGACCCGGAGGCCACGCGTCCGCGGAGGAGTGGCCCCTGCCGGGGACGTGGGCGCGGGGCAGCAACCCGTGCCGCGAGACCGCGAAGAGCGGCAGCCGCGCGCCGCGCGCGGCGAGATCGAGGGCGATGTCGAGCATCGTCAGGCCGGAGCCGAGCATCAGCACCGACTCGCCCTTGCGGATCACGTCGAGCGATCCGCGGACCCAGGGATCCCGGACGTAGCGGTCCGTGTCGTAGAACTCGCTGCCGCCGACGGCCGCCGGGTTGGCGGGGGAGTAGTTGCCGAGCGCGAGCACGACGTGGTCCGCGAGGAGCCGGGCGCCGGCAAAGACGACCTCGGCGGAGGAGCCATCCGGCCGCACGTCGACGTCGCGCGCGACACCGACGAGCCGTTCCAGCCGCGCCGCCCGCGGCGCGTGGTGCTCGGCCTCGCGCAGGACACCCTCGAGGTACTCCCCGTATAGCCGGCGCGAGACGTAGGAGTCCGAGTGGATGGCGTCGTCGCGCGTGCGGGCCCACCGCACGAAGTGGTCCGGGTCATCCGAGATCGCGCTCATGCCGCCCGCCGGGACGTTCAGGACGTGCGTCTCGATGCGGGTGCCGTACGCGACCCCGCGGCCGATGGGGCCATACCGGTTCACGAGCACGATCCGCGCCGGGGCGCCGCGGCGCAGCAGGTGGATGGCAACCGCCGTCCCGCTGAATCCGCCGCCGATGACGACGAGAGTGGGGCCGCGGCGGCTCATGGGCGCAGAGAGAATATCAGGGCCCGATCCCGCATAATGCCCATTCCCATGGCTGAGAAACGGTCTCCCGACGGCGCGTCGCAGCGCGAACGGGCCGAGGCCCTCCAGGAGGTCCTCGCCGAGCGCATCCTCGTGCTCGACGGGGCGACGGGGACCTGGATGCAGGGCCAGGACCTGACGGCCGAGGACTTCGGCGGCGGCGAGCTCGAGGGCTGCAACGAGAACCTCGTCCTCACGCGGCCCGATCTCGTGCGGCGCATGCACGAGGAGTACTTCGCCGCGGGGGCCGACATGGTCGAGACGAACACGTTCGGCGGCACGCCGCTCGTGCTCGCGGAGTACGGCCTCTCCGACAAGGCGATCGCGATCAACCGCCGGGCTGCCGAAATCGCCCGCGAGGCGGCGGCGAACGCGTCGACCCCCGGGCGGATGCGGTTCGTCGCGGGCTCGATGGGGCCGACGACCAAGGCGATGACGGTGACGGGCGGCGTGACGTTCGACGAGATGATCGGGCACTACCGGACGCAGGCCGTCGGGCTGCTCTCGGGCGGCGCCGACACGCTGCTGCTCGAGACGACGCAGGACACCCGGAATCTCAAGGCCGGGCTGATCGGGGTCGAGCAGGCGTTCGTCGAGGTCGGCTGGCGCGTGCCCGTGATGGCCTCGGTGACGATCGAGCCGATGGGGACCATGCTCGCCGGTCAGGACGTCGAGGCGCTGTGCGCGTCCGTCATGCACGCGCCGCTGCTGTCGCTGGGCATCAATTGCGCGACCGGCCCCGAGTTCATGACGGACCACATCCGCAGCCTCTCGGCGCTGGCGAAGACGCTGACCTCCTGTTATCCGAACGCGGGCCTTCCGGACGCCGACGGCAAGTACAGCGAGACGCCCGAGTCGCTCTCGGCCGAGCTCGAACGCTTCATGAAGGAGGGCTGGGTCAACATCGTGGGGGGGTGCTGCGGGACGACTCCCGCGCACATCGCGGCGCTCGCCGCGGCGGCGACCGGCAAGAAGCCGCGCCGCGTCCCGATCCACAGCAAGACGCTCGTGTCAGGAATCGACCTGCTCGAGGTGGACGTCGACAACCGGCCCGTCCTCGTCGGCGAGCGCACCAACGTCCTCGGCAGCCGCAAGTTCAAGCGCCTGATCGCCGAGGGAGAGTTCGAGGCGGCCGCCGAGATCGCTCGCGCGCAGGTCAAGAACGGCGCGCAGGTCATCGACGTCTGCCTGCAGGACCCGGACCGCGACGAGGTCGCCGACGTCACCGCCTTCCTCGAGCGGGCCATCCGCATGGTCAAGGCCCCGCTCATGCTCGACTCGACCGACGCGAAGGTGATGGAGATCGGCTTGAAGTGGAGCCAGGGCAAGTCGATCCTGAACTCGATCAACCTCGAGGACGGGGAGGCGCGGTTCCAGGCCGTCGTTCCTCTCGCGCAGCGCTACGGCGCGGCGCTCGTCGTCGGGACGATCGACGAGGACCCCGAGAACGGCATGGCCGTCACCCGCGACCGCAAACTCGAGGTCGCGCGCAGGAGCTACACGCTGCTGACCGAGAAGTACGAGTTCCCGGCCGAGGACATCATTTTCGATCCGCTCGTCTTCCCGTGCGGCACGGGCGATGCCAAGTACGTCGGGAGTGCCGAGGAAACGATCGAGGGGATCCGCCTGATCAAGGCCGCGTTCCCGGAGTCCAAGACGATCCTCGGCATCTCGAACGTCTCGTTCGGTTTGCCGGAATCGGGGCGCGAGGTCCTGAACTCCGTGTTCCTGTACCACGCGACGCGCGCGGGCCTCGACCTGGCCATCGTCAATTCCGAGAAGATCGTCCGCTACCCGTCGATCCCGGAAGAGGAGAAACGGCTGGCCGAGGACCTTCTCTACGACCGCGGCGAGGATCCGGTCGCGGCGTTCGCCAGTTACTTCAAGGCGAAGGGCGCCGCGCCGAAGGTCCCGAAGGCGCGGGCGGGCACTCCCCTCGAGAGGCTGCCGCGCTACATCCTCGAGGGCTCCAAGGAGGGGCTCGTCGAGGATCTCGAGGCCGTGCGCGCGGGCGGGATGGCGCCGCTCGACGTCATCAACGGCCCCCTCATGGACGGGATGCGCGAGGTCGGCCGCCTCTTCAACGCCAACGAGCTCATCGTGGCGGAAGTCCTTCAGTCGGCCGAGGCGATGAAGGCGGCGGTCACGCACCTCGAGAAGTTCATGGCGAAGACGACCGAGTCGCGCAAGGGCAAGGTGCTGCTGGCGACGGTCAAGGGCGACGTCCACGACATCGGGAAGAACCTCGTCGAGATCATCCTGGCGAACAACGGCTACGACGTCATCAACCTCGGCATCAAGGTCCCGCCGGAGAAGCTCGTCGAGGCCTACGCCCGGCACCGGCCGGACCTCATCGGCCTCTCGGGCCTGCTCGTCAAGAGCGCGCAGCAGATGGTCACGACGGCGCAGGATCTGACGTCGGCGGGCGTGACGACGCCGATGCTCGTCGGCGGCGCCGCACTCTCGCAGAAGTTCACGGACCACCGCATCGCTCCGGTGTACGGCGGCCTCGTGACCTACGCCGAGGACGCGATGCGCGGCCTCGCCCTGGCCGACCGCATCCTCTCGGGCGAGCCGGCGCGCGACGCGCTGCGGGCGGAGGCGGACAAGCGCCGCGCGGCGATCGCCGGCGCGACGCGCGGGGAAGACGAGGCGCCGCTCGCGGCGCCGGCCGTGCGCAGCACCGAGGTTGCCGTCGCCGACGGGCTCGTCGCGCCGGATTTGGACGAGCATGTGCTCGAAGCGCTCGCCCTCGGCGAGGTCTGGGAGTACCTGAATCCGCACATGCTCTACGCCAAGCACCTCGGCCTGCGCGGCAGCTACTGGAAGTTGAAGGAACAGGGCGACCCGAAGCTCGCCGAGCTCGAGCGGCTGATTGCGAAGGTACAGGCCTCCGGCTGGATCTCGGCGCGCGCCATGTATCGCTACTTTCCGGCGCGCTCGGACGGCAATTCGCTCGCCCTGTCCCTGCCGGGCGGAGGCGAAGCGTGTTTCACCTTCCCGCGCCAGGTCGCGGGCGAACGGCTCTGCCTCTCCGATTTCGTGCATCCGGGCGCGGGACCGGCGGTGGTGGACTCGGTCGCGCTCTTCATCACGACGGCCGGCGAGGGCGTGCGCGCCCGCGCCGAGGAGCTGAAGGCCGCGGGCGAGTACCTGCTGTGCCACGCGCTCCAGGCCGTGGCCGTCGAGACGGCCGAGGCCGCGGCCGAGTGGCTGCACCGCCGTCTGCGCGAGCAGTGGGGTTTCCCCGACGGGCCCGAGACGACCATGCGCGACCGTTTCCAGGCGCGCTATCGCGGCAAGCGCTACAGCTTCGGATACCCCGCCTGCCCGGACCTCGTCGACCAGGCGACGCTCTTTCGCCTGCTCGACGGGCGCAGGATCGGCGTCGAGCTGACGGAGGGATTCATGATGGATCCCGAAGCCTCGGTCTCGGCGCTGGTCCTGCACCACCCGCAGGCGCGCTACTTCGCGGCCTAGCCGGGCTCTTCCTCGCTATGGCCCGCTGACCGGCTCGACCGACGCGAGGACGTGCTCGATGAAGAGCCTGTCGGTGATGGCGTGCGGCTGGCGCTCGTTGAAGTTGACCGTGGTGATGACGACGACGAGCCCCTGCTCCGGCAGGACGGCCACGCGGTTGCCGCCGCTGCCATTCATGCAGTACGCCGAGAACGAGCGCTGCCCGGACTTGAAGGTGCGCAGCCACCAGAGGTAGCCGTACTCCCAGTCCTCGTCGATGTGCGCGTGGGGCCGGATCGAGTCCGCGACCCACTTCGCCGGGACGATCTGGCGGCCCTTCCAGGCGCCGTGGTCGAGATACAGCTGGCCGAGCTTCGCGAGATCGCGGGTCGACAGGCCGAGGCCGCCGCCCGTCTGCGCGGTGCCGAGGGGTGAGAACTGCCAGTCGGTCCTCTCGATCCCGAGCGGGCCGAAAAGGTTCTCCTTCGCGAAGTCCGGCACGGGCTTCTTCGTGGCGCGCTCGAGCACCGCGCCGAGCGTCGAGACGCCGGCCGTGCAGTAGCTGAAGCTCCTTCCGTATGGCGAATCCGCCGGCTTCTTCGCCCAGGCCGGGAAGCCCTTGATCGGAAGATCGAGCGTGAACTTCACCCAGTCCTCGATCAGGTACATCCGCTCCTCGTTGCCGCGCGAGTACTCGTTCCAGTCGTCGCACTCGAGCAGCGAGCTCATCGTCAGGAGGTCCTCGACGGTGATCTTCGCCTTGCGCGGATCCGGGTTCTGCAGCGGCTGTCGGTCCGGGAAGAAGGGGAGGATCGGCGCCTGGACGCCGGCAAGCGCGCCCTTGTCGATCGCGATGCCGACGAGCATCCCCGTGATCGTCTTGGTGGCCGAGCGCGTGTTGTGGAGCGTCGTTGCGTCGGCGCCGTTGAAGTAGGCCTCGAAGACGGGAGTCCCGTTCTTCGCGATGAGGACGCTCGTGATCTTCTTGAACTCGCCCGCGCGGATCGCGGTCTCCATCGCGCGAAGCCGCGCGTCGGAGATACCCGTCGGGGTCTGGCCGACGGCGAGGCGGCCGCCCGATGCGAATGAGAGCGCGAGCGCGATCGAAAAAAGGCGGTGTTTTTTCATCGAAGTCCTTTCTGCCTGGAGAGCTCGAATTGCTTAGACGCCTCAGAGCGCGGGTTCGTTTTTCCCAAGTTGTTGCCGGCCATGGGCTTAGGTCGATTTGGTGGAATCAACGTAATTTATGTAGTATTTCCGAATGATCGACGGAATTGATCTCGAGATACTGAAGATGCTCCAGTCGAACGCTCGAGTCTCGAATGCCGAGATCGCCCGCCAGGTGGGCCTGGCTCCCTCGGCCGTCTTCGAGCGTATCCGCAAGCTCGAGGAGCGCGGGGTCATTCAGGGGTACAGCGCGCGCATCAATCCTGCGGCGGTCGAACTGCCGCTGCTCGCCTTCGTTTTCGTGCGCGACAGCGATGCTCCCGGGGCCGAGCAATCCGCGGACCGGGTGGCCGAGTTCCCCGAGGTGCTCGAGGTTCACCACGTCGCCGGCGAGGACTGCTTTCTCGTGAAGGTCCGGGCCAAGGACACGGAATCGCTCGGGCGTCTGCTGCGCGACCGCATCGGCCGGATCGAGTCGATCACTTCGACGCGGACGACCATCGTCCTCGGTACCGTGAAGGAGGGCTCGCACCTGCCCATCGAGGCGCCGGCACCGGCCTCGGAGTCGGTCCGTGTCTGATCCGCGCCCGCCCGCTCCGTCGCTCGGCAGGCTCGTCGCCGCGTTCGCGGCGGTCTACATCCTGTGGGGCTCGACGTACCTCGGCATCCGCTTTTCGATGGAGACGCTGCCGCCGTTCTTCACCCAGGGTGTGCGCTTCTTCCTGGCCGGCGTCGTGATGTTCGCGTGGGCGCGCCTCGCCGGGGCGCCGCCTCCCTCGCGGCGGGAGTGGGGCGGAGCGGCCGTGACCGGCTTCCTGCTCTTCGTCTGCGGCAGCGGCGGGCTCGTCTGGGCCGAGCACTCGATCCCGTCGGGTGTCGCGGCGCTCGTGGTTGCAACCGAACCGATGTCCTTCGTGTTGATAGAGGCGATGCGACGCCGCCGTATGCCCCGTGGAGCCGTTCTGGCCGGCATCGCCCTTGGCTCGGCCGGGCTCGCGATCCTGGCGGGGCCCGGGATGGTCCTCGGCAGCGGGCGTTTCGACCTCGCGGCGATGGCGGTGCTCGTCGTCGGCACGTTCTGCTGGGCGGGCGGATCGCTCTTCTCCCGGGGTTCGCGCCTGCCGGCCTCGCCCGTCATGGCGACGGCCGTGACGCTGCTCCTCGGCGGCGCGATGCTCGCGCTCGTCGGCGTCGCCGCGGGGGAGCTCGGCCGGTTCGATCCGGCGGCCGTGTCCTCGAAGTCCGTCCTCGCGACGGTCTACCTCTTCGTGTTCGGCTCGATCGTCGGCTTTTCCGCGTACGTCTGGCTCCTGCGCATGACGACGGCGTCGCGCCTGTCCACCTACGCCTATGTCAACCCGATCGTCGCGGTGTTCCTGGGCTGGGCCCTGGCGGGCGAAGCGCTTTCGGCGCGCGTGGTGCTCGCGTCGGTCGTCATCGTCGGCGCGGTGGCCGTGGTGATCCGTTACGGGGGCGAAGACGAGGAGGGGGTCGCGCCCGGGGAGGCGGACCTCGGCTGCGAGCGGCCGGCGGAGACCCTGCATGCCTGAGCCGCGCCCGATGCACCGTGCCGCGCCGCGCGCCGAGATCGTCGTGGCGTTCGCGGCCGTGTATGTCCTGTGGGGCTCGACGTTCCTCGCGATCCGCTTCGGCGTCGAGACGATTCCGCCGTTTCTCATGGCGGGCGTCCGGCACCTGACGGCGGGGACGATCCTGTTCGGTTGGCTGCGCCTGCGGGGCACGCCGTGGCCGACGTGGAAGAACTGGCGCGCCGCCGCGGTGGTGGGGTGCCTGCTGCTGCTCGGCGGCAACGGGCTCGTGACCTGGGCGGAACAGAAGGTCCCGTCGGGGCTGGCGGCGCTCATCGTGGCGTCGGTGCCGATCTGGATGACGTTGCTCGACGGGCTCGAGCGCCGCGAGAGGCCGCACGGCGTCGTGCTCGCGGGGCTCGGCATGGGGATCGCCGGAATCGCGTTCCTCGTCGCGCCGGGCCGGTTCGCCGGGGGAGAGCACGTCGATCCCCGGGGCGCGGTCGCTCTCCTGGCGGCCGCGCTGCTGTGGGCGATCGGATCGCTCTACTCCCGGCGCGCCGGCCTGCCGGCCTCGACGCTGCTCGCGACGGCGATGGAGATGATCGCGGGGGGACTCATCCTGCTCTCCGTCTCCGCGCTCACGCGCGAGTGGGTGGGATTCTCGCTCGCCGCGGTCTCGGGAAAGTCCCTGCTCGCCCTCGGCTACCTGATCGTGGCGGGCTCGCTGCTCGGATTCTCCGCGTACGTCTTCCTGCTCGGGGCGACGACGCCGGCCCGCGCCTCGACCTACGCGTACGTCAATCCCCTCGTCGCCGTGTTCCTGGGCTGGCTCTTCGCCGGGGAATCCGTGACGGCGCGCACGTTGATCGCGGCCGGGGTGATCGTGGCGGCCGTGGCGCTCATCATTCGCCACGGAGCGCGGCGCACGGTCGCGCCCGCCGAGGAAAACGCGGCCCCGCTGCGGGCCGAAGGAGGCCGTCGATGAGCGAGGTCGCGCTGCTGCTCCGGTTGCTCGACGAGTCGTACGAGAAGAAGGCCTGGCAGGGCCCGAACCTGCGCGGGTCGCTGCGCGGTGTGACGGCCCAAACGGCCGCGTGGCGTCCGGCGCCCGGCCGCCACAACATCTGGGAGCTCGCGGTGCACTCGGCCTACTGGAAGTACGCCGTTTGCCGCCTGCTCACCGGCGAGAAGCGCGGGGCGTTTGCCGAGAAGGGGAGCAACTGGTTCGAACGCCCCTCCTCGCCGACCGACCGCGCCTGGAAGGCCGATCTCGCGCTGCTCGACCTGCACCATCGCCGCCTGCGCCGGGCCGTGGAAAAGCTCGGCGCCACGGGCCTCGGCAGGAAGCTGCCGGGAAGCAAGTACAGGACCGATACCCTCGTCTACGGCGTGGCCTCGCACGACGTGTACCACACGGGGCAGATCCAGGTGTTGAAGCGCCTGTGGAGCGACCGGAAGCACTTGCGATAGCCTTTCGCGCATGGCGCGGCTCGTCGACCTTTCGCACCCGATCGAGCACGGGATGATCACGTATCCGGGACTCCCGGGCCCCGTCGTTTCGGACTTCATGGGCCGCGAGGCTTCGCGCGGCCATTACGCGGAGGGCACGACGTTCCACATCGCGCGGCTGCGGATGGTCGCGAACACCGGGACGTACCTCGACGCGCCGTTCCACCGCTTCGCCCATGGCAAGGACGTCGGCAGCCTGCCGCTCGAGCGCCTGGCCGATCTGGAGGGGGTCGTCGTCGACGCGTCGGGGCGCGGGTCCGGGATCGACCCGGAGCTCTTCGCGGGGCGCGACCTGGCGGGCAAGGCGGTCCTGGTGCGGACGGGGTGGGACGCGCACTGGCGCACGCCGCGGTACGCGGAAGGGCACCCGCACCTGACGCGCGGGGCCGCGGAGTTGCTGGCCGGAGCGAGCCCGGCGCTCGTCGGGATCGATTCGCTCAACATCGACGATACGGGCGACGGCGTGCGGCCGGCGCACACCCTGCTGCTGTCGGCGGGAATTCCGATCGTCGAGCACCTCTGCAACCTCGGCGCGTTGCCACCCGCGGGCTTTCGCCTCCACTGCGTGCCCGCTCCCTTCCTCGGCCTCGGCAGCTTCCCGGTCCGCGCGTACGCCGTCGTCGCCTGAACCGGGAAACCCTCGCCCGGCCGATCCGTAGAGCCTCGAGAGGAGGCCTCGCCCCATGAAGAAGGTTTTACTCGCCGCCCTGCTCGCGGCGTGCGCCGGACCGCTCCGTGCCGCCGATCCTCCGAAAACCGCCTTCGTCCTCGTGAAGGAGGCGGCCGCGGCCTACCAGCGCGGCGACAAGGCAGCGTTTCTGAAGGACTACGAAGAGGCCGCGCGCCTGCGGCCGGGCGACGCCTGGATCGTCTACAACCTCGCCTGCGCGCAGGCGGTGAACGGCCAGACCGAGGCCGCCGTGCGCTCGCTCGAGCAATTCGGCGCGCTCAAGGTCGTCGCCGATTTCGACGCCGACAAGGATCTCGAGTCGATCCGGAAGACCGCGGGCTACAAGAAGGTCGTCGCCGAGACGGCCGCTCTGCGCAAGGAGCGCATCGGCTCGGGGTCGACCGTCGCGTTCACGATTCCGGAGAAGGAGGTGGCGCCCGAGGGCGTGGCCTACGATCCCGTCACGAAGGCCTTCTTCGTCGCGAGCGTTCGCAAGGGCAAGGTCGTCCGCATCGGTCCGGACGGAAAGATCACCGACTTCGTCGCGCCGGGCACCGGGCTGCGCAGCGCGCTCGGGATGGGCATCGATCCGAAGCGGCGCACGTTGTGGGTCGCGAGCGAGGCCATCCCGCAGATGAACGGGGCGCGCGAGGGCGATCCCCCGAAGAGCGCGCTCTTCGAATTCGACGTCGATTCGGGCAGGCTCCGGCGCGAGCACGCGCCGCCCGAGTCCCCCAACCCACCCTACTTCGACGACCTGACGGTGGCCCCCGACGGTCGCGTGTACGTCAACGACGGCCGCACGCCGCGCATCTACGCGCTCGACCCGGGTAAAGAGCTCGCCGTTTTCCTCGAGACCGACGCGATGCGGGGTACGCAGGGGCTCGCGGCCACGCCCGACGGAAAGACCCTGTATGCGTCGGACTACGGCGGCCTCTACCGCATCGACGTGGCCACGAAGGCGATCACGCCGATCCCCGTGCCGCCGGACCTCGCGTTGAACGGGATCGACGGGCTCGTGTACGCGAGCGGCCGCCTCGTCGCGATCCAGAACGGCATCGAGCCGCACCGGATTCTGCTTCTCGAGCTCGCGCCGGGCGGCGCGACGATCGCGCGGGGCCGAATCCTCGAGATGAACAACCCGCACTTCGACGAGCCGACCCTCGGCACCGTCGTCGGCGACGCCATCTACGTCAGCGCCAACAACCAGGGCCACCGGTACTACGACCTCAAGAATCCGCCCAAACCGGGCGACCTGCAGAACGCGGTGATCCTGAAGGTCCCGCTGCCGGCGCCCGCGCGATGAGGGGCCGGAACCGCGCCGCGATGCCGTAAAATGGGGCTTCATGAAACGGGCAGCCCGGTTCCTTCTCGCCCTCGCGGCCGCGGGCGCGGTGCTCGCGTCGCGCGCGAGTCACGGTGCCTCCTCGGCGGTCGTTCGCAAGGATGCGGTCGTGCCCACGCTCCAGCTCGTGCCTCTCGCTTCGGGCCTGACCGGCATCACCGCGATCACGAACGCGGGTGACGGCCGGCTCTTCGTGACGCTGCAGAGGGGACAGATCGTGATCTGGGACGGCACCCAGATCCTGCCGACGCCGTTTCTCGACATCGCGCCCCTGATCGTCTGCTGCGGCGAGCAGGGCCTGCTCTCGACGGCGTTTCATCCCAACTACGCGGTCAACGGGTTTTTCTTCGTGAACTACACGGACCAGACTGGCCAGACCATCGTGGCGCGGTACAACGTGTCGCCGTTCGACCGGAACACCGCCGACTCCTTCAGCGGGGTCACTCTCCTGACGATCCCCCAGCCGTACACGAACCACAACGGCGGACAGCTGCAGTTCGGGCCGGACGGCGACCTCTACATCGGCATGGGCGACGGCGGCAGTGGCAATGACCCGCAGTGCCACGCGCAGTCGAGCGACTCGCTGCTCGGCAAGATGCTGCGCATCGACGTCGACCAGAACGTGAACCAGGCGCCGTACTACGGGATCCCTGCGGAGAATCCGTACGTCTCCACGACCGGCCCTCTCGAGGCGTGGGCGTACGGGCTGCGCAATCCCTGGCGGTTCTCGTTCGACCGGCTCACCGGGGACCTCTACATCGGCGACGTCGGACAGGACGCGCGCGAGGAGATCGACTACCAGCCCCTGACGAGCGGCGGCGGCCAGAACTACGGCTGGAAGATCATGGAAGGAACGCTGTGCGGCGGGGGAGGCAACTCG
The DNA here is from genome assembly GCA_963775725.1 of uncultured Acidobacteriota bacterium. Classification (GTDB taxonomy): domain Bacteria; phylum Acidobacteriota; class Thermoanaerobaculia; order UBA5066; family Gp7-AA6; genus DAHUXD01. The sequence continues at coordinate 858,075 of CAVZKA010000001.1, forward strand.
GGATGCACGAGCCCGGTGGCCGTGTGCGGCGACCCCTCGTACACGCTGCCCGTCCTCGAATACGACCACAACGGCGGGCGCTGCGCGGTGACCGGCGGATACGTGTACCGCGGCTCGGCGATCCCCGACCTGGCCGGCCTCTACCTGTACGGCGACTTCTGCTCGGGCCAGATCTGGGCGGCGTCGCAGCAGCTGGGAACCTGGTCTTCCACGCTGCTCGAGATCAGCCTGCCCGACCTGACGACCTTCGGCGAAGACTCGAACGGCGAGCTGTACGCCGGGACCTCCGACGGCGCGCTGTACCTCATTGCGCCGCCGGTCCTGCTTCCGCCGACGATCGACTCGATCGACCCGCCGTCCGGGTTCACGCGCGGCGGAGAGCCGGTCGCCATCACCGGGACGAACTTCACGAGCCAGACGCGGGTCTACTTCGGCGCCCTGCCCGCCACGGTCGTCGTCCAGAGCCCGACCGCCCTCCTGGCCACGACGCCGCCGCACCCGGCCGGTCTCGTGGACGTGACGGTGGTCAACAACGGCGCGACGCCCGCCGTCCGGACGCTCGCCTTCGGGTACCTGCCGATCTCGCTCGTGCCGACTCCCGGCGGCCGCGTGCCGCGCGTCGTCGCGAGGCCGTAGCCCCGCCTAGGCCTCGGTCCTTCTTCCCCAGATCAGGAACGCGGCGGCGGACAGGACCGTCAGGAGCACGCCGTACGCCGCGGCGGCGCCGATCTCCTGGATGCGCAGCGACGACAGGATCTCGATGGAGATCGGGCGCGTGTCGTACGTGTAGAGCACGATCGAGACGACGAAGTCGCCGAGCGCGGCGAGAAACGCGAGGCTCGCGCCCGCGGCGAGCGCCGGCCGGATCTGCGGCAGGACGACGCGGCGGAAGCGGCGCGCGCGGGAGGCGCCGAGCGACGCGGCGGCTTCCTCGAGAGCCGGGTCGATCTGACGCAGCCCCGCGAAGGCGGCGCGCCCGGTGAGCGGGAGGCTGCGCACGAGGTACCCGAGGGGAAGGATGGCGAGCGTGCCGACGAGCACGAAGCGCCCGGCCCAAGGCGCATGGACGCTGAAGGCGGCGGCCAGAGCCACGGCGAAGACGGTGCCGGGCAGTGCCCAGGGCGCCGCGATGAGCGTCTCGAGCGGTGCGCTCCAGCGGCTCTTGCGCCGCACGGCCAGCGACGCCGCCGCGAAGCCGAGCAGGATCGCGATCGCGGTCGCGGCCGACGCCATCCAGAGCGAGTTCACGATCGGGCGCAGCCGCTCCGTCTCGGAGAAGAGCGCGCGGTAGTTTCCGAAATCGAGCACGGGCGGCAGCGCCTCGGTCGTCCAGGTATTGCGGGGCACGAGCGAAACGAGGACGAGCGTGGCGTGGGGCAGGAGCAGGAGGACGGCGAGCGCCCAGCCGGCCGCGGTCGCTGCCCACTTGGCGCGCGCGAGCTGCCGGCGGCGCGGCGCGACGCCGCGAGTCCCGCCCGCCACCTCGCGGCGCCGCTCCGCCCGGCGCAGCAGCGCGAGGCCGGCGAACCCGATCGCGGCGAGCGCGACGGTCTCGACCATGGCCATCGCGCTGTCGCCGTTCAACTTCGACGCGACGATCTGGGTGGTCATGACGCGGAAGCTGCCGCCGAAGATGTAGGGCGCCGAAAACGAGGCGAGCGACGTCATGAAGGTCAGCAGTGCCGCCCCGGAAAGCGCGGGCGCGAGCAGCGGCAGCGTGATCCGCCAGGTCGCGCGCGCGCGCGACGCGCCGAGGCTCGCCGCCGCCTCCAGCAGCGACCCGTCCGCCCGCGCGAGGCCCGCGCGCGTGAAGAGGTAGAAGTACACGTACATGGAGTAGGCGTGGACGAAGAGGATCGCGCCCGGCCCGGAGAGCCGCCACGGCGCCTCGGCCAGGCCGAAGAGCGCCTGCGCGCCGCGCGACGCGAAGCCGCTCTCGCCGTAGAGAAAGAGAAACGCGAGGACGCCGATGAGCGGCGGCAGCGCCACCGGCAGCGCGACGAGGGCGCCGAGCAGGCCCCGCCCCGGGAACTCGTTGCGCTCGAAGAGAAACGCCAGCGGAACGCCGATCGCACCAGCGAGCACGACCGTCGCGAGCGAGATCCAGAGGCTCGCCCAGAGCGCGTGCCACTCGGCGGGACGCGCCGCGAACTCCGCGACGTGCGCGAGCGTCCAGTGCGGCGCGCCGAGCGCCTCGGCGAGCGTGAGGACGAGGGGGTAGCCGACGAGCCAGAAGAGGAGCAGCGTCAGGAGCGGGGCGGCGAAGGCCCCCCCGCGGGCGGCTCACGCCTGCCTCGGGAACACGCGCGGAGCGGGGCCGTCGGGCGCGGGGACGACGCGCACGCGATCGCCCTCGCGCGCGGCGTCGGGCGCGGCGAGCACCTCGAGCTCGCCGGCCGCGGCGGTGGCGACGAGGAAATACGCGGCGCGGCCGGCGTAGCGCCGCTCGACGACCGTGCCCTCGAGGGCGAGCGCGGTCGGCGCCGGCGCGAAGGCCAGTCCCTCGGGCCGGACCACGAGGTCCGCGTCCGCGCCCTCGACGAGCCCTCCGCCGGCGGTCGCCGGCCACACCGGGCCCGCCGGGATGCGCGCGCCGCCCTTCCAGACGACCGGCACGACGCTCGATCGCCCGACGAACGTCGCAACGAAGCGCGTCGCGGGACGCTCGAAGAGGTCCTCGGGCGTGCCGAGCTGCTCGAGGCGCCCCTGGTGGAGCACTGCGACGCGGTCGCCGAGCTCGAAGGCTTCCTCCTGCTCGTGCGTGACGAAGAGCGTCGTGATCCCCACCTTGCGGATCGCGCGCTTCAACTCCCGGCGCGTGTGCTCGCGCAGCGTCGGGTCGAGGTTCGAGAGCGGCTCGTCGAGGAGCAGCACGCGCGGGTTGGGCGCGAGCGCGCGGGCGAGCGCCACGCGCTGCTGCTGGCCGCCGGAGATCGCGGTGACGCGGCGGTCCTCGAAGCCGGACAGCCCCGCCAGCGCGAGCATCTCGGCGACGCGGGCCCTGGCGGCGGCCGGCGCGGCACCGCCTCCCGAGAGGCCGAAGGCGACGTTTTCGCCCACGGTCATGTGCGGGAACAGCGCGTAGTGCTGGAACACCATGCCGAAGCGCCGCCGCTCCGGGGGAAGCGCCGTGACGTCCTCGCCCTCGACGAGGATCCGGCCGGCGTCGGGAGACTCGAAGCCGGCGACCAGGCGCAGCACCGTCGTCTTGCCGCTGCCCGAGGGGCCGAGCAGCGCGACGATCTCGCCCTTGCCGGCGCCGATCGAAACCTGGCGCGTGACGGCGAGCGCGCCGAAGCGCTTCTCGAGCGAGTCGAGGCGGAGAAAGTCGGACATCCTGCCGCGGGAAGTTATCTTGAAATGGAATCGAGGGCGAGGGAAACGAGCGCGCCGGCCCGGTCCCTCACCGCGCCGCGGAAGCTCCCTTGCCGCGGATCGTCCGGTCCCACGTGGCCATCCACTCGGAGCCGTTCTTCTCGACGAGGGGCCAGTCGATCACGGCCGGCACCATCTCCTGGTCGATCGCGCGCGCCCAGGAGGGCGTGAGATCGCCGAGGTCCGTGCGGGCCGGCAGGCGGAAGGTCTTCTCGGCGGCGAGGCGCTGCATGTCCTTCTCGCCCAGGAAATCGATGAACTTCTTCGCGACGTCCGGGTGGCGGCAGCCGGCGACGAGCCCCACGGCGTCGTCGATGACGGGCGTGCCGCTCTTCGGGAACACGTACTGCAGGGGAGAGCCGCGCTGGCGCTCGAGCAGCGTGTCCGGGAGGTCCCAGATCGTGAGAAGCCCTTCGCCGCGCACGAGCTTCTCGTACATGAGGATGGGGTTGAAGACGTACTCCTTGGTGTTCGCGTCCAGGCGCGCGAGCCACGCGAAGCCGGCCGCGGGGGATCCCGTCTCGCGCACGGACTTCGAGAGAAAGTAACCCCAGACCGCCCGCATGGTGCCCGAGGCGAGGGGATCGCGGATCAGGATCTTGCCCTTCCACCTCGGATCGAGCAGGTCGTCCCACTCGCGCGGGGCATCGGCCGCGGCGAGGAGCTTCGAGTTGTAGACGGGCATCGCGGGCGTGCGGTACAGGCCGAAGTAGAGGTCGTTCTTCCCCCGGCTCGCGGGCGCGACGGCGTCCGCCCACGCCGGGCGGTACGGCGCGAGCAGCCCTTCGGCGGCGCCGCGGGCGAAGATCGTGTCGGGCCCGCCGTACCAGACGTCGGCCTGCGGGTTCGCTTTCTCCGAGCGCAGGCGGTCGTAGACCTCCTGCGAGCCCATGTCGAGCCAGCGCACGTCCACCTCGGGGTGGGCCCGCTCGAACTCCTTCTCGACGAGTCCGAGAAGATCTCTCCCGTGCGGGGAGTAGAGGACGAGGGGCGTGCGCGCGTCGCGCCGGCAGGCCGCCAGGGCGGCCGCCACGGCGGCGATCAGAAAGGCAACTTTGGGGCCTCGTCGCACCGGTCGACGACTCGTGGTGACGTGCGCGTGGCCAGTCGCGAGCAGGGAGAGCCTCAGGGCTTCGGTGCCGGCGTCGGCTGCGCGTAGCGCTTCATCGCGTCTTCGTAGGCCTTGCGCTGCTCGGGGGTCATGTTCTCCCGCATCTTCGACATCGCCTTCTCCTGCTCGGGCGTCAGGCCGCGCATGGCGAACTGCGCCTTCGTGTAGCCGGCGGGGATATCGAAGAGCGAGGCCGGCAGGGATTTCTTCTCGATGCGGGTCATCTCCATGGTCGTGAGGGGTTGCGTGGAACCCTTCTTCCGGATCACCCAGCGGACCGGGAAGCCCTCGATGCCCTGCTCCTTGAGGGCACCGAGCCACGAGGCCCCTTCGGGGTTGCGGCGGTTGAGCGACGCGAGCCAGTCGGTGGAGGCGGCGAGCTCCTTCGCGGCGCAGACTTCGATCTCGGTGCCGTTCGACGAGGTGAGCAGCGCGTTCTGGCACGCATACCCGGCGACCGTCTCGGTCCCGAGCTTTTTGACGGTGAACGGGTCTTTCCGGGCCTTGCCGCGGTCCTCGGTCGACTTTCCCGAGTCGACGACGGAGTAGGTCTTCTTCTCGTCGTTCAACATGTAGACCTTCCCCGGGTCGGCCTTGCGGGCGAGCATCGTCATGGCCATCGTGGCCGGAGCCTTTGAGTCTTCCCGACCCTTCTTGATCGACGACAGGTCCATCGCCCACTCGACCCGGTAGCCAGCGGGGCTCAGGAAGATCTTGCCGTCGCCCCGCGCGGACATGTCCGGTCCGGAGCCGGCGGTCATCTTGAAGCTGGCGACTCCCTCGAACTGGGCGGAGGCGATGGAGGCGATGGACGGGGCGAGCGAGACGGCGGCGGCGAGGATCAGGGTGCGTTTCACGGTGTCGACTCCTTTGCGAGCGCTCACTTCCACGCGAGCAGGTTGGCGAGGAGGCGGTAGGCGCCGGGCACGCCGGCCGGGAGCTGGCGGAAGAAGGCGAGGCCCGTGTAGACGTAGCGGCCCTTGCCGATGCGCGCGACGAGCAGGCTGCCCTTCTGCTCGGGCCCGCCGGGATCGGCCATCGCGAGCAGCGGCGTGTACTCGGGGGCCCAGGTGTGGGCGAAGTAGAGGCCGCGCTCCTGGACCCAGCCGTCCCAGTCGGCCGGGCCGATCGCGTTCGGGGTCGTGAACACGGGGCTCTTCGGATCGAGCTCGGTCACCGTCGCGGTCTCGTCGGTGACGCGGTCGTGCGGGCGCGAGATCTCCATCGCATACGGAGCGAAGCCGCCCTGCAGGAATGCGTACTGCTGGTACTGCACGATGACGAGGCCGCCCGCGCGCGCGTAGTCGAGCAGCCGGCCGTTCGCGCGGGGCAGGGCCGGATCGGTCTCGTACGCCCGGCTGCCGACGAGGATGGCATCATAGCGGGACAGGTCGCCGGCGTCGAGGTCGCGCTCGGTCAGGATCTCGACCGGGACGCCGACGGCCAGGAGCGCCTCGGGAACGCGGTCGGCGGCGCCGCGGACGTAGCCGACGTGCGAGAGCGGCGGCAGGCGGATGTCCGCCGCCTCGATCGTCACGCCCGTCCCGCGCGGCATCGGCGTGCGCGGGATGTAGCCGTAGTCGATCAGGCGGATGCCGAGGTCCATCGTCCGCCCGTCGTCGAGCACCGCAGACACGGCGATCGGCGTGCGCCCCGCCGCCAGTTTCGCGGGGGGCGCGAGCGGCACGTCGAAGAACTGCCGCTCGCCGCGCTTGGCGAGCGAGAAGCTCCGCGCGGGCTGCGCGGGCCAGCCCGGGGGCGGCGCCACCACGAGTCTTCCCTTCAGGGGCGCATTCGCGTTGGACGTCAGGGTGATTTCGAGCCGGTGCTCCTTCTGCGACGGCGGCCACACGAGCAGGTCCGGCTGGACATCGACGTCGAGGGACGGCGCCGCGCGGACCGGCCGCCGGATTTCGCCGATCGCCTCGTCCCGATACCGGAAGGACGCGTCCCGGTCGAGGGCGACCGGAGCTCCCGCGATGCGCAGGGCGACGCGCGCGTGCAGCGGCGCGGGCTGAAAGGGCTCGCCGCGCACGGAGGCGGGCGTGGCGCTCCAGTCGTAGAGATCGCCGCGCATGGGTCTGTAGAGAAAGTAGGGCAGTGTCGCAGAGGCGGCCGCGGGGACGCTCGCGGAGATCTTGAATTCCTCGAGCGCTCCTGCCGCGACGGTGCGCGCGCCGGCGGCGGGCGCGACGCCCCAACCGTCCGGGCTCTCGAGCGCGACGCTCTCGACCTCGAGCGGCTGCCCGCCGGCGTTCCAGACGTCCACGGTGATCTCCGTGGATTCCCCGGGCGCGGTGACCTCGCGCTCGGCCGTGACGTCGACCGTGATCCCGGCCGCGCCCGCGAGCGCGGCCTCGGCGAGCGCGATTTTCTCGTCGAGCAGCATCGGCACGCCGCCGTCACCCGGCCGCGCGAGGGCGCGGGCCGCGCGCAGCTCCGTCAGCGCCTCGGAGAGGACGGGGGCCGTGCCGGCGAGGTCGGGCGTCGAGAGCTTCCGGCGCGCTTCGAGCGTCAGAATCTGGACGCGGTCGAGGCGCTTTTCCATGTCGGTGCGGCGCGCGGCATCGGGAACCTCGCCCGCGAGCGCGGAGAGGCGCGTGTCGATGCCGGCAAAGAGATCCCCGGCCTCCTTGCCCTTGCCGCCGTCGATCCACGCCACGCGGGTCTCGTTGGGCCCCGGCTCCTGGAGCCGTCCCATGTCCTGCGAGCGATGGAGGCTGCGGCTGGCCATGGCGATCTGGTAGTAGGAGCGGCCGGTCAGCGGATCGACGCCGCCCGTGGGCAACACGATCGTTGCGTCTTTCGGGGCGAAGTAGACCGAGCGGTAGAGCGCCTGCGGCTGCCAGGGCGTGAGGCCCTCGGCCGAAAGCGCCGGCAGTGCCTTCGCGTCGCCGGCCGCCCGGTAGGCGTCCTGCGCGGTCACGCCGGCGGCCTGGTGCTGTCCGTGCCCGTCGCGCGGCGTCCCGGAGAAGACGCTGACGACGACCTGCGGCCGGAATCGGCGGACGATTCGCACCGCGTCCTCGAGGAGGACCTCCCTCGGCCAGTATCGGAACGCCTCGTCGAGCGAGCGCGTGAATCCGAAGTCGTACGCGCGCGTGAAGAACTGCCGTCCGCCGTCCAGCCGGCGCGCCGCGCAGAGCTCCTGCGAGCGCACGAGTCCGAGGCCGACGCCGAGATCGGGGCCGACGAGGTTCTGTCCGCCCTCGCCGCGCGAGAGCGAAAGATACGCGGCCTCGCCGCCCATGCCCTGCGAGACGAGCGCAAGCAGCTCCGTGTCCTCGTCGTCGGGATGTGCGCCGATGACGAGCACCCGCCGATGCGTGCCGAGCTTGCGCAGCAACCGGTCCACGGACTCGAGGCCGCCGGTCGAGGGCGGCGTCAGCGCGTAGATCGTCGCGGCCGGTTCCTCGGCGCGCGGAGCCGCCGCGAAGCTGGAGAGCGCCAGGCCCGCGCCGAGGACGAGCGCCGCGCGCTTGGAAGCGATCGCCAACGCGTCTACTTCTTCAGGCTCTTGCGCACGAGCGGGGCCGAGGCCGCGGCGGCAGCGCCGAGGAGGGCGGCGAGGACGCCGGCCTTCTTCTTCGGGTCCATCGACTTCCACTCGTTGGCCAGGCGCGTGACCGTCTTGCGGGACGCCTTCGAGGCCGTGCCCACCGCGCGGCGAACGGCCGTGGCGCCCTGGCCCGAGGCCTCCGCGATCGCTTCGCGCGCGACGGTGACGCCGGCGGTGATCGAGCGGATGACGCCCTCGAACGAGGTGGCGCTCGACGGGCGCTTCCGGCGCGCGGGCGCCTTGGCCTTGCGGCGCGCCGCGGGCTTGCGCCGGCTCGCTGCCGGGCCCTTGCGCGCGGGAGCCTTGCGCCGCCGCTTCGCACCGATCTCCACCACCGTGCCCGTGCCTTCTTCGTTGTCCATGATTTCCCTCATTTCTCTCCGGCCGCGACATACACCGGGGCGATGTCGACCGGAATGTCTTTCAACCTTGCATTGATCCGTTCCATTTCCGGGGTGAGCGTGCCATAGGTCGCGAGCAGCTTCTCGGCCCGGGCGAAGTCCCCGGTGGCCTCGATCATCAGGAGCTCGTTGGCGAGCGAACGAACGGCCTCGCGAAACCGGGGCGTCGCGACCCGGAAGCGCCCGCCGTCTGCGGGGGCGACGACGCCCTTCTCGACGAACCAGTTCCACTGGACGGCCGTGCCTCCGCCATGCGCCTCGTTCACCCCGAAGCGGATGGACCGGAACATGAGCGCGGACGTCGTCACGGCGAGCGTGTTCTCGTCGAACGCCGTCAGCCACTTGTTGTCGATCGCCTGGAGCAGAATCCACATGCCGACGACGTCCGCCTTGCACTCCTCGATCGTCGCGTAGAGATTCTTGAGGTAGAGGCGCGCTTCCACCTTCTTCCCGTCCGGGCCGGTGATGACGCCGGGCCCGAGGCCGTGCGCGAGCTCGTGGAAGAGCGTGTGGTTGAAATAGGCCTCCGACGAGACCGACGGAAGCTGGTCGGCCTCGAGCACGCGCTCGGCGATCGGCCTGCCGGCCACGCGGAACTTCGCCTCCATCACGTTCTTCAGGAGGACTTTTTTCGAGCCCTTTGCCTGTCGGACCCGCTCGTCGTTCGGGAGGTTGAATGCGGCCGTCTGCACGCCGGCGCGCGTGTCCCCGGCGGTGTAGACCTCCTGCACCACGCGGATCGGCGACTCGAACTTGCGGCTCGTGTTCTTGTGCTCGTCCGGGATCGGGAGGTTCTTCTCCATGTCGGGCAGGTGCTGCGCGTAGACCGCCAGCTTCTGGCTCTCGGCCTTGTCGCGCACCGAGACGAAGGACGTGAACGACGCCTTGTAGTTGAAGAGCGCGTCCTCGTAGACCTCGTAGGGCCCGATCACGACCTCGATGTCGGAGTCGAGGTCCATCCACGAGAGGTCGGAGGCGTAGTAGTCGTTGGAGACGAGGGCGTCGGCGCGCCCGAGGAGGTAGGTCCGCAGGGAGGCGTTGCCGGTCAGCGCTGCGGCCTTCTTCAGGTGGCCGGCGGCGGCCTCGAGGTCGGCGCGGTACTCCTGCGAGTAGGGGATGGCGGCCAGGCTCCGGCCGTCGCGGCGGATCACCGTGAAGAGCCCGGTGAACACCGCCTTGTCCGCCGGGTGCGCGGCGACCCAGCTCTCGAATTCCGCCTTCGTCATGTCCGCGGGGTAGAAGGCGGCGCCGGGCGGCTTCGGCTGCGTGCCGATGAACGGCGCGTTGCCCGCGAGGCGGTCCCAGGGGCCGGCGTTGATGCGGAAGAAAGCGAGCGCATCGGCGGCGCCGGTGGTGCCGTGGGCCACTTCGCTCGTGAGCCGGCGGCGCAACGCCGGATTCTTCTCGGAGACCTGGCGCAGGAAGATCTCTCCCATCGGCCGGGACGCCGCGATCAGCTCGGCCAGAACCTGCTTCTCGCGGTCGTCCAGGAGGGACCGGTCGTAGTCGATCGGGGTGGCGGGCAGCTGTTTGAGCCGCTCGGGGATGTCCGGGGCGAACCGCAGCGCGGCCGCGGTGGCCAGCGGGAGCAAACCCAGAGCCAGAAACGCCTTCATGGCCTGAATCTAGCATTATCTTTGGCCCGTGGCCCTTTCCGTCGCCTCCTCCGCCGGGCTCGATCGGGCGGCCCTCGCCGCCTGGTATCGGCGCAACCGCGAGCGCTCGCGGGCGCTCTTCGATTCGGTGCGCCCGGAATCCTACGAGGCGCGGCCGATCGCGCTGCGCAACCCGATCTGCTTCTACGAGGGCCACCTGCCGGCGTTCTCCGTGAACACGCTCCTGAAGCGCGGCCTGGGCGACGCGGGGATCAACGGGGGCTACGAGACGCTCTTCGAGCGCGGCATCGACCCGGAAGACGAGAAGAGCGCGGGAGCCGGCGCCACGAGGTGGCCCTCGCGCGCCGAGATCCTCGCGTACGCCGGCGCGGCGGACCGCGAAGTCCTCGCGGCCCTCTCGCAGCGGGGGATCGACGAAGCGGACAATCCCGTGCTTGCCGGCGGACTCGCGGCGTTCACGGTGCTCGAGCACGAAGCCATGCACCAGGAGACGCTGCACTACATCTGGCACCGGCTGCCCTACGGGCAGAAGCGCCGGCCGCCGGACCTGCCCGCGCCCTGGATCGGCGGCGAGCCGCCGCTCGCGCGGAGCATCCGCATCCCGGCCGGCCGCGCGACGCTCGGCGTCGATCCCGGCGACGTCGCGTTCGCATGGGACAACGAGCTGCCCGCGCACGGGGTCGACGTCGACGCGTTCCGGATCGGCCGCGACAGCGTGTCCAACCGCGACTACCTCGAATTCGTCGAGGCGGGCGGATATGGCGACGCGGCGCTGTGGGATCCGGAGGGTTGGCAGTGGCGGTCGGAGCGCGACGTCCGGCATCCGCTCTTCTGGGAGCTCCACCGCGGATCCTGGTTCTGGCGGGGAATGTGGGACCTCCTGCCGCTGCCTATGGCGTTTCCCGCGTACGTCACACATGCGGAGGCTTCCGCATTCGCGCGGTGGAAGGGCCGGCGCCTGCCGACGGAAGCCGAGTACCACCGGGCCGCGTTCGGAACGCCCTCGGGCCGGGAGCGACTCCATCCGTGGGGCGATGAGCCGCCCGACGCGACGCGCGGCAATTTCGATTTCGAGAGGTGGGATCCGGTGCCCGTCGGCTCCTTTCCGCGCGGCGACAGCGCCTGGGGCGTGCGCGACCTGGTCGGCAACGGATGGGAGTGGACGTCGACGGTCTTTGCCGGCTTCGCGGGCTTCCGCCCGATGCCCTCGTATCCTCGGTACTCGGCGGATTTCTTCGACGGGAAACACTACGTCATGAAGGGCGCGTCGCCCGCGACGGCGCGCGAGCTCGTGCGCCGCAGCCTGCGCAACTGGTTCCGGCCCGGCTATCCCTACGTGTACGCCAAGTTCCGGACGGCGCAGTAGCGGTGTCCATTCCCCACAGCGCGCAGCCGCCGCCGGCAGACGCGGTCCGCGACTTCGCGGCCGAGGTCCGGCGGGACCTCGCGCTGTCGCCGAAACAGATCCAGTCGAAGTACCTCTACAACGGCCTGGGCTCCGCGCTGTTCGAGGCGATCTGCCACCTGCCGTGGTACCGCATCACGCGCGCCGAGGGGCGCCTGCTCGGACGGTTCGCCGCGGAGATGGTCGCCCCGGTCGGCGATCCGGTCACGCTGACCGAGCTCGGCTGCGGCAGCGGGGAGAAGCTCGCCATGATCGCCGAGGCGCTGCGCCTGCGCCGGCGCCCGGTTGCGGTGCACCTCATCGACATATCGCCCGTGGCTCTCGAGCTGTCCGAGCGCACGCTCGGCCGCTTCGAGCACATCTCCGTCGTCGGCCACCGCGCGACCTACGAGGAGGGCCTCCGGCACGCCGCGCGCGACCGGTCCGCCGGCGGCGCGATGCTCGTCCTCTTCCTCGGCTCGAACATCGGCAACTTCGACCCGCCCGGCGCGCGCGAGTTCCTGGCGGAGATCCGGCGGTCTCTGCGCCCGGGCGACTGGCTGCTGCTCGGCGCCGACCTCGTCAAGCCCGAGCGCGAACTGCTGCTCGCCTATGACGATCCCCTCGGTGTCACGGCGGCGTTCAACAAGAACCTGCTCGCACGCATGAACACGGAGCTGCTCGCCGACTTCGACCTCGGCGCCTTCGCGCACCGCGCCGTGTGGAACGCGGGAGAGCGCCGCGTCGAGATGCACCTCGTCTCGCTCCGCGCGCAGACGGTCCGGATCCCGAGGGCCGACTGCGAGGTCGTCTTCGCGGAGGGCGAGCCCATCTGGACCGAGAGCTCCTACAAGTACGACGCCGACGAGATCGCCGAGGTCGTCGGCGCCGCGGGCTTCGGCTGCCACGCGCGGTGGATCGAGCCGGAGGCGGGGTTCGCGCTGACGCTGTTCACAGCGGCGTAGGGTCCGGTGGCCGACGCATCAGACTCGTCCTCTTCATGACGCCCTGCTCGTGTTGACCGACACGATGATGGCGTGGGAAGCCGAAGTCTCAGCGTTGTCCTAGGGTTTCGGCAGCATTTGCTCGCTCGTACGCGTCACCACGGGCAGCGGGGCCAGTGTTCCGGCGGCCTTGGGCGGCGCCGCCGCGGAGGCCGCGCGAATCGGGAGCTTCGGTTTGGCCGAAGCGGCGTCGGCCGGCGATGCCGCGAGGTGGAGGGCGGTCCACCTGGCGCCGCCGTCCGTGCTCTTGATGACGCCCAGGTGCGTCGCGGCGTAGAGCGTGGACGGCGCGCGCGGATCGACGGCAATCGCCGAGACGTAGAGATTCGCCTGGAGCTCGGTCCAGGATTGTCCGGCGTCGGCGGACTTGTAGATCGCCGCCGCGGTTCCGGCATACACGGTTCCCGGGGCCGAGGGGTCGGCCGCGAGCGCGAGCACGTTCCAGCTGCGCAGCCCGCGATTGGAGGGCGACCAGTTCGCTCCGGCGTTCGCGCTCCGGAAGAAGCCGTCGTGCGTGCCGGCGAAAAGGGAACCCGGTGACCGGTCGAACATCAGATTCCAGACGGTCCCGTGGGACATGCGCCCGCTCGGGCGCGACCACTTCACGCCGTCGTCGTTGGTCCAGTAGACGCCTTCGCTGTTGGTGCCGACGTAGAGGAGCCCGGGCGTGATCGGGTCGACCGCGACGACCGTCACGCCGACGCGCGAGGTGGGAGAAGCGAGTTCCTTCCACGTCGCGCCGGCATCGGTGCTGTGAAAGACGCGGCCGGCCTCCGCGCCGGCGTACACGCTGCCCGCGTGGTGCGGATCGACCGCGATGGCACCGACGTACCGGGCGCCGATCCCTTCGTTCGCCTCGCTCCAGTGCTCACCGCCGTCGTCGCTGCGAAACACGCCGCCGGTGTCGGTCGTCGCGTAGAGGTGGGAGGTCGCGCGCGGATCGATCGCCAGGGCGAGCAGCGAGTGCCTGTTCAGTCCGGCGCCTGTCGGTCGCCACGTGGCGCCCGCATCGACGCTCTTGAAGAGCCCGCGCGCGCTCGCGGCGTACACCGTGCTCGAATTCGACGGGTCGAGCGCAAGCGCCGTGACGAGGCCGCCCTCGCCCTGGAGGACGAAGCCGGGACCGGGGTCCTGCGCAGGGAGCGACGCCGCGCAAAGGACGAACAGGGTCACCCGGGCGGCCAGGCCTCCGACTCTCATGGAGCAGGCATTTTGACGACGCGGGCGCGAGCGGTCAATCCGGCCCGTGCGAGGCGACCGACGATGAGGCAATTCGATACAGGTCCGCCGCCGCGCGGTACGAGACGCGTCCACGGTCCTTGCCCTCCATCGACAGAGGCGAGAATGGCGCGCGCGATCGGCAAAGTCGCGGCGTTTGTCTCGCATTTGGCCAGGATTTGGCTGCGCTCGCTTCCACACGTAGAGCTACGTTCACATGCAGGCCGACCTGTACCTGGTCGAGGGTTTGAAGTAGGCGTCCCGACTTCCGACCCATTTGACCCCCGAAAAGGCCCGGTGGTACCGTCCCCCGGGCCCCAACAAGGAGGTCTCCCTTGAAGCGTCTCTCCGCATTCCTCGTCGTCGCCTGCATGGCGTCGGTAGCTCTCCCGGCCGAAGAACGTGTGGATCTCGACATGGTCACGCAGATCCGGCAGGAGGAATTCCACAACTCGAAGGTCATGGAGACTGCGAGCGAGCTGATGGACCGGATCGGTCCGCGGCTGACGGGCTCTCCGCAGATGAAAGAAGCCAACGAGTGGACCAAGGCGAAGCTCGCCGAGTGGGGGCTCTCCAACGCCCACCTCGAGACGTGGGGCCCGTTCGGCCGCGGCTGGCAGTACCAGGCCTGCGCGGTGCGGATGATCGCCCCGGACCACGCGGAGCTGCTCGCGCTGCCGCAGGCCTGGACGCCGGGCACCAACGGGCCGGTGCGCGCGAACGTCGTGCGCCTGAACATCAAGTCCAAGGACGAGCTCGAGAAGCTGAAGGGCAAGTTCGCCGGCAAGATCGTCCTGTATGGCGACGTCCGGGAGGTCAAGCCGCACGACAAGCCGGACCTGTCGCGCTACGACGACAAGGCGCTCGCGGAGATCGCGACGTATGAGATGCCGGGCGGCCCGCCACGGTATGACCGCGCGGAGTACATGAAGCGCGCCGAGCTGCGCCGGGCCGCCGAGGCCTTCCTCGCCGACGAGAAGCCGCTGGCCGTCATCGAGCTCGGCCGGGGCGACTTCGGGACGTTCAACGTGCAGGGCGGGGGCGAGTACAAGAAATCCAAGCCCATGGCGACGACGCCGTCGCTCTCGATGGAGTCGGAGCACTTCGGGCGCATCGCCCGGCTGCTCGACCGGGACGTCCCCGTCGAGCTCGAGCTCGACGTGAAGGCCACCTTCATCGACGAAGACCAGATGCAGTGGAACACGATCGCGGAAATCCCGGGCACCGACAAGAAGGACGAGGTCGTGATGGTCGGCGCCCACCTCGATTCGTGGCACGCCGGCACGGGCGCGACGGACAACGGCGCCGGCTCCGTCGTCGCGATGGAAGTCATGCGAATCCTGAAGGCCTTGAACGTGAAGCCGCGCCGCACCATCCGCATCGGGCTCTGGTCGGGCGAGGAGGAGGGGCTCTACGGCTCGCGCGCGTACGTCGACCAGCACTTCGCCTCGCGCCCGCCGATGACCCAGGAAGAGAAGGAAAAGCCCTGGTACCTCCAGAAGGAAAAGTGGCCGCTGACCGTCAAGCCCGAGCACGCGAAGCTCGCGGCGTACTTCAACCTGGACAACGGCACGGGCAAGATCCGCGGGATCTACGCGGAGAACAACGCGGCCGTGGTCCCGATCTTCGAAGCCTGGCTCGCGCCCTTCCACGACCTCGGCGCGACGACCGTCACGATGAACACGACGGGCGGCACGGACCACGAGTCGTTCGACGGAGTGGGTCTGCCCGGGTTCCAGTTCATCCAGGACGAGATCGAGTACGACACGCGCACGCACCACACGAACATGGACCTCTACGAGCGGCTGGTGAAGAAGGACCTCGAGCAGGCGGCGGCCGTCATGGCGAGCTTCGCGTACGACGCGGCCATGCGCGACGCGATGCTGCCGCGCAAGCCGATGCCCAGGGAGCCCGCCGCGAAAGACGGCAGGACGGACGCTCCGAAGCCGGCGGCCCCGCCGAAGAAGGGCGAACCCTCGAAGCCGGCCGCGGCGCCGACCAACTGACGCCGCGGGCGCCCGTTGCCCGACCTGTTAGGATTCGCGGATCCGATCGGGGGTGTTGACCATGGCAAACCGGGTGTTAACGGCCTTCTTTGCGCTCCTGGTGCTCGTCGGGGCTGCCTCGGGACTGGCCCAAGCGCAACCGGCCGTTACGACGACCTCCCGTCCGTTGCGGTTGCTGCGCAGCTGGGAGGAGACGGTCAAGATCGCGGACGGGCGGGAGGTTGCGCGCCGCGTGGACGTCGTCTTCGACTACACGCGCGGCGTCGCAATCGAAAAATTCTACGGACCCGACGGTGTCCAGAACGGCGGAATGACTCTGGGACCCGGGCATCCGGCGCCGTCGCAGCCGGAGATCCAGGAGGCGTACGACATCGTCCGCGCCGATCCCGAATTTGAGCGGCTCTTCAAGCGCTTTCGGGTCGTCCTCGAGGGCGGGTTCATCCTGACGGAGGAGAAAGGCAGGCCCTGTGGGCCCGGCAGCCGGTGCCTGCGCGTCTTCCTCCTCTCTTCCGACCGAGCCGGAACGATCCGCCAGGTCGTGGTCGATCTCGTCAAGCAGCAACTCGCCTACGACGACTTCGCTCCGGAGTCTCGGACGGGCCCGAGGAGCGATCGATGAAAACAAGAACCCTCACGGCACTGCTTTTTCTGGCGGCGCTGTTCGTCGCTCGTGCGGCGTCGGCCCAGGCCCCATCCGGGTTATGTCCATCGTGCCCCGGGCAGACGTGCTTCGGCCCTCAGACCATCTCATGGCCCGACGTCAACCCCGTGTGGCAGATCTCCTGGCTTCGGGCCTGCGAAAGCAGCGGCTCCAATGGCTCGGTGATTGAGCTTCGCAATGTGTATTACAACGGACATCTCGTGATGAAGCGCGGCCACGTACCGATGCTGAACGTCGAGTACGTTCAGACCAGCTGCGGTTGCGACTGTTACCGGGACTGGGAATACCAGCAGGACTACTTTTTGGCCGACAACATCATCACGCCGCACCTCTACGCCGAGCCGAGCTCGCCGCCCCAGACGGTTTGCGATGTCGGTGGGGGAACGGATGTCTGCACGCAGGGACAGCCGAACTGCTTCGACGGTGTCGCCGTCGAGAAGCTGGCGGATCGCATCATCCTGACCACGCAAATCCAGGCGGGTTGGTATCGGTACACGATGAAGTGGCGCTTCTATCTCGACGGCCGGATCCAGCCGGTCTTCGCCTTTACGGCGGTCAGCGCGGGTTGCGTGAGCTGCACGCACAAGCACCACGCGTATTGGCGGTTCGACTTTGACATCGACAGTGCGAGCCCGAGTGTCGTGACCGAGGGCCCGAATCCGGTTCAGGGTGCGCGCCCCGGCCCGCGGCCGGGCATCGTCACGCTGCCGACCGAAGCCATGCGGCTGAACGACTATCCCGGCATCACCTGGTCTGTCGTCAACCCGACGACTCGTCGAGGCTACAGGCTCGTTCCAGGGATTGAATCGGCTCTTGCGGCCGATAGCTTCTCGCAGGGAGACCTCTGGGCGCTCAAGTACCACGCCAGCGAGATCGACGACGGGCACGGCCTCGGCGAGTGCCCGGTCGACTTCGCGCCGTGGTTGAGCGGTGAAGCCCTCACCGGCGACATCGTCTTGTGGTACCGAACGGGGTGGCTGCACGTCGGGGGAGACCTCGCGGACTGCGATCTCGTCGGCCCGACGCTCTACCCGATCGGGGACTGGAGCCCGGCGCCGTAGGCCGAGGCACGCGGCGGCCTCGCGGAACTTTCCGCCCCCGGGCGCGTAAACGCAGACCATGGGGGACTCTCGCCCCGCAAGGAGGCCGATCGTGAGAATCCGCACCGCTCTGGCCGTTGGCGTTCTCCTCCTGCCCGCGCTCGGGTTCGCGCAGGCACCGGCTCCGACGCAGGCGCCCCCGGCGACGATCAAGCCGGGCGAGAACCTGGTGGTCGAGGGCGTGCCCGCGATTCCGGCCTCGATCGCCGAGGATTCCCTGCGGTACACCGAGTCGCGGGGCGCCGCGTTCACGAGCTGGAGCCCGAAGCGGCACGAGATGCTGGTCTCGACCCGGTTCGGCAACACGAACCAGGTCCACGTCGTCAAGATGCCCGGAGGGGCGCGCCAGCAGCTGACCTTCTTTCCCGACCGCGTGGGCGGGGGAGACTTCGGACCCCTCGACGACGGCGGGTTCGTTTTCTCCAAGGACAAGGGCGGCGACGAGTTCTTCCAGCTCTACCGCTACGGCTTCGCGGAGGGATCGATCACCCTCCTGACCGATGGCAAGTCGCGCAACACGGGCCGCGTCTGGTCGAACTCCGGGCGATGGATCGCGTACGGCTCGACGCGGCGCACCGGCGACGACGTGGACGTCTACGTGGTGGATCCGAAAGACCCGAAGACCGACCGCCGCGTCGTCGAGCGGAAGGGCGGAGGCTGGGAGGTCGCGGACTGGTCCCCGGACGACAAGCAGCTGTTGCTGGTCGAGGGAATCTCGGTCAACGAGACGTACCTGTGGCTGGCGGACGTGGCCACCGGGAAGACCACCCTGCTGACGCCCAGGGGCGGCGAGTCCGTGGCCTGGGGCAACGCGCAGTTTGCGAGGGACGGCAAGGGCCTTTACGTCACCTGCGATCGCGGGTCCGAGTTCCAACGCCTCGGATACATGGACCTCGCGACCAGGGCGGTGACGCTCCTGACGCCGGACACCGCCGACGTGGACGCCTTCGACCTTTCGCCGGACGGCCGCACGATCGCCTACGTGACCAACGAGAAGGGCGCCAGCGTCCTGCGGCTCTTCGACACCGTCGCGCGCGCGGAGAAGCCGGGCCCGAAGCTTCCGTACGGCGTCCTCGGCGGCGTCGACTGGCACCCGGACGGCACGCTCATCGGCTTCACCATGACCTCGGCGCGCTCGAGCGCCGACGCGTACTCCTTCGAGCCGGCGACGGGGAACGTGGAGCGCTGGACCTTCAGCGAGACCGGCGGCCTGAATGCGGCGACCTTCGTCGAACCGGAGCTCGTCACCTGGAAGGCGTTCGACGGCAGGGAAATCTCGGGCTTCCTCTACCGTCCGCCGGCCGCGAAGTTTCCCGGAAAGCGGCCGGTCGTCGTCGACATCCACGGCGGCCCCGAGGGGCAGGAGCGCCCCGGCTACATGGGGCGCGACAACTACCTGATCAACGAGCTCGGGGTCGCGATCCTGGAGCCCAATGTCCGAGGCTCGACGGGCTACGGGAAGACGTTCGTCATGCTCGACAACGGATTCCTGCGCGAGAACTCCTACAAGGACATCGCCTCGCTCTTCGACTGGATCGCCGCGCGTCCCGACCTCGACGCGGACCGCGTCATGGTCCAGGGCGGGAGCTATGGCGGCCACATGGTGCTGGCGATCTCGACCTTCTACAGCGACCGCATCCGCTGCGCCGTGGACATCGTCGGCCCGTCGAACCTGGTCACCTTCCTCGAGAACACGTCCGGGTACCGCAAGGATCTGCGCCGCGTCGAATACGGCGACGAGCGCGATCCGAAGATGCGGGCCTTCCTGGAGAAGATCGCTCCACTGAACAACGCCGAGAAGATCAGGAAGCCGCTCTTCGTCATCCAGGGCTTCAACGATCCGCGCGTGCCGCGGACAGAATCGGAGCAGATGGTCGCACGCATCCGGAGGGTCGGCACGCCCGTCTGGTACCTGATGGCGAAGGACGAGGGGCACGGGTTCGCGAAAAAATCGAATCGGGACTTCGAGTTCTACGCGACGGTGCTGTTCATGAAGGAGTTCCTGCTGAACAAGTCCTGAGGAGGTTGCGTGCGTCGTTCGAACCGGATCGCCCTCCCGTCCGCTGCACTCGCCCTCGCCTTCGCCGGCGTCGTGCAGGCGCAGCCCATCATCGAATTCCCGCTGCCGACGCCGGCCGCGGGCGCGGTAGGGATCGCGGCGGGGCCGGACGGCAACGTCTGGTTCACGGAGTTCGACGCCCACAAGATCGGCCGGATCGGGCCGACGGGTGCGATCACCGAGTACCCGCTATCCGCGGGCACCTTCCCTGCAGGCATCGCCGCCGGATCGGACGGCAACCTCTGGTTCTGCGAGAACGGGACCGGTCGCATCGGGCGGATCACCCCGGCCGGCGTGATCTCGGAGTTCCCCATCCCGAACGGGTATCCGTCGGGAGGCCCGAGCGAGATCGCCGCCGGCCCGGACGGCGCACTCTGGTTCACCGAGACCGACGGCGGGACAGGCGGCCGGATCCGGCGCATCGCGACCGACGGCCAGATCACGACCTTTCCGCCCCCCAACCCGTCCCAGTCGCCCCACCAGATCGTGGCCGGGCCCGACGGCAATCTCTGGTACTCGATGCCGGCGTCGGGCCGGATCGGCCGATTCTCGACCTTGGGTGTCGTCACCGAGTTCCCGCTTCCGAGCCCGGCCGCCGACGCGCTGGCGATCGCCGCTGGCCCGGACGGTGCGGTGTGGATCGCGGAGCACCTGTCGGGAGGCGACCGGCTCGCGCGCTTCGCCTTGGACGGGACGGCCACGGAGCTGCCGATGCCGGGCATCACGGGCAGCATCTTCGGCCTGGCCGCCGGGCCGGACCGAGCTCTCTGGTTCACCGAGACCGACGCGGGACGGATCGGCAGGATCACCACGGAGGGCGTCGTCGCCGATGCGTCGACTCCGACGGCGTCCAGCTCTCCGTGGCGAATCTCGACGGGCCCCGACGGCGGCCTCTGGTTCACGGAGCACGACGCGAACAGGATCGGGCGGATGGCGGTCGCGCCGTTTTCCTGCGACGCCGGGTCGACGGCACTCTGCCTGGACGGCAATCGCTTCCGGGTCGAGGCCTCCTGGCGCAGCGCCGGGGGATCCGGCCTGGCCCGCGCCGTGCGCCTGACCGGCGACTCGGGCTACCTCTGGTTCTTCGACCCGGCAAACATCGAGATCGTCGCGAAGGTCCTGGACGCCTGCCCGGTCAACCAGCACCACTGGGTCTTTGCCGCCGGGCTGACCAACGTCGCGGTGAGCCTGACGGTGACGGACACGCAAACCGGCGTCGCCCGCGTCTACGAGAATCCGTCCAACCAGGCCTTCGCGCCCGTCCAGGATACGCGGGCGTTTGCGGCGTGCCCGTGAGCCGCCGCTAGCCCTCGACGATCGCCTCGGCTTCGATTTCGACGAGCATCGCGGGGTCGATGAGGCGCGCGACCTCGACCATCGTCGAGGCCGGGCGAATCTTGGCGAAGAACTCGCCATGGATGCGCCCGACCTTCTCCCAGTCGGCGATGTTCGTGACGTGCATGCGCGTACGGACGACGTCCTCGAGGCGTGCGCCGGCCTTCTCGAGCGCCGACCGGATGTTGCGGAGCGCCTGCGCCGTCTGCGCGGAGGCGTCGCCCGCGCCGACGATCGCGCCGTCGGGGCCGGTCGAGGTCGTGCCGGACCCGTGGACGATGTTGCCCACCCGGACGGCGCGGGAATATCCGACGACTGGCTCCCACGGCGTGCCGCTCGCAAAGTTCCTGCGCACGGCCATCAGCGCCCCGCCTCCGCCTCGTCGCCGAGGAAGCGGTCCTTCAGGTCGCGCCATCCGGGCTGGTTCATGAAGCTCCGCAGCGCGTCGTCGACGGGCTCGCGCAGGGGGCTGCCGATCTGCATCGGGAAAGCGAGGTCCTGGTGGTCGAAATTGCCGGGCAGGATCTCGAAGCGCTTCTTCGAATCGCGCTCCGTGTAGTAGCTGAGGACGTCCGAATCGTAGACGACCGCGCCCACCTGCCTGTCTGCGAGGGCTTCGAGAGCCGCCGGCAGCGTCCCAAAGACCCTCCGGCGGATCTGCTCGCGCCGGAGGAAGTCCGCGGCCGCCGATCCCTCGATCGTGCCGACGACGGCGCTGCGAAGACCCGCGGGGCCGCGGATCTGCCCGATCTCTGCCAGGGCGAGCTTGGCGGTGACGAAGGCCGTCAACCCCGTCACGAGAATGAGGCTGACGAACATCCAGAAGAGGGCCACGATCCGTCCCCAGAACGTGATCGGCACCTTGTCGCCGTACCCGACGGCGACCGTCGTCACGCCGGACCACCAGAATCCCGAGCCGATGCCCGACAGGGTACCGCCGGAGAACTGCGGATTGCGGCGACGCTCGAGGAGCCAGACGGCCGCGCCCGCGAGGAACGTGAGCGCCGTGATACCGGCGTACAGGCGCAGCGCGGACGGCGTCGAGAGTGCGCGGGCGACCGCGATCCAGCGGTCGTCATCGGTGCCGCGCCGCACGGCAATCCCGGTCTCGATCGAGAGAAAGGCATGGCTGAAGTCGAGCAGCCGCTGCCGGTCGACCGTGGCCGCGAACGGGGCCACGGACATGTCGAGGCGGTTGTGGGCGATGTCGTCGAGGATGGTGTCGGGCGGCGCCTCGCCAAGGCGGTAGAGCAGGTTCTTCTCGGACGCGATCTCCTTCCAGAGGTCGATCGCGAGGCCGCGCCACTCTCCATCGGCGCCGCGCATGGCGTAGGGCGGCGACTCGAAGACGCCGACGCGCCACACCTTTTCGGTCACCCGGTTCGGCGGCGGTTCGGCGGCCCCGGCCGCGGCGACCGCCAGGGCTCCCGCGAGGAACAGTCCCGCCCGAGCGAGCTGCATCGTGGCTTCAGCGCTCCAGGTACGTGTACCGCGGGAAGACTTCCTCGAACTCGCGGTAGATCGCCCGCGACTCTTCCTTCTTGAGCGTGCGCCCGGCCACCCGGCGCAGCTGCCGGGCAATCGCGTCCAGCATGCCGGTTCGGTCGTAGTCCATGTACTCGAGCACGCGCTCGCAGGACTCGCCGGGCCGGATGTCCTCGATGTGCGCCTTGCCCTGCTCGTCGACGGTGACGAGCACCTCGTTGACCTCACCGAAGAGGTTGTGCAGGTCGCCGAGCACGTCCTGGTAGGCGCCCATGAGGCACACCCCGACGTAATAGGGCTCCCCGCGGCGCAGGGTGTGGAGCGCCAGCGTTTCCTTGATGTCGCGCAGGTCGATGAACTTCTCGATCTTGCCGTCGGAGTCGCAGGTAATGTCGGCGAGCGTGCCGAACTCCGTCGGGCGCTCGTTCAGGCGATGGATTGGGAGGATCGGGAAGAGCTGGTCGATCGCCCAGATGTCGGGCAGCGACTGGAACACGGAGAAGTTCAGGACGTACTTGTCCGCGAGCATCGTCTCCATGTCCTCGAACTCCTCGGGGATCTCCTTGAGGGACTTCAGGCCCCGGTGGATCTTTTCGCAGATGTTCCAGAACAGCACCTCGCCCTTCGAACGGTCCTCGAGGGAAAGGTGACCGAGGTTGAACAGCGTGAAGAGCTCCTCCTTGTACTGGAGCGCGTCGTGGTAGCTCTCGCGCAGCGTCTTCGCGTTGACGGTCTGGTAGATGGAGGCGAGCTCCTGCAGGACCGTTGGATCGCCGGGCGAGACCTTGACGCGCTTGCCCTCCTCGATGCGGTCGGCCACGTCGAGGACGTTGGTCACGAAGACCGAGTGGTAGGCGGTGACGGCGCGGCCGGACTCGGTCACGAGGATCGGGGCCGGCACGTTTTCCTCGTCGCAGATCTGTTTGACGGTATAGACGACGTCGTTGGCGTACTCCTGGACCGAGTAGTTCATGGACGAGTCGTAGGCCGTCTTCGATCCGTCGTAGTCGACGCCGAGGCCGCCGCCGAGGTTCAGGTACTGGATCGGCACGCCCAGGCCGCGCAGCTTCGCGTACACGCGGCCGGCCTCGCGGATCGCCTCCTTGACCCTCCGGATGTCGGTGATCTGTGAACCGATGTGGAAGTGGAGCATGACCAGGCAGTCGAGCATCTTGCGGGCCTTCAGGATCTTGACGGTCTCGAGCATCTCCGGCGTGGTCAGGCCGAACTTTGCGGCCTCGCCGCCGGACTTGGCCCACTTGCCGGAGCCGCGCGCGTAGAGCTTGGCCCGCATGCCGATGAGCGGCTTCACGCCGCGCGCCTTCGCGACGTCGAGGATGCGCCCGAGCTCCGAGACCTTTTCGAGGATGAGGACGACCTTCTTCTTCATCCGGACGGCGTTCAACGCCATGCGCACGAAGGTGTCGTCCTTGTACCCGTTGCAGGTGATGAGGCACTCGGGCCCGAGGTCCGCGGCGATCGCCGCGAGCAGCTCGGGTTTCGACCCCGCCTCGAGACCGTACCCGTAGCGGCGCCCGGCCTCGACGATGTGGTCCACGACGACGCGCTTCTGGTTGACCTTGATGGGGAAAACGCCGCGGAAGACGTTGCCGTAACCGTACTCGTCGATTGCCCGCGCGAAGGCGTCGTTGAGGTTCGCGACCGCGGCGGACAGGATCTGCGGGAAACGGATGACCATCGGCGTCGCGATGCCCCTCAGCGCGACCTCGTCGACGATCTGTTTGAGCGCCACGCCGCGCCCGGGCTCGCGCGTCGGGCGCACGACGAGATCTCCCTCGTCGTCCACGTGGAAAAAGCCCTTGCCCCAGTGCGGGATCCCGTAGAGCGCGCCCGCCTCGGTGTAGCCCTGTCCCGCGCGGCGCCGCGGGGGGCGGGTACGGGTCATCGCCACGGGTCGCGGGCGTCGAAGCGATCGCGCACTGGCCATGGAGGGAATCCTACGGCAGATTACGGTTTGGCCAGCAGCTCGAGCGCCGCGGCCGTCAGCGCCGAGGCGCCGGTCTTCAGCGTCGGCTCCCGATCCGGCGCCCACTCGGAGGAGTGGAGGGAGGGCAGCTTCGTCATGTCGCCCCCGGCCGCCGCGTATTTCCCGGGCTCCGAGGCGCCGAGCCAGAAGATGAGGGAGGGGCACTTCGCGTCCCTGCCGAAGTTGCCGAAGTCCTCCGAGCCCATCACCGGGGGAGTTTCCACGACGCGCGACGCGCCGAGGGCCGAACCGAGAGCGGTCGCGACGCGTTTGGTCATCGCCGGATCGTTGTACGTCGCGTCGTAGCCGAGGTCGATCTTCACGAGCGGCTCCCTCGGCGCGCCCGCCGCGGCGGCTTCCGCCTTCGCGATGCGCTCGATTGCGGCGAGGAGCTTCTTGCGGACCTCCGCCTTGTAGCTGCGCACGGTCAGCTGCAGCCGGACCTCGTCGGGGATGATGTTGTTCTTCGTCCCGCCGTGGATGGAGCCGACGGTCACGACCGCGGGATCCCGCGGATCGTTCTCCCGCGCGACGATGGTCTGGAAGGCCAGGATCATGCGGGCGGCCGTGACGATCGGGTCGACCGTGTTCTGGGGCGCCGAGCCGTGGCCCCCGCGGCCGTAGACCGTGATGTCGACCGTGTCGGAATTCGCGAGCGCGAAGCCCGGCGTGTAGCCGACGGTCCCGGCCGGCAACTGGGGGGTGTCATGGAGCGCGATGGCGAAGTCGGGCTTCGGGAAGCGCGTCAGGAACCCGTCCTGCAGCATGGCCCTCGCTCCGTCAAAGCCCTCTTCACCGGGTTGCCCGACGAGGACCAGCGTGCCCTTCCACCGGCTCTTCGCCTTGGCGAGCAGCGCCGCCGCGCCCACGAGCGAGGTCATGTGCACGTCATGGCCGCAGGCGTGCATGACGGGTACGACGACTCCGGCGTCGTTCTTGACCGTGACCTTGCTCGCGTAGGGCAGGCCCGTCCGCTCCTCGACCGGCAACGCGTCCATGTCGGCGCGGATCAGGACGGTGGGGCCCTTGCCGTTCTTCATCACGGCGACGACGCCGAAGCCGCCGACATGGTCGGTCACCGCGTAGCCGAGCCTGCGCAGCCGCTCCGCGAGCTTGGCCGAGGTCTTCTCCTCGTGCGTCGAGAGCTCCGGCGTCTGGTGCAGGTCGATGTAGAAGGTCTCGAGCTCGGGATAGATCGTGTTGACCGGAGCCAGCGCCGGCGAGCCGGACGCGGCGGGCAGGGCGAGCAGTCCGGCGAGCGCCGGGGTGACAAGGATGTTCAGCATGGGCGACACAAGATCACCGGCGCGTTTGGCGTGTCAAGGATCGTAGACTGCGGCGTGGTGACAGCGACGAGTCCGCGCGTCGGAATGTGGGCGAGCCTGAAGGCCGCTGGCCGCTCCCGGCGCATCGGCGCCGTCACACTCCAATCCTTCTCGTCGGGCCTGCCGCTCGGTCTAGTCTGGATCGCCCTGCCGGCGTTCCTGACGTACCGCGGCTTCGACATCAAGACCGTCGGCCTCTTCTCGCTCGCGCAGGCGCCGTGGAGCTTCAAGTTCCTCTGGGCGCCGCTGATGGACCGCTACGGCCCGCGCTTCGGCAGCGTCGGGCGGCGCCGGTCTTGGATCCTGATCTGCCAGCTCTTCCTGATGGCGTCGATCCTCGCCCTCGCCGGGTTCGCGCACGCGACCGACGTCGGCGTCATCGCTGTGCTCGCGCTGCTGATCGCATTCGGCTCCGCGTCGCAGGACATCGTCATCGACGCGTACGCGGTCGAGGTGCTCGAGCGGTCGGAGCAGGGGCTGGCGGTCGGAGCCCGCAACGCGCTGGCGAGATCGGCGGTCCTCGTCGCGGGGGCCCTGACGATCACGGCTGGCCAGCGGCTCGGGTGGCCTCCGGTCTTTACGGTCCTCGCCCTGATGTTCGTGCCCCTCGCGGCCGTCGTGCTGTGGTCGCCGGAGCCCGAAGCGGCCGTGCTTGCGCCGCGCTCTCTCCGGGACGCGGTGTTCGATCCGCTGCTCGAGCTCTTCCGGCGTTCCGGCGCGCTGCCGATCCTCGGCTTCCTGGTGCTCTACAAGTTCGGCGAGAATCTGGCGACGGCCCTGATCCGACCCTTCCTGATCCAGAAGTGCTATTCGCCCGAGGACGTGGGCGTCGGGACGGCCACGATCGGGCTCATCGCGCTGATCGTCGGCGCGTTCCTGGGCGGCGTCTCGACCGACCGCATCGGACTGACGCGCAGCCTGTGGCTTTTCGGCGCGATCCAGTCCGTGGGATTCCTCGGCTACGTGGTGATCGATCAGCTCACGCCCGGCAGCCCGTGCGCCGGCGGAGTCGTGGGCGCCATCCTGCAGCCGCCGTCCCACCGCGTCGCGATGCTCGCGGCCATCGGCGTCGAGAACCTGTGCCAGGGAATGGCGACGGGCGCCTTCGGCGTGATGCTGCTGCGGATGACGCAGAAACAGTTCTCGGCGACGCAGTACGCGCTCTTCTCGAGCATTTTCGCGGTGGGGCGGATCGTGACCGGTCCGATCGCCGGTTTCACGGCCGACGCGATCGGCTGGACCCCCTTCTACCTCTGCGCCACCGCGGCCTCGATCCCCGGTCTCCTCCTGCTCCAGCGCTTCGCGCCCCTCGGCGGCCGGGAGCCGGCGCTCGATGCGCTCGAGCCGGCGGTGACGCGGCCCGTGACGCGGGCGCGACTGCTCCTGACGAGCGCGGGCGTCGCCCTCGCCGGGTTCGCGATCGCGGTCGGAGTCGCGGCGCTTCTCGCGGCGCTGAAGGCGGCCCGCACGGACCCGGCTCTCGGCGTGGACCTCTCGGGGGCGCTCGGGCGGATCCTCGCTCCCGCGCAGGTTTCCGACTGGGTGCGCATCGCCGCCTTCGGAGTGGTCGGGCTGGTGTCCGGCATGGCCGCCGCGGCGTTTCTCGTCGCGCGCCACGGCGTGCGGAAAAGCGCAGTCTAGGGAGACTTCGGCAGCTCCGCGACGCCCGTTCCGCGCGCGCCCGTCTTGAGCTCCTCGACCGTGACGGCGACGCGGGTCGCCTCCGGCGGCCAGTTGATCTTCGCTTCGTAGAGCCACAGCGTTCCCCCGCCCGAGTGATCGAGGTCGGCCTCGTCGTGCGAGACGAAGGGCGCCGATCCGGGGATCTCGACCGCGATCGTCACGCGCACGCGGCCGGCGCCCAGCTTCTCGAGGGCGGGCGTGATGCCGGCCAGGTCGGCGGAGACCGAGAGCTCTCCCTGCATCTTCCTGCCGGAGCGCCCGACCGCCTCGACCGAGACGCCCACGTCGAGACCCTCGTTGCTCGGCCGGGCCGTTGCGAGCGCCGTCGTGGTCTTCGCGGCCGCGGTGGAGGCGATCGTGCCGGCGGCGATGAACCGCGGCGCGCCGACCTTGATTCCAGGGTCCACGCTCACGACGGAGAGCTCGTGCGCGGTCCCATCCGCGGGCGCCGTCGTGCGGAACGTCACCAGATAGAGCCCGCCCGTGCTCTCGACCTCGGCCGCGAACCGGGATTCCGTCGACACGACCTCGCCGCCGGTCGCCGCGGCGATCACGTGCAGGGGCTCGATCGGCCGCGCGAAATAGGTGACGGCGGCTCCCGTGTTCGCGTAGGCGATGCTGCGCGAAGACACCTTGTGGGTGTTCGCCGCGCTGCTGGCGAACTCGGCGCGGACGCCGCCGAGGGCCACCGGAACCGTGCGCAGACCCTTGGCCGCGAGGGCTCGGTCCGCCTGTGCGACGAGCTTCGTGACCGCATTGCCGTATTCCGAGAGCAGCTGGGAGGCGTTCTTGGAATTCTCGACGTCCTGCGAAGCCGTCAGCGCCCGGCGGTAGACCTCGGTGGGGTCGGAGTCGAAGCCGTCGGTGCAGAGATAAACGATGCCGGGCCGATCGTCGGGCAGCGTGTCCGCCCATCGCACGATCGACCCGAGCGCATTCTGGAGCAGCTGCACTTCTTCCTGGATCGATACCTGCGCGGGGATCCGCGGCTTGCTCATCTGCGAGTCCTGGACCGACTGCAGGTAGTCGCGCCGCACGTTCTGGATGCTCTCCCGGCCCGGGACCTGCTTTGCGAGGTTCGCGAGCGCGGCGCGCAGGGCGGCGGCGTCCGAGGTGCTCGCCAGATAGACCCGGGGCTTCGGATCGGCGAGCACGATCTCGAGCGGTCCCGCGCGGAGGATGCCTTCCAGGTTGTCCGTGATGGCGGCCGCGACGGCCTTCACCGACCGCACCTGGAGCGTCGCGGTATCGAGGTAGAGGTACTGGGGCAGCGGGACGGGAGGGGGACCGGCCGAGGGCGCCGGCGCCGCGTCCGGCGGCTGCGGCGGCGCTTTCGGCTCCGCGCGCCGCAACGGCTCGACGGCGATCACCTCGACCGCCTTGCCGTTCTCGCGGATGAGGATGTCGGCGGGTGCGGGCGCCTTCGCGAGGGGCCGGCCCTTCGCGTCGGTGATCGAGGCGAGGACCGTGCGCACGCGCACCTCGACCTTCTCGGTGAAGCCCTGGTCCTTCGGCGGCTCCTGCGCGCGGGCCGGGGAGGCCGCGGCGAGGACGATCGCCGCGAGCGCGGCCGCGCGCGGACCGCTACTGCCTGGTCTCGTTGTGCGCCTCGACGAGCCAGAGGCGCTCGTCGCCCTTTTCGGAGAGATCGTTCCTCGGATGCACGGATCCTCCTGGCCCGCCCTTCGCGGGGTAGAAATCGTATCGCACGGGCGCGGGGGAGCTCAGCCCTCGATCGTCCGGCGGATCGTCTCGGCGCCTTCGAAGAGGGCGCGCACGGCGTCGGCGTCGCCCTCGCGCAGCGCGGTCGAGAGGTTCCCGAGCCCGGCGCAGACCGCGTCGATCGCCGCGGCGAGGGCTTGCGGATCGGCGAGGGCGAGCTCGAGGGCGAGGGCGACGGGCTGGCCCGCCAGGCGCGTCGTATCGAGCAATCCTGGCCCGGCCAGGCGGGCGAGGTCTTCGCCCGCGGCCCCACCCGCGGCTTGCGCGAGCGCGCTCGCGACGGCGTGGGGCAGGTGGCTGATCCAAGTCATCAGGCGGTCGTGCCGTTCGGCGTCGAGAACGACCGGACGCGCGCCGATCGCGACGGCGAGGTCCGAGACCGCGGCCATGGCGCCGTCGTCGCTCCGCGCCGTGCGCACGAGCGCCCACGGGCGGCCGCGGAAGATCTCCGGAGCCGCGGCGTCGATTCCCCGCCGCCGGGCGCCGGCCATCGGGTGTCCCGCCACGCAGCGCGTTCCGGAAGGCAGCGCGGCCATGGCCGCGACGATCGGTTTCTTGAGGGAGGCCGTGTCGGTCAGTACCGCGCGGGGCGCGAGGGCCGAGAGAACGCGCAGCAGCTCCGGCGTCAGCGCGGTCGGCACCGCGGTCAGAACGATGCGGGCGCCCGCGACGGCGGCTTCGAGCGAGTCGGCGGTGTCGATTCCCCGCGCGCGGGCGCGGGCGCGCACGTCGGCGTCGCGGTCGTAGCCGCGCGCACCGGTGGCCAGGGCAAAGGACCCGCCGATCAGGCCGAGGCCGACGACGGCGGCCTCGCTCACCGCGGCGCGTCCCGGGCCGGGAGTCGGACCGGCGGGCGGTCGTCGTCGTCGCCCGGGACCCGCACGGCCCAGGCAGGTCGCAGCCGTCGGGCGCCGCGCAGGAAGGCATGCCGGACCTCGCGCTGGGGCTTTTCCGTGTTCCAGTGGAGCAGGGCGCGGATGGCGCCGCCGGGAGAGCCGGGCACGGCGATCTCGCGGGCGCACAGCAGCGGGACCGCCTCCCAGCCGGGCAGCGAGCGGACGGCGAGCGCCGGGAACTCGGCGTCCAGGTCCTCGGTCACGGTGAAGACCGCGCTGGCGACGTCCTCCGGGAGGATCCCGTTCTGTTCGATGAGAATCCGGAGCAGCTCGAGTGTGCGCTCCAGGATCGCGGCCGCGTCGTTCGTGCCGGTCGTCGTGGCGCCCCGCACTCCCCGTGTGACCATGCGCCCGATTATCTCCGACGAATCTGTTGCAGAATGATCCGAACCGTGAAGAAGCTGATCGTCAACGCGGACGACTTCGGTCGCTCGCCCGGCGTCAACGCGGGCACGCTCGAGGCGCATGCCCGCGGCATCGTCACTTCCGCGACCGTGATGGTGCTCGAGGCCTCGGCCGCGCGCGGGATCCGGGCGGCCGCGGAGCGCGCGACCCGGATGTCCCTCGGTCTGCACTTCGTGGTGACGGGGGGCGGCCGGCCCGCGGCCGCGGCGCGGGACGTGCCGACGCTGGCGCCGGAGGGCCGGTTTCGGCGGCGCCGGGAGGACCTGCCCGCGCACATCCCGGCCCGGGAGATCCGCGCCGAGCTCGACGCGCAGATCCAGATTTTCCAGGTCCTCGCCCGCAAGCCGCCGACGCACCTGGACTCCCACCACCACGCCGCCCTGCATCCCTCGATCGCGCCCGTCTTCGCGGCGGTCGCCCGGGGCCTGTCGATGCCGGTGCGCGCGTCGAGCGACGAGGCGCGCCGGGCCCTGCGGGCAGAAGGCGTGCGGACCCCCGACCGGTTCTTCGACGGTTTCCACGCCGAGGGAGTCAGCTTCGAGGTGCTCGAAGGGATCCTCGAGGCCGTGCCGGACGGGGTTTCCGAGTTGATGTGCCATCCGGGACGGGTGGACGAGCAGCTCAAGGGCGGATCGACCTACGTGACCGAGCGGGAGTGGGAGATCGAGGTCCTCTGCGATCCCGGGATCCGTCAGCGCGCGCGCGCGCTCGGGATCGAGCTCGTCGGATTCGACGCCGTGTGAGCGGGGATTCGGTTAGGATTTCGCCGAAGCCATGAGAGCGCTCGTCGCCGACAGCGATCCGGACCGGCTCCGCCTGCTCGAGGGCTGGCTGACGCGCTGGGGCTACGACGTGACGCCCGCGAAGAACGGGGTCGAGGCGTGGAGCCGGCTGGAAGCCGAGCGCCAGCCGATCCTGGTGCTGATGGCCTGGCGCATGGACGCGATGCACGGCATCGACGTGTGCCGCAAGCTCCGCCTCCACCCGGAGCTGCCGTCGGTCTACGTGCTGCTCTTCGCGGGCGATCGCGGCGAGGAAGACCTGTTCGACGGGGTCAATGCCGGCGCCGACGATTTCCTCTTTGCGCCGCTCGAGTCGGTCGAGGTCAAGGCCCGTGTGCGCACGGGAGCGCGCATCGTCGAGATCGAGCGGGCGCTGCGCGCCTCGCAGGACGCCCTGCGCGTGCAGTCGACGCGCGACGCCGTCACCGGTTCCTGGAACCGCGCCGCGATCCTCGACCTGCTCCACAAGGAGCGCGAACGCGCGCGCCGCCGGAGCGGCTCGGTCGGGATCGTGCTGGCCGACCTCGACGCGTTCCGCGCGGTCAACGAGTCGCTCGGCACGCCCGTGGGCGACGAGGTGCTGCGCGAGGCCGCGCGGCGCATGAGCTCGGCGCTGCGCCCGTACGACGCGGTCGGCCGCTACGGAGGCGAGGAGTTTCTGATCGTGCTGCCCGGCTCCGACGGGCTCGGCGGCCTCACGGTGGCCGAGCGGATCCGCGAGTCCTTCTCCGGCAAGCCGGTCCACACCTCCGCCGGGCCGGTTTCGATCACCCTTTCGCTCGGCGTCGCGGCCGAAGGGGGCGAAGCCG
The DNA here is from genome assembly GCA_963775725.1 of uncultured Acidobacteriota bacterium. Classification (GTDB taxonomy): domain Bacteria; phylum Acidobacteriota; class Thermoanaerobaculia; order UBA5066; family Gp7-AA6; genus DAHUXD01. Next base: position 889,998 of record CAVZKA010000001.1, read on the forward strand.
CGTCGGACGGAAGCGTCCTGCTGCGCGCGGCGGGCACGGCCCTGAAGCGGGCGCAGCAGACCGGGCGAAATCGCGTTGCGCTGGCCGACGATTCGGGTCTGTCGATCGACACCGTCCCCGACGGCATCTAGCCGGGAGGCCGCCGGCGGGTGTCGCCGGGATGGGACGATTTCGTCCTCCGCCGGGGTCCGGACCGGGCTCGCGCTCCGTTTCGGTCAATGATTGGTGCGGTACGGGCCCGGCATCGGAATTGCTCGACTCGGCGACAGGTACCAGGGAGGTGGGGGGATGCGGCGTTCACGGCTGGCTTGCGGCCTGTTCCTTTTCGCGGCCACATTCGCCTCGCTCGCCCCTTCCGCTTCGGCGCAGACCAACCGGTGGACGAGCATCGGACCAACCGCCGACCTCAAAGCAATGCGCATCCGGAGCGTCGCGTTCGGTCCGCATGGCGCCATCTCCATTGCGGGCATCCAGGGAATCCAGCGGTCCACGGATGGCGGGTCGACCTGGATACCGTTGCTGCGTGTGGCGATTTCGAGCCGGGACAATCTCCCGCCCTCGGCGTACGCCGCGGGCGCGTTCGTCTGGGTCGATCCGGTCGCGCCCGCGACCCTGGTCGCCGGCCTCTCGCCGGGCGGGGTCTATCGCAGCACGGACGCGGGCCTGACGTGGACGCAGGTTCTCTACGGCTCGACCTTCGTTTCCATGGCGGTTTCTCCGTCCTCGTCCTCGACGATCTACGCGTGCGTGAGCATCAGCTCGGAGGTGCCCGGCCTCCGGCTGACCTTCCGCTCGACCGACGGAGGGACGACGTGGACGTCGCTCGACAGTCTTGGATCTGCGCCCGTCCTGGCACTCGCGGTCGATCCGCGCTCGAGCGACGTGGTCTACGCCGCCGTGGGCACGTCCGGCCCCTCGGCGCCCGGCATCTATCGTTCCACCGACGGCGGCGCGAACTGGTTGGCGCTCGCGGGAGGCCTCGTCGGCTCCTCCTTCGACGCCGTGGCGGTCGATCCGACCGATCCGACGATCGTCTATGCCGGCGCGACCGACACGGGAGTCTTTCGGAGCGCGGATGGGGGCGCGAGCTGGGTGCCCATCAACGACGGGCTGACGGGGCTCGATGTCGGCGCCATCACGATCGATCCGCAAACTCCCTCCGTCGTCTACGTGGCAACCTCGGGCGGCGTCTTCCGCAGCGCGGACGCCGGCGCGCACTGGAGCTCGCTCGGCTTCCACGAAGAGTCGATCTATTCGGTCGTCCCCGATCCGGCGTCGCCCTCCACCGTATACGTCGGCATGGTGAGCGGGCTTTGCCGCATCACCCTGGCTCCGACCGTGCCGTGCGCGGCGGGGGGCGAGACGCTCTGCCTCGGATCGGGACGCTTTCGGGTCGAGCTGACCTGGCGGGGGCAGATCGTGAGCCAGACGGGAATCGGCCGGGCGGTCCCGATCTCGGACGACACCGGCTACTACTGGTTCTTCGACGCGGCCAACGTCGAGCTCGTTCTCAAGGTCCTCGACGGCACGGCGGTCAACGGCGCGTTCTGGGTCTTCTACGGCGCCTTGTCCGATCTCGAATACGTGATCACCGTGACCGACGGCTCGACCGGAGCGATCCAGAGCTACATCAGCGACGCGGGCGCTCCGAACAGCCTCGGTGACACGACGGCCTTTCCCGCAGCGCAAACGCCATCGACCGCGGCGACGGCGCCCCGGGCGGCGCCGGCCCCCGCGTCGGCGTCCAGCACGTGCGTACCGGATCCGGCGGCGCTGTGCCTGGAGGAGGGCCGCTTCCAGGTTCGTGTGGACTGGCAGCAGAGCCCGCTCGGCCCGTCCATGAGCGCGGCCGCCGTGCCGCTGACGGGCGACACCGGCTACTTCTGGTTTTTCGAGGATTCCAACGTCGAGCTCGTCGTCAAGGTCCTCGACGGGACCGCGATCAACGGGCACTACTGGGTGTTCTACGGATCGCTTTCGAACGTCCAGTTCGAGATCACGGTGACCGATACGCAGACCGGAGCCACGAAGACGTACGTGAATCCGCAGGGCAGGATGTTCAGCATCGCCGACACGCTGGCGTTTCCGGAATGAGGGTGACGCATCGAGCCGCGGGGCTGCTTTTCCTGCTTGCCGCGTCGGCGGCCGCCGGCGGCGACCTGCCGTGGACGCAGCTCGGGCCCTACGACGGGGCGTCCGGGACGCCGCTCGGCATTCTGAGTGTTCTTGCCGTGCCCCATACCGCGACGCTCTACGCGGGAGGATATTCCGGCGTCTTTCGAAGCGACGATCGCGGCGCCCACTGGGCCAACCTCGGTCGGCCCGGAGGCAACGAAGTGACCCTGCTCCGTGCCGATCCTTCCGACGCGGCGACGGTGTACGCCGCGACGAATGACGGCGTCTTCAAGACGACGGACGCCGGGGCGACGTGGGCACCCGCGGGTCTTCCGGGTATTGGCGTTTCTGCGCTGGTCCTCGATCCGCAGTCTCCGAACGTTCTGTACGCCGGCACGAATTCGTTGGCCGTGGACCTCTCCGGCCGCATCTACAAGAGTTCGGATGGGGGATTGAGCTGGTCGCTGCTCAACGTGGCTCCATCCGGCTCCGTTCTTTCTCTCGCGATCGACCCGCGCAATTCATCGACGGTTTTCGCCGGATCCCTCGAGGGCGCCTTGCTCCGGAGCACGGATGGCGGAATGACCTGGCTCGATTCCGACCAGCTGCCCGGCGCCGTCTTGGAGATCGTGATCGACCCTGGACGGCCGGGCTCGGTCTACGCGCGGTGGAACGACATTTCGTACATCGTGTGGAACGTTCCCGCCGGGGCCCTGCGGCATTCGATCGATGGCGGCGCGACCTGGTCGAATGTGACCGGTCTGCCCGATCGGCTTCCCGGCCCCCTCCTGATCGACCCCAACTTCCCATCGGTCTTCTATTTCGAGGGCTACGGAGATCTTTACAGGAGCGTCGACGCCGGGCAGACCTGGGCCGTCATGGGTCCGACGCCCACATACCTGGAGCCGGCCATCGCCGTGGGCGACCCGCAATATCTCTATGTTGCCGGGGACGGTGTGCTGCGCCTGGACCTGTCGCTGCTTCCGCCGACGTGCGACGCGACCCCGACGACGCTGTGCCTCCAATACGGGCGTTTCTCTGCGCGGGTCGACTGGAAGCAAAGCCCTCTCGGGCCGAGCCTCCAGGCCGAGGCCGTCCCCGTGACGACGGACTCCGGATACTTCTGGTTCTTCGGGCCCGAGAACGTCGAGCTGATGGTCAAGGTCCTCGACGGCACGGCGATCAACGGCGATTTCTGGGTCTTCTACGGCGCGCTCTCGAACGCCGCCTACACTTTGACGGTGACCGACAACCTGACGGGCGCGGCACGGGTTTACGAGAACGCCCAGGGCACGCTCGCGAGCGTCGCCGACACGAGCGCCTTTCCGGGGGCCGTCTCGGCCGGCGCGTCAGCGGCGCCTCGCCCGCCGACCGCGCTCGTCGTCGCGGCGCCGCACGCCGTCTGCATTCCGGATCCGGCCGCGCTCTGCCTCGAGCAAGGCCGCTTCCAGGTGCGTGTCGCCTGGCAGCGGACACCGTTGGGCCCGTCGTTCTCCGCGGCCGCGGTGCCGCTGACGGGAGACACGGGCTACTTCTGGTTTTTCGATGGCCTGAACGTCGAGCTCGTCGTCAAGGTGCTCGACGGGACGGCGGTCAACGGGCACTACTGGGTCTTCTATGGCGCCCTGTCCGACGTGCAGTACACGATCACGGTGACGGACACGCAGTCGGGCGAGGAGCGCACGTACGAGAACCCCCAGGGCACGCTCGCAAGCGTCGCCGACACGGCGGCGTTTTAGGATGCGGCCTGTGAAATCCGTGTTCCTGGCCGTTGCCGCGGTGATGGCGTCCGCGGCGGCGCGCGGCGGGATCGGGTCCTGGACGAGCATCGGACCGGGCGGCGGCACCGTGACGTTCGTCGCCGTGGCGCCGTCCGACCCGACGACCGTCTACGCGACGACGAGCGAGGGCGGCGTCTTCGTGAGCCGGGCCGGCGGGGTCGACTGGGGTTCGGCGAGCGTCGGACTCACCGATCTCCGGGCGCAGTGCGTCGCGGTGTCCCCCGTGGACCCCTCGACCGCGTACGTGGGCACGCCGACCGGGGGCTTCAAGACGGTCGACCGCGGGGCCTCGTGGACGGCCCTCGCAGGCGGATTTCCGGGTTTGGTGATCAACTCGATCGTCATCGACCCGTCCAACCCCGCGACGGTCTACGCCGCGGGGACCTCCGGCTCCCTCGTGAAGTCGACGAACTCCGGTGCGACGTGGACCGACATCTCCGCATCGGTCGCCGCCGGTCTCCCGCGAATCCTCGCGATCGATCCCGTGACGCCCTCCACGCTGTACCTCGGCACCTTCGAGAGCGGCGTCTACCGCAGCGACGACGGCGGTGCGCACTGGAGCGCGCGCAATTCCGGCATCGAGCAGTCGCACGTCACCGCGCTCGCGATCGACCCGACCGATCCCCGGCGCCTCTACGCGGGCTTCTCGATCGGAGGCGTGGGCATTCCGGTCGGGGGCGTGTACGGGTCGACGGACGGCGGCGCGAGCTGGTCCGCGCTGAACGACGGCCTCGATCCGACGGCGCTCGTCACGGCCCTGGTCGTCTCGGCGGACGCTACCGTCTTCGTGGCCGGTCGGCTCGGGGTCGGCCTGCAGATGCTCGTCCCGGGCAGCTCGGTGTGGACACCGATGCCGTTTTCGAGCTCCTTCCCGCTGAGCCTGGCCGTGGGCCCGGGAGCTGCGCCCCCTCTGTTCATCGGCTTCGGGAGCCCTCCCTTCGACCCCGGCGGCGTCGCGCGCTGGGACGGCGGCATTGGCTACACGGCCTCCGACGTGGACGCGGCGACGGTGACCGCGATCGCGGTGGATCCGGCCACGGCGGGCAGGGCCCTGGCGGGAACGCCGGGGGGGACCTACACGTTCGACGCGTCCGCGGCCGATCCGTGGAGCGCTCTGTCCGTCCACGCGGGCGTTCCGAGCGCGTTCTTCTTCGACACGCGGGAACCGGGCGTGGTGTACGCGGGCGGAGTGCGCGGCGTCTGGAAGTCCACGGACGGAGGAGCGTCCTGGGCCGGCGCCGCGAGCGGGCTGCCGGATACGCAGCCTCCCCTCGTGGTGCGCGCGCTCGCCGCCGTTCCGGGGGCCCCGGGCGGGATCTTCGCCGGCACGAACCAGGGGCTGTTCGTCACGTCCGACGGCGCCGCGACGTGGTCCGCGGGATCGGCGGACCTCGCGGGCAAGCCCATCTACTGCCTCTCGGCCGATCCCGCCGCGACAACGACCCTCTGGGCCGGAACGGATAACGGGGTCTACCGGAGCACGGATAGCGGCCAGACGTGGCCGCGCGCGGGAAGCCCGCTCGGCTCCGTCGTGCGCGCAATCCTGAGGCCGTCGGAGGAATCGGGCCGCGTGCTCGCGGGGACGGACGCCGGTCTCTACGCGAGCAGCGACGGCGGCGCGACGTGGCGGCTGATCGCCGGAGGTCTGCCCGCCGCCGCGGTCAACGCGCTGGTCGAAGGCGCGCCGAGCGCGGGACTCTTTGCCGGCACCGCGGCCGGGGTCTTCGAGAGCGACGATGGCGGACAGACATGGACGTCGACCGGCGGGCCGGGCAACCCGAACGTCCTGTCGCTGGCGGCGCTGTCGAGCGGCACGCTGCTCGCGGGCACGCGGGGCGGCAGCGTCTACCGCAGCGCTCCCGCCGGCGCAGAGCGGGGCGCCGTCGTTCGCCCCGCCGCGCCGCCTTCGCCGCGGGCCCTCCTGCCGCGCGACTGACCGGCTCCATTGACTTTCGCGCGCGCCTGCGATTGTGTAGACGGGAAACAGGAGTCCGCACATGTCGCTGGTGGCGGTCTGGGTCATCGTTGCCCTCGGGGCCGGGATCCTCGAGGTCGTCGTGCCGGCCTTCGGATTCGTCTTCGTGACGCTCGCGGCGCTGCTCGCCGCCGTGCTGGCGCTGCTCGCCTTCGGGACGACCGCGCAGGTCGTCGTCTTCGCCGTGTCGGCAATCGTCTTCCTGCTCGTCCTGCGCCGCTTCTTCGTGCATCGGCTGCGCGCCGGGCCCGGCGTGCCGTCGCGCACGGAAGCGATCACGGGCAAGCTCGCCGAGGTCACCGACCCCATCGATCCCGTCCGCGGCTCCGGTCGCGTCAACGTCGAGGGCCACGACTGGGCCGCGCGCGCGTCGGTGGGGGTTCCGGCCGGCGCCCGCGTCCGGATCGAGGGCGCCGACGGCATCGTCCTGCTCGTGTCCCCCGTAGAGAAAGGACTCTGACATGGCTGCGTCCCCTTCGTCGTTCGTGCTCTTCGTCCTCGTCCTCTTCGCGCTCATCGTCCTCGCGAAGTCGATCAAGATCGTGCCGCAGAAGTCGGTGAAGCTGATCGAGCGGCTCGGCCGCTTTCACAAGCGCGCCGACGCCGGCCTGAACATCATCGTGCCGTTCCTCGACTCGGTCCGCGCGACGATCGACCTCCGCGAGCAGATCACGAAGATCGAGCCGCAGCCGGTCATCACGCGCGACAACGTCACGATGGAGGTGGATGCGGTCATCTACTTCGTCATCGCCGACCCGGTGCGCGCGACGTACGAGGTGCAGAACCTCGGGTGGGGCATCGAGCAGCTGACGCTGTCGGCGCTGCGCAACGTCATCGGCGCGCTCGACCTCGACCACACCCTGTCCTCGCGCGACACGATCAACACGCAGCTGCGCGCCGCGCTCGACCCGGCCACCCAGCAGTGGGGCGTGAAGGTGATGCGCATCGAGCTGAAGAACATCACCCGCCGGAGGAAATCAGGCTGACGATGGAAAAGCAGATGACCGCCGAGCGCACGCGCCGCGCCGTGGTCACCACCGCGGAGGGCGAGAAGTCGTCGGCGATCCTGCGCGCCGAGGGCCAGAAGCAGGCGCAGATCGTCAACGCCGAAGGCGAGAAGGAATCCGCCATCCTCGCCGCGGAGGGGCAGGCGCAGGCGCGCCTGCGCGTGGCGCAGGCGGAAGCGCAGGCAATCCAGGTCGTCGCCGACGCCATCGGCACGGCCGGCAATCCCGCGCAGTACCTGATCGCGCAGCAATATCTCGAGGCGCTCGGCCAGATGGCGCCGGAGCGGACAAGGTCGTCTTCCTGCCCTACGAGGCCTCGGGTGTTTTGTCGTCGCTCGGCGGCATCCGCGAGCTGCTCGGCCCGACCGGAGCACCTCCGTCGCCGCCCGCGCCCTCCGGGCCGACGGGCCCCCGCCCCGCGCCGCCGATGCCGCCGATGGCGCGCTAGGGCGCGGCGTCGATCGCGGCGAGCGCCCGCTCGATCTCGCCGGCGTCGTTGCCGGCGTGGGGCGAGAAGCGCACGCAGCCTTCGCGGGGGGCGACGAGGACGCCGCGCGCCTCGAGTGCCTTGACCCACCCGAGCGCGTCGCCGGAAGGCGGGGCGGCGGCGAGGATTCCCGAGGACAGCGGCGCGGGCGAGCGCACCGTCCAGCCGCGGGCTTCGAGGCCACGGCGCAGGATCTCGACGAGCTCGAGGATCCGCGCCTGCACGGGCTCGCGGCCCATGGCGTTGAGCAGGTCGACGGCGGCAGAGAGTCCCGCGATATTGGCCGTCGGCAGGATCCCGGGCTCGTAGCGCCTGGCGCTTTCGTACTGTGTCGCCCGATACTCGAGGTATTCGCCCTCCGTCTTCAGGTTCCACCATCCGCGTGCGCGGGCCGGTACCCGATCCCGCGCGCTCTCGGCGACGTAGAAGACCCCGCCGCCTTCGGTGCCGTAGAGCCATTTGTGCGCGTCCGCGCAGAGGACGTCCACGTGGGCGGCCGCGACGTCGATCGGCAGGGCGCCCAGGCCCTGGATCCCGTCCACGACGAAGAGGATGCCGCGCTCGCGGCAGAAGCGGCCGATCTCGGCCAGCGGGAAGACGAAGCCGTTATGAAAGGCCACCCACGACACGGCGACGACGCGCGTGCGGCCGTCCACGAGCGCCGCAATGTCCTCGGCCGTGATCCGCCCGCCGCGGCTCTTCGCGACGCGGCACTCGACGCCGCGCTCGGCGAGCGAACGCCAGGGAAAGGCGTTCGACGGGAACTCCATGTCGTCGGTGACGACGTTGTCGCCCTCTTCCCAGGGAAAGCCGAGCGCCACGAGGTTGACGCCCCAGCTCGTGTTGGGCAGAAACGCGATCTGGGCCGCCGAGGCTCCGATGAATCTCCCGACCTTCGCACGCGTCGTCTCGATCATCCCGTACCAGGACCTCCAGTCCGCGATGCCCCGGTCCCGCACGTTCTCGACGTGCGAAGTGATCGCGTCGGCCACGCGCCGGGGCAGCGGCGCCACCGCGGCGTGGTTCAGGTGGATGAAGTTCTTCCGGACGGGGAACTCGCGGTCGAGGGCGGCGGGGGAGAAGTCGAAAGGCATCAGGCGAGAATCTTCCTATAGAACGCCTCGTAGTCGGAGACCATCCGCTCCTGCGAGTAGCGCTCCGCGGCCCGCCGGCGGCAGGCGGCCCGATCGAGCTCTCCCGTCCTTGCGACGAAGCTCGCCAGCTCCTCGTCGGTTTCGCCGAGGAATCCCGTGACGCCGTGCTCGACGAGCTCCGGCAGGGAGCCGCGCGGCGTGGCGATGATGGGTGTGCCGGCGGCCATGGCCTCGGCGACCACGAGGCCGAAGGGCTCGTCCCACGAGATCGGGAAGACGAGGGCGCGGGCGCGGCTCATCAGGGCGAGGACCTCGTCGTTGGGCAGGCTCCGGAAGAGCCGTACGCCGTCGCCGTCCACGTGCGGTCGGACCTTCTGCTCGTAGAACGGCGCGCTCTCGGCGAGGTACGGAGTGACGTCGCCGACGATCACGAGCGGCAGCCCGGCGCGCTTCGCGATGGCGATGGCGCGGTCGGCGCCCTTGTGCGGGACGAGGCGGCCGACCGTGATCAGGAAGTCGCCGGACGTAGGACCGAAGGGCACGCGCCCGACCTCGATCCCGTACGGGATCACCGGGAGGCCGCCGCCGAGCATCCGGTTCTGCGCCTCGGAAATGCAGACGGGATGGAGGTTCGGGCAGTGCGCGCGGTAGTAGTCGTGCAGAGGCTTCTCGATGTACGCGTACGTCATCACGCTCGGGCGTTTCGTGCCGCCGGAGAAGTACGCGGCGGGCGTCGGCCAATGAGAGTGGAGCAGGTCGAAGCCGTCGGCCATGGCATAGGCCTCGGCGGCGTTGCGCACCTCGTATTCCCGTTCCTGGTAGGAGGTGACTCCGGGGTCGTCCTGCGTCGCGCGCGGGACGACCGCGTGGAGTCGCGCCGTCGTCCGCGAGTCGCCCGATGCGAAGAGCGTGACGTCGTGGCCGCGGGCGACGAGACCGCACGTCAGCCGGTCGATCGCGATCTCGGTGCCGCCATGGGAGTGCGGCGGGATGGAAAAGCAGACCGATGCGATCTGCGCGATCCTCACGGGGCGAGCGTGACGGCGCCGGCCTTGGCGAGCAGGTCGAAGTACTCGGCGATCGCGGGCAGAGGAACCGGGGCGTAGCGGCCGGTGAGAACGGCCCCCCCCACCCTTGCCCTCTCCCCCCGGCGGGGGAGAGGGTACTTGAGAGCTCCCTCTCCCGGCGGGAGAGGGACGGGGTGAGGAGGACTCCCCGGAGACTCAAGATGGAAGCGTTACTTGCCGACCGTGAAGGGAACGACGCCGGCCGTCTTCTCCCAGGCCAGGGCGAGCTTGCCGCCGGTCGCCGTCATGTCGACGAAGGCGATCGTGAACTGCTCGATGGACACGGCGGGCGTCGCCATCGTCATCGGCACGCGGACGACGTCGAACTTCGGGTCGTAGTCGTAGGAGCCCCAGATCGCCGTCTTGTCCTTCGGGTCGTACTTGGCCTGGGTCGGCTGGGTCGAGAGGATGAGTGTCCACGCACCTTCCTTCAGCGCGACGAACACGTCGTAGCTGCCGGGGGCGAGGGTCTTGCCGCCGATCACCAGGGGCACTTCCGTCGTCAACTTGGTCGTCTGGTTGGCGCCCGCCCGCCACACCGGAGCGCCGGCGTTGACGGTCTTGCCGTAGTCCGCGCCCGTGCCGAAGATGTCCGTGCGGCCGCGCAGCACCGGGCGGCTGTAGGTCACTTCGATCCACTTGCCGCCGGAGTACTTGCGCTCGCCGTCCTTGTCCGGCGCGCTCCAGGTGCCGCCGACCATCGTCGCGGCCGTGCCGGCCGGCGACATCGGCTTCTTGTCCTGCGCCGACGCGACGACGGCGCCCGCGAGGAGCAGCGAAATCCCGAGAATGGATGCCTTGCGAATCATTGTGTCCTCCTGTCCCACTGTGTGGAAGCGGCGGCCCGCGCGTTCGGGCCGTTCCGCGACGGCGAAGCATATAGAATCCCGCGCCGTCATGGAACACTTGATGCGCCGCGCTCTTGCCAGCCTCCTCCTGGTCCTCCTCGCCCTGCCCGCCTCGGCCGCCGGTCCGCCGGGCGCCGATCGCCTCGCGTACGCTCTCGAGGGCGCCCGGGTGATCGTCTCGCCGGGCAAGGTGGTCGATCCCGGCGTGGTGGTCGTCCGCGGTGGCGTCATCGAGTCGGTCGGGCCGGCCGGATCGACGCCGATTCCGGCCGACGCGCGCGTGATCGACGCGAAGGGAAAGATCGTCCATGCGGCCTTCATCGACCCGCACGTTCCGGCGGACCGGCTCGCCGGCAAGGGCCCGAAGAAGCCGCGCGACGACGATGAGTCCGGCGGGTCCTCTTCGGGGTCGTCCAAACGCGTCACGGGTCCCGCCGCTCACCCGGTCAAGGCCGTCCGCGCCGAGGACCGCGTGATCGACACGCTCGTCGTCAAGGACGAGGTCGCCGACGCGTACCGCCGGATGGGCTTCGCGGTCGTGAACGCCGCGCCGAGCTCCGGGGTCCTGCGCGGCAGCGGCGCGGTCGTCAGTCTCTCCGACGGCCCGATCTCCGGGCGGATTCTCGAGACGACGAGCGGGCAGTACGTCTCGCTCGAGCCCGATTCGGACGACGACGACGGGACGTACCCCGTGTCGAAGATGGGCGCCGTCGCGGTGGCGCGCCAGGCTTTCCTGGACGCCAGCTGGTGGCGCGACGCCGAGGCGGCCTACGCCGCGAGCCCGTCGGGCCAGGCGCGCCCGCGTTACCGGGCCGCGACCGCGGCGCTCGTGCCGGCGGCACAGGGCAAGGAGGTCGTGGTCTTCGAGACGACCGACGTCCTGGCGCTCCTGCGCTCGGCAAAAGTCGCGAAGGAGATGAAGCTGAAGGCGCGCTACGTCGGGGCCGGGGACGAGTACCGGCTTCTCTCCGAGGTGTCGGGGGTCCAGCCGGACCTCGTGCTGCGCGTCAACTTTCCGCAACCGGACAAGCCCGCGACGGAAGATGAGTGGCTGGACGTTTCGGTGTCGCGGCTGAGAGCGATCGACCGCGCGCCGTCCAATCCGAAATGGCTTCGAGACGCCGGTCTCATGTTCTCGTTCACGACGGCGGGACTCGACGATCCGAAGGACTTCGACAAGCGCGTGCGCGAGGCGATGGCGCGCGGCCTCTCGGAGGACGACGCGCTCGCGGCGGTCACGACCACCCCGGCGCGGCAGCTCGGCTTGCAGGACCGGTTGGGCACGATCGCACCGGGCAAGATCGCCAACCTCGTCGTCGAGACCGGCGCGCCCTTCGCGGAGAAGAGCCGCGTCTCCGAGATCTGGATCGACGGCGCGCGGATCGAACTCAAGGAAGAGAAGAAGGAGGACGCCCCTCACCCCAACGCTCTCCCGCCGGGAGAGGGGACAGAGAAGAGTGCCGCGGCTCCTGTCGCCCCCGCGAAGGACGTCCGCCCCCTGCCCGCCCGCGAGGCGGGTCCGATCGCGGCGCCATCCGCCGTCGTCGTGCGCGGCGCCACGATCTGGACGCAGGGCGGCGCCGGGATCCTCGAGGAGTCCGACCTGCTGGTCGTGGGCGGCAAGGTGGCCGCGGTCGGAAAAGATCTCAACGCCCCGGCCGGCGCCGTCGAGGTGGACGGCCGCGGCAAGCACGTGACCCCCGGCATCATCGACGCGCACTCCCATACCGCGGTGGACGGCGACGTCAACGAGGGCACGCACAATGTCACGGCGGAAGTGCGAATCCACGACGTGATGAACCCGTTCGACGTGGCCATGTATCGCGAGCTCGCGGGCGGGACGACGACCGCGAACGTGCTGCACGGGTCGGCCAACGCGATCGGCGGCCAGAACCAGATCGTCAAGTGGCGGTGGGGAGGGGGACCGGACGACCTCTTCTTCGTCGGCGCGCCCGAAGGCATCAAGTTCGCCCTCGGCGAAAACCCGAAGCAGTCCAACTGGCACAACCCGCAGCCGCGCTACCCCAATACGCGCATGGGCGTCGCCGAGTCGATCCGGGTCGCGTTCCAGGCCGCACAGGACTATCGCCGCCGTCAGCAGGAGTACCGGAAGGCGGCCGCGGTCAAGGGCGCGCACCCGGTCCCGCCCGAGCCCGATCTGCAGCTCGAGGCCATCGCGGAGGTCCTCGAGGGCAAGCGCAAGGTCCACTGCCACTCGTATCGCAAGGACGAGATCCTGCAGATGCTGCGCACGGCCGAGGAGTTCGGCGTGACGGTCGCGACGCTCCAGCACGTGCTCGAGGGATACAAGGTCGCCGACGAGATCGCGAAGCACGGCGCGGGCGCGTCGGGTTTTTCGGATTGGTGGGGCTACAAGTTCGAGGTCTACGACGCGATCCCGTACGCGTTTCCGCTCATGCGCGAGCGCGGCGTGACCGTGTCCTACAACTCGGATTCGGACGAGCTCGCGCGGCGCCTGAATTTCGAAGCTTCCAAGGCGGTCAAGTACGGCAACGTGCCGCCGGCCGACGCGCTGGCGTTCGTCACCTCCAATCCGGCGAAGCAGCTGGGCATCGCGGACCGGGTCGGATCCCTCGAGGTCGGCAAGGACGGCGATTTCGTCGTGTGGAGCGGCGACCCGCTCTCGACGTCGTCGATGGCGCTCGAGACCTGGATCGAGGGAAAGAAGTACTTCGACCGTTCCGCGGACGTCGCGGCGCGGCCCGCCCTCGAGGCCGAGCGCACGGCGCTCGTGGCGAAGGCGAAGGCGACGCTCGACGGCGACAAGGGCAAGGCCGACGAGAAGGGCAGGAAGGCGCCGGACGACCCGGCGGGGGGAAAGCCGGGGGTGACGCGATGAGGCGCCTGTTCGCGGTTCTCGCGGTCGCGGCCCTGCCGGCCGGCGCGTTGTCGGGGCAGGCCGCCGACGGGAAACCGGCGCCGGCCGCCCCGCGTTCCTACGCGATCGTCAACGCGACGATCCATCCGGTCTCCGGGCCCGACATCCCGAAGGGAACGCTCGTGGTGCGCGACGGGAAGATCGTCTCGGTCTCGACGGGCGCTGCGCCCGCCGATGTCCCCGCGATCGACGCGGCGGGCCGTCACGTCTATCCCTCTCTCTTTCCGCCGATGACGGTCCTCGGCCTCGAGGAGATCTCCGCCGTCAAGGCGACCGTGGACAAGAGAGAGATCGGCGAAATCAACCCCGACGCGCGCGGCTCGGTCGCGGTCAATTTCGATTCCGAACTGCTGCCGGTGGCGCGCTCCGGAGGCATCCTCGTCGCCGGCGTGACGCCCACGGGCGGGATCATTTCGGGCACCGTGGCCGCGATGAAGATGGAGGGCTGGACCCGCGAGGACGCGACGCTGCGCGAGCCGGCGGCCATCACGGTGTTCTGGCCGAGCCTCGTGATCGACCGCTCGCCCACCGCACGCAAGTCCGTCAAGTCGCAGGAGAAGAAGCGGGACGAGGCCGTCGCGAAGCTGAAGAACGCCTTTCTCGACGCGCGCGCCTACGCGAAGGCCCTGGCCGCCGAGGGCCACGCGGGGATTCCGAAGCACGACGCCGACGCGAAGCTCGCGGCTCTCGTTCCGGCGGTCGAGGGCCGGATCCCGGTGGTGGTGGCGGCCTCGGAGCTCGCCCAGATCCGCGACGCCGTGAAGTGGGCGAAGGAAGAGAAGCTTCGCCTCGTGATCTGGGGAGGCGCCGACGCCTGGCGCATGGCCGACGAGCTCGCGAGGGCCGACGTCCCGGTCATCGTGGACTCGCCGCTCGATCTGCCGCGCCGCGAGGACGAGCCCTACGACACGCAGTTCGCCAACGCGGGAAAGCTCGCGAAGGCCGGCGTGCGCGTGCTCTTCAACGAGGGGGGCGACAGCGGCACGAACGTGCGCAACCTGCCGCACCTGGTCACGACGGCCGTCACGTTCGGTTTTCCCCGCGAGAAGGCCGTCGCGGCGATGACCCTCGAGCCCGCCAGGCTGCTCGGCGTGGCGGACCGGGTCGGGTCCCTCGAGGCGGGCAAGGACGCGACCTTCATCCTGACCGACGGGGACATCCTGGACCTGCGGTCGCGCGTCGTGGGCGCGTACCTCGATGGGCGGGCGCTCGATCTGACCGACAAGCAGAAGCGGCTCTACGAGAAATACCGGGCGCGGCCGAAGAATTCCGCAAGCGGCAAGCAGTAGAACGGGAGGGAGTCGGGCCATGAATTTTCTGTTCAAGGAGGAGCCGACGAGCTACTCCTTTGAGGATCTCGCGCGCGACCGGAAGACGAGCTGGACGGGCGTGAAGAACCCGCTCGCCCAGAAGAACCTGCGGTCTGTGAAGAAGGGCGACGCCATTTTCTACTACCACACGGGCGACGAGAAGGCCGTCGTCGGGATCGCAAAGGCCGCCGGGGACGCCTACCCGGACCCGAAGGACGCGGCCGGAAAGCTCTTCGCCGTGGACGTCGTGCCGGTCCGGAAGCTCGCGCGCCCCGTGAGGCTCGCCGAGATCAAGGCGTCTCCGAAATTCGCGGACTTTCCGCTCGTCCGGATCTCGCGCCTCTCGGTGATGCCGGTCTCCGACAGGGAGTGGGCCGAGATCGAAAAGATGTCGGCGCGCCCCGCTCCCGCCCCCTA
Organism: uncultured Acidobacteriota bacterium; assembly: GCA_963775725.1. Classification (GTDB taxonomy): domain Bacteria; phylum Acidobacteriota; class Thermoanaerobaculia; order UBA5066; family Gp7-AA6; genus DAHUXD01. The sequence continues at coordinate 904,998 of CAVZKA010000001.1, forward strand.
GTCAGGGCCGTTCGACGTCACGCGTCGATTCGTCGCGCGGGACCCGGTGGACGGCGTCGCGCGGCGAGCCGGACGGCGGCTCTGCCCCCGGCGCGGCTTCCCACCCGATGTCCTGGAGCAGCGGCAGCGTCAGGTCGACGGTGTGGGGCAGGTCCGAGGAGTTGTTCGGCTGCATGAGCAGGTGGGGATAGGCGCTCGAGTCCCAGTGCGAGGTGGACGAGCCCGGCTGCACCGGGTTCGGTGCGAAGAGAAGCATCCGGCTCTGGGCGTCCGCGCCGGAGCGGTGAGCCGGATCCACGCGCAGACGTGCGGCGACGCCGCCGGCGAGATTGGCACGCAGCGTCGCCCCGTCGGCCTGCGTGACGCTGGCGACCGGGATCGTGATCGACGTGTCGTCGCCGGCCATGCCGAGCGCGCTCGGGTCGGCGACATTGTTGGCCACGACCATCCCGATGGCGCCGGCCGCCTGGACGTTGCGCGCCTTGTCGACGAAGAGGCAGGTGCCGCGGTCGACCAGGGCGATCCTGCCCGCAACGGCGCCGGGATTATCGAGGACGGAGCAGGCGTCGGTCGCCGTGGGGCCGTCCGCGTTCGCGGCGTCGGTCGCGGCGACGAGATCTCCGGAAAGGCCGGCGTCGGACAGCGCCGCACCGAAATCGGCCGTGCCCACGAGGAAGTCGCCGGCAATCGCCGCGGGCTCCGTGACGGTCAGGGTCGGCCGTCCGCTCAGCGTCGTCGGAACCGAGGCGGTGACGGTCGGACTGTCCCAGACGACCGCACCGGTCCGGATCGCGGAGGCCCTGCGGTCGGCCGCGGTCATCGTGTTCCAGTGGGCGCCGGTGGACGTGTCGAGGATGTGCGATTCGAAAACGTCGGGACTGTGCAGGAATTCTTCCCCGGTGCCGGGGTCGACGAGCGTCAGGAAGCCGAGGCCGTGCCCGAACTCGTGCAGCAGCACCGACACCAGGTCGAGCTGGTTGCCGTGCTGGTTGTCGAGCCCGTAGTACCACTGGCTGCCCTCGAGGCAGCCCGTCGTGCCGACGTTCGAGTTGAACCGCGCGACGATGTGGCCCGGCGCCGTCGGGGCGAGGTCGCGTCCGGCGATCTTGTTCGCCAGTGCCACGACGTACCAGGTCCTCGGCAGCGGCGCGTTGGTGAATCCCTGCACGCTCGTCGAGGGGCCGGCGGCGCCGAGCGTTCCGGTCGTGGCCGTGCAGTCGAGGGGCTCGAAGGTCGCCTTGATGCGGATCTCGACGTCGCTGTCGATCAGGGCGCCCCAGAGCTCGGCCGCCTTCTGGAAGGCGTTCAACCGCTGCTGGCCGACCGTCGTGCCGGTGTTGCCGCCGACCGGCGTCGCGGGCGTCGCGTCGTTGAATCCGACGCCGACCGCGTTGGCGTCGACGATCGTGATGCGCGCCGCGGCCGCGAGCGGCGCCGCCGCGAGCGCGCAGAGCAGGAGCAGGGAAGCCGCGCGGGTGGCTCGCATGCCTACTTCCGGGATCCCGCGGCGGCCGGCGTCGCGTGGGGGACGCAGGTGGTCCTCACGGATCCGTCGGGCCGCTTCTCGACGCGGACGTCCATGAGGAACGCATCCCCGAGGTCGACCGTCTGCATGCCGTCCGGATGCGTGACGACCTCGAACACGCGCGGCGCCTCCGCGGCGCGCGACTTCAGGCGCGCCTCGGCGAGCTCGCGCAGCTCGTCGGCCGTCGGCTCCCGCAGCTTGCCCGTGACGGGATCGATGAATGCGCGAACGCGGGCGGTCACCCGGACCGGCGCGGGCACGTCGATGGCGGGGCAATCGTCGGGCCCGGCGGCGCCGGCCGCGGCACAGAGTCCGAGCAGCGCCAGCGCCGCCAGGGACGGGGTCCTTGCGCGGCGTGTGGACGTCATGGCGGGTGATTGTACGCGGAGGACCCCGGGGCGCGAAACCGGTCTAGGGCAGCGAGTACTCGCCGTCGATCTTCGACGTCATCGTGCCGTCGGGGTTCGCGGCGCCCTTGTACGTGCCGCCGCCCTTCAGTCCCTTGAGCCTTCCCGTTCCGTCCACGAAGGACCAGGTGCCTTCACCGCCGACGGGCTTGCCGTCTCTGGAATGGCCCTTTCCGGAAAACTTGACCGTGAACTTGTCGCCGTTGGCCATGGTGCCCAGGTAGTAGCCGTGATCGGCGGCATCATTGCCGGTCATCTCGGTTTGAACGATCTGGTCGCCGGATTTCGTCTGCACGCCCGCCATCGTGATCGGCGCGGGCCACGTGCATTGCGCCTTGACGATCGCATAGGCGTGGTTGGGCTGGTCCGGGATCGCGACGGGCGTCGGCGGATCCCCCTTGCACTGTGACGTGCCGGAGATCCTGGTACCGGCGAGCGCCGTCGATGCAAGAGCCACCGCGAGCAGGAACACGAAGGCGGATCTGATCCTCATCGCCCCTCCTTTGCCGACGGGGAATCGCCGGCGTTGATCCGCGAAGTGTCTCACCGGGTGGGCGATGGATGTAGCGCGGAGGCGCTTTCCGCGCTAAACTAATGTCCCGATGAGGCTTGCCGGTCGGCCGCGGTACGAGCCACCTCCCCCGAACGCGGCGCAGCTGTCTCTCTTTCCCGGCCTTCCGCCCTCGTCGCGGATCCAGCCCGCCATCCGGCTGACCGAGTCCAACGTGGCGCGGACGGTGCCGCCGGGGCGCCCCGGAGTCTATTTCTTGAAGAGCGTCGGCGCGGACGGCCAGGTTTCCGAGAGGGTCGGCCGCGACGACGTGGACCTGCGCCAGCGCCTGCTCCAGCACGCGCGCCTCGGCCGGCCCAACGTGCTCTTCGGGTGGATCCTGGCGGAGGACGCAAACGAGGCTTACCAGCTCGAGTGTTATCTCTGGCACGCCCACGGGGGCGCCTGGGCCGGCATCGAGGGCGACGCGCATCCCGCTCCGGCCGACCGGATCCCGTTCCTCGGCTGCCCGGACTGCGACGAGTAGAATCCCCCTCCGGAACCCTGGAGCCTGACACCGAAGACCGGGAAGGGGATCCCTTGGAAACTCTCACGAATTTCGTCGGCGGCCGCTGGGTCGCCTCGCGCTCCGCGGGAGTCGCTCGACGTCCACAACCCCGCCACGCGGCGACGTCATCGCGAGGACGCCGCTGTCGACGGGCGAGGACCTCGACGCGGCGGTGCAGGCGGCGAAGAAGGCGTTCCCGGCCTGGCGCGACACGCCGGTGGTCGTCCGCGCCCGCGCGATGTTCCGTTTCCGACAGCTTCTCGAGGACCACTTCGAGGAGCTCGCGGCGACGGTCACGCGCGAGCACGGCAAGACACTCGACGAATCGCGGGGCAGCGTGCGCCGCGGCATCGAGTGCGTCGAGGTCGCGTGCGGCACGCCGTCGCTGATGATGGGCTACGGCCTCGAGAACATCGCCAACGGCATCGACTGCAACGTCATCCGCCAGCCGCTCGGCGTCTGCGCCGCGATCGCGCCGTTCAACTTCCCGGCGATGGTGCCGCTGTGGTTCCTGCCCTTCGCCGTGGCGACCGGGAACACCTTCATCGTCAAGCCGTCCGAGCAGGTCCCGCTGACCCAGCGCCTCATGGTCCAGCTGCTCGAGCAGTGCGGGCTGCCGCCCGGCGTCGTCAGCCTCGTCAACGGCGGCCGCGCGGTCGTCGAGGCGATCTGCGACCACCCGGACATCCGCGCGGTCTCGTTCGTCGGCTCCACCGCCGTGGCGCAGGCGGTGTATCAGCGCGGCACGAACGCGGGCAAGCGCGTGCAGGCGCTCGGGCGGCGCCAAGAACTTCATCGTCGTCATGCCGGACGCCGACCTCGACCGCACGATCGAAATCATCACGGAGTCCTTCTTCGGCTGCGCCGGGGAGCGGTGCCTCGCGGGCAGCGTGCTCCTGCCCGTGGGCCCCGTGCACGCCGAGGCGCGCGAGCGGCTGACGGCGGCGGCGCGCGCGCTCCGGGTCGGCGACGGCTCGCAGGACGGTGTCGGAATGGGCCCGGTGATCAGCGCCGGACACCGGCAGCGTGTCGTCGGCTACATCGAAAAGGGAGTCGCCGAGGGCGCGAAGCTCGTGCTCGACGGCCGGGCGAACCCGGTCGCCGATCGGCCGAACGGTTACTTCCTCGGCCCGACGCTCTTCGACGGCGTCACGCCCGCGATGACGATCGGGCGCGAGGAGATCTTCGGCCCGGTCGCCTCCATCACGCCCGTGAAGACGCTCGAGGACGCGATCGCCGTCATGCGCGCCCACCCGAACGCCAACGCGACGTCCATCTTCACGTCGAGCGGCAAGGCGGCGCGGGAGTACGCGCGCCTGGCGACGGCCTCGATGGTCGGCGTCAACATCGGCGTCGCGGCGCCGATGGCGCAGTTTCCCTTCGGCGGCGCGAAGGACAGCTTCTTCGGGGATCTCAAGGCGCACGGGCGCGACGCGTACGAGTTCTACACGGACAAGAAGGTCGTGATTTCCAGGTGGTTCTGAGGCGGAGGTTCCGATGAGCTCGACGAAGACCCAGGCCCCCACGAGCGCGCTCACCCGCGCGACGCGCGAGAAGCACGCGAAGCACATGCTGCCTGCGACGATCCAGTACTACCAGGAACCGGTCGTCCTGACGGAAGGCAAGGGCCTTCGGATCAAGGACGCGGACGGCAACGAGTACCTCGACTTCTTCGGCGGGATCCTGACGGTCTCCGTCGGCCACGCCAACGAGAAAGTCAACGCGGCGATCGTGGCGCAGATCTCGCGCCTCTCGCACGTCTCGACACTCTACCCGGTGCTGCCGGTCGTCGAGCTCGCGGAGCGGCTGGCGCGCCTCGCGCCCGGCAACCTGTCGCAGTGCTTCCTCGCGACCTCGGGGACCGAGGCCGACGAGACCGCGGTCATGCTGGCGCAGCTCTCGACGGGGGCGACCGAGATCGTCGCCCTGCGGCACGGCTACTCGGGCCGCTCGATGCTGGCGCAGTCGCTGACGGCGCACTCGACGTGGCGGCCGCTGCCGACGCAGGTCGCCGCGGTCAAGCACGCCGTGTCGCCGTACTGCTACCGCTGCCCGCTCAAGCTGACGTATCCCTCGTGCGGCGTCGCCTGCGCGAGCGACATCGAGGACCTGATCCGCACGACGACGACGGGACGCATCGCCGGCTTCATCGCCGAGCCGATCCAGGGCGTGGGCGGCTTCATCACGCCGCCGCCCGAGTACTTCGAGATCGCCGTCGGCATCATCAAGAAGTACGGCGGCGTCTTCATCTGCGACGAAGTGCAGACGGGCTTCGGCCGCACGGGCGGGAAGATGTGGGGCATCGAGCAGTACGGCGTGCAGCCGGACATCATGACGATGGCCAAGGGCATCGCCAACGGCCTGCCCCTCGGCGCGACGATCGCGACACCCGAGATCGCGGCGTCGCTGAAAGCGCTGACGATCTCGACCTTCGGCGGCAACCCGGTCTCCTGCGCGGCCGCCAATGCCACGCTGTCGATCATCGAGGAAGAGGATCTCCCGGGAAACGCCGCGCGCATGGGCTTGCATCTGCGCGCCGGCCTCGAGGAGCTGCAGAAGCGCCACCCGCGTTCGATCGGCCAGGTCCGCGGAATGGGTCTCATGCAGGCGCTCGAGCTCGTCGAGGACGAGACGGCCGGCAACCGGACGCCGGCGAAGGTGCTGACGGCGCGCGTGTTCGAAGAGACGAAGAAGCGCGGCCTGCTCATCGGGAAAGGCGGCCTCGACGGCAACTGCTTCCGCATCGCGCCCGCCCTGAACGTCACCCGCAACGACGTGGAAGAAGCCCTGACCCTCCTCGGCGAGTCCTTCACCGCCGCCGGGGCGAAGTAACGGGGGTCAGGTCTGAATTCTTCGGAGTTTCGACCCTCGGCCCTTCGAGCTACCGCCGTTCGTAAAGTCTGGAGATTTCAGACCTGACCCCCGGAGCGGCGGCGGTAGGCCCGCTGCACGTAGTAGATCGGGACGCCGAGCCCGATGAAGGCGAGGCCGTACAGCGCCTCGCGCGGCGTCTCGATGAGGGTGTTGACGACGATGGCGAACGCCGTCAGCGCGAAGAGGACGGGGACGACGGGATAGCCCGGAACACGGAAGGGACGGTGGAGTCCGGGCTCCTTCTTTCGCAGCACGATGACCGACAACACGGCCAACGCGTAGAAGATCCAGCCGCCGAAGATCACGTACGTGAAGAGCTGCGAGAACCCGCCGATGAAGAGGACGAGAAACGTGGACCAGAGACCCTGGAACACGAGTGCTTCCACCGGGGTGCGCCAGCGGGGATGGACGCGCGAGACCCGCTCGAAGAAGAGCTTGTCCTTGGCCATCTGGTAGTACGCGCGGGGCCCGGCGAGGATCAGCGCATTCATCGCGCCGAGCATCGAGCAGAGGATCGCGGCGGTCATGAGCTTGCCGCCCCACTCGCCGGTGACCCGCGTCATGGCGAGCAGCGCCACCTTGTCGGTCGCAGCGATCTCGGCGGGTGAGAGCACGCTCAGGTAGGCGAGGTTCGCCAGGAGGTAGAGCGTGATGACGATCGCGACGCCGCCGATCGCAGCGCGCGGGAAGTTCTTCTGGGGATCGCGCAGCTCTCCGGCGGTGAAGCTGACGTCGTGCCAGCCCTCGTACGCCCAGAGCACGGCCACGAGCGCCACGCCGACGGCCGCGATCGGGATTGGCCCCGCGGGCAGCGCCGGGGCGGCGGCAGCCGAGGCCGCGGCGGCTTCCTTGGTCGGCCCCGGCAGAATGAAGATGACGGCCACCATGATCACGAGGCCGCCGACCTTCAGCGCGGTCAGGACGTTGCCCACGCGGGCCCCGTTCTTGACGCCGATGGCGTTGATCCAGGTCAGCACGACGATCGCCACCACGCCGGCGAGCTTCGCCGTCGCCGGTGTGAGTGGAATGAAAGCGCCGAGGTAGATCGGGAAGGCCGCGCCCAGGGTCGCGATCGATCCCGACGTCGCCACCGTGAAGAGCATCCAGCCGCAGAGGAATCCCCACAGGCGGCCGAAGGCCCGCGTGATGAAGCTGTAGATCCCGCCGGCATCCGGGATCGCGGCTCCGAGCTCGGCGAGCGAGAGCGCTCCGAGCATCGTCAGGACGCCGCCGATGACCCACACGCCCAGCATCCAGCCGGAGGTATGCACCGCCCGCGCGATCTCGGAGGGAACCAGGAAGATGCCGGATCCGATGATCGTGCCGATGACGATGTTGATCGTGTCGAAGAGGCCGAGCTCCCGGGCGAGCTCGACCTCGGGGCCGCGGGAACCGCTGGCATGACTCACGGACACCCCCTCGAAAAGATTGGGGTGTTCTATCACCTTCCCGGGCGTTACTGGCCGGGTTTGCGGCCCTCCAGCTCCCTCAGCCGCTTGTCCATCTCGTCGAGCCGCTCCTCGATCCCGGACACGTCGGCGGGCGGCGCGACGAACTCGTGCGGGGCGCGGGTCTTCCAGCGCATTCCGGGCATTGCGCCGTCGAGCGTCCCGACCCGGATCTCCTTCTCCTTGCGCTCCACGACCACGATCGTCAGGCTCTTCGCCGCCCGGTCGCGCAGGAGATCGACGGTGACCTTTTCGCCGTCCTTCTTGTGGCGGACCGACCGGACGAGCTCGAGCACAGAATCGATCCGGTCGCCGTCCACGCGCGTCACGATGTCGCCAACCTTCAGGCCCGCCTTCGCGGCCGGACCGTCGGGCTCGACGGAGCCGACGAGGATGCCCGCATCCTTCGGCGCCCCGAAGTGCTGGCGCAGCTCGGGTGTCATCTCGATGGGACGCACGCCGATGAAGCCGCTGCCCATGCTCCCGCGGCGGTGAAGGAAGGTCTGGGGCCCGTCGAGCTCCATGCGCTCCATGCCGTCCATGTCGGCGAAGGCCTCGGGATCCTCGTCGTCGTGCCACACGAAGACCCGGTCACCGTCCACGACGATCTCCTTCTCGGGGGCCGCGACGATGACGCGCTTCTTGCGCCGGACCGGAGGCGCGGGTGGCACCGGCGCCTCGGGCGCGGCGGCGGCCTGTGGCGGCGCCGGTGGAGTCGGCGGATCGCCGGCTCGGACACGGGAAGCCGACGGAACCAGCAGCAGGGTCGAAAGCAGGACGGTCCTCGTCACCGAGATCTTCATGGATCCTCCTTCTCGAGGGGGGAGACGGGCGGGCGGGGGGAAGGTTACGGTCCCCCGCTGATAGCCTTCGCGCCATGCGCCGGGCCGGGTTCGCATCCCTTCTTTTTCTCGCGTGCGGCGCCGCACGGGCGCAGGGCCCGGCGGCCGAGTGGCGGACGGTCGAGACGCCGCACTTCCGGGTCCACTACCCGGCCGCCTTCGCCGCCTGGGCGCTCCACGCGGCCGGAGAGATCGAGGCGATCCACGCGCGCGTGACCGGCTTCGTGGGCTACGTGCCTGCGCGGCGGATCGAGGTCGTCGTCGCCGATCCCGCCGCCGACGCCAACGGCACCGCCGTTCCGTTCCTCGACCGGCCGGAGATCCTGCTGTGGACGTCGGCGCCGGAATCGGAGTCCTCGATCGGCGACTACGGCGACTGGATGGAGCTCGTCGCGACGCACGAGATCGCGCACATCGTCCACCTCGCGCGCCCGCGCAACCGGTCCTCTGCCGTGCTCGAGCTGCTCTCGCCGGCGCCGTTCGGCCCGCTCGCGCTCGCGTCGCCGGAATGGGTGACCGAGGGCTACGCGACGATCGTCGAAGGGGCGCTGACCGGCTCGGGCCGGCCCGGCTCGAGCTTCCGCGCGATGGTGCTGCGACAGCTTGCGATCGAGGGCAAGCTGCCCGAGTACGGCGAGCTCGACGGGACCGGCGGGTGGCTCGGCGGCGCGATCCCGTACCTCGTCGGCTCGGCCTACCTCGAATGGCTCTCCGGCCGGGACGGCAGGTCGGTGCTGCCGAAGCTGTGGAAGCGCATGGCCTCCTCGCGCGGAGGCGGGTTCTCCGAGGCGTTTCGGGGTGTCTTCGGAGAATCGCCGAAGACGCTCTACGGCCGGTTTCGCGCCGAGCTGACGGCCCGCGCGCTCGCCGAGGAAAAGCGCCTGAAGGAGACCGGCCTCGTCGAGGGTGAGCTCTGGCAACGCCTGTCCGGCGGCACGCTGGCGGCGCAGGTGTCGCCGGACGGCGGCCGGCTCCTCGTGCGCCGGGATCCCGCGCGCGGCAGGAGCAGCCTCGCCGTGTGGCAGATCGAACCGACGGCAGCAGAGCGCGAGGCGCAAGCGGGTCGCCGCCGCGAGGACGCCGAGCTCGAGCGCGACCCGAACGAGATCGCCGACCGGCCCGAGACTCCGGCGCCCCGCAAGCCGGGATGGACGCTGCCCCGCGCCAACGGATACGCGGCGGCCGATCCGCGCTGGATGCCCGGCGGCGACGCGGTGCTCTTTTCGCGCCGCGCGCCCGCCGCGGACGGCACGCTCCACTGGGACCTCCATCGCTGGAGCCTCGCGGGCGGGAGTGTTTCGCGCCTGACGCGATGCGCCGACGTGAGCGATGCGGATCCCTCGCCCGACGGCGCGTGGGCGGTCGCCGTCCGGAGACGCAACGGAGCGTCCGAGCTCGTGCGCGTGGACCTCGCGACCGGGGAGGCGAGGCCGATCCCGGTGCGGCTTGCGTCCGCCGAGGCCTGGCCCGTGTGGAGCCATCCACGCCTCTCGCCGGACGGGCGGCGCATCGCGGCGCTCCTGCATGCCGGCGGCGCGTGGCGGCTGGTGACACTGGCGGCGGAGGGCGGCGACGTCGTCGCGCGGAGCGTCCCCGGCGCGCCCGCCTGGGCCCCGGCATGGAGCGCCGACGGCGTGCGCCTTTTCGTGACGAGCGACGGGTCCGGAATCTGGAACGTCGTTTCCGTGGACGCGTCGGGCGCGCCGGGCGAGGAGCTCCTGACGCGCGTGACGGGCGGTGCGTTCGCTCCCGCGCCGACGCCGGACGGCAAGGCTCTCTTCTTTCTCGATTTCTCGGGGCGCGGCGTCGGCGTCCGTCGCCTCGCGCTCGGCGGCCCCGGCCTGGCCGCGCTCGACCGCCCGGCAGACGCCTACCCGCTGCTGCCCCCGCAGCCTGTCGAAGCCGTCCCCTTCGGGGCGGCGCCCGCCCCGGAGGCGCGCCCCTACTCGGTGTGGCCGTCGCAGGCGGCCCGTCCGCTGCTCGACTTCTCGTTCGGTCCTTCCGGCAACACGGTGCAGGCCGGCGTCGACGGCGCCGACGTCCTCGGGCGGTTGCACTTGCTCGCGATGGGGTCCTTCGGCAACGCGGTCGGTCCCCGCGGGGGCACGGTCGCGGCGGCCTGGCGGGGATGGCCGGTCGCCGTCGCGCTCCAGCTTTTCTCCGCGATCGAGAAACCGGGCAACCAGGGGCTCGCCCCGCGGCCGGAGTTCGACGAGCAGCGCCGGGGCGGCTACGTCGGCGCCGATTGGGCACGGCCGTTCTCCTGGGGCCGGGTGGAGGCGCGCGCCGGCGGCGGCGCCACGGACGTCGAGGTTCTCGAGACCGGGAGGATCTTCGGACGGGCGCTCGGGTCGGCGGCCGGATCGGCCGCCTGGAGGCGCACGCGCGACGGCGCCGGGTTCGGGTTCGACGTGGACGCGGGCGGCTCGCTCGGGGTGACAGACGGGTACGCCTGGACCCAGTGGGCCACGGGCGGCCGCGCGATCGGGATCCTGCCTTTCGCCAGTCTCTCCGCCGGCGCCCGCTACGGCGATACGAGCGGCCGGCCGACGCGCTTCGACGACTTCGCGATCGGGGGCGCCTCCTCCGCGATCCTGCCCCCGGGGCTCGACCGCAACCGGATCCAGAATCCGGCGCTGCCGGCCGACGTCCAGGTCGGGCATCGGTTCGAGGCCTACCGCCTGGAGCTCTCGGGCAACACGGTGCCGATCGTCCTGTATGCCGACTGGGCGCGCGCGTGGGACGGGTCGAGCTTTCCGCGTCCGGGGCCCGTCCGCGTGACCGGCGCCGAGGTGCGGCTCGACAGACTGATCCCGCTGGAGTTCGGACGGTCGGTCACCTGCCGGGTGGGCGGGGGCTGGATCGTGAGCGACTCGCCCCGCATCCGGGCCGCGCGCGGGTATGCTCAGCTGGTGTATCGGCCGTGAGGAGAGCCGGGAATTGTGATCGGAGACGTGTGAGTTGTGAGCGTGGAATGCTGAGGAAGCTCGTCCTGGTCGCCGCCGCCTTGACGGCGGCCTGCGCCTCGCAGCCGAAGGCGGCGCCGCCTGCGCCCGCGCCCGCGCCGGCGGCGCCTGCGGCGGCGACGTTCGCCAGCAGCGGGGTGTTCGTCGTTCTCGAGGCCGACGTGGTCCTCAACGACTCCTCGCGAAGCCGCGACATTCCCGTCCACGTCACCTATCCGGAGGGCGCGGAGCGGTTCCCCGTGATCGTGTTTTCGCACGGGGCCGGGGGCTCGGGCGAGACCTACGAGCCGCTCGCGCGCTTCTGGGCGACTCACGGATTCGCCGTGCTCGCGCCGGCGCATGCGGACGCGCTCGCCGGCAAGGGCAAGGATCCTGCGAGCGTTTCCGTACGCGAATCCGCCGGCGACGCCGTTTCGGATCCGACGGGCTGGGAGGACCGCGCGCGCGACCTGGCGTTCGTCGCCGCCGCAACCGCTGCCGTCGAAGCGCGCGTGCCCGCCCTCGTCGGCAAGCTCGACGAGGGGCGAGTCGGCGTCGGTGGGCAGTCCTACGGTGCGTTCTCCGCGATGCTGTTGGCCGGTGCGACCGTCGAAACGTCGAAGAAGGAGAAGGCCAGGAGCTTCTCCGACCCGCTTCCCAGGGCGTTTCTCCTGATCTCGCCTCCCGGTCGGGGCCAGCAGGGCCTGACCGACAAGTCGTGGGGAGCGGTCGTCCGGCCCCTCATGATCGTGACCGGAACGCGCGACCCCGGCGTGAAGGACCAGGACGCGTCGTGGCGGCTCGATGCGTACCAGCTCTCCCCGGCGGGTGCGAAGTACGGCCTGTTCATCGAGGGCGCGAGCCATCTGTCGCTGACGGGCCGGGCCGCGGAGCCGGGCGCCGCGCTTCCCGCGGTTCCGGGAAAGAAGGCGCTATCGGCCGACGAGGAGGTCGCCGTCTTCAAGGACGTGAGGATCGGGACCCTGGCCTTCTGGGAGGCCTATCTCAGGGGCGACGCGAACGCCAAGGCGTTCCTGGCCTCCGACGCGCTCATCACCGAGAGCGGCGGCAAGGCGCAGCTACTGCGTCGTTGACGCCGGCTCGGTGTCCACGAAGTACTGACGGGAGATGACGCGGCCCTTCTTCCCCGCGAGCGCGATCTCGACCGAGTGCTCGCCGCGCGGCCCCGGCGGCTTGACGAGCACGAGCACGTAGCGTCCGGAGATCGCCCGGCCGACCAGGTCCATCGCGAGGTCCGGGTGGATGTGCGTCTTCTGGTACGTGCCGCCCGTGAGCTCGGCGATCTGTTGGATCGAGCCCTCGAGCGAGTGGTAGTCGGCGTCGGTCACGTCGAGCGTGAAGATCGTGGTGCGCGCCTCGGACATGCGGTGGAGCGCGTCGGTCCAGGCCTGCTGCTCGCTCGCGTTGGGGCCCGTCAGTCCGCCGACCGTGCCGAGGCCCCAGCCGAAGTAGAGCAGCGTCTTGCCGCCCGCGATCGGGACGAGCGCGCGGGCGAGCACCTCGAGGGCGCGCTCGGGCGTCGCGCACCTGCGGGCCGCCGCCTGGTCGAGGTGCTTCGCGAGGGCGGGGTGGCTGTCCGGGTCGGGCGGGGGAGGCTCGCCGCGGCGGATTGCGGCGTTGATCGCCGCGTCGATCTTGGCGCGGTCGTCGGTGAAATCCTGGCGCAGCTTCAGCTTCGAGTCGAACGACACGACGGCAATGCGGTCGGTCGGCTGGAGCGTCGCGAGGAACCGGCGGGCCTGGAGCCCCATGCGTAGCAGGCCCGTCAGGCGCGACACCTCGTGCTCGGTCTGGAAGAAGAAGACGATGAGCCGCCCCGGAGCGATGTCCTCCTGCGCGGAGCCGCCGTCGGCCGGCGACGCCAGCGCGGCGACCGCGGCCGCGTCGACCTCCGGAGTCCCGGCGGGGATCCAGTCGACGGATTCCAGCACGACCGGCTTACCGTCGACGGTGACGAGGAAATCGGCGGTGCCGAGATTCGGGATCGGGTTCCCGTCGGGGCCGGTGACGTGCGCGTCGAGGATGACCCGCTCGACGACCGCCTGCTCCTGCACCGCGCCCCTGCGATCCGCGGGCTCCTGCCCGGCCGCCGCGCGGGCAGCCAGCGCGAGCAGAGCGAACGTCGCCGCACGTCTCATCCGGGCAGTGTAGTCCCCCTACCGGGCGTCCTTGTAGACCCTGCCTTCCTTCATGACGAAAACCACTTTTTCGAGGACGCGAACGTCGGCAAGCGGGTCGCCCTGGACGGCGATCAGGTCCGCCCACTTGCCCGGCTCGAGCGATCCGGCGTCGTTGTTACGGCCGATCAGGTCCGAGGCGTCGACGGTGGCGGATCGGATGGCTTCCATGGGCGACTGGCCGTAGCGCACCTGCCACGCGAACTGTCGCGCGTTCAGGCCGTGCGGGTACACGCTCGCGTCCGTGCCGAACGCGATCTTGACGCCCATCCGGACCGCCTTCCTGAAGTTCTCGCGCTGGATCTCGTCGCCCTCGGGCTGCTTTGCGGCGAAGTCCTGCGGGATGCCGGCGGCCTTGCCCTGGCGGAAGTACTCGGCGTCGTAGATGTCGGCCACGAGATAGGTGCCCCGCTCCTTCATGAGTCGCAGGCCCTCGTCGTCGATGTACGTGCCGTGCTCGATCGAGGCGACGCCGGCGCGCACGGCGTTCTTGATGCCCTCTGTCGAGTGGGCATGGGCGGCGACCTTCAGGCCCTTGTGCGCCGCTTCCTCGACGGCCGCGCGAATCTCGTCGTAGGAGTACTCGACGGCGTGCGGGTCGGAGCCGTGCGCGAGAAATGCCCCGGTCGCGATCAGCTTGATCAGGTCGACGCCGTTCTGCGCGATGTCGCGCACGCGCTGGCGCACCTGGTCGACGCCGTCGGCGACGCCGAACTTGAGGTCCCAGGGCAGGCCGATGTCCGGCGCGAGGTCGCCCGACATCGCGCCGCCGCCGCCGGTGATCGTCAGGTACGCGCCGGCGACGAACATGCGCGGTCCCGGGAAGTAGCCTTTGGCGATGGCGCCGCGCATCGCGACGTCCACGAAGGCCCGATACGTGCCGACGTCGCGCACCGTCGTGAAGCCCGCCTCGAGGGTGGCCTTCGCGTTGGGCACGGACTCGTAGGCGCGGTCGGCGGCGGATTCCTTGAGCTCCGTCAGCGGGTCGGAGTCGTTCACGTAGTCGCCGACGAGGTGCGTGTGGCAGTCCATGAGCCCGGGCAGGACGGTCATCGACGACAGGTCGATGACCTTCGCGCCGGCCGGGATCGCGAGGCCGGGCCCGACGGCCTTGACCCTGCCGTTCTCGATGAGGACGACCGCCCCCGGCACGACCACGCCCGCCTTCGGATCGATCAGCCGCCCGGCGCGGACGGCAACCACGACCGGTTCGGCCGCTGACGCCAGCGCCGCCAGACCGAAGAGCACACCGAACCAGCGTGCGAGCTTCATCTCGGATGCCTTCCTTCCAAAGAATGCGGGCGATTCTAAGGCAATCTGGTTAGAATCCCGGCGACACCGAATGACACTCACAGCCGGCACGCGCCTCGGACCCTTCGAAATCATCGCGCCCCTCGGGGCGGGCGGGATGGGAGAGGTCTATCGCGCGCGCGACTCGCGTCTCGGCCGCGACGTCGCGGTCAAGGTCCTCTCGCCGGAGTTCGCGGCGGACGCCGACCGGCGCAAGCGCTTCGAGCAGGAGGCGCGCTCGGCCTCCGCCCTGAACCACTCCAACATCGTCACGATCTACGACATCGGCTCCGACGAGACGACGATCTACATCGCGATGGAGCTCATCGACGGCAAGACGCTGCGCGAGGTGCTCCATTCCGGGGCGCTGTCGACCAAGCGCCTGCTCGACCTCGCGTACCAGATGGCGGACGGCCTCGCCAAGGCGCACGCCGGCGGGCATCGTCCACCGGGACCTGAAGCCCGAGAACGTGATGATCACGAAGGACGGGGCGGTCAAGATCCTCGACTTCGGCCTCGCCAAGCTGCTCAAACCGCAGCAGGAGGAGACCTCGAACCTCCCGACGGCCCAGGCGACGCAGGTCGGCACGGTGCTCGGCACGATCGGCTACATGTCGCCCGAGCAGGCCAGCGGCAAGCAGCTCGACTTCCGCTCGGACCAGTTCGCGCTCGGGTCGATGTTCTACGAGATGGCCACGGGCAAGCGCGCGTTCCAGCGCGGGACGACGGCCGAGACGCTCACGGCGATCATCCGCGAAGAGACCGAGCCCGTGGCCCAGTTGAACGCGGGCGTTCCGGCGCCGTTCCGCTGGATCGTCGAACGCTGCCTGCAGAAGGACCCCGAGGAGCGCTACGCCTCGACCCGCGACCTCGCGCGCGACGTGCGCGGAATCCGGGAGCACCTGTCGGAGGCTTCGGTTTCCGTTTCGGGCGAGGTGTCCGGCGCGCGGAAGGCGGTCGCCGCGCCCAAGCGCTCCGTGCTGCGGCCGCTGCTCGCGGGCGTGGCGATCCTGGCCGCGCTCGGCGCCGGCATGCTTCTGCAGAAGCGCCTCGTCAAGACGCTGCCCCCGTCGTACCAGCAGATCACCTTCGGAAGCGGCACCATCCGCGCCGCGCGGTTTGCGCCCGACGGCCAGACGATCGTCTACAGCGCGGCCTGGGACGGGACCCCGCTGAAGCTCTTCCTGAAGCATCCGTCGAGCCCCGACTCGCTGCCGCTCGAGCTGCCGAGTGCAAACCTGCTCTCGATCTCGCCGTCGGGCGAGATGGCGATCGCCATCGATTGCCGGTCGAACCATCCGGGTGTCTGCGCCGGCACGCTGGCGCGCGCGGCGCTGACCGGGGGCTCGCCGCGCGACGTCGCGGACGGCGTGCAGGAGGCGGACTGGTCCCCGGACGGCACCTCGCTCATGATCGTGCGCGACGTCGGCGGGAAGTCGCGCATCGAGTTCCCGCTGGGCAAGATCCTGTACGAGACGTCCGGCCACATCAGCTATGCGCGCCTCTCGCCGAAGGGCGACCACATCGCTTTTCTCGACCATCCGTTTCCCCTCGACGACGCGGGCACGGTCGCGATCATCGACCTCGCCGGCAAGAAGACGACGCTGACGGGCAAATGGGCGAGCGAGGGCGGCCTGGCCTGGTCGGCCACGGGCGAAGAGGTCTGGTTCACGGCCACGGAGGCCGGCGCGAACCGCTCCCTGTGGGCCGTGACGCAGTCGGGGCATCTGCGCGTCGTGACCCGCGTTCCCGGCGGCCTCAAGCTTCACGATGTCGCCCGCAGCGGGCGCGTGCTGCTGACCCGCGAGAGCCCGCGCGTGGGCGTGCTCGCCATGCTCGAGGGCGACACGCGCGAGCGCGACATGTCTTTTCTGGACTATTCCTTCGCGGCCGACCTCACGCCGGACTCGAGGACGCTCCTCTTCGACGAGGAAGGCGAGGCGGGCGGGGCGAACTACACGGTCTTCGTGCGCAAGTCCGATCGTTCACCCGTCGTGCGCCTCGGCGAGGGCAACGCCATGGCCATCTCGCCCGACGGCAAATGGGCGCTCTCGATGATGCCGGTTCCCAACTCTCCGTTCATTCTCCTGCCGACCGGAACGGGGGAGCACAAGCAGCTGGCTGCCGGCGATGTCAGCCCCGAGCAGGCCGCGACGTGGTTTCCCGACAGCCAGAACATCGTGTTTGCGGGCAGTGAGCCGGGTCACCAGCTCCGGCTCTACGTCCAGGCGATCGAGGGCGGCGGGAAGCCGCGGCCGATCTCACCCGAAGGCATCGTGGCCGCCCTTCCCGGGTTCGCGGTGTCGCCGGACGGAAAGTTCGTGGCCGCAATCGCGAAGGATCGCAAGGCGATGCTCTTTCCGGTCGATGGCGGAGAGCCCCGCGCCATCAAGGGCGTCGAGGATGGCGAGTTCCCGCTGCGTTTCACGCCCGACGGGCGCACGATTTTCGTCTGGAAGCGCGGGGACGTGCCGGCGAAGGTGACGCGCGTGGACATCGAGACGGGCAAGCGCGAGCCCTTCAAGAACCTGATCCCCGCGGACCCGTCGGGGGTCGAGCGCATCTCCAACGTCCTCGTGACGCCGGACGGAAAGGGCTACGCCTACTGCTTCACGCGCCTGCTGTCCGACCTCTTCGTCGTCGAGGGCTTAAAGTAATCGCGGGGTCTGACCCCGAACGGGGTCTGACCCCAAACTCGGCTTCGGGCGCCCTGAAGTAGAGTTTCCGCCATGACCGCCGAGGGCAAGCCCTTCTCGCCCGCCTATCCCACGCTCGAGTCCCTGCGCGCGCTCGGCGAGATGTGGAACGCCTCGCCGCCGATGAAGCACTTCGGCGCGAAGCTCGCCTTCGACCGCGTGGACCGCGTGCGCGCCGTGATCGACCCCGTGACGACGGTCCACCGCGGCGGCCTCGGGACGGACGCGGTCAACGGGGTCGTGCTCGCGGGATTGTTCGATCTCGTGATCGGCACGGTCGGCTGGCTCACGCGGCCCGACGTGCGCTCGGCGACCGTGAATCTGTCGATGAGCTTCTTCCGTCCGACCCGCGGCGACCGCATCGCGGCCGAGGCCCGGCTCGTGCGCGCCGGGCTGAATCTCGTCTTCGCGGCGGCCGAGATCTTCGACGCGGAGGGCCGCGTCACGGCCCGCTGCGACGGCACGTGCGCGATCGCGTCCGGAAAGACGGACAGCCACGACATCTACGAGCGCATGCGCGGCGGGGGAGTCGCTCCGTAGCGGCCGCTGCGCTCCGGGTCTGCGCCTGCGGCGCACCGGCGTCCGGCTCGCCCGGTTGCGGGCTCGACCGGGCGCCTGACCCTGCGCTACGCGGCCGCTACCGCGGCGCGAACCTCCTCCCTCCCTTCGGTCGGGAGACTATTCGCGCCGCGAGCGAACGCCGCGGTGCCGCGTAGGGAGGGTTAGCTTCCCTGGAGGAGCTTGGCGGCGGTTCGGACTTGTTCGGCGGCCTTTTCGATGACGGCGGCGGTTTGGGCGGCGTTCTTGTTGACGTCGTCCCACTTCTTCTGCTCGATCGCTTCGCGCACTGCGGGCAGGGTCTTGACGCCGTAGCCGGTGTAGGCGCCGGGCGCGTAGATGAAGTTCTTGTACCAGGGGCGTCCGGGCAGGCCGGCCTCGGAGGTGAGGCTCTGCTCGAAGCCGCGCAGCGCGGCGTTCAAGGCCTTGAGGCGCTCGGCCGGGATGGGAGGCGCGCCCGCCAGGAACGCCGTGTCGAAGGCGCGCGCGTAGACGCCCGCGGCGGCCGTCAGCGAATCCGAGGCGTTCTGCAGCGGCGAGAGGTCGAAGTGCGGCACGGGAGCATCGGCCTTCGGGGCGACGAAGGGCTTCTTCGGATCGGCGACCGCCCATGGCAGATTCTCCTCGATCTGCCGGTTCTTTTCCTCGGTCTCGAGACGCTTCGCATCGGCGAGCTCTTCGACCTCCTTGACGTAGTCGGCGATCGCGCGGGCGGTGGCGGTGAAGTCCATGCCCAGCACGTCGGCGTTGGCCAGGCGCAGCGTCATCGTGCCGCCGGTCTGGGCGAGCGCGCGCGCGTAGGCGAAATCGGTGTCCGCGAAGCGCGTGTACCAGCTGAACGTGTCGTAGATGGAGTGGTAGATGCCGCCCCCGTCCTCGCCGCCGAAGCCGATGTTGAGCGAGGCGATGCCGAGGTGCTGGAGAAACGGCGTGAAGTCCGAGCCCGAGCCGAGCGCCTCGATGCCGAGGCCGGCGCGGTCGCGGGCGGCCTTGCGCTTTTCCGGCTTGGCCGCGTCGGAGATCTCCTTCAGACGCGCCCGGGCGAGGACGGTCATCTTCTTCTCGGGGTCCTCGACTTCGGCGGCGGCGCCGTTGACGACGCCGTCGAGGGCGTGCGATCCACCCACGTTCAGGAACCCGCGGCCGTTGCCGTCGGTGTTGATGTACGCGACGGCCTTGGACTGGAGCTCGGCGGCGTGCGTCTCGGCCCACTCGGTCGAGCCGAGCAGCCCTTCCTCCTCGCCGTCCCAGGCGCAGAAGACGATGGTGCGCCTGGGGCGCCAGCCGCGCTCGACGAGCGCGCCCATCGCGCGGGCTTCCTCGAGCAGCGCCGAGAGGCCGCTTACGGGATCCTCCGCGCCGTTGACCCAGGCGTCGTGGTGGTTGCCCCGGATCACCCACTCGTCCGGCCAGACCGAGCCCTCGATCTTCGCGACGACGTCGCGCGCGGGCACGAGCTTCCAGTCGAAGACGAGCTTCATGTGGACTTTGGCCGGCCCGGGCCCGATCCGGTACGTGATGGGCAGCGCGCCGCGCCAGCCCTCGGGCGCGACCGGGCCCTCGAGCGCGGCGAGCAGCGGTTTCGCGTCGCCGTAAGAGATCGGGAGAACCGGGATCTTCGTGATGGTCTGCGCGTCCTTGCGGTCGAGGCGTTTGGCGCCGGCGACGGCGCCGATGCCCGGCGTCAGCGGATCGCCCGAGTAGGTCGGCATGTCGGCGACGCTGCCGCGCTGCACGCCCTGTTCCGGGCGCCAGGCGCCCTTCGGGTAGACCTCGCCCTCGAAGTACCCGTCGTCGCGGGGGTCCGAATAAATGATGCACGCGACCGCGCCGTGCTCGGCCGCGACCTTCGGCTTGACGCCGCGCCAGCCGCCGCCGTAGCGGGCGATGACGATCTTGCCGCGGACGTCGATGCCGAGTCGCTCCAGCACCTCGTAGTCGTCCGGAACGCCATGGTTGACGTACACGAGAGGAGCCGTCGCCTCTCCGTCCGTCGAGTACGCGTTGTAGGTCGGAAGCTGCTGTGCCGTCTGGCCGGAGGTGGGGTCTTCCTTGAGCGGCGTCTCGGCGAGCGAGGCGCGGAACTTCACGGGCTCGACGAGCTCGACGACGCGCTCCTTCGGGGTCGGGAAGAGCACGTCGAACGTTTCGATGTGCGCGTCGAATCCCCACTCCTGGAACCGCGCCAGGATCCACTCGGCGTTTTTCGCGCCCTCGGGAGAGCCCAGGTTGTGCGGGAACGAGGAGAGGCGCCGCATGGTCTCGCGCGCCACGGCCGGATCCGGCAGGGCGCGGAACTCCCTTTCGACCTTTTCCTCCGCCGCGACGCTCGCGGGGAAAAATCCGCGCGGCGGCGTTGCGGGTGCCTGCGCGGAGGGCGGCGCCGCCGGAGTCGCGGCGACGAGGAAGAGGGCGGGCACGAAGCGGAGTCGAGACGGCATGTTCGCTCCTTAGAATGCGTGGGCAAGCATAATTCCGTTGCCGCTTCGCCGCGCGCCGGTTAGAATGACAGCGTTGAAAACCGGGACGGGGACCCCTCCCCGCCATCCCGGACGCTTCGGAGGGCCGATTGGCATTCGACCTCGCTCCGAACGCAGTGACGCGGCGGCCGGCCCGGTCTGCCGCGATTTCGGTTCCTGCATGCAGGGCCTGAGGCTCGTCTCCTCGCAGCCCTCGCGCCGGTCGGACGACCGGCCGCGGAGCCTGCTGCTCGTGGCGTTGCTCTGCATCTTCCTGGGCGGCATGGTCGTCGGCGCCGGCGGGCGCGACCTGGCGCAAGCGCCGCGCCCCGTGCGCGCCGCGTTTGCGAGCTTGCTGACGACCGGCGCGGTGCTCTTCGTGATCGGCCTGGCCCTGGCCGCGATTCGCAAGGGCAAAAAACGGGGACCGGCGCGCCTGTCCCTCGCCAGTCCTCCCGGAGGCACCGCCGTTGCGCCGGCGCAGCGGCATTTTGGACAGGAGGAACGACGGTGAAGCGTGACGACAACGTTGTCCCTTTTGATCCCGTGAGGCGCGGAGGCATGGCCCGCCGCGGCGCGCCCGACAAGACCGAGATTCCGCCGCCGCCGGCCGTCGTGCTCGCATGCCCCTCCTGCGCCTCGGAGCTGCGGCTCGAGGAGGAGTGGCTCGACGGCCAGGCCGAGCTCGTGTGCGGACGCTGCGATACGGAGATCCCGCTCCTCTCCGTGCTGCGCCGCAGCGGCACGAGCTAGCGCGCACGACCGGCGTCGTCGGGGCGGCCCCCGCGGCCGCCCGCATCCGTCGTCGTGTTGGTTCATGCGGGCGGGGGCGAGCCCCGCGCCCGATCGGTCTAGGGCGCGACGGCCTTCACGTAGATCCAGCGCTGCGGCATGTTCACGAACGCGTGGAACCGCAGGAGCACCGCGAAGCCGAGCCGGCCGTCGTCGCCCCAGTCGGGGTAGAAGCCTTCCCGCGCGATCGTCATCGGCAGCGCCGGCAGGTGGATGAGACCCCAGGTGAAGTCCGTCGCCTCGGCGGCGCCGGCGAGGCCCTCGCGCTCGGCGCTCGCCGCCGCGAGGACGATCGCGGCGTCGCCCGTGTCGCTGCCGGCGGCGAGGCGGACTTCTCTCTTGCCGCGGTTCAGGATCGCGACGGGACGGTCGTCGTCGTCGTCGATCACGATCCGGAAATAGCCTTCCGGCGCGGACCAGCCCTGCGGGTCGTGGAGATGCAGACGGTTCGCCTCGGCGTCGAACTCCACGACCGCCTCGCGGAAGAGGCAGCCGCCGGCGACCGCGTCGGCCCCGGCGGGCAGCGGCGCCTCCGACCGCTGCGCCCAGAGGGAGGGGTAGACCACGCCGGCGACCTCGAGCGAGGCCGCGGGCGCAATCCGGCGCCCGAAGACGTCGGGAGCGAAGCCGAGGCCGGTCTTCGCGGCCAGTTCGGCCGAGAGGAGGAGCGGACCGTCCGCGGCGGCATCGATCGCGAGCCGGATGGGATGCCCGAGCACGACGGCCGGCACGAGGAGCGCGCCCGCCCGGCGCTCGAACGTCGTGCCGTCGCCCGGAGGCCCGAACCGCGATTGGCCGCCGCCCGCGTACGCCTGGACGATCGGGCCCGTTGGCAGGCCGACCCAGGCGATCTCGCCGTCGACGACGTTCTGCGGATCGGAGACGTCCCGGAAGGCCTGCGGCGAGGTGAATTCGAGGGCGAACCGCGGCGACCGCGCCGAGAGGAGCCGGCCGTCCGAGCGCGCGAAGGTGAGCGTGAGCGGGTTGCCGCCGTCGGGTCTCAAAGTGAGCGAGTCGGTGACGTCGTCCTCCCGTGCGCGGTCGAGCCAGGCGCGCTCGCGGTCGGCGAACAGCCAGGCCCGGCGCCAGAAATACGAGCGGGTCGTCAGCTCGCGCAGGACCTGGTCCGAGGCGACCCGTGTCACGGCGTCCTGATCCGTGAAGTAGGCCTTGCCGGATTCGATCCCTCGGATCGTCGTCAGGCCGGCCGACGAAACGGTTTCCCGGTAGCGCCGCGGCTCCCAGAGGACCTCGTCGAACCCCGACGCGGGCGCTCGATCGGGCGGCGCCGCGAGCCGCAGGCGTATCATCCCGCTCGCCGGCAAAGGCTTGGCCCCCGAGGTCTTGCGGTATTTTTCGAGAGCCCGCGCGGCGATGCGGGAAGACGAATTTTCGCCGCAGCCGAGGGCGACGACGAGTGCCGCGAGCGTGAAGCCGACCGCGAGCCTCCGCTTCCTCAATGCGCGAGACCCCGGTGGCCCATGCATCGGTGCCGGGATCATACTCCCGGCGGCCGGCGAGCGCGCGTCCGCGGTGGCGCTGAGAAAACATGCAGCCAGTCGAAAATTTTTGTTGCCCGACGGCGCGCGGAGGGGTCTAGAATGCGGGCCTAGTTTGATACGCCCGCAAAGGGCGATTCCAGATAGAAAAGGGGTAGGAAATATGGCTAAGGAAACCAAGGCGCTTTCCAAGTCCGCAATCGCCGATCATCTCTCGAAGTCCACGGGCACCACGAAGCGGGTCGCGACGCAGTTCCTCGATGACCTGACGGCTCTGGCCTACAAGGAAGCGAAGAACAGCTTCACGATCCCGGGCGTCGGCAAGCTCGTCCTCGTGAATCGGAAGGCGCGCATGGGACGCAACCCGGCCACGGGCGAAGAGATCAAGATTCCCGCCAAGCGCGTAGTGAAATTCCGCGTTTCCAAGAAGGCGAAGGACGCCATCCTCGGCGTGAAGAAGTAACTCCCCGCTCGAGGGGCAACGGAGAAGCGGTCCCGTGAGGGGCCGCTTTTCTTTGGCCCTCAGCCCTTTGACGCGAACGTCATTTTCACGACGTTCTCGCTCTCCCGCGACGAGGAGAGCTCCCCGCCGATCGAGGGCTTCACCCACGACGGGATCGTCGCGGCGATCCCGCCGCCTGCCTTGCGCGAGCGCGTGATCTTTGCCGTCAGCTCGACCGAATGGATCTTCTGGGGCAGGCCCGCGGCGTCGGAGGCCCGGGCGAGGTCGCGCGCGGTGCGCATCGCGGCGTCGATGAACTCGCGGACGCCGGGCACGAGCGTGGGTGCGGCTGCCTTCCGGCTTCGGGTCTCGGGGATCTCGAGCGTGAGCACCTGGACGAAGGACGTCTCGGTCGATCGCGAGGCCTCGGCGTCGAGCAGCAGGACCTCGATCTTTCCGCCGCCCTTCGTCTCCGTCCCGACGACGAGATGGAACTCGATCTTCTTCAGGACAAGGCCCGCCTCCGCGACGTCGGCATTCCGTCCCGTGGCGACGTCGGCGATCGAGGCGACGAAGTCCGCGGGTGTAACGGGCTCCGGCGGCGCAGGAGGCGAGGCGGGCGTCGAGGCGCAGCGCGCCGCTGCGAGCGAGGCGACGAGGAGGAGGGACGACCGGACGTTTTTCAAGGCGTCTCCTTTCCCGCGATCCACGCGCGGCGCAGCCGGCGCACACCGTCGGCTTCGATCAAGACTTCGTGGGAGTGGCCGGCCCGGGCGAGCTCGGCCGACGCCGACGGCGCGCGCGCTGCCGGAGCGATGCGGCCGCGCCGGGCGAGAAAGCGGACGAACGCCCGCGCGTCGTCCGCGTCGTCTTCGCCGAAGCGGTGCATGCGCGAGGCCGAGAGCGCGCCGGCCTCGGTGAAGCCGAGCGCGAAGGCGTCGGAGATCTCAACCGCGGCGCCGTCCGCCGGACCGTACTCGGCGCCGTGCAGGAAGAGGTCGCGCCGGCGCCGGCCGCGCAGGACGCCCGCCCGGCCCGGCGCGGCGCCCGCCATTCCGGTGAGCAGGAGCACGCCGTCCGTCGCGGGGCCGAGCCGCGCCTCGATGGCGCGCACGAGCGCGGGCGAGGGCAAGGGCTCGCCGGGCGGTGCCGTGACCGCCGGGTCCTCGTCCGGCGAAAGCCCCGGCGGCACTTCGGGGCTGGCGAGGAGCCCGCGCGCGAAGAGCGGTCGGGCGAGCGCTGCGGCGAGACTCTCTGCGCCGTCTCCGCGGGCCTCGCGCACGACGCGCCGCGCGAAGCGTCCGAAGAAGTCCGCGCCCGAGGGCGCGGTCTCGGCCGCAGCGACGGCGAGGGTCAACATCTTTTCGCATGCCTGCGCGAGGGCCATCGGACGATCGGTGCCCGCGGTTGCTCGGAAGATCGCGACCAGCACGTCCCAGCAAGCGCCCGTGATCACGCGGCAGAACGAATGGGGCTCGGCCGAGAGCGCTTGTGCGGGCGCGTCGTCGGGAAGACCCTTCGGGTCCGTGTAGACGAACGCGTTGACCGCGTCGCGCAGGGCCCCGGGCGGCGCCGCGTCGGGGCCGTAGTTGTCGCGGACGGCCTCGCCGAGCTCCTCCGCGAGGCGCGACACGAGGTTGGATCGCGATGCGTCGCCCTTCGTTTCGGACAGGGCGCGCTCGGCGAGCGCGGGCTCGGAGAGCGCCACCGAGATCGCCGCGAGATCGCCGAACGCCTCGTGGAAGGCGGCGACCTCGAAGTGGGGCGCGTCCCAGAGGTCCGGCCGGGCCGCGTCGAGGACCGCGTGGCCCTGCTCGTGCGTCACGACGTCCGGGCTGTCGCCGGAGTGGACGATCGCGTGCGTCTTCACGTCCACGTCGCGGAAGAAGCGCAACGCCTTGCGGTCGTAGTACGCGTTCAGGTCCTGCCCGGCCACGGCCACGGCCGGCAGCACCGCACCCGGAATCCAGGCGCCCGGTCCCGGCAGCCGGCGCGTCCACAGCCGCTTGCCGCGGTCGAGCGCGGAGGCGATCTGCCAGTGGAGGAACTCGGGCGTGTCGGGCATGTAAGCGCGCGGCCCCGGCGACTTGCCTTCCACGCGGAATCCCCAGGGCCCGGCCTCGGTCTTCTCCGGCGGCGCGACGTCGACGAGGCGATCGCCGCGGCCCTCCGGGTCGTTCAGGTAGACGCGGATACGATCGCTGTCCGTTTCTTTCACGGGAGGGAATCGATTCTTTTGAAATTGTACCAATGCGTTATCCTTTTCCGGTCGTGAGAAAAGCGCTCGCCGTGTCGCTGCTGCTCGTCGCCGTCTCCGCGGCGGCGCAGGACAAGGTCCCCGACAAGAAGGCGTCCTGGCCCCTCTCGCTCGCCGACGGCCTGCCGAAGGAGCTGCCGGGGTACACGACCGCGCCGACCGACCCGCTGCCCGACACCGACGAGAACGAAATGGGCGTGTTCACCCAGGTGGCCCGCTTCTTCCAGCGGATCGAGAGCCCGACGGTGACGCGCCAGTTCCAGCTGGTCGTCCAGGACTACGGCAAGGACAAGAATCTCGAGGCCGACATCAAGAAGGCCATGGCCGAGGCGGGCACGCACCCGGGCGTCGCAGTGCGGGACGCCGTGCTCTCGGGCCACAAGGCCTTCGCCGTGACGGACCGGACGGGCATCAATCCGACGACCCTCGTGACCGTCATCGTGCTGCCCTCGCGCCTCGTGCTCGCACAGGGTGCCAACGTCGACCGGGACGCCGCCCTGAAGCTCCTGACCTACGTGGATTTCTCCAGGGTCGCGGCGGCAAAGTGACGCCGGCGCCGGTCGTGGTGCGTCGGGCGCTCCGCGAGGATTGGCCGCGCATCGTCGAGCTGCACCGGGAGCTGGCGCGCTTCGAGAAGATGACCCCACCGAGCGACGCGGAGTCGGCGCTTCTCGCGGAGCAGATCTTCGACACGCCCGCGGACCAGCGGGGCCGCGCGGCCGAGATCGAGGTCTTCGTCGCCGAGCTCGACGGCCGCATCGAGGGGATTGCGCTCTTCTGGGAGGGCCTCGGCTCCTCCTTCCGCGCCCGGCCGTTCCTCTTTCTCGAGGACCTCGTCGTCGGCGCCGCCGCGCGCTCCCGGGGCGTCGGCGAAGCGCTCGTCGCCGCGATCGCGAAAGAGGGCGTCGCCCGCAACGCCGTGCGCGTCGACTGGTTCGTGCTCGACTGGAACGTGAACGCGATGCGCTTCTACCACCGCCTCGGCGCCGGGCCGGTGCAGGAGTGGGTGCGGTACTGCCTCGAGGAAGAGGCGATGAAGAAGATCGCCGGGTCCGTCTAACCTGCGGCCGACGGTCGCGGCGGCAAGCCGGACTACCCGTTCGGCACGTCCCAGAGGTGCTTCACGTCCGGGTGGTTCCAGGCGATGCGCAGCTCGTCCGGCGCCGCGGGGTCGAACGTCTCGGTCACGAAGTACATGAGCGCGCACGGGTTCGTCAGCGGCCGGTAGCCGTGTGCGACGCCCGCGGGGATGCGCACCAGGATGTCCTGGCCGCCGCCGGCGACGACGACCTGTGTCTTGCCGAACGTGTGGGACGCCCTGCGGACGTCGTAGAAGACGAACTTCGCCTTCGAGCCCGGCGGCACGAACCAGATGTCGTCCTGCTTCAAGTGGTAGTGCAGCCCCTTGATGTGCCCTTCGGCGTCCACGACCGAGAAGTTCATCTGCGCGACCGGCACTCCCTCGAAGAAGCTCGCGAGCTCGCGGCTCTCCGGATGGTTCGCCTTCGCGCGGAAGATCTCCATGAAGAAGCCGCGGTCGTCGGTGAAGCGCTTCAGGCGCAGCACGCGCACGCCCTCGATGGGGGAGGGCTTCGCGTACTCCTTGGGCTGCGAGCGGAACTCGGGGGCGATGTCGTCTGGCGTCATGGGGCTATTAGCCGACAGCCGCCCCCGGGGTGTCAAGGACGCTTCATATTTCGTGGACGGGCCGGCGACGAAAATTGCCGCATGCCCCCTCCTCTCGAAAATGGGCGGCACACCGTGGTTGGCATCCGTATAGGAAATGGGCTCGCGGCGACCCGCGTTAGTCCAGTTGCACGACCTGCACGGGGTGATATCAAGGGGGTCCCGCGGCCCGGAGATGCTAGGCTCCGCACCGTTCATCGATCGGGAGGAATGAATGCTTCGACTCCGTTCTCTTCTGTTTGCCGCCCTGCTCCTGCCGGCCGCCGGCCTGCTGGCCCAGTCGGAACAGAGCTTCCAGTTCTACGTGGACGGCGTTCTGACGGCCGGCGTCGTCGGCTACCAGATCAACTTCAACCACAACACCGTCACCCGCAGCGACTCGCGGCGACTGGACACCGCTTACTCGCCGGACCAGCGCCTCTTCACGATCACCGTGACCCAGAAGGGGTTGAACCGGCTGCAGGACTGGATCAACAGCGCGACGAGCACCGGGACTCCCACGACCAAGAACGTCTCGCTCCAGGTGCGAACGGCGGACGGGACGATCCTCGTGCGCTGGGAGCTGACGGGCGTGACCCCGGTGAACCTGCAATCGACCGGTACGGGGGTGCTGACGCAGGTCACCGCGGACGTCCAGTTCTGGTTCGATACGCTGACGCAGGTCCAGGCCAAGGCCGACTGACGGAGCCCGAAAAGTCCTTTTTCAGTGCTCCCGGTTCATGTTGCGGATCGCGTCGAGCAGCGTGACGGGCGGTCGCTCGAAGCGCGCGCCGAACCCCGGCCGTTTCGGCGCCGCCGGGCTCGCGCTCGGGCTCTGCGCCGTGCCGTCCAGGAACACCACGTTGCCGCGGACGCGGAAGCTCCGGTTGTCGCCCGGCAGGGAAAAGACCAGCTCGACGTAATCCCCGATCTGCGGCTGCTGCACGCGGGGCGTGGCCACGTACATGCCGGCCAGGTTGACCACCTCCACGAATCCGGTCAACTCCTGCTCGCCCCACTTGAGCGTGGCCGGCGCGCCGATGCGGACGCGCTCGGAAGCTCTTTCTTCTGCCGGTTTACGGCTCATGGGGGCGCTCCCTCGGGGTCTTTGAAACCATCAATTCGGGGATTCCAGCATCCTAGCATAGCGCTTTCGGGGGAGCCGGTTCAGCGGTTTTCGAGGGCCGGGAGCAGCGTCTTCTCGAGCTTTCGGTACAGTCCGGCGGTGGCCTCGACATCGCGGCGGCAGTAGGCGGCGATCTCGCGAATTCGCCCGGCGCGGTAGTACGGGCCCACGGAAAACCCGTCCATGCCGTGCTCCTTGGGGCTCTCGACGCCGAAGGCCTTGCACGCGAAGTCGAGATTCCATTTTCGGGAAGCTCCGAAGAACGTGACCGCTTCGAGCAGGTCGGTGTGCGGCCGCAGCGCATACCGGTAGCCCACGAGGTTCCGGGTGGGCGCGATGCCGAGGATGGCGCTGCGCAGCATAAGGAACGGCCCATCGAATCCCCGCCCGTTGAACGTGACGAATCGCTGGAACCGTTTCATGGCTTTCCAGAATTCGGCGAGCAACGCGGGCTCCGCGTCGCCCACGAACTTGAATCGGCCGTCCTCCGACGTCTCCTCGCTGCGCCCGCCTGCCTTTTCGTACCAGATCCGTCCCTTTCCCGAGTCGGGATTGAGCATCGCGACGACGATGATCTTTCCCGTGAGCGGCCAGAGCGAGAGGGTCTCCGGCAGTCGCTCGCGCTCCTCGTCCGAGCGCGTGTTCTTTGCGAGGTAGGTCTTCTGCGCGTCGTCGAGCGAGTCCCAGGGGTGACCCGCGGTTTCGATGTCGAGCACGACGGTCGCCACGGCAAGGGATGCTATTCTGTCCTCGATCCCCGATGAAGCGCCTTTCGCGGATTCTCACCGTCCTCTGTGTCGTCGCGGCGCTGTCGTGCGGGCGCTCCGCGCCGGCGGCGTCGAAGCGAACCACGCTCGTGCGCTACCTCTCCGGCGATCCCGCCAGCCTCGACCCGACGACGTCGACCGAGGAATGGGGCCTGCTCGTCGACGAGTTGATTCTCCGCCCCCTCGTCGGGATCGACGCGAACCGCAACCCGGTGCCTGCTCTGGCGACGTCGTGGACGGTGTCGCACGACGGCCTCACGTACGAGTTTCGGCTCGACACGAAGTACACGTGGGAGTCGGGGGCGCCCGTGACCTCCGACGACGTCCGCTTCACGATCGAGCGTGTCCACGACCCCAAGATCGCCGCCCCGACCTGGCGCGCGTACTACGAGGACCTGGCGTCCGTCGAAACGCCCGACCCGACCAGCGTGCGCGTGCGCTTCACGAAGCCGTACGCCGAGCGCATGTACGCCTTCAATCTGCCGATCCTCTCCGCCGCCGCCTTCGCGAAGGCCAAGGATCCGTCGGAGATGGTCCGCAAGCCCGTCGGCAGCGGCCCCTACCGGCTCGAGTCGTGGGAGACGAACGCGAAATTGAAGCTCGTCCGGCGGGAGGGCCAGGCCCACGCCGACGCGCACTACGACGAGATCGTGTTCCGCGTGATCCCCGTCTCGGCCACGAAGTACCAGGCGGGCCTGCGCGGCGAGCTCGACGAGTTCAAGCTGACTCGCGATCAGCGGAAAGCGGCCGAGGCGACGCGCGAGTTCGTCGCGCGATTCAACATCCTCAAGGTTCCACAGTTCGTGGAGGCCATTCTCGTCTGGAACCCGCGCGGCCCGGTCCTCGGCGATCCGCGCGTTCGCATCGCCCTGGCGCATGCCTGGGCGCGGGAGGACATGGCCAAGCGCCTCTACCCGCCCGAGGGCGCGGCCCTGGCCACCGGGCCCTATCCCGCCGGTCAGGCCGAGAACGATCCCGGCCTCACCCCGCCGAAGTTCGATCCGGCCGAGAGCATTCGCCTGCTCGAGCAGGCCGGCTGGAAAGCGGGGCCCGGAGGGATCCGGCGCAAGAACGGAAAGAAGGCCTCGATCGAGATGATCTATCCCGAGGGCCAGCCCGTTTATCCGACCATCGGCGAGATTCTCCGCAGCGCCTACGAAAAGGTCGGCGTCGAGCTGGTGCTGACCTCTCTCGAGTGGGGCGCGTTCGCGGAGCGCGCCAACAAGGGCGAGTTCGACGTGCAGTTCGAAGGGCTCACCTTCTTCCCGCCGAACCTCGATCCCTACCAGTATTTCCACTCGAGCCAGTGGCCCCCCAACGGCCAGAACGCGGGCTTCTACAAGAACGCCGAGGCGGACCGGGTCATGGAAGCCGCCCGCAACGAGCTCGACCCGGCCAGGCGCCTGGAGTTGCGCCGGCAGGTCGCGCGCATTTTCGCCGCCGATCCGCCGGCGGACTTTCTGTTCAGCGCGGACCAGTACTGGGCGGTCTCGAAGACGATCGAGAACGTCGAGATCTCGCCCTTCTACGGCCTCTTTCACTTCCTGCCGGGTCCGCTCGGCTGGCGTCCCGTGCCGGCCGACAAGCGGTAGCCCCTTGACTCTGCCGCTCGAGGGCGTGCTCGTCCTCGACCTCTCGCGCGTTCTCGCGGGACCGTTCTGCACGATGATGCTCGGAGATCTCGGTGCCCGCGTCGTCAAGGTCGAGCATCCCGAGGACGGCGACGTGACGCGCGGCTGGGGGCCGCCGTACCATGCGGCCTCCGGGATGTCGGCGTACTACCTCTCGGTCAACCGCAACAAGGAATCCATCGCCCTCGACCTCTCGACGGCCGCCGGCGCGGAATCGGTGCGGCGGCTCGCGGCGCGGGCCGACGTGCTCATCGAGAACTTTCCGCCCGGCGGTCTCGAGAAGTTCGGACTCTCGCTCGCGGCGCTGCGCACGGCGAACCCGCGCCTGGTCACCGCCTCGATCACGGGTTTCGGCCGCTCGGGGCCCGACGCGTCGGCGCCCGGCTTCGACCTGCTCGCGCAGGCGGGCGCGGGCCTGATGGCGATCACGGGGACGGCCGACGGCGAGCCGACCAAGTCGGGCGTCGCGGTCTCCGACCTGCTCGCGGGCTGCTACGCGGCGATCGGCGTCCTGGCGGCCCTCGTGGCCCGGGGGCGGACGGGCGCGGGCACCCACGTCGAGACGAACCTTTTTTCCGCCACGCTCGCCTCCCTCATCAACGTCGCGCAGTCGGCGTTGTTGACCGGGCAAGAGGCCGAGCGGCACGGCAACGCGCATCCGCAGATCGTTCCCTACCGGACGTTCTCGGCCTCCGACGGAGACTTCGTGCTGGGCGTCGGCACCGATCGCCAGTTCGAGCGTCTGGCCGCGCTGGTCGGGCGTCCCGGGTGGGGCGGTGGCGGCGCGTACGCCAGCAACGACGCCAGGGTCAAGAACCGCGCCCCGCTCGAGCGCGAGCTCGCGGCCATCTTTGCCGGCGACACGCGCGAGTCCTGGGTGGCGCGCTGCCGGGCGGCGGGCATCCCGGCGGGGCCCGTGCGCGGTCCGCTCGAGGCGCTGCGGTCCGAGACGGCGCGCGCCCTGAAGAGCGTGATCGAGTCGGGTGGCGTCGCGTTCGTCGCGCCTCCGATCCGCGTCGAGGGAGCCGAGCCGCGCGTCGCGTTCCCGCCGGCCCTCGGCGCCGATGGGGAGCGCCTGCGCCGCGAGTTCGACCTTCCCGAATGAGCACGTCGGGCGGTTCGATCCCGGGCGAGACCGGCGCACCGCCGGACCGGCTGGGGCCGCTGGCGTGGGCGCTCGCCCTCGCGGCCATCGCCCTCGCCCTGTACCTGTACCTCGGACGTCTCGACGGCACGCCGCTGCAGCGGGGCAACGAGGCGATGTACGCGTCGCCGCCGGCCCTCATGATCGCCAGCGGCGACTACCTCGTTCCCCTGTACCGCGGCGAGCACTTTCTGGACAAGCCGATCCTGCCCTTCTGGATCGTCGCGGCGACGTACCGCGTACTCGGCGTCTCGGTCTTCGCGGAAAGGCTGCCCACGGCGATCGCGGGCCTCGCCACGGCGCTCGTGCTCGGCCTCTGGGTCCGGCGCCGCTCCGGCACGCGCGCCGGCCTGCTCGCCGGCCTGATCCTCGCGTTCTCGTTTCTCTTCGTCTTCACGGGCATGACGTACGCCGCCGACGCGTTCCTGACGCTCGGGATCGTCGGCGCGTCGATCCTGCTCGACCAGGCCTGCCGCCGCGTGGACGGGAGCGACGCGGCCTGGGGCGCGGTGTCCGGAACCGTCCTCGCCCTGAGCTTCGGGTGCAAGGGCCTGATCGGCATCGTGCTTCCGGTCGGGGCCGTCGGGCTGACGCTGCTCATCGACCGCACGATGCCGGTGCGCGCGTGGCGGCGCGGCGTGTGGGCGCTCGTCGTGCTCGTGGGCATCCTCGCTCCGTACCACTGGGCCATGGACCGGCGCCTCGGGCGGGAGTTCTGGGAAGTCTTCTACTGGCGCAACCAGTTCCTGCGCGGGGCGAGCCGCCTCTACATGCGTCCCCACCGCGGCGTGCTCTATTACCTCGGCGTGCTGGCCTGGGGGCTGTTTCCCTGGTCCTTCCTCGTCCCCGGCGCCCTGTCGCGGCGCAAGCCGTCGAGCCTGCCGCTCGGCGGCTTGCTGTTCGGCCTCGCGTTCTGGTCGCCGCTCGTGATGAAGCGCGAGGTCTACGCCGTGACCCTGCTTCCGGCGGCGGCCGCGCTCGTCGGGGAATGGATCGGCGCGAGCGAATCCCGGCGTTCCCGGTGGGAGGCCGTCCCGTTCGCGCTGGCGGCGCTGGTGGCCCTGACGGTCCTCGTGTTCTGGGGACGGACGTACTCGCTGCTGACCGGGGTGGCGGGGGCGGGAGTCACTCTCTTCGTCGGGGCCGCGCTCGCTGCACTGGCGGCGGCCCTGCTCGCGTGCGTCGCGGCCCCTCGACGGTCGCCGCCGTTGTTTGCGGCCGTCTTTGCCTGCGGCCTGCTGTGCCTGGCCATGCGATTCGCGGACGAGCGTTTCGGAAGGTTCGACCCGCTGCCGGCCTGGGGAGAGCGCGTCCGCGCGGCGTGCTCGGGAGGGTGCGACGGCTTCGTGTACGGCGAGGAAGTGACCAGCCTCGAGTATTACTCGGGGTTCGACTGGATCCCCGTGCTCGATCCCGCGCGGGACATCCCGGAGCGGATGAAGCATCGCGAGGCGTTCGTGGTCCTGAAGTCGAGCCTGGAGCCCGGCCTCGCCGACCTGCCCTACGCGTGGGAGGTGCTCGAGCGCTGCCCGTCGTTCGGCAGCTATTCGATCGACCAGTTCGTCGGCCCGAAGAAGGGGTCCCCGACGCTCCTCTCGCTCGTGCGGATCGAGCGGCCGTAAGGTCCCGATCGGAGTGTTCCTTCCCCTGGTGTCGCAGGGGCGGGGCTGGCCTAGTCGGGCGGGGGAGTTGCGACGGCCGTCCCGCCGGAAAGCGTCCGCCACGCGACCGCCCCGAGCACGATCGCCCCGCCGAGGATCGAGAACGCGCCCGGCCGCTCCCCGAGGAAGAGAAATACCCAGATGGGGTTGGAGATCGGCTCCAGCATCCCGACGAGGGACGCCTCCGTGGCCGTCACGTGCCTCAGGCCGGCGACGAAGAGGGCGTACGCGCCGCCGATCTGCAGCACGCCGAGAAACGTGAGAATGAGGGCCGAGCGCGGCGTGACGGCGAGATCGTCGTGCACGAACGGGAGCAGGGCGAGGGCCGCGAGGACGTTGCCGTACGTTACGACGGATTCGGAGCCGCCGCCCCGCTCGCGACGCAGCGCGAGCACCAGGATGGCGAAGAAGCCGCTCGAGACGAGCGCCGCGATCTCGCCGGCGTAACCGCGCGACTCGAACCTGCCGACGAAGAAGAGGAGCATTCCGCTGAAGGCCACCGACACGGCGACGGCGTCGCGCCGGTGGAAGGGCTCCTTGAGGACGAAGGGCGAGGCGATGAGGACCCAGACGACCCCCGAATACTGGAGGAAGATCGCGTTGGCCGCCGAGGTCCACTTGGTCGCCAGGACGAAGGTCGTCAGGCACGCCGCATAGCTCGCGATCCCGACGAGGAAGGGCGCCGTCCAGCGCCACACCCGCGGCCGGAAGATCAGGAAGAGGGCCACGGCCGCGGTGGTGGAGCGGTAGAAGGCGATCTTCAACGGCGGCTCCGAGAGCAGCTTGATGCCGATGCCGCCCGTCGACCAGAGCAGCGCGGCCGCCGCCACGAGCAGGATCCCCCGCCGTTCGGAGGTCAACGGGCCGCCGGAGTCTCGATCCGCCGCAACCGCGCCGGCCGGCCGGCGCGGTGGCAGGCGAGGCATTCGCGCGCCGAGCGAAAAGGGCGGAAGCGCCGGAAAATCCGGTCGCAGCCTTCGCAGCGATACGCGACGCGCGCGCGCGATTCGCGGAAGCGCTTGAGGGCGGCCGTCTCGGGCGCGTGGCCGTCGCGGGCCCCGAGGGCGCGGGCGAGGCGGCGGAAGAGGGGGCCGTGGGCCGCCCGGGCGCCCTGGATCTGCCACGCCCACGCGTGCGCGGCCTCGTGGCGCAGGGTGTCCTCCTGCCGGGAGGCCGACAGGTGGCCCGAAATCGTGATCCGGTGCGGCGCGCCGTAGGTGATCAGCCCGCCCGTCAGCTTGCGCCGGGAGACCCGGACGCGGGCCGGCGCGAACCCGAACCGGGCGGCCAGGCCGTCGTAGAGAAGCTGCAGGCGGAGCTCGGCGTCGGGCTCGGCGGGGACTTCCAGCGAGAGGGTGAGCTGCACCGAAATAAGATTAGCAGCAGCGACAGGAGGAACCATGCATCGAAGGAACACTGCCCTCGTTCTGCTCGGTCTCGTGCTCATCGCCGCGCGCGCGTTCGCCGGGACCACCGTCTCGTATCCGAGCGGTTCGGAAACCGTGTCGGCCTACCTCGCCGTTCCCGACGGCGCGGGAAAGAAGCCGGCCGTCGTCGTCATCCACGACTGGCTGGGGCTCTCCGACTTCGCCAAGGGCAAGGCGGACGCCTTCGCGAAGCAGGGCTACGTCGCCCTCGCGATCGACCTCTACCGCGGAAAGGTGGCGACGGATCCGGACGCGGCGCACCAGTTGATGCGCGGTCTGCCGGACGACCGCGCGGTGCGGGACCTGAAGGCCGCGGTCGCGTACCTGCACACGCGTTCCGACGTCGACACGGCGAAGATCGGGTCGGTCGGCTGGTGCATGGGCGGGGGCTTCTCTCTGGAGCTCGCGCTGGCCGAGCCCACGCTCGCGGGCGCGGTCATCTACTACGGGCACCTCGTCACGGAGCCCGCGACCATCGCCTCCCTGAGGGTCCCGCTGCTCGGCAACTTCGGCGGGCTCGACCAGGGCATCACGCCCGAGAGCGTGCGCGAGTTCGAGGCCGCCGCGAAGAAGGACGGCAAGAGCGTGGACTTCAAGATCTACCCCGACGCCGGGCACGGATTTGCGTCGTCGAAGGACCCGAAGGCCTACAACACCGCGGACGCGAAGGATGCCGACGCGAGGACGGCCGCGTTCTTTGCGAAGGTTCTGAAGAAATAGCGCCGGTGGTGGCGCCGGCGGCACGGGCGGAGACGAGCTCCGCCCCTGCAATTATTTCTTGTACCAGTCCGCGTTGACCTGGAGGAAGTGTTTCCACTTGTCGGGGATGGTCTCTTCCGTGAAGATCGCCGTCACCGGACAGGCCGGCTCGCAGTTGCCGCACTGGATGCAGACGTCCGGGTCGATGTAGAGCATCTCGGCCGTCGCGAACCCGCCCTCGTCCTTGCGGGGGTGGATGCAGTCGACCGGACACACGTCGACGCAGGCAGTGTCCTTGGTGCCGATGCACGGTTCCGCGATGATGTACATCCCCATGGGCTTCGTCCTCCTCGCCGCGGCTTTCGCGCGCTGCGGCGCGATTCTAGCAAATCGAACCCCGGAGTCTAACCCTTCGACACGCTGATCTGCTGGGCGAGGTTCCTGCCGTCTGCCTCCACCCCGTATCGGATCGTCACCTTCGCCCCCGGAGAGAGCACGCCGTTGATCTTCGTGTCCGCGTTCCAGAGGAAACGGGCCTCGGAGCCGTCGGCGAGCGTGACGATGAGCGTCCGCTCGGAAGATTGCAGCTTCGTGATCGTGCCGGCTGCGTTCAGGGCGCGGTCGGGCGCCGCGGGCGCGGCGGCGGCCAGGCCGGCGACGCAGATCAGGGCAACCACCAGGGCGCGCTTTCTCATCGTGTCCCTCCCGAACGTGTTGTCCGGACCCGCGGTCATTTGACAGCAGGACGGCCGCTCCCTACAATACGCCGTTTTTCACAAGCACCCGGGAGGGCTGATCGACATGGTCAAACGCTGGTCCGAAGCAGAGTTGCGGTTCCTCAAGGACAACGTGGGGAAGATGAGCGTCCAGGCCCTCGCCGACGCCCTCTCCGTCCGGATCGACGAGCTCGAGAGAAAGATGGAGAAGCTCGGCTTGATCGGCGGCCCGGCCGACGCGCCCGCGCCGAAGAGGGCGACGACGCTCCGGGAGCTCTCCAAGCACACGGAGAACGCCCGGAAGGATTACGACCGCGGCGTCGCGGCCCTCCAGAAGAAGAAGCTCGAAGAGGCCGAGCGCCACTTCCTCGACCTGATCCAGAAGTACCCCGAGGAGCGCGAGCTCGTGGACCGCGCCCGGGTCTACGTGACCGTGTGCGCGCGCCAGCGGCGCGACCCCCGTCCGGCCCTGA
This sequence comes from uncultured Acidobacteriota bacterium, assembly GCA_963775725.1. Classification (GTDB taxonomy): domain Bacteria; phylum Acidobacteriota; class Thermoanaerobaculia; order UBA5066; family Gp7-AA6; genus DAHUXD01. The sequence continues at coordinate 941,597 of CAVZKA010000001.1, forward strand.
CCGAGCCCGAGGACTTCTATTACGCGGCGGTCCTCGAGAAGAACCGCGGCAATGTCGCCGAGGCGATCGAGCACCTCCAGCGCGCCGCCAGGAAGAACGGCACGGGCCGGGTGGACTTCCTGCTGGCGTGCTGCCACGCGCAGCAGGGCGATCTCGGGACCGCCCTCGCACACCTCCAGAAGGCAATCGAGGAAGACCAGCGGCACCGCGTGCTCGCCCGCCACGACAGGGATTTCGATCCGGTGCGGGAGATGCCGGAGTTCCAGAAGCTGCTCGCCTCGTAGGCCGGACGGCGCGGGCGGCGTCGCCTGCTTCTATACTGGCCCGATGAAGAAGCCCTCGAAGGGCGCCTCGAAACGAGTGCCGGCCGCGGAGACGGCGCCGCGCGTCGTGGTTCTGGCCGCGGGGGTCGGGTCGCGGATGCGCTCCGCGCTGCCGAAGGTGCTCCACCGCGTGGCGGGCCGCACCCTGGTCGAAGCCGTCCTGGATGCCGCCGAAGGGGTGTCGCCGTCGCGTGTCGTCGTCGTCGTCGGGGCCGACCGCGAGCGCATTGCCGCGGCGCTCGCCGGACATGACGTCCGCTTCGCCGTGCAGGATCCGCCGCTCGGCACCGGCGACGCGGTCGCGCGCGCGCGCGAGGAGCTCGGCGACGGCGGCGGCCCCGTCGTCGTCCTGGCGGGAGACACGCCGCTCCTGCGCCGCGAGACGCTCGCGCGCCTCGTCGCGCTCCAGCGCGACGAGAACCTCGATCTCGTCTTCCTCACATTCACCCCGCCGGAGCCGGGAGATTTCGGCCGCGTGGTGCGCGACGGCCGCGGCCGTCCCACCGGCATCGTCGAGGCGCGCAATGCCTCGGCGCGCCAGAAGCGGATTGGCGAGGTCAACGCCGGCGTCTACTGCTTCTCCGCGGAGGCCCTGGCCAGGGCCCTGGCGAAGATCCGCCGCAATCCGCTCTCCGGGGAGTTCTACCTGACGGACGCGGTGGCGATCCTGGCCGCGGGCAAGCGGAGGGTCGCGGCGGTCGAGGCGGAGGACTGGCGGGAAGCCTGGGGCGTGAACACGCGCCGCGACCTCGCCGCGGCCGAGGAGATGGAGCACCGCCGCGGCGTCGAGCGGGCCCTCGACGCGGGCGCGACCGTGCTCGATCCCTCGACCGTTCGCATCGGCCCGCGGGTCGTCCTCGCTCCCGACGTCGTCCTCCACCCGTTCGTGTCCCTCGAGGGCCGGACGGCGCTCTCCGAGGGATGCGAGGTCCTGTCCTTCACGCGGCTCGTGGACACCTCCCTCGCCCCCGGCGCGGTCGTCGGGCCGCACTGCGAGGCCGAGGGGGCGAAGATCGGAGCCCGCGCCCGGGTCGGCCCCTTCTCCCGCCTGCGGCCCGGCTCCGAGCTCGAGGAGGACGTCCGGATCGGAAACTTCGTGGAGACCAAGAACACGATCGTGCGCAAGGGCGCCAAGGCGCAACACCTCGCGTACCTCGGCGACGCGGACGTCGGCGCCGGATCCAACATCGGCGCCGGCGTCATCACCTGCAACTACGACGGGCAGAAGAAACACCGCACGACGATCGGGGAGGGCGCCTTCATCGGCACGGACACGCAGCTCGTGGCGCCCGTGACCGTCGGCGCGGGCGCCTACGTGGGCGCCGGGACGACCGTCACGCAGGACGTTCCGGACGGCGCCCTGGCCCTTTCCCGCACGCCGCAGGTCAACAAGACCGGCTGGGCCGCCCGCCGCAAGGCACGAAAATCGGGGTAAAATGCGGGCTCCACGGACATTGGAGGGCAACCGAAGGCCGACAGCGCGACGCGGACGGCCGACATCTCATTCATGTGCGGCATCGTCGGATACGTCGGACCCCGTGAAGCCAGCCCCCTCCTGCTCGAGGGGCTGAAGCGGCTCGAGTACCGCGGCTACGACTCGGCCGGGATCGCCACGCTCTCCAATGGCGATTTTACCATCCACCGATCGCCCGGAAAGCTCGGTAACCTCGTCCAAAAGCTCGCCGGCAGCCCCTCGCCCGGCCGCACCGGGATCGGCCATACGCGCTGGGCGACGCATGGCCGGCCGACCGAGCTGAACGCGCACCCGCAGACCGACTGCAGCGGAAACATCGTCGTCGTCCACAACGGCATCTTCGAAAATTTCGCCGCGCGCAAGATCGCGCTCGCGGCGGCCGGGCACCGCTTCACGAGCGAGACCGACACCGAGGTGTTCGCCCACGAGGTCGAGGCGGCGTTCTCGGGAGATCTTCTCGCCGCGGTGTGCGCGGCGGTGGGCAAGCTCACCGGGGCCTACGCGGTTCTCGTGTCCTCGAGCCGGGAGCCGGGCGTGCTCGTGGCCGCGCGATCGGGTCCGCCCATCGTGCTCGGCCTCGGGCAGGGCGAGAACTTCGTCGCCTCCGATCCCGTCGCCCTCGTGCCCTGGACGCGCGACGTCATTTTCCTCGAGGACGGCGACGTCGCCCGCGTGGACGCGTCGGGTGTGCGCGTCGTCAACGCCAAGGGCGCGCTGCTCGACCGTCCGGTCCACCGGATCCTCTGGGATGCGGTGGCCGCGGAGAAAGGCGGCTACCGCCACTTCATGGCCAAGGAGATCCACGAGCAGCCGACGGCGATCGCCGAGACGCTCGGGGGCAAGGTGTCGCTCGAGACCGGCGAGCTCTACCTCGATTCGCCGCTGGTGTCGCCCGATCGCGTCAGGCAGTTCGACCGGGTCCTGCTGCTCGCATGCGGGACGTCGTGGCACGCCGCCACGGTGGGCAAGTTCCTCATCGAGGGGATGGCGCGCATCCCGGTCGAGGTCGACTATGGCAGCGAGTTCCGCTACCGGCGGCCCGTCGTCAACGAGCGCACGCTGACGATCGGCATTTCCCAGTCGGGCGAGACGGCGGACACCGTGGCCGCGCTCTCGGAGGCCCGGCGCTCGGGCTCGCCGATCGCCGCGATCGTCAACGCCCCGGGCAGCCAGATCGCCCGCATGGCCGAGGCGGTGTTCGCGACGCACGCCGGGCCCGAGATCGGCGTCGCCTCGACCAAGGCCTTCACGACTCAGCTCGCGGTCCTGTTCCTGGTCGCGGCGAAGCTGCGCGCCTCGCGCGGCCTGGCGCCGGTGCTGTCGCCGGAGGAGCGCCTCGCCCTGGCGCACCTGCCCAAGGCGGTCGGCGGGGCGCTGGCGATCGAGCCGGAGCTCGAGGAGCTGGCACGCCGCTACCAGCACGCGAAGGACTTCCTCTATCTCGGCCGCGGTCTTCACTACCCGGTGGCGCTCGAGGGGGCCCTGAAGCTGAAGGAGATCTCCTACATCCACGCCGAGGGTTACCCCGCGGGCGAGATGAAGCACGGGCCGATCGCCCTGATCGACGAGAACATGCCCGTCATCGTCCTCGCGCCCCACGATGCGTGGCGGGAGAAGACGCTTTCCAACCTGCGCGAAGTCAAGTCCCGGGACGGGATCGCCATCGTCGTCGGCACGCGGCCGGACGAGGAGGTCGCCGCGATCGCCGATCACGTGATCCTGGTGCCCGAGACGATTGCCGAGCTCCAGCCGATCCTGTCGGTCGTGCCGCTGCAGCTCTTCGCCTACCACGTCGCGGTGCGCCTGGGCTGCGACGTGGACCAGCCGCGCAACCTCGCGAAGTCGGTGACCGTCGAGTAGTTCCCCTCTTTCCCCTCTGGCTTATGATCCCGCGGTGACCGAGACCGATCTCCTCTCCGGCCTGAACCCCGAGCAACGCGAAGCGGTCCTCCACACGAAGGGGCCGCTGCTCGTCCTCGCGGGCGCGGGCTCGGGCAAGACGCGCGTGATTACGCACCGCCTGGCCCATCTCGTCCGCGGCGGCGTGGACCCGTGGCACATCGTGTCGGTGACGTTCACGAACAAGGCCGCGGCCGAGATGCGCGAGCGCGCGCAGAAGCTGATCGGGGGAGCGGCCCTCGGGTCCTTCATCGGCACGTTCCACTCGTGGTCGCTGCGCCTGCTGCGCCGGCGCGCCCGGGAGGCGAACCTGCCGCCGCGCTTCTCGATCGCGGACTCTTCGGACCAGCTTGCGCTGATCAAGGAGGCGATGGGGGAGCTCTCGATCTCCGAGCAGGTTCTGCCGCCCAACGCCGTGCGCGGCCGGATCTCGGCGGCGAAGAACGCGCTGATCACGGCCGAGCGCTTCACGGCCACGCAGACCGACTTCGCCGGGGAGCGGATCGGGCAGGTCTACGTCCTCTACGAGAAAAAGCTCGCCGCGACGGGCGCGCTCGATTTCGACGACCTCATCGCGCGCTCGGTGCGGCTGCTCGCGGGCAACGCCGCGCTGCTCGCGGAAGAGCGGCGCCGCGTGCGGCACCTGCTGATCGACGAGTACCAGGACACCAACACGTCGCAGGACGCGCTCGTCAAACTCTTCGGGGAAGGCGCGGATTCGCTGTGCGCGGTGGGCGACGAGGACCAGGCGATCTATCGCTGGCGCGGAGCAGAGGTCGAGCACATCCTCCACTTCGAGGAGGACTTTCCGGGCGCGCGCGTGGTCGCGCTCGAGGCGAACTACCGCTCCACCGCGCAGATCCTGTCCGCGGCGGCGGGCCTCGTCTCGCACAACCGGCGCCGCCGCGAGAAACGCCTGCGCGCCGACCGCGGAGCGGGAGGGGCGGTCCGGCTGTGGCGTTTCGAAGAGGACCGCGCCGAGACCGAGGCGGTCGCGCGCGAGATCGCGAACTCGGGAAAGCCGCCGGGCGAGATGGCGATCCTCTACCGCACCAACGCGCAGTCGCGGCCGTTCGAAGAGGAGCTCGTGCGCCGCCGCATCCCGTACGTCGTCGTCGGCGGCATGAAGTTCTACGAGCGGGCCGAGGTCAAGGACGTGCTGGCGTACCTCCGGCTAGCGGCGCGCCCCGAGGACGATCTCGCGTTTCGCCGGGTCGTGAACGTCCCCGCCCGCGGCATCGGCGCCGCGACGCTCGACCGGCTCGCCGCCGCCGCGCGCGAGAGCGGGCGCTCCTGGTGGGAGGTCTCGGAGAGTCCGGCGGGGCTGACCGAGCGCGCCCGCACGGCGCTCGCCCGGTTTCGCGAGGTCGTTCTCGACCTCCACGAGAAGTCCGCCACCTGGACACCCTCGGCCCTGCTCGAGCACCTGCTCTCGGTCACCGGCTACGGCGCGCTGTACGAGGGCTCGGAGGACCGCGAGGACGTCGCGCGCCGGGAGAACATCGAGGAACTTCTGTCTTCCGCGCGCGAGTTCGAGCGCCGCAACGAGGAGGGCGCGACGATCGCCGAATACCTCGACACGGTGGCGCTCGCGACGGATGCCGATTCCGCGGCCTCGGGCGGCGCCGTGACGCTCTCGACGCTCCACGCCGCCAAGGGCCTCGAGTTCGAGACGGTCTTCGCCGTCGGGCTCGAGGAAGGGTATCTCCCGCACGGCCAGTCGGCCGAGGATGAAGACGAGCTCGAGGAGGAGCGGCGGCTGCTCTACGTGGGCATGACGCGCGCGAAGGATTCGTTGACGCTCACACTCGCCGACCGCCGCATGGTCTACGGCCGGATCGAATCGCGCCGGCCGTCCCGCTTCGTCGAGGAGATTCCGAAAGCGGCGCTCGAGGAGCAGTACTTCGGCCGGCCCGCGCCCACGCTCTTTGCCGGGCGGACCTTCGTGGCCGAGCCCCAGGACGACCGCCCGCTGCGCCGCGGCAAGCGCGTGCGGCACCCGCGCTACGGCTACGGCGTCATCCTGACCGAGGAAGGCTCGGGCGAGGAGACGCGGCTGACGGTGTACTTCGACCGGGCCGGCAAGAAGAAGTTCGTCGCGCGGTACGCGGACCTCACGCCGGCCTAGGCGTCTAGCGGGCCGTAAACTTCCAGCGCACCGTCAGGGTGCCTTCGCCTCCGGGAACGCCCGGGACCCTGATCGTCTCGGTGCCGCTCTGGTCGCGGCCGTCGCCCTTCAGGGCCACCTTGATCGGCTTCAAGTCGTTCGGCGGGAATCGCAGCATTCCCTGAGACGTGCCGCTCTTCTTGTCGGGGCTGTTCGTCTTGACGGTCTCCGTGTACGGCAGGGGAAAGAGAGGGATCGGAAGGACCACGGTCAGCGTCTTGCCGGTGGAATCGACCTCGACTGCCGACACTCCGGCAGCCGCGCCGGGTTTCGCGCCGGGCGGCAGCGGCACCTCGCCGCTGCCCTTGCGCGTTTCGTCGGTGGTGCAGTGCAGGTTGGGGCAGATGGGGTCGGCGAGGACGTTGTGGGCGGACTCGTCGATCGTGTACGTGCCCTTCTGCAGGGACGGCCGCCAGGTCTGGTAGGTCGCCGCGCCCTGCCTGGTGGCGACGGCCACGTCCTTCTTCGCCGACTCGATCTGGGGGTCGCCCTGCATCGAGAAGCCCAGGGCCTGGACCTCGCGCGAGATGCAGGCCTCGTCCTCGCCGCACTTCGCCATGATCTTCTCGATGGCGGCCTGAGTCGGCGCCATCTTCTGTTGCGCGCTCCTGGTCGCGGCCTGCTTCTTGTTCAAATCGGTTTTCTCGCCGCCGGTCATGTCGTTGAGGGTCGAGTACGGCTGCGGCGCCTGCGCCGCCATGTCGGCGCTCAGCTTGAGCGAGCGCTTCACGCGCCACTCGCGGGAGTCGTTCTGGTCCGCCTTCTTGCCCGAGGTTTCGAAGACGTACTCGACCTCCAGGGTGCCCTTCGCGCCCTTGGCCGCGAGGACGTCGCCCCGGGCCGATGCCGCCAGCGCTGCCAGGGCGGCCACGAACACAGCGCTGCACTTCATTGAGTACTCCTCCAGTGAGTCTTCGCCTCGGTTCCGGTGAGAGGTGTGCGACCAATATAGGCGCTCGGGGCGCCGCGATCAAGGTCCGCCGGGCTAGAGAAGGGCGATCAGGGCGATCATGCGGCCCGCCTTCGCGCCGTCCCTCCGGTAGCTGGCGAATCCCTCGCCGCCGCACTTCGTGCAGGAGGGATGAACCGAGATGGCCGCACGCGGGACTCCGGCCGCCTCGAGCTGCGCGACGTTCACCGCGCGCAGGTCCAGCCGGTAGCCGCCGCCGCAGCCGGCGCGGACGCAATCGCCCGCGAACTGGGCGGCGACCTCGCCGCCGACCTCGTAGCAGCAGGGGCCGATGGAGGGGCCGAGCCAGGCGGAGAACGTCCGGGGCTCAGCGCCGAGCCCGCGCAGGGCCGCGACCGCGGACGCGGCGACGTTCTGCGCGGAGCCGCGCCACCCGGCATGCGCCGCGCCCACCGCCTTCGGCGACGCGAGGAGGATCGGCACGCAGTCGGCGGTCTGGATCGCGAGGGCGACTCCCGGTCGATCGGTCGCGAGCGCGTCGCATTCGCCGACGTTCGCGGCGCCGCCGCCGGAGGCGGGATCGCGCACCGTCGCGGCCGCCGTGCCGTGGACCTGCTTGGCCCAGTGGATCGGCAGGTCGGCGTGCCCGAGGGCGACGGAGAGCCGCCGCGCGAGAAACGGCGTCGGGGTCGGCGCGCCGTCCGGCGCGTGCCCGCGTCCGGAAAACGCGATGACGAGCCCGGGGACGGCAGAGCTCGGCCGCATCACTCGGACGCCGTCGCGCGTTTCGTCGGTCCAGTCCACGAGCGCATTGTAGGGGACACCGCATGCTAAGATTCCCCGGTGTCGGTCGTCGAAATACCCAATAAAACGCGCGTTTTTCCGGTCATCGGGCTCGAGGTCCACGCCCAACTCGAGACGCGCTCCAAGATCTTCTGTCCCTGCGCGGTGACCGTCGGCGCGCCGGCGAATTCGGCGACGTGCCCGGTCTGCCTCGGCTTTCCGGGGACGCTTCCGGTCCTGAACAGGCAGGCCGTCACTCTCGCGCTGCGCCTCGCGACGGCCGCCGGCGCGACGATCCACCGCGAGTCGCAGTTCGCCCGCAAGAACTACTTCTACCCGGACCTGCCGAAGGGCTACCAGATCTCGCAGTACGACCGGCCGTTCTCGACCGGCGGGGCCATCGTGATCGACACGCCGCAGGGCGAAAAGTCGGTCCGCCTCGTGCGCGCGCACCTCGAGGAGGATGCGGGCAAGCTGCTCCACGACACGCCGTATGCCGACGTGCCGACGGACGTGTCGCTCGTCGACTGGAACCGCGCGGGCGTGCCCCTCGTCGAGATCGTCAGCGAGCCGGACATCCGGACCGCCGAGGAAGCGGCCAGCTACCTGACGGAGCTGCGCCGGCTCCTGCGTTACATCGGCGTCTGCGACGGGGACATGGAGAAGGGGAGTCTGCGCTGCGATGCCAACGTGTCGGTGCGCGCCTCGGAGACCGCTCCGTTCGGTACGCGTGTCGAGATCAAGAACCTGAACTCCATTCGCTTCGTCGCCAAGGCGATCGAGCACGAGATCGAGCGCCAGGGCGATGCCCTCGCGCGCGGCGAGAAGATCGTTCAGCAGACGCGCCTCTGGGACGAAAAGGCCGGCCGCACCGTCGCGATGCGCAGCAAGGAAGAAGCGCACGACTACCGCTACTTTCCCGAGCCGGACCTGGGGCTTCTCGTCGTGGACGAGGCCTGGATCGCGGAGGCCGCCGGCGCGATGCCGGAGCTTCCGCGGGCGCGCCGCGCGCGCTTCGTGAAGGCGTTCGGGCTTTCGCTCCAGGACGCGGAGACGCTCGTGTCCGCGCGCCAGCTCGCCGACTACTTCGAGCGGACCGCGGCGGCCGCGCCGCCGAAGCTCGCGGCCAACTGGGTCACCGGCGAGGTGCTGCGCTGGATGAAGGAGCGCAAGGTCTCCAACGAGGAGGCGCTGTCGTTCCCGGTCTCGCCGGAACGCCTCGCGGGGCTGGTCCGGCTGGTGGAGGCGGGCGAGGTGTCCGCGGCCTCGGGCAAGGAAGTGCTCGCCGCGATGCTCGACTCCCCGGCCGAGGCCGCGGCGATCGTCTCGGAAAAGGGCCTCGGCAGCATCCGCGACACCGGGGCGCTCGAGGCGGCCGTCGCGCAGGTGATCGCGGGCAATCCCTCGCAGGTGGAGCTATACCGGTCCGGCAAGACGCAGACCTTCGGCTGGCTCGTCGGGCAGGTCATGAGGGAGACCCAGGGCCGCGCGGATCCGGCCGCCGTGCGCGAGGCGCTGACCCGCGCGCTCGGTGGAACGGCATGATCCAGCTCTTCGGCGTCACGAAGAAGTACGGCCAGTTCCGCGACGCGCTCATCGACGTCTCCTTCCAGATCCAGGCCGGGGAGTTCGTGTTCCTGACGGGCCCGTCCGGCGCCGGCAAGTCGACGCTGCTGCGGCTGCTCTTCCTCGAGGAGCCGCCCACGTCCGGCCAGATCCTCGTCAACGGCCGCAACATCGGCGTGCTCCCGCAGAGCCAGATCCCGTACCTGCGCCGCACGATCGGCGTCGTCTTCCAGGACTTCAAGCTCATCGGCCGCAAGACGGTGTTCGAGAACATCTCGTTCGTGCAGAACGTCCTCGGCCTCGCGCGGGCCGAGCAGAAGCGCCGCGCGTACCACGTCCTGAAGCGCGTCGGCCTCCACCACCTGATGAACGCGTACCCGGACGAGCTCTCGGGCGGCGAGCAGCAGCGGGTCGCCATCGCGCGCGCGATCGTCAACGAGCCGACCGTGCTGCTCGCGGACGAGCCCACGGGCAACCTCGATCCCGTCCTCGCCGAGGAGATCATGCGCCTCTTCGTCGAGTTCAACATCCGCGGAACGACGGTCGTCGTGGCCACGCACGACCTCGAGATGATCCGGCGCATGGGCAAGCGCACGCTCACGCTCGAGCGCGGCCACCTCCACGACCCCGACCGCATCCGGGAGAGCGCGCCGATCGTGCGCGAAGCGCCGTTCCTGCCGCTCTCCTGACCCATGGCGAGCGCCCGCTACGTTTTCGGTGAAGCCTGGTCGATCTCGCGGTCGAGCCCGCGGCAAACCGCGGCCGCGATCACGCTGATCGCGCTCGCGCTCTACGTGCCGGGGCTGCTCGCGCTCGTGTCGCACAACCTCGGCCGCCTCTCCGTCGTCGAGCCCGAGCCCACGGCGGTCGTGGTCACGCTGCAGCCCGAGGCCGACGCCGCGGCGCTGGCGGCGCGGCTCGCGCAGGACCCGCGGGTCAAGACCGTGCGCACGGTCGGCAGCGAGGCGGCCCTCGAGCGGTTCCGGCGGGCGTACCCGGACCTCGGCAACGCGCTGTCGGACTTGAAGGAGGCGCCCTTCCCGCCATCGCTCGAAGTGGTCCTGAAGCCCGGCACCTCGAACAAGGCGGCGCCCGAGATCGCCGGAGCGGCCCGCCTGTGGACGGGCGTCGAGTCGGCGGAGTCGGAAGAGGAGTTCTCGCGCCGTTTTCGCGACGCGATCGACCTCGTCCGCAATGCCGGGCTCTTTCTCGGCGGCGTGCTGACGCTGGCCGCCGTGCTCTCGGTCGCCTCCGCCATGCGCCTCGCGCTCGACCTGCACCGCGACGAGGTCGGCATCATGCGCCTCATGGGCGCGACCGAATCCGCGATCCGCGCGCCGTTCTGGCTCTACGCGACGGCCGAGGGGCTGATCGGGGGAGGCGTGGCGCTGGGGCTCCTGTACGCGACGTACCGCTTCGCCGCGTACTGGCTGGCGCGCGAGCCCCATCCGGTGCTCGCCGTGCTGTGGGTCGGGTTTCTCAGCGTGCCGACCGCGCTGCTGCTGCCCGCAGCCGGCGCCGCAGCCGGCTTGATCGGCAGCATGCTCTCGCTCGGCAGACGCGAGACCCGCCGCGCCACGCGGATCGTCTAGAGACTCTTCAGCGTCATCAGCAGGAAGAACGCAATGACGATCTCGCTGACGATCCATGAATTCGCCGTCATCCACGCGCGCGTCTTCGGCAGCAGCGCCTGCGCGCGCCGTCCGAGCAGGAGGAGCAGGAGGAGCGGAATACCGGCGAGAAAGACGGTGGCGCCGGCAAACACCAGGGTCTGCCACCAGGGGGCGTCATGGTGGGCGAGGTAGGCGCCCACGGTCGCCATGGCCAGGAGGTCGCCCGGCAGCACCAGGAACAGCAGGACTCCGACCTTCAGGGCATAGAGCGGCGTGGCGGTTTCGAGCTTCGTCATCCAGCGGGGCGCCGGCGCATTGTTCCGGTCCCGAAACACTTTCCAGGCCAGCAGCAGCAGGACCGCGACGATCGCGAGGTCGACCGACCGCTCGAGCCCCGGATCGGCGCTGAACGGCGAACCTCCGCTCTTGAGGAGCCCGGTCAGGCGGTAAGCCGCGGTCACTCCGATCGTCGTCGCCGCGGCGGCCCCGAGCAGGAAATAGAGCGAATCGCGCCCTGCGCCGACGCCCGTGGCCAGCACGATCGCCGTGACGATCTGGGGCCCGGCCACCATCACGAAAGCCATCGGCAGGACGGCGAGTAAATCCTTCATGAACGTCCGGAGCTTGTGCCAAATGGAGCCGGTCTGCAATGGGATGCCGCCCACTGGGACCAAGGTCCAATTTCCGTCGGCGCGCCGAACTGATGGAATCGACATGTGAGAGGATCGCGCGGTTTCGGCGACGATCGAGTCGTCGAAGGCTCGGTAGGAATCAACTTCGCAACAGAACGAGGACAAGTCATGAGCTCGGTCGGTAAGGGACGGAAATGGTCGGTGATGTTTCTTGCGGCCTTCGGCCTGCTGCTCGCGGCCGGGGTCGCGTCGGCCCAGTCAACGGACACTTTTCCGGGCGACGTGCCCAATCACTTCCGCCTCTACGCCGGCGGGATGTACGCGTGGTTCAACACGAACGTGACGTTCCAGGAGAACCTGACGCCCGGCGGGCCGATCGGCGCCGGCGTTACCCTGGAAGACACCAATCTCGTGGCCTCCTCGACTCCCGGTTTCGTGGCCCGGGGTTACTGGAACTTCCTCGGCCGTTTCTCGGTCGATTTCGGGTATTCGGGCTTTCGCCGGAGCAAGACGACCGGTTTTCTCGTCGACATCCCGTTCGGAGACTCCACCTACACCGCGGGCGCCAACGTCGCGACGTCGACCAGTTCGGACCTTCCGTATCTCGACTTCCGCTACGACTTCATCAAGAACGAGCACACGCAGTTCGGCCTCTCGCTCGGCGCCTCGTATGTCTTTCTCCAGGCCGAGTTCCAGGCGTCGGCCGGGGTCATCGGCCCGAACGGACCCGTCATCGGCCAGACGGTCACCAAGACGGCGAAGGAAAACGTCCCGGTGCCGCTGATCGGCGTCAAGTTCGACCAGCAGGTCGGGGACCGGCTTTCCGCCGGAGTGATCTTCAACGGCATCTTCGCGCCGGTCCATCCCTATGTCGGCTCGGTGTTCGACGCGGAGGCCCACCTCGACTACTTCGCGACGCCGAACTTCGGCGTCAGCGCGGCCTTCGACTACACGCGGTTCAACCTGAAGAAGGAACAGACCAACACGTACACGCAGTTCCGCTACAGCTACTACGGCCCGAAGCTCTACGTCACCCTGAGCTTCTAGAGCGACCGGGCGGCATGGGGCCAAGGTCCAATGCCGCCCGGCCCGACCGCCAGCGTATTGTCTGGTCATGACTCCGCCCGGCTCCGGGAGTGGCGACGCGTCGACCCAGGTCCGACCGATCTGCATCGCGGTCGTGGACGACGATGCCTCCGTGCGCAAGTCGCTCGGGCGGCTCCTGCGCGGCGCCGGGTTCGAGGTCGAAGCGTTCTCGTCCGCCGAGGACTTCCTGGCCCGCGATGAGGCCTGCCACCCCGACTGCCTCGTCCTGGACATATCGCTCGGCGGGATGAGCGGCCTGGAGCTGCGCGCGGAGCTCGTGGAGACCGGCGTCCGCATCCCCGTGGTCTTCATCACCGCCCACGACGACCCGGCAACGCTGCGAGGCCTGCGGCAACTGCCGGAGGCCCCATACTTGCGCAAGCCATTCGACGAGTCCCTGCTGTTTGAGGCGATCGGGAGCGCGATGCGGGAGCCGCCCGCGGCATAGAATCCTCGGATCGCCATGGGTAGGCTTGGAAGATTCGGGCCGCGCCGGGCGCTCGGCATGCTCGTTGCGGCCGGATCGCTCGTCCTCATCCCCGCCTCGTCCGCCGCGGACGATCCCGTCGAAATCCCCGCCAACCGACGATCCGTCCTGATCCTCAACATCGCGCAGCCGCACGTGCCGTGGGTCGCCGGCATCACGGCCGGAATGTTCCAGGCGTTCGATGCCGCGCCGCTCGCCAGCCGGCCCGAGGTTTACACGGAGTACCTCGAGTCGATCTGGCAGCCGGATCGCAAGGCGGCGGAGCTGGCCTGGTTTCGCGAGAAGTACCGCGGCCGGCACGTCGATGCGATCGTTGCGGTGACGAGGTCGGCGCTCGATTTCGTCATGCCGCTGCGCGCCGAAATCTGGCCCGGCGTCCCGGTCATCCTTCTGACGCCCCGGCGAGATCTCGAGCGCGCACCCCTTCCGGCCGGCGTGGTCGCGCTCGCGGCGCAGTTCGAAATCGGGCGCACGCTGGACCTGGTCCGGACCGTCGTTCCCGGAACACGGCACGTTGCCTACGTCAAGGAGGACGGAGAAAGCAATGCCCGATGGGTTCGCGATCTGTCGGCCCGGGGGCTCGACTTCATCGACCTGACGGGGCTGCGGCTGGAAGAACTGGAGAAGCGCATCGCGACGTTGCCGCCGCACACCGCCGTCTTTTTCGAGAGCTTCGACTCGGACGGCTCCGGCCGCCGGTTCGTGCCGCGCGACGTTCTCGCCCGCGTCGCCACGCTGTCCAACAGCCCGATCTTCGGCGTCAGCGCCACGATGATGGGGCACGGCCTTGCCGGCGGTTGGATGCTCGATTACGGGGATTTCGGTGCCGAGACGGGGCGGCTGACCCTGCGGGTCCTCGCGGGCGATGCCGTTCCGGCGATCCCGGATCCCTCCACGTTCAGCCGGCTCGTCTTCGACGACCGCGAGCTGCGCCGCTGGGGGATTCCCGATTCCCTTCTGCCCGACAAGGCGCAGGTTCTCTTCCGGGAGCCGACGCTCTGGAACGACCACCGCGGCGCGGTCGTGGGCGTCGTCGCCGCCCTTTTGCTTCAGGGCTTCCTGATTGCGGCCCTGCTCGTCGAGCGCCGCCGTACCAGTGCGGCGCGGGAGTTGGCCCGCCGCCATGAGACGGAGATCGCGCACATGAACCGTGTTGCGGCCATGGGAGAGCTCGCGTCCTCCCTGGCCCATGAGCTCAACCAGCCGCTGACGGCGATCCTGACGAACGCGCAGGCGGCCCGACGGCTGCTGACCCGGCCCGCGCCCGACCTCGAGGAAGTGCGCGCCAGCCTGAATGACATCGTCGAGGACGACCAGCGGGCCGGCGACGTGATCCACCGGATGCGCTCGCTCGTTCGGAAGGAAGAGAGCCGCCGCGCGGCCGTCGATCTCAACGAGGTGGTGCGCAAGGCCCATCGGCTCGTGTCGAACGACGCCAGCCTGCGCAAGGCGTCGGTCACGCTGGATCTCGCGGCAGACCTGCCGGCAATCTCGGGCGACGACGTACAGCTGCAGCAGGTCATTCTGAACCTCGTGGTCAACGGCCTGGATGCGGTGGCGGAGCGCCCGCCGGGGGAGCGCCGCGTCCACGTGCGGACGGCCTTCGCGGGCGGACGAGCGAGGGTCATCGTGAGCGATTCGGGCGGGGGGATTCCGGAGGGCGACATGGCCCGGGTGTTCGAGCCCTTCTTCACGACCAAGTCGCACGGACTCGGGATGGGTCTGGCCATCTGCCGCTCGATCGTCGAGGCGCACTCCGGCCGCCTTCTGGCCGTGAGCCCGGCCGGCAGCGGCGCGTCGTTCCGGTGCGAATTCCCGATCGCCGAGGCCGGCGCGGCTTGAGCGAGTCCGCGGCGACCGTCTTCGTGGTCGACGACGACAAGTCCATCCTGCGGGCGCTCACGCGCCTGCTCGAGTCCGAAGGTCTCGCCGTCGAGACGTTCGCGTCGCCGCGCGAATTCCTCGATCGCGCCGTTCACGACGGGCCCGGCTGCCTGGTCCTCGACCTCCAGATGCCGGCAGTGAACGGACTCGAGGTGCAGGAGTCCCTCGCCGCGGCGGGCCGCGTACTGCCCATCGTCTTCGTCAGCGGCCACGGCAACGTGCCGGCGTCGGTCCGGGCCATGAAGGCCGGCGCCGTCGACTTCCTCACGAAGCCTTTCGACGACGTGCAGCTGCTCGCGGCGATCCGCAGCGGCCTCGCCCGCAGCCTTGCCATGCGGACCGAGAGCGTCGATCTGCAATTGCTGCGCGCGCGAATCGCCTCGCTCACGCCGCGCGAACGCGAGGTGTTTCCGCTCGTCGCGAAAGGCCTGCCCAACAAACAGATCGCCGCCCGACTCGGGATCGTTGAGAAGACCATCAAGGTCCACCGTGCCCGCGTGATGCGCAAGCTGCGCGCAGCCTCGCTCGCGGACCTCGTGCGGATGGCCGGTAAGGCGGGGACCGGAAGCTAGACGAGGCCGGGCTGGGCTCGAGTTGGCCCAAGGTCCAATACCCGACGGTCGTCGCCTCGCTGTACCGTTTCCCCGCACGGGCCTCTGAGGTAGGGTGCAAGGGCATTGAGACTCGATCTGGGGGCTGCAAGCCATGAAGCGGTCCAGGAAGACGGGGAGTGCGCCGCACCACTGAGCGTGCGGCGATCACCTCCCGGGGTCGAGCAAGTAAGGTGACTGATAGGGTGGTCTGAGTAGCGTGTTGCTTTCAGTGAAGGAGGACAAATGGCGAAGGTCAAGTTTCGAATGTTCATGGCGGTTCTGCTCGGCCTGACGGCGAGCCTGACGGCCCTTGGCCAGGCGACCGGTGGAAAGCCGAACGTCGTCGTGCTGATGAGCGACGACACCGGCTGGAACGATCTCGGGGCGTATTCCGGAGGTGGACGAGCGCTCGGTCATCCGACGCCCAACCTCGATCGCCTTGCAAAAGAGGGCGCGATGTTCACGAGCTGGTACGGCCAGGCCAGCTGCACCGCCGGCCGCGCCTCCTTCAACACCGGCCGAATCCCGATCCGTTCGGCCCTCTCCATCGTCGTGGCCCCCGGCGACGAGAACTCGCTTCGCAAGGAAACGCCCACGATCGCCGAGTTCTTCAAGAAGAACGGATACTCGACTTACTTTTCAGGTAAGTGGCATCTCGGCGACAAGCCCGAGTCCTATCCGATCGAGCACGGTTTCGACGAGATGAGGGAGTTCGGCGCCTACTATCCCGGCGTCTATACCTACAGCTACACCAACTCGTGGTTTCACCCCTGGTTCCCGTCCTACAACCCCGAGTTTGCGAAGGACTACTTCAGCGTCGTCAACATGTTCGAATGGGAGGGCGAGGCCGGAAAGCCTGCGCGCAAGGTCGCCGAGATCACCTGGGACTACCTCGCGACGTTCGACGTGCGGCAGGCGGACTCCGCGATCGCGTACATCAAGCAGCACGCCAAGAGCGGCAAGCCCTTCTTCATGGACGTGAATTTCATGAAGATGCACAACCCGAACAACCCGGCGCCGAAGTTCGCAGGCAAGAGCCATCTGGGCCGGTACTCGGACTCGGTCATGGAAATGGACGACAACGTCGGCCGGATCCTGGAGACGATCCGGGCCGAGGCGCCCAACACGATCGTCGTTTTCACGGCTGACAACGGCGCCTGGCAGGATGCCTATCCCGACGCCGGCACGCATCCGTTCCGAGGCGAAAAGGGCTCGGCCTTCGAGGCCGGCTGGCGCGTTCCGGGCATCATGTGGTGGCCGAACCACATTCCCCAGGGCGCCCAATACGACGAGATGATGTCGCACATCGACCTGTGGGCGACGCTTTCCTCGATGGCCGGCATCACGCCGCCCCCGCACGGAGAGTGGAAGGGCAACGACGGCAAGCCCATCTACTTCGACTCGATCGACAACAGCGCCTACATCATGGGCAAGGCGAAGCATTCGGCCCGCAACTCCTGGATCTACATCGACGGCGAAAATTTCCAGGGCGCCCGGTACGATATCGGCGGGGATCCCAACAACGACGATGTGCACATCGCGTGGAAGTACCTCTACACGGCCAAGGACACCTGGCTCGGGCCGAGCCAGAACCTGGGGTCGATCGGGTCGCTCTATTGCCTGACCATGGACCCGTTCGAGAAATACGACATGGTCTTCAACGGCGCGATGTCGTCGCGGCTGCCCACGTCCTCGCCGGGCCACTATGCGGGTGAGGACAACGGGTGGGTGCTGTCGCTGATCTACCCGGTCATCATCGAGTTCGACCAGTCGATCGTGAAGTACCCGAGCATCAAGCGGTACCCGGGCGGCGCGTCGAACGACCTGATCCCGGACCTGCAGCATCCGGATAATCCCGTGCCTCTCGTGGACCCCTCCAAGGTGAAGGTCAAGGCCGCGGGCGACTAGGTTTCGCTCCACGATCGCATATCCGAACGGGCGCCCTCGCGGGCGCCCGTTCCATTTGTCGCGGATGGGAATGGCCGTCCGTGCCGGAAGATATGATCCCGGCGTGGATTCCGAAAAGAAAACTCATCTGAAGGAAAAGGCGGCCGAGGAGTTCCGTCTGTTCTGGATGATCGCCGCATACCTCGCCGCCTTCTTCATGGCGTTCCTCACTTACCGCAGGCTGATCTCCCGCGAGTATGGAATCAGCTCGTTTCACTACGGCTACGCGCTGATCGAGGCAGCCATCATCGCCAAGGTCATCCTGATCGGCAAGGCGATGGGGCTCGGCCAGAAGGACCTCCGCCGGGCTCTGGCGTTCAAGGTGCTGCGGTCGTCGCTGGTATACGGAGCCCTCGTCGCGGGCTTTGCCGTCCTCGAGCACGTCGTCGAAGGCATGGTGCATGGCAAGACGCTTCTCGCGAGCCTCGAGGCATTCCGCGACACCGGAATCTACGAGATCGTCGGCAGGGGATTGATTCTCTTCGTCGCCTTCATTCCGTTCTTCGCGTTCTGGGAGCTCGGAAGCCTGACGGGAGAGACGAAGCTCTTCGACTACTTTTTCAAGAAGGGCGCGGCGAAAAAGGCGGGTTGATTCCCCAATGGAATCTCGGGGCCTCATTGGGTCCAAAGTTCCTTGACGCTCGGCCTCTCTCCTCATAGGCTTGCCTCAATAATTCGTCTGAATCGGCGAAAGGGAGGAACTGTGACGAGAACGAAGTCCCGAATGCTCCTGGCTCTTCTGGTCGGCTTGGGGGCCAACCTGGCACTCGGCCAGGCGCCTGCCAAGAAGCCCAACATCCTGTTCATCATGGGCGATGACATCGGCTGGATGCAGCCGAGCATCTACCACCGCGGCCTGATGGTGGGCGAGACGCCCAACATCGACCGCATCGGTAACGAAGGCGCGATCATGATGACCTACTACGCGGAGCAGAGCTGCACCGCCGGTCGCAACGCCTTCTTCACGGGTATGCACCCGCTGCGAACGGGCATGATCCCGCCGCAGCTGCCGGGCAGCCCGTCGTACCTGCGGCCCGGCACGCCCGCGCTGGCCGTCTTCCTGCACGATCTCGGCTACACGACGGGCGAGTTCGGCAAGAACCACCTCGGCGACCACACCGATGCGCTGCCGACGGCGCACGGCTTCCAGGAGTTCTGGGGCTACCTGTACCACCTGGACGCCATGCAGGGCGTCAGCTTCCCGGACATCAATAAGACGCCCACGTTGCAGGCGGTCGCGCCGCCCTGCAAGAACACGCCGATTCCGGGCCTTTCGGACGTGCCGGGAGCCGTGGACCCCAGGACGACCACCTGCCTGACGCCTCCGCGGCCCGTCCTCTTGTGCAAGTCCTCCGACGGCACCTCCAAGAACCAGACCTGCCAGGACCAGGGACCGCTGACGCTCGAGCGCTCGAAGACGGTCGATGAGGAAATCTCCTCCCACGTCGTCGACTTCCTCGACCGCAACGATCCGAAGAAGACCAACAAGCCCTTCTTCGTCTGGTACAACCCGGCGCGCATGCACATCACGACCGTGCTGTCGGAGAAGTACATGGCCATGGTGGGTCAGCAGGGCGGCAAGGACTGGGGCGTCAACGAAGCCGGCATGAAGCAGATGGACGACAACATCGGCGTCGTCCTGAAGAAGCTCGAGGACATGGGCCAGCTCGACAACACGATTGTCGTCTTCACGACCGACAACGGCGCCGAGACGATCACCTATCCCGACGGCGGCACGACGCCGTTCAAGGGCGGAAAGCTCAGCACCTGGGAAGGCGGCATGCGCGCTCCCTGTGTCATCCGCTGGCACGGAGTCATCAAGCCGGGAACCGTCCTCAACGACATCTTCGCGTCCCTCGACTGGGTGCCGACGTTCGTCGAGATCGCCGGAGGCGCCAAGGGCGACGACCTGAAGAAGAAGATCGAAGCCGGACAGTATCCCGGCATCGTCAAGACGACGCTCGATGGTCACAACGAAACCGACTACCTGACGGGCAAGTCGCCGAAGTCGGCCTCCGACGTCTTCTTCTACTACTCCGGGGCGGATCCCTCGGCGGTGCGCTACAAGAACTGGAAGATCTACTTCACGATGGTTTCCGACGCTCCGGCCGGCTTCATCGCGGGCGCCCTGCCGTACCACTGGGCCCAGGTCGTCAACATCAAGCGCGATCCGTTCGAGACGTCGCTCGGCGAGCAATACAAGACGCTGACCGGCATGGGCGGCGCTCTCGCGGGGCCGGTGACGGCCTACGTCTACGACTGGAACATGCTCCCCATCGGGCAGTCGTTGTGGCTCCAGGAGCTCGAGACCTACCAGAAGTTTCCGCCAATGCAGGATCCGGCCAGCTACAACCTGACTCAGGTCATGGACCAGCTCAAGAAGGCCCACGTCGCCAGCCACGCGGGAGAGTAGTCGTGATGTCCGGCGGGCGGCCTGAAAGGGCCGCCCGCTTTACTCTCAGTGGAGCGAGTCATGAAATCCCCGGCGCGCGGGCTCTCCGCGGCACACATGCTGGCGGTTGCTCTCTGTTCCCTCGTTCTTCCGAGCGCTCTCGGTCTGGCCCAGACCGATCCGCTGCCGTCCTGGAACGACGGCGCCGCGAAGAAGGCGATCGTCGAATTCGTCCAGACGACCACGACCTCGGCAAGCCCGAGGTTCGTCCCGCCCGAGGAGCGCATCGCGACGTTCGACCAGGACGGCACGCTGTGGGTCGAGCATCCCGTTTACTCGCAGGTGATGTACATCCTGGACCGCGTCCCGGCGGTCGTGAAGGCGAAGCCGGAGCTCGCCCGCGTCGAGCCCTTCAAGACGGTGATGTCCGGTGATCGCGAAGCCATCGCGAAGCTCTCGATGGGCGACCTCGAAAAGCTCGCCGTGGCGACCCTGACGGGGATGTCGGTCGAGGACTTCAGCGCCGAAGCGAGGAAGTGGGCCGCCGCGGCGAAAGACTCGCGATGGAAGCGGCCCTACACGGAACTGACATACCTGCCGATGCAGGAGGTGCTCCGGTACCTGCGCGCCAACGGCTACAAGACCTACATCGTCACGGGCGGAGGACAGGATTTCGTCCGGACCTATGCCGAGAAGGTCTACGGCATCCCGCCGGAGCAGGTGGTGGGGACAGCCGGCGGCACGAAATACGGGTACGACAAGAACGGACAGCCATTCCTGACCAAGGAGCCGAAGCTGGTCTTGAACGACAATAACGCCGGCAAGGCCGAGGGCATCCATCTGATGATCGGACGCAGGCCCCATGCCGCCTTCGGCAACACGGCCGGCGACCGGCAGATGCTGGAGTACACGGGGGCTGGCCACGGCGCGCGGCTCATGATGCTCGTGCTCCACGACGATGCGAAACGCGAATATGCCTACGGCCCTGCGGCGGGGCTGCCGGACACGAAAGTCGGCGCGTTCAGCCAGGCCCTCTACGACGAGGCGAAGAAGAAGGGCTGGACGGTCATCAGCATGCAGAAGGACTGGAAACAGATCTTCTCCTTCGAGAAATAGCGGACGGGGGCGAGCGGCATGCTCGTGGCTCGCCCTCGGCGGCTCTCCGTCGCGCTCCTGACCGTTGTCATCGCCGGATGCTCGGCGGCCCTGCTCGCGCAGGCGGGGCCACCGCCGGCGCATCCCTGGAACGAGCTCGAGGCGTCCTGGATCTCGGTGCGCCTCGGCGCGGCGGTCATGGAGGACGGCGCCTTCTACTCGCAGGACGCAGCCAACAAGGAGCAGGTCGGCCAGCTTTCCCCGGAGGGGCTCTTCCGCGTCGACGACCTGTCGCTTTCCGGCCAGATCAAGTTTCCCCACCCCTGGCTCTACGAGGTGGCCGGCAACTACAAGGGCCTCGATCCGACGAGCGCGCCGTCCTGGACCCTCACGTACGCGTACCTGAGGATCCCCCTGGGGCCGCTCGGATGGGTGACGATTGGCAAGCAGAAGGAAGGGCTCGGCCTGGAGCTGCTCGAGAACGGGCGGGACATTCCGTTCATGGAGCGCTCGGTCATGACGACGGCGTTCGCCTTCCTGAACTCGCACATCGTGGGCGTCCGCTTCTCCAATTCGGTCGCGGGCGGCCGCATGACGTGGTCCGCGGGCTTGTTCAACAACTGGCTCGACGACGGCCTGTCCTTCAACGAGAGCGGCAACGTCTTCGGAGGGCGCGTCACGGGCCTGGCGATCGAGCAGGACGGTGGCCGGCGGCTGCTGCACCTGGGCGTGTCGGCCGTTTACCGGCAGTCCCAGGGGGGGGCCTTCAAGCTCGAGAGTGTTCCGGAGGTCTACGAGGCGCCGGACTTCGTCGATACAGGTTCCTTTCCGGCCACGAGCGGCACCTCGGTCGGCGGCGAGCTTGCCCTGGTCGAGGGTCCCGTCACGGTTTCGGGCGAATACACGTACGCGAGCGTCGACGCCCCGCAGGCGAGCGATCCGCGCTTCTCGGGGTACTACGCCATGGTGTCGTGGGCACTCACGGGCGAATCGCGCCCCTATGACCGTTCAACGGGGGTCTTCGGAGCGATCAGCCCTGCGGCGCCCTTCTCGTTCCGGCACGGTGGCTGCGGCGCCTGGGAAGTCGCGGCACGCTACTCGAGCGTCGACCTGACGAGCGGATTGGTGGAGGGCGGGACGTTCGATCGCTTGAGCGGCGCACTCTCGTGGTATCCGACGAGCCAGTTCCGCTTCGAGTTCGACTACGGCTACGGCAAGCTCGCGCGCTCGGGAGTCGTCGGCCACGCGAGCTTCTACCAGCTGCGGCTGCAGTTTCAGCTGTAGACGGCCGCATCGAGCGCGGGGTCCCTCGCTGCGCTCGGGATGACGCCAATGTGACGAGAACTACTGCGGCTGCGTCGGGGGCGCGCTTCCGTTCGTCGCGGCCGGCATGGTCGGCACGTCGCCGGGATTGGCGACCGTCGCGTTGGCCGGGCCCCACGCGTCGGCGGTGCCGGGGGTGCCCTGGTACGACCAGTTGCCCGCGGGCGCGCCATTGATTCCGGGGGTGCCGGCGCCGGAGATCGAGCTCAGGTTCCTGGGTCCACCCTGGCTGCTGTTCGACAAGGCAGGCGTCCCGATCTGGACCACGTGGCTGGTGCCCTGGATGGCGAGATTGCCGTCCAGCGCCTCGCCATCCATCCGCTGCTCGGCCCAGAACGCGTCGTCGCCGGTCAACATCGTGACCTTCAGGACGTCCGACTGCCGCAGGCTCATGAGCGTGCCGGCGCGATACGAGTGGAAGACCAGGGTGTTGCCCTTGACGACGGGATTGTCCCTGGCAAAGACCTGGCCCGAGGGAGTGAGGTCGACCTGGTAGATCGGCTTCTGGGGCCCGGTCAACGGAGCGACGCTCAGGACGACCGCCTGCCGCAGGGCCGTCTGCTCGCCGTGCGGCCAGGCGTGGAAGACGTACTTCCCGTTGAGCAGGACCGGCTTGTCGAGGGCGATCATGGCGCCCGACGGATTCAACTTGATCCTGTACATGGTCTGCTGGGCCGGAAGCGCGAGTGCGCAGGCCAGCAGCGCCGTCGCGACGACGCCAATGCGGATCCTCATGATGGGCCTCCTCGGAAGACAAAGCGTATCACCCCCTCGCCTCTTGACAGGTGCGAGACTGGGTATGATGATTGGTCATACCGGAGGTCGGATGAGCACGATCAAGGTTGCGATCACGCTGGACGAGGACCTCCTCGAACGGATCGACCGGCTCGTCGCCGAGCGGCGATTTCCCAGCAGAAGTCGGGCGATCCAGCTCGCGGTGAAGGCCCAGATCGATCGGCTCGATCGCGGCCGGCTGGCGCGGGAGTCGGCGAAGCTCGATCCCGCGTTCGAGCAGCAGGTCGCGGAAGAGGGCGCCTCCTATGACCCGGAGACATGGCCAGAATACTGAGGGGAGACGTCGTCTGGGCGGAGTTGAGCCCGACGCGCGGCCGCGAACGGACGGGGCGCCGACCCGTGCTCATCATCAGCAACGACGTCTTCAACGAGCGTTCCGGGACCGTGATCGCGATGGCGATCACGAGCCAGGCGCAAAGGGCCGGATTTCCACTGACCGTCGAGCTGGCGGGCTCCAGCCTTCCGAAGCAATCGTGGGTGAAGGTCAGCCAGATCCGCACGCTGTCCGTGGATCGGCTGGGCAGGCATCTGGGCCGCGTGTCGCCGGAAGAGCTTCTTCGCGTTGTGGAAGGCCTCAATGAAATCGTCGCCATCTGAGATCGGGCCAGCGTCGGTTTCGGAAGGCACTCCTCGAGGAGATCAATCGATGAACCCTTTCAGAATCGGGCCCTCGCGCCGGCGCACCATTGGCCCGTTCGGCCTGGCCGCCCTGCTCATGGCAGGCGGCTGTTCGCTCATGCCCTTTCACAAGGCGCAGACGGCGCCGAGCATTGCGGCCCCGGGCCAGGGAAGCCTGACCGTGACGCAGTTGCAGGGCGAGGTGCTGCGGTTCGCCGACGATTACGCCTCGTCGGTCGCGAATGCTGCCGACGGGGCGGCGAAAAGAGCGGGAACCCGGGAGGCGCTGGTGGCGGCCCTCAAGTGGAAGCTCGACCAGGCCACGGCGGTCTACGTGAGCGCCACCGGGGAGAATCCCGTGTGGGACGCGCTGGACGTCGTCGTTCTCGCCGTGGTTTCCCGGATGGTGGTGGAGGACGCGAAGACGCGGGAGGAGTTTGGCGCCGCCGTGGTACCGCTCATCGAGACCCACCGGGAGCTCGAGGCGAGCGCGTGGACCCTCGTGGGACAGATCCTCGCGCCCGAGCAGCGCCGCCAGCTCGAGGGTCTGATCGTCGAGTGGCGCACGAAGAATCCCCGCGAGCGCAGCGTCGGGGCAATTCACTTTCGCGAGTTCGCCCTGTCGACGGAGAAGGCGAAGGGAAGCCCGCTCGGCAAACTCGGCACCGGCAGCATCTTCACCCTGCTTCGCATCGACCCGTTCGCGGGGCTGGACCCGGCGACGGTGGCCATCGAGCAGTCGCGCGAGCTCGCCGCGAGGTCGGTCGCCTACTTCGAGAGGGCGCCGACCCTCCTGCGGTGGCAGGCCGAGCTGCTCGCCCTCCAGCTCGCCGCCCAGCCCGATCCCCAGCAACTCCTGGCCGACGCCGGAAGGGTCTCGCGATCCATGGAGAGCGTGTCGAAGACCGCCGAGGGCCTGCCCGCGCTCGTGAAAGATGAGCGCACCGCGGCCATCGAGCAGCTGCTCGCGGGCGTCGCGGCCGAGCGCAAGGCGATCCTGCAGGAGCTCGACGCGCGGGAGGCCACGATCCGGGGTCTGCTCGGAGAAACCCGGCAGACGCTCGAGGCCGGGACCGCGATGTCGACCTCGCTCGATGCGACCATCAAGTCGCTCGACGCGTTCATGCACTACGTCTCGCCGTCGCCGAGGCCCGGCGCGCCGACGGCGCCGGCGGGAAAGCCCTTCGACGTCCTCGACTACGGCAGGAGCGCGACGGACGTGGCGGGCATGGCGCGCGAGCTCCAGACGCTCCTCGTCTCGATCGACCGGTCGGGGCCCGCGCTGGCGAAAGTCGGCGCCGAGACGGGCGAGAACCTGAAGCGCGTCGTGGACCACGCATTCTGGCGCGGGCTCGTCCTGATCCTCGTGCTGCTCGTGGGCTCGGTCCTGGCCGTGCTCGCCTACCGCGCGCTCGCCCGAAAACTCTTTGCGCACCCCGGAACGAGCGGCGCTTGACGCTATGATGCGCGCCGTGCAGAGCAAGCAGCGCCTCGGGGCGGCTCTCGCCTCCCTTGCCCTGCTCGGCGCCGCCGCGTGCCACGGGCGATCCGAGGCGCCGGCCGCCTCCGCGAAGCCGACGCCCGCCCCTTCCGCCGCTCCCGCGAGCGCCACGTTCGTCGGACGCCAGGCCTGCGCGGGGTGCCACGCCGAGGAGGACCGGCGCTGGACGGGATCCCATCACGACCTCGCCATGCAGGAAGCGACCGACAGGACCGTCCTCGGCAACTTCGACGGCGCGGCGTTCACGCACTTCGGCGTCACGACGACGTTCACGAAGAGAGACGGGAAGTTCTACGCGAAGACCGACGGGCCGGACGGCAAGCTGCACGAGTACCCGATCGCCTACACCTTCGGTGTCTACCCTCTCCAGCAGTACCTCATCGCCTTCCCCGGGGGCCGGTACCAGGCCCTGAACGTCGTCTGGGACACGCGCCCGGCCAAGGACGGGGGACAGCGCTGGTTCCACCTGTACCCGAAGGAGGCCGTGCCGCACTCCGACCCGCTGCACTGGACCGGCCCGTACCAGAACTGGAACTACATGTGCGCGGACTGCCACTCGACGAACGTGAAGAAGGGCTTCACGGCGGCGACGAACAGCTACGCGACGACGTGGTCGGAGTTGAACGTCTCCTGCGAGGCCTGCCACGGCCCGGGCTCGGCGCACGTGGCCTGGGCCGAGGCGGTCAAGGCGGGAAAGGCGAAAGGCAACGACGCGAACAAGGGACTGGCCGTGGACCTCGCCCACGACACGGCGACCTGGGAGTTCGACATGAAGACCGGCATCGCGAAGCGCAGCGTGCCGCGGACGTCGCAGGCGGAGATCGAGACCTGCGCCCGCTGCCACGCCCGGCGCTCGGTCGTCGCCGCCGACTACGCGTTCGGCCAGCCCCTCATGCAGACGTACCGGCCCGCGCTGCTGACCGAGGGGCTCTACTTCGCCGACGGGCAGATCCAGGACGAGGTCTACGAGTACGGATCCTTCCTCCAGAGCAAGATGTACGCGGCGGGAGTGACGTGCACGAACTGCCACAACCCGCACGACCTCAAGGTCCCGGTGTCGGCCGACCGCGTCTGCGCGACCTGCCACCTTCCCGAGAAGTTCGCCACGCCGGCGCACACGTTCCACAAGGCCGGCTCGACGGGGTCGAGCTGCGTCTCCTGCCACATGACGACGCGCGACTACATGGTGGTGCACGCGCGCCACGACCACAGCTTCCGCGTGCCGCGGCCGGACCTGTCGGTCGCGATCGGCACCCCGAACGCCTGCACGCAGTGCCACCGGAACAAGTCGAACGCCTGGGCGGCGGAAGCGGCTCTGCGCTGGTGGGGCGACAGGGCGCGCGCGGAGCCCCACTACGGGCAGGTCATGTACGCGGCCCGCGAAGAGCTGGCGTCGGCCGAGGAGGCGCTGCAGCAGCTCGTGGGCGACTCTGCCCGGCCCGCCATCCGCCGCGCGACGGCCGCATCGATGCTCGCTCACGGCGGCGGCGCCACCTCCACCGCCGCCCTTTCCCGCGCGCTGACCGATCCGGACCCGCTCGTGCGCGAGGGAGCACTGACGGCGGCCGAGGCGATCGCCCCGGCGGAGCGGCTGCCCCTCGTGTCGCCGCTCCTGCGCGATCCCATTCGGACCGTTCGCATCGACGCGGCGCGGACTCTCGCCTCGGTGCCGAAGGAGCAGATGAACTCCTCCGAGCACGCCGACTTCGAAGCCGCGCTCGCGGAATACGTGCAGTCCCAGCTGGTCGACTCGGACCGCGCGGAGGCGCACCTGAACCTGGCGGGCGTTTACGTGGAGCAGGGCGAGCTCGACCGGGCCGAGGCCGAGTACAAGACCGCCCTCGCCCTCATGCCGGCCCTCGGCGGGACTTACGTCAACTTCGCGGACCTCTACCGCCAGAAGGGCCGCGACGACGAGGGGGAGCGCATCCTGCGCCAGGGCCTCGAACGGGCGCCGCTCGATCCCGGCATCCACCATGCGCTCGGCCTGGCCCTCGTTCGGCAGAAGAGGATGGGCGAAGCCCTGAAGGAGCTGCAGAAGGCGGCACAGCTGCCGCCCGAACGGCCGCGCTACGCCTACGTCTATGCCGTGGCGCTCGACTCGGTTGGCCAGGGAGGACGCGCGCTCGAGGTGCTTCGGAGCGCCCATGCCGGGCATCCCGGCAACCGCGAGATCCTGGAGGCCCTCGCCGCGTTCAGCGCGAAGGCGGGCCAGGGGGCGGCCGCGATCGGCTATGCGAAGAAGCTTCTCGATCTCGATCCGCAGGACCCCGAGGCGCGGCAGCTCTACGACCAGGTGTCCGGTAAGCGTCCTCACGGCGGAATTCCGCAGCCTCGCTGAGGCGGGAATCGGCCCAAAAACCCATTCGCCTCCGGTCGGAACCCGTTATAGCCTTGCGCGCTCATATAAGGAGGATCCGAATGAAGAGATGGATTCTGGCGGTGGGTCTCGCGACGATCTCGGTGTCGCTGGCCATGGCTCAGCAGGCGCCGGCCCCGACCAAGGCCCCCGAGGAGTCGGAGTTGAAGAAGCTGGAAGGCGACGTCGACAAGGACGCCAAGGCGGTCGGCAAAGACGTCTCCACCGGCGCCAAGGACGTCGCCAAGGACACGTCGAAGGCGGCGAATGCGACGGGCGCCGAGGCGAGCAAGGTCGGCAAGGACGTCGCCAAGGGCACGTCGAAGGCGGCCAAGGCGACGGGTGCCGAGGCGAACAAGGTCGGCAAGGACGTCGCGACGGGCACGTCGAAGGCGACCAAGACGGTGGGCGCCGACGCGAGCAAGGCCGGCAAGACCGTCGCCAAGGACACGTCGAAGGCGGCCAAGGCGACGAGTGCCGAGGCGAGCAAAGTCGGCAAGGACGCCGCTACGGAAGCGTCGAAGGCGGCCAAGGCGACTGACGCCGAGGCGAAGAAGGCCGGCGAAGCGGTCTCCGGCGAAGCGAAAAAGGTCGAGGGCAAGGACACGCCGGCGGTCGCGCCGACGCCGAAGCCCTAAGGGGATCGGGAGTCGGGGGGAGTCGGGGGGAGTCGGGAAGGCGCGCCTTCTTAACTCTTCCCGACTCCGTCCAGCTCCTCGTGGACCTTCTCCGGCTCCTCCGGATTCTCCGGCGCGGCCTTCCCCTCGGCGACCTTCTCCCGGCCCACGGCTCGCTTCTTGAAGTGGGGCAAGTCCGGTTCTCCGAGCAATCGCGCGAGGCCTTCCCATCCCCGCACGTGCTCGCAGACGACCTTCAGGGCCGAGGTCAGCGGCACGGCAAGGACGGCGCCGGCGACCCCCCAGATCGTTCCCCAGAAGATGAATGCCACCATCACGGTCAGGGGAAACAGGCGCACCTTGCCGCCGACGATGAAGGGCGTCAGCACGTTTCCCTCGAGGAACTGCATCAGGCAGTAGACGGCGAGGACGAGCAGCGCCTTCTCGCCGTCGTACTGGAAATAGGCGACCGCCACGGCGGGGACGGTCGAGAGGATGACGCCGACGTAGGGCAGCAGGATCGCGATGCCCGCGATCGGCCCGAGGACGTAATAGTAGTTGATCCGCAGGACCATGAGGGCGAGGGTCGTCGCCCCGGCCATGATCAGCATGACGAACGACAGCCCGAGCGCGTAGGCGGTCATCGTGCGGGAGATGGCGCCCGTCACGTCGGATTCGCCGAGGCGCTCGTTGCGCGTGAAGATTCCGGCGAGCACGCGGCCGAACTTTTCCCGGTCCTTCAGCATGAAGAACATCAGGAAGGGGACGGTCGCCGTGTACAGGACGACGCCGAGCGCATCGCCGACCTGGGCGAACACCGCGCGGGTCGTGTCGAGCTGGGATCCCGTCAGCTTCACTTCCCGGACGCCGCGGGAGTCGTCGGGGAGGATGCTGCCCATGCGCTCGCGCAGCCGGTTGACGAAGTCCATGACCTGGGTCAACAGCTCGCGGATCCGGGTCTGGTAGCGGGGCAGCTCGGCGAAGAACTGGTTCAGCTGCGCGGTCACGTTTATCACGAGCAGCGCCATGCCCCCCACGATCACGAAGATGATCAGCATGATCGCGAGCACGCGCGGCACGCCCGCGCGCTCGAGCAGCGACACGAAGGGTCGCAGCGCGAACGAGAGGAAGAGGGCGAACGCGATCGGGACGAGCAGCGGACGGCCGTAGTACAGGAGGCCGACCACGGCGGCGACCGAGATGACCGTCAGTCCGACGACGCGGGGAGGCGGGCTGTGGGGCGCGAGGGCCTCGGCCTCCGCCTGCGGAGTCAAAAAACCCCCTCTTGGGGAGGGGGTTGTGCGGTGCGCGGAGAGGGTCTCCGGATCACATTCCCGAGACGAGCGTCACGACGATCTGGGCGCGCCGGTTCTTCGCGCGACCCTCGGCGGTGGCGTTGTCGTACGCGGGCTCGGCCGCGCCCTTGGATCCGGCCGAGATGCGGCCGGGATCGATGCCGTGCCGGGTGACCAGGTACTGCTTGGCGGCCTCGGCGCGCTTCATGCCGAGCTCCACGTTGGCCTGCTCCGCGCCCGCGTTGTCGGTGTAGCCGACCACGACGGCCGTGGCGTTCAGGTCGTTCTTCATGCGCAGCGCGACGCCGTCGAGCACGGCCTTGGCGATGTTGGTCAGGCGCGCGCTCTTGCCGTCGAAGAAGATCTCGTCGGTCGTGGTCCGCGGCGCCGGTCGCGGCGGGGGCTGCGCGGCGGGCGCGGTCGCGACGACCGCGGGGGCCTCGACCTTCTCCTCGACGACGGGCTCGGCGGGCGCCGGAACGACCACGGGCGGCGGCGGGGCCGGCGGCCAGGCGGCGTAGGTCACGCCGAGGATGCCGCCGAACGGGTTCGGGTTGACGCCATGGTTGAACAGCACGTTCAGGTTGGTGTTGAGGGCGACCGACATGCCCCAGGCCGAACGCGGCCCGAACCAGAAGCGGGCGCCGGTGACGAGCTCCGCCCAGTCCGGCTGGCGGAAGTCGCCGCCGTCGATGACGTTGTAGTCCACTTCACCGATGAGGTGGACCAGCGGGACGACCGGAACCTCGGCGCCGAAGCCGAAGCGCAGGAGATTGCCTGGCCGGATGTCGTTGTCCTGGATGCCGGTCAGCCTGTAGGAAATCATGCCGGTGAAGTACGACTTCGTCACCGCGCCGCCCCACTCCCAATCGGCCCGCGGCGAGTTCAGGCGCTGGATGTCGCCGTTGTCGGTCTGGACCGAACCGGTGCCGACGGGGATGTGCCCGGCCAACCAGAAGGCAAAGCGCAGGTCCGGATCGTTCTCGGAGGAGAAGTGGATCTTCGTGCCGAGCCGGATCTTCGAGCCCTCGGTGATCTTGAAATCGTTCGCGACGGGAATGCCGTTGATGTAGCCGCCCTGCCAGTCTCCGCCGCTCTTCGTGGCCTCTCCGCCGCCGGCCACGAAAATGGACCACCAGTTGGTCAGTCCGAGGCCGATCGAGGCGGCGCCGCCGTAGTGGGCGAAGTAGCGCTGCGAGTCCGGTTGACCGGAGTAGAACTCGCCCGCCACCTGCGGGGAATACCAGGTGTAAAAGCCCAGGGTGAAGTTCCCGGCTCGGGGGCCGTCCGCCGTGGTCATCGTGAACAAGCCGACGTCGCCGCCGGTGTTCGGGGCGATGACGGCGGGCTGCGCATACGCAGCGGCGCCGACCAGGCAGATGAGCATACCGAGGAGCACGGTCCGCTTCGCCATCAGTGTCTCCTTTCGAACCGGGACGGGAATCAAAACTGCCGAATAGAATAAGCCAAATCAACGGAATTGCCAAACATCTTCTGCTCGGGCAGGGGGGTGTCCTTCCGGACAGGTGCCTTTTGGCGCGCGCCTTTGGGCGAGTTGAAGCCGACGACGACGGGCCGGCCCCCTCGCGGCACGGGTTGTCTGGTTCTGGCCCGCCGCGCGGCTTAACTCGCCCCCAGGGCGGGCCGGGCATTGCAGGGTTGCGGCTGGAGAAGTAAGAGCTAGACCTTGGGCTGCATCACCAGGGACATCTTTTCCTGGAAGGCCCTCATGATGGCCGGGCCCCGGATCGACGAGATCGCCTTTTCCGTGGCGCGGATCAGGTCGCGCACGGCTTCGACGCCGCGGCCCTTGTCGATCTCGGCGATCGCCTGCTTGTAGGGCCGATCGATGCCGGGCAGGTTCGCTTCGCCGATCGCGCCTTCGGCCTCCTGTTTGACCCGTGTACACAGGATCATCAGGATCTTTTTCTCGTCGCCGAGCACGCTGTTCGGCGCCGAGGCCGGCGGGGCGCCGCCGGGCCGGGCCGACGCCGCAGGCGGGGCGGCCGCAATCCGAGACGGGGCCGTGGCATTGGCCGGGGACGGCGAGGCCGCCAGTGCTGCCGCCCTCGCTTGGGCGTCGCGCGGGCGCATGTCCACGAGGTCGCTCGTCACGAGGCCATACAGGACCTTGGCGGTTTCGAACGAGTTCGAGCTCGTGGCGCGGGAGAGCTCCTCGACGCTCTTGCGCCCGTCGATGCGGATCACGAGGTTCCATTCGGGCGGCGACAGCGTCACGGGCTCGCCCATGCTGCGCGGCTTCAGGACCGGCACGTGGTCGACGTCGGGGACCTTGCGCGCGAGGACTTTCCATTCGTCGAGGCGGCGTGCGGCCTCCATCAGGAGGGAGGTGTTGGTCTTGTCGACCGAGGACGTCTCGGTTTCCTTGCCCGGCGTGAACTGGAAGTCACCGGTCGACCAGATCGCCAGGGCGTAGACGGCTTCCTCGCCCGTGATCCCTCCGAGCTCGGCGTGCACGATCCGGCCGTTGCGCAGGTAGATGTAGCCCCGCTCGGCTCCCCGTACCAGCATGAACATCCCGGTCTTTCCGGAGACCGAGACGAGCTGGATGATGTCGGGAACCGGGAGCTCCTGGATGGACCCCTGGAAAGACATACGTCCCCAGATCGTAGCACCCGCCGGGGCAGGGTGTGCGGGAGGCTCAGCGCGGACGCGGCGCGTGAAGATGACAGATTGCCACGGCCAGGGCGTCGGCGGCGTCGAGGGGGATCCGGGAGCGCTGGCGGGCGAGCAGGGACAAGACCATCCCGCGCACCTGCTCCTTCTCGGCCTGGCCGTAGCCGACGATCGCCTTCTTGACGAGGCGTGGCTCGTACTCGAAGACGGGCAGATCGGCGCGGGCCGCGGCGGCGAGGAGCGCGCCGCGGGCGTGGGCGAGCTTCAAGGCGGACGCGATGTTCTTCGCCGCGAAGACCGTCTCGACCGACACCGCGGCCGGGCCGGTCTCCCCCATGAGCGCGAAGGCCGCGGCCGAGAGGAACTCGAGCTTGGCGGCAAGGGGCAGCTTCGCCGGTGGGCGCCAGACCCCGCAGCACTCGAGCGTCAGCCGCCCGTCCTCGAAGACCACGATCCCGAAGCCCGTCGCGACGGTCCCGGGGTCGAGGCCGAGGATTTTCAACGGCTATTTCTCGGCCGGGGCTTCCGCGAAGTCGAAGTTCGCCCAGACGTTCTGCACGTCGTCGTGGTCTTCGATGGCTTCCATGAGCTTCATCATCTGATCGGCCTTGCGCGCGTCGAGGGCGACCTCGGTCGTCGGGATCATCGAAATCTCGGCGACGGCCAGGGGCAGGCCCTTGGCCTCGAGCTGCTTCTTGACCTCTTCGAACGCGTCGGGCGCGGTCTGGATCTCGTGGTACTGGTCGGTGGTCGCGACGTCGTCGGCGCCGGCTTCGATCGCCGCTTCCATCACCGCGTCCTCGCTCGCCTTGTCCTTCTCGATCGCGATGTAGCCCTTCTTCTGGAAGAGGAACCGCACGGAGCCCGCCTCGCCGAGGTTGCCCCCGTTCTTGGAGAAGATCGTCCGGATCTCGGGCAGCGTCCGGTTCTTGTTGTCCGTGAGCGTCTCGACGAGCACGGCCGTTCCCCCGGGGCCGTACCCCTCGAAGGTGATCTCCTCGTAGGAAACACCGGGCAGCTCGCCCGTGCCGCGCTGGACGGCGCGTTTGATATTGTCGGCCGGCATGTTGACGGCCTTCGCGTCGTCGATCGCCTTGCGCAGCCGGGGATTGGATTCGGGCGCGCCGCCGCCCTGCTTGGCGGACATCGTGATCTCGCGGATCAACTTGGTGAAGACACGCCCGCGCTTGGCGTCGGCCGCGCCCTTCTTGTGCTTGATCGTGCTCCATTTGCTGTGACCGGACATGAGATCTCCTATCGAGCGCGGATTATATGGGGCGCGGCGCGCAGTCTGAAATCCCGGTTCTCCTTGATTTTATTGCGTTTCCAGCGACAATAGGTTCCAGTCCATGCCGAAGAAGGTTCTTTTGATCGAATACGAGCCGCGCTACGTCGAGCGGGTTCGAAGTCTGCTGACGCCGCACGGGCACACCCTCACGGAGGCCCACGACGGCGAGGCCGGGCTCCAGGCCTTCGGGGCCGCCAAGTTCGACCTGATCCTCCTCTCCGGCATGCTCCCGCGCCTCCCGAGCGCAGAGGTCATCCGCGAGATTCGCAAGAAGGGCGGCGCTACGGCTCCGCCGATCATCCTGATGATGAGCGGCTACAAGGGGTCCAACCGGAAGGCCGACGCGCAGAAGGTGGGTGCGTTCGACATCCTGCTGCGGCCCTTTTCCGACGAAGACTTCATGGTGTCGCTCCAGGAAGCGGTGGATGCGACCGACATGGGCGCCAAGACCATGCGGATCGACACCGCCCAGGTCGCCGCCGCGATGTCGCCGCTGACCTCGTCGGACATCTTCTCGGACGTACTCGACGATCTGACCGGCGAGGCCGAGGCCCCGAAGGCCGCGCCTCCCGCCCCCGCGGTTCCGGCCCCCGCGCCGAAGGCGCCGGCCCCCGAGAGCGACATGGACAAGCGCCTGCGCGACACGCTCTCGGGCCTGATGGCCCCGAAGCCCGCGCCCCGTCCGGCGGCCCCGCCCGAGAAGACGCCGCTTCCCCTCACGCCCTCGACTCCGGCCGTGCCGCCGCGCCAGAAGCTCTCCTCGGGCACCGACGTGGACAAGATCCTCTCGGACACCCTCTCGGGCCTTCTGTCGCGTCCAAGGCCCGCCGCCGGAGGCACGCCGACTCCGGCCGCGGCGCCCGCCGCGCCCCACCGCCGCGAAGAGCCGGCGGCCGCGGTCGCTTCGTCGGGCCCGGACCGGTTCGGCCAGTACGAAATCCTCGAGCGGATCGCCAGCGGCGGCATGGCCGAGCTCTACAAGGCCAAACGCACGGGCGTCGAGGGTTTCCAGAAAATCGTCGCGATCAAGAAGATCCTGCCGCACCTGGCCGACGACGAAGCGTTCGTCACGATGTTCGCCGACGAGGCCAAGCTCGCCGCGCAGCTGAACCACCCGAACATCATCCACATCTACGACCTCGGCAAGATCCAGGCCGGCGGCTACTTCATCGCGATGGAGTACGTGGACGGGCGCGACCTGCGGGCGATCCAGCAGGCCGGCCGCGAGATGGGCGTGCCGCTGCCGGTCCCGCTCGCCGTATACGTCGCCTCGAAGGTGGCCTCGGCGCTCGACTACGCGCACCGCCGGCGGGACGCGGAGGGTCACGAGCTGAACATCGTGCACCGCGACGTCTCGCCCCAGAACATCCTCATTTCCTACGAGGGCGACATCAAGCTGTGCGACTTCGGCATCGCGAAGGCGGCGTCGAAGGCATCCAAGACGCAGTCGGGCGCGCTCAAGGGGAAGATCCAGTACATGTCGCCCGAGCAGGCGTGGGGCAAGCCCATCGACCGGAGGAGCGACCTCTTCTCGCTCGGGGTCGTGCTCCACGAGCTGCTCACCGGCGAGAGCCTCTTCCACGGCGACACCGACATCAACGTCCTCGAGAAGGTGCGGGTCGCGGACGTCGCGCCCCCCTCGCGTGCGAACCCCGAGGTCCCGCAGAACCTGGACGCGGTCGTGTTGAAAGCGCTCGCGCGCGAGCCGGATGACCGGTACGCCAACGCCTCGGACCTCCTCCGCGATCTCGATTCGGTCCTCTACTCCTACACCCCCGCGCCCGGCAGCGCGGACGTCGCGATCTACCTCCACCGGCTGCAGGCCGAGGAGGGCGCGGTCGCCGACGCCAGGGCCCGCGAGGTCGCGCAGGCGGCGCACGAGGCCGAGCCTGCCGCGCGCAAGCGCAAGTCCAAGGGCGCGCCCGTCTCGCGCAGGACCGGCGCCGCGCCCCGGCCCTCGGAACCCGCGGAGGCCGCGCCTCCGAAACCTCCGCCGGCTCCGCCGCCTCCGGTTGCGCCGCCCCCCGAGCGCGAGCCCTCGCGTCCGTCGCCCGAAGTCTTCGGCTCGCTCGAAAAGTCGGGAGAGGCAGAGAAGGCGAGCCGGACCCCGCTCGTGGTCGGCGTCATCGCCGCGGCGCTGGCGCTGGTCGGGTTCCTGGCCTGGAAGTTCATGAAGCCGCAGGGAGCGGCCCCGGTCGTCCCGATCGCCAATCCGACGGCCGCGGCGACCGCGGTCGCCAATCCGACGCCCGCCTCCGCGGCGCCCGTGCCCACGGCTGCGGCCGCGGTCATCGATCCCAAGGCCGTCGAGGCCGAGGTGCAGCGCCAGCTCGCGATGCGCCGCAAGGAGCTCGAGAAGACGGCCGTGGCCGGGAAGAAGGGCGCGGAGGCCGCCGCGGCTGCCACCGCGGTCGCCACCGCGCCGCCCGAGCCGACCGCCGTGCCGACGATCCCTCCCACGCCCGTCCCGCCGCCGACCGCCGTTCCGACCGAGCCCCCTCCGCCGCCCGTCGAGGCGCCGAAACCCGCCGCGGCCCCGGCCCCGGAGAAGGAGCCCGAGACGCACCGCGGCGACCTCGTCGGGCCCGGCGCGGGCGTCATCGAGCCTGCTCTCATCTCGAGCCCCCGGGTCGTCTACCCTCCGATCGCGCGCCAGCAGCGCGTCGAGGGGAAGGTGGTGATCCTCGTGCTCGTGGACGAGAACGGCAAGGCCACCGAGACGCGCCTGCAGCAGGGTCTGCCCCAGCCGGCCCTCAATGACGCCGTCATGGCGGCCGTGCGCGGCGCGAAGTTCCGTCCTGCCACCAAGAATGGCATCCCGGTCAAGATGTGGCGCCCCTTCATCGTGGATGTGAAACCCTAGCCAGGAATTCGGAGTCGAGACGATTTAGGAGGTCAACGGGAAATGGCCCTTTCGAACGATCAAAAGAAGTTCTACGAAAACACGCTGACGGTCACCAAGCGCGAGATCACGGAGCTCGAGGGCGAGATCCAGGAGGAGCTCGCAAAGGTCAAGGACCGGCTCGCCGAGTTGCAGACGGCGCAGAAGGCGGCTCGGCAGATGTACGACGCGGCCTGCCAGCGCCTCGGCGTTCGCAACGAGCTCGAAGAGGCCGAATCGCAGGGTTGATCCGCGTCGCGGGGCAGAAGCGGCATCGTCGCTCCCCGCTCTACGGGGCCCTTCCTGGACTCGTGGCGGCCGCCGGGCTCGCGTTCGGCTGTCGCGCGCAACCTCGATCCGAGGCGCCGGCGGCCGCGGCTCCGCGCCGCGTCGTCGCGCTCGCGCCCAACCTGACCGAGATCGTGTTCGCGCTCGGTGCGGGCGGCTCGCTCGTGGGCGTCTCGGAGTATTCGGATTATCCCGAGGCGGCCCGCGCGATCCCGCGCGTGGGCGGGCTCGAAATCGATCCCGAAAAGGTCGTGGCGCTCTCCCCGGACCTCGTGCTCGCGGTTGCCGAGGGCAACGCGCAGGGCAGCGTGCGCGCGCTCGAGGCCGCGGGGATTCCCGTCACCGTCACGCCGTCGGGCTCGCTCGATTCGGTGCTCGAGAGCATCCGCATCGTTGCCGGCAAGCTCGGCCGCGCCGACGAGGGAGGGCGTCTGGTCGCCGAGCTCGAGCGCCGACGCGCGGCCGTGCGCGCCCGCGCCGCCGGCCGTCGGAAGCCGCGCACGCTGCTGCTCGTCTGGCCGGATCCGCCCCAGGCCGCCGGCGGACAGACCTTCCTGAACGACCTGCTCACGGAGGCCGGCGCGGACAACGTCGTTGGGGACCGTCGCGGCTGGCCGGTCCTCTCGGGCGAGTACGTCGCCACGGCGCCGGTAGAGCTGCTCGTCGTTCCCGACTCGGCCGAGACGCGGCCCGCATGGGACCGGGCCTTCGCCGCGGGCCCGCTCGCGCGGGGGCCGGTTTCGCGTGCCCGGCGCGTGCGCGTGGACGAGGCGGTGCTGACCCGGCCCGGCCCGCGCGTGTTCGATGCCCTCGAGCAGCTCGAGGGAGCGATGCGGTGAGGCCGATCGCCCGGGGTCCGGCGCTCGTCGCGGGCCTCGCACTCGTTCTCGCCGTCGCGGCGATCGCATTTTCCGTGGGCGGCGTGCACCTCGCGCTCTCCGATCTCTTGTCGGGCCGCGGCGAGGCCGGGGAGACGGCGCGGATGCTGGCGGCCCTGCGCCTGCCGCGCGTGCTGCTGGCCGGCCTCGTCGGGGGTTGCCTCGCGCTGGCCGGGGCCGCGCTCCAGGCGCTGCTCAAGAATCCCCTCGCGGACCCCTTCCTGCTCGGGACCTCGGGCGGCGCGGCCGCCGGCGCCGCGACCGCGGCCCTGCTCGGCG
Source organism: uncultured Acidobacteriota bacterium (assembly GCA_963775725.1). GTDB lineage: Bacteria > Acidobacteriota > Thermoanaerobaculia > UBA5066 > Gp7-AA6 > DAHUXD01. The sequence goes on from CAVZKA010000001.1 coordinate 979,207, forward strand.
CGTCCCCGCTCGTCTCGCCGGCCGCGGCCTTCCTCGGCGCGGCGGCGGCCTCGGTCGGCGTCGCGGCGCTCGCGCGGCGCGGCGGGCGGCTCGACCTGCAGCGGCTCCTGCTGGCGGGGCTGATCGCCAACGCGTTCTTTTCGGCCCTGCTGCTGGCCGCCTTCTCGATCGCCTCGGGCGAGGCGTCGCGGACGATGCTCTTCTGGATGATGGGCAGCCTGGCCGGCGCGACGCCGGGGAAGGTGGCGACGCTCGCGCCCTACGCGCTCGGGGGCGCGGCGGTCCTGCTCGCCGCGGCCGGGCGGCTCAATCTCTTCGCGGTGGGCGAGGAGAGCGCGGCCGCGCTCGGCGTGGACACCGAGCGGACCAAGCGCGTCGTCTTCCTCGCGGCCTCGCTCCTGACGGGCGCGGCCGTCGCGTTCGCCGGCGTCATCGGGTTCGTCGGCCTGCTCGTGCCCCACGGGGTGCGGGCGATCGCCGGCAACGACCAGCGCACGCTGCTGCCGCTCTCGGCGCTGGCGGGCGCGGCGCTGCTCGTCGCGGCCGACGCCGTGTCCCGCGCGGCCCTCGCCCCGGTGGAGCTTCCGATCGGCGCGATCACGGCCGCAATCGGCGCGCCCCTCTTCGCGTGGCTCCTGCTGAGGACGCCGTGACGGCGGGCCTGATCGAAGCGCGCGGGCTGACCGCCCACTACGGCGCCAATCGCGCGCTCGACGGCCTGGACGCCTCCATCCCGCGGGGAGAGGTCGTGGCCGTCCTCGGCGAGAACGGCTCGGGGAAGTCGACCCTGTTGAAGATCCTGGCGCGCGTGCTGCGCGCGTCGGGCGGTTCGCTCGAGTTCGACGGGCGCGCCCTCGAGTCTCTGCCGCGCCGCCAGACGGCGCGCCGCATTGCCTACGTGCCGCAGAGCGTGGACCTGGTGTTTCCGATCCGCTCCCTCGATCTCGTGCTCCAGGGCCGCGCGCCCCACGGCAACGGGTTCGTCGCCGAGACGGCCGAGGATTTCCGGCGCGCGCGCGAGGCGATGCGGGCGTGCGACGTCGAGGCTCTCGCCGAGCGCGATGCGTCGGCGCTGTCGGGCGGCGAGCGGCGGCGGGTCTTCCTTGCGCGCGCCCTCTGCCAGGAAGCGGAGCTGTGGCTGCTCGACGAGCCCACGGCCGGTCTCGACCCGCGCCACGGGCTGGAGTTCCTCGAGACGCTCTGGCGCGTCCACCGCGAGCGGGGGACCACCGTGCTGCTCGTCACACACGACATCGGCCTGGCGGCGGGGCTGGCGAGCGCGGTCCTCCTGCTCAAGGCGGGACGCACGATCGCCAGCGGTCCCCGTTCCGAGGTCCTGACCCCGGAGAACCTGGGCCTGGCCTACGGCGCGCCCTTCGAGCGGCGCGGGGCGCGATTCGGGGTTCGCAGCGAGGTCCTGCCGACCGGCTCGTTCGACCTCTAAGTCGCAGCCCTGGAAGGTCTTGGGAACCTGGCCGCCGGCATTTTCGGCCCGACCCTGCTACGATTCGAACCCTTCCCATGTGGTTCAAGAAAGATCGAGCGCCCAAGCAGCCCCGGGAGGGGCGGCAGAGCAAGGTCCCGGAGGGGCTCTGGGTCAAGTGCGACAGCTGCCGCCAGATCCTCTACAACAAGGAGCTCGCCCGCAACTTCAAGATCTGCCCGAAGTGCGGTTTCCATTTCCGGCTGTCGGCGCCCGAACGGCTGCGGATGCTGTTCGATGACGAGGAATACGTCGAGCTCGACACGAACCTGCGCTCGGCGGACCCGCTGAAGTTCCGGGACAGCAAGAAGTACCGCGACCGGCTGCGCGACGCCGAGGACAGCGTGGGTCCGTCCGACGCGATCGTCGTGGGCTCCGGGACCCTCGAGGGCATTCCGGTCGTGATCGGCGCGATGGAGTTTTTCTTCATGGCCGGCTCGATGGGATCGGTCGTCGGCGAGAAGATCACGCGTGCGGCCGAGCGCGCGCTCGCGGAACGCAAACCCCTGGTCATCGTCTCGACCTCCGGCGGCGCGCGGATGCAGGAAGGGATCCTGTCGCTCATGCAGATGGGCAAGATCTCGGCGGCGCTCTCGCGGCTGGCCGAGGCCCGGATCCCCTACGTGTCCGTGATGACGGACCCGACGACGGGCGGCGTGACGGCCTCGTACGCGATGCTCGGCGACCTGAACATCGCCGAACCCAACGCGCTCATCGGATTCGCCGGGCCGCGCGTCATCGAGCAGACGATCCGCCAGACGCTGCCGGAGGGCTTCCAGCGCTCCGAGTTCCTGCTCGAGCACGGCATGCTCGACTTCATCGTCGACCGGTCCGAGATGAAGGCGACGATCGGGCGCTGCCTGCGGCTGCTCTACGGCAACGCGGCCTGACGGCCCGCGTTCGCGGCGCCCGGAGATGACGCCCCGCCTCCCGGCGCTGTCGCGGCTCGCGTCGCTCGACCTGCGCGGCATCCGGCTCGGCCTGGCCGCCATCGACGCGGTGTGCGAGCGCCTCGGCCGCCCCGAGCGCCGCGTGCCGTCGGTGATCGTCGCGGGGACGAACGGGAAGGGATCGACGGCCTCGACGCTTTCCTCCATCGCCGCGGCGGCCGGGTTCCGGACGGGGCTCTACACCTCGCCCCACCTCGAGTCCGTGACGGAGCGCGTCCGTTTCGGCGCGGACGACGTCACCCCCGAGGAGCTGGATTCGGCACTCGGCGAGGTGTTCGCGGCGGCGGACCGGGCGCCCGCCGTGCCGGTGACGTACTTCGAGGCGATGACGGCGGCGGCGTTCGTCGCGTTTGCCCGCCGCGGCCTCGATCTGGCCGTTCTCGAGGTCGGCCTCGGGGGGCGCCTCGACGCGACCAACGTGGCGCCGGCGATCCTCTCGGTGGTCACGTCGATCTCGCTCGACCACGTGGAAGACCTCGGGCCGACCCTCGCGAAGATCGCCTTCGAGAAGGCGGGCGTCTTCCGCGCGGGGCGCCCCGCCCTCGCGTCGAGCCGGCTGCCCGAGGTGCTCGCCGTGTTCGACGACGTGGCGCGCGAGGTCGGGGCGACGCTCCACCGGATGGTCGACGAGACGCGGGTCGAGCCGGGTGAACCGGCGCTTTCGGAGACGCGGCTGCGCCTGACGACGCCGGAGCGCGCGTACGACCTGACCTCGCCGCTGGCCGGCCCGCACCAGGCGGAGAACGCGGCCACGGCCGTGCGCGCGGCCGAGCTGCTGGCGCCGGCTTTTCGCGTCGGGCCCGAATCGGTCGTGCGGGGCGTCGCGTCGGTGCGCTGGCCCGGGCGGCTGGAGCGTTTCCTCGTCCGGGGCAGGACCGTTCTCGTGGATGGCTGCCACAACGCGGACGGGGCCGCGGCCCTGGCGGCGTTCATCGCCGGGACCGGGCTTTCGCCCGATCTCGTGTTCGGGGCGATGGCCGACAAGGACATCGAGAGCATGGGCGCGGCGCTCTCGCCGGCCGTCCGGCGCATCCGCTTCGTGCCCGCCGGATCGCCGCGCGCGGCCGCCCCGCAGGAGCTGCTCCGGCGCTTCGCTCCGGGCAGAGGGGATGCGGGGGCCTCTCCGGGTCTCGCGGCCGCGCTCGGCGAGCTGCTCGCCGAGCCCTCGGGCGAACCTATAATCGTGGCCGGATCCCTTTACCTGGTCGGCGAGGCGCGCTCCCTGCTCCGGTCGCTTTGAGGGGCGGTTCGGCGCCGTCCGACGAGGGCGGGTTCCCGGCGGATGCCGGAAAGGAGAAGACAACGAGGCCATGACGACGGTCGTCGCGCCCTACACGCGGGAGTACTTCGAGCGGCTCGAGGAAGAGCGGCTCGCGATCTACGCGTCGCGCAGCGCGCGCGCCGAGCGCCCGCGGGGGGCCGTTTCCTCGAGCCCGGGCGACGCCCGGACCGACTACGCCCGCGACCGCGACCGCATCATCCACTCCCGCGCCTTCCGCCGCCTGAAGCACAAGACCCAGGTCTTCATCCCCTACGAGGGCGACCACTTCCGGACGCGCCTGACCCACACGATCGAGGTTGCACAGATCGCGCGCAGCGTCGCGCGCGCCCTCGGCCTGAACGAGGACCTGACCGAGGCGATCGCGCTCGGCCACGATCTCGGCCACACGCCGTTCGGCCACTCGGGGGAATACGTGCTCGACCGCCTGCTGCGCGAGAGCCACCCCGAGGCCGGGGGCTTCAAGCACAACTACCAGTCGGTGCGGGTCGTGGACCGGCTCGAGAAGCGCTACGAGGAGCCGGGGCTCAACCTCACGCACGACGTGCGCGAGGGGATGCTCAAGCACACCGCGTGGCCGAAGGACTTTCCGTTCCCGCTCGACTTCGTCGAGGGGCTGCGCTTCGGGTCGGGGGGACGCTCGAGGCGCAGGCGGTCAACTGGTCCGACGAGATCGCCCAGCAGACCCACGATCTCGAGGACGGGCTGCCGCTGACCGAGGAGGCCGCGATCGAGGAGCTCGCGATCGCGCGCCGCGTGCGCTCGGCGCGCGGGTACGGCAACGATGCCGCATCGCGGCGCGCCTCGCTCATTCGCGGCATGATCGCGACACTCTCCGCGGACCTGGTGGAGGGATCGCGGGCCCGCATCGACCGGTGGCTCGGCGCGACCGGCGTGGCGAGCGCCGACGCCTTCTATGCGCGGAGGGACTCCCTCCCGGGCGATCTCGTGGGGTTCACCGAGGACGGCCACAGGCTCTACACGGAGCTGCGGGAATTCGTCTACCGCCACATCATCCACTCCTTCCCGGTCTCGCGGCACGACGGCCACGCGCGGCGCGTGCTCGCCGGGATTTTCGCCGCGTACCGCGACAACCCGCGCCTGCTGCCGGACGACGTTCTGCGCGGCCTCGAGCGCGATCTCGGGGCGCGGTTCCTGCGGGAAGTTCCCCTGGCCGCGATCGAGCGCGAGGTCGCGGCGCACTACCAGCCGCGGCCCGAGTTCTACCGCGCGATCGCCGACCACATCGCCGGGATGACCGACAGCTACTGCAACACCGAGTACCGCCAGCTCGTCGTCGAATAGAAAGAGGAGCCCATGCCGCAAGCCCCCGCCGCCGTGATGGACCGAGACCTCGCCGTCGTCGACCCGGAGATCGCCCGCTGGATCGAGGCCGAGGGGCGCCGCCAGAACGAGGGGATCGAGCTCATCGCGTCCGAGAACTGGGTGTCGCGCGCCGTGCGCGAGGCGCAGGGGTCCGTGCTGACGAACAAGTACGCCGAGGGCTACCCGGGCAAGCGGTACTACGGCGGCTGCGAGTTCGTGGACAAGGTCGAGCAGCTCGCGATCGACCGCGCGAAGGCGCTCTTCAAATCCGAGCATGCTAACGTCCAGCCGCACTCCGGCTCCCAGGCGAACATGTCGGTGTACCTCTCGGCATTGAAGCCGGGCGACACGATTCTCGGCATGGACCTCTCGCACGGCGGACACCTGACCCACGGCCACCCGCTGTCTTTTTCCGGCCGCGAATACAAGGTCGTCGCGTACGGCGTGCGCCGCGAGGACGAGCGCATCGACTACGACGCGATGGCCGCGCTCGCGCGCGAGCACCGGCCGAAGATGATCATCGCGGGCGCCTCGGCATACGCGCGCGAGATCGACTTCGCGCGCTTCGGGGCGGTCGCCGACGAGGTCGGCGCCGTGCTGATGTGCGACATCGCGCACATTGCGGGGCTCGTCATCGCGGGGCTGCACGTCTCGCCGGTGCCGTACGCCCCCTTCGTCACGACCACGACGCACAAGACGCTGCGGGGGCCCCGCGGCGGGATGGTGCTCTGCCGCGCCGCGCACGCGAAGGATCTCGACCGCAGTGTCTTTCCGGGTGTGCAGGGCGGGCCGCTCGAGCACGTCATCGCCGCCAAGGCGGTGGCCTTCGCCGAGGCGGCCACGCCCGAGTTCGTGGCCTACCAGAAGCGGGTCGTCGGCAACGCGAAGGCCCTCGCGGCGGCGCTCACGAAGCGCGGCCTGCGGCTCGTCTCGGGCGGCACCGACAATCACGTGATGATGGTGGACGTCGGCGCGAAGGGCGTCTCGGGCAAGGACACGGAGAAGCTGCTCGAGAAGATCGGCCTGACGGTCAACAAGAACACGATTCCCTTCGACACGCGCTCGCCGATGATCGGCTCGGGAATCCGCATCGGGACCCCCGCCGTGACGACGCGGGGGATGGGCGTCGAGGAGATGGAGACGATCGGCGACGCCATCGCGCGCGCCATCGAGGCCCCGGAGGATGGCGCCGTTCACGCGAGTGTCCGGCGCACCGTCGCGGAACTTTGCGCCGCGTACCCCCTGGTGTGACGCGGCGCGCGGCGGCAGGCGCCGCGGCTGCCCTGTTGCTCGCGCTCGTGATCGCGAGCCAGACCTGGGGAGAGCTGCCGCGGCGGGCGCGCTTCCTGGCTGCGTTCGCTCCGAGGGAGCTCGCCGTGCGTCGGCTGGGCGGGTCGGGGGCCGCGTTCGACCGGAAATACTTCTCGTTCCTGGAGAACGTGCGGCGCAGCATCCCTGCGTCGGCGAAGGGCGTCGTGCTCGTGGGTGTGCCCGAGGACGAGGCCCACTTCTACCTTGCGAACTACCAGTTCGCGCCGCGGCCCATGTTCCTGGGGACCCCCGGGGGCCCGCGGCCCGCGGGCTGGGTCACCGCCACCCTCGGCCCGCAGCCCGCGCCGGACGTCGCCGTGCTCGCGCGGTTTCCCGAGGGATACCTGGAGGGAGCGGGGCCGTGACGGCGTTTCTCTTTTCGTTCGCGCGGGTCGGCGCGGTGCTCTGCGTCGCGGCCGCCGTCGGCTGGCAACTCGCCGCCGCGCTCTTCCCGTCGGAGCGGCGCTTTCGCGCGGAGCGTCTCGGTTGGGGTCTTGCGCTCGGGTGCGGCGCCGTCATCGCATTCGTGCCGCTGTCGCTCGTCGTGGGCGTTCGCCCGGGCTGGATCGGGTTCCTGCTGTTCGGTGGGTTGCTGGTCGCAGCGTCGCGGCTGCTCGCCCCCCTCACCCCGCCCTCTCCCCCCGGCGGAGAGAGAGGGCAACCGCCTAAGAGCGAGATGCCGCAAGACCAATCCCCTCTCCCGGCGGGAGAGGGAAGGGGTGAGGGGCGCCCCGCTCGGTTGCTTCTCTCGCTGCTGATCTTCCTCGGCGTCGCCGTCTACGCCCTCCGCGCGCTGACCGAGCCGATGTGGGCCAACGACTACATCGCCATCTGGGGTTTGAAGGGCAAGACCATCTTTGGCGCGGTCGGCTATCCCGATCGGATGACTCGACTGGGGTTCGCGCACCCGGAGTATCCCCTCGGCCTGCCGCTGCTTTATGCCGGCGTGTCGTTCCTGACGGGCCGCTGGGACGACCATGCGATGGCGCTGCTCTTTCCGCTTTTCCAGGCCGCCACGCTGCTGGTGATCTTCGGCTGGCTGCGGCGGCGCGGCGCTTCCCCCATGGCCGCGGGCCTCGCGGCGGCGACCGTCGCGTGGTTCGAGCCGCTCTACTCCGGCTTTCTCACCGGCATGGCGGAGGTGCCGCTCGCCTTCGGCGCGTTGCTCCTCGGCTCGGCGCTCGCCGACGCCCTCGACGAGGCGGATGCGGGCGCGCTGCGCCGGTTGGCCTTCGCCGCTGCGCTGATCGCCGCCCTCAAGAACGAGGGCCTGTTCGTCGCGGCGGCGGGCGCGTTCCTCGCGCTCCTCTTCGGCAGGGGAAGACGCTGGAAGGTCGCGCTGGCAGCCCTGGGCCCGGCGCTCGTCGTTCGCGCTCTCCACCTTCCCTGGCGCAGCCGGGTTCCGCTGGAGGATTTCGATTGGACCGTGTTCTCGGTCGAGCGCGTCTGGGAATCGCTTGGGGCCGCGATGCGCCTCCCTGGTTGGGCGGCCTGGGCAGCTCTCGGTCTGATGTTCGCGCTCGGCGCGCTCGGAGACCGCGTGCCTGCCGGCGGCCGCCTGCTGCTGCTCGCGGCCTGCGGGGTCGCGGCCTATCTCGTCATCCCCGCGTTCGCCGTCCGCGGTCCGGCGTGGCTGATCGAGACGACCCTTCTGCGCACGACGGCCGCTCTCGCTCCGCTCGTCGCCGCCGGGCTGGCCGCGCGTTTTCCTGGCCGCCTCCCCGCGCAGCGCTAGTCGCGGCGGTGCATCCAGCGGATGCGCAGGACGTCCCAGAGAGTCTGGAGGGCGTCGCGCACGACGCGCACCTTCGACTCGGGCGAGTTGAACCACAGGACCGGGACCTCGGCGATCGCGAGGCCGCGGCGGCGCGCGAGGTAGAGGACCTCGACGTCCCAGGCGAAGCGGTCGATGCGCGCTCCCGCAAACAGCTCCCGCGCGTCGTCCCCCCGGAAGAGCTTGAACCCGCACTGCGTGTCCTGGATCCCGGGCACGGCGAAGAGCTGGATGACCGCGTTGCCGACCCTTCCGAGCAGGACCCGGTGGAAGGCCTGGCGCTTGCGCACGAGGTCCTGCTCCATGCCGCGCGAGCCGATCGCGACCGGGTGCGTCGGCAGCCGCTCGGCGAGCTTCACCCACTCGGCGAGGGGCGTCGAGAGGTCGGTGTCCGAGATCAGGACGGGATCGCCGGACGAGGCGAGCACCCCCTCCCGGATCGCGGCGCCCTTGCCGCGGTTGGCGCCGTAGGAGATGACGCGCAGGTCGAGCTTCTCTTCGCCCGCGACGCGGCGCGCCCGCGCGACCGTGTCGTCGGTCGAGCCGTCGTCCACGAGGATCGTCTCCCAGTCCCATCCGCCCGGGCGCGTGTGCGCCCACTGCGCGACGCTGCGGATGCAGGCCTCGATGCGGCTGGCCTCGTTGTAGGCCGGGACGACGAGCGTGGCCTTCATTCCCGGTTGGATTCGATCACGAACTGGTAGCCGAAGAGCGTCGGCCAGACGCGGGCCGAGCCGCTCGCGAAGGCTCGTGCCGGGCCCCGCCAGGGCGCCCTGGCGAGGAAGGGAAGGCCGAGCTCGTAGGGCATCGCGGTGGCGGCCACCGAGCGCGCCTTGAACCCCGCGGCGTTCAGCAGCTCGACGGCCGTCCGCCGCGTGTAGAAACGCAGGTGCGTGCGGTCGAGGATGCCGCGGTCGGCATACGGGAAGCGGCCGGCGGCCAGGGCCGCGCGGACGGTCACGTTCGCGACGTTCGGCAGGGAGACGAAGAGCGTCCCGCCCGCACGCAGCCAGCCGCGGATCAGGCCGAGCAGCGCCTCGGGCCGCGGCAGATGCTCGAGCACGTCGGCGCAGACGACCACATCGAAGGGCTCGTTCCACGTTCCGGCCTCGAGCGCTCCCGTCGCGCGCCAGTCGTCGTAGCCTTCGCGCGCCGACGCCGGAAGGGCCGGGTCCGGCTCGACGCCCGCAAGGTACGCGCACCGATCCCGGACGGCGCGCCCGAGATGACCTCCCGCGGCGCCGAGATCGAGCAGGCGCAGGCCCGGGGCCATCGCCCGGATGCGGCGGCGCAGCAGGTCGTGCGAGGAGCCCGGGATCTCCTTCCAGGCGTAGTGCTCGGACGTCTCAGCCACGGAACTTCTGCGCGATCGGGTAGCGCCGCCCCTCGCCGAAGGAACGCGCCGTGACCTTCGGCCCGGGCGGCATCTGGCGCCGCTTGTACTCGTTGCGGTCGATGCGATCCGAGATCTCCTGCGCGAGGGCGAGCGGCACCCCCGCGCGCCGGGCCGCCTTCGCGATCGGGAGCGCGAGGTCCACGAGGGCCTCGACGACCGGATCGAGGGTCGCGTACGGCGGCAGGGAATCGGTGTCCTTCTGGCCCGGACGCAGCTCGGCCGAGGGCGGCTTCTCGATCGAGGCGCGGGGGATCCGCTCGCGGTCCCGGTTCAATTCCTCCGCGAGCTCGTAGACCATCTTCTTCGGGACGTCGGAGATGAGGGCGTAGCCGCCGGCCATGTCGCCGTAAAGCGTGCAGTAGCCGACGGCGATCTCGGACTTGTTGCCCGTCGAGAGCACCAGGTGTCCGAACCGGTTCGAGAGCGCCATCAGGATCGCTCCGCGGATGCGTGCCTGGAGGTTTTCCTCGGTGGGCGACGGCTTCTCCATGCCGACCAGCGGCCCGAGCGTCGCCCGGTAGGCGTCGAGGGCGCGGCCGATCGGGATCACCTCCAAGCGGATGCCGAGGCGCCCGGCGAGGGCCTTCGCGTCGCGCAGGCTTCCCTCCGACGAGTACGGCCCGGGCATGGCGACGCCGAGAACGCGCTCGGGGCCGAGCGCTTCGACGGCCAGGGCCGCCGTGACGGCGGAGTCGATGCCGCCCGAGAGGCCGAGGACGGCGCTCTGGAAGCCGCACTTGGCGGCGTAGTCGGCGAGCGCGAGCACGAGCGCCTTGCGCAGCCCGGGGATGGCCGACTCGACGGCGGGCACGGGCCCGCGCCCGCCCGGCACGTCGATCGTCCAGAAGTCCTCCTCGAAGCGGCGGGCGGCGCCCACGAGCCGGCCGCGCGCGTCGAAGGCCACGGACGAGCCGTCGAAGACCAGGTCGTCGTTGCCGCCGACGAGGTTGCAGTGGACGAGCGGCACGCCGCTGCGTCGGGCGATGCGCTCCATCATGCGCCGGCGCAGGCGATTCTTCCCGAGCGTGTAGGGCGAGGCCGAGATGTTCACGTGGAGGTCGAGGCCGAGCGGCTTCAGCTCGGCGACGGGATCCGGGTCGTAGAGCGGCCGCTTCCAGAACGTCTTGTCGTTCCAGATGTCCTCGCAGATCGTCACCGCCACGCGCCGTCCGCCGAGCTTCAGGACCAACGGCCGATCGCCGGGCTCGAAGTAGCGGCCCTCGTCGAAGACGTCGTAGGTTGGCAGCAGGCGCTTGCGGTAAAGGGCGACGCGGCGGCCCCCGCGGGCCACCACCGCGACGTTGAAGACGCTGCGGCCGCTCCGGCCGCGGTTGGCCGCGAGCGCGCCGTAAATCCAGCTCGCCCTTCCGGAGGCGCGGGCGATCCGGTCCGCCGCCTTCTCGGTCGCCGCGACGAAGGAGGCCCGCTCGAGGAGGTCCCGGGGCGAGTAGCCGCAGACCGCGAGCTCGGGAAAGAGGACGAGATCCGCGCCGGCGTCCTCGGCGCGGCGCCCGAACGCCAGGATCTTCGCGACGTTGCCGGGAAAGTCTCCGACCGTCGTGTCGATCTGGGCGACGGCGACCCGCAGCGGCGGTCGGGATCTAGTCAAGGGTCAGCGCGTGCCCGGAGAGGCGGTCGGCCGGAGTCGGGCTCTGCGCGTCGCGTGCCGTCCACAACAGGAGCAGGCCGCCGGTCGCCGCCGTGGCGACGCCGGCCGCCCAACGGCGCAACGCCGCGCCGGGCGGCATGCCGGCCTCTGCCTCGCCGCCGCGCGCCGACAGGTCGGAGAGGGCCATTCCCACCGTCCTTCCGAACAGCACGAGCGCCGGCACGGTGGCAAACAGCGAGAGATAGAGGAGAAATGCGAGGACCCACGGGATTCCGGCCGGGCGGGGGCCCGTCCCGGTGACGAGGCGCGCCGCGAGCAGCGGGAGGGCGCAGAGCAGCAGGACCGCGGCCGTATCCGCGGCAGCCGAAGTCAGCCGCGCGGAGAGCGGAGCGGCGCGATGGTCCGCCGCATCGTCGGCCGGGAGCACGCGCGGGGCCGCCGTGCCGAAGTCTTCCTGGAGGGGAAAGTCCCCGAGGGGGTCGCCCTGACCCGTGTCGACCATGCGTGCTCCGCTGCCGGGCTACGGACGCTGCTGAACGTGGCGGACGTAAATCCGGCCCATGAGATCGAGGTCGCCCTTAGCGTAGCGCTCCGCGAACTTCTTGTGGCGAACGGCGTCGCTGTCCGCGGGATCGATGGCGATTGCTTCCTTGAAGCTCTCGGTCGCCCTCGCATAGAGGCCGTTCTGGAGCTGGGCGATCCCCTGGTTGTAGTAGCAACGCAGCAGATACGAGCGCGCGTCCTGGTTGTCGCGCTCGGCCTGGTAGATGCGCCAGAGGATCGGGATCGCGGTGTCGTACTCGGCCTCGTTGTACAGCTTGACCGCAGGCGTCAGCTCGCTGACCTTCTCGGACGCCGCGCCGAGCGACTGCGAGAATGTCGGGTCGTCGTGGTACGCGGGCGCGGCCAGGTTGAACGCCGTCAGGGCGTCGATGTAGCGCTTCTCGGAAAGGGCCTTCTCGGCCTGCTCGCGCTGCCGGACGGCCTCGGGCGCAGGCCCGGAGGCCGGCGCGGCGGCTGCAGCGCCCGGCGCGGGCTCGGAGGAACCCGCGGTTTCGCCCGCACCGACCTTGCGCGCCAGCGTCGCGAGCATCTTCTGCGCGCGCGCGTAGTCGGGACTCTGGGGCGAGATCGACTTGAGCTCGGCGATCGTCTCGTCGAGCCTGCCGTCCTTGAAGAGCGCCGTGGCGTGCTCGAGCGACGGCCTGCCGTCGGACGCGCCGGCGGCGGGCGCGCCGGATCGGCCCGGCCGCATGAAGAAGTAGCCCCCGACCGCGATCGCGAGCAGCAGCGCCGCCCCGAGCGCCATCAGGAATTTCCGGTCCATGGGCGCCTTCTGGCGGGCCTCCTTCTTCGGCCTGGGCTCGGCGGCGGGCGCGGGGGCCTCGGGCTCCGTCTCGGCCGCGTCCGCCATCTCCTCGGAGAGGATGTCGCTCTCCGGCGTCTTTTTGGCGAGATCGAGCCCGGAGGACGGGCGCGCGAGCTCGGACTCGATGCGGTCGAGGTACGAACGGGCGGTCGTATCGCTCTCGTCGAGGGCGAGGACCTCGAGGAACGCTTCGCGGGCGCCCGTGAAGTCGCCCGACTCGAACGCTTCGCGGCCGCGCTTCAGGCCTTCGGCGACCCGCTTGTTGCCCTCGGACATTTCCTTGCGGGCCTTCTCGATCCGGCCGACCGCCTCGGAGTTGTTGATGTCGATCAGGAAGATGCGGGACCAGATCTCGATCGCCTGCTGGCGATTGCCCGACTGGGCCGCCCCATCCCCGCGCTGGAGCAGCGACTCGATCTCCTGCTCCTGCGAAGGCGGCTCGGGCGCCATCGCCGCGGGCTCCGGCGCGCGCGGGAAGACCGGGTCGGGCGCGCTCGAGAACGCGGATTCCGGGGCGTAGGAGGGCTCGGGCGATGCGTCGAGCGAGAGGTCGCCGAGGCCGCCCTGGTCGGCGGGGGGCTCGGTCCACAGGTTGGGGGCCCCGGCGCCGGAGAACCGATCGGAGAAGTCGTTGCCGGACGGCGACAGCGGGCCCGTGGCCGGATTGCCTCCCATGTCGGGCGGGGGCACCACGGCGGCGCTGGAGTCGTCGAACGAATCCAGCGAGAGGTCGCCGAGGCCTCCACCCATCTCCGCGACGGGCGGCGGAGGAGGCGGCGACACCGGACGGGACGGCGGCGGCCCGGGACGGGGCGGCGGGGCGACCGGCGGGGGTTCGTCGACGAGCGAGAGCCCCGGGTTCGTGGATTCCCCGAGCTCGGGGGCCGTCGGCGCTGGAGCGGCGAGGCGCCGGTCGAGCAGCGCCACGGCCGGGTGCTCGGGGTCGAGGGAGCGCATCTTGTCCAGCGCCGCGCGGGCCTCGCTCGTGCGGTGCCCGTCGAGCGCCGCGATGGCGCGCTGGCGGGCGACCTCGAACTGCGGCTGGGCACCCTTCTTCTGGCGCGCCTTGTCGAGGATCTGCGTCGCGTCCTGGTTGCCCGGCAGGACCTGGAGCACCTGCTCGGCCGTCGCGATCGCGGCGTCGAAATCGCGCGCGTTGAAGCTCTCGGCGGCCCGCACGAGCAGGCGGTCGGTCTCGGCCGAGGCCACGCGCTCCTGGCGTATCGGCGTCTCCGCGACGAGGGCCTCGAGGCGCGCGACGTCGATCTCGCTGGCAGGATTCTTGGCCTTCTCCATCAGCTGCCGGGCCGGGGCGAATCGCGGATCCATCTTCAGGATGAAGTCGCACCCGATCAGGCAGTCGTCCGTCTTGCTTTCCTTGTAGAGGTTGAGCGTGTGGCGGAAGGTCGAGAGGATCTTGTCCCGCACCTCTCGGGGCAGCGAGGGGTTTCCGGGGTAGGCGCCGGGCTCGGCCCCTCCGCTCATGAGAGGCTCCCGGGTGCCCCGAAGCAGGATCGGCTTGTCTCTTTCACGGTGCCGAAGATTATAAACTGTCCGGTCAGGAACTTACGACATGAGAACGATCATCGAGTGCGTCCCGAACATTTCCGAGGGGCGGGATACCGGGTCGATCGAGGCCATTGCCGCGGCGATCCGGTCCGCGCCGGGCGTGCGGCTGCTCGACGTCTCCTCGGATGCCTCCCACAACCGCAGCGTCCTGACGTTCGTGGGCGACGCCCCGGCCATTCGGGCCGGCGTCTCGGCCCTTTTCCGGGCCGCGCTCGAGAGGATCGACCTGCGCGGCCACAAGGGCGAGCACCCGCGCATGGGGGCGGTCGACGTGGTGCCGTTCATCCCCATCCGGGGAAGCTCCGTCGAGGAGTGCGTCGCGCTCTCGCGAGCGACCGGGGCGGCGATCGCAAAGGACTTCGGCGTCCCGGTCTATCTCTACGAGGACTCCGCCAGCTCCGACCTGCGTCGCAACCTCGCCGAGATCCGCAAGGGCCAGTTCGAGGGCTTCGCGGAGAAGATGAAAGACGCGCGCTGGGCGCCCGACTTCGGGCCGTCCGAACCCCATCCTTCGGCGGGCGTCGTCGCGGTCGGCGCGCGCGCGTTCCTGATCGCGTACAACATCAACCTCGCGACCAAGGATCTGGCGATTGCCGATCGCATCGCGAAAGCGATCCGTCACCTCTCCGGCGGCTTCCGGTACGTCAAGGCGATGGGCGTCGAGCTCGCCGACCGCGGCATCGTCCAGGTCTCGATCAACATGACGAACTTCAGGAAGACGCCCCTGCACCGCGTCTTCGAGTGCGTGCGCTCGGAGGCCGAGCGGCACGGCGTCGCCATCGTCGGATCGGAGATCGTGGGCCTGTCGCCGGCCGAGGCGCTGTACGCGGCGGCGGAGCACTACCTCCGGCTCGAAGGGTTCTCCGCGGAACAGGTGCTGGAGACGAAGCTCCTGGAGGAGTGAGGCGCGGACCCGTCAGGCCTGCGTGCGTTCGGGCGCCCGGAACCGGTCGGCCTCGGCGTCGTCGGCCCGTTCGACCGCCGGGTTGAGGATGGCGGCCTGCAGGGCGCGGGCAAACTCGATGTGGAGGGCGTGCCCGGCCTTGCGCGCGTGGATGCGGCCCTGCAGCGGGCGCCCGAGCAGCATGAGGTCTCCGATGAGGTCGAGGACCTTGTGGCGGACGAATTCGTCGCGGAAACGCAGCGGGCCCGAGATGATGCCCGTGTCGTCGAGGACGACCGCGTTGTGCAGGCTGCCCCCCCGCGCGAGCCCGCGCGAGCGCAGTTGCGCGACCTCGGCCGCGAATCCGAAGGTCCGCGCCGGGGCGATCCGCGCCGCGAACTCGTCGGCGCGGAGCGTGAAGGTCATCTCCTGGCGGCCCACGATCGGATGCGGGAAGTCGATCTCGTAGGTGATGGTCAGCCCCGGTCCGCCGGGCTCGAAGGTCACCCTTCGGTCGTCGCGGGTGACTTCGACGGACTGGTTGAGCTCGATCGGCCTGACGGTGGCGTCCTGCCGCTCGAATCCCGCGGCGTGGAAGAGGCGCACGAAGGGGAGGGCCGAGCCGTCGACGATGGGAACTTCCGGACCGTCGATCTCGATGAGGCAATTGTCGAGTCCCAGGCCCGCCGCCGCCGCGAGCACGTGCTCGACCGTGCCGATCGAAACGTCTCCGCGCTTGAGCGTGGTCGCGTAGTCGAAAGTCGACGCCGATTCCAGCTGCGCCGGAACCGGATGGTCGGCGTGGTCGCGACGGAGGAACACGAGGCCGTGGTCGACCGGCGCCGGGTGGAAAAGCGCGCGAACGGGGTGGCCCGAATGCAGGCCAACGCCGTCTATCGAAACAGTCGTTTTGAGTGTTGCTTGCTGCCTCATGCCTTCTTTACGCAGCCCGGAGCACCGCAGTATCAGTGCCAGTTCTTGGAGGGCAAACTCGCCACGAGTATGTCGTTATTCCAGAGAAGCTTAGCATACGAAGCTTTTTTTGCGCTCGCGGGAGAGGTGGCGGATGGCGGACACCAACGCCCACTTTCAGGCACTCCGGACAGGCTCCCGGTACTGCCCGCGGGGGCAGGGTAGACTCCTTGGCCCTCATGAAACCCCCCGATGGAAAGCCGAAAAAGGCCGCCGCGGTCAAGCCGATCGCGCAGAACAAGAAGGCTTTTCACGAGTACTTCATCAGCGACCGAACCGAGGCCGGGCTGGTCCTGACCGGCACCGAGGTCAAGTCGCTTCGCGGCGGCAGGGCCCAGCTCAAGGATTCGTACGTCCAGTTCCGGGACGGCGAGGCGTTTCTCGTGGGCGCGCACATCTCCGCCTATTCCGCGGGTTCCTGGACCAACCACCTCCCGGAACGGGACCGCAAGCTGCTGCTCCACAAGCGGGAAGTCGATCGCTGGGCAGGCGCCGTCGCCACGAAGGGGGTCACGTGCGTCCCCCTTTCGCTGTACTTCAAGGGCTCCCACGCCAAGGTCGAGATCGCCCTGGTCAAGGGCAAGCAGTTGCACGACAAGCGCGATGCCATTCGCGACCGGGATCTGAAGCGGGAGGCGGACCGGGACATGCGCAACCGGCGGGAGTGAGGTCGGGATTCGTGACCCGAGATCGAGCGTGAATTTAGCGTCCGTTTACGAACTGCCCGCGCGCCACGAACCATAGAACCGCAGATTTTCATGCCTTCCTTCCGTCTTCGCGAATTTCTCCCCGGGGATCTCGAGGCGGCCTACGCGCTCGACCAGGTCTGCTTCGAGCCCGGGATCGCTTACGCGCGCAGCGAGCTGCGCGGGTTCCTGGCGCGGGCCGGGTCGGTCGCTCTGGTCGCCGAGGACGGTGGCGTCCTCGCCGGATTCGCGATCGGGCACCGGCGCGGCGCGAAGGGGCACGTCGTCACGATCGACATCGCCCCGGGATTGCGCCGCCGCGGGGCGGGCCAGCTGCTTCTGGCCGAGCTGCTGCGGCGGCTCGGGGCCGGAGGCGCGAGAGAGATCCGGCTCGAGGTCGACGCCCGCAACGCGGGCGCGATTGCCTTCTACGAGCAGATGGGATTTCGCTCGACGCGCGTGCTGAAGGACTACTACGACACTGGCGTCGACGGGCTGGAAATGGTCCGGGGCGAGTGACTCGCTACTGGCAGTAGCTGGGGATCCAGCTGCGCTGGACCACGTCCGCGGGCATCGTGCTGTAGTCGAAGGCCTTGCCGTCCCGGATCATCTGGTCGACGTCGAAGAGCAGCTTCGACTCCGGGATGTCCCGGAAGAAGGCGCGGTACATCGGCGCGACCATGCCGCGCGAAATTCGCACGCCCAGCGGGCCGATGAAGTTGCGCCGCTGTCCGACGTGGGCCATTTCGTCGGTCATGATCTCGCGCAGCAGCGCCCGGATGCGGTCGCGGGCCTCGGGCTCGTCGGCGAAGACGTCGTCGAGGATCTTGTCGATGTGCAGGTAGAGCGTCAGCCCCATGAGCTCGCTGACGAAGGCCGGGGGCGACATCATCGCCTCGGGAAATTTCGGGAACAGGCGGTAGACGCGGCCCATCCACTTGCCGAGCGGCACCCACTCGACCCGGTCGAGCTGCATGGTGCGGAACATCTCGTGGAACAGGCGGACGTGGCAGAACTCTTCGCACAGGTGGTAGCGGCTGATCTTCTCGCTCGTCTTGCGCGACTCGGCGATCGTCGGGATCTGGTCCCACGCGGCCGAGATGCCCACCCACTCGTGGCGGGCGAACTTGTAGAGGAACGTCAGGAGCAGCGTCTTGCGGTCGAAGGTCGCCGGGTCGTCCTGCAGGTGCACGTAGTTGCGGTAGAAGCGCTCGGGATCGGGCAACGGCTTGCGGGAGCGGACGGGATTGTCCTGGAAGCCCGCGAGCAGCTCGTTCTTGCGTGTCAGCTCGCGCTTCTCCTCGATGATCTCCCCGTCGTGGCGCTGCGTGAACGCCCAGTAGGACTCGAAGTTCTCCGCGCGCTCGCCGTCGGTGCTGGGCGTGAAGATCGACCGGTGCCGGCCGGGCCGGCTCTGCGGGAGCGCGCTCACCGGCGCATAGTACCCGAATCCCCGGGGCGGGCGAATTCAGCGGGGAATTAGTTTGCGCGGGCGAAGCGCGACCGGTCCTGGAGCGACGCGGGGTCCCGGCTGTCGTCCAGAAACCGGTCGAAGTCTTCCGAGGTGAGCGGCCGCGAGAGCAGGAAGCCCTGGAGCTGGTCGCACTCGTGGCCCTTGAGGAACGCGAGCTGCTCCTCGGTCTCCACGCCCTCCGCGATGACGACGAGCTCGAGGCTGCGGCCCATCGCGATGACCGCCATGGCGATCGCGGCGTCGTCCTTGTCGCTCGGCAGGTCGCGCACGAAGGACTGGTCGAGCTTGATGCGGTCGATGGGGAAACGCTTCAGGTAGTTCAGCGACGAGTAGCCGGTCCCGAAGTCGTCCATCGAGATGCGCACGCCCCGGTTCTTCAGGCCCCGGAGCGTGTTGATCGAGTGCTCGGCGTTCTGCATCGCGTTGGACTCGGTGATCTCGAGGTCGAGCTTGTCGGCCTCGAGCCCGGTCTCCTCGAGCGCATTGGTCACCTGGCTGACGAGGTCGGTCTGCTGGAACTGGCGGCTGGAGAGGTTGACCGAGACGGTCATGCGCCCGAAGCCCTTCTTGTGCCACTTCCGCGCCTCGGCGCAGGCGGTGCGCAGCACCCACTCGCCGATCGGCACGATCAGGCCGGAGAGCTCGGCGATGGGGATGAAGTCGCATCGGGGGAATCAGTCCGAGCTCGGGATGCCTCCAGCGGATGAGGGCCTCGGCGCCGAGCACCTCCGCCGTCCGCAGATCGATGAAGGGCTGGAAATGCAGCTCGAGCTCGTCGTTGGCGACGGCCTGGCGCAGCCGGCTCTCGAGCGAGAGACGCTCGACGGCTTTCGCGTTCATGGCCGGCGTATAGAGCTGGTAGTTGTCGCGCCCCTGCTCCTTGGCGCGGTACATCGCCGAATCGGCGTTGCGCACGAGCGTCTCGCCGTCGTGCCCGTCGAAAGGGTAGACCGAGACGCCGACGCTCGTCGTCACGAAGAGCTCGCGGCCGTCGATCCAGAACGGGTCGTGGATGGCCTCGCAGATCTTACGGGCGATCTTGGCGGCGTCTTCCTCCGCGCTGATCCCGGGCACGAGCAGCGTGAACTCGTCGCCCCCGAGGCGCGCGACCGTGTCGCCCTCGCGGACGTACTCCTGGATCCGCTCGGCCACCTGGCGCAGCAGCTCGTCGCCGACCGAGTGGCCGAGCGAGTCGTTGATGACCTTGAAGCGATCGAGGTCCAGGAAGAGAACGGCCAGCCGCTGGTTGTGCCGGTGGGCCTGCGCCACGGCCAGCGTCAGGCGGTCGTTGAAGAGGAGGCGGTTGGGCAGGTTCGTCAGCGGATCGTGGAAGGCGAGGTGCTTGACCTGCTCCTCGGCGCGCTTGCGCTCCGAGATGTCGATCGTCGTTCCCTCGATGACGGAGAGGCGGCCATCGGAGCCCTCGACGAGGTTCTCGTTCTGGAGCACCCACACGAGGCTGCCGTCCTTGCGCTTGAGACAGATCTCGTAGTTCGTCAGGCTCTGCCGCTCGATGAGCTTCGCCAGGGCGGCCTCTCTGTCCTCCGGTTTCACGAAGAAATCCCAGGCCACCTGGCGCAGGACCTCCTCGCGGGACGCGTATCCGAAAATGCGCGCGAAGGCTTCGTTGCAGTCGAGCAGGCGGCCCTCGATCGTCGAGCGGTAGACGCCGGCGAGGTTGCGCTCGAACAGCGCGCGGTAGCGCCGCTCCGAGACGCGCAGCGCCTCCTCGATCTGGCGGCGCCCGCTGATGTCGGTGACCGTACCGATGCTGCGGGCCGCGCGCTGGCCGTCGCCGGGAAGGAGAGTCCCCGCGTGATGCCAGTGGAGCGTGCGGCCGTCCCAGGTCTGCACGCGGTACTCCTCGAAGAACGGCTCGCCCGTCTCGAAGTGGCGCGACGCGCTGGCGGCGACGCGCCCGCGGTCTTCCGGATGGATCACCTTCTCCCAGGCGTCGACCGTCCGCGGGAACTCGTCCGGCGCGCAGCCGAGGACGCGGTCGACGTCGCCGAACCAGGTAATGCGTCCGGTCGCGCGGTCGCACTCGTGCACGAGGTCGACCGACTGCAGCGCGGCGCGGCGGAAGACGTCCTCGGATTCGCGCAGCGAGAGCGTGTCGGTCGAGGACGCGGCCGGGGCGGGTCGCCGGGCGAACACGGTGGCGAGGCGCCGCCCCTCGCGCATGAGCTCGCCGGAGACGATCTCGAGCGCGAGGTCGCGGCCGGCGGCGTCGCGGCCCCGGGTCGCCGTCGGCGCGGGCTCGCCGCCGCCCGCCGGTTGCGGGTTGCGCGGCCGGTACTCGGGAAGGAGCGCGGAAGCCGGGCGGCCGATGAGGGCCGCCACGGGAAAGCCGAAGAGCCGCTCGGCGGCCGGGTTCGCGAAGAGGAGCGTTCCGGACGCGTCGGCGATGAGGATCGCATCGGGAGCGCTCTCGGCAAGGGAGCGAAAGCGCAGCTCGCTCTCCGAGAGCGCCTTCTGCGCCTGGCGCCGCTCCCGGCGGATCTGGGCCTCGCGCAGCTCGCGCTCGAGGATCGGGCACAGGCGCAGCAGGCTCGCGCGCGGAATACAGTCCTGAGCGCCCGCCTTCAACGCGCGAACGGCCACGTCCTCGTCCAGCGTCTCCGCGACCACGAGGAACGGAACGTCGAGGTCTCTCTCCTTGAGCGCGGCGAGCGCGTCGAAGGCCGAGAGCCCGGAGCTCGCCACGTCGGAAATCACGACGTCCCAGTGGCCGACCTCGAGCGAGTTCTCGAAGTCCTCCCGCGTCGTCACCCGGCGGATCTCGGGCGCGAAGCTTCCGCGGCGCAGCTCCTCGGAGAGGAGAGCGCTGCTGGACGCGGCATCGTCCACGAGCAGGGCCCGGAGAGGAACGCTCATTTTTCGAGTGGACGTAATTATAGCGGCGTCAGCGCTTTACGTCTCCTGTTCTTTTCCGCTCCGCGGAGCGCCGAAGGACAGGTATCCGATTCAGGGGCGGGCGGCCTTGAGGATCGCGAGCGCTACGGCCTCGACGCCGTTCAGGATGAACTGCACGCCGATGACGGCCGTGATGAGGCCCATGATCTTCGACACGATGCGCTGTCCGGTTACTCCAATGCGCGCAACGAGTTTGGGCGCGGCCAGGAGGATGACGAGCGTCAGAAGGATGTTGGCCGCGATCGCGAGGGCGAGCGCCATCCTGTGACCCCCGTCACGCGCCTGGCCGACGAGGACCATCACCGTCGAGATCGCGCCGGGGCCGGCGATCAGGGGCATGCCGAGCGGAACGATCGAGGGATCCCGGGTCAGGACGACCTCTGCGCGCTCGTGGCGCTCGTCTTCCCGCAGCGTCGTCAGCCCCATGATCGTGAAGAGAATTCCGCCGGCGATCTGGAACGCGGGCAGCGTGATGCCGAACGCCGAGAAAATCGCTCCGCCGGTCAGCGCAAAGAGCGCGAGGATCAGCGCCGCCGCGGTGCTCGCCCGCAGCGCCATCTTGCGCCGCTCGCCGGCCATCCCCGCCGTCAGCGACACGAAGATCGGCGCCGCCTCGATCGGGTTGATGACCGAGAAGAGAGACGAAAAGGCGAGCACGACGAACTTCGCGTCGGCCGAGGAAAACATGGGCGAATAGTAGTGGAAGCGCCGAGGGGTTCGGAGCTGGCGTCGTCGGGGCGGGGCTCGTCCCCGCCCGGAAAACTAGTCGCGGCGGACGAACCAGAGCCCGGCGGCGGCGAGCATCAGGGCGAGCAGGCCCATCAGCTCGGGCGAGAGCATCGGGATGCCCGAGCCGATCGTCGTCACCGCGGTGTCGTGGTTGTTGTCCGGATCCGGATCGGGCGTCGTCGAGGTGGCCGTCGCGGTGTTGACGATGTTGCCGTAGGGAACGGTCACGTTCACGACGATCGTGACCGTCGTCGAGTCGCCCACTGCGATCGTGCCGAAGTCCGCCGTCACGGTCCCGTTCATCCCGACGGCGGGCCCGGCGCAGGTCCCCGGGTTGGCCGCGCAGGAGATGAAGGTCGTGCCGGCCGGAAGCGGATCGCTGAGCATGACCGCGGCGGCCGGGTCCGGTCCCCGGTTGACGACCTTGACGGTGTACGTGAGCGGCTGGCCAGGCGTCGCGGGGTTGCTGCCCGCGGTCTTGGACACGATCAAGTCCGCCCCCGTTCCCGCCGGAGGCGTCGGAGTGTTCGTCGGCGTACCCGTCACCGGGGTCGAGGTGCGGGTGGTGGTCGGCGTCGCGGTCGGGGTGGCCGTTGCCGTCGTCGTGGCGGTCGCCGTTCCGGTCGGCGTGAGTGTGGCCGTCGGCGTCCGAGTCGCCGTGCCGGTGGCCGTCGGTGTCGCCGTCGAGGTGGCCGTCGAGGTCGGCGTCCGCGTTCCGGTCGGAGTCTGCGTCGGCGTATTCGTCGCCGTGATGGTCGGAGTCTGAGTCGGCGTGTTCGTCGACGTCTGAGTCGGCGTGCTGGTCGCCGTATTCGTCGGGGTGGACGTGCTGGTCGGGGTCTGCGTCGGCGTATTCGTCGGGGTGTTGCTGGGCGTGAAGGTCGCCGTGGCGGTGTTGGTCGGCGTGTTGGACGGGGTGAGCGTCGGGGTGCTCGTCGGCGTATTGCTCGGAGTGAAGGTCGCCGTGTTGCTCGGAGTGAGCGTGGGCGTGTTGGTTGGCGTGTTCGAGGGCGTGAAGGTGAACGTGTTGGTGGGCGTCTGAGTCGGCGTACTGGTCGGCGTGTTGCTCGCGGTGAACGTCGCCGTGGCCGTGTTCGTCGGCGTGTTGCTCGGAGTGAAGGTCGCCGTGTTACTCGGAGTGAGCGTGGGCGTGTTGGTAGGGGTGTTCGAAGGCGTGAAGGTGAACGTGTTGGTCGGAGTCTGAGTCGGCGTATTGGTCGGCGTATTGCTCGCGGTGAACGTCGCCGTGGCCGTATTTGGCGGCGTATTGCTGGGCGTGAAGGTTGCCGTGGCCGTGTTGGTCGGCGTGTTCGACGGGGTGAAGGTCGGCGTGAGCGTCGGTGTGTTCGTCGGTGTGTTCGAAGGCGTGAACGTGAACGTATTCGTGGGAGTCAGGGTGGGCGTGTTGGACGGCGTGAACGTGTTGGTCGCCGTGTTCGATGGCGTGAGGGTCTGGGTCGGTGTGTTCGTCGGCGTGTTGCTGGGGGTGAATGTCGCCGTGGCCGTATTGGTCGGAGTGTTGGACGGCGTCAGGGTCGGTGTGCTCGTCGGCGTATTGCTGGGGGTGAATGTTGCTGTGGCCGTGTTGGTCGGAGTGTTGGATGGCGTCAGGGTCGGAGTATTCGTCGGTGTATTGCTGGCCGTGAACGTCGCGGTCGCGGTATTGGTGGGCGTGTTCGACGGGGTGAAGGTGAACGTATTGGTGGGCGTCTGAGTCGGCGTATTCGTCGGCGTGTTGGTCGCCGTGAACGTCTGGGTCGCCGTATTGGATGGCGTGAGTGTGAACGTGTTCGTGGGCGTCAGCGTCGGCGTATTCGACGGCGTGAACGTATTGGTGGCGGTGTTCGACGGCGTCGGGGTCTGGGTCGGCGTGTTCGTCGGCGTGTTGGTCGGGGTGAACGTCCGTGTGGCCGTGTTGGACGGCGTGAGGGTGAACGTGTTGGTCGGCGTCAGGGTGGGGGTATTGGACGGCGTCAGCGTCCGGGTCGGGGTGCCGGTCGGCGTGAACGTCGGTGTCGGAGTCGGCAGGCATTCCGCCCCCGAGCTCGAGCCCGGGATGCTCGTCGGCGCGATCGCGGTCGAGATCGTTCCGGCGTTTCCGCCCGTAGCGCCAAAGGCATTGGCGTCCGTGGTCGTCGTTCCGTTGACGCCGCCGGCCACGTCGGAGCCGGTGGGAGCGCTCGACAGGAGCAGGACGCCGCCGCCTCCTCCTCCCCCGGGGCCGTGGTAGTTGCAGTTGCCGCCGGGAGGGGTGTTGCCGCAGCCGGTCCCCGGACCCGAGGTCGGCCAGGCGTTGGCGCCGGCGCCGCCGTGCGCGGCGACCGTGAGCCCGGTCAGGTTGCCATTCAACGCGGTAAACGCAATGGAGCCGCCCGCGCCGCCGCCGCCGGCGCCGTCGTTCAGGGGAACGGGCCCCGTGGCGCCGTTCGCCGAGACCGTGCCCGTGTTCGCAATGGTCCCGACCCGGATCATGACGATGCCGCCGCCGGCAGCGCCGCTCGACAGCGCGCCGCTGCTGTTGTTGCGCGTGCCCGCGCCGCCGCCGCCGCCGAGCGCGACCTGGGTGATCGAGGCCGGGAACTGCGCTCCCCCGAATCCTCCGATGTCGAGACCGCTGCTCCAGGACTTTCCGCCCTTGCCGCCGGTGCTGCCGTTGCCGCCGCCCCCGCCGCCGGAGTTCTGGTCGTTGGCGGCCGGATTTCCGTCGTTGCCGCCGCCGCCCGCGTTTCCGGGAGCGCCGCGGGCCGTGCCGCCGTTGATCGTCGCGCCCTGGTTCGGATAGTCGGTGCCCGAGGCGACCGTGGTCGCCGTTACGGCGTCGTAGATCCAGCCGGGCGTTCCCCCGATGCCCTCTCCCTTGGCGCCGTCGTAGTTCTTCGCGGAGTTCTGGACGTAGTCGGTGTTGGCGCCGCCGGTGTCTCCGGCGAGCTGCCGGGCCCCTCCGCCGTGGAATCCGAGCCCGTCCACGCTGACCGCAGCCCCGCCGAGGTCGAGGGCGCCTGCGACGTCGACCGCGAGGATCCCGCCCGTCGTGCCGTTCCATGCCGCCGCGGTCAGGCCGGAAGTGAGCGTGGCCGAGAGGTACTGGGGAACGCGGACGACCTGGAAGCGGCGCTGCCCCTGCGTGGCCGTGGCGTTGGCGTTGGTGTACGTGTTGAGCAGGCCGTTGCCCGCGCCCGTCGCCTGCAGAGTCAACGTCCCGCCGCCCACCGGGACGGCGCCGGTCGCGCGCACGTACTCGTACTTGCCGGAGTTGTTGAGGCTCGTGTAGCCGCTGGCACTGCCGCCGGCCACGCCGTCGCCGTAGGAGTCCGTGTTCGTGGAGTTGATCGCCGCGTCCTGCATCTGGATGACGAGGAGCAGGTCTCCCGAGGCGATGGCCACCGAGGCGCCGCGGCTCGCTCCGAGGGTGATGGAGGCGGTTCCGGCGGCGGCGGTCGCGGTGCCGGGCCAATAGGTATTGATGATCCCGGTCAGGCTGCCCGAGCCGTCGCGGCCCGGCGTGGCGCAATTGACGGCGGCCGAAGAGGACTCAGGAGGGAAGACGAGGACGAGGGCAAGGAATGCCCGGAAAAGTGCCGATGTCCGGGCGCGGCTCGCCCTCAAATCCTTCCGACTTTCAAGCTCGTCTTTTCTCCGTCGACCCGGGAATTTGCCTCGGCGGAGTTTAGGCGTTGCGACACGTCATTTCTACTGAAAAATTTACGCGATTAGAATCGGTCTCCTCATGGACTTCCTCCGGATCCGCGGCGCGCGGCAACACAATCTGCAGAACGTCTCCTGCGACATTCCCCGCAACCGGCTCGTGGTGATCACCGGAGTCTCGGGCTCCGGAAAATCGTCGCTTGCGTTCGACACGATTTTCGCCGAGGGACAGCGCCGCTACGTCGAGTCGCTCTCGGCGTACGCGCGGCAGTTCCTCGAGCAGATGGAGAAGCCGGACGTCGACGCGATCGAGGGGCTCTCGCCGGCCATCTCGATCGAGCAGCGCACGACGTCGCGCAATCCGCGCTCGACGGTCGGCACGGTCACCGAGATCTACGACTACCTGCGTCTTCTTTACGCCTCGGTCGGAAAGCCCCACTGCCCCAGGTGCGGGCGGGCGATCCAGGCGCAGACGATCCAGGAGATGGTGGACCGCGCCCTGCGCCTGCCCCTCGGCAGCAAGTTCCTGGTGCTCGCGCCGTACGTCGCCGGAAAGAAGGGCGAGTACAAGAAACAGATGGCCGAGATGGTCAAGGAGGGGTTCCTCCGCGCCCGCGTGGACGGGAAGATGGTGGACCTCGACGACGCCCCCGAGCTCGACAAGCAGAAGAAGCACACGATCGAGATCGTCGTGGACCGCCTCGTGGCCAAGGCCGCCGACGACGAGGAATACCGCAAGCGCCTGGCCGACTCGATCGAAACGGCGGCGCGCGTCTCCAACGGCCTCATCATCCTGTCCGTCGCGGACGGACCGGAAGAAGTGCTGTCGGCCAACTACGCGTGCCCGGACTGCGGGACGTCGCTGACCGAGATCACGCCGCGGCTCTTCTCCTTCAATTCGCCCTACGGCGCCTGCACGGCGTGCTCGGGCCTCGGCACCAACCTGAAGGCCGATCCGGACCGCCTCGTCGTCGACCCGGGCCGGTCGATCGAGAGCGGCGCGATCGCGATCCTGAAGCCGGGCTCGACGAACTGGCGCTCGCGCCAGATGGCCACTCTCGCGAAGCACTACAAGTTCCGCCTCGACACGCCCTTCGGGAAGCTGTCGAAGGCCGCGCAGAAAGTCATCCTGTATGGGTCCGGGGACGACGAGATCAAGTTCTCCTACGTCGCCGAGAAGGGCGAGTACCACTGGAAGTCGTCCTTCGAAGGCCTCGTCCCGATGATCGAGCGGCGCTACCGCGAGACCGAGAACCCCGAGCAGCGCTCGGAGCTCGAGGCCTACATGTCGGCCGAGCCGTGCCCGGCCTGCGGAGGGCGGCGCCTGAAGCCGGAGGCGCTGGCGGTCCGCGTGGGCGGCCGTGCGATCGACGAGGTGTCGTCGGAGACGATCTCGGACGTCATCGACTTCTTCGAGGACCTGAAGCTCTCGCCCCGCGAGAAGGAGATCGCCGGAAAGATCCTCAAGGAGATCCAGGACCGCCTGCGGTTCCTGGCGAACGTGGGGATCGGGTACCTCAACCTCGCGCGCGGCGCGGCGTCGCTGTCGGGAGGCGAGTCGCAGCGCATCAAGCTCGCGACGCAGATCGGCTCGAAGCTCATGGGCGTGCTCTACGTCCTCGACGAGCCCTCGATCGGCCTCCACCAGCGCGACAACCGCAAGCTGATCGACACGCTCATCTCGATGCGCGACATCGGCAACACCGTGATCGTCGTCGAGCACGACGAGGAGACGATCCGTTCGGCCGACTGGGTCATCGACCTCGGGCCGGGCGCGGGCCTCCACGGCGGCCGGATCGTCGGCGAGGGAACGCCCGAGGAGCTCGAGCGGTTTCCCGAGTCGCTGACGGGCAAGTACCTGTCGGGGGAGCGGACGATCCCGATTCCCGAGCGCCGGCGCGCGGGCAGCGGCAAGGCGATCGTCGTGCGCGGCGCGCGCGAGCACAACCTGCAGGGCATCGACGCCGTCTTCCCCCTCGGCGTGATGACCGCGGTCACGGGCGTCTCGGGCTCCGGAAAGTCCACGCTCGTCAACGACATCCTCTACCGGGCCCTCGCCCGCGCGCTCCACGGCGCGTCCGAGAAGCCGGGCGCGCACGACAAGGTCGAGGGGATCTTCGAGATCGACAAGGTGATCAACATCGACCAGGCGCCGATCGGGCGGACGCCGCGCTCCAACCCGGCGACCTACACGAACGTCTTCAATCCCATCCGCGAGCTGATGTCGCGCACGCCGGAGGCGCGGGCGCGCGGCTACGAGCCGGGCCGGTTCTCCTTCAACGTCAAGGGCGGCCGCTGCGAGGCGTGCGCGGGAGACGGGCAGATCAAGATCGAGATGCACTTCCTGCCCGACATCTACGTCACCTGCGACGTCTGCGGCGGCAAGCGCTACAACCGCGAGACGCTGCAGGTCCACTACAAGGGCAAGTCCATCGCCGACATCCTCGCCCTGACGGCCGAGCAGGCGCTCGAGGTGTTCGCCAACGTGCCCCCGGTCGCGAACATCTGCCGTACACTCGTG
The DNA here is from genome assembly GCA_963775725.1 of uncultured Acidobacteriota bacterium. Taxonomy (GTDB): domain Bacteria; phylum Acidobacteriota; class Thermoanaerobaculia; order UBA5066; family Gp7-AA6; genus DAHUXD01. The sequence goes on from CAVZKA010000001.1 coordinate 1,007,099, forward strand.
CAGGTGGGCCTCGGTTACATCCAGCTCGGCCAGTCCTCGACCACGCTCTCGGGCGGCGAGGCGCAGCGCGTCAAGCTCGCGCGCGAGCTCGCGCGCCGCTCGACGGGCCGGACGCTCTACCTGCTCGACGAGCCGACCACGGGCCTCCACTTCGACGACATCCACAAGCTGCTCGGCGTCCTGCAGTCGCTGACCGAGAAGGGCAACACGGTCGTCGTGATCGAGCACAACCTCGAGGTCATCCGCACCGCGGACCGCGTCATCGATCTCGGGCCCGAGGGCGGCGCGGGCGGCGGGAAGATCGTGGCGGAGGGGACGCCGGAAGAGGTGGCCGAGGTGAAGGCGTCGCACACGGGACAGTTCCTGCGCCGCATGCTCGGCGCGACGAAGAAGAGGGCGCGGGCGTGAGGCCTTCGAGGCCGCTCGTGGCGGCGGCCGCGTTGTGCGTCGCGGCGATGGCGCGCGCCCAGATCGCTCCGCCGCCGACCGCGCCGCCGCAGCCCGTGCCGAAGGTCGCGAAGGCGCCCCTCGATTTTTCGGGGGTGTGGGATCTCGACGCGAAGGGGAGCAAGGGCGTCTCGAAGAACATGGAGAAGGCCGTCATCTCGATCCGCCAGAGCGGCGACCGCATCTGGATCGAGCCGATCGAGCAGAAGCGCCCGTGGCTCGTGGCCGACGAGATCGTCGCCGACGGCAAGCTCTACGAGAAGTCCATCGGCGGCGGCAAGAAGGGCACCGTCCAGGCCCAGTGGGGCAAGGACAAGAAATCCCTCTGGATCCAGACGACCGCGGGCACCGAGGGCAATCCGGACTCGGGCTGGACGCGGGCCGTCTGGGAGCTGAAGGACGGCGGAAAGACCTGGACGCGGCGCACCTGGAGTTTCTCGCAGAGCGAGAAGCGGGACTCGTTCCTGGTGTTCAGGAAGCGCGCGGCGAGGGCGCCGTAGGAGCGCCCCTCACCCCGTCCCTCTCCCGCCGGGAGAGGGAGCCCCTAAATTGCGAATAACTCTAGAGTGGTTACCCTCTCCACCCGGAGGGGGGAGAGGGCAGGGTGAGGGGGGCGATTCACCGCCCCATCAAAGCCAGCGCCGCCGCGTTGTACGGATCCAGCGCGAGCGCGCGGTCGCGCGCGTCCCGGCCCGCGGTGACGTCGCCTTTCTGAAAGTCGCGGTCGTCAGGCCGAGGAACGCCGCCACTTTCGCGGGTTCGAGCGCCGCGCCGCGCGCGAAGGCGGCGGCCGCGCCTTCCGCGTCGACGGTTTCGCTCCGTTTCCGCGGCGTCAGATCGTCGTCAATCGCTCTTCGATCAGCCGGTCGGCGCGCGCGAGGTCGATGTCGTCGAGGCTCGCCGCCCCGCTCGTCAACGCGTCGAGGATCTCCTCCTGGATCGCGCCCCGCCGTTTGGCCTCGGCGTAAGGAATCGTGTGGAACATCACCATCGAGTAGCGGGGGATGAACCGGTCCGGGTGCCTCTCCTCGAGGCGGAAGGCCAGGTCCTTCTTGAGCTGGAACTGCGGCTCCCGGACGGTCGATCGCATCTCGACGTAGTTTTCCAGGGCCATGTCGGCAATCGCGTCGGTGTCGGGGCGGCGGCCCTTTTCGAATTCCGCGAAGACCTCGCTCCACGGCCGATCCGGATCGTCCAGACATCGGTCGAAGGCCTCGCAATCCTCGAATGCCGCGTTCATGCCCTGGCCGTGGAAGGGGACGATCGCGTGCGCCGCGTCGCCGAGGACGAGCGCATGGTCCTCGAACGACCAGGGTGCGCAGCGGATGGTTTCCAGGTGGCCGGTGGGGTTTGCGAAGAAGTCCTCGGTGAGGCCCGGCATGAGGGGAATCGCGTCCGCGAAGCGGCGTCGGAAGAGCGCCTCGACGGCCTCCGGGGTCGTGAGGGCCTCGAAGCTCTCTTCACCCTGATTCGGCAGAAACAGCGTGACGGTGAAGCTGCCGTCGATGTTGGGGAGGGCGATCAGCATGTACTCGCCCCTCGGCCAGATGTGCAGGGCGCCCTTCTCCATCCGGAACCCGCCGTTTCGGGATGCGGGCGGAATCGCGAGCTCCTTGTACCCGTGGCCGAGCGGCTGCTCCTCGAGCCGGCCGCCGGTCCGTTCCAGGATCGCGGCGCGCGCGGCCGAGGCGCTCCCGTCCGTGCCGATGAGGACCTCGTAGGGGAGCTCTTGCGGCAGCACCCGCCGGGCCGCGAAATCGATGTCCGACACCGTCTGCCCGAAGCGGATCGAGACGCGGCCGGTCGCTTCGGCGGCGTCGAGCAGGAGGGTGTTCAGGCCCGCGCGCGAGACCGAGTGGATCACTTCGTGCGGCTTGTTGCCATAGGGAATGAGCTTGAGCCGTCCCTGCTCGTCGTGAAGCATTCGGCCGGCCATCGGGATGAGCTCGGAGCGGACGCTCTCCATCACGCCGACCGCCTCGAGCGCCGAGACGCCGCGATTGGCGAGAGCCAGGTTTATGGAACGGCCGGCGGAGGCCGCTCCCCGTTTTCTGGGATCGTCGCGGCGCTCGAGGAGCGTCACGCGGTATCCCCGGCGGGCCAGGAAGACCGCCAGCAGCGAGCCGGCGAGCCCGGCGCCGACGAGCGTGATCTCGGAGGTTCCGCGCGGAGTCTTCATGGCCGGGGTCACGAGGCCGTCACCTCCGCCTCGGCCTCCACCTCGACGAGATACTCGTCGCCGACGAGCGACGCGGCGACCAGCGTGTTGGCGGGCTGGATGTGACGGAAGCGTTCGCCGTGCGCGCGCGCCACGGCCTCCCAGTCGGCCATGCGCGCCACGAACACGCGCGTGCGGACGACGTCCTCGAGCCGCGCCCCGAGCGACTGCAGCGCCCCGCCGATCTTGTCGATCGCGAAGTGCGTCTGGGCGGCGGGGTCCGTGCCTCCGATCACACGAGCGCCGTGCGTCGCCGTCGTCCCCGATACGTGCACGAGCGCGCCGCGCCGGGTGGCCCGCGAGAAGCCGGCGATGCTTTCCCACGGCGTGCCGCTCAAACAGATCACGCGGCCGCCGGCGCGCGGCTCCACCGCGTAGGGCGCCGGAAACGACTCCACGTGATGGCTCAGATCGCCGGATGCGGTGAGAAATGGCGGCCGGCGGTACTCGTCGCCGCAGTCTCCGGGAATCGGGTCCAGGGTCGCGAGCGCCGCCTGCAACTCCCCGCGGTCCTCGCCGGTCAACGAGAAGGAAAAGACGCGGAGGTTGTCGGCGATGTGCTCCCGCTCGCCGGGCCGGGCGCCGACGATGACGCCAGCCACGGCCGGCTGCTCGAGGACGTAGCGGGAAGCCACGTTGGCGATCGACACGCCGTGCCGGCGCGCAACGGCGTCCGCGGCGCGAAGGACCCGCTGCAGGGCATCCCATCCGCCGGCGACGCGCAGGAAGCGGCCGTACTTCATCTGCGACCAGGTGCCGCCGCGCTCCCAGTCGGGCTCGGGTTGGCCGAGCCATCGATCCGACAGCCAGCCGCCGGCGAGCGTTCCGTATGCCAGCAGCTTCACGCCGCGTGCCCGGCACACGTCCGACAGCGAGCCCGCCGCGCGCCCGTCGAGCAGCGAGAAGCTGACCTGATTCGAGACCACCTCGATGCCGCTCGAGAGCACCATGTTGAAATGCGCCGCGTCCACGTTCGTCAGGCCGATGTGCGCGATCAATCCCTCGGCCTTGAGCGCCTGCAGGTGCAGCAGTCCGTCGATCCAGCTCGGATCGGCATAGCTCCACGCATGGAACTGCAGCAGATCGATCCGGCTGACGCGAAGCCGCTCGAGGGAGCGCTCGACCGCCGCCCGCGCGTCGACGAGCGTCAGCGGCCCCGGCTTCGGCACCCACTTCGTGAACCGCTGCACCGGTTGCGCTGCGCTGGCTCCCTCGCGCAGGTGGCTCGCCACGATCTCGGCCGACCCGTAGTGATCGGCCATGTCGAACGACGTGAAGCCGGCGTCGGCGTAGGCCCGAAGGGCCCGGGCCGCCGCCTCGGGGTCGATCGGGCGGCCGTCGCGCTCCATGTCGGCGATCTGCCACAGGCCCGTGAGCACGCGGGAGATGGAGAGGTCGGGGGCGAGCGCGATCCGCTCGACGGCGTGCGTCATGACTCCTATCCGGGAGGAAGCACCGCGAAACGCGCGTCGAGGTCCACGCCCTGGCGGCGCAGCTTCTGCGTTTCGCGGCGATAGATGATCGTTCCGGCGGCCATCACCAGCAGCCACAGGGGAGTCGAACGGAAATACCACGCGGCCGCGGGCGAGGTCAGATCCCTCCACGTGTGCACGCCGAGGAAGACCGCGAGCACCACGATGGCCGCGGCGGCGAGCGGGACCTGCGCCGCGCGCGAAGGGAGCACGGTGACCTCACGAGCGAGCGCGGGGTTGCGCGCGGGCAGGGTCAGGACCGACACCGCCATCAGCAGAAAGGTGACGAGCATCGAAGTCACGAGGATGTCGACCCCGAGAAAGAAATCGCCGGCCACGTGGCTGCCGATGATCCCGAGCGTCGCCATGACCGCGCTCGCGAGGATCGCCACGTGCGGCGTGTGGAAGCGCGGATGGACCGCCGCGATCGCGCGCGGAAAGATCCCGTCCTCGGCCCACGCAAACATCAGGCGCGACACGCCGAGCAGCATCGCCGGCAAGTCCTTGATCAGCGCCACCGCCGCGCCGGAAACGATCAGCACCGTCCACGCGGGCGGCAGCAGATACCCCAGCAGACCCGGGGCCGTCAGGTCGCGGTGCTGCGCCTCGGAGGCGATGAATTGCCAGGGCACGGCGTGGTAGACGGCGCCGGTGAAGAGCATGTAGAAGATTCCGACCGACGCGACGCAGATTCCGATCGCGAGCGGCAGGTTCCGGCCCGGACGCCTGGCCTCGCCCCCGGCCTGGGCGATCGAATCGAAGCCGATGAACGACGCGAACAGCAGCGCCGATGCCGGCAGCAGCACCGACCACGGGAGCGGCGGCGCGGCGACGGCGGCCACCGCGCGACCCTCGCGCGCCTGCAGCGCGGCGGCGAAGGCGGCATGGTCGAAGGAGAACCCGGCCACGATCACGACGCCCCCGAGGAGGAACGTCAGGAACATCAAGGGAACGATCAGGCGCTCGTAGGCTTTGACGCCGCGAACGTTCACGAACACCGCCGCCCAGAGGAAGGCGAGCGAGATCGCCAGCCGGATCGGCCCGGTCTCGAGCGTGGCCGCCACCCCGGTCGATCCCGCGGCCACGGCGATGTCGCGCAGGAACGGGACGATGAGGTAGGAGACCACCCCGATCGCCACGCACAGCGAGAACCACTGCGAGAACGAGGCGACGAAGCCGAGGTAGGGATTGAGCCCGCGGCTCGCGTACACGTAGCTGCCTCCGGCGCGCGGCATGGCCGAGGCGAGCACGGCATACGCCAGTCCCGCCAGCACGGCCGGCAGGGCCGCGAAGAGGAACGCGGGCAGCACGTTGCGGACCGATGCCGGGCGCGTGGCGCTGGATCATGAACGGGATGACGTTGATGCCGGCGCCGATCATCGAGCAGACGCCGGTGGCGACGAGGCCGAGCAGACCCCATCTCGCGAGCCAGGCCCGATGCCGGACGCGGGGAGGGGGACTCGGTTTCGAGGGTGCTCATGTCGTGGCGCTTCTGTATCACGCGGGCGACGAGAGCGACCGCCGGAGAATCTCGACGAAGCGGTGGGCCTCCTCGTAACGGTTGTACAGCGGGACGGGCGCCACCCGGATCACGTCCGGCTCGCGCCAGTCGCCGGTGACGCCGGAGGCCTCGAGCTTTTCGAAGACGGCCCTTCCCGAGGAGCTCGACTTCACGCGAAGCGAAAGCTGGCATCCCCGTCGATGCGGGTCGGCCGGGGTGAGGATCTCGATCGCATCGCCGAGCTCCCGTTGAAGCAGCCATTCCAGGTAGGCCGTGAGGCGGAGCGACTTCTCGCGCAGGGGCTCCATTCCGCCCGCTTCGGCGAAGACGTCGAGCGAAGCGCGGATGGCGGCCAGCGAGAGGATCGGAGGGTTCGAGAGTTGCCATCCCTCTGCGCCGGGGATCGGCCGAAAGCCCGGCTCCATCCGGAAGCGCGATTTCTTGTCGTGACCCCACCAGCCGGCGAGGCGGGGCCGATCCCGCTGGCTCGCGTGCCGCTCGTGGACGAAGCAGCCGCCCACCGAGCCGGGGCCGGAGTTCAGGTACTTGTAGGTGCACCAGACGGCGAAGTCCACATTCCAGTCGTGAAGGCGCAGGGGGAGGTTCCCCGCCGCGTGCGCCATGTCGAAGCCGACGACGCAGCCCTTCGCGTGCGCGAGCTTTGTGATCGCCTCGATGTCGAAGGCCTGGCCCGTGTAGTACTGGACTCCCGGGAGCAGGACGAGGGCGATCGAATCCCCTTCGCGCTCGAGGACCCGGGCGACGTCCGCGGTGTCGATCGCCGTCCCTCCCGCCTCGGGCCGCAACCGCACGAGCGCCGCCGCCGGATCGAAGCCGTGGAGGGCGGCCTGGGACTCGGCCGCGTAGTCGTCCGAGGGGAACGCGTTCGCTTCGAGGAGGATCCGGCTCCGGTCGCGGGTGGGCCGATAGAAGCTCGTCAGCATCAGGTGCAGGTTGACGGTGAGCGAGTTCATGGTCACGACTTCGGTCGCCGACGCGCCCACCAGCCGGGCCATCGGCTCCGCGAGGAACTCGTGGTACGGCATCCACGGGTTCTCCCCGGAGAAGTGCGCCTTGACGGCGAGCCGGCTCCACTTCTCCAGCTCCGCGTCGACGTATTTCTGCGTTCTCCGGGGCAGGAGGCCAAGGGAGTTGCCGGCGAAATAGATCTCGTCTTCGCCGTTCTCGCGCCGGGGGACGTGGAATTCGTCCCGGAAGCGCGCGAGCGGATCGGCGCGGTCCAGGGCGACCGCGAAATCGCGGCCGGGCCGGAACGGCTCCGTCACCGCGCGGCCGTCCGGGCGCCGCCCGCGAAGCGCTCCGACGAAAGCCCGAGCCACTCGAGCGCCGTGCCGTGCAGCAGCCGCCCCCGGGTCTCCTCTGGAAATCCGCACGCATCGATCAGCGCCCCGGGCCGGGCCTCCCCGAGCGGGAAGGGATAGTCGCTGCCGAGGGCGATCCGATCGGGGCCCATCAGGTCCACGAGGTAGCGCAGCGTCAGCGGATCGTGCACGAGCGAGTCGAGATAGATCCGCTCGAGGTATGCGCGCGGGGAGACGTCGTTGGCGACGGCGCACAGGTCGGGCCGCACGTCGAACCCATGGACGATGCGCCCGATCGTCGCCGGAAAGGCGCCGCCGCCGTGCGCGAAGGCGATCTTGAGGGCCGGCAGCCTCTCGAGCACCCCGCCGAAGATGAGCGAGCAGATCGCGAGCGACGTTTCCGCCGGCATCCCGACGAGCCAGGGGAGCCAGTAGCGCGTCATCCGATCCCGGCCGGCCATCTCCCACGGGTGGACGAAGACGGCCGCTCCGAGGGAAGCGGCCGCCTCGAAGACCGGAAAGAGCTCGGGGCTGTCGAGGTTCGCGCCGTTGACGTTCGAGCCGATCTGGACGCCGGACAGCCCGAGGCCCCGGACGCAGCGCTCGAGCTCCCGGATCGCCCGGTCGGGGCTCTGCATCGGGACCGTGCCGAGGCCCGCGAAGCGCGCCGGATGCTCGGCGACGACGCCGGCGATGTGGTCGTTCAGGCCCTTCGAGAGATCGAGCGCCGCGTCGGGGTCCGCCCAGTAGCTGAACAGGATCGGCACCGTCGAGAGGACCTGCACGTCGACGCCCGCCGCGTCGCATTCGGCCAGCCGCGTTGCGACGTCCCAGCTGTTGCTCTCGATCTCGCGGAAGAAGGAACCGTTCGCGATCATGCGCGCGCGGCCGCTGCCAGGCGTCTGATGCTCCAGCCGGACGAACCGCTCGCCTCCCGGGAGCGCGCGAAGGTCGGGGAGCCTCTCGGGAAGGATGTGGGTGTGGACGTCGATCTTCAGCAAGTCAGGCGCCGGGCGCAGGCGGCTTCGGCATGACCGTGCCGCACTTCCTGCAGGTGCGCTTCTTCTCGTCGGCGAAGAACCGGTCGAAGATGGGCGGAAAATCTTTTTCGACGTTCTGCAGCGTGAAGAACTCTTCGTGGAGCAGGGACGTGCAGTGGTCGCAGTACCACTGGAGCCCGTCCTTCTCGTGCGGGAGCCGCCGGCGTTCGATGACGAGTCCGACGGAGTCCGGCATCCGTTGCGGCGAATGGGGGACGCGTCCCGGAAGCAGATAGATCTCGCCGGCGCGGATCGGGACGTCGACGACCCGGCCGGCCTGGATCGTCTTCAAGACCATCTCCCCTTCGAGCTGGTAGAAGAACTCCGGGCCCTCGTCGATGTGGTAGTCCTTGCGGCTGTTCGGTCCGCCGACGACCATGACGATGAATTCGTCGTCCTCGAAGACCTTCTTGTTTCCGACCGGCGGCTTGAGCAGGCTCCGATGCTCGTCGATCCATCGCTGGAAGTTGAGCGCCTTCGATTCCATGGCGTTTAGTATATCGGTGTGAATCGCGAACCGCGGGACCCCGCCGTCGTCTCCGAGCGCGCGCCGCGGGCCCTCGGTCCGTACCCGCACGCGCGGCGCGCCGGGAACCTGCTCTTCCTCTCTGGGATCGGGCCGCGCCATCCCGAGACCGAGGCGATCCCGGAAGGCATCGAGGCTCAGACGCGCGCGTGCATCGAGAACGTCCGGGTCATCCTGGAGGACGCCGGCAGCGCGCTCGAGAGGGTGGTCGACGTAACGGTGTTCCTCACCAACATGGACCGCGACTTCGCGGCCTTCAACCGGGTTTACGGGGAGTACTTCTCGACGATCCGGCCGACGCGGACGACCGTCGGCGTCGTCGCGCTGCCCGTTCCGATCTCCGTCGAGCTGAAGGTCATCGCCGAGTAACGTCGCCCTTCGCGCGTCGCGCTGCTGCGCGATCGCTGCGGGCTCCCGCATCGCGAACCTCCTCCCTCCCTTCGGTCGGGAGACTATTCGCGATGCGAACGGGGACAATCAAGGACTCGTGAAGCGGAATCCCATCCGGCTGCGCACATCGGGCGGAAGCACGGGAAGCGCCGACCGCGGAATGTAGAAGCTCGCGAGCGCCGAGAGATCCGCGAAGACGCGGTGACGCTCGGCCGCGCGATCGAGATATTCGGAGCCCGACGTGCCGCCGGTGCCGATCCGGGTGCCGATCATGCGCATCGCCATCTGGGCGTGCCGCTGGCGCCAGGTCGTGAAGTTCCGCTCGATGTCCGCCAGGACCGCCAGCAGCCGGAAGGGCAGCTGCAGAATCGGCTCGTCCCTGTAGAGATTGATGAGGAGCGCGGCTTGGAACGCGCGCCGGGAGAAGTGGCGGCCGGGCGCCGGAGCGGGCTCGCTCGCGGCCGGTTCGAACACGTCGGCGAACCGGGCGGCCGTGGACTCGACGCCCTTGAGCTGAGCGGCCTTCTCGTCTTCCGTGAGGGTGGGATTGCTTCGGATCTTGTCGCGGTCGGCGGCGAGCATGGCGTCGACGGCGCGGCGGTACTCCCGCCAGAAATCGAAAGCGCCGAAGTTGAGGAAGGGCGTGCGCTCGAGCCAGCTCTGGATCAGGTCGAAGAGGGAAGGCTCCTTCTCGGAGGCCTCGACGCGCCCGGTGTCCTCCGGGGTGAACCGCGACGTGTAGGGCGCGTCGTTGATCTGGAGGCGGTCGGCGCGCCGCATTCCGAGCTTGTTCTCGATCAGGCGGAACTGGACGCTCTGGAATCCCGAGGCCGGAAACAACTCGTCGCGGAAGTCGAGAAAGTCGAGCGGCGTCATGGTCTCCAGCACGTCGACCTGTTGGAGCAGGACGCGCTGGATCTCGACGACGCGCGAAAGCCGCAGGACCGCCTGCCCGAGCGCTTCCTCGGGAACGGAAGGCGATCCAAACGTCGCGAGCACCGCGTCGAGCTCCCAGAGGATCTGTTTGAACCACAGCTCGTAGGCCTGGTGGACGAGGATGAAGAGCATCTCGTCGTGCGCGGGCCGGCCGTGGAGGGCGCTCTGCATCTGCTGGCACCCGAGCAGCCGGTCGAGCCGGAGGTAGTCCGCGTAATAGAGAGGACCGCGAGGCTTTTCTTTTTCCATGCTGCTTCGCTACGTACCATAAGATTCCCTTCGGTGAAACGCATACTCAATCTCATCGACGGCCAGTTCCGGCCGCCCTGCTCGGGGCGGTACCTTCCGGACGTCGACCCGGCGACGGGACAGGTCATCGCCGAGATCGCCGACAGCGGCACCGAGGACGTCGATGCCGCCGTCGCCGCGGCCTCCCGCGCCTTCGCGTCGTGGCGCCGGACGCCCGCAGAGGAACGTTCCGAGCGGCTGATCCGGGTCGCCGAGCTCATCGAGGAGAACTTCGACGAGCTGGCGCGGCTCGAGTCGCAGGACAGCGGAAAGCCGGTCGGGCTCGCCCGGAGGATGGACATCCCGCGGGCCATCCTCAACTTCCGCTTCTTCGCGACGGCGATCCTCCACGCCGAGACGCGCGCGCACGTGACGGACGACCGGGCGCTCAACTACACCCTCCGCCAGCCCCTCGGCGTCGCCGGGCTGATCTCGCCGTGGAACCTGCCGCTGTACCTGCTCACCTGGAAGATCGCTCCGGCCATCGCCGCCGGGAATTGCTGCGTCGCGAAGCCGTCGGAGCTGACGCCGCTGACCGCCGACCGGCTCGCCGCGTTGATCGCCGAAGCGGGGATCCCACCCGGCGTCGTCAACGTCGTGCACGGCGCGGGGCCGGGCGCCGGGCGCGCGCTGACGTCGCACCCGAATGTCCCGCTCATCTCGTTCACCGGCGGCACGAAGACCGGCGCGGACGTGATGGCTCACGCGGGGCCGCTCTTCAAGAAGGTGTCGCTCGAGCTTGGAGGCAAGAACCCGAACATCGTGTTCGCGGACGCCGATCTCGAGCAGGCCGTCGCCACCTCGATCCAGTCGAGCTTCTCCAACCAGGGGGAGATCTGCCTCTGCGGATCGCGCCTGTTCGTCGAGAAGAAGATCTACGGCGAGTTCCTCGACCGCTTCGTCGCGGCGACGAAGAAGCTTCGGATCGGGGATCCGCAGGACGCGGCGACCGACGTCGGCGCGCTCGTCAGCGAGGCCCACCTGCGCAAGGTGGAAGGCTACGTCGCGCTCGCCAGAGAAGAAGGCGGAACGGTCGTCGTCGGCGGAACGCGCCCGGCGAATCTCCCCGAGCGCGTCCGGGGCGGCTACTTCCTCGAGCCGACGGTGATCACGGGGCTCGACTGCGACCGGCGCGTGATGCAGGAGGAGATCTTCGGTCCGGTCGTCACCGTCACCCCCTTCGATTCTGCCGAAGAGGCGATCGCCCTCGCCAACGGCACGCGCTACGGACTGTCGGCGAGCGTCTGGACGCGGGACCTCCAGAAGGCCCACCGCGTTGCCGCGGCGCTCGACAGCGGAACGGTGTGGGTCAACACGTGGCTGCTCCGGGACCTCCGCGTTCCCTTCGGCGGAATGAAGGAGAGCGGCCTCGGGCGCGAGGGCGGGTTCGCGTCGCTCGATTTCTTCACCGAAGCGAAGAACGTCTGCATCAAGCTGTGAGAACCGAACCCTGAGCGGCGGAGTTCTGCTGGCCACCACCATCGTCTTCCGCGGTGCCACGCTCATCGACGGGACCGGCGCCCCGCCGATCCCGAACTCCCTGCTCGTCGTGACCGACGGCCGCATCGTGTCGGCCGGGCCGGCGTCGCCCGCGGCGCTCAAGGCACTCGCTGCGCTCCCGGCCGGCACCGAAGTCATCGCGGCCGAAGGGCGATGGATCGTTCCGGGCCTGATCGACGCCCACGTGCACGCGGAGTCCGACGAGGACCTCAGGACGATGCTCGCGTGGGGCGTGACGTCCGCGCGTCTCATGGCGGAGGACGTCGCGGCCTCGGAGCGGCTCGCCCGGGCCTCGGGCGACCGCGCCGACATCCCGGAAGTGTTCCCGGCGGCGCCGATCTTCACCACGCGGGGCGGCTGGTGGGACGAGGGCCACCCGGCCGACCCGAGCCTGGATCGATTCCCGGCCACTCCCGACGCGGCGCGGGCATCCGTCCGCCGGGCCAGGGCGCTCGGCGCCGTCGAGATCAAGTTGATGCTCGACGACATGGCCTGGTGCCGGGCGCCGAAACCCTCTCTGGCCAGGATGCGGCCCGACGTCGTCGCGGCGCTCATCGGGGAGGCGCGGGAGCTCGGAATGCGCGCCATCGTGCATGCCCCCAACCTCGCGGACGCCCGGGCCGCGGTCGCGGTCGGAGCGACCGGCCTCGCCCACGGGGTGCTCGAGCCGATCGACGAGCAGATGCTGGCCGTGATGCGGAGCCGTCCGGTCTTCTACGTCCCGACCATGGACCTTTTCGAGTTCCTGGCCGATACGCACCGCTTCATCGGCGGCGTGATTTCGGATCCGTGGGCGGAGCGAAGCCTCTCCCCGAAGGCACTGGCGGAATTCCGCTCGGACGCCTATTCCTCGATGTACCGGGAGCGCTTTCCGAATTTCGATTTCGTCGAGAGCCGCCTGCCCGCCCTGCGTGAGAACCTGCGGCGCCTCCTCGCGGCGGGCGTGCCGGTGGCGCTCGGAACCGACATGTGGGCCTTTCCCGGCCTCAGCATCTCGATCGAGGCGGACCTCTACGTGAAGGCGGGAATGACGCCGCTCGAGGCGATCCGCGCCGCCACGCAGACGGCCGCGCGTTCGCTCTCTATCGACGCGGATCGCGGCGCGCTGGAGCCAGGGAAGCGGGCCGACATCCTGATCCTCTCGGCGGATCCCCTGCGGGACCCGAAGAACCTGCGGCGGATCGACGCCGTCTACAAGCGGGGCCAGCGCGTCGCTTCGGCGAAGTCTTGAGGACCCCGGACGCCCGATTCGACGTCCACCTGTGAGGCCCGACGGCCCGCGCTACAATTTGCCCTCGCCGTGATCACAGGATTCAACACCGACGTCAAGCACAAGAACCGCGTCTTCCACATTCAGACGGAGGACAAGGGCGAGGGGAACCCGTACGTCGAGTCGCTGGTCTACGTCGGCGGCGAAATCCTGGCCACCAAGCGCACCTCGTACGCCGAGGTCGTCCAGGCCGGACGCGACGACCACGTCGTGCAGGAGCTCATGGAGCAGCAGCACCGCACGATGATCGCGGCCATCCAGCGCGGCCGCTTCGACGGCCCCGACGGATCGGTCCAGGTGCCCGAGGGGATGTCCTCCACCGCGGATCCCACGCCCGCCGAGGCCAGGCCGGCGCCGCCGGCCGATTCGGCAGCTCCGGCCCCCGCGCCCGCGAAAGCCGTCCGGGTCGAGAAGCCCGAGAAGCCCGCCAGGCCGGGCCGGGGCGAGAAGGGCGACGCGACCGCCCCCCCGGGGACCAGGAGCCCGCTCGCCGAGACCGATCGGAGTCTCGACCAGATGGTGCTCGATTACCTCGTCTCCGAAGAGGTGCCCGAGGATGTCGACCTGACGCTCACGCCCACGCCCGACTTCCTGGCCGGCCGCTCCGTCCAGACCAAGTTGAAGGCGACGTCGGGCTCGCCCGCGCGTCCCCTCGCCGGGGCCGCGGTCTCCGTGCGCATCCTTTCCACCTCCGCCCGAGCCTCGACCGCGTTCCAGGGAAAGACCGCCTCGGACGGCTCGTGCTTCCTGTCCTTCATGGTCCCGGCGTTCGCCAACGGCAGCGCCGCCGCCGTCATCCGCGTGACGGGCGGCAAGGCGAGCTCCGAGGTCCAGTACTCGATCAAGAAGAAATGAGCGCCGACCTCTCGATCACCGTCAACGGCGAGCCCATGCGCCTGCCCGCCGGCGCCTCGGTCGCCGACCTGCTCGCGCGCCTGCGCGTCTCGACGCCCCGCGTGGCCATCGAGCGCAACCGGGAGATCCTGCCGAAGGCCGAATATCCCGGAACGCCGCTGGCGGACGGCGACGTCTTCGAGGTCGTGGAGCTGGTCGGCGGGGGATAACCGTCGCCCTCCGCGCGTCGCGCTGCTGCGCGATCGCTGCGGGCTCCCGCATCGCGGACCTCCTCCCTCCCTTCGGTCGGGAGACTATCCGCGATGCGGGCGCTACAGGCGGGACGGCTAGCCGCGTTGCTTGATTGGCTGATGGTCTATCGGGTATTGTCCGACCCCCGAGTGGGCCGTTAGCTCAATTGGTAGAGCAAGAGACTCTTAATCTCTAGGTTGTAGGTTCGAGTCCTACACGGCTCACCACTCTTCCTTCTCTTTTCGTCCGTCTGTGCCGCGATAGGTCATCTCTCCGAAGACGGCCGAAAAGAGGCGGTCAACCGCCCCTCGATCCCCGGCCTCGGAGGCGTGCAGGAGGCTCGTGATCTCGCCCGGGGGCGGTTTTTCCCCTTCCGGCGGAGGCACTTGGGACGGCATCAGGTAAGCCGGGGCATAGCCCAACGAGAGACTGTCCGGTCCCGGGCCGATTTGTCGAGATCTTCAATCGGAGGAGACCACCATGAAGAGCCGCCGAATCGCCCTCGCAACAGCCCTTTTCGGCCTCGTGGCCCTGGCCGCCACAGGGGCGACCTACACGGTCACGACGACCGCCGACAGCGGCCCGGGCTCCCTGCGCCAGGCGATCCTGGACGCCAACGCGAACGCCGGCGCCGACACGATCGCGTTTAACATCACCGGCAGTGGCGTCCAGACGATTGCGCCCCTGGCCCCGCTTCCGACGATCGCCGAAGGCGTGACAATCGACGGCTACTCCCAACCAGGCGCGTCCGCCAACACGAACCCGCCCGACCAAGGGACGAACGCCGTGATCGACATCGAGATCGACGGCGAGAGTCTCACCGGGAGCATCTCCCTCCGAGTCGGCCTGACGATTGCCGCGACGGGAGTCCAGGTCCGCGGCCTCGCGATCAATCGATGTGCGGGCGCCGGGATCCGCGTGACCACCGGCGGCGACGGGGCGATGATCGCCGGCAACTTCCTGGGCCCGGATTCCACGGGGACGTCCTCCTTTCCCGGCGCTCAGAACGCTGGGGTGGATGTCGCGATCGCAGCCAATGTCGTCATCGGGGGGCTGAATCCCGCCGACCGCAATCTGATCTCGGGCAACTCCAGCGTCAACGTGCATCTCGAATCGGGGTCGGGCCACGCTCTACGGGGCAATCTGATCGGCACGAATGCCGCGGGCACCACCAGGCTCCCGGGCGCCTACTTTACGCCGGGCGGCATTGCGAACGCGGCGACGGGCGTGACGATCGGCGGGGTGACGGCCTCGGCGCGCAACGTAATCTCCGGCTCAGGTTCCGGGATCAGCGCAGCGACGGCAACGATTCAGGGCAACTACATCGGCACGGATGTCACCGGGACAGAGCCGATCCCCAATGCCACCGGAATGCTGATTACAGGACCGAACGTGGTGGTCGGCGGCAGCGCCGCGGGCGCCGGAAACGTGATTGCATTTTGCTCAGCCAGCTCGGGGACCGGCACCGGGGGTATCGACGTTTACGGGGCCAGTGGCGCCGTCATCCAGGGCAACTTCATCGGGACGGACGCGACGGGTACGCTCAACCTCGGCAACAAAGGCAAGGGCATCTTTCTCGAGCAGAGCCCGAACGGCGTCACGATTGGCGGCGTTGGTGCCGGAGAAGGCAACATCATCGCCTTCAATGGCAGCGGCACCGCGGGCGGCAGCGGCATCGTGATTCAGAGCGGCACGGGAAATCGCATTCGCGGCAATCGAATCTACGGCAACGTCGTGAACGGGATCGACCTCGGCGGCAGCGGCCCGACCGCCAACGACGCCGGCGACGGCGACACCGGCCCTAACAATCTCCAGAACACGCCGATCATCACGTCGGTCGACTACGGCGCTTCGACAACGATCCATGCAACCCTCAACAGCACCGCCGCGACCGTATTCGATGTCGATTTCTACTCCAACCCCGCATGCGTCGGGCGCCCGACGCTCTATCCCCAGGGTCAGGACTACGTCGGTTCCACGCAGATGACGACCGATGGCTCGGGTATCGCCACGACCGCGTTCGTCCTCCCGGTCGTGCTCCAGGCCGGACAGCCCGTGACGGCCGTGGCGACCGATCCCTCTGGCAACTCCTCCGAGTTCTCCCAGAGCCTCGTCTTCACCACAGACTTTCGACTGGGGGTGCCCGCCGGCGGCTTTACATTCACGACGCGCGGGCAGCTCTTCGAAACGAATGCGACCCTGTCCGTCGGCGGAGTGCCGGCCACGAACGTCGTGGTCACGGATCCGACCACCATGACGGCGACCATGCCGGCACTTCCAGCAGGGAGCGTCAATACCATCGCTGTATCGAATCCCAGCGGGCTCTCCGGCTCCCTCCTCAACGGTTACATCGTCACCTTCAACGACGTGGGCGCCGGATATCCCTTTCAACCGGACATCACGACGCTCGTCGCCAACCAGATCACCGTCGGCGTGGGTGGTGGAAACTACGGCCCCCTGGACAACATCAAGCGGCAGTCGATGGCGGTCTTCATCCTTAAGGCGAAGCACGGAATCTGCTACACGCCGCCCCCGTGCACCGGCGTCTTCACGGATGTGCCCTGTTCTTCGAACTTTGCTCCCTGGATCGAAGCCATGGCCGCCGAGGGAATCACCAGTGGCTGCGGCGGAGGCCATTTCTGCCCGCTCGACCCGGTGCGTCGCGACCAGATGGCCGTCTTCCTGTTGAAGGGCCAGCACGGCTCCTCTTACGTCCCCCCGGATTGCGCGGGCGTCTTCACCGACGTGCCCTGCCCCGGCCCCTTCGCCAACTGGATCGAGCAGCTCAAGACCGAGGGCATCACCGGCGGTTGCGGCGGATCCAACTACTGCCCTTCGACCAACAACAACCGCGCCCAGATGGCCACGTTCATCGTCAAGACTTTCAACCTCCAGTAGCGAGGCGGAGCACTTGAGGGGCGTCACCGGGTAAAGCAGGCAACAGCCCGGGGCGGCCTCGGACCGGGCGAGCGCAACGTCATCGTGCACAACGGCGGCGGCATCTTCGGCGACCCGGCCGGGGTCTTCGTGCCGGGGGCCATCGGCCAGATCATCGCGCGGGGCGGGGAAACTACGCCGTGGCCGAGGGGCAACGGAAGGCGCGCGGTGATACGCTTCGTCGTCCCGATCCCCTCCGGCGGACCAACCCATGCACGCCCGTCGCCGGCCTTCGGCGAGAAGCGGAGTGCGCCGTGGACGTCCAGCGATTCTTGAAATTCTCCGGGTTCCTCGTTCTGTGGCTCCCGGCTCTGGTTCTTGCCGATGACCGAATGGTGCCCACGCCGCCCGCCACCGTCGCCGGCACCAATGCGGCAGCGATCGACGCGTTTCTGTCGAGCAGCCGCGCGACGCTGCGGATTCCCGGCATTGCCATCGGGGTCATCGATCACGACCGGATCGCACATCTGGCCGCCTTCGGGGTTGCGGATCCATCGGGGCGGCCGGTGACGGCCGAAACGCCATTCATCATTGGGTCGCTGAGCAAGTCGTTCACGGCTCTGGCGACGATGCAGCTGGTGGAACGGGGCCTCATCGATCTGGACTCGCCGGTCCGTCGCTACATTCCCTGGTTCACCCTTTCGGACTCCTCGTCTCAGCGAATCACCGTGAGGCAGTTGCTCAACCAGACGAGCGGCATTTCCGTGGCGACTTCCGAGAAGTACGCGGCAAGCTCCGATGACAGCGATGGCGCGCTGGAGCATCGGGTGCGCGATCTACGGACGGCGCATCTCGATCGCCCGGTCGGAGAGAGTTTCGAGTACAGCGGCGCGAATTACGCGGCCCTCGGCCTGCTCGTGCAGATCGTCTCGGGCTTGCCCTACGAGAGATACGTACAAGACCATATCTTCGGACCGTTGCGGATGGGCCACACCTATACCTCCCGGGGCGAGGCGCTGAGGCATGGCCTCGCCACGGGGTACTTGAACTGGTTCGGCTTTCCGAGAGCCGCAGACCTGCCGTACAACCGGGGAAGCCTGCCCCAGGGCTACATCATTTCGACGGTCGAGGACATGTCGCACTTCCTGATCGCCCAGTCGAACGGAGGCCGCTACGGGGATGCCCGGGTCCTCTCGGCGGCCGGGATCGCGGAAATGCACCGTCCGGCCGTTTCCACCTGGAAGGTCGGAACGTCCTACGGCATGGGATGGGAGGAAGGCCCCATTGCCGGCATCCCTGCAATCTGGCACGAGGGCAGCGTTTTCAACTATCACGCGAACATGGCCCTGCTTCCGGATCGCAACTCGGCGTTTGTTCTGCTCGAGAACGTTTATAGCGGGCCCGACGAGGCCCGGCTCAATCAGATTGCGGAGGGCGTCACGCTCCTGCTGAGCGGGAAGGCCGCGCCGACGATCGGATCGAATCGAGGCCTCCAGGTCGCGTACGGGGTGATCTTGCTGATCGCGATCCTGCAAGCGTGGTGGCTCGGCTCGACCGTGCGAGACGTGGCCGGGCCAGCGCGCCCGCGTGGCAGCCGAAGGGTGCTTCGAGCAGCAATCCGGATCTTTGCGATCGTGGTCTGCGTGAGCTGGGGCCTGACCATCGTTCTCGGCATACCGGCCCTGTTCGGAATGCCGCTCGTGGCCACGGTGGTCCGAGTCCCGGATTTCGGGTACGTCCTGTTATTCAGTGCTCTTCTTGCGTTCTCTACCGGCATCCTCGAGAGCGTGATTGGTGTTCGGGGCCTCGTCCGCTTCGCCGGAGCCGGCATTCCACACACTCCTTGATCCCAGGGAGCCTCCTTGGCATCACGGTCCAGGAGGGCGAGCGGGGTGGGTCGATCCGGTGAAAGTCGCCGCTTGGCTGTGCGGAGTGGGTGGGGCGAATGCCTAGAGCGGCCGGTAGATCAGGCCCATGGCGGTTCCCGTGACCAGCCACTGGATGAAGTAGGCCACGCCTTGCTGAATCGTCAGCGTCAAGCCGATGTTGAGGTTGACGTAGTTGTGCACGACGAACGAGCACACCGCGAAGACGCCGATCAGCGCGCCGAAGGCGGCGCCCGCGGCTAGCCCCGAGCCGCCCCGACAGGTCATCGCGTAGAGCACGGCGAGAGCGCCCATCTCGACGAGGATGGTTCCCATCGCGAGGGGCATGAAGCCCTTCATCGCTTCCTGGGGCCGATACACGGTCGGGTACTTCGCGAACTCGGACTTCATCGTCGGCAGGACGGCGAACATCAGGAAGCCGAGGGTGAAGTAGGCGAACAGACCGCCGAGCGCCGTGAGAGCGATGCTTCCGAAGTTCATCTCACGTCCTTTCGGAACTGGCGGTCGTCCTCGGTCCATCCTACCGCGGCGGTCAACACGCCGAGTCGACGACAGGCGGTCGTGGCCGCCAAGAAGACGTAGCCGTCGCGCCGGCAGAGCGCGCTGTCGCGCGACCTCTGCGGTCTCACGATCCTGGATGTAGGATTCGACCCCTGATGCGAATCTCATGACCTCAACCGACCTCGTCGACCGCCTGGCGAACCACAAGACCCTCGGCGTCGCGCCGCGCGCGGAGCTCGAGTGGCTCGCCGCGCACGGGACGATGCGGCACCTGGAAGTGGGCGAAGCGGTCACGACGCAGGGCGGGCCCGTGGAGGGGATGTTCGTCATTCTCTCGGGCCGCAACACGATCTTCATCGATCGCGGCTCGGGTCCGCACAAGCTCGCGGAATGGGGGCCCGGCGACGTGACGGGCGTGCTGCCGTACTCTCGCCTCGTCAATTCGCCGGGGCGTGCGGTCATCCAGGAACCGTCGGACATCTTCGTCGTGCCCCGCGAGCACATGGCCGCACTGGCCCGGGATTGTCCCGCGATGACGGCGATCCTCGTCCACCGGATGGTCGATCGGGCGCGCGAATTCACGTCGAACGAGCTGCACGACGAGAAGATGATCTCGCTCGGGCGGCTTTCGGCGGGGCTCGCCCACGAGCTGAACAATCCCGCGGCCGCGATCGAGCGCAGCGCGGCGCTGCTCGGGAGCCGGATCGATGACGTCGAGCAGGCGGTGCGCGCGCTCGGCACGGCGAACCTGACGGACGCCCAGTTCGACGCGATCGACGGCGTGCGCAACGCGTGCGCCGCCGCGCCCGAACGGGGGGTCCGGTCGCCGATCGAGCACGCGGAGCGCGAGGAAGCCATCACCGACTGGCTCGCCGACCGCGGCCTCGACACGGCCGCGGCCGAACCGCTCGCCGAAACCGCCGTGAAGATCGAGGCCCTCGATCGGCTCGCCGGCGCCGTCGACGGCCCCGCTCTTGGGCTCCGCCCTGCGCTGGGCCGCCGCGGGTTGCTCGGTCCGCCGCCTCGCTGCGGAGATCCAGGACGCCGCGACGCGGATCGCGGGGCTGGTGCTGGCCGTCAAGGGCTTCACGCACATGGACCAGGGGGCGGCCGCGGGACCGGTGGACCTCGGCCAGGGCCTGGGCAACACGGTCGCCGTCCTGAAGTCGAAGGCCCGCGGCAAGTCCGTCGCCGTATCCGTCGACGTGGAGCCGGGTCTGCCGCGCGTCCTCGGTTTCGCCGGCGAGTTGAACCAGATCTGGGGGAACCTGATCGACAACGCCCTCGACGCCGTCGCCGAGTCGGGCCGCGTCGAGGTCGCGGCCGCCCGCGACACCGGGCGCGTCGTGGTGCGGATCGCCGACAACGGCCCCGGCATCC
Organism: uncultured Acidobacteriota bacterium; assembly: GCA_963775725.1. GTDB lineage: Bacteria > Acidobacteriota > Thermoanaerobaculia > UBA5066 > Gp7-AA6 > DAHUXD01. The sequence continues at coordinate 1,027,739 of CAVZKA010000001.1, forward strand.
CCGCCGACATCCGCGACCGCATCTTCGATCCGTTCTTCACGACCAAGCCGGCGGGGCAGGGGACGGGCCTCGGCCTCGACATCGTCCGCCGGCTCGTCCAGCACAACGAGGGCGAAATCTCGGTCGAGTCGCGGCCGGGCCGAACGGAGTTCCGGGTCGCGCTGCCGGTCGCGGAGACCGAGGCCCCCTCAGCCCGCGCATGAACAAGCCCGTCCTTCTCGTCGTGGACGACGATCCGCAGGTCCTCGCGGCGGTGCGGCGCGACCTGCGCTCCCGGTACCGCGAGGGGTACACGATTGTCAGCGCCGGCTCGGGGCAGGAGGCGCTCACGACGGCCCGAGAGCTCAAGAGCCGCGGCGATGCGCTCGCGATGGTCATCAGCGACCAGCGCATGCCGGGCATGCTCGGCGGGGAGCTGCTCGCCCTGTCCCGCGAGGTGTACCCGCTCGCGCGGCGCGTCCTGCTGACGGCCTACTCGGACATGGATGCGGCCATCCGCGCGATCAACGAAGCGCACCTCGATCACTACCTGTCGAAGCCGTGGGATCCGCCCGAGGAGAAGCTGTTCCCGGTCGTCGACGACCTGCTCGACGCGTGGCAGGCGGAGTCGTTGCCCGAGGCGACGGGCCTGCGCCTGATCGGGCACCAGTGGTCGCCGCGCTCGCACGAGATCAAGGACTTCCTGGCGAGCAACCTCATCCCGTATCGCTGGATGGACGTCGAGCGGGACCCCGAAGCCCGCAAGGTGCTCGAGGCGGCGGGCGTTTCGACCGACGCGTTGCCTGCACTGTTCTTCGAGGATGGAAGCGTGCTGACCAACCCGCAGCCGCGCCAGGTGGCCGAGCGCCTCGGACGGCCGCTGCTGGCGGCCCACGACGTCTATGACCTCGTGGTCGTCGGCGCGGGGCCCGCCGGGCTCGCGGCCGCGGTGTACGGCGCCTCGGAAGGACTTCGGACGATGCTGCTCGATCGCCACGCACCGGGCGGACAGGCGGGATCGAGCTCGCGCATCGAGAACTACCTCGGCTTCCCCGCCGGCGTCAGCGGCAGCGACCTGACGCGCCGGGCCATCACGCAGGCGCAGAGGCTCGGCGCCGAGGTCCTCGCGCCGCTCGAAGTGACGGGCGTGTCGATCGACGGCGGCTACAAGCGCCTCGCGCTCACCGACGGGCGCGAGCTCGTCACGCGGGCCATGCTCGCGTCGACGGGCATGTTCTACCGGGAGCACCCGGCTCCCGGCGTGGCGGAGCACACCGGCGCGGGCGTCTACTACGGCGCCGCGACGACCGAGGCGCCGGCCTTCCGGGGCAAGCGCGTCCTCGTCGTCGGCGGCGGTAACTCCGCCGGCCAGGGCGCCATGTACCTGGCCCGCTACGCCGCGGACGTCCAGATCGTCGTGCGCCGCGAGGGCCTCAAGGAAACGATGTCGCAGTACCTCATCGAGCAGATCGAAAAGACTTCCAACATCCGCCTGCGGGCCTGTACGGAAATCGCGAGCGTCGAGGGAGAAGGGCACGTCGAGCGGGTGACCCTTCGGTCCGTGAAAGACGGATCGTGCCGGACCGAGGAGGCCGACGCGGTGTTCGTCTTCATCGGAACGCGCCCGCGCACCGATTGGCTGCCGGCCGGCGTACTGCGCGACGCGAAGGGATTCGTCCTCACCGGCCGCGATCTGATGGCCGCGGAGGCCTACCCGCGCACGTGGAAGGAGCAGCGCGAGCCGCTGCCCCTCGAGACCAGCGTTCCGGGAATCTTCGCCGCGGGCGACGCGCGCGCGGGAGCGATGAACCGCGTGGCGTCCGCCGTGGGCGAAGGATCCATGGTCGTGCGCCTCGCCCACGAATACCTGGCTCTGACCTGAATGAAGCTCAAAGACCGCGTCGCCATCATCACCGGCGCCACGTCCGGCATCGGCGAGGCTTCGGCGCTTCTCTTCGCGGAAGAAGGCGCGAAGGTGACCGTGACCGGCCGCGACGACGCGCGCGGCGCAAAGGTGGTCGCCGCGATCGCGGCCGCCGGCGGTACTGCGATCTTCGTCCGGGCGGACGTCCGGTTCCCCGCCGACTGCGAACGGATCGTCGCGGAGACCCTCCGCGCGTTCGGCGGCCGCCTCGACATCCTCTTCAACAACGCGGGCGTGTTCCATCCGCACAACGCGATCGACTGCACGGAAGAGGAGTGGGACGCGACGGTGGACTCGAGTCTGAAGGGCGCCTGGCTGATGTCCAAGTACTCGCTGCCCACGATGATCGCGCAGGGGCGCGGCGTCATCCTCCACCAGGCGTCGGGTTGGGGCATCCAGGGCGGCGACGACGCCGTCGCCTACTGTGCGGCCAAGGGCGGCCTCGTCGTGATGACCAAGGCGATGGCGATCGATCACGGGAAGCGGGGGATCCGAGTGAACTGTCTCTGCCCCGGCGACGTCGACACCCCGATGCTCGCCGCCGATGCCGCGGCGCGCGGGCTGAGCTACTCGGACTACATGAGGGGCGCCTCCAATCGTCCCCTCGGGCGGGTCGGCACGACGTCGGAGCTGGCGCAGGCGGCGCTCTTCCTTGCCTCCGACGACTCGTCGTTCATGACCGGCGCGGCGCTGGTGGTCGACGGCGGCGGCATCGCGGGCTAGCGCGGGGACGAACGATGAAGGGCCTGAGCAACAAGCGCGTGGTGATCACGGGCGGCGCGAGCGGGATCGGGGCGGCGACGGTGGAGCGGTTCCTGGAGGAAGGGGCGCGCGTGGCGGTGATCGACCGCGACGAAGCGGGCGGCCTGGCCCTCCGCAGCAAACATCCGAACCTCGCCGGCGTGATCCAGGCCGACGTGGCCGATCCTGCGGCGGTCGACGGCGCCTTCCGCGAACTCGACCGGCTGTTTGGCGGGGTGGACGTCGCGATCAACAACGCCGGGATCAGCATCCGCCATGACTTCATAGACATCACGCCAGAGGAATGGCGCAAGGTGATCGGCGTCGATCTCGACGGCGTCTTTTACGCGGCCCAGCAGGCCGCCCGCCGCATGCTCGCCGCTGGCGGCGGAGTGATCATCAACATGGGCTCGACGTCCGGCATGAATGGTTACCCGCGGTACGCCGACTACAACTGCGCGAAGGCCGGCGTGATCGAGCTCACGCGCACGATGGCGCTGGAGCTGGCACCAACGATTCGCGTGATCGCAGTGTGCCCCGGGTACGTCTGGACGTCCATGCAGGAAGCCGAGTACACGCCGGAGATGAAGGCGGCCCTAGACGCCAAGATCCCGCTCCGGCGCCATGCGACGACCGCCGAGATCGCGGCGCTCTTTGCGTTCCTCGCGTCCGAGGAGGCGCCGTACATCACGGGGCACCCCGTGATCATCGACGGCGGCGAAATCGCCGGCGGCCTGGCGAGCCGATAACCGTCGCCCTTCGCGCGTCGCGCTCGTGCGCGATCGCTGCGGGCTCCCGCGTCGCAAACCTCCTCCCTTCCTTCGGTCGGGAGACTATTTGCGGCGCGAGCCGATGGGCCTCTGCCGCTGCGCCGAGGATTGCGATGGCGGCTTCACTTTTCGAAGCCCATCTTCTTCATCAAAGTTTTGAATCGGGGTTCCGAGCGGAGGGGGTCGAAGATCCGGTCGCCCCGGATGTAGGGCATCCACTGCGAGTTGTTGTCGTAGGCCTGCTCGAGGAAGTCGAGGGCGCGCGCCCGGTCGCCCAGGCCGAGATACACGATCGCAAGGTTGAAGGGAGGGACGTAGCCCGCGTGGCCCTTCAGGGAAGTGGCCTTGAGCTCTTCGAGCGCCGCCATCGCGCGCGTTCGATCGCCCGTCGCGCCGTACGCGTAGCCGAGCCAGGCGGTCACGAAAGGGGGCGACCCCAGGGCCTTGGCTTTCTCCAGAAACGGAATGGCGTCTTTCACCCTTCCGGCCTGGATTTCGTTCCATCCTTCCATGTACGGGGGAAAGAAGTAGGTCGGATCGAGGTTCGCGGCCTTCCGGGCGAGGTCCTTCGCCTCCTGGAACTTGCCCTGCCAGGAGTACGCCGCGAGAGCGTCCGCGGGGATCTGGGGAGACAGGGGGTCGAGCTCCTCCGCGCGCTGGCCCTCGGCCACCGCTTCGTCGAGCCGGCCCTGGAGCGCGAGCAGGATGGCGTACTGATCGTGCGCGAAGGAATAGTTCGGATTCAGCGCGAATGCCCGGCGATATTCGGCGTCGGACCCGGCCCAGTCGTGTGCGTACCAGCCCCTGTACGTGGCCAGGGAGGTGTGCGCTTCGGCGGAAGCATCGTCCAGCCGGATCGCCTCTTCCGCTGCGGCCCGCGCCTTCGGTCCTGCTTCCGCGTTGGCGAGCACGCCCTCGTTGAATCCCGCCCAGAGATTGACGTCCGAGAGGCCCGAGTAGGCGGGCGCAAATTTCGGATCCAGCTTGATGGCCTCTTCGAAAAGGGCGATCGCCTTGCTCAGGTTCTCGTCGCTCGGGCGGTTGAAGAAATACCGGCCCTTGAGGTACGCGTCGTACGCTTCGGGATTCACGCTCGCCGAGCGCGTCAGCCGTGACTGCTCCTCCGGGTTCAACCGGACGTGGATCTCACGCGCGATCGCCGACGCCAGCTCGTCCTGCAGGGCCAGGACGTCGCGGGAGTTGCGCTCGAAGCTCTTGGACCAGAGGTGCCGGTCCGAACGCGCGTCGATCAGCTGGGCGGTGATTCGCACCTTGTCGCCGGACCGCAGCACCGAGCCTTCCACGATGGCGTCGACGTTGAGGATCCTGGCGATCTCGGGTGTGGGCGGCCGGTGCGCGCCCTTGAACTGCATCACGGAGCCGCGGGAGATCACGCGGAGCTGGCTGATGTTCGCGAGGTCCGACGTCAACTCGTCGGTCATCCCTTCGGCGAAGTAGTCCTGGCCGGGATCGCCCGAGTAGTTGTCGAGGGGAAGCACGGCGATCGACTGGATCGGCTGCGGCGCCTCTCCGGCCCGCGGGGCGCGCGCCGCGGAGGGGAACGCGCCGGAGCGCCATGCCGCGTAGAGCGCGATCGCCAGCAGGGCGAGCGCGATGCCGGCCGCGAGGAGCGTCCGCTTGCGGGACCCGGGCGCGCGCGCCGCGCGCTTGTGCTCGACGTTTCCCCCGGCCGTGCTCTCCGGCCGTGAAACGGCGGACACCGGGCCCGCGGAGATCTCGTTGCGGAGGTCGCGCAGCTCGTTGTGCACGTCGCGCGAGGTCTGGTAGCGGTCACGCGGGTCCTTCTCGAGGCAGCGGCGCAGGATTCTTGCCAGGTGCGGGGGAAGATCCGCGCGGCGCTCGGCGACGGAGGCCGGCGTATCGCGCAGGATCGAGGTGATCATGTCCGCCGCGCTCGCGCCGTGGAACGGCCGCTCGCCGGTCAGCATCTGGTAGAAGACGACGCCGAGGGAGAAGACGTCGGACCGCGCGTCGACCTTGCCGCCCCGCGTCTGTTCCGGCGACATGTACGCGATCGTGCCGAAGACCTGGCCCTCGCTCGTCAGGTCCGCGCGGCTTTCCGTGGGTGTGTTCGTGAGATCGGGATTGGAGTCCGCGGCCTCGAGCTTGGCGAGCCCGAAGTCCAGCACCTTGACCCGCCCTTCGCGCGTCACCATCACGTTGCCCGGCTTCAGGTCCCGGTGCACGATGCCGCGCTCGTGCGCGGCCGACAGCGCGTCGGCGAGCGGCACGGCGATCTCGAAGAATCGCGAAAGGGGGAGACTGCCCGACGCAATGAGCGTGTCGAGGGTTTCGCCCTCCACAAGCTCCATGGCGAGGAAGCGGCTGGCGCCGTCCTCCTCGACCGCGTAGATGGTCACGATGTTGGGGTGATTGAGCGCGGCGAGCGAGCGGGCCTCGCGCTCAAAGCGGGCCAGGCGCTCCGGGTCCTGCGCCACGCTCGCCGGGAGCATCTTGATCGCCACGTCGCGGCCGAGCTTCGTGTCGGTGGCCCGGTACACCTCTCCCATCCCGCCCGCGCCGATGGCGGCGGTGATCCGGTAGTGGCCGAGGCTGCGTCCGATCATCTCGGGCCTCCCCGGAGGTAGAAGGCGCGGGTTTCGGTTTCGTGTGGTGGAATGGCGGTTGCGATTCTAGCCCTCCGGAGGAGGAGCAGCAGGAGAAGCCGTGCGCAAGCGCAAGCCTGGAGCAACCGACCGGTCGCCGAGCGACGGCGAAAGAAAGAGGTAGGTCATGAACAGACGCCTGGGGATTCTCGTGTCGGTGATCGGAATGTTCGCCGCCGTGGCGGCCGTGCCGGCGCAGAGGCCGCCGCAGACGCGCCCGGAGCCCGGAAACAAGCCCATCGAGATCTTCAAAGCCTTCGCGGTCCAGATGCAGAGCGGCGCCGCCGGGGCGGTGGAGATCGCGATCACGCGCTGGTCGACGGACGCCGAGCGCGAGATGCTCCTCCGGGTTCTCAGGGACGCGGGACAGCCGGCGATGATCGCGGAGCTGCAGAAGCTCCCGCAGGTCGGCTACATCAAGATGCCGAACTCCATGGGAGTCGCGCTCTTCTACGCCCGGCAGAACACGCTTCCGGACGGAACGAGGCAGGTGGTGATCGGCACGGACCGGTCGATCGGGGTGGCGACGGCCGCGCCCCAGTTGAGCAAGTACGACGCGACGGTCATCGAGCTGCACTTCAAGAAGGGCAGCGCGAAGGGCGAGGGCAAGATCGTGCTGGCCGCAAAGGCGTCCGTCGGCAAGGACGGCAAGGTCCAGATTTCGAACTACCAGGGCGAGCCCGTCCGGCTCATGGACGTCAAGACGGCGAAACCGTAGCTCGTTCCGGGTCGCGCTCCCGGCCCCGGCGCTGGCCAAAACCCATGGATCGAGTAGGCAACCGTGAGGACTTGGCCCCTGGCCGCGCGACATCCTCGCCTTCAGGACGAAGGAGGCGATGTCATGAACCGATTCACCGGCGGGTCGAAGCGCTTTCTCCTGGTTCTCGCTCTGGCGGCAATGGGACTGGCCCGGCCCGCGGCCGCGCAACTGCAAGGCGCGTGCGGCGTCTACGCCCTGTGCCTGGGCGACAACCGTTTCCAGATCGCCGCCGCCTGGCAGGACCCGGCGACGGGCGACCAGAATGTGGCGCAGGCGGTCACGCTGACCGCGGACTCCGGCTACTTCTGGTTCTTCAACGCGGACAACGTCGAGATCACGGTGAAGACTCTCGACGGCTGCGCCAGCAACGGGTTCGAGTGGGTCTTCGCCTCGGGGATGACCAACGTCCAGGTCACGCTGACCGTGACCGACGTTCTCACCGGCGCTTTCAAACGGTACGTGAATCCCGCCGGGACGCCGTTCCTGCCGATCCAGGATACCGCCGCTTTTGCGAGCTGCCCCGGTCCGGCGGCGGGCGACGTCGCCGGGACCTGGACGGGGACGTTCGACTCGGCGGACATGGTGGACTGCGACTCCAATACGCCGGCCCAGGCCACGTTCGAGCGCGACGGCGTCAACGTCACCGGGACGCTCCATGCGACCGAGAACTTCTGTGGTTTTCCCAGCGTGACTTTCGCGGGCGTGATGCAGGGCGACATGATCGGGGGAACGCTGACCGGAAACCGGTTCACGAAGGCGCACGCATTCGGTGTCATCTCGGGCTCGACGCTCGAGATCACTCTTGCCAACGGTTTCGGGTTCATCCCCGGCGGGAGGATGCACCTGCGCCGGTAGGTCCGCCCCGGTCCGGGACGGCGGCGAAGAGGTCGGTTGGAAATCGAGTGGTAAGGCGATGGGATTCTGGCCGTTTCCGCAGCCTCGTTCCAGAAGCGGGATAGGCTCCGTCGCGAGAGTTCCGTATCGTCGGACGCTCGCGAATGGGAGAGAGTGCCCATGGAAAAAGACGTCGCCCTGTGGATCGACCATCGGCAGGCGGTCCTCGCCGTCGTCGCCGGCGATACGGACGACCTCACGCGGATCGAATCGGACCTCGAGAAGCACGTGCGTTTCTCCGGAGGCGAGGGGAGCCCGGAGGATGCGCGCGAGCGGCAATTCGAGACGCACCTCAACCAGTACTACGACAGGGTCGTCGCGTCCCTCCGGGATGCGCGGTCCATTCTGATCATGGGTCCCGGCGAGGCGAAGCAGCAGCTGGAGAAGCGCCTGCGCGACGCGGGGCGCGGCAAGGCCATCGTCGGCGTCGAAACGGCCGACAAGATGACCGACCCCCAGATCGCCGCGGCGGCGCGGAGGCGGTTTCGAGCCTAGGGAACCCGCCCGGCCTCCACCCCTGCGCCCCGGACTGATGCGCCTGCATCAGGCGCTCGCGCGATCGGGCTCGTACAGTGGAGCCATGCAGATCGAGTTTCCCGGAGGAGCGAGGGTCGACGCCCTGCTCGAGGGCCTGCGGATCCGGACGGATCAGCCCGACGCGCGCGGCGCCCGCTCCGCCCCTTCGCCGTTCGACCTCTTTCTCGCATCGATCGGCACGTGCGCCGGCTTCTACGTGCTGCGCTTCTTCCAGCAGCGCCACCTCGACACGGCCGGCCTGACCATGTCGGTGACGCCCCGGCGGGATCCGGAGCGCAAGCTGGTGACGAACATCCTGATCGAGATCACCCTGCCGCCCGCGTTCCCGGAGAAGTACCGGGAGGCAGTGCTCCGCGCGGTCGATCAGTGCACCGTGAAGCGGCACCTCGCCGAGCCACCCTTGTTCGAGGTCGTGACCTCGGCCATGGCGGAGGCCGAAGCGGTCGGCGCCGCCCCCGCCCGGTAGCGGGAGCGGCGCGCCGCCCGGGAATCAATCCTGGTTCGTCTGGAGCGCCTTCACGACGTCGTCGATGGAGAAGCTGCCGGGCTTCTGGCTCGGCGGAAATTCCTTGAACGAGGCCAGGAACTGGCCGATGTACTGCTGCGCCGGCACGAGCAGGAAGGCGTGCTCGATGCGCCATTTCGGGTAGCTGATGCTCTCGTGGTCGGCCGTCTCGAACGGGTCGGAGCGGATGTTGAAGAGCTTCGGGAAGCGCAGCAGGACGAACGGATCCTGCCAGACGTCGAGGCCGATGGCGCGCTGTTCCGCGAAGACGATCTTCCATTCGTTGTAGCGCAGGGCCACCAGCGAGCCGTCGTCGTTGAAGTAGAAGAACTCCTTCCGCGGGTCGGGCGCCTTGCCGGCGAGCGCGTCGGTGATGTTGTAGCCGTCCAGGTGCACCTTGAAGGTGCCGTTGCCGACCTTCATGCCCTTCAGCAGCTGCTCCTTGACGTCGGGCACGCCCGCGGCGGCCAGCAGCGTCGGGAGCATGTCTTCGTGCGCGAAGAGGCCGTTGTTGACGGAACCCGGCTTGATCACGCCGGGCCACTTGATGAAGCAGGGACGCGGAACCCGCCTTCCCAGTTGCTCGCTCTTCTCGTTGCGGAACGGCGAGGTGCCGCCGTCCGGCCACGAGAACTTCTCCGCGCCGTTGTCGGTGGAGTACATGACGATCGTGTTGTCGTCGAGGCCGAGCTCCTTCAACTTGTCGAGGAGCTGTCCGACCTGCGCGTCGTGCTCGACCATGCCGTCCGGATAGGTGCCGAGGCCGGTCTTGCCCTGGCTCTCCTTCTTCAGGTGGGTCCAGATGTGCATGCGCGTCGAGTTCCACCACAGGAAGAACGGCTTGTTCGGCCTTCTTCGCGCGCTCGAGGTAGTCGAGCGAGGCCTTCGTGATCTCCTCGTCGATCGTCTCCATGCGCTTCTTGCCGAGGGGCCCGGTGGACTCGATCTTCTGCGTGCCGTCGGGCATGGCCCAGGTGTGGATCACGCCGCGGGTCTGGTACTTCTTGATCAGGGCCGGGTCCTTGAAGTAGTCCGGGTCCTCGAACTCTTCCTCGGCGTTCAGGTGGTAGAGCGAGCCCATGAACTCGTCGAACCCGTGCGCGGTCGGCAGGTGCTCGTCGAGGTCGCCGAGGTGGTTCTTGCCGAACTGGGCCGTCATGTAGCCCTGCGCCTTGAGCAGCTGGGCGATCGTCACGTCGCGCGCCTGCAGGCCTTCCTTCGCGCCCGGCAGGCCGACCTTGAGCAGGCCCGTCCGGAAACCGACCTGTCCGGTGATGAACGCCGCGCGGCCGGCGGTGCAGCTCTGCTGGCCGTACCAGTCGGTGAAGAGCGCGCCCTCCTTCGCGATGCGGTCGATGTTGGGCGTGTGGTACCCCATCATTCCCTGGTTGTAGGCGCTGAGGTTCCAGTAGCCGATGTCGTCGCCCCAGATGATGAGGATGTTCGGCTTCTTCGCCGCCGTTTGGGCGAAGGCCGTCAGGCTGGCCGCGAGGCCGAGCAGGACGGCGAAAAGAATTCGGAATCGCGACTTGCGCATGGGGACTCTCCTTGAGAGCGAGGACGGATTTCCCCGCCGACAGGCGTCCAGCCTATCGCGACGGGCGGCCCTCTTCCACGAGACTTTGGGCCCAAACCGGCCCGGGGCCGCGCTTTGGCCGTTGGCCGGAGTCAGCTCCTTCGGCGTGATCTCGTACTTGAAGTTGTCCGGGTCGAAGGGATCGAGCCGGCCCTCGGCCGTTTCGCCCTGGGGGTGCCGATGGAGCCCGGCAGGGCGACGTCGTGGCGGAATTCAGAAAGCCGTCGTGTCGGCGACGCTCGCGAGCTCGCCGCTCGCGTTGTCGTAGGTGCGGATGGCTCCCGTCTGCGTGTCCGTGACGGTGATCGTGTACTTCACGTTGGACAGGGCGCCGTAGAACACCCACTGGTGGCCGTTGGTCGCGTCTCCGTCGAGCACCTTGACGACGAGCTCGACGTTGGAATCGTCGAAGAACCAGAAGTAGCCGGTGTTGCCGGTCAGCGGCACCGCGACGCCGTCGCCGGACCTTCCCTGCGCCGGTACTTCCCAGGCGACCGAGACGTGGAAGCGGGAATCCTCGAGGCAGAGCGTGCCGCTGCCGGCCGTGCAGTCGGGCGGCGCCGTTTTTGCGCGGGCTCTTGCCGGCGAGAGCGCGCCGTACAGAGCGTAGAGCTCCGCGGCCGTCGCCCGCTCGATGGCCCGTGTGGATCGCGCGGACGCCCGCGCGGGTGCCGACTGCGGGAAGGCGGAGGTGTCGGCACGCGATGCGAGGTGGCCGCTCGGGTTCTCATAGGTGCGGACCGCGCCGGTCTGCATGTCCGTCACGGTGATCGTGTACTGCACGTCGGAGAGTGCGCCGTAGAAGACCCAGAACGCGCCGTTCACCGTGCGTGCGTCGAGCACCTTGAGGACGAGCTCCAGGTTGTCGGCCGAGAAGAACCAGAACGCTCCCGTGTCGCCCGTCAGCGGCCGCACCCTGCCGTTTCCGCTGCGGCCGTCCGACGGAACGCTCCATGCGACTTCCGCCTTGAACCGATTGCCCGCGAGGCAGAGCGTCGTCGGGGACGGCGCGCAGAACGGCTCCGCGCCCCCGGAGAAGTCCTTCGTGAAGACGCCCTCTCCGTTGCCCACGTAGACGCGCGACGGAGCTCGGGGATCGAGCGCGAGCGCCGTCGTGTTCGGATCCGGCAGGCCCGCGCTCTCGTCGGTCCAGGTGGCGCCGGCGTTCGAAGAGCGAAACACTCCCGCCGAGCCTGCGACGTAGACGATCTGCGAATCCGTCGGGGAGACGGCCACGTGGGTTCCCGTCACGGCCAGGTCGGTCCAGGTCATGCCCCCGTCGGTCGATCGCTGGGCGTGCTGGACGACATCCGGGTATCCCGGGTCGCACGCGATGTACAGGGTCGAGTCCGGAGCGGCGGCGATTTCCACGGGCCCGAAATAGAGGCCGGTGCAAGGGCCTCCCAAGTCTTGCCAGGTCGCTCCGCCGTCTTCGCTCCGCGCGCCGGTCACATGGATCGTCGAGCTTCGGTCGATCGTCAGCGCCAGAATCGGAGTGTAGATAAAGGGCCAGGGCAGGGCCGTCCAGCTCGCGCCGCCGTCGGTGCTCTTGAAAATCCCGGCTTCGATGGTGAAGGAGTGACCGATGGTCGTCCATGCCGCATACAGCGTCGAGGGAGCGGCCGAATCAATCGCCAGCGCGGTCAGCGACGTGGAGCAGTAGCAATACACGTCCCAGAAATAGGAGACGATCCAGTGCTCGCCGCCGTCGGTGGTCTTGTACACGTGCCGGTCGTCGAGGGCGTATCCGACACCTGGGGCGGAGGGGTCGAGCACGATGGCTCTCATCTCGGCGGCGCCGACACCAGCGCGCGGAGCCTCCCAGGTGGCGCCGCGGTCCGTGCTCTTGAACAGGCCTCCCGGGCTGATGCTGGCGTAGAGCGAGAACGGAACGAGGGGATCGGCGGCCAGGGCCGTGACGCCGGTGGATGCGAAGAGACCCTGGTTGGAGGCGGACCAGGTCGTCCCGGAGTCCTGGCTGCGCAGCACACCGTTTGCGTCCGTGCCCGCAAAGACGGTGTTGCCCGAGTCCGGATCGACCGCCAGAGACCGCACTGGGTCGGAGACGCCGAGCCGGGTCCAGGTCAACCCGGCGTCGGGGCTGCGGAAGAGTCCGTCGCTGGTGGCCGCGTAGACCGTCGAGGGCGAGCGCGGGCTTGCCGCGAACGCCGTCACGCCGCCGCTCGGAAGGCCCGGCCCGACCGGTGTCCAGCTGGCGCCCCCGTTCGTGCTGCGAAAGACGCCGGAAGACATGCTCGCAAACACGGTGGCGGGCTGCGTCGGCGCGATGAACACCTTCTGCGCGTGGGCGGCTTCGATTCCGTTGGACGAGACTGGCCAGCCGGCCCCGCCGTCGGTGCTCTTGAGCACGACGGCTCCGGGATACGCGTCCGCCGCGAGGTAGAACGTGTGCGGCGAAGTCGGGTCGGCCGCGACGTCGATGGCGGGGAAGCCGATGCCGATCCCGGACCAGGTTGTCCCGCCGTCGATCGTCCTGAAGAGGAATCCGTTTCCGTCCGTGACGCAGACCGTCGCGCTCGAATCGGTATCGATGGCAATGGCGGTGATGCCGGAACCTCCGGACACGGTTTGCCAGGTCTCGCCTGCGTCATTGCTCCTGAACAGGGCGGCTTTGCCCCCCGCATACAGGATCGAGGGTGAGGAGGAGGAGACGGCGAGGGCAAAGATCGCGGTCTCGTACGTCTGGGGCAGCGCGGTTCGCGACCAGCTGTTGCCTCCATCCACGCTCTTGAAAACGCCGCCGAGGTCCGTCGCGCCATCCACGACGCCCAAATAGATCGTCGAGGGATTACTCGGGTCGACCGCCAGGGCGCGCACGCTGCCGTTCTGGCCGAAAGGCCCGATGGGGGTCCAGGGGCTGGATGCGGCCAGAAGGGCGCCGGCAAGCGCGAAGACGGCGAGGGCCAGCGCCCACGTCGGAAGGGCCTTCGCGCGGAGATTGAGCGATCGCGAGGGGTTGTCCATGCACGTGTCTACGTAGGAGACAGCGCGATCGTACCTCCCAAACGCGCCGCCTCTGCGAAACCGCTGGATTTCCCGCGAGAACGAACGAAAAGCTAGACCTCGAGGCTGTCGGGTCCCTGGGCCGCCTGGACCGCTCCGGGCGCGGCCGAGGCGCACGTGGCGTGGAGGTTGATCATTTCCACGAACAGCGCGAGGCGCTCGAGAAATGTCTCGACGACCTTGGGTCCGTCGCTCGCGCGGCAGGTGAAGGAGATGAGGCCCTTGCTCGGCCTCCAGGCGATAGCGCTTGAACAAATCCGAGTCGCGCGCGACCTCTTCGTACGATTCGAGCCAGCGCGCATCCACCGTTCCGGCCAGGCTCACGACGTGCCGCTGGAACAGCGGGCCGAGGACTTCCTGCCGCATGGCGTTGCGATCGACCGTCACGTTGTACATCTGCGATGTCCCCCGGCTTCATGAGAGAGCAAGGGCGGAGCCAAGTTGCCTAAAGCCTTTGGATTGTGTGGCTTTGATCCTCGTTCAGGGCCGCAAAGTGACGAGAATCGTCGGTCCCGTGGCCGAGGACTGTCATATCCCAGGGGAGGTCCGCGCGGGGCGTCGAGGCGTGGAGCGTCTCGCCGTCGGAGTCGGCCGTACGACTCGAAATTGATTGAACGCCCTCCGAGCTTCGCCAACACTGTCGACGTGGCGACGAGGGGAGCGGGAGCGAGCGTGGATCCGGTGGGCACCTTCCTCTACTTCTCGGATCTGCTTTCGCGCACGGTCGCGGACGCCGCGGGCAAGCCGATCGGCAAGCTCTGGGACCTCTCGATCCAGCTGCCCGAGCCGTATCCCTCCGTCCGCCAGCTCTTCATCCGCCCGCCGGGGCAGGCCGACCTGCTCCTCGTCGCGGAGGGCAGCCAGGTGCGCTCGTGGACGGAGAATCCCATCCCGCTGACGGCGCGGGTGCCCGAGCTGCGGCCGAGCCGCCGCAGGGAGGTGGCCGAGATCCGCCTGCGCGAGGCGCTGCTCGACAAGCAGGTGGTGGACGTCTCGGGGGCGAAGGTGGAGCGCGTCAACGATCTGCACTTCCTCGTCGCGCGGGAGGGCCTCGTGCTCGCGCACATCGACGTCGGGCTGCGCGGGCTCGCGCGGCGGCTCGGCTGGGAGCGCGGCGTCGAGGCGGCCGTGCGCCTGCTCCGGCCCCGGGCGCGCTACCTCGGCGTCGAGGAGGGGCTCATCGGCTGGAAGTACGTCGTGCCGACGCTCGCCGACCCGGCGGGGCTGCGCCTCGCGCTCTCGACGAAGTCCATCGCGAACCTCCATCCGGCGGACCTCGCGGAGATCCTCGAGGACCTGCCGCTCGAGTCCCGCCGCTCCGTCTTCGACGCGCTGGAGTTCCACACGGCCGCGCGCGTGCTGCCCGAAGTGGATCCGAAGATGCAGCAGGATCTGCTCACGAGCGAGAGCGATCCCGAGCGCGCCGCGGACCTGCTCGAGAAGATGCCGCCCGACGCCGCGGCCGACGTCCTTTCCGAGATGCCGGAGGAGGCCGCGCAGGATCTGATCGACCGGATGCAGCCCGAGGACGCGCGCGCCGTCACGACGCTGCTCGAGCACGAGGAGGACACGGCGGGCGGTCTGATGACGACGGATCTCGTCACGTTTTCGGGGACGATGACCGTCGCGGACGCGTTCCGGCGGCTGCGGGAGATCGCGCCCGACGTCGAGTTCCTCTACCAGTTCTACGTGGTGGACGAGAAGAAGCGGCTCGTCGGCGTGATCAACATGCGGCGCCTCTTTCTCGGCAAGGAGACCGATCTGCTGCGCGATGCCATGACGCCGTGGACGATCCGCGTGCACCCGACCGACTCGGCCTCGCACGTCGCGGGGATCATCGAGAAGTACAACCAGGCGGCCGTTCCGGTCGTCGACGACGACGAAGTGCTCATCGGAATGATCACCGTGGACGACGTCCTGACCGAAGTGCTTCCCCTCGCATGGAAGAAAAAGCTCCGGCTCTGAGCGGGCGCTCCGCGCCGGCCCGGGGGATCCGCTGGAAACAGGTCGTCCTGTTTCTGGGCGTGATCGGCCCGGGCCTCATCACGGCCAACGTCGACAACGACGCCGGCGGGATCACGACCTATTCGCTGGCCGGCGCGCAGTACGGGACGCGGATGCTCTGGACGCTCATCCCGATCACCGTCGCGCTCGTCGTCGTGCAGGAGATGGCCGCGCGGATGGGCGCCGTGACCGGCAAGGGTCTGGCCGATCTGATCCGGGAGAACTTCGGCGTGAAGCTGACGTTCTACCTGATGCTCGCGCTGCTCGCCTCGAACTACGGCAACACGGTGTCCGAGTTCGCGGGCGTCGCGGCGAGCCTCGAGATCTTCGGCGTCGCGAAATGGATCTCGGTCCCGCTCGTCGCGGTCGCCATCTGGCTGCTCGTCGTGCGCGGCACGTACCGGCTGGTCGAGCGCGTCTTCCTGGTGGCGTGCGTCTTCTACTTCGTCTACCCGGTGTCGGCCTTCCTCGCGCACCCGGACTGGAAGGCGGTGATCCACGACACGGTGATCCCGTCGCACGTCTCCTTCGACTCCGGCTACGTCGGAATGCTCGTCGCCCTCGTGGGCACGACGATCGCGCCCTGGATGCAGTTCTACCTGCAGTCGAGCGTGGTCGAGAAGGGCATCCGCAAGGACCGCTACTGGATGACGTGGTGGGACGTCGTCATCGGCTGCATCGTGACCGACGTGGTGGCCTTCTTCATCATCGTGGCCTGCGCGGCGACCCTTTTTGCGCACGGCATCGCCGTCACGAGCGCCGCCGACGCGGCGCGCTCGCTCGAGCCGCTGGCCGGCCGCTACGCCGCGGCGCTCTTCGCCTTCGGCCTCTTGAACGCGTCGGTCTTCTCGGCCGCGATCCTGCCGCTCTCGACCGTCTACTACGTCTGCGAGGCCTTCGGCTGGGAGGCCGGCGTCGACAAGAAGTTCGGCGAGGCGCGGGCGTTCTACTCGATTTACACCGCGATGATCGTCCTCGGCGCGGCGGTCGTGCTCTGGCCCGGCTTCCCGCTCA
Source organism: uncultured Acidobacteriota bacterium (assembly GCA_963775725.1). Lineage (GTDB taxonomy): Bacteria > Acidobacteriota > Thermoanaerobaculia > UBA5066 > Gp7-AA6 > DAHUXD01. Next base: position 1,044,094 of record CAVZKA010000001.1, read on the forward strand.
TCCGCGTCATGTTCCTCTCCCAACTCGCCAACGGCATCGCGCTGCCGCTGGTGCTCGTCTTCATGCTGCTGCTCATCAACCGCGAGGAGCTCATGGGCGACCAGGTCAACGGCCGCGCCTTCAACGCGGTCGCCTGGGTCACGACCGTGACCATGATCGCCCTGACGCTGCTGCTCGTCGCGAACGGCTTCGGGCTGAAGCTCGGAGCCTAGGGCTTGATGATGATCACGCGGCCGTTGAGCGCCTGGGGCGTCGGCGTCGGGGTCCCCGGTTTGGGTGTCGTTTCGCCCTTCCGCAAGACGTTGACGTAGTAGTAGTACGGAGTCGGGGTCATCGCGTTGGTGTTTCCGTGGCCGTCTGCCGGGAGGTCCGAGTTGCATTCGCTTGCCCCGCACGTGATCTTCGGGAACACGCCCGTTTCCGGGAAGCGGATCCAAAGGTAGTAGCCGGGAGTCGTCTTCCACACGACGGTGTCTTTCTTATTGGCCGCGATCCTCGCGTCGAGGCATGCAGGCACTCCATTCGCGCCGACCTCGATGACTTGAGGGCCGGGAGTCAGGCAGAGCGTCGCGAACGGCACAGGCGTGGGCGAGCCCGTCGCCGTCGGCACAGGTGTGTGGGTCGGGGGGTTGGTCGTGCCTGTCCCGCCTCTGCCGATGAAGAACCCGATGATGCCTCCGACGACGAGCGCTCCGACGACCAGTCCCAACCTGGATGGGGAGTCTTCCATGATGCCCTCCTTCAGCTGCCCGCCGCTTTTTGCGGCGCGGCGACGATCGAGCGAAAGTCCGGGTTGTCGCGCAGACGCGCGAACTCGGGCTGGCGCGCGATGATTTCGCGGCAATAGCCGGCGGCGACAGCCTGGCGCAGCTGCAGGAGGGCCGCGCTGTCGTGCCCGGCGAGCGCGGCGACGATGGCCGCGTCGGAGAGAGCGATCGGATCCTTCCCACCCGTGGCCGCGAGCGCAAGGCGCATCGGCTCGGCGGCGGCGTCGACGTGGCCGGTTTTCGCGAGGCCGGTCGCGAGAAATCCGAGCGCATCGGCGTCTTCCCGGTTGACGCGCAGCTGGTCGCGCGCCAGTGCGATCGACTTTTCGTACGCCGCCTCCGCCTTGCCGCCGGGGGTTTGCGCCCAGCGATACGCGTCGCCGAGGTCGCCCCAGATCGCGAAGCTGTTCGGCGAGATCCGCGCGGCGCGCTCGAGCGTCGCCACCGCCTCGGCCGTGCGGCCCATCCAGAGCTCGGTCATTCCCTGGTTGGTCGCGGCCTCCGGGCTCCTCGGGTCGAGCGACAGTGCCTTGCGATAGGCGTCCAGAGCGGCGGGGTAGTTGCAGCGCATCGTCTCGGCGGCGCCGGCGTTGCTCAGAGCCGCGTAGCTGTCCGGGGCGGCGCGGCTGGCCTTGCGAAACGTGTCGGCCGCTTCGCCAAACCGTCCCATGTCGAAGTAGAGGATCGCAAGCTGACTGATGGTGGCGAAGGAGGGCTCGAGCTCGGTCGCGCGCTTGAGCGCCGCTTCGGCTGCGGTCGTGTCGCCGACGGCCTCGCTCGCGCGCCCGAGGCCGCGCAGCGCCACGACGTCGCCCGGGCGGGCGGCGAGCGCTCTCCGGAACACGACGACGGCGTTCTTCGCATCGCCGGTGGCGAGGAGTGTCTCGCCGGTCGTGATGTCGACTTCCGGCAGCTCGGGGTCGAGCCGGCGCGCGGCCTCGCTCGAGGCGATGGCCTTGTCCGCCCAGCTTCGGTCCTTCGTGAGCGAGTACATCGCGAGGCTCGCGCGCGCGTACGCGGCCTGGACGAGCGCCGAGTTGGGCCGCTCCTCGGCGAGTTTGCCGAGGATCTGGATCGCCCTCTCGATGTTCTGCCGGCGGTCGTATCGCTGGATGAGGCCGACGGCCTCGAGGTACCGCTCCTGCTCGGCCGGCGTGTCGAGGCCCGAGGGCGTCGGCGTGCGCGGCGCCCGGCGGCGCAGGCGCAGGTCCTTGACGACGTTGTCGGCCACGCGGTCCTGCAGCGCGAACAGCGCCGGGCCGTCGATCGCGTCGGCGGCGATCTGTTTTCCGTGCGCGTCGAGGAGGCGGTACGTGATGCGGAACCGGTCGTTCTCGCGCTGGAGCGTTCCGGCCAGCAGCGTGTTCGCGCCGAGCTTTCGCGCGACGGTCTCGAGGTTGGCGCTCGCGTCCGAGGCTTCGATCGTGGCGCGCGGCGTCACGACCTGGAGTCCGTTCACGTCGGAGAGGCGCGCGCCGACGGTGTCCGCGAGGGCGACGCCCCAGAGCTCGCCTTCCGCCGTGGTGGTCAGGTTGCGGAAGGGAAGGATCGCGAGCTGGCGCACGCCGGCGGACGCCTCGGAAATCCCGATGCGCGGCCGGACGAAGAAGTACGCCGCCACCGCCAGCGCCGCGCCGGCCACGACGGCCGCGAGCGTCTTCCAACGCGCTGTCTTGCCCGCGGCGGCGAGGGCGCCCGCGCCCGACATCCCGGCGAGCGCGGCCTCGATGTCCAGCCGCGCGTCGCCGGCGTCCCGCAGGCGACGGCCCGGATCCTTCTCGAGGCACTTGACGAGGAGCTCGCGGATCCGCTCCGGGGTGCGGGCGGGCAGCGCCGCCCACTCGGGCTCGAGGTGCAGGATCGCGCCGACGGCATCCGGGACCGTCTCGCCCGCGAAGGCCCGCTTGCCCGAGAGGCTCTCGAAGAGGATGCAGCCGAACGCCCAGATGTCCGTGCGCCGGTCCGTCTCCTTGCCGCGCGCCTGCTCGGGGCTCATGAACTCGGGCGTGCCGACGATCTCTCCGGGCCGCGAGTCGGACATGACGAGCGTGGGCGAGCGCGACATGTCGCCGGCGAACGGCAGGTCCATGGCCTTGGCGAGGCCGAAGTCGAGGACCTTGACCTTGCCCTCGGGAGTGATCTTGATGTTCGCGGGCTTCAGGTCCCGGTGGATGACGCCCTTCTCGTGCGCGACTTCGAGCGCCTCGGCGATCTGCGACGCCGTGCGCAGCGCGTCGGCGACGGGAAGCGCGCCGGTGGACAGGCGCTGGGCGAGCGTCTCGCCTTCCACGAGCTCCATCACGATGTAGCGCGTCGCGCCGTCCTGCTCGGCGCCGTAGATCGCGGCGATCGTCGGATGGTTGACGGCCGCGAGCATCCGCGCCTCGCGCTCGAACCGCGAAACGCGGGCCGGGTCGCTCGCGAACTCCTCGGGCAGCACCTTGATGGCGACCTCGCGGCCGAGCTTGCGGTCGCGGGCGCGGTACACCTCGCCCATGCCGCCGACCCCGAGCAGGTCTGCGACCTCGTACGTACCGAGCAGGGAGCCGGGCTGAAGGGTCATGGGGAGCCTGGGGGATTCTATTCCGTGCTGCCTTTAGAATGAACAAATGAGACCCCTTCGCGCGGTCTTCCTCCTCGGGCTCGGGCTTTCCCTGAGGCTCATGGCCGCCGGGGCCGACGGTCCGGCGCTGCCGGAGATCGTCGAGCGTTTCGATCACCTGCGGGTCGGGGACGCCGTGGCGATCGGCGGCCTGCGTCTTTCGGCCGGGCACTTCGACTGCGTGCTCAAGTCCGGCCGCGTGGCCCCCGTGCGTGCGGGCGAGGAGGTCGTGGGTCTCTTCTTCGAGGGCGAGGGGACGATGGAGTACGTCTCCGTCGACCCGGTCGAGGCGGCGGTCGTGCTCTTCGACACGAAGAAGGGATCGGGCCTCAAGGCGGAGAAGACGGAGCGGGGCGTCGTGCTGCGCGACTCCTTCCGCCGGATCCTCTGGCTCGCCCAGGCGGCGCCGCTGCCAGAGCTCGCCGGATCGCCCGCGCCGCCGCTCGCGGATGCGTTCCGCCGGGAGCGCGAGAAGTTCTCCCGGATGCACACGGCGCCGCTTTCGCACGATTTCGCGCTGCAGCGGTTGAACGCGCCGGCTGCGCCGCTCGTGTGGGCGGAGATGGAGGGCGGCAAGGAGGACCTCGTCTACGAGCTCGACCAGGTGGACCATCCGTCCGAGGCGCTCCTCCTCCTGCATCCGAGCGAATCGCGCGATCCCGAGCTGCGCAAGTTCCTCTGGCCCGTCGCGCTGTCGCACCAGCCGATCGGCCGCGACGCGCGCGACCCGGCGCCGCCACGCTTCCTCCTGACGGCGGTGGACCTCGACCTCGCCGCGACGGCCGGCAACGACGTGAGCCTGAAGGTCGCCGAGACGGTCGTTCCGGTCGGGGCAGCGATCGCCGCGCTGCGCTTCGACCTGGACAACGTCTGGTACGCGCAGTCGGGCGCGAACCTCGGCACGCGCACCGAACGGGTGAGCCGGGTGACCGACGACGCGGGCCGCGCGCTCGCCTTCGACCACCGCAACGACGAGATCATCGTCCAGCTCGCCGAGCCGGCGGCCGCGGACCGGCCGGTGCGCGTGCACTTCGAGATCGACGGCGACTTCCTCGTCCGTCCCGGCGGCGACAACTACTGGGAGCTCGGCGTGTCGTCCTGGTTTCCGCAGCCTTACCTCGGGGAACAGGCCTACACCTTCCACGCGGTCGTCCGCGTGCCGAAGCCGTTCGTGCCTTTCGCGTCGGGGACGGCCGTGCGCCGCGAGTCCGACGGGAAGGACAACGTCCTCGAGTCGCGGATCGATCGGCCCGTGCAGTACGCCGTCGTGCTCGCCGGAAAGTACGAGACGCAGGAGGAGGTTCGCGACGGCGTGACCATCCGCGTCGCGACGTACGTGCTCGAGAACGAGGGCGCGACGAAACAGCTCATCCACGTCGCGGCCGAGGTCATCGCCTTCTATAAGGGCTTCCTCGGGCCGTTCCCGTTCGGCGAGCTCGACATCATCGAGATCAACGACGTCGGGTTCGGGCAGGCTCCGCCCGGCGTCATGTTCATCACCACGGAGGCCTTCGATCCGCTCATCGGCGACATGACGGCCCTCTCGGCCCGCGGCATCGCGCGCACGTTCGCCCACGAGATCGCGCACCAGTACTGGGGAGTCGCGGTGCGGATCCCGGGCTACTCCGAGCAGTGGCTCTCGGAGTCGTTCGCGGAGTACAGCGCGGCCCTCTTCCTGAAGCTGCGCCGCAGCGAGGCCGTCTACAAGGCGCTCGTGGGCAACTGGAAGCGCACGGCGGGATTCGCGGGCGACGCGGCGCCGATCCCCATGGCCAGCCGGGTCTACGTCGCCGACAATGCGATCCGGAGGGGAGAGATCCGGCGCGGCCTTCTGTACGGCAAAGGCCCGCTGCTGCTGGCCGCCCTCAATCGCCAGCTCGGCGACGAAGCGTTCCTCTCGTTCCTGAGGGCGTACCAGCAGGCGCATGCCTGGAAGTTCGGGTCGACGAAGAGCCTCGTCGCCCTGCTGGAGGAGACAACGAAGAAGGATTTCCTGCCGTTCTTCGACCAGTACTACTGGGGCACGGCGATGCCGAAGGAGTAACGGCGGGTCGCTTCCGGCTCGGTGCCGGAGGGACGGGGCTTGTCCCCGCCCGCCTCCGCCGCACCGAAACTGATGCGAGCGGTCGCAAGGGCCGGCCCTACGGCACCGGGCGAACGATCCGCAGCGTCTCAAAGGATTGGTGCGAGAGGAGGGATTTGAACCCTCAAGGGTGTTACCCCACGGGATCCTAAGTCCCGCGCGTCTGCCAGTTCCGCCACTCTCGCGGCCGACAAAATGATACCGCCCGCCGCGCTGTGCTGTAATTCCGGCGTGCCGGCTTTTCTGCTCGTCTTCGCCCTGATCCGCCCCGCCGAGGCCGCCGCGCCGCGCGTGGACCCGCGCATCTTCGCCGGCAGGGCGGAGGGCGAGCGCGCGACGGTGCTCGTCGTGCTGCGCGAGCAGCCCGACCTTTCCGGCGCGGCCGCCATCCGCGACCGGGCCGAGCGGCGGCGGTTCGTGTACGAGGCGCTGCGCGCGCATGCCGCGGCGACGCAGGCATCCCTCGTCGAGCGGCTGCGCGGCTCCGGCGCCGTGTTCCGCAGCCACTTCCTCTTCAACATGGTCGAGGTCGAGGCGGATGCCTCGCTCGTGCGGACGCTCGCCGCCCGCGGGGACGTTTCCGGCGTGGAGGCGAACTTCGCCGCGCCGCTCCCGCGGCCGGATGCGGCCGGCGGCGTGCGGCTCGCCCCCCGCGCGACGGCCGCCATCGAACCGAATCTCGTGCTGGTCCGCGCGCCCGAGCTCTGGGCCCGCGGCGCCGCGGGGCAGGGCATCGTCATCGGTTCCGCCGACACGGGCTTCGACTGGGAGCACCCCGCGCTCCGGCCGCACTACCGCGGCTGGGACGGGACGGCCGCCTCGCACGCCTACAACTGGCACGACGCCATCCACGACGCGGTTCCCGAGAACCTGTGCGGGTCGGACGCGGCCGCGCCCTGCGACGACGACGGCCACGGCACGGCGACGTCGGGTCTCATGGTCGGCGATGACGGCGGGGAGAATCGGATCGGAATGGCGCCGGGCGCGCACCTGATCGGGTGCCGCAACATGGACAAGGGCAACGGCACGCCGGCGCGCTACACGGAGTGCTTCGAGTGGTTCCTCGCCCCGACCGATGCGGCGGGCGAGAATCCCCGGCCCGACCTCGGGGCCGACGTCATCAACAACTCGTGGACGTGCCCGGCGAGCGAAGGGTGCACGGACCCGGAGATCCTGCGGGGAGTCGTCGAGAACGTGCGGGCGGCCGGCATCGCGGTCATCTTCGCCGCGGGCAACAGCGGCGGCTCCGGCGGCGTGCTGCCGACCTGCTCCACGATCTCGGACGCGCCCGCCTTCTACGACGCCGCGACGACCGTCGGTGCGACCGATCTGGGCGACGCCATCGCGCCGTTCTCGAGCATCGGCCCGGTGCTCGCCGACGGCTCGAATCGGCTCAAGCCCGACCTCGTCGCGCCGGGCGTGAACCTGCGGTCGTCCTCGCGCGGGGGCGGCTACTCGAGCGGCTTGTCCGGAACCTCGGCGGCCGCGCCGCACGTGGCGGGAGCGGTGGCGCTCCTGTGGTCGGCGCTGCCGGAGCTGGCCGGTGACGTGGACCGCACGGAGCAGGCGCTCGAGCGCGGGGCGGTCGCGCGGACCGTGGACCTGACCTGCGGCGTGTACGCGGGAACCGAAGTCCCGAACGTCGTGTTCGGGTGGGGCCGCCTCGACGTCCAGGGCGCGCTCGCGTGGCTGCAGCCGCCGCGCGCCTTTCCCGTCCGGCTCGGGCGGCGGCCCGCGACCCGGCTCGTTTCCGAACGGCCCTGAGGCCGGCGGGATCGGAGTAAGATCCCCGCCCTATGGCCATTCTCGCAACGAAAGACGAAACCGCCACGCGCACCACGCTCGAGATCGAGGTGCCGGCGGAGGACGTGGAAAAAGCCTTCGCCGCGGTCACGAAGTCGTACGTGAAACGGGCCGCGATCCCCGGATTTCGCAAGGGCAAGGCGCCCGTGTCGGTGATCCAGAAGCGGTTCTCCGACGAGATCAAGGGCGACGTGCTCGAGGCGATCGTTCCCGACGCGCTCGCGGCCGCGATCGAGGAGCGCAAGCTCGCGGTTCTCGGCCGGCCGCACATCGACGAGCTCAAGTGGGATCCGCCCGGGCCGATCCGTTTCGAGGCGAAGCTCGACCTCAAGCCCCCGGTCGATCCCGGCGACTACAGGGGTATCCCGGTCGAAGACCAGCCCGTCGAGCCGACCGAGGAGGAGGTGTCGAAGGTCGTCGAGCGGATCCGCGAGGCGCACGCCGAGTTCCACCCGGTCGAAGGGCGGCCGGCGGCGAGGGGCGACTTCGCGGTCGCCGACATCGCGGGGTCCTTCGTCGAGATCCTGGCGCCGGGCCAGAACCCGCGGACCTTCCGCGACGAGAAGATCACCCTCGAGGTCGGCCACGAGGACTCGATGGCCGAGATCAACGACGCCCTGCGCGGCGCGGCGGTCGGCGAGACCCGCAGCTTCCGGAAGACCTTCGCCGACGACTTCCCGAACGACGAGTTCAAGGGCAAGACCGTCGACTACCAGGTGACGCTCGCGGCGCTCAAGGAAAAGAAGCTGCCGGCGCTCGACGACGAGTTCGCCGGGGCCGTGGCCGAGGGAGACACGCTCGAGACGCTGCGCGACAAGGTGCGCACGCGCCTGCGCCACGAGAAGGAGGCCGACCGCAAGCGCAAGTTCCGCCGGGTCATCCTCGACGGGCTGCTGTCGCGGCGCGAGATCCCGGCGCCCGAGGTCCTGGTGGAATCGGAGACGGTCGCGGCGCTGCGCGACTACGCGCGCTACCTCGCGCCAGAGCGGCCTCGATCCCGAGAAGGAAGACTGGGAGAAGCTGCAGACGGAGGCCCGCCCCGGCGCGGAGAAGCGGGTCCGCGAGTACCTGCTGCTCGACGCGATCGCCCGGAAGGAAGGGATCGCGATTTCCGAGACGGAGCTCGAGGCCGAGTTCAAGCGGGCCGCCGCACAGCGCGGCGTCGAGCCCGCGGTCCTGCGCGAGCAGATGGCCAAGGCCGGCGGCATCGAGTCGCTGCGCGACGAGATGCGGCTGTCGCGGGCCGTCGACCTCTTGATTGACAGCGCCAAGGTGCTACCCTCGGGAATGCCGGTGCAAGTGAAATAGGTTCTGCGACGTGACGGAAATGACACTCGACGACGACTACGAGGGGGGCGGCATGGTCCTGGTACCCATGGTGATCGAGCAGACGAGCCGGGGAGAGCGCGCGTACGACATCTACTCGCGTCTGCTCAAGGACAACATCATTTTCCTCGGCCAGCCGGTCGACGACACCATCGCCAACCTCATCATCGCGCAGATGTTGTTCCTCGAGTCGGAGAACTCCGAGAAGGACATCGCCTTCTACATCAACTCTCCCGGAGGCTCGATCACCGCCGGCATGGCGATCTACGACACGATGCAGTACGTCAAGAACGACGTGTCCACGATCTGCGTCGGCCAGGCCGCGTCGATGGCTGCGGTCCTGATGGCGGCCGGCACTCCCGGCAAGCGTTACTCGCTGCCGAATTCCCGCTTCCTGATCCATCAGCCGCTCGCGTACGGCATGCAGGGCCAGGCGACCGACATCGAGATCCACGCCCGCGACCTCATGCGCCTGAAGGAGCGGTTGAACCAGATCATGGCGCACCACACCGGGCAGCCGCTCGAGAAAGTCTCCAAGGACACCGACCGCGACTACATCCTCGAGGCCGAGGACGCCAAGACTTACGGCCTCGTGGACGCGATCTACCACCGGCGCGACGACCTGGCCCTGAAGGCGGCCGGCTAGCCGGGCCTGAATCCTGCCGTCCACCGCCCGCGTAGTGCTTCCTGGCGGTGGAATTCCCCGAACCCCCGCGCGTTAGTGCTGAAGGGGTTATGCTAAATTCGGGTGCTTATAGTTGACGGGGAGGGAGAGGCGACCCTAGAATTCCCTCATCCCTCCGGAGGCTGAATGTCGAAGAAAACCGGGAACGGCGATGTCCTGCGCTGCTCCTTCTGCAACAAGAGTCAGCGGGACGTCAAGAAGCTCATCGCCGGGCCCACGGTCTACATTTGCGACGAGTGCGTCGACATCTGCCTCGACATCATCGCCGAGGACCGCGTCCTCGAGACCCAGGCCCCCGAGACCAAGCTCCCGAAGCCCAAGGAGATCAAGGATTTCCTCGACGGCTACGTGATCGGGCAGGACCAGGCCAAGAAGAAGCTGGCCGTGGCGGTCTACAACCATTACAAGCGGATCGACTACCTGGAGAAGAACCGCAAGCTCGACGTGGAGCTCCAGAAATCGAACATCCTCCTGATCGGGCCGACGGGGACGGGCAAGACCCTGCTCGCCCAGACCCTGGCGAAGCTCCTCTCCGTGCCGTTCACGATCGTGGACGCGACCACCCTGACGGAGGCCGGCTACGTCGGCGAGGACGTCGAGAACATCATCCTGAAGCTCTACCAGGCCGCCGGCAACGACAAGGAAAAGACCGAGCGCGGCATCGTCTACATCGACGAGGTGGACAAGATCGCCCGCAAGGGCGAGAACCCGTCGATCACCCGCGACGTCTCGGGCGAGGGTGTCCAGCAGGCGCTGCTCAAGATCCTGGAGGGCACGGTCGCGAACGTTCCGCCGCAGGGCGGCCGCAAGCACCCGCACCAGGAGTTCATCCAGATCGACACGACGAACATCCTCTTTCTCTGCGGCGGCGCCTTCGTCGGCCTCGAGGAGATCATCAACCGCCGGATGACCGAGAAGACGATGGGCTTCGGCGCGAAGATCGTGACGAAGAAGGAGAAGCGCTCGAGCGTGCTCCTCGAGAAGGTGCACCCCGAGGACCTGATCAAGTTCGGGATGATCCCGGAGTTCGTCGGCCGCCTGCCGGTGGTTGCGACCCTCTCCGAGCTCGACCAGGCCGCGCTCGTCGAGATCCTGCGCGAGCCCAAGAACTCTCTCGTCAAGCAGTACCAGACGATGCTCGAGTTCGAGAACGTCCAGCTGCGGTTCACCGACGACGCCATCGAGGCGATCGCCGAGGAGGCCCTGGCGCGCAACGTCGGCGCCCGGGGGCTCAAGATCATCATCGAAGACCTGATGCTCGACGTCATGTACCAGATCCCCTCCGACGACGATATCGAGGAGTGCGTCATCACCAAGGACGTGGTCAAGCACCACACGAACCCCATCACCATCCTCCGCAAGGCGGGGTAAACTGGATTTCGGAATCTCGGATTCGAAATTCGGCCTTTCCCGAATGGAACTCAAACCAGATGAAAACCGATAGCGCCGGCCGCGGGTTGGAAAGCCTGCCGCTCGTCCCCCTGCGGGACATGGTGGTCTTCCCCCACATGATGGCGCCGTTCGTCGTGGGCCGCGAGTCGTCCATCCGCGCCCTCGAAGCGGCGCTCGCGACGCCGGTCAAGCGGCTGTTCCTCGCCGCGCAGAAGGACCCGCAGCTCGACGAGCCCAAGCCCGAGGACATCTACGAGGTCGGCGTCGTCGCGACGGTGGCCCAGTCCCTGAAGCTCCCGAACGGCCACATCAAGGTGATGGTCGAGGGCGTGCGCCGGGGCCGGATCATGCGCCTTCGAGCGCAAGGGCGAGTACCTGTCGGTCGGCGTGGAGCCTGCTGCCGATCCGGCCCGTCGGACGTCGAGAGCCTGCGCGACTACATGGCCAAGGTGCTCGCGCTCTTCGAGCAGTACGCCAAGCTCTCGCACCACCTGGCGTTCGAGGGCCTGGCGGCGTCGCTGAAGATCGACGACCCCGAGCGCTTCGCCGACACGCTGGCGGCGCACCTCTCCGTCGCGACCGCCGAGAAGCAGACGCTGCTCGAGGCGGAGTCTCCCTACGAGCGTCTCCAGAAGCTCCAGGACCTGCTGGAGGTCGAGATCGAGAAGGTCAACATCGACCGCCGGATCAACAACAAGGTCAAGAAGCAGATGGAGAAGGCCCAGAAGGAGTACTACCTCAACGAGAAGATCAAGGCGATCCACCAGGAGCTCGGCCGCAAGGACGACCGCACCGACGAGGTCGAGGAGCTGAAGAAGAAGATCGAGACCTCGGGCATGCCCAAGGAAGTCCGCGAGAAGGCCGACCAGGAGCTGCGCCGGCTCGAGGCGATGCCGCCGGTTTCGGCCGAGGCGACGGTCTCGCGCAACTACATCGAGTGGCTGGTCGGCGTGCCCTGGAAGAAGGCGTCGCGCGAGATCAAGGACATCTCGCGCGCCGAGAAGATCCTGAACGACGACCACTTCGGGCTCGAGAAGGTCAAGGAGCGCATCCTGGAGTTCCTGGCCGTCCGGCAGCTCGTCCAGAAGACGAAGGGCTCGATCATCTGCTTCGTCGGCCCTCCCGGCGTCGGCAAGACGTCGCTGGCCAAGTCCATCGCGCGGTCCCTGAACCGCAAGTTCGTGCGCCTGTCCCTCGGCGGCGTGCGCGACGAGGCCGAGATCCGGGGCCACCGGCGCACCTACATCGGCGCCTTCCCGGGCCAGATCATCCAGATGATGAAGAAGGCGGGCGCGGTCAACCCCGTCTTCCTCCTGGACGAAGTGGACAAGATGTCCTCCGACTTCCGGGGCGACCCGGCGTCGGCGCTGCTCGAGGTCCTCGACCCCGAGCAGAACCACTCCTTCGTCGACCACTACCTCGACGTCGAGTACGACCTCTCGAAGGTCATGTTCATCGCCACGGCCAACATCGCCGACCCGATCCCGCCGGCGCTGAAGGACCGGATGGAGCTGATCCCGCTCTCCGGCTACACGCCCAACGAGAAGGTCGCGATCGCCCGCCAGTTCCTCGTCGCCAAGCAGCGCGAGGCCAACGGGCTGAAGGACGACCAGATCGAGATCCAGGACGACACGGTCCTGTCGGTCATCGAGCACTACACGCGCGAAGCGGGCGTGCGCAACCTCGAGCGCGAGATCGGCGGCCTCTGCCGCAAGGTCGCGCGCAAGATCGTGCAGAACAAGGTCGAGACGCCGGTCCGGGTGACGCCCGAGAACCTGAAGGATTTCCTGGGCAAGGCCCGGTTCCGCAAGCGCCTGAAGGGCGAGGTGTCGGAAGTCGGCATCGCGACGGGCCTGGCCTGGACCGAGGCGGGCGGCGAGATCCTGATGACCGAGACGAGCCTGCTCAAGGGCAAGGGCAACCTGACGATCACCGGCTCGCTCGGCGACGTGATGCAGGAGTCGGCGCGCGCCGCGGTCTCCTACGTGCGCAGCCGCGCCGAGATGTACGACGCCGACCCGAACTTCCACGAGAAGTTCGACATCCACATCCATGTCCCCGAAGGCGCGATCCCGAAAGACGGGCCGTCGGCCGGCATCACCATGGCGTCGTCGCTGTTCTCGGCCGTCACCAAGATCCCCGTCCTGAAGGACGTGGCGATGACCGGCGAGATCACGCTGCGGGGCAAGGTCCTGCCCGTGGGCGGGATCAAGGACAAGATCCTCGCGGCCTACCGGGCCGGCATCCGCACGATCATCCTGTCGGCCGAGAACGACAAGGACCTCGACGACCTGCCCGAGGAGATCCGCGGCCAGATGGAATTCCACCTCGTCAACACCATGGACGAGGTCATCAAGATCGCCATGGAGGCCCCCCGCCCGGCCGCGACCGCCGTGGAGCCCGAGGCAAAGCCTGCAGAGGGCGGCGCCGTCGCCAACTAGGCGACTGGCACCCGGCCCTGGGAATTTGAAATACTAGAGGACAGTCCGAAGCTGATATTCTTCCGACTCCTGCTCCCGGCTTCCGAACCCTTCTTCCGAACGCTTCCCGGCGGTTTCCGCCGACACATCACGCAATAAGAGGACAGAGACAATGGCCAGACGCAAGGGACCCAGCGACTCCGACGTCGAAACCCTCGAAGCCCCTCCCGAGGGCCTCCCGGACACGACCGTCGAGGAGGCCGAGGGCACGGTCGAGCACGGCGACACGCTCGACATCCGGGCGCTCCACGACATCAAGATCCCGCAGCTCCTGAAGATCGCGCGCGACCTCGAGGTCGAGAACGCGACCGGCATGCGCAAGCAGGACCTGATCTTCAAGATCCTGCAGGCGCAGACCGAGAAGAAGGGACTCATCTTCTCCGAGGGCGTCCTCGAATGCCTGCCCGACGGCTTCGGCTTCCTGCGGGCGCCCGAGTACAACTACCTGCCGGGGCCGGACGACATCTACGTGTCGCCCTCCCAGATCCGCAAGTTCGACCTGCGCACCGGCGACACCGTGTCGGGGCAGATCCGGCCCCCCAAGGAAGGGGAGCGCTACTTCGCGCTGATCAAGGTCGAGGCCGTCAACTTCGAGCACCCGGACGTCGCGCGCGAGAAGATCTTCTTCGACAACCTGACCCCCCTCTACCCGCAGGACCGCATCCGGCTCGAGATCCCGACCAACATGACCTCGCGCGTGCTCGACTTCGTTGCGCCGGTCGGCAAGGGCCAGCGCGGCCTGATCGTCGCGGCGCCGCGCACCGGCAAGACGATGGTGCTGCAGGCGCTCGCCAACTCGATCTCGACCAACCACCCGGAAGTCACGCTCATCGTTCTGCTCATCGACGAGCGGCCCGAGGAAGTCACCGACATGCAGCGCTCGGTCAAGGGCGAGGTCATCTCCTCGACCTTCGACGAGCCCGCGGCCCGGCACGTCCAGGTCGCCGAGATGGTCATCGAGAAGGCCAAGCGCCTCGTCGAGCACAAGCGCGACGTCGTGATCCTGCTCGACTCGATCACGCGCCTGGCGCGCGCCTACAACGCGATCGTGCCGCCATCGGGCAAGGTGCTCTCCGGCGGCGTCGACTCGAACGCCCTCCAGCGGCCCAAGCGCTTCTTCGGCGCCGCGCGCAACGTCGAGGAGGGCGGCTCGCTCACGATCATGGCGACCGCGCTCATCGACACGGGCTCGCGCATGGACGACGTCATTTTCGAGGAGTTCAAGGGCACGGGCAACATGGAAGTCCACCTCGACCGCAAGCTCGTCGACAAGCGCGTCTTCCCGGCGATCGACATCAACAAGTCGGGCACCCGCAAGGAAGAGCTGCTGATGGACAAGCAGGAGTTGAACCGCATCTGGGTGCTCCGCAAGGTGCTGAACCCGCTTTCGACCGTGGAGGCGATGGAGCTCCTGACCGAGAAGCTCGAGAAGACCAAGACCAACGCCGAGTTCCTGAACCTGATGTCGCAGGGGTGATCGGGAGGCGGACGTGCTTCGCATCTCCGTCGTCGATTTCCTGAACGCCCGCCCCCTGACGTGGGGGCTCCTGCACGAACCTCCCCCGGGCGTGGAGGTCTCCCGCGACCTGCCGTCCGTCTGCGCCGCGAAGCTCGCGTCCGGCGAGGCGGACGTCGGCCTGATCCCCTCGATCGAATACCAGCGCATCCCGGGCCTGCGCGTCGTGCCGTCGCTCGGGATCGCCGCGGCGTCGGAAGTCCGGTCGGTGCTTCTCGTTTCCGACGTCGCGCGCCAGAAGATCCGTTCGGTGGACCTGGATCCCGCCTCCCGGACCTCCGCGGCGCTGACGCGGATCCTCCTCAAGCGCGTGTACGGGCTCGCGCCGGAATACCGGGAGAAGCCGGCCGGCACGGCGGACGCGCGGCTGATCATCGGCGACCCTGCCATGAAGACCCGGCTGAACGGCCACGTCGTGCTCGACCTCGCCTCGGAGTGGCGCGCCTTTTCCGGCCACCCCTTCGTCTTCGCCTTCTGGGCCGTGCGCGAAGGTCACGCCTCGGCCGAAGTCGCGGCGTTGCTGCGTCGGTCGTACGAGGCGGGCCTCGCGGCCTTCGGGGCGATGGTTCGCGAGGAAGCGGAGGCGTCCGGCCTCTCGGCGCCCGTGGTGGAGGATTACCTGCGCCACGCCCTGCACTTCGAGCTCGACCGCGGCGATCTCGATGGCCTGAATCTCTTCTACCGGCTCGCCGCCGAAGAGGGGCTCATCCCCGCCGCGCGACCCCTCGCATTCACGCCCGCCTGACGACGCCGCGCTTGCCGCGGCCGGGACGCCGGCTCATAATTCGTCCCATCACTCGCAGCGAAGCAGACCACGGGCTCGGATCGAGCGAGAAGCGCTACCGCGAGCTCGTCGAGAATTCCAACGAGCTCATCTGGTCCGCGGATTCCTTCGGCCGCTGGACGTTCGTCAACGCGGCCGCCCGGCGCATCTACGGGTGCGCGCCCGAGGAGATGATCGGCCGGCCGATGACCGACTGGATGGTCCCGGGCGAGGCGGGCAAGGACCTGAAGACACTCGAGCGGATCCTCGAGGGCGAGCGCTACGTCCAGTACGAGACCCGCCACCGCCGCAAGGACGGCAAGCTCATCACGCTCTCGTTCAAGACGGCGGCCGTGCGCGACGGCGAGGGCAACCTGCTCGGCACGACGGGGATCGCCTCCGACATCACGGGCCAGCGGGAGGTCGAGGAGGCGCGGCGCGTGTCCGAGGCGCGGTTCCGCAACCTCTTCGAGCGCAACCTCGCCGGCGTGTATCGCACGGCCCTCGACGGGCGGATCATCGACTGCAACGAGTCCTTCGCGCGGATGCTCGGGTACGCCTCCCGCGAGGAAGTGCGCGGCAGCAACGGCCGGGACTTCTACCCGGAGCCCGGCGACCGCGACGCGTTCCTCGCGCGGCTCCGGAAGGAAGGCTCGCTCACGAACTCCGAGGTGCGCCTGCGCCGCAAGGACGGCGGCGCGGTGTGGGTCCTCGAAAACGTCCACCTGATCGAGGAGGGCTCTCCTCCCGAGACCGTGATCGAGGGGACGATGGTGGACGTGACCGAGCGGCGCCGGGCCGTGGACGCTCTGCGCGAGAGCGAGGAGTACTTCCGGTCCCTGATCGACAATGCCCTCGACGTCATCATGATCGTGGACGCGGGCGGGGCCATCCGGTACGGCAGCCCGTCGCTCGAGCGGCTGCTCGGCTACAGGCCCCAGGAAGTCCTGGAGGACGCCGTCTTCGACTACGTCCACCCGGAGGACGGCGAGGCGGTGCGGCGGATGTTCGCGGGGCTCGTCCACGGGTCGGGCTCGGCGTCGGCCGAGTTCCGGGTCCGCCACCGCGACGGGTCGTGGCGCCACATGGAGGCGATCGGCAGCGACCTCTCCAACCACCCGAGCGTCGCGGGCCTGCTCGTGCAGCTGCGCGACGTCACCGAGCGCAAGGCCGCCGACGAGAACCAGGCGCGCCTCCAGTTCGCGATCCAGGACGCGGCCAAGGAGTGGCAGCGGACGTTCGACGCGATCGAGTCGCCGGTCCTGATCCTCGACGGCAACGCCCTGATCCGACGCCTGAATCGCGCGGCGAAAATCCTCTCGGGAAAGACCTACCGCGAAACGATCGGCGTGGCGATCGAGGCGCTCGGGCCGGGGGAGCCCTGGAAGAAGTCGGCCGAGCTCGCACGGGAGATCCGCACGGGCGGGTCGGCGATGTCCGGCCAGGCCCGCGACGCGGCCACCGGCCGCACGTGGGACGTCGGGGCGAGCCTCCTCAAGGCGGCGAGCAGCGAGTCCGAGCGCATCATCCTCGTCGCGCGCGAGATCACGGGCGTCGTGCGGCTCCAGGAGAAGCTGCACCACACGCGCACGATGTCGGCGATGGGCTCGCTCGTCGCCGGCGTCGCGCACGAGGTCCGGAACCCGCTCTTCGGGATCTCGGCCACCCTCGACGCCTTCGAGGCGCGGTTCGGCCAGCGCGACGAGTACGCGCAGTACGTCGCGGTCCTGCGCGGCGAGCTCGACCGCCTGTCCCACCTCATGGGCGATCTGCTCGAGTACGGCAAGCCGACGAGCCTGGAGTTCAGCGAGGGCACCGTCGGGGACGTCGTCACCGAAGCGGTGCAGGGATGCCAGGCGCTGGCCGACCGCGCGGGCGTCTGGATCGAGTTCGCGGCCGCCGAAGACCTGCCGCGCGTGCGGATGGACCGCCGGCGCCTCACGCAGGTGTTCCAGAATCTGCTCGACAACGCCGTCCGCCACGCGCCGCCGCAGACCGCGGTTATAGTCGAAGCCGAGCTGATGCGCGTCGACGGCGAGCGATGGATCGACTGCCGCGTCCGGGACGCGGGGCCGGGCTTCCGCCCGGAGGACCTGCCCCGGATCTTCGAGCCATTCTTCACGCGCCGGCGCGGCGGCACCGGCCTCGGCCTGTCGATCGTGCAGCGCATCGTCGAGGACCACGGCGGCCGCATCGGGGCGAGCAACCGGGCAGAGGGTGGCGCCGTCGTGACGGTGCGGTTGCCCGTCGGCGGGCCGTCGGCGGGCAACCGTGAGTAGCGCTGCCCGCAAGCGCGTCCTGCTCGTCGACGACGAGCCGGCGGTGCGTTTCGGCGTCTGCGACTTCCTGCGGGGCCGCGGCTTCGAGGTCGTGGAGGCGGAGGGCTGCGCCGAGGCCGAGGCGGCCTTCCGCAAGGCGCCGCCGGACATCGCGATCGTGGACTACTCGCTGCCGGACGGAAACGCGCTCGAGTTGCTCCCACGGCTGCGGGAGCTGGACCCGTCGGTGCCCGTCGTGATCCTGACGGCGCACGGATCGGTGGACCTTGCGGTCAAGGCCATCAAGGAGGGCGCGGAGCAGTTCCTGACAAAACCCGTCCAGCTCGAGGCCCTGGCCGTCATCCTCGAGCGGCTGATCGAGAATCAGCACAACCGCCAGCAGCAGATGGCGCGGCGCTCGCGCCTCGCGCGCGATTTGCGCGATCCATTCCTCGGCTCTAGCGCGGCGATCCGGGAGCTCGCCGCCGAGGCGCGCAAGGTGGCCGCCTCGGACAGCCCCGTGCTGATCCAGGGCGAGACCGGAGCGGGCAAGGGAGTGCTCGCGCGCTGGCTCCACGAGAACGGTCCGCGCGCCGAGAACGCGTTCGTCGACCTGAATTGCGCCGGTCTCTCGCGCGAGTTCCTCGAGACCGAGCTCTTCGGCCACGAGAAGGGTGCGTTCACGGGCGCCACCTCCGCCAAGCCGGGCCTGCTCGAGGTCGCGCACCGCGGGACCGTTTTCCTCGACGAGATCGGCGACGTGGACATCCAGGTCCAGCCCAAACTCTTGAAGGTCCTCGAGGACAAGCAATTCCGGCGCATGGGCGACGTGCGTGACCGCCGCGTGGACATCCGCCTCATCACGGCCACGCACCAGGGCCTGGCCGAGCTCGTGCGGGAGAAGAGGTTCCGCAGCGACCTGTACTTCCGGATCAGCACGATCCCCCTGACCGTCCCCCCGCTGCGCGAGCGCCCTGAGGACATCCCGGTTCTCGCCGAGCGCGTCCTCGAGTCGCTCGCCGCGCGCTCGGGCCACGCGAAGATCACGATCGCCGAGGACGCGATGCGCTCGCTCGCGACCTACTCCTGGCCCGGCAACATCCGCGAGCTGCGCAACGTCCTCGAGCGCGCGATCCTGCTTTCGGGAAAGAGTGTGCTCGGCCGGCGCGACCTGCGCTTCGAGCCGGCGGACTCCGGTGCGGCGCCCGAGGACCTCGACCTCACGCTGCTCGAAGTCGAGCGTGCCCACATCGCGCGCGTCCTTCGCGCCGAGGCCGGCCGCGTCGAAGCCGCGGCAAAGAAGCTCGGCATCCCGCGAAGCACGCTGTACCAGAAGATCAAGAAGTTCGGGATCGATACACGGGAGTGGAGAAGTCTATGGACGGCGGCCATAACTGGGCCGTGGTCAATCACGGGATCCGTGCGCTGCATCCTTCCATCGCCATGGATCCCGCACAGCCGTCGGACATCTATGCCGAGACCGAGCCCGGCCTGTTCCACAGCGTTGACGGAGGGCGCTCCTGGTCGCAGATCGACTCGAACGACCTTCTGTACGAGTTGTCCATTCAGCCCGGAACGCTTGATCTGTTTTCGCGCTTCGGGCGCAGCGTGGACGGCGGCGGGACGTGGGGAGGGCCTTCGCCTGGCCCTGACCTCGGGGCTCCGGTGATTGCCGCGAATGCTCCCCAAACCATGTACGCCACCAAGTACTACTGCGTAGAGGCCGAGGGGGGGCTGCTCTACAGGCGCGTCGACGGCGGGGACGACTGGACGCTCGTGTTGAACGTTCCGATCGGCTGCATTCTTCCGGTCGTTTCGCCCTCCGGTCTCGACGTGTTCGCGACCGTTCGCGGTTATTTCCAACGAGGTCTTCGTCAGCCACGACGGTGGCAGCTCCTGGGATCCGATCGACCAGTCCGGCTGGGAGAGCGTCGCCCCTCCGACTCCCGTCGTGCTCGCGATCGACCCGACGAATCGCAACGTGGTCTATGCCACCAATGGCGGGAAGCTCTGGGTCAGCGGGGTCGGGGGAGGGCAGTGGCGCGACATCTCGTCGGGGATGCCTTCTCCGGTGTCGATCTCGGAGCTCGTCGTCGACCCGGTCGTTCCGACCACCCTTTACGCCGCGACGCCGACGGGTGTCTACCGCAGCGTCGACGCGGGCGCGGGATGGACCGCGTTTAGCGAGGAACTACCGGACGGCGAAGCGAACAATCTCCGGATCGACGCGACCGGCAGGTTCCTGCACGTGGCGGCGGGCGGAAGCGTCTACGACTACGAGGTTTCCGGGGCCTGCACGGCGAGCGCCGCCGCCCTCTGTCTTCTGAACGGCCGATTCCTCGCAACGGTCGAAGCCCTGGATCCGCGAACCGGCCGACAGGAGGTCGGGCACGCACTGACCCAGAGCGACCGCTGGGGTTACTTCAGCCTGCCCGGATTCACCGGCGATCCGAATTTCCCGGAGATCATCGTCAAGATGGCTGATGCGACGGCAGTCGGCGGCGGCTTCTGGCTCTTCCACACGGGCTTGACCGATCTGCAGTACACCCTGTCCGTCGTCGATACCGTGACGGGGCGTCAGATGAGCTATCGCAATGACCGCTCCGATCCTCAGAGTCTCTGCGGCGGCGCGGACACGACCACGTTTACGGACGTGCCGGTCGAAGAGCGAGCCGTCCGTTCGCGCATGGCCAGGTCCGAGACTCCGTCGCTCACTCTGCTCGGCCGCTTCGACGCCACACTCTCCGCCGTCGATCCGCGCACGGGACGCGAGGCCGAGGGCGTCGCGGTGCCGCAGGGCGCGAAGTGGGGGTACTTCAGTCTTCCCGCCTTCACGAACGACGCGACCTTTCCGGAAGTGTTCGTGAAGATGGTGGATGCCACCGCGCTTCCCGGCGGATATTTCTGGGTCTTCCACACGGGCCTTACGGACCTCGAGTACACGCTGACCGTGACGGACCGCGAAACGGGGGCGCAGCGGGTTTATCGCAACGACCGGTCCGATCCGTCGCGCCTCTGCGGCGCCGCGGACACGCAGGCTTTCCGCTAGATCTGCGGCCGGGCCTCGCGTCCAGATCTCGGAATCCGCGCCTGGAAACGTCTGAACCTCGGACATTTCGCGGCACTCGCTCTCCAGCTGATACGTGCGTAACATGACTTCGCTAAAATCGACTTACGTCAATCTCACCGGCCTGGCTGCGGCCTTGCAATCTCTTCGCGCATTACGACCCGAATTCTGATCGTGGATGACGAGGAGCCGATCCTGTTCGCTATGCGTGAGTACTTCACCACGAAGGGCTACGCCGTGGATTGCGCGCGCGAGACGTCCGAGGCGCAGGCGCTCATCGCCGACAACGACTACTCGCTCGCGATCCTGGACCTGCGTCTCTCGGGGACGCAGGGCGCCGAGGGGCTCGACATCCTCGAGTCGATCCGCGCGCAGTCGCCGCAGACGCGGATCATCCTACTGACCGCCTACGGCTCTCGCGAGATCGAGGCGGAGGCGCGCCGCCGCGGCGCGGACGCCTTCCTGCACAAGCCCAAGCCGCTTTCCGAAGTCGCGAAGATCGCCTCGGGGCTCATGGCCGCGGGGCAGGGACACCCGGCGCCGTAACCGCAAGAGAGGGAGACGATGGCACGCAAGAAGATCCTGCTGGTCGACGACTCGAACACGGTCCTGATGATGGAAAGGATGATCCTGAACAAGGGCTCCTACGACCTCGTCACGGCCAGGGACGGCTCGGAGGCCGTCGAGCGGGCGTTTTCCGAGCGGCCCGACCTGATCCTGCTCGACGTGATCATGCCGCGCATGAACGGCTTCGAGGTCTGCAAGAAGATCCGCGAGGACGAGGGCATGAAGACCGTGCCGATCATCATGGTCACCACGCGGGGCGAGGGCGAGAACGTCGAGAGCGGCTTCCAGAGCGGTTGCAGCGACTACATCACCAAGCCCTTCAGCAGCCTCGAGCTCCTCACGAAGATCGAGAGCTACCTCGCCGAGGCGAAGTGATGAAGCCCGCGGGGGGCGGGCCCGAGTCCTACGTCGAGAAGGTGCGGGACGACACGCGCCGGTACGTCCAGGCACTGCTCGAAGAGAACGGGAAGCTGCGGGTGCTGACGGCCTCGCTCGAGAGCGAGAACCGCTTCCTGAACGAGCAGGTCGCGACGCTCCAGAAGGACGTCGAGAGCCACTGGCTCGAGCGCGAGCGGCTCCAGAAGAACCTGGCCGCGATCGAGGCAGAGAACCGCCGCTTCTCCGAGCAATACGTCGGCGTCGAGCAGCAGAACACGGATCTCGCCAGCCTCTACGTGGCGAGCTACCGCCTCCACGCCACGCTCGACCGGGGCGAGGCGCTGTCGATCGTCCAGGACATCATCTGCAACCTGATCGGATCCGAGGAGATCGCGATCTTCGAGGCCGACGACAGAGGCGCGGGCCTCTCGCTCGTCGCGTCCCTCGGAATCGAGCCCGGGCCCTTCCGCTCGGTGCCCCTCGGCCGCGGCATCATCGGGCGCTGCGCCCGGACGAACGAGATCTTCCTGGCTGGCCGCGACGACAACGCCGGGCTGCGCCCGGAGGAGAGGGACCTGTCGGCCTGCATCCCGCTCCACTTCGACGGGCGACTGCTCGGCGTCGTGGCGATCTTCCGGCTGCTGCCGCAGAAGACCGGCCTCGTCGCGCTCGACCACGAGTTGTTCGACCTGCTCGCCACCCACGCGGCCCGGGCGCTCTACTGCACGGAGCTCCAGTCTCGGGTCGCCGGGGCGAGCCGATGAGCACGCCGCGCCCGGGGACGACCTGGGACGAAACCGTCGGGGAGCAGACCGCCGCCCGGCGCGCGGCGCCGTCGCCGCACGAGATGGGGCGCGACCTCATCCGGGTTTACCTCCAGCCCGGGCAGCTCTACGCGGCGGCCCAGCCGAGCGCGGTGACCACGGTCCTCGGCTCCTGCGTCGCGGTCTGCCTCTGGGACCCGATCGAGTGCGTCGGCGGCATGAACCACTACCTCCTGCCGTTCTTCGCCGGCGCGGGCCAGGGCTCGCCGCGGTTCGGCAACGTGGCGATGACGGAGCTGGTCGACCGGCTCGTCGCGCTCGGCGCAGGCCGCTCGCGGCTCCAGGCCAAGGTGTTCGGCGGCGCATGCGTGCTCGAGGCCTTCCAGGCGCGCCAGGGCCACCTCGGCGAGAAGAACGCGGCGGTCGCCTTCAAGCTCCTCGAGGAGCTCGCGATCCCGGTCGTGTCGCGCGACGTCGGCGGCCAGTCGGGCCGCAAGCTGATCTTCCACACCGACCAGGGCACGGCCTGGGTCGCGAAGCTCTAGGACTTGCGATGGAATTCGACGCCGAAGCCCTGCTGCTGACCTTCATCGCCGAGACGGAGGAGAACCTCCGGGTGATGGAGGAGGGCCTGCTCTCGCTCGAGACGCGCCCGGACGACCCGGAGGTCCTCCAGACGATCTTCCGGATGGCCCACACGCTCAAGGGCAACTCGGCCTCGCTCGGCTTCACCGGGATCGCCGAGTTCGCGCACGCGCTCGAAGACCAGCTCGAGCGGCTGCGCAAGCGCACGCGCGCTGCCACGCCCGAGCTCGTCACGGTGCTGCTCGAGTCGATCGACGCGCTGCGCGAGATGCTGCCGGTCGCCGTCGAAGGGAACCACGAGATCGGGCCGCGGCACCAGGAAGTCCTCCAGCGGCTCGCCGCCGGCGCGCCCGCGCCGCAGGCGGCCCCGGCCGTGGACGTCCCGGCCGCGCGGGCCGACGAGGCCCCGCGCGCGAGCGAGCAGGGGCGCACGCTGCGGGTCGCGGTCGAGAAGCTCGATCGCCTCATGACGCTGGCGGGCGAGATCGCCATCTCCCGCGGCCGGCTGCGCCTGATGCTCGAGGAGCTCGGCGCGACGGAGGTCCTCGAGGCGCACCAGGACGCGGCGCAGCTGCACGCCGAGCTCCAGGAGCTCGTGATGCAGGTCCGCATGGTCCCGGTGGGGCCGATCCTGCGCCAGTACGTGCGCACGGCCCGCGACCTCGCGACCGCGCAGGGCAAGCTCGCGCGCGTGGTCATCGAGGGCGAGGACGTCGAGGTCGACACGACGATCGTCGAGCACCTGCGCGACCCGCTGACCCACATGATCCGCAACGCCCTCTTCCACGGGATCGAGAAGCCCGAGGTGCGGCGCGCCAAGGGCAAGGACCCGTGCGGATCGATCGCGCTCTCGGCCTGGCGCGAGGCGGGCTCGATCGTCATCGAGCTCGCCGACGACGGCGCCGGGTTCAACCGCGACCGGATCGTCGAGGAGGCGCGCCGCCGCGGCCTGGCGGACGAGCCCGAGAAGCTGGCCGACGCCGAGCTCTACCGCCTCGTGTTCGAGCCCGGATTTTCGACGGCCGAGAGCGTGACGGAGTGGTCCGGGCGCGGCATGGGCATGGACGTCGTGCGCGAGCGGATCGCGGCCCTGCGCGGTTCCATCGCGATCGAGAGCTGGCCCGACGCCGGGACCTCGATCAAGATCCGCCTGCCGCTCACCCTCGCGATCATCGAAGGCTTCGGCGTCGGTATCGGCGGCGAGACCTACGTGATCCCGGTGGACCGCGTGGTCGAGTGCATGGAGCTGCCGCCCGCGGAGCGCGCCGGCCGCCGCGAGGCGCAGGGCATACTCCGGCTGCGGGGCGAGGCGCTGCCGTTCGTGCGCCTGCGCAGCCTCTTCGGCGCGGACGAGGGGCCCCCGGCCCGGGAGAGCGTCGTCATCGTGCGCCACGATCTGTCGCGCGCGGGCATCGTCGTCGACAGCCTGCACGGCCAGAACCAGGCCGTGATCAAGCCTCTCGGCGAGCTCTTCCACGGCGTGCGCGGCCTGTGCGGTTCCACGATCCTCGGAGACGGGCGGGTGGCGTTCATCCTGGACGTGCCCGGCCTGCTGGACACCGTTCTTTCCCGGGGCGTATCCGCCTCGGCGGCATGAGTCACAAGGAGTCGATCATGAAGCTCTGGTCCCGCGTCGTCCTCGTCGTCGTGCTCGGCATCCTGGCCGCGCGCTCCGATGCGCAGGACGCCAGCGCCTACAAGGTGATCGTGAACGCCTCGAACCCGACGGCGCCCCTCTCGCGCCTGAAGGTCGGCGAGATGTTCCTGAAGAAGGCCCCCCGGTGGCCGGACGGGATCCCGGTCATGCCGGTCGAGCCGTCGGCCAAGACGCCGATGCGCCAGCGTTTCACGCTCGAGATCTACGGCAAGCAGGTCATCGCGATCTCGGCCTACTGGCAGCAGATGATCTTCAGCGGCAAGGGCGTTCCGCCGCCGGAGAAATCGACGGATGCCGACGTCGTGGCCTACGTGCGCGACACGCCGGGCGCAATCGGGTACGTCTGGGCCGGGACGGACACCTCGACCGTCCGCGTCGTCGCGGTCACGGACTGAAGGAGCGGCCATGTTGAAGAACCTCTCCATTCGCTGGAAAGTCATCCTGCTGCCGTGCTTTGCCGCGGTCGGGTTTCTCCTGCTGCTGACCGTGAATTTCGTGCTCGGCCGCCGCGAGGAGAAGCAGCTGGGATTGATCGAGTCGGGCTTCGTGCCCTCTCTCGAGCTCTCGCGCGACCTCGAGGAGGCGCTCACTGCCCTCCAGCGGCAGCTTCAGGACGCGGTCGCGGCGCAGGACGCCGAAGGCCTCTCCAACGCGGCCGCGCTGCGAGACCTGTTCCTCAAGCGCCTCGACGACGAGAAGGACAACCCCGTGATCGATCGCGGCGAGCGCGAGAAGCTCGTCCGAGCGTTTCAGGGCTACTGGGAGCTCTCCAGCACCGTCAGCCGCCGGATGATCGCGGCGAAGTCCGGCGAGGATCTCTCCTCGAGCCTGACCGCGATGACGACGGAGTTCAACCAGATCACCTTGACGCTCAAGGACCGGACGCGGCACGACCGCGAGGCCGTGCAGGCGGCCTTCGCGGGAGCCCGGGCGAGCCAGCACTGGCGCTGGGAGGCGATGTCGGGCATCGCGCTGCTGTGCCTCGTCGTCTCGCTCGGCGTGGCCCTCGTCGTGTCCCGGGCCGTCACGGCGCCTCTTTCCGCGATGACGTTCCACCTCGAGCAGATGGTCCAGGGCGGCGGCGACCTGACGCGCCGCATCCCCGTGACCTCGCGCGACGAGATCGGCCACATGGCGCTGCTCTTCAACAGGTTCGTCGAGCGGCTGGCGGAGATCATCGGCGACGTCCGCGGCCGCGCCAGCGCCGTGACCGGCTCGTCGTCGCACGTCGTCGCCGTGTCCGGCCAGGTGCTGTCGGCTTCGGGCCAGGTGTCCTCGTCGGCGCAGGTCGTTTCGCAGGGCACGAGCGAGCAGGCGGCCTCGGTCGAGGAGACGACGTCCTCGCTCGAGCAGATGAGCGCGTCGATCACTCAGAACGCCGAGAACAGCCGCCAGATGGAGCAGATGGCGCTCCAGGGAGCGAAGGATGCGGAAGAGAGCGCGACGTCGGTCAAGGAAACGATGCTCGCCATGCAGGCCATCGCCGAGAAGGTCTCGATCGTCGAGGAGATCGCGTACCAGACCAACCTGCTGGCCCTGAACGCGGCGATCGAGGCGGCGCGGGCGGGCGACCACGGCCGGGGCTTCGCGGTCGTCGCGACCGAGGTGCGCAAGCTCGCCGAGCGCAGCCAGGCGGCCGCCAAGGAGATCGGCGGCCTCGCCGGATCCTGCGTGCGGCTGGCCGAGCGCTCCGAGTCGCTGCTCGAGCAGCTCGTGCCCTCGATCCGCAGGACGACCGACCTCGTGCAGGAGGTCGCCGCGGCTTCGGCCGAGCAGTCCTCGGGCGTGGCGCAGATCAACCGCGCGCTCGCCCAGGTGGACCACGTGACGCAGAGGAACGCCTCGTCGGCCGAGGAGCTGTCCTCGACGGCCGAAGAGATGGCCAGCCAGGCCGACGCGATGCGGCAGCAGGCCGAGGCGGTCCTGAAGCAGGCCGAGAGCCTGCACCGGCTCATGGCGTTCTTCAAGATCGGGGCGGCGGCCGAGGCCCCGGCGCCGGTCGCGGCGGCCCCGGAACCGACGGACTCCGACGGTTGGGAGGCCGTGGCGGAAGCGGGCGAGCCTGCCGCGTTCGCGCCCTTCCTCGCGGCGCGCGCCCGCGCGGCCTCGAACGACGCCGATTTCCGGCGCACGTGGGAGAGCTGAGGCGCCCATGTTCCGCAATCTGCGCATCGGCGTCCGCCTCGGCCTCGCGATGGGCCTGTGCTTTCTGACCACGATCGTCATCGCGGCGCTCGGCTACAGCGGGATCGCCCGGATGGCCGACATGACCTCGGCGATGCTCGCCCACGAGGCGCAGCTGGCCTCGGTCTCGGCCGCCGCGCGGGCCGACACCCAGGCGATGCGGCGGTTCGAAAAGGAGCTCGCGGTCCACGTCGGCAACGCCGACCAGGAGGGCGAGGACCTCGCCAGCTGGAACGACCAGCGCTACCGCTTGAACGAACGGCTGGCCTCGCTCGATCGCGACACGGACATCCCGGAGGACAAGGAGCTCGTCCGCCGGATGCGCGCGGACCTGGCCACGTACGAGACCGGCTTCTACCGGGTCGTCGGTCTCGTCCGCCAGCATTCGCTCAAGACGACGCAGGACGCCAGTCGGGAGATGGGATCCTACAAGGACGCGATCGACCGGCTCGAGAAGTCCGCCGCCGACCTGGCCGCCGCGAACTTCAAGCGGATGAACGACAAGGCGGAGGCGCTCGGCGCCCAGAAGGCCTGGACGGCGCGCGCGATGATCGCGGTCATGCTCCTGACGATCGTGGCCGGCGCAGCGCTCTCGGTCCAGCTCGCCCGCGGCGTGACGCGCCCGATCCTCCAGGCCGTGCGGGCGACGGAGGCGATCTCCCGCGGAGACCTCTTCGTCAAGGTCCCGCCGCCGAGCCGGGACGAAGTGGGCCAGCTCCTCGCCGCGATGGGGCGGATGGCCGAGCGTCTCCGCGGCGTCGTCGCGGAGGTCCGCTCGGGCGCCGACGCGCTCGCGCGAACCTCGGGCCAGGTCGTGGCGGTCGTCGGCCAGGTGTCGTCGGCCTCGAGCCAGGTGTCGGCGTCCGCCCAGACGCTTTCGCAGGGGACGAGCGAGCAGGCCGCCTCGGTGCAGGAGACGACGTCGTCGCTCGAAGAGATGAGCGCGTCGATCACGCAGAACGCCGAGAACAGCCGCCAGATGGAGCAGATGGCAATGCGCGGGGCCGGCGACGGCGACGAGAGCGCCCGCTCCGTGGACGACACCGTCGACGCGATGCGCTCGATCGCAGAGAAGATCTCGATCGTCGAGGAGATCGCGTACCAGACGAACCTGCTGGCCTTGAACGCGGCGATCGAAGCGGCGCGGGCGGGCGATCACGGCCGGGGCTTCGCGGTCGTCGCGACCGAGGTCCGCAAGCTCGCCGAGCGCAGCCAGGCGGCGGCCCGGGAAATCGGCGGCCTCGCGGCGACCTCGGTGAAAGTGGCCGAGCGCTCGCGCGAGCTGCTGGCGGCGCTGGTGCCCTCGATCCGGAAGACGGCGGACCTCGTCCAGGAGGTCGCCGCCGCGTCATCGGAGCAGTCGTCGGGGGTGGCGCAGATCAACCGCGCCCTGTCCCACGTCGACCAGATCACGCAGCGCAACGCCTCGTCGGCCGAGGAGCTGTCTTCGACGGCGGAGGAGATGTCGAGCCAGGCCGACGCGATGCGGCAGCAGGCCGAGGCGGTCCTCGAAAAGGCCGAGGGGCTCCATCGCGTGGTGGCGTTCTTCCGCACGGAGGCCTCCACACCCGCCCCGCCGGCGCCGGCGCCGGCGGCCGCGCCCGCGCCCGAGCCGATGGAGATGCCGGTGCCCGTCGTTGCCTTCGCCGCGCCGCGGCGCCCGTCCGCCATTGGCGGCGCGCCCGAGCGCGAGTTCCGGAGGTTTTGAAATGGAAAAGAGCATGACGATCAGGACCAGGGAAACAGCGGCCAGGTCGGTCGCCCGTACGCAGTACCTGACCTTTTCGCTCGCGGGCGGCGAATATGCGATCGGCGTCCTCAAGGTGCGCGAGATCATCGAGCACGGGGCCGTGACGCGCGTGCCCTCGACGCCGGCCTTCATCCGTGGCGTGATCAACCTGCGCGGCAGCGTCGTGGCGGTCGTGGACCTCGCCTGCAAGTTCCGGCTGCCGGAAAGCGCGGTGACGAAGCGGACCTGCATCATCATCGTGGAGATCGAGTCCGGGGGCGCCCGGATCGTGATGGGCGTGCTCGCCGACGCGGTCAACCAGGTGGTCGAGTTCGCGCCGGACGAGATCGAGCCGCCGCCGTCGTTCGGGACGCCCATCCGGGTGGACTACCTCCAGGGCCTCGGCAAGCTCGGCAACGAGTTCGTGCTGATCCTCGACACGGACCGGGTCCTGTCCTCGGGCGAGCTCGCCGCCGTCGACACCGCCCCCGCGGAGGCCGCGTCGTGACGGTGGCCGCCCGCCCCGCCGCCCACGCCCCGCTCGGGGCGGGCGAACGCATCCGCGAGATCTCGGACCGGGAGTTCGCGCTCTTCCAGGCGCTCATCCTGCGCGAGGCGGGGATCTTCCTCGCGCCGGCCAAGAAGGCGCTGCTCGTGGGCCGCCTCTCGAAGCGGCTGCGCGCGCTCGACCTGACGACCTTCGGCGCGTACTACACCCGCATCGTGGACCAGGACGACCGCGACGAGCGCGTGCGGATGCTCGACTGCATCAGCACGAACGAGACGCACTTCTTCCGCGAGCCGCGGCAGTTCGAGTTCCTCGAGCGCCACGTGATTCCGGCGTGGAAGCAGCGCGGCGCCCCCCGGGTCCTGCGCGTCTGGAGCGCCGGCTGCTCCACGGGCGAAGAGCCGTACTCGCTCGCGATGGCGCTGCTGCACCACTTTCCGCCGGGCTCGGGGCGGCAGATCGAGATCCTCGCGACCGACATCTCGACGCGCGTCCTGGCCAAAGCCGAGGCGGCCGTGTGGCCGCTCGACAAGGCGCCCGAGATCCCGACGCCGTACCGCAAGGCGTACATGATGCGCGGCACGGCCTCTCAGGAGGGCAACATGAAGGCCGGGCCGGAGATCCGCTCCCTCGTGCGGTTCGAGCGCCTGAACCTGAACGACGAGCGCTATTCGGTGCGCGGGCCCTTCCACTTGATCTTCTGCCGCAACGTCCTCATCTACTTCCAGATGGAGACGAAGTTGAAGGTCATCGGCCGGCTCCTCGACGTGCTCGCCCCGGACGGGCTCCTGTTTCTCGGGCACGCCGAGAGCCTGAACGCCGTGACCGACCGCGTGACGACGGTCGTGCCGACCGTCTACACGCATGCGCTGCCGAAGGGCGCGGGCGCCCCGGGCCGCGCGGAGGTCCGGACGGCATGACGACAAAACGCCCGCTCCAGGTGCTCGTGGTCGACGACTCGGCCGTCGTGCGGCAGACGCTCTCTTCGCTCTTCGCGCTCGAGGGCATCGCGGCCACCGTCGCTGCCGACCCGTACATTGCCATGGAGAAGATGAGCAAGCAGCGGCCCGACGTGATCGTCCTCGACCTCGAGCTGCCGCGCATGCACGGCCTGACGTTTCTCTCGCGGATCATGGCGGAAGACCCCATCCCGGTGGTGGTGTGCTCCGCGCTGACCGGCGACGGGACGGATCTCGCGATGCGGGCCCTCGACGAGGGCGCGCTCGCAATGGTGACCAAACCGAAGATCAACATCCGCGAGTTTCTCCACGAGTCGGCGGTGGTCTTCCTCGATGCCGTGCGCGGCGCCGCCGAGGCGCGCGTGGGCAAGCGGCGGCTGACCGCATCGCCGCGCCTGACGGCCGACGCCGTCCTGCCGCCGCGGCCAGGCCCGGGCGCCGGCGTGCCGGCCGGCCGCCTCGTCGCGGTGGGCGCATCCACGGGCGGGACCGAAGCCCTGACGGAGCTCCTGCAGAAGATGCCGGCCGACGGTCCGGGGATCGTGGTGGTCCAGCACATGCCGGAGGGCTTCACGGCGGCGTTCGCCACGCGGTTGAACGGCCTGTGCCGCATCGAGGTGAAGGAAGCCGCCGACGGCGACCGCGTGCGGCCGGGTCTCGCGCTGATCGCGCCGGGCAACCGCCACGTGCTCGTGCGCCGGCGCGGCGACGCGTACGCCGTCGAGCTTTCGGACGGGCCGCTCGTGTCCCGTCACCGGCCGAGCGTCGACGTGCTGTTCCGTTCCGCAGCCCAGGCGGCGGGCGCCGGCGCGATCGGCGTCCTCATGACCGGAATGGGCGACGACGGGGCGCAGGGCCTGCTCGAGATGAAGGAAGCCGGCGCGCAGACGCTCGCCCAGGACGAGGCGTCGTGCGTCGTGTTCGGCATGCCGCGGGAGGCCATCGCGCGGGGCGCCGTGGACGAGGTCGTCGCCCTCGACGGGCTCGCCCCGGCGATCCTGAAGCGCGCCGCGCGCCGCGCCGCCGCTCCGGCCACCCCCGCGGCGGCGTCCGCCCCCGGGGGCCGCGCATGAGCCAGATGCACCCGGAGGCGCGCCTGGAGACCCTCCAGAAGCTCGTCGGCGAGCTTGCCGGCAAGAGCCGCGAGTTGTCGGTCGAGCTGACCGAGCAGGTCGAGCGGCTTTCCCGGCGCGCAAAGGAGCTCGAGTCGGACCTCGGAGCCGCGCAGTCGCTGCTCGCGGAAGGCGCGGTCGCTCCGGCCAACGGGAACGGCAACGGGAACGGCGGCGGCGAATCGTCGCGGCCCGCGGCTGACCTCGAACGCGAGAACCGCGAGTTCGCCCGCCGTTGCGTGCAGCTCGAGGAGCATTCCGCGAACCTCGCAAATCTCTACGCGGCGACGTACCAGCTCCACGCGACGCTCGAGCCCGACGCCGTCGTCAACTGCATCGTGGAGATCTCGGTCAACCTGATCGGCGCGGCCGAGTTCGCGCTGTATCTGCTCGAGGAGACGAATCGCGACTTCACGCTGCGCGTGCGCGAAGGAGAGCTGCCCCCGGAGATTACACACCTGCCCGAGCCGGTGTATCCCCTCGAGCAGGCGGCGGTGCGGGAGAAGCGCACGCTCTTCGCCGTCGAGGAGCAGGAAGGCCCGATCTGCTGCGTGCCGCTGCTCCACGAGGAGAAACTGATCGGCCTGCTGTCGATCTACGCGCTGCTCTCGCACAAGGCCGCGTTCACGCCGCTCGACCGCGAGCTGCTCGAGCTGCTGTCCGGGCAGGCGGCCGTGGCCCTGGTCTCGTCGCAGTCGCACGCCTCGATCGACCGGAAGCTGAAGACCGTCCAGCGCGTCATGGACTTCATCAAGAAGGGCTGAGCAGAGTGGACACCGCGATCGTGCCGGAAGAAACGCCCCCGCCCGACGCCCGCGCCCTCGAGGGCCGGCTGGAGGACCTGCCGCTGTGCGACATCCTCCAGGTGCTGCAGGTCAGCGCGAAGACGGGCGGCCTCTTCCTGACGCACGCCGACGGCCGCAGCGCGGTCATCCTCTTCCGCTCCGGCCGCATCGTGCAGGTCGTCGGCACCGCCAACTACCGCCCGCTCGGCGACCGCCTCGAGTCCCGCGGGGTCATCACGCGCAGGCAGCTCGAGGAGGCGTCGGCCTACATGACGTCCTTTCCGGGCATGCGCCTCGGCGACGCGCTCGTCGAGCTGGCGATGCTGACCCGCGCCCTCGTCGAGGCCGAGGTCAAGGCGCAGATGTCCGAGACCGTCCACGGGCTCATGAACTGGAACGAGGGGCAGTTCGAGTTCCGCGTCGGCCTGCTGTGGCCCGGGCCCGAGGTGCCGGCCTCCTCCACGGATTTCGTGCTCGAGGAGGGCATGGAGCCGCAGCGGATCATCGTCGACATGACCGAGCAGCAGCACATGGACGACACCGCGCCGCTCGTTCCGCGCAGGCCGAAGACCCCCGAGGAGCAGGCCGAGGAGGAAGTGCAGGCGCTGCTCGTCTCGTTGAACGACGGCAAGGGGACGCCGGGCGGCGACCCGGGCGATCCGGAGTCGTTCCGCGCGGCGCGAAAGTTCCTGTCGCTGTCCGAGGAGCTCTTCTCGGTGCAGGGCCGCGGCGAGATGGGCCTCGTGCTCCTGCGTTACGCGAGCGAGCTCTATGCCGACGGCGCGCTGCTCCACTGCCAGCCGGCGGGATTCAAGGTCCTCGGCCAGTTCGGGACGCCGATGACCTGGGGGCCGAACGCCGGCCCCGCGGGGAAGATGTTCTTCTCCAAGAGCGAGTCCCCGGTTCTCGAGATGGTGCGCACGGCGCAGCGCCCCTACGCGGGACTCGTGCGCCGCACCGAGGAAGGCAACCTCGTCCCCGCCGCCAAGGGCACGCACGGGGTCGTTGCGGCGCTCATGGTCCCGATGACCGTGATGGGCTCCGTGTCCCTGATCCTCATGTGCCGGACGGCCGTTGCCGGAGCTCCCGACGCGCGCGCGCTGGTCGCGCTGGCGCGGCAGGTGGCGCTGGCGTTCGAGAACCTGGCGCTCCGCGACCTCGCCCGCCGCCAGGACAAGACAGCCTAGTTCGCGCCGGCGGAGGCTAGAATGGCCTCCGTGACGGCGACCCGAACCTCCGAAATCCTCGCTCGCACGCTCGCGGGCGAGCGGCTATCGACTGCCGACGCCGTGGCGCTGCTCGAGGAGGGCAACCTGCTCGCCCTCGGCGCGGCGGCCAACACGGTGCGCAACCGGAAGAACCATCCGGGCGTCGCGACGTACATCGTGGACCGGAACATCAACTATACGAACGTCTGCGTGTACCGCTGCCAGTTCTGCGCCTTCTACCGTCCGTCGGCCGAGCATCCCGAGGCGTACGTGCTCTCGCACGAGCAGATCGGCGAGAAGATCCAGGAGACGATCGACCTCGGCGGCACCGGCGTCCTGCTGCAGGGCGGCGTGCATGCGGACCTGCCGTTCTCGTTCTACGAGGAGATGTTCCGGTACATCCGGAGCACTTTCCCGACGATCCACCTCCACGCGCTGTCGGCGCCGGAGGTGTACTTCCTCCAGAAAATCACGAAGTGGCCGATGGGAGACGTGATCGCGCGGCTCAAGGATGCGGGGCTGCAGTCGATCCCCGGCGGCGGCGCCGAGATCCTCGAGGACTCGGTCCGCAAGCGCATCTGGTCCCTGACCAAGGCGCCGACCGAGAAGTGGGTCGACGTGCACGAGTCCGCGCACGGCCTCGGCATGCGCACGACCGCGACGATGATGTTCGGCGTGGGGGAGACCTACGCGCAGCGCGTGGAGCACATGGAGATCGTGAGGGACCTGCAGGACCGCACGGGCGGCTTCACCGCCTGGATCCCGTGGACGTTCCAGAAGGAAAACACCGTGCTCGACGGGAAGGTGGACGAGGCCGGCGGGTTCGAGTACCTGAAGACGCTCGCGGTCTCGCGACTCTTTCTCGACAACGTCCGGCACGTCCAGGGCTCGTGGGTGACGCAGGGGCCGAAGATCGGTCAGGTCTCACTGTCCTTCGGCGGCGACGACCTCGGCTCGATCATGATCGAGGAAAACGTCGTCTACGCCGCGGGCGCGCGCAACAAGATGTCGCAGCACGAAATGCGGCGCGTGATCGCGGATGCCGGGTACCGGCCCGAGCAGCGGCGGACGCTGTACGACGCGTGCAAGGAGCCGTGCTGCACGGGGCCGATCCCGGCACCGAAGGCCGCACATTCTGATTTGCCAGTTCACGGCGCGGAGATCGACGCCGGCCTGGCCTCGGCGTAGTGGAAGCGCCCCTCACCCCGTCCCTCTCCCGCCGGGAGAGGGAGTCCTGGTTAAGGCTTCCCTCTCCCCCGGAGGGGGGAGAGGGTTAGGGTGAGGGGGGCGAGCTGACCGGCGCCGCGGTCGCGGCCTCGTGCCGCCCGCGTTCCCAGCAGGCGCCCGCGTAGAGCCCCACGACGAAGATCAGGATCGCGCCGACGGCGCGGATCCACACGCGCGTGCGGCGGTGCTTCCAGGGCGGCTCGCTGCGGAACGTGACGCGCTCGGAGGCCTGGCGCAGCTGCTCGGCCTGGAGCGAGCGCAGATCGAGCAGGAGGTCCCGGGCGGACTGGTAGCGGTCGGCCGCGTCCTTTTCGAGGCAGCGGAACACGAAGCCCTTGAGCTCGTCCGGGATCTTCTCGGCCTCGGGGTGCTTGCGGGGGTCGTCGCGCAGGACCGCGCCGAGGGTCTCGACCGGGCTGTCGCGCATGAACGCGCGGCGGCCGGTGAGCATCTCGAAGAAAGTCGCGCCGAGGGAGAAGACGTCCGTGCGCCCGTCGATCTGCTTGCCGCGCACCTGCTCGGGGGACATGTAGCCGGCCGTGCCGACGAGGAACTGGGAGCTCGACCCGCGCGAGCTCGTGATGGTGTCGGACAGGCCCGAGGTTCGGGCGGGTTGTTCGATGCGCGCGATGCCGAAGTCGAGGATCTTGACCCGACCTTCGTTGGTCAGGAAGATGTTGTCGGGCTTGATGTCGCGATGAATGATGCCCTTCTCGTGAGCCGCGGCCAGGCCCTCGGCGATCTGGCTCGCGACTTCGACGGCCTTCTGGGGGTGGAGCGGCCCGCCGCGCAGGCGGTCGAGCAGCGTCTCGCCTTCCAGCAGCTCCGTGACGGCATAGGGCACCGCGCGGAAGGAACCCGTGTCGTGGATCGCCAGGATGTTCGGGTGGTTGAGCGTGGCGACCGCGCGGGTTTCCCGGTCGAAGCGGTGGAGGCTGTCCGCGTCGTGCGCCGCCGCGTCCGGGAGGAGCTTCAACGCCACCTCCCGCCGCAGGCGCGTGTCGCGGGCGCGGTAGACCTCTCCCATGCCGCCCTTGCCGAGGGGGCCGAGGATCTCGTACGGGCCGAGTTGCTCTCCGGGGGTCAGCGGCATGCGGCGTAAGAATACAGTCAACGCCGCGCTACACTGAAGGCGTCATGGAAATCTGGCTCCTGAGACACGCCGTCGCCGAGGACCGCGCCGCTTCGGGGCGCGACGCCGACCGCACGCTGACCGACGACGGGCACCGGCGCGCCCGGGAGGTCGCCAGGGGCCTGGCGGCCCTCGAGCCCGGGATCGAGTTGATTCTCTGCTCTCCCTATGCCCGGGCGCGGCAGACGGCCGAGCCGGTCGCGCGGGCGCTGAAGCTGACCTCTGAGCTTCGGGAGACGCGGGCGCTCGAGCCCGAACGGGATCCGGACGACGTGCTGGCGGAGATCCGCGCCGAGGGCGTCGCCTCGGTCCTGCTCGTCGGCCACGAGCCCCACATGGGCGCGCTGCTCGGCCGGCTCGTCGCGGGCCGCCCGGGGCTCGTGATCCCCATGAAGAAGGCGGCGCTGGCCCGCCTGACCTGGGAGGGCTCGGGCCCGGCCGCGCTGCGCGCCCTCCTGCCGGCGCGCGTCATGGGCCGGGTGGCTTCCTCCGAGGGCTAGCCCCGGTCCCTTGCGCCTTTTCGATAGACTGCCCCCGCTCGTTCGCCTTCGAACGCGTCACTGAGGAGGAACTTCATGGGCAAGCTCGCTCTCGGATGCCTCGCGATTCTCGTCATCATTGCCGTGATCGCCGGGATCTCGTTCGCCGGGACCTACAACAAGCTCGTCACGCTCGGCGTGGACGTCGACAAGTCCTGGGGCGAGGTCGAGAATCAGTACCAGCGCCGCGCTGATCTGGTTCCCAACCTCGTGGCCACCGTGCAGGGCGCGGCGACCTTCGAGAAGGACACGCTGACGGCCGTGACCGAAGCGCGCGCCTCGGTCGGCCGCGCGACGATCACGCCCGGCAAGGCGCCCACCGACGCCGAGTCGCTGGCGAAGTACCAGGCGGCGCAGGACCAGCTCGGCTCCGCGCTGCAACGCCTCCTCGTGGTTTCGGAGCGCTATCCGGAGCTGAAGGCCAACCAGAACTTCCGCGACCTGCAGGCCCAGCTCGAGGGCACGGAGAACCGGATCACGGTGGCCCGCGGCCGGTTCAACGACTCGGCGCAGTCCTACAACACGGTGCTGAAGAAGTTCCCGACCAACCTGATGGCCGGCATCCTCGGATTCAAGGAGAAGCCGTTCTTCAAGGCCACGACGGCGGGAGCCAACGAGGCGCCGAAGGTGAATTTCAACTTCAACGACGCGGCGCCGACGGCGGCGCCGGCGCACTGAGCCGGAACGGCGGACGGCAGTAAGAAAAAGCAGGAAACAGGTGGATAGCCGGCGGGCGCTGCGGACGGTCGTTTTCGCGGCGCTCGTCGTATTTTCGGCCGCGGCCGCGCTCGCGGACAGGTACGACGAGCAGCTGCCCGAGAAGCCCCAACGCTACGTCACGGACCAAGCGGGCGTGTTCGGGCCCGGTCAGGCCGAGGCCCTGAACGCGAAGCTCGAGCAGTTCGAGAAGGACACCTCGAACCAGGTCCTCGTGTGGGTGGACAAGAAGATCCCCGAGGCCTTCACGCTCGACGATTTCGCGGTGCGGGCCTTCAAGAAATGGGGCGTCGGGCAGAAGGGGGCCAACAACGGCGCCGCGCTCTTCGTCTTCACCGAGGACCGCAAGCTCCGCATCGAGGTCGGCTACGGCCTGGAAGGCGCCATCCCGGACGTGACGGCCAATCGGATCATCTCGGACGAGATCGTTCCGCGCTTTCGGGGCGGAGACTTCGCCGGCGGGATCACCGCCGGGGCGGACGCCATCATGGCCGCCGCGAAGGGCGAGTACAAGGGAACGGGACGCACCGTGGACCAGGGCCGCCGGCGCAAGGACGGCCAGTTCGGCACGTGCCTGACGATGGCGATCTTCTTCGGGATCTTCTTCGTCCTGCCGGCCATCTTCCGGCGCAACCGGTTCCGGTCGCACGGCGGCGGAGGCTGGTGGACCGGAGGGGGTGGGTTCGGAGGCTTCTCGGGCGGAGGCGGCGGCTTCGGCGGGTTTTCCGGAGGCGGAGGCGGCTTCTCCGGCGGCGGGGGTTTCTCCGGCGGCGGCGGCGCTTCGGGGAGCTGGTAGGCGCGGCGAGGGAACGCCGCGTCGGAAGCACGGGCCGGCGCCGTCGGGCCGGGCTTCCGAAAAGGACAAGCGAACATGGCGAGCTACTTTTCGAAGTTCGACTCGGACCGGATCGTGGCCGCGATCACGGCGGCGGAGAATCGGTCATCCGGCGAGATCCGCGTCCACGTGACGCGGCGCGTGCCCGAGGACCTGGAAGAACGGGCGGCGCGTCGCTTCGAGCTGCTCGGCATGACGAAGACCGCCGAGCGCAACGGCGTCCTGATCTACATCGCACCGCGGGCGCGGCAGTTCCGCATCCTCGGCGATACCGCGATCCACGCGAAGTGCGGCCCCGGGTTCTGGACCGAGGTGGCGTCCGCGATGGAAGCGTCCTTCCGCAGAGGCGAGTTCACCGAGGGCGTGGTCGCCGGCGTCGAGCGGGTCGGAGACGTCCTTTCCCGGCACTTCCCCCGCCACGCCGACGACCGGGACGAGCTGCCGAATACGATCGACGAGGAGTGAAAATCGGAGCCTAAGTTCTTCATTCCACTGGGACTTGACTTTGCCCCGAAAACCCTTATCATTCGCGACTCTTATGTACGCCATCGTCCGCTCCGGCGGTAAGCAGCTCAAGGTCGCCGCAGGCGACATCGTCCGCGTCGAAAAGCCTTCGGGCGACACGCTCAAGAAGGGCGAGAGCCTCGCGCTGTCCGGTGCGAGCGTGATCTTGGTCTCGGGCGACGACGGTGTCCGCACGGGCGCCGAGGCGCTCAAGGGCGTGAAGGTCCAGGCCAAGGTCCTCGGCGAGATCCGGACCAAGAAGGTCCTCGTCTTCAAGAAGAAGCGCACCAAGCAGTACCGGCGCACCAAGGGCCATCGCCAGACGATGATCCAGGTCCGCATCGAAGCGATCGAAGGATAGGAGAGAGCCATGGCACACAAGAAAGGTCAGGGCTCTTCCCGCAACGGCCGCGACTCCAACTCCCAGCGCCTCGGCGTGAAGGCCTTCGGCGGCCAGAACGTTCCGGGCGGCACGATCCTGGTCCGGCAGCGCGGCACGAAGTTCTTCGCGGGCGTCAACGTCGGCCGCGGCAAGGACGACACCCTCTTCGCGAAAGTGGCCGGCATCGTCCGCTTTCACGACAAGGGCCGCCTGGGCCGCCACATCTCGATCGAAGCCGCGCAGTAGCGCTTCCCTCCCTGCTGGAAGGCTGAAGGCGGAAGGCTGACGGCTGACGGCCCGAGCGCCGACAGCTCCCCCTGATGTTCATCGACACCGCCGAAATCCAGGTCAAGGCGGGCGACGGCGGCAACGGCTGCATCGCCTTTCGACGGGAGAAGTTCGTCGCCAAGGGCGGGCCCTCGGGAGGCGACGGCGGCCACGGCGGATCGGTCTGGGCGGTCGCCGACCCGTCCTACAACACGCTCTACCACCTCCGGCACCACAACAACTATCGCGCCGAGCGCGGCGAGCACGGCATGGGCTCGAACTGCCACGGCAAGACGGGCGCCGACGTCGAGGTGCACCTGCCCCTTGGCTCGGTCGTGACCGATGCCGAGAGCGGAGAGCGCCTGGCGGACCTCGTGACGGCGGGCGAGCGCGTGCTCCTCGTCAAGGGCGGCAATGGCGGCTGGGGCAACCAGCACTTCGCGACGCCGACGCGCCAGGCGCCGCGATTCGCGAAGCCCGGATTGCCCGGCGGCGAGCGCCGCCTCGAGATCGAGCTGAAGCTGCTGGCCGACGTCGCGATCATCGGATTTCCCAACGCCGGCAAGTCCACGCTCATCTCCGCGATCTCCGCCGCCAAGCCGAAGATCGCCGACTATCCATTCACGACCCTCGTGCCGCACCTGGGCGTCGTGCGGTCGAACCACGACCACCGCACCCTCGTGGTGGCCGACATCCCCGGGCTGATCGAGGGCGCGCACATGGGCGCGGGCCTCGGCATCCGGTTTCTCAAGCACGTCGAGCGCTGCCGGCTGCTGTGCCACCTCGTGGACGCCTCCGCGGAAGGCGACGCCGAGCCGGAGGTCGCGACGATCGAGCGGGAGCTGTCGCAGTTCTCGCCCGAGGTCGCGCGGAGGCCGCGCATTCTCGTCGCGTCCAAGTGCGACGCGGTTTCGGATCCGGAGCGGCTGGCCTCGATCCGCGCCGCCGGAGAGCGGCGCGGCCTGCCGTATCTCGAGATCTCGGCGGCCACCGGCGCCGGTCTGAAGGAGCTCGTGGGGCGCCTCTTCCACGTCGCGGCGGCTCCCGCCGATGCGCCCGGGGAGCCCCTCGACGCTCCTCCGGCCGATGACGCGGGCGACGGCGCATAGCGTACCCTTCCTCCATGCGCATCGGCGTCTTCGGCGGGACCTTCGACCCCGTCCACAACGGCCACGTGCTTCCGGTCGAGGCCGCGGCCATGAAGTTCCAGCTGCAGCGCGTGCTCTACGTACCGGCCCGCCTCTCGCCCCACAAGGAACAGCCGCCCACGGACGCCCGACACCGCGTCGCAATGCTGGCCCTGTCGATCTCCGGCCGGCCCGACTGGTCGATCGACTTCGAGGAGCTCGACCGGCAGCCGCCATCCTTCACCGTCGATACGCTGCGCTCGATCGCGGCACGGCACCCCTCGGACGAGCTCTGGCTCCTGATGGGGACCGACATCCTCGCGGGGTTCGCGCGCTGGCGCGAGCCGGAGTCGATCCTCGGCCTCGCGCGGATCGCGGCCTTCCACCGCGAGCCCCACGTCGGGTCGAGGCTCGTCGTGCCCGAAGTTCCGGGTCTTGCGGATCGGTTGGCGATTTTCGACGCGGGATCGGTTAAAATCTCCGCGACGGATCTTCGGAACGATCTGGCGGCAGGCAGGAGCATCGGCGGAAGGGTTCCGGGACCGGTCGCGGAGTACATCACGAAGCAAGGTCTCTACAAGCCCGGGATGCCGCAGCGTTGAAGCCCGGCTTCTCCTCCCAGGACAAGGTCCGGGAAGGCCTCACCGCGGCGCTCGACCGAAAAGCCGCGGCCGTTCTCGTGTTCAACCTGACCGATCTGACCTCGATGGCGGACTACTTCGTCCTGTCGACCGCCAGCTCCGACCGCCAGGCCCGCGCCATCGCGGATGCGATCGTCGAGAAGCTCGGGCCCGCGAGCTCGGTCGAGGGCATGCAGACCGCCCGCTGGATCCTGATGGACTACGGAGACGTCGTCTTCCACGTCTTCCAGGAAGAGGCCCGGCGGTTCTACGCGCTCGAGCGCCTCTGGGGCGACGCGCCCAACGACACCAGCCAGTTCGCGGCGAGCTAACTCCGGCGGCCCATGCCGAAGAGCCCGTCCGGAGGCCTGCGCTCCCAGTTCCGGACCCGCAACCGCGCCCTCGCCCGCGAGATCGCTTCGCTCGACCGCGCGGCCGACCTGCCGTCGACCATCCTGATCCTCGGTGAGAGCGGCACCGGCAAGGACCGCCTGGCCCGCGCGATCCACGACGTCTCCGCGCGGGCGGCGAGACCTTTCGTGCGCATCGACGCGGCCAACCTCTCGGAAGAGCTCTTCGAGAGCGAGCTCTTCGGCCACGAGCGCGGCGCCTTCACGGGCGCGTTCGCGGCCAAGAAGGGGCTGCTCGAGGTCGCCGAGGACGGGACCGTCTACCTCGACGAGGTGTCGTCGCTCGCGCCGGCGGCGCAGGCGAAGTTCCTGCGGGTGCTGCAGGAGAAGAACTTCCGGCGGCTCTCTGGAGTCGCGACGCACCCGTTCCGGGCGCGGCTGATCGTGTCCTCGCGCCGCGACCTCGCCGTCCTCGTCGAGCAGGGGGCCTTCCGCGACGACTTCTTCTACCGCATCGACGTCGTTTCCGTGCGGCTGCCGCGCCTGGCCGACCGGCGCGAGGACATCCTGCCGCTCGCGCGCGAGTTCCTGAAGCGCGCGGCGCGTGCCTACTCGCGGCCCGCGCGGCAGTTCACGCCGGAAGCCGAGAAGACGTTGCAGCGGCACTCGTGGCCGGGCAACGTGCGCGAGCTCCTGAACGTCGTCGACAAGGCGGTCCTGACGGCGGACGCCGCCGAGATCGGGCCCGAGGATCTTCCGACCGGAGCGCTCGGCGCACCGGAGTCGCTGCTGGCGGCCGCCGGCGAGAACCGCTGGACGCTCAAGGAGCTCACCGATGCGTATATCGACGAGACACTGCGCCGGGCGGGCGGAAACCGCTCCCTGGCGGCCAAGAGACTGGGCGTCTCGCGCAAGTTCCTGTGGGAGCGGGAGAAGAAGTGAGGTGTTAAAGGATCGTTAAATGCCGGTATCGGCTGGACTTCTGGCCCGGATCGGCTATCATTCCGGATCCCAAAAATGAGCCTCTCCGTTCGAGTGAGGGGCCCGAGAAAAGGAGACCGACGAATGCCTTCGACAGCGACCAAGGCCGCGCGGATGACGAAGAAGGACCAGGAGAAGTTCCGCCGGCTGCTCGAAGACAAGAAGACGATGCTCTCGGCCGAGATCGCCAAGACGCGCAGCGCCGAGGAAGAGACGACGGAAGAGTCGACCCAGGACATCGCCGACAAGGCGGTCTCCTCGTACACGCGTGAGTTTCTCTATTCGCTGACCGACGGCGAGCGCTCGACGCTGCTCCGGATCGACGACGCCATCGCCCGCATCGACGATCTGACCTACGGCAACTGCATCCACTGCGGAGGGCTGCTTTCCGAGAAGCGGCTGAACGCGGTGCCCTGGGCGCCCTACTGCCTCGACTGCCAGGAGCTCCAGGAGAAGGGCATGCTCCAGGACTGATCCTCCGCCTTCACGGTTTCTTTGCTCGAATGGCCCCCGTCGGTTTCGCCGGCGGGGGCCTCTTTCTCGGTAGACTGGCCCGGCATGGCGAAGGCCGCGTTCGACGAGAAGAAGATCCCGAAGTTCGCCGACGCCCCGTCGGCCATCCTGATCGTGGGCGGCGTGGACTTTTTCGTGGAGGAGGCGGCCGGCCGCGCGCGCGCGGCGCTCGGGGGCGATGACGTCGAGGTGCTGCGCTTCGAGGACGACGCGCCCGCGGAGTCGGTGTCGGACGCGCTGCTCAACCGCTCGCTCTTTTCGCCCCGGCGGATCGTCGAGCTCGACATCTCGCGGCTGCTGGGCACCGATTCCCCGGGCCGCCTGGTGACCCTGGCGCTCGAGGCCTGGAGCAAGGGCGGAGCGGGCGGCCGGCGCGAGGCGTTCAAGCACGCCCGGGCGCTGCTCGCGGCGCTCGACCTGCCCTCCGCCGCGGACCCGGTCGAGAACGCCGAGGCCGCCGCGAAGCGGGTTCGCAAGAAGGACGATGCGCCGCTGCTCGCAGAGATCCTGAAGGAGCTGCCGGAGGAGAAAAGCGGCGGTCCGGCGGTGCTCAAGGCCGCGCTCCGCGTGCTCCTCCAGCGCGAAACGAACGACGGCACCGTGGCGCTGCTGACGGCCGTCTCGCCGCCGGCGGGCGTGGATCTGCTCCAGGAGATCTCGGCACGCGGCCTCGTGTTCGAAACCGCGGCCGACGACCAGGCCGGCCCGGAGCTACGGCGGCTGGCGGAGAAGGTCGCGAGGGACCGCGAGGTCGCCGTCGAATCCTCTGCGATCGACCGCCTGCTCGTCCGCACCGACGCGGAGCCGGCGAAGTTCTCGGCCGAGCTCGGCAAGCTGCTCGACTGGGCCGGTAAGGGCGGGCGCATTCGCGCCCTGGACGTCGAGGCGAACGTCGAGGACGAGTCCTCGGAGGACGTGTACGGGCTCTTCGACGCCATCGGGCGCCGCGACGCGGGCAACGCCCTCCAGCGCCTCGAGCGCCTCTTCGACGGCCGGGAGGTGCGCCAGGGCGATCGCGACTTCCGGAAGATCGAAGACATCTGGCCCATCCAGCTCTTCGGGATGATCGCGAGCGAGGTTCGGCGCATGCTGCTGCTGCGCGCGCGCCTCGACGAGGCGGGCCCGGGCGGCTTCAACGCCGCGATGCCTTACTCCACGTTTCAGGCGCGGGTCCTGCCCCGGCTGCTCGCGCCGGCGGCGCCCTATTCCCGTTCGCCCTTCGAGGGCGCGAAGGGGCCGCCCCATCCCTTCGCCCTCTACAAGGCGGCCCAGCGCGCGTCCCAGTTCAGCTCGCGCGAACTGGCGCGGGCGCTGGCGCGGGCGGCCGACGTGGACGTGCGGCTGAAGTCCTCGGCCCCGTACGTGGAGACGATCTCGGCGTACGTGGCGGACCTGATCGGGGGAGTGGCGACGAAACGGCAGGGCGGCTGAAAGAGGGATCCTTCGCTTCGCTCGGACAAGCGCGGGGGACGGCGCCGCGTCCGCGGTCGCCGCCCTGACTTTGGGTGGGTGATCGTCGTCTAACCTAATATACGGAGCGAAATGTCCGACAGTTTCACCATCGACCTCTCGCCCCGCACGGCCCTGATCACCGGGGGCTCGCGCGGGATCGGCCGCGCGGCGGCCGACCTGCTCGCCCGGGCGGGCGCCCGCGTGGCGATCAACTACTTGAAGGACGAGGCTTCGGCCAACGCGGCGGTGCGTGAGATCCGCGCGGCCGGCGGCGAGGCGATGGCGCTCGCGGGCGACGTCTCGCAGCCGGACCAGGCCCGCCAGCTCGTGCGCGAC
This sequence comes from uncultured Acidobacteriota bacterium, assembly GCA_963775725.1. Lineage (GTDB taxonomy): Bacteria > Acidobacteriota > Thermoanaerobaculia > UBA5066 > Gp7-AA6 > DAHUXD01. The sequence continues at coordinate 1,088,254 of CAVZKA010000001.1, forward strand.
GTCGTGGCCGCGTGGGAGCGCCTGGACATCGTCGTCAACAACGCCGGCATCTGGGACGAAGACGTCGCGGGTCAGGGCCGCGTCGACGTCTGGGACCGCACCTACGCGATCAACCAGCGCGGGTGTTTTCTCGTGACCGACGCGGCCGTCGCGCACCTCGAGAAGACGGGCGGCTCGATCGTCTTCGTCTCCTCCACGGCGGGCCAGCGCGGGGAGGCGCGGCACTCGGCCTACGCCGCGTCCAAGGGCGCGCTGATCTCGTACACGAAGTCGCTGGCTGCGGAGCTCGGGCCCCGGGGCATCCGGGTCAACTGCGTCGCGCCGGGGTGGGTGGACACGGAGATGTCGGCGGGGGCGCTCGGCAACCCGATCGCGCGCACCGAGATCGAGAAGGCGATCCCGCTCGGCCGCGTCGCCACCGCCGCGGACATCGCCGGGGCGATCCTCTTCCTCGTCTCGGATCTCGCGCGGCACGTCCAGGGCGAAGTCCTGAACGTCAACGGTGGCAGCGTGCTGGCCGGATAGGCCGGCGCGAAGAACCGATGGAGAAGCTCGACCGACGGGACATCCGCTTCATCGCCGTCTGCCTGCTCGTGATCGCGGCCGGCGCCGCCGTCACGAGCGTTCTCTTCCGCCGTGCGTTTCCCGAGGCCTCGATCAAGTTCGACGTCGATCGCGCGGGAGCCCGCGTGGTCGCCGAGAAGCTGCTCGCCGAGCGGGGCCGCGATGTCGCCGGGGCGCGGTTCGCGGGCGAGTTCGCCGTCGACGAGACGGCGAAGGTCTACCTCGAGCGCGAGCTCGGCCTCGAGCAGGCCGGGAAGATCTACGGGCGCGAGGCGAAGATCTGGAAATGGCGGATGCGCTGGTTCCGCTCCGGGGTCAAGGAGGAGGAATACGTCACGGTCTCGCCTCTCGGCGATCTGATCGGCTTCGACTCCGTGCAGAAGGAGGATGCGCCGGGAGCGCGGCTGCCGGAGGCCGAGGCCCGTGCGATCGCCCTCCGTTTCCTGGACTCGCGGCGCCTTCCGGCGAGCGTACTGAAGCCCATCGAGGCCGCCCCTGTGTCGCGGCCCAACCGCACCGACTGGACCTTCGTGGACGAGAAGGCCGGCGTGCGGTTTGCGGACGCGACCGTCCGCTTCGCGACCACGGTGGAGGGCGACCGCGTCACGGGCTTCTCCGAGTTCGTGCACGTCCCCGAGGCGTGGACGCGGGACTACCAGAAGCTGCGCTCGAAGAACGAGGCGGCCGGGCAGATCGCCACGTTCGCGCTGTTCGCGACGCTCATCGCGATGCTCGCCGTCCTCGTCCGCAAGATCGTGTTGAAGGACGTGCCCTGGAAGCTGGTGGGCGCGTTCGGCGCCATCGCCTTCGTCCTCGCCCTCCTGTCCATGATCAACGGCCTGCCCTCGACGCTCTGGGGCTACGACACGGCGAGCCCGCTCTCGGCGTACCTCGCCGAGCAGCTTGTGCGCGGAGTCCTCGGCGCGGTCGCAACCGGGGCCGGCATCGCGATCGTCGTGGCCGCGGCCGAGCCCATCTACCGGGAACGGTTTCCGCGCCAGTTTTCCCTCGGGGGCGCCTTCTCCCCGCGCGGGATCCAGACGAAGACGTTCCTGCGCAGCGTGCTCCTCGGCTATGCCCTCGTCGCCTTCTTCTTCGCCTACCAGGCGGCGTTTTACGTCGTGGCGGGGCAATTCGGCGCCTGGTCACCGGCCGAGATCCCCTACGACGACATGCTCAACACCGCGCTGCCCTGGGCCACGGTTCTGCTCATCGGTTTCCTGCCGGCGGTCACCGAGGAAGGGATCAGCCGGATGTTCTCGATCGCGTTCCTCGACCGGCTGGGCGCGGGCCGCGTGCTCGCCGTCGTCGTTCCGGCGTTCATCTGGGGTTTCGGCCACTCGACCTACCCGAACCAGCCCTTCTTCATCCGCGGGCTCGAGGTGGGCACGGCGGGCGTCGTGATGGGCTTCGTGATGCTGCGCTACGGTGTCGTGCCGCTGCTCGTCTGGCACTTCACCGTGGACGCGCTCTACACGGCCCTGGTGCTGCTGCGCTCGGGCAACACGTACTACGTCGTCTCGGGCGCGCTGGCTGCGGGCATCCTGCTGCTGCCGCTCTTCGCGTCGCTCGTTCTGTACGCGCGCCGCGGCGGCTTCCTCTCCGCGACGGGGCTGACCAACGGTGAGCGCGGATTCGTGGCGGAGCCTGCCGACGTCGCGGCGGCCGCCGCCGCCGTCGCCGGCGTGCGCCCGCTCTCCCGCGGCGTCCGCGGGGCCGCGGCGGCCGCGGCAGTCGTGCTCTTGTCCTCCTTCTTCGTGTCGACCCGCCAGTCCGACCCGCCGCTCGTCGCGGACGCCACCGGCCGCGCCGCCGCCGAGGCCCTGGCGCGCCGCTTCCTGGTCGTCAACGGCGTGGATCCCGAGCCGTGGACGAGCGTCGCCTACACGGGCACGGGTTTCCCGTACGACCCGAGCGTGCGGGCGGCGAAGCCGCAGGATGCTTCGGGGATTCCGGGCTTCTCCGACGATGCCGCGCGGTATGTGATCGCCCGGGGCGGCCCGGCCGCCTTCCGGAAGCTGACCGAGCGGCAGCTGCCGCTGGCCTACTGGGTCGTGCGCTTCTTCCAGCCCGAAAAAAAGGAGGAGTGGAAGGTCCTGATCGACGCCGGCCGCGCGCGCGTCGTGGCGTTCGTGAACCCGGTCGGCGAAGACGCTCCGGCGCCGCCGCCCCTCTCCGGCGAGGACGCGCGCCGCCGTGCGGCCGCCGTGGCCGGCAGGCTCGGCTATCCGGCCGCCGAGTACTCGGTGCTCGAGGTCGGCACCGAGGCGCGGCCACGGCGCGTGGACACGACCGTCGTCCTCGAGGCGCAGCCGCCCGGGATCGGGCAGGCGCGGCCGCGGCTGACGGCGGTCTTCCACGGTCCGCGCCTCGCGGCGTTCTTTCCATCGATCCAGGTCCCGGAGACCTTCATGCGCGACCAGCGCAAGCGCTCTTCGGGCGAGGTCGTCCTGACGAGCCTGCGCGTGGTGGCGGCAGGCGCCCTCGTGGGCCTCGCGATCATCCTGTTCCTGCGGCGCGTGCGGGAGCCGGAGTTCCGGTGGCGCTCGCTCACGGGGTCCCTGGTCGCGGCTGGGCTGCTCGGCGCGATGGGGCTCGCGAACACCTGGCCCTCGATCTTCCGCCAGTACGACACGGAGAGGCCGATGAGCCTCTTCCGGCTCGGCGCCGGCGTGTCGCTCGTCTTCGGTCTGCTGGCGATCCTGCTCGTTGCGAGCGTGGGCTTCGTGCTCCTCGGCGGGGCGCGGCCGGGCTGGCGCGCGGCGCTGCGCCACAAGGGGAGCCTCGCGGACGCGTTTCTGCGCGCCGCCATCGCGGCCGCCGGCCTGGCCGGGCTGTCGCGGTGGTTCCACGTCGTCTCGTCCCGGGTGCCCGCCCTCTACGATCCGGACCCCTCGCTGCCGGGGAGCCTCGCCAACGCGGTTCCGGCCGTGGACGCCGTCTGGGCCGCGGCGCGCGGGGCCTTCGGGCTGGCCGCGGTGGCGGCGGTCGCGGCGCTGGCGTGGAAGAGCACGTTCTTCCGCTCGACCGCCGGCCGCACCCTCGCCGTCCTCGCCCTCGTCGTCGTTTTGCTGCCCGGGGAGCTGCGCACGGCGCCCGAGTTCACGATGGAGCTGCTCTCGGCCGTCCTCGCGGCCGCGTGGATCGCCGTGTGCGCCTTCGGGCTCCTGCGCGACCACGCCGCGGCCTGGGCGCTCTTCGGCCTGTTCGCGCTCGGGGGCCGCGCCGCGGGCGACCTGCTGGCGCAGCCGGCCCCGGCCGACGTCGCCCAGGGCGGCCTGGCCCTCGTCCTGCTCGTCCTATTCGGCCTGGCGCTGCTCGCGGGCCGCCGCGACGCGGCGCCGCCCGCCGCCGCGCCGGGGCCTACGACCCCGTCGAGTGGTATCGCCTGACGCCCCTCTTCCACAGGGCGAGCGAAAGCGACAGCGACAGAAGGGCGACGGCGGGCACGGCCCAGAATTCTGCCGCGAATTCGCGGCGGCGCAGGAAGTGCATCACGGGGTAGAACGACGCGAACGCGAACGGGATGACGAAGGACAGGGTGAAGCGGATCCACCCGTCGTAGATCGTCAGGGGATAGCGGCCGAACTGGATGAGGTTGAAGACGGGCGGCACGATCCCGATCCGGTCCTCGATCCAGAACGACGTCGCCGTCAGGCCGATGAAGATCGCGAGATAGATCGCGGCGCCGCAGACGGCCCAGGCGGCCAGGAGCGCGAAATCCGCGGGTCCGAACGAGAGGCCGAGCCGCCGCGAGGCCCACGCGACCGCGGCGACCCCGGTGATCGTTTCCTGGAGGGACTCGAGGCGGAAGGCCTCGAAGAGGACCTGGAACACCGAGTTCACCGGCCGCACGAGCACGCGGTCGAAGCGCCCCTCGATGAGGTACCGGTCCGAGAAGAGATACAGGTTCCACGAGAAGACGTTGAAGATGCCGAGGGGGATCAGCGAGAAGCCGTACAGGAAGACCATCTCCTCGAAGTTCCAGCCCTTGATCGCCGGCACGCGCGAGAAGACGATCAGGAGGAACCCGAACGCGGCGGCCGTTCCGAGAAACGACGCGAAGACGCTGGAGAAGAAGTCGATCCGGTACTCCAGCCGCGCCTTCGCGTACTGCGAGAAGTAGAGCCGGAAGAGGCGCGCGTGGCGGCGGAGCTCCCGGAGCATCGTCAGCCGCCCTGGATCGTGATTCGCTGCTGGGACCGCTGCCACGCCCACTGACCGAGCGCGAGCAGCGCGAGCGTCCAGCCGGCCTGGAGCGCGAGCAGCTTCGCCGCCTCGGCGCCCGTCGCCTTGCCGAGGTAGAGGGCGGCCGGCGTGAAGTTGATGTGCGGGAAGGGGGAGGCGAAGAGGATGGAGCGCAGGGGCTCGGGGAAGAACGTCGTCGGGATCAACAGTCCCGAGAGCAGCTCGAGGGCGAGGTACTTCGCGCGCAGGATGCCGAGGATCGACTTGGAGCGGATTGCGATCAGGCCGACCAGAAAGTTCAGCGCCGCGACGAGGAAGAAGGACATCGTGGCCGAAAACAGGAAGAGGCCGGCGGCCGTGACCGAAGCCGGAGGCTTCAGCGGGAAGATCAGGGCGAGCACGACCGAGATGGGAATCGTGAACAGGATCGCCCGGAACGCCGACTGGCCCGCGGCGTCGGCGATCATGACCATCTGGAAGTCCACGGGCCGGATGAGATTCATCGCGAGCTTGCCTTCCTGCACCTGGGTGGCGAGGTCGCGGTCGATCTCGTTGAAGTAGAACGACCGGATCGCCCAGCCCACCGCGACGTACGTGATCATGTCCGGCAGCGTGAGGCCCGAGACGGTCGTCCCGGCATGGAAGACCGCGCGCCAGATGAAGTAGTAGACGGCGACGTTGAAGAGGTACGTCAGGACCCCCACGTAGTAACGGGCGCGGAAGGCGAGCATGTTGAGGAAACCGATCCGCGCGAAGGGGATGGCCGAACGCCAGGTGCCGGTCGCGGCCGCGGCGCTCACGAGATCCCGTCCTGGTAGATCCGCTTGACGACCGCCTCGATCTCCGGCTCCTCGATCTTCAGGTCCGAGACGTCGAAACGGTTGACGATCTCCTTGACCGCCGTCGCGGGCGCCGTGGTGCGGCGGTCCACGTCCAGCCGGTAGCGGAGCAGGCCGACCTCGCGGATCGGCAGGCCGTTCCACGTCAGCGGCCCGGCCTCGGGAGCGTGCTTGACGTCGAACACGATGGACGTCACGGGGAGGATCCGGTCGCGCAGCTGGTCGAGGGCGCCGTCGAAGAGCAGCCTGCCGTGGTCGATGACGATCACGCGCTTGCAGAGCGTCTCGATGTCGGCCAGGTCGTGCGTCGTCAGCAGCACCGTCGTGCCGTCGCGCCCGTTGATTTCCTGGAGGAACTCGCGCACGTTGGCCTTGGCGACGATGTCGAGGCCGATCGTGGGCTCGTCGAGGAAGAGCAGGGGCGGCCGGTGCAGCAGCGAGGCGGCGAGGTCGCAGCGCATGCGCTCGCCGAGCGAGAGCTTGCGGACGGGCTGGTGGAGGTAGGCGCTCAGGCCCAGCACCTTGTCGAAGAGGTCCATGCGCTCGCGGTACTCCCCCTCCGAGAGGCCGTAGATTTCCTTGAGCAGGCGGAAGGACTCGGTGACGGCGATGTCCCACCACAGCTGCGTGCGCTGGCCGAATACGACGCCGATCGTCGCCACGTAGCGCGTGCGCTCGCGGTGGGGCACGAAGCCGTTGCAGACGACCTCGCCCGAGGTGGGCGTGAGGATGCCGGTCAGCATCTTGATGGTCGTGGACTTGCCGGCGCCGTTGGCGCCGATGTAGCCGACCATCTCGCCGGGCGCGATCGAGAAGCTCACGTCGGCGACCGCCGCGGTCTCGGTCGCGGTGCGGGCGACCAGGGACTTGAGGGCCGCCTTCAGGCCCTCCTTGCGGCGGTAGGACTTGAAGACCTTGGTCAGGCCGGCGACGCGGACGATTTCGCTCACGGCTTGCCGAGCGCGAGCGCCCGCTTGTAGATTTCCCGGGCGGGCCGGCGCGTCGAGCGCGCGATCTCCTTCGAGATCGCCTTCAAGGCGCCGCCCGCGGCCAGGGCTTCGCGGATGCGCGCGTCCACGTCGTCGTCCGCCGCCGCGGCGGGCTCGCCGGTGAGCCCCTCGGCGACGATCGTGACCTCCCCGCGGTTTTCTCCGCGGACCCGGAAGGCGTCGGCGAGCTCGGGCAGCGTCCCGCGGACGACCTCCTCGTGGAGCTTGGTCAGCTCGCGGGCGACGCAGGCGCGGCGCGGCCCGAGGACGCGCGCCGCCGATTCGAGGGACTCGGCGAGCCGATGCGGCGACTCGAACCAGACGAGGGTCTCGCGCCGCTCGCGCAGGCCTTCGAGGAGGCGTTCGCGCTCGCCCCGCCGGGCGGGCAGGAAACCGAGGAAGGTGTGCGGCGCGGCCGACAGCCCGGAGAGCGCCAGCGCGGCGGCCGGGGCCGACGGACCGGGCACGACGAGCACCGCGTGTCCCGCGGCGGCGGCCGCCTCGACGAGGCGCTCGCCCGGATCCGAGACCGTCGGCATTCCGGCGTCCGAGACGAGGGCGACCGTCTCGCCCCGGCCGAGGCGCACGAGCAGCTCCGCGACGCGCGACTTCTCGCGCGGGCCCGGGCACGAGATCCGCCGCGCGGGTAGACCGAAGCGCGCGGCGAGCTTGGCGGTGACGCGCGTGTCCTCGCAGAAAATCGCGTCGGCCCGGGCGAGAGCCTGCTGGCCGCGCGGCGAGAGGTCGTCGAGGTTGCCGATGGGCGTTCCCACCACGAGGAGGCGCCCGCTTTTGCTGGATGGAGTCACCGGGAACGGAAAAATAGCACGGGGCCGTTCGGTATCATGCTCTCCAATGCTCGTGGCGTCGGCGTGTCTCGGTCTCGCGCTGTTGGTCCGCCCGTCGGCGCCGGCCGGGGTGGAGGTCGTCGACCGCATCGCGGCGACGGTCAACGACACCGCGATTCCGGAGAGCGAGCTGCGCCGCGCCATGGTGGTGTCCGGCCTCGAGCCCAACCCCGGCGAGTCGCCGGAAGCCTTCCGCACGCGGGTCCTCGAGGCCCTGATCGAGGAGCACCTCGAGTACGAGGATGCGGCCCGGTTCGGGCCGGCGCCGCCGGATGCCCCGGAAATCCAGAAGGCGATGACGAGCCTGCGCGACCGGTTGAAGGCCGAGGGCAAGGACCCGGACGCCGAGTTCGCGCGCGCTGGAATGACCGTGGACGAGGTGCGCGCCTCGATCGATCGCCAGCTCGTGATCGCGCGTTACCTGCGCGAACGCTTTGCGCCGATCGCCTACGCGGACGAGGAGCAGGCGCACGCGGAGTACGAAAAGCGTTACGTGCCCGAACAGAAGGCGGCCGGCGCGCCGGTCCAGCCGTTCGACGCCGTCGCCGAAGAGATGCGCCGGCGCTCCTCGGTCCGGACGTTCGACGAAGAGGTCGCCAAGTGGTTGAAGGACCTGCGCCAGAAGGCGCGCGTTTCGATCTACCGGATCCCGGTGGCCGTGCCCGAAAAGCGCACACGGGTCGTGCTTTCCTCCGCGCCGCCGCCGGCAAAAACGCCCGCCCCCCCGGGCCCTCCTTGAGGTCTTATCGATGAGCGTATTCACGGCCCTTGTCGTCGCCCTGCTCGCGACGGTGCCGACGCCGGTGGCGCCGGCTCCCTTCGTGCAGCACGACGTCGTCATCCCGATGCGCGACGGCGTGAAGCTCGCCGCCGACGTCCTGCGTCCGACCGAGGCGGGACGCTTTCCGACGCTGGTCTACCGCACGCCCTACGGGCGCAAGCATGCGGAGGGCAACGAGGTCGTTGCCTCCGCGCTCGAGCGCGGCTATGCCGTCGTGCTCGTGGACGTGCGCGGCCGCTACGGCTCGGAGGGCGTCTTCGTGCCCTACGTCCACGAGGGTCGCGACGGTTACGACACGATCGAGTGGGCCGCCGCCCAGGCCTGGTCCACGGGCGAGATGGGTACCTTCGGCCTGTCCTACCCCGGGGCCGTGCAGTGGCTGGCCGCCGTCGAGTCGCCGCCGCACCTGAAGGCCATGGTCCCGGCCATGACGTTCTCGACGCCGCGCAACTTCTTCTACGCCGGCGGCACGTGGGACCTGTCGTGGATCGCCTGGATCTGGGAGAACATCGCGCCCGACGCGCGGGTCCGCGGGACGCTGGCGGGGCCCCGCACCGGCAAGGAGGCCGACGCGGCCTGGAAGACGCTCGAGCCCGTGCTGCCGTACCGCTTGCCGCTCACCGACCTGCGGGAGCTCAGGGACGTGGCGCCGTACTATTTCGAGTGGCTCGCGCACCCTCCCGGCGAGGCCTGGTGGGACTGGGCGGAGATCCGCGGCCGGTACGGCAAGGTCAACGCGGCGGTGCTCAATTTCTCGGGATGGCACGACGAGACCTACGGGCCGGAGGGTGCCATCACGAACTTCCTCGGCGTGCTCGCCGCGCGCAAGGCGGAGAAGGACCCGCGCACGCAGCTCGTGATCGGTCCCTGGACCCACGGCGGCGAGGACACCGATCATTCCGGCGAGCGCACGTTCGGGCCCGCGGCTCCGATCGACTACGCGGAGCTGATCCTGCGCTTCATGGATCGCTACGTCCGCGGCATCGACAACGGCGCCGACCGCGAGCCGCGCGTGCGCACGTTCGTGATGGGGGAGAACGCCTGGCGCACGGGCGAGACGATGCCGCTGGCCGGCACCGAGCCGCGCGCGTTCTATCTCGCCGCGGGCGGCCGGCTGTCCTTGCAACCCCCGGCTCCCGACCCGTCTTCGAGCGCCTTTCTCTCCGACCCGGCCAGGCCCGTGATCGACCCCTACGGCACCGCCCCCGGCGCGCACGACTACCGCGCGCTCGCCAAGCGCTCCGACGTCCTCGTCTTCGAGACCGAACCCCTGGCGGAGCCGGTTCGCGTCGTGGGTCCGGTCGACGTCGAGATGTTCCTGTCGGCCGACGCGCCCGACGCCGACCTGTGGGTGCTGCTCGAAGACGTGCTGCCCGACGGGACGGCCTGGAACCTGTCGAGCCCCGGGACGGACGTGCTGCGGGCGAGCGACCGGGACGGCGGACCCGCGCCGCGGCTGCTCGCGCCCGGCCAGATCGTGACGCTGCGCCATCCCAACCTGCGCACGGGCAACCTCTTCGGGAAGGGCCACCGCATCCGCGTCGTCCTGTGCGGCAGCTTCATGCCGCACTTCTCGCGCAATCTGCAGACGGGGCAGTGGGAGGCGCGCTCGGGCAAGACGCGCACGGCCACGATCCACATCCACCACGACGCGGCGCACCCCTCGCGCGTCGTCCTTCCGATCGTGCCGGACGCGGGGAAGCCTTGAGTCGGCGGCGCGCCTTCCTGATCTCGGCGCTGCTTGCGATTCCGGCGGCGGCGCGCGCGGGCATGCGGACCGAAGAGGTCTGGATCCCGATGAAGGACGGCGTGCGCCTGGCGTGCACGCTCTACCGACCCGACACGCCGAAGCCCGGCCGCCTGCCGGTCATCTTCGAGTACCTGCCGTACCGCAAGGACGACGGCACGCTCGCCAGCGACTACCCGCTCTACGCGTACATGGTCGCGCACGGCTACGTCGGCGCGCGCGTGGACGTGCGCGGCACGGGCCGCAGCGAGGGCCAGGTGCCGGAGCGCGAGTACTCCGAGCGGGAACAGCTGGACGGGGTCGAGGTCATCGCCTGGCTCGCCCGCCAGGAGTGGTCCAGCGGCAGTGTCGGGATGTGGGGGTGGTCCTGGGGCGGGTTCAACGCGATCCAGATCGCCGCGCGGCGCCCGCCGGGATTGAAGGCCATCCTGCCCGGAGAGGCGACCGAGGACCTGTTCCAGGACGACATCCACTTCATCGACGGGCTCTTCCACGCCGACGAGTACGAGCTCTCGATGGAAGTCCAGCCGGCGATCACGCGCTTTCCCGACTTTCCGCTCGACGAGAAGAGTCTCGCGGAGCGTTTCGATGCGGCGCCGTGGTCGCTCCTCTACAAGAAGCAGCAGCGCGACGGGCCGTTCTGGCAGGTGTCGCTGTTTCCGGCGCGCTACGACCGGATCGAGGTGCCGGTGCTGATGATCGGCGGCTGGTACGACGGCTACCGGGACTCGATCCCGCGGATGCTCGAGAAGTTGAAGGCGCCCGCCTGGGCGATCCTCGGGCCCTGGAACCACTCGGGGCCCGACTCGGGCCGGCCGGGCCCCCCGATCGAGTGGCGTCGCGAGGCCGTGAGATTCTTCGACCAGTTCCTGAAGGGCAAGGACACGGGGTTCTCGAAACAGCCGCGCCTGGCCGTCTACGTGCGCCATTCCTACCCGCCCGGCGCCGACCGCGAGACGATCCCGGGCGAGTGGCGCTACGAGGAAGGCTGGCCCATCCGGCGGTCGAAGGAGACGACGCTGCACCTGATGCCCGACCGCACGCTGGCCGCCGCGGCCGCGCCGCAGAGCGCGGCGCACGCCCTCGCGTACGTGCCCTCGAGCGGCGAAGCCGCCGGCTTCTGGTGGGGCGAGCTGACGCCCGACCAGCGCTCGGCCGACGCCTGGAGCCTGGTCTACGACTCGGGGCCGCTGTCCGAGGACCTGGAGATCCTGGGGTTCCCGAAGGCCCTGCTGCGCGGCTCCGCGAACGCGCCGCTCGCAAACTGGTTCGCGCGGCTGTCCGACGTCGCGCCCGACGGGGAGGTCACACTCGTGACGGGCGCCGGACTCTCGGGGGCGCAGCGCGAATCCGCCTCGCGCCCGTCGCCGCTCGAGCGCGGCAGGACGTACCCCTTCGACGTGGAGATGCACTTCACGTCGTGGGTCTTCCCGAAGGGGCACCGCGTGCGCCTTGCGGTCTCCAACGCGCTCTGGCCGATGATCTGGCCGACGCCCTACGCGATGACGACCCAGCTTTCGCTCGGCGGGGCCGACGGATCGCGGCTCGTGCTGCCCATGATCCCGCGCGAGGCACGCCCCGCGCCCGACTTCGCCGCCCCGGAGCCCTCGACCGAGGCCGCCGACGTGCACTCCACCGGGGGAGCCTGGCCGGGCCAGTGGACGATCTGCCGCGACGAGATCCGGCAGGCGGCGCACGGGGACTGGAGCGGGACCTCATCGACGCAGTATCCCTGGGGGAGCGTGGCCTCGAGCGAGGCAATGACTTACGACGTCGCCGACGCGCACCCCGAGAGCGCGCGCACGGCCGGCGACGCGGAGACGACCATCAGGCTTCCGGACCGCACGCTGTCCTGGAGGGCGCACCTCGAGGTCACGAGCGACGCAGCGAGCTTTCACTACAAGCTCGAGCGCCAGCTGCGCAAGGACGGTGTGCTCCTGCGCGAGAAGTCGTGGGACGAGACGATTCCGCGGGACAACCAGTAACCGGGGAGGGCGCCATGCCGATCACGTACCGCATCGACCGCCAGCGCGGACGCGTCTATACGACCTGCTCCGGCAACGTCACGCTGCCCGACGTGCGGGCGCACTTCGACGCGCTCCAGCGCGATCCCGACCGGCCGCGCAACCTCTCCGTGCTGCTCGACTTTTCCGGCATGACCACGGTGCCCGAAGGGCCCCAGCTCCAGGCCGCGGCTTCGCACGTCGGCCAGGTCGAGGAGATCGTCTTCGAGGCCTGCGCCATCCTCGCGGACCGGGAGCCCGTCGAGACGATGGCCCGCATGTTCGAGTCGCTGGCCCGCGGCCATTTCGCCGCGCTCAAGATCTTCCGCAAGCGCCGCCAGGCCGAGGAGTGGCTGGACAGCTTCTAGCCTGGGGTCAGGTCTCTCAATGTGACACTTTTCTCAGCCAGACCCGAGAAAACTCACGCAATGAGAGACCTGACCCCATGTCATCCGGGGGGCCAGGCCAACGGGCGTCCGCCGAGCAGGTGGAAGTGCAGGTGGAAGACGGTCTGGCCGGCGCCCTCGCCGTTGTTGGCGACGAGGCGATAGTGCTCGAGGCCGAGGTCGCGGGCGATCGCGGCGGCCCGCGCGACGACCTCGCCGACGAGGTCCCGGTCGCCGGGTCCGGCGTCGGCGAGCTTCGGGATGTGTTTGCGCGGAACGACGAGGATGTGCGTCGGCGCCTTCGGCGCGATGTCGTGGAAGGCGTAGACGCGCTCGTCGGAGTAGGCCTCTTTCGAGGGGATGTCGCCGTTTGCGATCTTGCAGAAAAGGCAGTCGGTCATTGGATCCTCCGCACCTTCGCGCCCAGCCCGGCCAGCTTCTCCTCCATCTTCGCGTATCCGCGGTCCAGGTGGTAAACGCGGTCGATCGTCGTCTCGCCCTCGGCCGTCAGCGCGGCGATGGCGAGGGCGGCGGAGGCGCGCAGGTCGCTCGCCATGACGCGGGCGCCGGTCAGGCGCGCGGGCCCCTCGACGACCGCCCAGCGCCCCTCGAGGCGGATGCGGGCGCCCATGCGGACGAGCTCGGCGACGTGCTGGAACCGGTTCTCGAAGATGGTCTCGGTGATCGTGGCGACGCCGTCCATCCCGGCCGCCAGGGCCATCCACTGCGCCTGCAGGTCGGTGGGGAAGCCCGGGTAGGGCGCCGTGGCGACGTCGTGCGAGACGAGGGGGCCCGCGGCCTTCACGCGCAGCGTGTCGCCCGAGGCCTCGATCTTCGCACCCGTGGCCGCCATGCGGATCGTCAGGGCCGCCAGGTGTCCGGGCGCGCAGCGGCGGATCGCGACGTCGCCCCGCGTCGCCGCCGCGGCCAGCGCATAGGTGCCCGCCTCGATGCGGTCCGCGATGACCGCGTGCTCGACGCCGTGGAGCTTTTCGACGCCTTCGATCACGATGATCTCCGTCCCCGCGCCCGTGATTTTCGCTCCCATTCCCGTCAGCATGCGCGCCAGGTCCACGACCTCGGGCTCGCGCGCCGCGTTGACGAGCCGCGTCGTCCCGCGCGCGAGCGCGGCGGCGAGCATGACGTTTTCGGTCCCGGTCACCGTGACCGTGTCGAACCCGATCTCGGCGCCCGTCAGCCGCGCGGCCTTCGCCTCGACGTAGCCGTGGTCGAGCGTGACCTCCGCGCCGAGCTTCTCGAAGGCGGCGAGGTGCAGGTTGATCGGCCGCACGCCGATGGCGCAGCCCCCGGGCAGCGACACGCGCACCGAGCCCGAGCGCGCGAGCAGGGGGCCGAGGACGAGCACGGAAGCGCGCATCGTCTTGACCAGCTCGTAGGGCGCGTCGGCCGAGCCGATCGCCTTGGTCTCGATCGTCGCGGCCGTGCCCTCGGACTCCACGCGCGAGCCGATGTGCTGGAGGAGCCTGCCGAGCGTCCGGATGTCCGCGACGTTCGGCAGGTTCGTCAGCCGGACCGGCTCGTCCGTCAGCAGCGCTGCCGCCAGGCAGGGCAGCGCCGCGTTCTTCGCCCCGGAGATCGCGACCTCGCCCGAGAGTCGGACGGGCCCGTCGATTAGGAACTTGTCCACGGCTTGCGGATTCTACTGACTCTCTCCGCCGAGGACTCGAGCCGCGCGAGGCAGATGCGCGGAATGCCCTCGAGGTCGGGCTCGATTTTCAGGAACCGCCAGACTGGGCGGTTCAGGATCTCCGAGCGGACCGCCTCGCCCTGGCCGAAGCCGATCTCGAAGACGAGCAGTCCGCCCTGCGCCATGAAGGCCGACGCCGTCGCCAGCAGCTGCCGGATCGCGGTGAGGCCGTCCTCGCCCGCGAAGAGCGCGCGCCGCGGGTCGTGATCCCGGACGGTCGGCGGCAGGTGCGGCGACTCGCCGACTGCCAGGTAGGGCGGGTTCGAGAGGATCACGTCGAAGGGCGAGGCCGAGAGCGCCGAGAGCCAGTCCGAGGCGACGAGCGAGAAGCGGTCGAGCACCCCGTGGCGCGCGGCGTTTTCCCTTGCGAGCACGAGCGCGTCGACCGAGATGTCGAGCGCCACGGCGCGCGCCTGGGGCCTCTCGAGCAGGTACGTGATTCCGATGATGCCGCTTCCGGTTCCGGCGTCGAGGACGCGCCGGGCGTCGGGCGCCTCCTTCAGGGCCTGTTCGAGGAGGATCTCGGTCTCCGGCCGCGGCACGAGCGCGCGCCCGTCCACCCGGAACGGCCGCCCGTAGAAGTCCCATTCGCCGATCAGGTGCTGAACGGGAACGCCGGTGGTGCGCCGGTCCCAGAGCCCCGAGAAGCGGACCACGATGCCGGGATCGAGCGTCTGCCGCGGGTCGAGGGCCAGCGGCGACATCCCTCCCATGGCGTGGGCCAGCAGCAGACGCGCGTCCCAGTTGGTCGCATCGGATCTGGCTGCCGCCGCCCGATCGGCCGCGTCTTTGAGGAGCTCCCCGGTGGTCATCCGGCAGACGATCCCCGGCGTCTCACGCCTTCGCCAGCTCTTCCTTCAACCTCTCCGCCTGGAAGTGCTGCGAAACGGGCTCGACGAGCTCGTCGAGGTTGCCGTCGAGGACGTCCTGGAGGCGGTGGGTGGTGAAGCCGATGCGGTGGTCGGTGATGCGCGACTGCGGGAAGTTGTAGGTGCGGATCTTCTCGGAGCGGTCGCCCGAGCCGACCATCTTCTTGCGCTCGGCCGCGATCGCCCCTTCCTGCTTCTCCTGCTCGATCTCGAGGATGCGCGCCTTCAGGACCCGCATGGCCTTCGCCTTGTTCTTGATCTGGCTGCGCTCGTCCTGGCACTGGACGACGATACCGGTCGGCAGGTGCGTCAGGCGCACCGCCGAGTACGTGGTGTTGACGCCCTGTCCTCCCGGGCCCGAGGCGCAGAAGCGGTCGACGCGGATGTCCTTCTCGAGCGACCGTGACGTCCACGTCCTCGGCCTCGGGCAGGACGGCCACGGTCGCCGCCGACGTGTGGATGCGGCCGGCGGACTCGGTCGCCGGCACGCGCTGGACGCGGTGCGTGCCGCCCTCGTACTTCAGGCGCGAGTAGGCCGCGTCGCCCTCGATCAGCGCCGTGATCGTCTTGATCCCGCCGATGCCCGTGTCGTCCCGGTCCACGATCTCGACCTTCCAGCGCACGCGTTCGGCGTAGCGCTGGTACATGCGGAAGAGCTCGCCGGCAAAGAGCGCGGCCTCGTCGCCGCCGGTGCCGGCCCGGATCTCGAGGAACACGTTGCGCGAGTCGTTGGGGTCCCGGGGCAGCAGCAGGACCTTCAGCTCCTGCTCGAGGGCGGCCAGGCGCTCGTTCAACGACGTGCGCTCGGCGGCGGCCATCTGGTAGAGCTCGTCGCCGGGCGGAGAGGGACTCGGCAGCTCCCGGGCGCCGTCGAGCTCCTTCTGGACCTGCTGGTACTCGTGGATCTTGGCGACGATGGGCTCGAACTCGGTCAGCGTCTTCTGGGCGTCGCGCACGGCGCGGTGGTCCTGGACGAACTCCGGATCGGCCAGGCGCGCCCGGACCTCCTCGTACTTGCGGCGGATGTCTTTCAGCTTTTCGAACATGGTGCAGCTCTCGGCCGCCAGCTCCCCGCTGTCGGCCAGACGGACGTTGGGCGTTCGGCCGCTAGAGGGCGGCGGAGGGGTAGGGAACGGAAGTGGGGGGGCGCATTTGCGCCTAGGCCGAGGTGCCGGCGGCCTTCTTCTCGTAGCGCTTCCGGAACCGCTCGACGCGGCCGGCGGAGTCCATCAGCTTCTGCTTTCCCGTGAAGAACGGGTGGCACTTGCTGCAGATCTCGATGCGCAGCTCCTTCTTCGTGGAGCGGGTCGTCCAGGTCTCGCCGCAGGCGCAGTGGACCAGGACCTCGTGATAGCTCGGGGTGGGTGTTCGGTTTCATGGGACGGCGGATTCTACGGACTCCGGGGCCCGGGCGCAAGCCCCCGCCTCCGGGGGCCGCTTTTCGGGCGGTTCCGGGCCTTCCGGGCAGCAGGCGGGTTAGAATCTCCAGCCCTAAGGCCGATCGTGTTTTACCTTTACGTCACCGCCCCCGGCATGGCCGCGCGGAAGGTCTCCCTGGACCGTCCGGTGACGACCATCGGCCGCTCCTCCATGAACGACCTGCCGATCTCGGACAAGATGCTCTCGCGCCAGCACTCGCGCATCGTGCGCTCGGACGAGGGCGGGATGACGGTCGAGGATCTCGGCTCGCGCAACGGCACGTTTCTGAACGGCGAGCGGCTGACGACCGTCCAGGTCCTGAAGCCCGGCGACCGGATCACGATCGGCGGCGTGACGCTCAAGGTCGAGTCCGAATCCACGACCCGCGTGCGCATCGAGGGCGGCGGCGAAGACCCGCTCGACAACACGATCCTGAAGGCCTCGGCGGAGTTGCTGCGCGCGCACGCCGACCGAGACGGACCCGAGGCTTCCGGCCGAGCAGCTCGGCAAGCTCATCGAGTCCCTGCGCGTCGTCAACGAGCTGACGGTCGAGCTGCTGCGCGACATCTCGGTGGACGAGCTGCTCGGATTCCTCATGGACAAGGTCTTCGAGACGCTCAAGCCCGACCGCGGCCTCGTGCTGCTGAAGTCCAAGGTCACCGGCGAGCTCGCTCCCGCGGTCGTGCGCGTTGCGGAGGGGATTTCGGCCGAGGACATCCGGCTCTCCAAGACGCTCGTCGCGGCCGTCGTCGAGAAGCGCAACGGCCTGCTCCTCATGGACACCTCCGCGGGCGCGGGCGTGTCGCTGGCCGACTCGATCCGCCTCTCCGGCATCAAGTCGGTGCTCGCGGCGCCGCTCGAGAACAACGGCGACGTCGTCGGACTGATCTACGTCGACTGCCGCGTCGGGCACCGCTCCTTCGAGGAATCCGACCTGCGCCTGCTGACGTCGCTCGCCAACGTGGCCGCGGCCAAGATCCAGAACGCGCGCCTCATGGAAGAGAACGCCGAGAAGCGGCAGATGGACCGCGAATTCGCGCTCGCGCGCGAGATCCAGCAGCGCCTGCTCCCCGAGGACCCGCCGCCGCTGCCGGGCTACGAGCTCCACGGCTCGAACGTCGCGTCCCGCCAGGTCTCGGGCGACTACTTCGACTTCCGCCCGCGCCCGGACGGCAAGATCTACGCGACGATCGCCGACGTCTGCGGCAAGGGCGTCGGACCGGCGCTGCTCATGGCGTCGCTCCAGGCCTCGTTCCATGCGTGGGCGGACGAGGGCGTGCCCGTCGCGGAGATGACGGGGCGCCTCTCCGAGGCCATCTCGCGGCGCACCGGCCCGGACCGCTTCATCACGTTCTTCCTGCTGATCCTGGACCCCAAGACCGGCGAGGTCGAGTACACCAACGCCGGCCACAACCCCGGCCTGCTCCTGCGCGCCAACGGCACGATCGAGGAGCTCGGCTCGCACGGCCTGCCGCTCGCCCTGTTTCCCGGCAAGCCGTACGGGTCGTCGAAGCTCACGCTCCAGTCCCAGGACCTGCTGTGCCTCTACACCGACGGCGTGACCGAGGCCAACGACGCCGAGGGCAACGAGTTCGGCATGCCGCGCCTCAAGGAGTTCATCGGCGCCCAGACCGGCCGCGCCACGGCCGACATCGAGTCGGCGCTCTACGAGGCGCTCGAGGAGTATGTGAAGGGCGAGCCGTACGCGGACGACCGGACCCTCGTGATGGTTCGCCGATTGCCGTCTTAAGCGGCAATCGGGGTCAGGTGTTCGATTTTTCGGATTCCAACGGATGGGCTTGAAGCCGAGCGTCTCAGCGTAGAGAACGGTCTCGGTGGAGACATAGGGGCCGCCGTTGTCGGAGAGCCACTGGATCTCAATGGGGGCCTTGAGCGTGCGCTCACCGAACCGGGACCAGAGAGCACGGTCGAGCAAGAGCCGGATGTCATGGCCGTTGAGATCACGAGGCTGGGCAACATGATCGATCGCCTCCCGGTCGTGGCAGTCCAGGGCGAAGGCGACTCGGACCGTGTCTCCGTTCCAGCACGGGATGTTGAAGCCGTCCGAGCACCAGCGTTGGTTGGAAGCTGGCATCGAGACTTTGCCCGTGTGAGGACGCCCCATCCTGCGCCGCAGCTTGCCCGGCAACGTCAGCCCCGTCATCCGCATGACACGCCGGATCCGCTTGCGGTTATAGGGCTTCTGGCCTCTCTCGCGTCTGACCCGGTTGACCATCGCGCAAGTACGCCGAACTCCGTAGCTGGCTCGCTGCCGAGTCACCGCAAGGATCTCGTAGACGACCTCGGTGTCTTCGGCACGCCGATAGAAGTTGCCCACCCTGGGCCGAGTGCGCAGGTATGCCGTGCTGCGCGCCACCTTGAGGGTCCGGCAAACGGCCGCCATCGGACGACCCGTCACCGACTTGATCCTTTGAACAAGTGTGGACTTTTTTTTACCAGGTCTCGAGCTGCCTCGAGGATCTCGATGGTCATCGCCTGCTTGCCGATCAGGCGCTGGACCTGATCAAGCCTTACCGTTGCTGAATCCGAAAAACGAAGACCTGACCCCGTCGAAGCGCGCAAGCGACTTGCGGAGTGCGGCTTTTCACACGTTCGTCCCGGATTTCGAGCCGTTTGATGATCTCGTGGAGCGTCGTCGGCTTGATCTTCAATAGCTCCGCGGCGCGCTTCTGGACGCCACCGGTGCGGCGCAGCGCCGTGCGGATCAGCCGCCGCTCGTAGTCCTCGACGAGCTGCTTGTACGTCGCGCCGTTCTCCGGCAGTCGGATCGGCAGCTCGCCGCGGTCGGGCTGGAGCACGGTCTCCGGCAGCAGGTCGAGGCCGATCTGTCCGCCGCGCGGACACAGCACGACGGCGCGCTCGAGCGCGTTCTCGAGCTCGCGCACGTTGCCGGGCCAGTCGTGGTCGAGCAGCGCGCGGTACGCCTCCGGGCCGATGCCGGCGATGGGCTTCTCGTTCTCCGAGGCGTAGAGGCGCATGAAGTGCTCGGCGAGCAGCGGGATGTCCTCGCGCCGCTCGCGCAGCGGCGGGATCGAGATCGTGATGACGCAGAGCCGGTAGTAGAGGTCGTCGCGAAACCGGCCCTCGGCGACCATCTTCTTCAGGTCCACGTTGGTGGCGGCGATGATGCGCACGTCGACCTTCTGGGTCTCGACCGAGCCCACCCGCATGAACTCTTTCTCCTGGATGACGCGCAGGAGCTTCGCCTGCGTCTCCATCGTGACGGTGCCGATCTCGTCGAAGAAGATCGAGCCCCCGTCGGCCGCCTCGAAGAGGCCCTTCTTGTTCGCGATCGCCCCGGTGAACGAGCCCTTGACGTGGCCGAAGAGGTTGGACTCGAGCAGGTCGGCCGGCATCGAGCCGGAGTTGACGGTGATGAAGGGCGCGCCCGAGCGCGGCGAGTGCGTGTGGATCGCGCGGGCGACGAGCTCCTTGCCCGTGCCGCTCTCGCCCTCGACGAGGATCGTCGAGCGGGATGGCCCGGCCAGGCGGACGAGCTCGAACACCTTGCGCATCCCGCCCGACTTGCCGACGATGCGTCCGAGGCCGAAGCGCAGGGAGAGCTCCTCACGCAGGCGCCGGTTCTCCTCGGTCAGGCGGCGCGCCTCGGATCCCTTGCGGAGCGTCAGCAGCACTTCCTCGTTCTGGAAGGGCTTGGGGATGTAGTGGAAGGCCCCGAGGCGCATGGCCTCGATCGCGCCCTCGATCGAGGAGTAGGCGGTCACGATCACGACGACCGCGTCGGGGTCGCGTTGCAGGATGTCGCGCAGCACGTCGAGGCCGGGGCGGTCGGGCAGCATCAGGTCGAGAAGGACCACGTCGTAGGGCTCCGCCTCGAACAGCGCCACCGCTTCGCCGGCCGACGCCGCCGCGGTGACGTCGTAGCCTTCCCGCGTCGAGCAGGGTGCCGAGGACGTCGCGGATGACCTCCTCGTCGTCGACGACGAGGACCCTCACGAGGGAGACCCCGGCGGCACGAGGGGCAGCTCGACGCGGGCCTCCGCGCCTCCGCCCTCGCGCGCGCGACGAGCGCGATGGTGCCGCCATGGCGCCGCACGATGTCGCGCGAGATCGCGAGGCCGAGCCCCGTGCCGCCGGACTTCTTCGTCGTGTAGAAGGGCTGGAACACGCGCTCGGCGACCGAGGCCGAGAGGCCGGTCCCGCGGTCGGCGATCGTCACGCGGACGTTTTCGCCCGAGCGCTCGAGCTGGCACGTCACGACGCCGCCCTCGGGCGAGGCGTCGCGCGCGTTGGTGAGCAGGTTCACGAACACCTGCTCGAGGTCGCGCGGGTCGCCGATCACCAGGGCCGGCGGCCCGTCGGGGTCGGCTTCGAGCTCGAGCCGCCGTTCGGCGAACGCGGTCTCGACGGACTCCGCGGCGTTCACGAGGACGCCCCGCAGGTCGGTCTTCAGCGGCGTGCGCGCCCGCGGCCGCGCGAATTCGAGCAGGTTGTTCACGAGGTGCGCCGCGCGGAAGGTCTGGCGCTCCATCTTCTTCAGGATCGAGTACCGCGGGTCGCCGGGCGACGTCTCCGACAGGAGGATCTGGGCGTAGGAGGAGAGGCCGGCGATCGGCGTGTTGACCTCGTGGGCGACGCCGGCCGCGAGCACGCCGAGCGAGGCCAGCCGCTCGCGCTCGGCCAGCGCCCGTTCGGCGCGGATGCGGTCGGTCATGTCCTCGACGAGGACGACGCGGCGGTCCGGCGACCCGGTGAAGGCCGAGACCGAGAGCTGCAGGTCGCGCTCCTCGCCTCCCGGAACCGACAGCCGGGCCTCGAAGCGGCGCTCGGCCGCCTCCGGGCGTCGGCGCGGCGAGATCCACGTCCGGGCAGCACTTCCTCGAAGCGCAGGCCCTTGAGCGCCGCCTCCGCCCGGCCGACCAGCTGTGCGAAGGCCGGGTTCGAGGAGTGGATGCGGCCCTCCGCGTCGAGCACGACGATGCCCGAGGACGAGGACCGGATGACGCTCTCCTGGTACTCCTGCAGCGTGCGGATCTCGGCCAGCCGCTCGGCGAGCGCTCCGTACAGCCGCGCGTTCTCGTAGGCGAGGCTCGCCTGCGCCAGCACGGCGGTCAGCAGTGACTCGTCCTCGGTCGACAGCGGAACGCGGCCGTCCTTGTAGCCGACGCCCAGCGCGCCGACGAGCGCGCCGCCGCAGCGCATGGCAAAGAACGCGCGGTAGCCGAGCGCGTGCAGGCGCAGCAGGGCGGCCGGCGGCGTCGCGCCGAAGGCGGTCCCGCGCAGGCGCAGCCGGTCATCCTTTGCGAGCAGCTTCGCCAGGGCGGCGGCGTCGGGGTCGTGCCCCTCGCCTTCGAAAAAGAACAGCGAGCACGGCACCACGCGAAGCGCCTCCTCGACGCGGCGGACGATGGCCTGCACGACCTCTTCCCGCGGCCGCGGCGTCGCGAAGTCGCGCGCGATGTCGAGCAGCGCCCGGCGCGCCCGGTGGGTGTCGTGGTACTGGATGCGCTCGAGCACGTCGGTGATGCGCTTCTTGACGGGGACCAGCAGCGACGCGAGCACGATGCCCGAGGAGAACGCGATGACGTTCTTTCCGGCGGCTGCCATGCCTTCGAGCGTGCGGTCGAGGAGCGAATTGAGCAGCACGAAGGTCATGCCGCCGAGCAGCACCGCGCCGGTCGTCCCGATGGCCTCGCGCACGAAGATCTCGACGTCCCAGAGGCGCCACTTCAGGATCGCGTAGGAGAAGGCGAGCGGGATCAGCACGAGCGGCACCACGGCGAGGCTCGACAGGAGCGGCGACTCGAGGCCGAAGGCCCGCGGCAGCGCCGAGAGGATCAGGAAGGGCGCGAGGCCCACGATCACGCCGAGGGCGATCCAGCGGACCTGCTTCTCCGCTTCCGCGTCCTCGCGGTGGCGGCGCAGGAGGTCGACCAGCCGGGCGAGGACGGCCGAGACGTACACGACGAAGTAGACGAACCACAGCCGCTCGCAGGCCTCCAGGAACGCCGCCGCGCCGGGGGAGGGGCGCGCCGAGAGCACGGCCAGCTCCGCGCCGATGTAGACGGCGGCCGGCACGTAGAGCAGCGGCAGGACGCGGCGCACGCGGACGGGGCGCGGGAAGAGCAGGAAGAAGTGCAGCATCAGCGCGGGCAGGAACGCGCGGAAGAAATCTTCCGCCAGCCACGAGACGCGCCACGTGGTGTCGTGCGCCCCGGCCGGCGTCAGGACGTAGATCCCGAACGAGCAGAGGCACAGCGCCCAGAACACGAGGGCGGCCCCGGTGCGTTCGCGCGCGATCGTGAAGAGGCCGATGATCAGGTAGAGGATCCCGACGAAGGCGAGGAAGAGGTACGTCGCGTCGAAGCGCACCGAGGGCTCGCCGAGCGACACGCCCCGGACCTCGCCCGCCGGCGAGAGGACGACGAGCGCGTGCGGAAACGGCTTGCGCGCCAGCTGCTTCTCGGGGCGGGCGAGCGAGCCGGCGGTCTGCCCGTCGGCGAGGATGATCCGGTCACCCGCGGTCAGTCCGGCGCGCGCCGCCGCACCGTTGGGCTCGACCGAGCGCAGCGCCAGGGCGCCGCCGTCGCGGTCCGACGTGAAGCCGGCGGCCGAGAACGTGTCGATCTTGCGGGCAAACGAGACGAATCCGAGCGCGACCGTGCCCAGGGTCAGCACGACGAGCGCCACGATCACCAGTCTTTTTGCCACGTGGTTCACCGACGTTGATTCAGCAATCCGAATGCCACATCCGAGATTCGATCGGCAGGGTCTAAATCATTTAGAAACAAGGATTTGAGAAGTCGCTACGCAGCGGCCTGGGATTGAAATTCAAGAATCTGAATATAGTCCAAAAAAGAATTGGATTGAGGAAAAGCTCTGCTCGGGCGGTGTGCCGGGGTCAGAGGACTTGGGGCGAGGACTAGAACGCCACGGCCACGCCGCCGAGGATGCGGTTGGTGCTGGCATTGACGTCCTTGTTCTCGGAGAGGCCCGTGCCCCGGGCGTTCTCGATCGCCACGAGCAGCTTCCAGTCGGCGCCGAACGGAGCCAGGCCGATGATGGAGAGGTTCTGCGCCACCGAGAGCGCGAGCTTGTCCGAGTCGTTGGCGAGGGTCGCCACGGGAGTCCGGAGATCCTGACGGATGCCCCGGAAGATGATGGCGATCCCGGTCTTCGTCGGAAGCACTTCGACCGCGGCGCGCGCGGACCAGAATCGGCCCTTGTTGCTCTCGATCCCGTAGCCTGTCTGGCTCGCGGCATTCACGTCGCCGTCGATCGAGCCGTAGCGCACGGTGACGTTGCCCGAGAGGGTGTTGGAGAGGCGCTGCTGGATCGCGGCCTTGTACTGGCGCACGTCGTTGCCGTCGAGCAGGTAGACGCTGTCGAAGTCCGTGAGGAAGTCGCCCTCGAAGAAGGCGCGCACGAGCTCGCCCATTCGCTGCTCGGACGCCTCGAACTGGATCGAGGAATCGCGGCCGACGTTTCGCTGCAGGCCGACCGCGAACGAGCGCGTGGCCGCGGGGTCGCGGCTCTCCTCGATCGAGGTCACGCGGGGCATGACGGCCGTCGCATCCGTGGTGGAGCCGAGCGCGCGGTAGAGCCCGCGCGCGTAGATCGTGGTGCCGCCGATCGTGTACCGGACCGTCGCGACCGGGGCGATGCCGTATCCCGCCGAGGCGCTGCCGATGTAGCGCGCCACCACGCCGGCTTCCATCTCGAGCGCGTCGGAGACGCGGAAGGCGGTCGACGCGGCGAGGTCCGCATCCGGCGCCGACTGGACGAACACGCCGTCCGCTCCCACGCCCGACGGGCCGACGCTCGCATCCGTGTGCCGGTAGGCCATCGCCACGGCGACACCCGGCATGTCGAGCGTGGACGGGCGGCTGTAGTTGCCGTTGACTTCCCACGTGCGCGAGGCGAGCGGGAAGATCGTGGTGCCGAGCGCGGTCGCGCGGTAGAGGTTGGTCTCCTCGACGTAGCGGGCGGCGACGGATTCGACGCGGCCCTGCTCGGCGCCCTGGCTCCAGCTCACCGCGTGCGTCTGGAGGCTCGCGGGCCCGTCGTTGAACGAGAGGGTGTTGCGCCGCGTGGAAAGCACGACGTGCTCGTCGGTCGTAGGGTTGACCTCGAGGGCGAGGCCGGCGGCGTCGCCGGTCGTGATCTCGCCGGGCGTGTCGGAGTTGCCGAGCTTCGCGTAGTCGCCGGTGATGCCGTACTGCCAGCCGTTCGGCAGGCCGCCATGCAGGCCGACCGCGGCGCGCGAGAGCGCGGCCGTGGAGCCCTGTGGCGCCTCGGTCATCGTCTTCAGCTCGCCCGCGAGCAGCCGCGAGAGGCGCAGCTTCTCGGCGGGCGGCGTGTTCTTGTCGGCGACCTCTTCGACGGCGAGCTCGCGCAGCACGTCGGTCGGGAGGCGGTCGCGCAGATCCCAGATGGTCGTCGGGACGGGCTCGACCGCCGTCTCGCCGCCCTTCCTGGTCAGCTTGATCGATACGGCCGACACCTGCTCGCCCCCGGCCTGGTGCCACAGCCGCTGCAGCGCCGGCTCGAAGCCGCGCTTGTACGCGACGAGCTCGTACACGCCGGCCGGCGCCGACGAGAGCACGAAGGTGCCGTCGGTCGCCGTGCGGACGCGGGCGAGCGAGTTGTCGCCGAGGTTCAGGACGATGACGAGCACCCCGGAGACGGGCGCCTCGAGGTGACGCACGACACCGGAGATCGGAGGGGCCGGAGGACCGGCGAGCGCCGGCCCTGCTGCCAGCGCGAGCAACAGGACCGAAAGCGGAAGAGCGATGCGGTGCCGTCTCATATTCCGGGCCCGAGGGTCCAATTCGGGAGTATAGATTTCCCGGCAGTCAAATACCACCTTCCGGGACGAAAGGGCTGATTCCAGGGACCGTCCCCGGAAGGGGTCAGTCACCCAGGAAAAACCCTTTCACGACGTGGCCGGCAATCGACGGGTTTTCCTTGAGCCGCCGCACCGAATAGGCATACCAGGCATCGCCGTAGGGCACGTAGACGCGCAGGCGCCGGCCGTCGGTGACGAGGCGCCGGCGCAGGGTCCCGGCCACGCCGAGCAGCATCTGGAACTCGTAGGCCTCTTTCGAAAGGCGCAGCCGGCCGATCACGGCGAGCGTGCGCTCGACGAGCAGGGGGTCGTGCGTCGCGATGCCGACGTAGGAGCCCGCGGACAGCAGCTGGTCGACGAGCGCCACGAAGCTCCGGCGGATCTCCTCCCGGTCCTGGAAGGCGATCGACGGCGGCTCGACGTAGATGCCCTTGCACACGCGCACGTTGCCGCCGACGGCCGCGATGCGGCGCGCGTCCTCCGCGCTGCGGCGCAGGTACGCCTGGAGCACGATGCCGACCTTCTCGTACGTCTGGCGGGTCTCGAAGAAAATGCGGATCGTCTCCTCGGTGACCGGCGAGTCCTCCATGTCGATGCGCACGAAGATGCCGTGCTTCCTCGCGGCCGCCACGATGCGGCCGAACTGCCTGCGGCAGTGCGCGGGATCGAGCTTGAGTCCGAGCGCGGACAGCTTGACCGAGATGTTGCTCTCGAGGCCGCGCGCCGCGATGTTCGCGAGCGCCTGCTCGTATGCGACGACCGCCGCCTCCGTCTCGTCCTCGCGCGTGACGTCCTCGCCGAGCACGTCGAGCGTCGCCATGCAGCCCTCGCCGTTCAGGCTGCGCACGAGCACGAGCGCCTCCTCGAGGGTCTCGCCCGCGACGTAGCGAGAGGCGATCCGGCGCACGACGGCCCTGGGGACGAGCGGCAGGGTCTTGACGACGAGCCGGTTCAGAGGATTCACGCGTCCTCCCGATCGGTCGGATGGAGGTCCGTGCGCGACGCGCGGGCGAAGCACCAGACCGTGACGGCGTTCGCTCCCGCGCGCGCCAGCCGCCGGGCGCATTCGCGCGCGGTCGAGCCGGACGTGGCGACGTCGTCCACGAGCAGGATGCGCCGCCCGGGAGTTCCGCGGACGTGGAAGGCGCCGCGCACGTTGCCGGACCGCGCCGCGGCGGGCAGGCGGCTCTGGATCTCGGTCTCGCGCGTCTTGACGAGCCGTCCGGCGGCAAAGGGCAGGTCGAGCCGGCGCGCGAGGGCGGCGGCGAGGACCTCGGCCGGGTGGTATCCGCGCGCGCGGCGGGCCCGCGGCGTGGATGGCACCGCGGTCACCTCGTCCACGTCCGGGCGGCCGAGGCGCTCCGCGGTCACCGCGGCGAGGCGGGCGCCGAGGTAGTCGGCCCCCCGGAACTTGAACGCGAGCAGGATCCGGCGCGCCGAGCCGCGGTAGGCCGCGGCCGCGCGCAGGCGCTCGAAATCGGGCGGATCGAGCAGGCAGCGCGCGCACGCCGCCGCGCGCGGGGAGCCGGGCAGGGCCTCGTCGCAGCGGCTGCACCGGGCCGCCTCCGGGACGGGCAGCGCGCTCCAGCAGTCCGCGCAGACGCCTCCCCGGAAGAGCTCCTCGGCCGGCCCCTCGCGGCAGGACAGGCAGACCGACGGCAGGAAGAATCGCACCGCGGCCCGCGCCAGACCCGTCACCGTTTTGCCCCGAAGCGTTTCCGTGTCGGCCTCCGTAAACCGGGGGAGCGGCGGAATTGTATCCGCTTCGTCCCGGCCCCGATCCTAGTAGAGTGATCGCCGACCCCGGGAACTCGAGACTCGAAACCGTCTTCGCGGAGGTGCCGTTGCTGACCTGGAGGAGATCGCTGCTGTTCGCCATGTTCGGCGTCGCGCTCGCCGCGCCCGCCCTGCCCCAGGCATTGGGCGTCGGCGCAACGTATGGATCCGTGAACAACGTCGACCACTCGCTCGACCTCGACGGCTTCAAGCCGAGCGAGTACACGCTGTGGGTCGACTACCGGATGGAGAAGACGACGCTGCTGCGGATGACGTACGGCTCGATGTGGACGACGCAGGCGCTCGCGGGGCAGACCGTGACGACGCCCTCCGGCCCGCAAACGATGCCGGGCTACAAGGAGCGGATCAACTACCTGACGGCCGACGTGTCCTACGTCTACTGGGAGGGCTTCTACACCGGAGGCATCTTCGGCGGCATCGGCGGCTACTCGGTCAAACCTCAGCCGGTGGCTCCCGAATTCGCCGCGTCCCAGGACACGGACCAGAAGGTGTTCGGCTGGAACGCCGGAGTGGATGGAGAGTTCCGCGTCACCAAGACCTTCGCCATCGTCCTGCGCTTCACGTACCACGACGTGCTGGCGGACATCCACCGGCACTTCCTGAATGCGGATGCGGGAGTGGTCGCGCGGTTCTGAGCCGGCCGGGCAGTCGCGAGGATCCGGGCTACTTCGGTTCCTTGCTCTCCGACTTGTCGGCGATCAGGGGCAGCAGCGTCGACTCCTTCTTCGAGGACAGCGAAACCTGCGCCTGGATGCGCGTCACGCCCTTGATCCCGAGGATGCGCCGCTGGAGGAAATCGGCGAGCGAGGCCGTGTCGGCCGCCTTGACCTTGATCCGGTAGCCGAACTCGCCGGCGAGGTAGTGGCACTCCTGGACGCTCAGGAGCTTCTCGAGGTCGTCGACGAACCCCTTCTCGAAGCGGGGGTGCTCGAGAGCGACGTCCACGTAGGCCGTCAGGGGCAGGCCCATCTTTTCGTGGTCGAGAAGAGCGACAAAGCCCCGGATCATGCCGTGGCGCTCCATTTTCTTGATGCGCTCGTTGACGGAAGGCGTCGTCAGGCCGACGGCCCCGGCAATCCGCGCCTGGGACAGTTTCCCGTTGCGCTGGAGCATGTCGAGGATCCGGAGATCGATTTCGTCGATGCTCATTGGCTACAGCGCTCTTTTCCTTGCCTTATAAGATTAGATAATCAGGAGAATACGACTAATAATATTAGTCTCCGCTCGTGTGTCAATGGCCTAATTTCGGCCTAGCTATAATGCCCGCCACTAGATGGCGGCGAAACGGGACTATTACGAGGTCCTGGGGCTCTCGAAAGGGGCCTCGGAGGCCGAAATCAAGAAGGCCTACCGCCGCCTGGCCCGGAAACTCCATCCGGACGTCAATCCGGGCGACAAGGCGGCCCAGAAGCGCTTCCAGGAGGTCCAGGAGGCCTACGAGGTGCTCAAGGACGAGGAAAAGCGCAGGGCCTATGACCGATTCGGCCACGCCGGGCCGGGGCCCGGTTTCGGGGGGGGCTTCGACCCCCGGGCGGCCCGGGGCGGCCCGGGCGCCGGCGGGTTCGGGGGCGGGCCCGGATTCGAGGGCATCCACTTCGAAGGGGGTGATCTCGGCGACCTGTTCGGCAACCTCTTCGGGGGCGGCCGCCGTTCCCCGGGCGGGCCGCAGGCCGGCGAGGACACGCGGGCCCAGATCGAGGTGCCCTTTCGCGACGCGGTGCTCGGAGGCATGGCTTCGCTCGCCCTGCGCCGCGAGAAGCAGTGCCCGACATGCGGCGGCAGCGGCCGCGCGGGCAAGGGCGTCTGTCCGACCTGCCGGGGCGAGGGCGTGGTGGCGGAGTCCGAGCGCCTGCGCGTGCGGATCCCCGAGGGGACCGAGAACGGCGGAGTCATCCGCCTTCCGGGCAAGGGCGGCGCGGGCGGCCGGGGCGGCGCGCCCGGCGATCTCTACATCACCGTGCGCGTGACGCCGCACACCTACTTCGAGAGGCAGGGCAACGACATCCACGGCGTCGTGCCGATCACCGTGAAGGAAGCGTACGCGGGCGCCGAGATCGAGGTGCCGACGATCCACGGCCCGGTTCGCGCGAAGGTTCCTCCGGGAACGCAGGGGCGCCAGAAATTTCGTCTGCGCGGCCAGGGCGTCAAGGACCCGCGGACCGGCGACTCCGGAGATCACATCTACACGGTGAGGGTCATGGTTCCGAAGGCGGTCACGCCCGCGGGCACGGACGCGGCGACGCTGCTCGACTCGCTGTACGAAGGGGACGTGCGGGCGGAGCTGCCGAAGGGCCTGTGATTCCCGGGCCGTGGGGGCGGGGCTGGTCCCCGCCCGCGGCCGGCCGCGAGGGCCCCCCCTACAACGCTCCCAGGATCTCTTCCGCGTGCCCCTCGGGCTTCACCTTCGGCCAGACCGCCGCGACCTTGCCCTTCTCGTCGATCAGGTACGTGACGCGATTCGTGCCCATGTACTTGCGGCCGTACATGCTCTTCTCGCCCCACACGCCGTAGGCCTTGACGATCGCCTTGTCGGTGTCGGCGACGAGCCGGAACGGCAGCGAGAACTTGTCGATGAACTTGCGGTGCGACTTCTCGTCGTCGACGGAGACGCCGAGAACGGCGACCTTCTTCCGGCGAAACTGCGACCAGCCGTCGCGGATCGAACATGCCTCTTTCGTGCATCCGGGCGTGTCGTCCTTCGGGTAGAAGTAGACGACGAGCTTCTGACCCTTGAAGTCCGAGAGCGAGACGGGCTTGCCGTCCTGGTCCGTCGACCGGAAGGCGGGGGCTTTGTCGCCGACTGCGAGAAGGGCCATGCGTTCCTCCGAAGATGGAGGATCTTATCGGCAGAGCCGCCGCGGGGGAGTGCTTTGTTTGGCGCGGAGGGCGGCGAGTGCGGAGCGCGGGACCGGAGCTAGTTCCGCTCGCCCATGCTGGTGACGAGCGCGAGCGCGCGGTCGTAGCTCATCGTGTCGTCGATCGCGATCGAGCGCACGGGAGCCCAGTCGGCGCCGTCCAGGCGCGAGAACTTCACCGAGTCGCCGTCGCGCCAGGTGAGGGTCGGGCGATAGCCGGTGCCGATCGTCGTGCGCACGCCGCCGGACAGGTTCGCCAGGGTCGGCGTCATCCGCGCGATGGGCCCCTCGACCGCGACGCCCACGATCGGGATGTGGCGGCGCTTCCAGTTGGTGTCGTTGGGATCGGACGGACGGCCCCAGTCCTGCGGGAAGTCGATGTGGATCACGCGCTGCCTGTCGGCATGCAGGTCGGCGTAGCTCGCGAGCAATCCGCCGGAGAGGCCGTCGGCCTGGAGGGTCGGATAGTAGGCGGCGGCCGGGATGTCCTGCGTCGGCGTGTCGCCGGCCGTGCCGGCCACTGCCGGGAGGTCGTAGATCGCGAGCGCCGTCGGGTCGAAGCTCGTCTCGTCGAGGAAGAGGGTCGCGTAGCGCGCCTGGGCGTAGGCGGCTTCCTCGAACCACACGACCGAAAGGATCGAGCTCGTCTTGACGACCAGGTTGTTCTGTGCGTCGAGGTACGTGGCGTTGCGGTGCGTCACGAGCATCTGCGGGTTGTGCGCCCGCGACACGCCCGCGCTCGGCAGAAGAGACGAGTTCGTCCAGGTCCCGTTGCGCAGCACGCCGACCCGGATCTGGGAGAACGCCGAGACGTCCTCGGTCCAGAGCAGCAGCAGCGATGCGGTCTGGTCGTCGTACGCGAGCTCGAGGCCGTACTTGGCCTGGTACGACACGGTGCCCGGGAGGATTGCCACCGAAACGGTCCCGTCCTGCGCCCGCGAGGCCCACTCGATCAGGCTCGCCTGCGGCGAGATCCCCGCGTCCTGGACGCCGAGGTCGACCGCGAGGCCCGCGCGCACGACGTGCAGCGTCCCATCCGGGGTCAGGAGCGAGTGCTCCTCGACGGCCGCGCACACGCCCGGAAGCGCGGTCAGGACCGCGGCCAGGACGAGCATCAGGAGCCGGTTCGACCGCATCATGCCCTCAGGTTGATCATGCCCATCAGGCTGATCTGGTGCAGGTAGTTCTTCAGGGCCGGAAAGTTCGGGTAATAGTTCGAGAGCGCGTCATAGTGCTCGTCGGCCGCGTGCTCGCGGCCCATCTCGCTGTACGTCTCGGCCAGCAGGTAGTGCGCGTTCTTGACGACGTCGTTGCGGCCGAACTCCCGTCCGAGCTCGAGCGCGCGCACGCCCCAGCCCTCGGCCTCGTCGGGCCGCTCGAGCTTGAGCGAGGCGAAGCACAGGTCGAGGCACGGATAGTCCATGGCCTGCCGCGAGCCGAGCCCCTCGAGCAGCGTCAGCGAGCGCTGCACGAGCGGCAGCCCGACCGGCACGGCGTCGAGAGCGATGTGGCAGTAGCCGAGGTTGTCCGCGACGACCGCGGCCTCGGAGGAGGACGCGAGGCCGTCGGCCTCGTAGCGGTCGAGGGATTCCTGGAAGAGAGCGCGCGCCTGCGTAAATCGGCTCTCGTGGAGCTCGAGGTTGGCGAGCAGGTTGAGCGACGCGGCCACCCACTCGTCCAGACCGAGGTCGCGGCTCTTCTGCAGCGCGCCCTGCGCGTAGAACGAGGCTTTCGCGTACTCGCCACGGACCTCGTGGGCGTGCGCCGAGGCGTAGGTCGCGAGCACCGCGTTCGGGCTGCCCGGGCTGCGCAGGACGATTTCCTTGAGTGCCGACAGGTCGAAGTCCTGGCGGTCCATCTCGAGCAGAGTGGTCGCGCGGTTGCACGTGAACAGGTCCTCGATCTCGCGGTCCTTCCAGGACCGGGCGAGCGCGAGGCCGTCTTCGTAGAGGGTCAGGGCGCGGTCGTAGTCTCCGCTCCAGATCGCATCCTTCGCGGTCTTGCGGAGAAACTCGAGATGCTTGCGCCGGTCGCTCATATAAGGTGGCCGAGGGCCCTGAAGCGGTCATTCTAGGCGAGGGGCCCGGCAACTCAAGGCTTTTCTTCCGGGTCGGGGTGAGCGGCGTCACCGAGCGCCGGGTCGCCCGACTCCTGGAGCTTCTTGAAACGCACGAAGTCGCGGATCTCCTGGCGCGCCTCGTCGGAGAGCGCCTGGAACTCGCTGGCGAGGTCGCGCGCCTCGCGCTCGGCGGGCGATTCGGTCTCGCCGAAGAACTCGCCCATCTTCAGCTCGAACACCTGGAGGATCTTGAAGAGCGTGTCGAGGCCGACCTTGTACTCGCCCTGCTCCATGCGCGAAAGGTCGGACTGCGCGACTCCGATTTTCTCGGACAGCTCGGTCTGCGTGAGATGCCTGCCCTTGCGCAGCTCGCGGATGCGCGAGCCGACGAGGGCGACTTTGCGGGGTGAATGGGAGGACATGGCTGTTTACGGAAATGCTATTAAAACATAGGTCCGGCCCATATAATCGGGCGGCTTCGAAATATGGCGAAAAACAACGTGGCGATGGCCTCCAAAGTCTTCCTGCTGAAAGAGATGGTCGTTCGGGACGTCCGGTCCCGGTACGCTGGGTCCGGCCTCGGCCTGCTCTGGGCATTTGCCCACCCGGTGCTCTGGATGGTGCTCTACACGGCGGTCTTCTCGCTGGTGCTCCGCGTGCCGGCAGGTCCGGGGTATGCGAGCTTCCCGGAGTTCCTGATGGCGGGCCTGCTGCCGTGGATGGCCATCTCGGAAGGGATCGCGCGTTCGGCGTCCTGCCTCCTCGACAACTCCGCGATGGTCAAGAAGACCGTTTTCCCGCTCGAGACGCTCGTGCTCTCGGTCGTCCTCGCCGCCGTGGTCAACGAGGTCATCGCTTTCTTCGTCTACGGCGTCTACGTCGCGCTGCTCGGCCACCTGCTGTGGCCGTGGATCCTGCTCGTCGTGCCGGCGTTGTGCTTCCAGATCCTGCTGACGTTCGGAATCGGCTGCATCGCCGCGACGCTGACGGCGTTTCTGCGCGACACCATGCACGCGATCGGCATCGTGCTGACCGTCGGCTTCTACGCGACGCCGATCGTCTACCCGACCTCGCTCGTGCCCGCGCGCCTTCTTCCGATCCTCGAAGCCAATCCCGTGACGCATCTGGTCGACCTCTACCGGAGAGCCTTCTCGCTCCACGCGGCCCCGGAACCGGCTTCGATCGCGTACCTCGGCGCCTTCAGCCTGCTCGTGGCCGCCGCCGGCGCGGCCCTGTTCGCGCGGGCCCGCCCGCACTTTGCGGACTTGATCTGACGGACTACGATGAATAATTCCTCTCCGAACCGGGTTTCCCGCTCGGACTAGAGCTTTCTTCGAGGAGGTTTCGTGAAACGGATTCCCATTCTTCTCCTGCTCGCCGCGGCGGCGTGCTCGACATCCGCCGGCAAGCCGACGGCGCCGCCGCCGGCCGCGCCCGGCCCGGCCCCGACGCCGACGCCCGGGATCCGGTCCCGCCTCGACCCGACGGTCATCGAGGAGACCGAGACAAACGTGATCCGCAGGCTGCCCAAGGCGGACTACGTGAAGATCGACGATCGGCACGTGCGGCTGCCCATCCTCGGTCCGCAGAGCGCGATCGAGTTTTTCAAGGAAGACGACAAGTACTACTACGTCTCGGAGCCCAAGGCGCTGCCCGAGGAGATCGAGGCGAAGCGAAAGCTGCTCGCGCAGCAGCAGGTGACCGGCGTGGCGTCGGATCCAAGCGCGGCGCCTCCGCCGAGCCCCGGGGTCAGCGCCGAGGACTTCGAGAGCATCGTGCCGCCGGTGGCCGCGAACGGAATCCGGCTCGAGGACGTGGCGAAGACGGGACTGCCCGAAGGGGGAATGTGGCGGGCCTCCTTCGTGGTGGCCGACATGAACGGAGACGGTATTCCGGACATCGTCGCGCCGCCGCACCGGATGGGCGACGGGAAGCTGCATGTGTGGCTCGGCGATGGCAAGGGAGGATTCTCGGCCTGGCCGATCTCGTTCACCGAGGGCGGAAAGCCGTCTCCGCGTTTCACGGTCGACTACGGCGCCGTTGCGGTGGGCGATCTGGACGGCGATGGAAAACTGGACGTCGTCTCCGCCTCCCACGGCAGGGGGCTCATCGCGCTGTACGGCGATGGTAAGGGGGAGTTTCGCGTCGTCCGCAAGGGCCTTCCGGCGGCGGAATTCTCGTCCCAGGCCGTCACGCTGCTCGACGTCGACGGCGACGGCAAGCTCGACATCGTGGCTTCCCGCGATGGTCCGGGGCAGGAGGAGAAGGGGACCATCGATTTGCAGCAGGTGCGTGTTTACATGAACCGGGGCAAGGGAGGATTCGAGTTCAAGAAGGACAGCGTGGTCGGGGCCTTCTACTCGAACAGCCTGAACGCCTGGGACGTCGGAGGCCGGGGAAAGAAGGACATTCTCACCGGCAGCAACTACACGGGTGCGCTCACGCTGCTCTGGAAGAACCTGGGCGACGGCACGTTCGGCCCTGTGTCCTTCGACGCGATCGAGCTCTACGCATACCACTTCGCGACGGCCCCCGGCACGTTCGGCAAGGCGCACCTGCCGGCGTTCGCGGACTCGTACTTCGCGCAGGCCAACGTCCCCGACCCGACGCGGGCGGTCGGCATTTCGATCTACGTCCTGCGCGACGGGAAGTGGGAGCGCCACCGGATCTGGCGGGAGAAAGAGGGCCGGGCCTCCATCACGGCGATCGCCATGGGCGACGTGAACGGCGACGGCCTGGACGACGTGGTTTTCGCCGACAACGGCAACCGGCGCCTGCGCGTGCTGCTCCAGCAGGAAGACGGCACGTTTTCGGAGCTCGACCAGAAGGCGGAGCCCGCGATCGCGTCGCTCGGCCAGTGGCTGCGCCTCGTCGACCTGAACGGCGACGGCCGGCTCGACGTCGTGCTCTCGCGCACGGTCAGCTCGTCCGCGCCGACTGAATCCGGCGGGTGGAACGTCTACCTGAACAGGGCGAAGTGACCTGTCCGCAGACGCTTGGGACGAAACTTATGATCGGAAAGCATAAAAAGCGCTTTTTTCCCTTGACACTTGACTTTTCGGGGGCGATCATCCGATCCATAGCTCGGGGCCCATCGGCCCCAACTGGAACAGAAATCAGGTTTTATGGGGTGTAATAAATCTAAGTGTGGGAGGTGATGGGATCGTTCGAGGGAAGGTAGTCATCTCAATCGTGTGTTTTCGAACAGTTAACCGTAACGAGGAGATCTCAATGAAGAAGACTTTCATGACGTGCCTGGCTGTTGCCGCGCTGTTCGCGATTGCGAGCTCGGCGACCGCCATCACGTGCACCCTTGATCAGCGCCCGGGAGCCACGCTCCTGGTGCCCTACTTCCAGGTCAGCATCGACCCGGCCACCGGCGCAGTCGTCGGTAGCGGCGATCTGTCCCGCGACACGATCCTGACGATCGGCAACGCGTCTTCGGCGCCGATGCTCGCTCACGTCAACGTGTACGACCGCTTCTCGAACATCGTCCTCGACTTCAACGTCGCCCTCACGGGCTTCGACGTTCAGTCCATGGCGATGTCCCAGGTCATCAGCGGCCACCTCCCGGTCACGCTCGACAGCCATGGCCATGACGTTTGCCAGCGCGCCGGCGGGGCGGTCTACCCGAACGGCGACGGCTTCCTGCGCGTTTCGCCGACCGGTCCGACCAACGTCCCGGCGACGAACCAGGACAACATCAACGGCACGACGAACTATGCCGGCACGTTCTTCAGCGTCACCGAGGCGCTGGCGACTGGCTGCGGTGCGCACGCTCCCGTTGAGCCCCTGGCCATCGGCTACATCGTTGTCGACCACGCCAACTACTGCAACCTCTCCGACCCGACCGACCCGAACTACTACATCGACGACGCGATCGGCATGGAGAACAACCTGTTCGGCGAAGTCATCTTCACCTCGGGCAACGGCCTGCCGACCTACGGCATCTCGACCGTGAACCTCGAGGCGGACACGACCCTCGGCAACGCCACGGAAGCGTGGGCTGCCGGCGGCGCCGTCGCCCGCACGTTCTACGCGCGTTACCTCGACCTCTCGAGCGAGACGGTCTGCACCAACTGCGGATCCGGCAACGCGAACACCGACCTCTCGATCTCCGCTCCGTGGGACGAGGGCTTCGGCGACCAGCGCGAGCCCCTCGGCCTGCGTTGGGCCGCTCGCTGGTTCGACCTCTCCTCCTCGGGCATCATCACGACCAACTACATGGTGTGGCGCGCTTCGACCTCCTTCAGCGGCAACTGCTCGGTCGACGAGCCGCTCTCGACCCTCACGTTCTTCGACGAGGACGAGAATACGGTCACGCAGGGCGTGTGCCCCTCGCCGTGCTCGACTCCGCAGTTCAACTTCCCCTACGAGACGCAGCAGCGCAACATCACGGACTTCCAGCACCCGGTTGCGGACGCCGGCTGGGTCCAGATCGACCTGACGGGCGGCACGTCGCTCGACCAGTCGTGGGTTGGCTATGCGTTCCTCGGCTCGATCGCTCTCGAGTCCGTCCTGATCCCGGCGACGCAGCTCGATCCGTCGACCTGCAACCCGCTCGGCATCAACGGTGTCCAGACGATCGTTCCGGTGATTCCGTCCATTCCGACGGGCACCGGTCTCTAATTTGTTTCTCGGGAATGGGCGGGGCGTCAAGCCCCGCCCATTTTTTTTCCAACCATGGCAAGCCCTCACGGTGGCGCTCGGCGGTCTGATCTCAGTTTCCCTCCCGCAATCGTCGGGAAAGTTTGGGGGAAGATGAAATCCGACTCGCGTGTTGTGACCCGGTGCTCGCCCTTCCCCTACTGGAGGTTCCCATGCTCTGGAGTTCCACAGCCGTGAGACGTCTGCTCGCATCGCTCGCCATCGCGGCCAGTATCGGGACCGCGGCGTTGCAGGCTGCCGACTGTGGGATCCCGCTCGGGACTTCCATAACCACCCTTCCGCTCTACACGGGCACCCTCCCCGGCTCCGCCGACATGTCGCTCGGCGGCAACTCGAGCTACCTCTATGTCCTGACGCAGTGGGGCATGGTGCGGGGCAGCATCGCCGACCCGTCGAACCCGGGCTCCTTCACGCAGATCGTGATCGGCAAGGAGGGCGGCTCGAACAATGGCGGCATCATCCCGATCCTCTGCGACTGCCACCAGGGCGGCAACACGATGGACGTGGCGGAAAACCCCAACGGGGACTCGCGCGTGATCTCCGACTGGCAGCCCTTCAAGCAGGGCGGCGGCAACTCCGGCCTCGGCGCACAGCTCGCGATGACGACCGGCCCGGGCGTCATGGCCTTCGGCAACCAGATCGACATTCCGTCGGACGTGCCGCTCGGCTCGCGCATCTCGGCGATCTATCTGCCGGGCACCGGCAAGTACTACGGTTACTTCCCGACCTCGAGCAACAACGTCCAGAAGGTCGACATGTCGAGCCCGAACGGCAGCCCCGACGTGAGCGAAGCCCTTCCCTCGTCGAACGCCATCGGCTGGTCTTCGACGCCCACCTCCGGCGTGCGGCTGGCGGAAGCACACGTCGTTGCCGGGAGCTACGACAAGCACATCCTCGTCGGCGCGACTCCCGCGGACTCCACGCTGCACTGGGCGGAAATCAACGAGACCAACGGCAGCCTGACCGAGGTCGCGAACACCAGCCTCGTCGGCTTTCCGGTGCAGATGGACATCGGCGTGATCAACGGCGAGATCTTCGTCGTCGCGGCCGAGGGCGCCGCGGGCATGAACGTCTACAGGTTCACGCCGCCGAACACGCTGCAGTACGTGACCGGCATGTCGGGCACGTACTTCCGCGCGTTCCTGCGCGGGCCGCAGCCCTTCCCGGCGCTGCTGACCAACACGAAGACCTCGAGCACGACGAGCTACGTCGACATCTTCGACACCAAGTGGATCACCGAGGGCGGCTTGCCGGTGCGCGCGGCCCACCTCTTCCACGAGGGCAACACGACCCCGCCCTACAAGGGCAAGGGCTTCGAGGCCCTCGTGAAGCAGACCGGCGCGACGGTCACGGCCTACGTTTACCGCGAAGTGCAGAACTACCAGGACGGCAATCCCCGGTTCCAGATCCACACCGACACGATCGACGTGTCCTGCATCGCGGCCGACCCGAACGCGCCGCCGATCCCCTTCGCCATCATGACGAACCTCTCCGCGCAGGCGCGCGGCGACGGGACGAACTACCACGGCGACAAGTGGCAGATCCAGGACGCCTCGGTTTCCTACTCGCCGATCACGGAGCTCGACTGGGACTTCCACAACGTCGGCGCCTTCGTCGCGGAGAAGATCCAGAACGGCGCGAACCTGGGCGGCTACATCTACAACCCGGCCTACTGGCCGTGCGACCTGCTGAGCGGCGGAGACCTCGGGAGCGGCAACGGCTGCTACCAGAGCCTCGGGACGATCGTTACGAACTACCAGCTCGCGATGCAGTCGAAGAACGTCAACTCGACCCCGGGCAACCTCCAGACCTTCACCTCGGCGCCGCTGCCGGTCCTGCAGCCGCAGATCTCGATCGTCGGCTACAACGGCAACGTGCTGCAGGTCCTGACGGGCGGGACCGCCGACGCGCGCGGCTCGCAGGGCAACACGGCGGAGGCCACGTTCGCGTGGACCTTCACTCCCGGCGGCGCGGCAAGTGGCTTGAACCCGACCGTGCCCGCGGGGGCCTCTTCCTTCACGCTCCTCGCGACGTACAAGGGCGGCTACACGACGGGCAAGCAGGGCTCGGTCGTGCAGGTCGATCTCGTGCCGAACTTCTCCCTGACGCCCAACCCCGTCCTGAAGAACTCGAACCTCACGATGAAGAACCTCATGCAGATCGGCGCGGCCGCCACGGTCACCTCCGTCGGCTACGCGATCTCCGGAGGAGGCGGCAGCGGAACGCTCGCGCCGAGCTTCAACGCCGTCAACGGCACGGCCAACGCGCCGGCGCCGGGCACCGCGGGCTCCTACACGATCACCCTGACCTGGAACTACACCGTCGGCGGCGTGCCCAAGACGGCGACCGCCGCGCTGCCCTTCACGGCCACGGATTTCACGCCGAATCCGGCGCTCGCCATCTACCCGAATGCGGACCACTCGGGTAGTCCGATCGCGCTGATCGGGAGCCCGCCGACGTTCGGCCTGCAGCAGGGCGTCACCTATTACCTCTTCGACGACGAGACGGTGCCGGGCGGCGTCCACCCGGGCGCGTCCTTCTGGAAGAGCGGCGACCAGGTCCACGCCATCAGCTCGGGGGATACGCAGCTGACCGGTTCGCCGACGTCGGGATACGGTCCCGCGAGCTTCACGGCGTCGTCGAGCTGTTCTTCGGGCTGTTACTTCAAGGTCCAGGTGCCCGCTACGGGCGGAACCGTGAACGCGACCCGCTACACCGTCTCCGGCGGCGGCGGCACCCCGCCGCCGACCCCGACCCCGACGCCGCCCCCGGGGACGAGCCTGAGCCTGTCGCCTCCGTCGCCGTCGAGTCCGAACGTCGGCCAGACGGTCACGTTCACCGCGACCGCGACCGGTTTCGCTCCGTCCAGCTACACGTGGGATTTCGGCGACTCGGGCGCCCCGACCGGGGGCGGTGGCGGCGGCGGGGGCTGCGTGCCCCAGCCGGCCTGCCAGGCCGTGATTTCGCCCCAGGCGGCCTCGACGCCCGGACCGAATCCGAACACGCACGTCTACGCCGCGACGGGCACCTACATCGTGACCTGCACGGCCACGGCCGGGGCCGTCACCAGGAGCGCGACGACGACGGTCGTCGTGAACGCCGGCGGCCCGCCGTCGCCTTTCTACACGATCTCGGGCGCCACGTTCTCGCAGTCGAGCGGCCGGTGGGAAGTGCCCATGAATCAGGTCGTGACCTTCAACGCGACCGAGGCCAATGCCGCGAACTGGCTCTGGGACTTCGGTGACGGGACGACGGCCACGGGCCGGACCGTCCAGCACGCCTTCGCGCAGCTCGGCGGTCCAAACGCGACGCTGACCGTCACGGGCGACGGGACGAACACGGTCGGCCAGTCGAGCTCGATCATCGCCTTCACGATCATCGATCCGGCGGTGCTCTACCTGAACGACAAGCGCTTCGAAGTCCGCACGAGCTGGGTCAGCACCGGCCAGGGGACGTCGGGGGTCGGCACGGCCGTGCAGCTGACGCCGGACACCGGCTATTTCTGGTTCTTCTACGCGGCCAACCTCGAGGTCGTGGTCAAGGTCCTCGACGCCTGCTCGGTCGACGGCAACTTCTGGGTTTTCGGGGGCGGGCTGACCAATCTCGGCGTCCAGATGACCGTGCTCGACACCGTTACGGGCGTGACCAAGACCTACTCGAGCGTCGAGGGCACAGCCTTCCAGCCGATCCAGGACACGCGCTACGAAGCGTGCCCGGTCGCCCCGGCGTCCGGCAACGTCGCTCCGCGGGCCGCGGCCGCGCCGAGCGTCGCGCTCTCCGCTCCGACCCCGGCGACCCCGGTCACCGGCGACTCGGTTTCTTTCACGGCAACGCCGTCGGGCTTCGCCGACGACTCGGCCGCGACCTACACGTGGGACTTCGGTGACAGCTGTCCTCCCGTCGTTCCGGGTTGCACCGGCGGCGCCGCTCCCGGACCGGCGACGAACACCCACAGGTACCAGGCGGCCGGGACCTACTCGGTCAACGTGTCGGCGAGCCAGGGCGGCCAGACGGCCTTTGCCGTCGGTTCCGTGACGGTCACCGAGGCCTCGCCGACGATCCCGCATCCCTCGGCCGCGTACACGATCGTCGGCGCGACCGCGGGCCGCGGCAACGTCTGGTCGGCCACGGTCAACCAGGCGGTCACGTTCAACGCACTGGAGACCCACGCCGGGTCGTACACGTGGGACTTCGGCAACGGCGACACCCAGACGGGCGCGACCGTCACGCACACGTTTACGGCCGCGGGCAACCAGACGGTGGTCCTGACGGTGGCGGGCGACGGAACGAACACGGATGGAACGTCCGTGTCGACGATCCACTTCGCGATCACGGACCCGTACACGCTGCTGCTCGACAACGGCCGGTTCGCGGTCCAGGCCTCCTGGTCGAGCACGGCGCAGGGCACCAGCGGATTCGGCACGGCCCTCGCCCTGACGACGGACACCGGGTACTTCTGGTTCTTCACGCCGAGCAACACCGAGGTCGTCATCAAGGCCCTGGATGCCTGCTCGATCGACGGTCACTTCTGGATCTTCGGAAGCGGCCTGACCAACCTCGGGGTGGTGCTGACCGTGACGGACACGCAGTCCCAAACGACGATGCAGTACACCTCGACGGACGGCTCACCGTTCCAGCCGATCCAGGACTTCGTGTCCTTCAGCGCCTGCGGAGGGAGCTAGTCGGTTACGCCCTGTCCACGGCGGTCCGAAGGGCCTTCTGCCACCAAACGGGCGGAAGGCCCTTTGTGTCTGCCGGGGCGGGCTAGAATCGCATCGCCATGAGCGAAAGCGGACCCTCGCGCGCCCCCGGCGGCGCCGCCGTCCTGGCGCCCGAGGCGGTGTCGCCCTTCCTGCACGACCGCGGGACGGAGGTCTACAACCCGCTGTCGGGCGTCGCTCTGCCCAAGGACGGGGCGGCGTACGCGGCGCTCTCCCGCGTCTCCGGCGGCGCG
This sequence comes from uncultured Acidobacteriota bacterium, assembly GCA_963775725.1. GTDB lineage: Bacteria > Acidobacteriota > Thermoanaerobaculia > UBA5066 > Gp7-AA6 > DAHUXD01. Next base: position 1,129,758 of record CAVZKA010000001.1, read on the forward strand.
GCGCTCGCCGCCGACCCGGCCGTCCTCGACCACCTGCGCGCCGCCCGCTTCCTGATCGACGACGTGGAGGCCGAGTCCCGACGCACCCACCTGCTCTACGTCTCGCTCGAGACCTGCACGAGCTGCAACCACCGATGCCCGTTCTGCCCGGTCTCGGTGGACCCCCGCGACAAGGAGGTCATGGGCCAGGAGCTCTTCGTGTCGCTCGTGGACCAGGTCGTCGCGGCCGGCGGCAGGCAGGTCGTCGTTTTCCTCTCGAACTACAACGAGCCCACGGTCGATCCGCTCTTCGAGGAGCGCTGCAAGGTCCTCTTCGACCGCGGCGTGCCGGTGTCGATCCTGACCAACGCCTCGCACTTCGATCCGGCCCGCGCCGAGCGCCTCGAGAAGCTCGGCCGCTTTCGCTACATCGGCATCAACCTGCCGACGCTCGACCCCGCGCGGTACTTGAAGCTCCACGGCACGAAGGACCTCGACCGCGTCCTCGCCAACGTGGACGCGATGCGGGCGCGCGCCCTCGCCGAGGACACCGCGATCGTCGTGCTCGGCGACGAGGACGAGGACCACCGCCGCGACGTCGAGGCGATCCGGGAGCGCTTCGGGCCGAAGGGCTGGACCATCCGGCCGCAGAAGATCCGGAGCCGGCCCGCGAGCGGCACCTACGTGCCGGAGCCGCCGCCGAAGAAGCGGCTTCGCGGGTGCGACCTGATGGGCTCGCGCCCGTTCGAGCACCTGCACGTCACGGCGACCGCGAAGGCGGTGCTGTGCTGCCAGGACTACTACGAGAACCTGACGGTCGGGGACCTCAAAACGCAGACCGTCGCGGAGCTGCTCGGCGGCGACACCATGGCGCGCCTGCGCCGGTGGACGTACGGCGTCGAAGAGGCCCCCGCGGACTTCCTCTGCCGCCGGTGCGAATTCGCCCTCGGCGAGTAGGGACGCGATGTCCGACGCCGCCGTCTGTGCCGACCGCGTCTCCAAGACCTACAAGGTCTATCCCTCGGCCGGCGACCGGCTGCGCGAGATGGTCTTTCGCCGATCGCGCCACAGCGAGTTCCACGCCCTGTCCGACGTCTCATTCGCGCTGCCGTGCGGCCGCGCCCTCGGCCTGATCGGCGAGAACGGCGCGGGCAAGTCGACCCTGCTGAAGATCGTGGCCGGCACCACGCGGGCGACGTCCGGGTCGGTGGCGCGGTCGGGGACGATCGCCTCGATCCTCGAGCTCGGCATGGGGTTCCATCCCGATTTCACCGGGCGCGAGAACGCGCGCATGAACGCGGCCCTGCTCGGCCTGAACGGCCCCGAGATCCGCCGGCGCCTTCCGGAGATCCGCGACTTCGCCGAGCTCGGCGACTTCTTCGACCGGCCCGTGCGGACGTACTCGTCGGGCATGTCGCTGCGCCTCGCCTTCGCCGTCGCGACCCACGCGGACGCGGACGTCCTGATCGTCGACGAGGCGCTCGCCGTCGGCGACGGCTACTTCCAGAAGAAGTCGATCGACCGGATCACCGACTTCCACAGGAAGGGCGGCTCGCTGCTCTTCTGCTCGCACGCGCTGTACTACGTCGCGCTCCTGTGCGACGAGGCGATCTGGCTGAAGAACGGCGCCGTCGCGGCGCAGGGGCCGGCACTGCCGGTCGTGCGCGCTTACGAGGCTTTTCTGCAGGCCAGGGAGCGCGCGCTCGCCGGGGAGACGGCGCCCGCGGCCGCCGCCGGCGTCACCGAGGGAAGGAAGCCGGGGTGGCTGACCGACGTGGTCGTGCACGACGGCTCGGGCTACCCGCGCACCGAGTTCGCGGCGGGGGAGACCTTCGCGGTGGACGTCGCATTCGAGACCGAGGACCCGTCCCTCTCCTTCCACGTGCGCGTCGGAGTGGACCGCGAGGACGGCGTCCAGGCTTTCGCCCTGGACACGCGGCGCGAGCCGTGGGCGCCGCTGACCGGCCGGCGAGGGCACCGCGTGCGCCTCACGTGCCCCGAACTTCCGATCGCGCAGGGCGACTTCCACGTGTTCGTCTACCTCGGCGACGAGAAGGCGCTGCACGTGCACGACGCGCGCATCCTCAAGCCGGGCTTCTCCGTCGTCTCGTCGGAGTACGTGGTCGGCATGCTCGCGCCGCGCCACGCCTGGACGCTGCCGGACGAGGCCGCTCCGGCCGCGGAGCCGGTGCGGCGGGTCGCGACCTCGTCTTGACCCGCGCCGTCGCGTTTCTCGCTGGCGCGGCGCCCGACCTGGGATCGCGGTTCGCGCGGCTGCGCTGGCGGCGCGCCCTCGGCGCGGACCGCTCCGCGGACTGGGCGCCCGATGCTCCGGCGGCCGCGGCGATCGGAGGAGAGGACGTCTGGTTCGTGGTCGCCGATCCCTCGTCCATTCCGCTCGTCCGGGCCGACGTGGCGTCGCTCGAGCCCGCAACCGGACGCGTGCTCGCCGCCACGGCCCCGGACCTTGGGGTCGTCCACACGCTGCGCGAGCTCGAGGAAGCAGGCCGGAATACCGCGGCGGGGGCCGGGAACCGTCGCCCGGCCGCCATTTGCTTGCGCCCGGCCGACTTTCCGCCGAATTCGACAGAAACGATTAAACAATATATTTACAGGTTACTTGACGATCCGACGCACCACGAGGCGCGCCCGGGCTTTTGGGCCGTCGTCCTGGCAGACCCATCCGAGCAGGAGCGCCCCGAGATCACCCGGCGGCTGCCTTCGGGGTCCCTGCAGATCCTGGACGTCGGGTGCGGGGCGGGGGCGGGTGTCGCCGGCGCAAGGGCCCGGAATCCGGCCTGGAAGGTCACGGGAATCGAGAAGGACCCGCGACTGGCGTCGCTGGCCCGGCACCACTGCGATCGGGTCCTGGAAGGCGACCTCGCCCGGGCCCTGGCCGATCTCGAGAGGGCTGGCGAGCGGTTCGACGCGCTCGTCTTTGCCGACGTCCTCGAGCACGTCGAGGATCCCATCGCCGCCCTTGCGCTCGGCCTCCGTGTTGCCGCGCCGCAGGCCCGGCTCGTCGTCAGCGTCCCGAACGTGGGGCACCTGTCGATCGTCCGGGACCTCGTCCTCGGCCGCTTCGATCCGGTCCCCGCGGGCCTCGCGGACGCAGGCCACCTGCGCTGGTTCACGCGCGCGTTTCTCGCGGAGACCCTTTCCGAGTCCGGCTGGCGCGCGGACACGATCGAGAGCGAGCCCGGCGCGCCGCCGCCGGACGCGGAGCGATTCCTCGCGCTGGCCGCGTCCTGGCCCGATTGCGATCGCGAGAGCCTGTCGACGTACCAGTGGCTGGCGACGGCCCGTCCCGCATGAAGATCGCGTACCTTCTCGAATCCACCGAGATCTACGGCGGCGTGCAGATCGTGCTCCGCCAGGCCGAGGCCCTCGCGCGCCGCGGCCACCGCGTCACGGTCGTCTCGCCGGGCAGCGCGCCCGAGTGGTTTCCGCTTTCGCGCGCGCGGTTCGAGCGCTCGGCGTACCGGGATTCGGCGGCGCTCGCGGAGGCGGACGCGCGCGTCGCGACCTTCTGGACGACCGTGCCGGAAGCGCTCGCGGGCGCGCGTGGCCCCGTCTTCCACCTCTGCCAGGGCTACGAGGGCGAGATCGCGTACTACAGGGACGTGCGCGCCGAGATCGAGCGCGCTTACCGCGCGAAGACGCACAAGCTCGCGATCTCGGCGACACTCGCGGCGCGCCTCGACGCGCTCGGTCTCGGTCCCGCGACCGACGTGGGTCAGGCGTTCGAGGCGAGCGGATTCTTCCCGGGTCCCGAGCGTCCGGCCGCCGATCCGCCGGTCGTGCTCGTGGTCGGGCCGCTCGAGGTCGAGTTCAAGGGCATCGAGATCGCCCTTCGCGGCCTCGCCCTCGCGCGTCGGCGCGGCGTCCGATTCCACCTGCGCCGGGTGTCGTACTCGCCGTGCCTGGACGCCGAGCGCGATCTCGGCGTCACCGACGAGTACCACGATCGCGTCGCGCCCGAGCGCATGCCCTTCGCGTACCGGGCGTCCGATGCGTTCGTCGGCGCCTCGCGCGTGGAGGAGGGGTTCGGGCTGCCGTCGCTCGAGGCGCTTTCCTGCGGTCTGCCGACGCTCTTCTCCGACGTTCCGGGCCAGCGCGAGATCGGAGGGGACGCGGCATCGTACTTCCGGGACGGGGACCCCGAGAGCCTCGCCGACGCTCTGCCCGCGCTGCTCGATCCCGGCGCCCGCGCACGGGCGCGCACGGCGGGTCCCGCCGCGGCCGCGCGCTTCGACGCGGCGGGCGTGGCCGAGCGCCTGGAGCGCGCGTTTCTTGCGGCCGGGGCGGGCGCCCCGTGACACCCTCGCTCTCCGTCGTCGTCGTCAACCACCGCAGTGCGGGGGAGGCCGCGGCCTGCGTGACGTCCCTGCGCGAAGCCTTCGCGCGCGAGAACATCGCGGGAGAGATCGTCCTGGTCGACTGCGCTTCGGGTACCGAGGAGGTGCGGGAGCTCGCGCGTCTCGGCGCGGACGCCGAGGTCTTCCTTCCGGACAACCGCGGCTACTCGGGCGGCGTCAACGCCGGTCTCGACCGCGCGTCCGCGCCGCGCCTCGTCCTCTCGAACGCCGACGTCGTCTACCTGCCGGGCGCGCTGACCGAGCTGCTCGCCGAGATCGAGGATCCGAAGGTCGCCGCCGCGGCGCCGCTCTGCTTCTGGGACGCCGCCCGAACGCTGCGCCTGCCGGCCGACTCGGCCGCGGGCTTCTTCGGCGAGCTCGGCGTCGGACGTTTCGCGCCCTTCGCGCGGCGCACGCTCGCGCTCTGGGAGCGCGGCGGCGACGCGCCGCACCTGACGGGCGCGGTGCTCGCGGTGCGCCGCGAAGTCTTCGAGCGCGTCGGCCGGATGGACGAGCGCTTCCTGTTCGAGTACGAGGAGACCGAGTGGGAGGACCGCGCAATCGAAAAGGGACTTCGGCTGCGGTTCGTTCCGCGGGCGCGGGTGCGGCATCTTTTTGCCCGGAGCGCCGGCCGTAACCCCGAGACCGAGCAGCGCCGCGCGGTCTCCCGGAGGCTCTACCGCGAACGGCGGTATGGCCGGTTTGGCCGGGCGCTGCTCGAGCGCGCCGCGGCCCGGCCGCCCCGCGCCGTCGACGCGAAGATCCTGTCCGAGCCGCGCGTTGGGGCGCGTGCGGGAGCGTGGCTCGCGGTCTCGACCAACCCCTCGCTCATCCCGTTCGCGGGCGCTCCGCTCGCCGAGGACTTCCGGCTTCCCGACGACGTGCTCGCGTCACTGAGACCGGGGGCGATCTACCTGCGCGTCTTCCGCGCGGCGGACGGCCGTGCCCTCGAGACGTTCGTCTGGGAGAAGCAGTGAGCTTCGAGATCCGCCCCGCGACCGCCGCGGACGCGCCGGGAATCCGCCGGCTCTTCGAGCGCACCTTCAAGACGGTCCTGAGCGAGGAGGAGTGGCTCTGGAAGTTCGCGCAGGACCCCGACGGCTGGTACGGCGTGGTCGGCGTCCTCGACGGCGAAGTCGTCGGCAACTACGCGGGCTGGGGCATGCGGTTCCTGCTCGACGGCGAACCGCGGCTGCTCTACTCCGTGGGCGACGTCGCGACGGACCCCTCCGTCCGCGCGCTCGGCGGGCGCCGCGGGATCTATCGCGCGATGACCGAGGCGTTCTACGAAACGGTCGGACGCCAGGTGCCCTTCTGCTTCGGCTTTCCGAATGCGCGGGCGTTGAAGGTGAGCGAGCGAATCGTCGGTTCCCGAACGCTCTTTCCGATCGGCCTGAAGAAGACGCCGGTCGAGGCCTTCGGGCCGCCTCCGCCGGACGCCGAGGCCGGGGACAGCGTGGACCAGGCCTTCGATCCCCTCTGGGAGGCCGGCCGCCGCAACTTCACGCACGCGGCGGTGCGCGACCGGGCGCGGGTGAACTGGAGGTTCCACGCGCGGCCGAGCCGCTACTACCGGATGGTCTGGCGGCGCCAGGGCGGCGAGATGGTCGGCTGGGCGGCGCTGTCGGTGATCGGCGACGAGGCCACGGTCGTGGACGACCTCGGACGCGAGGCGGACGGGAGCGACCTTGCGCCGCTCTTTGCCGCGGCCGCCGACGAGGCCCGCCGGCTCGGCGCCCGGCGGCTCGTCTTCTGGCAGACGCCGGCGGGTCCGGACCGCCACGCCATCGAGGCGCTGCCCGGCGAGCGCGCGGACGCCGGATTTCCCATGATCGTCCGCGTGTTCGACGACGAGGCCGTCAGGCGATTCGCCCGGGGCCTCCATCTCGTGCCGTCGCTGTACGACCTCGTGTGACGCGCGGAACCGGTTAAACTCCTCGTGAGTTCCATGCAGCGCGAAGACTCGCTGATCCCATACTCGGCCACCGAGCTGACCGGCGCGCGGATCCTCGCGCTGGCCGCGCACCCCGACGACGAGACGTTCGGGGCGGGGGGCACGCTCTGCCTCAACGCCGGCAAGGCGCAGGCGATCCGCGTCTGGATCGCGACCGACGGGACCGGGCAGGAGGGCGTCCCGGCCGAAGAGGCGCGGGCGTACGCCGCCAGGCGCAGGGACGAGGCGGTGCGCGCGGCCGCGGCCCTCGGGATCGACCCGCCGCGCTTCGGCGGAATGCCCGATCGCAGCCTCGCCGGGGACCACGCGGCCCTGACCGCGGCGCTCGCGGCCGAGATGGAGGAGTTCCAGCCCGACCTCGTGCTGTGCCCGTCGCCCACGGAGATCCATCCCGACCACCGCGCCCTGGCGCGCGCCCTTTACGAGCTCGTGGCGTCCTCGCGCGCCGGAGACCCGGACCACGACCGGTTCCGCTTCCTGCGGATGGGCTTCTACGAGCTTTCGCATCCGTTGCTGCCGAACACGCTCGTGGACATCGGGGCGGTCGCCCGGAGGAAGGAAGACGCGCTGCTCTGTTTCCCCTCCCAGCAGGCGGTGCGGGACTACGTCGGTGCGATCCAGGGCTTGAACGCATACCGGCGGCTGACGCTCCCGGGCAGCGGTCCCGTGGAGGCGTTCCGTGTCGTGACGTACGCGGAGGCCTCGACGACGTCGTTCGAGGAGCTGCGGCGCACGATCGGGCCCTCGGCCATCTCGGACGGCGCCCACGGTCCGGCGCCCGTCAGCCGTGGTCATCCGCACGCGCAACCGACCGGCGTTGCTCAAGGAAGCGCTCGAGAGCCTGCGTTCCCAGACCGCGCGGCCGCGCCAGGTCGTCGTCGTCAATGACGGCGGCGCTTCGCCGAAGGAGGTCACGGAGGGATTCCGCGACGCCTTCGACGTGGTGCTCGAGGACCCCAGGCAGCGGCGCGGCCGCTCGGCGGCGGCCAACCGCGGCGTCGCGCTCGCGACCGAGCAGCTCGTCGCGTTCCTCGACGACGACGACCGCTGCTTTCCGGACCACCTCGAGCGCCTGACGGCCGCGCAGCGCCAGGGGCCCGAGCCCGTCGTCTACGCCGACGCCGTGACGGTCGTGTACGGCCAGGGCGAGACGGGGTGGGAGCCGCGCGTGCGCACGCTCCAGTACTCGCTCGACTACGATCCCGACTACCTGCTGTTCGCCAACTACATCCCGATCCACACGCTGCTCCTGCCGCGCGAGCTCTTCCGCAGGGTCGGCGGCTTCGACGAGGGGCTCGACTACTCGGAGGACTGGGACTTCCTGATCCGCCTGTCCGCCGAGACGCCGTTCCGGCACCTGCGCGCGGTGACCTGCGAGTACCGCGTGTTCGAGGCAGAGTCCAACGACCCGACGCACGTCGCGGCGGGCGCGGGGGCATTCCAGGACGCGCGCCGGAAGATCTACGAGCGCTACGCCGCGCGGCGCACGGACGCGGGCCTCGGGCGCGTGCTCGACCGCATGCGCGCGCAGGTGGCGTACTGGTACGACCGCGACGGGATCTCGCAGGGGGAGCTCCGGTTCCTGCGCGAGGGCCACCGGCGCGCGAGCGAGGCGCTCCAGAAAAGCGAGGCGCTGCGCCAGAGCGAGACCTCGCGGCTGACGGCCGAAAACGAGCTCCTGCACGAGCGCACCGCCGAGTACGACCGGCTCCTCCAGGAGGCGCAGATCGAGGTCGAGCGCCAGTTCGGAATCCTGCAGCAGATCTACGAATCGAAGACGTGGAAGCTGCACCTGTTCCTGGATCGGCTGCGCGGCCGGCGGTGAGCGGCGCCCGGATCGTCATCCTCGCTCCCGAGCCCATCCGCCCGCGCATGGCGGGCATGGGGATCCGGGCGCTCGAGCTCGCGCGGGCGCTCGGCGACGAGTTCGACGTGCGCCTGCTCGTCCCAACGACCCGTCCGAGGCGCGCGAGGTCGCGGGAGCGCTCGAAGTCGTCGCGGCGCCAAGCCGGGCGGAGCTCGCCGCGGCGGCCGCGGACGCGCGCGCGGCGGTCGTCTCGGGCCACGCCGCCAACTGGTGGTTCCACCAGGTCCCGGAGGTGCCGGTCGCGGCGGACCTCTACGATCCGTTTCCCGTCGAGAACCTCCACTACGCGCGCGCTCTCGGCGAGGAGACGGCCGCGCACGACCGCCGCGAGCCTCGACGCTCGCGCTCGCAAGGGCGGATTTCTTTCTCTGCGCCTCGCCGGAGCAGCGCCTCTTCTACGCGGGCGCCCTCTTCGACGAGGGGCGCATCGGTGCGCGCAACTTTCCGGCAGGACCCGACGCTCGCGCGCCTGCTGGCGGTCGTCCCGTTCGGAACGCCGGCCGAGCCCGACCGCGGCGACCGGGACGCGGGCCGGCGCGCGGTCGGCGCGGAGGCCGAAGGGCCGCTGGTCCTCTTCGGCGGCATCTACGACTGGTACGACCCCGGGCTGCTGCTCGAGGCCTGGCCGGACATCCTCCGCGGCCACCCCAGGCGCGAAACTGCTCTTCTTCGAGAGCCCGAACCGCGAAACGACGCCGCAGCGCGTCTTCGAGCGCGCTCGGAGCCGTGCGCGCGAAATCGACCCGCAGGGAGCGATCGATTCTCTTCTCGCCGTGGCTGCCCTATTCGGCGCGCGCGGACCTCTACGCCGCGGCGGACCTGCTCGTCTCGATCGCCTCGGAGGGGCTGGAGACGGAGCTCGCCTATCGGACGCGATTGCTGGACGCGGCCTGGGGCGGCGTCGCGTCGGTGTCGGTCGCGCGGGGGCACGCTCGCGCGCGAGCTGTCGCAGGCCGGTGCCGCAGTCGGGTGCGCGCGGGACGCCGGGGAGCTGGGCCGAGGCGTGTCCAGCCTCCTCGCCGACGGCCGCGGCGCGGAGCGGCCGGGCGCGGCCGCGCGCGCCTTCGCCGCGGCCCGGCGCTGGGCGGCCGTCGACCGCGCCCCTGGCTGCCTGGTGCCGCGGCGCGCGCGTCGACCCGGGGCGTCTGCCGCTGCCCGCGGGCGACGAGCGTTCGGGGAGCGGCTCAAGAATCTGTTCCGTTGATAGGCTACCCCGCCGTGACATCCCCGGACGCCAGCGTCGTCGTCGTGCACCACCGCGGGCCCGAGCACCTGCTCGATTCCCTGGCCGCGCTCGGGGCCGCGACGGGTGTGTCCGCCGAGATCATCGTCGTCGACAACGCGTCGGGCACGCCGCGCAGCGTCGTCCTCGGCCGCCACCCCGCCGTGCGCGTCGTGGACGCGGGCGCAAACGTGGGGTTTGCCGCGGCTGCCGCCTCGGCGTGGAGGCGGCGCGGGCCCCGCATCGTCATCTTCGTCAACGACGACGCCGCCGTCCTTCCGGACGCCCTGCGGCGGTCTGGTCGAAGCGCTCTGCGGGAGCCGCTCCGGACGTCGTGGCGGCGGGCGGCGGCCTGACGGACTGGAGCGGGACGAAGAACGACTTCTCCGACGGGTTCCTCACATTCGACGGCCACGCCTTCGCGGCCGACGCGGGGCGGCCCGTCGAGGCGCTCCCGCAGGCGGTTCCGGGCGAGGAACGGCTGTTCGCCTGCGGCGGCCTGATGGCGGTGCGCGCGAGGAGTTCCTTTCCTCCGGCGGCTTCGACGACGATTATTTCGCGTACCTCGAGGACGTCGACTTCGGCTGGCGGCAGTGGATCTTCGGGCGGCGCATCATCGCCGAGCCCCGCGCGGTCGCGCGCCATCGCGGCGGCGCGACGGGCGAGGCGCTCGGGATCTTCTCCCGCGGCTTTCTCTTCGAGAAGAACGCCTTTGCGACCGTCTACAAGAACCTCGGCCGAGAGGCATTTCCGGGACCTCATGCCCGCCGTGCTCGATGACGTTCGTCACGCGGGTGGGGGAGATGCTGGCGAAAAGGAACCCCGGGGCCCTCGAGCTCGAGCGCGATCCGTACGCCGCGCCGGCCGAGCCCCCCTCCTTTGCGCGGCGGCTCTTCGGGATCGCGGCGGACGCGGGAACGCGGATCCGCGTGGACGATCCGCTGACGCTCGCCCACCTGCGGGCGCTGTCCTGGATCCACCGCCACCACGCGGCGCTCGCCGAGAAGCGGCGGGCCGTGCAGGCGGGCCGGCAGCGCGCCGACGCCGAGATCTTCGCGAAGTTCCCGATGCGGCTCGTCCCGACCTACCCCGGCGACGAGCGTCTCGCGTCGGATTTCTTCGCGCCGTTTTTCGAAAGCGCCCCGGCGCTCGTGCGGACGACGCTCTCGGAGATCTTCGAGGCTGGCGCGTGAACTTCTCGGTCGTTATCCCGACGTACCGCCGGCCCGAGACGCTCTTCTCGGTCCTCGACGAGCTCGGCCGGCAGGAGAAACCGCCCGAGTTCGAGGTCGTCGTCGTCGACGACGGATCGGGCGGAGAGACGCCCGGCCGGCTAGCGGCCTACCGTCCCGGCTACCCGTTCCGGTACTTCTCGCAGGAGAATTCCGGGCCCGCCGCGGCGCGCAACCGCGGCGTGCGGGAGGCGACGGGCCGCGTGGTCCTCTTTCTCGGCGACGACACGGTGCCCGAGCCGGGCCTGCTCGCGGTCCACGGGCGCACGCACGCGGAGCCGCGCCCGTATCCGGTGGCGGTCCTCGGCTACACGACGTGGCCGCGGGAGCTCAAGGTCTCGCCGTTTCTGCACCACATCAACGAGTACGGACTCCAGTTCGGCTACGGGCTGATCGAGGATACGGAGTCGGTGCCCTTCAACTTCTTCTACACGTCGAACGTCTCGCTGCCGCGTGAGCTGCTCGTCGAGGCCGGGCTCTTCGACACGAGCTTCCCGCACGCGGCCTGGGAGGACATCGAGGTCGCGTACCGCCTGATGAAGGGCGGCATGCGGATGCTCTACCGGCCGGCGGCGGTGGCGCGGCACCACCACGACATCACGTTTTCCTCCTTCCGCAGGCGCCAGGAAAAAGCGGGCGAGGCGGCCGCGATCTTCTACGAGAAGCACCCGGAGCTCGGCGACTTCCTGGCCGTGCCTCTTGCCCGGGCGCTGCCCGGGCGCTCCGGTCCGCTCGAACGCCTCCTGCCGTTCTGGGCCGCTCTCGCCGAGCGTCGGGAGCTGCCCGGAGGCCGCCGGGCGGTCGATCGGGTGCTGCGTGACGACTACCTGAGGGGTCTCAGGAAGGGACTGGCCGCCGCCGGGCGGATCTCCTCCGGATGACGCTCTGACCTGGGGCGAGGTCACGGGCGCGTTCGGGCATTCGGGCGGGCCGCCCCGAAATCATTCAGATGCAGGCGCTTGGACAGCAACCCGATGTAAACCCGATGGCCTCCTTCTTGCTCTATTAGAATGGCGGAGGCAGGTGCTCGATGACTAGTTCCCATGATGTCCGCGCCGGGTTGCGGGCGTTCTTGATCGCGGCGGTCCTGGCGCTGTTTGCAGCTCCTTCGCTTCTGGCCCAGCACTCCGGGGGGCACGGCGGCGGAGGCCACGGCGGCGGCTCCCATGGTCCTTCGATGAGCGGCGGCGGCCACTCGGCGGCGCACTCTGGCGGCGGCCACTCGGGCGGCGGCCAGGTCCGCGGATTCCATGGCGGCTACCACGGCGGCTACCACGGCGGCGGCTACTACGGCGGCCGGTACTACGGTCGCGGTTACTACCCCTACTGGGGCTGGGGTTGGGGCGGCGGCTGGGGCTGGGGCCTCGGGTGGGGCTGGGGATACCCCGGCTGGGGCTACGCGGGATGGGGCTATCCCGGCTGGGGCTATGGCGGCTGGGGCGCACCCGGAGGAACGGTCACCGTCCTGACGGGCGACTGGGCGGTCGTCGCGACCGACGTCTCGCCGGAAACCACGCGCGTCTTCCTCGACGGCCGTTTCATTGGCATGGTCGAGGACTTCAACGGTCCGGACTATCTCTACCTGAACAAGGGCGACTACCAGCTCGAGTTCCGTCTCGATGGTTTCGAGACCAAGTCCATCAACCTGAGCGCGCGGCCCGGCGCACAGATGAAGATCAGCGAGAAGCTGAAAAAGATCCCCGGCGCGCCGCAGTACGGCTCTTACGACAACCCGGAGCCGGAGGGCGGCGTACAGCGCTACTGGTCGAAGGAGAAGAACGCCTCCGCCCATCCGGCCGAAGTCCAGGCCGCCCCTCCGAGCCAGGCGCAGCCGTGGCGGGGAAACGGCCAGCCCGCCGAGGCCGGTCCGGGCGAGTCCGGTGGCGAGGTCGCGATGGACGCGGCCCCGCAGGCGCCCGCGGCTGCGGTCCCTGGCGCGAAACAGCGCGCCCGCATCGTCTTCCACGTCACGCCCGGCGACGCGGCGGTGTACCTGAACGACCACTTCATCGGCACCGGCGAGGAGCTGTCCACGCTCACGCGCGGCTTCCAGGTCCCCCCGGGTCAGCACTCGCTCACGGTTTCCCGCCCGGGAATGGTGACCCGCGAGGAAAGCGTGGTGGTCGGACCTGGAAAGAGCGAGACGGTCGAGATCAGCCTGCAGCCGAACTAGTCGCGCTGCAGGCGAATCTCGGCTGGATTTCTGGTTGACACGGGGAATTAGCCATATACTGAACGGCACTCGAAGGAATCGATTGGGGGGGCGCGTAAGGACCGATGGCGTCTGTCATCCTAGTTTGCCACACCTTCCGTCAGTCCAGATAGCTCCCAGGTCCGCACTCTTCCAGATCCTTCCGTAGCCCGTCGGCCCGGAAGCTCCCCACGGTTCCTTCGAGGTTTTCCCTCCTACCGCCGGCGGGCGGCCTCGAAGAGCTCGAGCAACACACGCTCGTAGTGCATCCGGCGGTTTCCTTTCCGGTTGTCCGGCGGGGAATCGGCGGCGAGCAGGGCCGCCTCGCGCAGGGCGGCGTGGGGGACGGCGCGGGCGAGGGCCGCCAGCCGGCCGCCGACGGCCTGGTGGCGGATGGCCTCGGCGGGCGGGGCGCCGGCCGTGAGCGCCGCGTCGGCGAGCAGCTCCGAGAGGAGCCGCGCGTCCGGGCGCTCGAGCGTCGCGAGGTGCTCGGCAGCGAGGACCAGCGCCGGTAGGCGTCCGGCGGCCAGTCCCTCCTCGAGCGCCGTCGCGAGGATCTGACGGAGCTCGCGCGCCTGCTCGAGCCGGCCCGCCGGGTCGGTCTCGTCGTCCGCGGCGAAGAGGACGAGGTCGTGCGCGTCGTCCGGCGGGAACCCCCGCGCCTCCCAGGCGCGCTGCCGCGCGGCGAGCGACGGCGTCGGAAGGGCGGCCGGCGTGCAGCGCGAGCGGATCGTCGGGAGCAGCAGCTCCGGCCGGGCCGTGGTCAGGATCCACCGAAAGCGCTCCCCGGGCTCTTCGAGCGATTTCAGCAGAGCGTTCTCGGCCTCGATCCCGAGCAGATCCGCCCGGAGGATGCGCGCGACGCGCCGCGCGCTCTCGTAGGGCCGGCCGGCCGAGAAGGCGAGCGCTTCGCGGACGCGGTCGACCCGGATCTGGACGCCGTCGGGCTCGACCGTGAGGAAATCGGGATGCAGCCCGGCGTTGACCCGCCGGCAACTGCGGCAGCTGGCGTCGGGATCGTTGCCGGGGCACAGCAGCCGCGCGGACAGCCGGCGCGATTCGCGCTCGAGCTCGGCCTCCGAGCGGCCGGAGAGCAGCAGCGCGCCGGGAAACTGCCCGGGCGACCCGGCCAGGCGCTCGAGGACCTCTTCCGTGGCGATCGTCATGCGAGCCCGAACCGCTCGGAAAGGATCCGCCAGGTCTGCTCGAAAACCGCCGCGGCATCCCCGCGGACGGGCACGACGGCGACGCGCTCGGGCTCGCGCCGGGCGATCGCGAGGAAGGCCGAGCGCACGCGCTCGTGGAACGCCAGCGCGGCGGATTCGAAGCGCCCTTCCACGGCGTCGCGGCGCCTGGTCCGCGCGAGCCCCTCGCGCGGGTCGAGGTCGTAGACCAGGGTGAGGTCAGGCCAAAGGCCGTCGCGGACACGCAGGTCGAGCCCGCGCACGAGCCCTTCGTCGAGGCCGCGGCCCGCCACCTGGTAGGCCTCGGTCGAATCGCAGAAGCGGTCGCATAGAAGGAAGACGCCCTCGGCGAGGGCGGGCAGCACGACCTCGGCCACGTGCTGGCGCCGGGCGCTCTCGATGAGCAGCCACTCGGTCATCGGGTCGAGCTCCGCGTGCCGGGCGTCCAAGAGGATCTCCCGGATCCGCTCGGCAATCGGCGCACCGCCCGGCTCCCGGGTCGTCCGGACCGGCCGGCCGGCCGCGCGGAGGCGCTCGGCCGCGCGCTGGAGTTGCGTCGACTTGCCCGATCCCTCGACGCCTTCGAACGTGATGAAGGGCACGCGCCGAGCATAGCGGGTTGTTCCGGCATTTTCCGCCGCCGAATGCCATTAACATGGGCGGCCTCGGGATTCCTTTTTCGCGTGGGGAGAATGAGAGAAGTCGAGCACAAGGCGCGCCCGGCGACCGCCGCGCGGTCGTCCTGGTTCCTGGCCATCGGGTTCGTGGGCCTCGCGATCGCGATCGTCTCGATCGCGGACATGTTCTCGGCCCGCCCGTACGACGGGATCGTGCCCATCCCCTACGGGCGCGAGGGGATCGAGGTTCGCGCGACCGTGCCGGGCAGCCCCGCCGAGAAGGCCGGCATCAAGGCCGGGGAGTGCATCCAGGGCATCGGCAAGCGGATCGTCAAGTCGAGCTCGGACGCCTCGGCGCAGCTGCGCCGCCACAAGATCGGCGAGAAGGTCACTTACCTCGTGCGCAACGGCCCCTGCCCGGCGCAGCCCCGGGCGGAGGCCGCGGGCGAGCTGCGGGAGGTGCGGGTCCAGCTTTCTTCGGAGCGGCTGGGGGGCCAGACGTATCTCTACGCCGTCGTCATCGGGTTTCTCTTCTTCTTCATCGGCCTCTTCGTCTTCGTGCGCGTCCCGCAGGAGCGCTCTGCGCAGGATTTTCTTCCTGCTGTGCGTGCTCTTCCTGGTCTTCTTCGTCTGCCGCCTGCGGCCCGCGTCCTACTGGTGGATCGACGTGTTCGTCCAAAACACGGGGACGGTGAGCCTCTTCCTGCTTCCGGCCGTCTTCCTCCACTTCTTCCTGGTCTTCCCGCGGGCGAAGCGGCTCCACTTCGCGAAGGCGGACGAATGGACCGGGGACCCCCCGGCGCGCTGGAAGGTGTGGCTGCAGGACTTTCTCTCCGCGAGTCCCGGGCTCTGCTCTACGTGCTCTACGCCATACCGCCGTTCGTCTTCCTGTACGACGTGTTCCGCCAGGTGCAGGGAGCAGAGGGTCACCGTGCTGTCGGGCGCCCCGCTCTCGTCCTGGGTGCTGCTCGGCGACTACCTGGTGCTCGGGCTTGCGGCGCTGGCGCACTCGGCGTTCACGCTCGAGGAGCCGCGGGAGCGGCGCCAGGCCTTCCACGTCTTCGTCGGCACGATCTTCGGCACCATTCCGTTCGTCCTCTTCGTCATCGTCCTGCCCTCGGCCTTCAACATCGACGAGTACGCCTTCTACGGGATCATCCCCATGATCCTGATCCCGCTCACGTTCGCCTACGCGATCGTGCGCTTCCAGATGCTGAACATGCGCGTCATCGTGCGGCGCACGTTCCTGTACGCGGCGACGACGGCGTGCTCTCGGGCTCTACACCGCTCGCGGTCGCGACCTGGCCAACCTGGTCTTCGCGAGCTCGAAGCTCTCGGCCTCGCCGCTCTTCAACTTCGGGTTTTTTCTCGTCGGCATCTCGCTCTTCGAGGTCTGTCCGGCGCAGGCTCCAGACCCCGCTCGACAAGCTCTTCTTCCGCGAGAAGTTCGACTACCAGGCCGCGCTGCTCGAGATGAGCGAGGCGATCACGGGAGAGCTCGACCTCGGGAAGCATCGCCGACTACCTGACGGCGAGCGTCGCGGCGACGATGCGCCTCGAGAAGGCCTCGATCTGGCTGCGGGACCGGGAGGGGTCGCTCGAGCGTCGGGGGCGCCGCGACGACCGCCTCTCGCCGACGGCGGCTTTGCGCCGCGTGCTGCGGCAGGAGGGCAAGCCATCGGACATCGGCGAGATCTCGCTCCACTTCGCCGACGACGAGAGCGAGGAGTTCCGCAGGCGGCTGCTCGAGGAGGGCTTCCGGCTGCTCGTTCCGCTCGTCTACCGCGAGCGGCTGATGGGCATCCTCGCGCTCAAGGAAAAACTGTCCGGCGAGCGGTTCGACCGCGACGACCAGTCGCTGCTCTCGACCCTGGCCAACCAGGCGGCGCTGGCGATCGAGACGGCGCTGCTCCACGACGAGATGACGCGCCAGGCGGAGTTGAAGCGCGACATCGAGATCGCGCGCGACATCCAGACGAGCCTGCTGCCGCGCAACGTGCCCGAGATCGCCGGCTTCTCGTTCTTCGGCGGCAGCATCCCGGCGCGCGTGGTCGGTGGCGACTTCTACGACTTCATCCCGTTCGAGGACGGGCGGCTGGGCGTGGTGATCGGCGACGTGTCCGGAAAATCGGTGCCGGCCTCGCTCCTGATGGTCGCGGCCAAGGAGATCGTCTACTCGCGCGCGATGACGACGAGCGACCCCGGAGCGCTCTTCCGCGAGTCCAACCGCCGCATCTACTCGATCAAGCGGCGCATGTTCGTGTCGCTCGGCTTCTTCCTGCTCGATCCGGAATCCATGACCCTGCGCTATGCGATCGGCGGCCAACCCCTCCCGATCCTTCTGCGCCCGGGCGACGGCGGCCCCCGGCTCTTCGAGCCGCCCGAGCACCGGTTGCCCCTCGGGGCGTTCCGAGACGTCGCCTACGACACCCGGGAGCTCTACCTGCGCCGGGGAGACCTGCTCTTTTTCTACACCGACGGGTTCACGGAGGCCATGGATGCGACCATGAACCCCTACGGCGAGGAGGCGCTGATGGCCTCGGTGGAGGCCCGCCGGGAAGGGCCCCTGGAGGAGGTCGCCCGAGGGGTCCTGGCGGACATCCGGGACCACGTCGGGGGGGCCGAGCAGTACGACGACATGACTTTCCTCTTTCTGAGGGTGGAATAGGGCCATTCTTGGGGGATTTCGGGGCGAAACTCCCCGATCCGCCATCCGTATGAAGGCGTTAGAGATGAAAAAGCGGCCGATTCTCTGGGTCCTCGGGATTCTCCTCCTGGCCGGCGCCGGGGGGGCGGGGGCGCTGTTTCTCTCGAACCGCAGGGACGTCACGACGACGTCCGCCGCGGCTTACGACGCCTACCGGGAGGCGACTTTGAACGAGAGCCGCTTCTACTTCAAAGAAGCGCGGGTGGGCTTCGCCAAGGCGCTGGAGCTCGATCCGACCTTCGCCATGGCCATGCTGGGCCTGGCGCGGCAGTCCGCCGACCGCGACCAGCGGGTGACCCTGATCAAGCGGGCCGCGCGCGAGAAGCCGCGCCTGAGCGAGCGCGAGCGTCTCCACGTGGACCTCAACCTGGCCGACGTCGAGAAGGACCGCGACGGGGTCCTGAAGGCGGCGCGGGAGCTTCACGAGAAGTACCCCGACGACGTCCGCAGCGCGATGGTGCTGGCGGGCGAACAGCTGACGAAGGGCAATCCCGACCAGGCGATCAAGATCTTCGAGGAGCTGCTCGCCGTCGATCCCAACAACGCCGAGGCGTACAACCAGATCGGCTACTACTACGGCTACCGCGGCGACTACGACCGCGCCATCGACAACCTGACGAAGTACCAGTTCATCTCCCCCGACAACGCCAACCCCTTCGACTCGCTCGGAGAGAACCAGGCGTACTCGGGCCGCTACAACGAGGCGATCGAGAACCTGAACCGCGCGCTGGCGATCAAGCCCGACTTCGGGCCGGCCTACCAGCACCTGGGCGTCGCCTACGAGGGCATGGGCGAGTACGAGAAGGCCGTGAAGAGCTACGAGAAGGCCTCCGAGCTCGCCGACAACGACCCCATGCGCCGCGAATACCTCTCGCTGGCGTTGCGGGCCGCGATGATCGGCGGGAACGCCGAAACCGCCCGGAAGCTGGGCGAGCGCATCGCGAAGCTCCCCGTCGACCCGAAAAGCGATTATGCGAAGGTCGGGCCGGCGTACATGGCCGTCCTCCTCGATCTCGGGTCGGGCCGGGCCGCCGATGCCGAGCGGCGCCTGAAGGAATTGAAGCCCGCCCTCGAGGCCCTCTTCGACGGGAACTTCAAGGCGGGCAAGATGCCGCCGATGATGAAGCCCCATTTCCCGCAGTGGAACCTCCTGATGGCCATGGCGCTCGAGCAGCAGGGAAGAATCGGATGAGGCCCTCAAACTCTACGAGCTGAACGCGAACCCGCCCAATCCCTTCTACGACTTCAACGATCGCCGCTGGATCATGGAGGCGCGCGCGAAGCTGGCCGAGGGTCTGGCGCGCCGCGGCGACCTCGACAAGGCCGAGAAGCTGATCGCCGAGAACCGCAAGTGGAACCCGAGCTGGGCCCCGTGCCGGCCCGCGGAGACCGCCGTGGCCGAGATGCGCCGGGCGAAGGTGCTGGCCGCCTCGAAGTAGCCGCCCGGAGCGCCATGGAACGGTCCCGCCACTTCGAAACCCAGCACCGCCTCCTCCTGCTCGAGACGCTCTACGACGCCGGGCTTTCGCTCGGCGCGATGCCCGACGAGGAAGCGCTCGTCGAGGACGTCCTGGCGCGGGTCGTCGGCGTGCTCGACGCCTCCCGGGGCTACCTGGCCACGTTCGCCGAGGGCGGCGCCCGCCGGGCCGAGGCGCGCGTCGGGTTCGGCAAGCGGCCCGCGGAGGCCGTCGTCGCGGTGGACGAGTTCCTGCGCGCGGTCCTCGACTCCGAGGGCGCCGTCGAGCGGTCGAAGTTCAAGCTGCTCGGCAAGCCCGTGGCCTCGGCCGTCGGCGTGCGGATCTCGGGAGGCGGGCGGCCGGTGGGCGTGCTCGTGCTCGCCGACAAGGAAGCCCGCCGCGGGGGCTCGGCCGCTTTCGACGAAGAGGACCGCCGGTTCCTGGTCTCGCTCGCGGGACTGTGCGGCATGGCGATCGAGAATCGCCGCCACCTCGAGCGGCTGACGCGCGAGCGCGAGCGTCTCGAGGAAGAGAACCGCCGTCTGCTCGATGAGACCGGGCGCTCGGCCGCCGGGCGGCTCTTCGTCGGGGACTCGACGGCGGCCCGGCGGGTGCTGGATCTCGTTTCCCGCGTGGCGGCGTCCAAGATCTCGGTGCTTCTGACCGGGGAGAGCGGCACGGGCAAGGAGCTCGTCGCCCGCATGATCCACGCGCGCAGCGACCGCGCGGACAAGCCTTTCGTCGCCATCAACTGCGCGGCGCTGCCCGAGACGCTGCTCGAATCCGAGCTCTTCGGCATCGAGCGCGGCGTCGCGACCGGCGTCGAAGCGCGGGCCGGCCGCTTCGAGACGGCGCAGGGGGGCACGCTCTTTCTCGACGAGATCGGCGACATGCCGGTCGCGCTCCAGTCCAAGCTCCTGCGGGTCCTGCAGGAGCGCGAGATCGAGCGGGTGGGCGGCCGGCGGCGGGTGCCGATCGACGTGCGCGTTCTCGCCGCCACGCACGCGCGTCTGGCCGAGCGGATCGCCGAGGGCGAGTTCCGCGAGGACCTGTACTACCGCCTGCGCGTCGTCGAGATCGGCCTTCCGCCGCTGCGCGAGCGCCGGGAGGACATCCCCAAGCTCGTCCGGTACTTCCTCGAGCGGTTCGCCGCGCGCGAGGCGCGCGAAGTCCCGACGCTCGACCGGGACGCCTATGCCGCCCTGCTGTCCCACGATTTCCCGGGCAACATCCGCGAGCTCGAGAACCTGCTCGAGGGCGCGGCCGCCCTCTCGCAGGGGGGCGCAATCCGGCGCGACGATCTGCAGTGGCTTCCCCGGGCGCCCCTGCCGAGCGAGGCCGGAGCGCCGCAGGCTCCGGATGGCGAGGAAATCGCGGATCTGCGTGTTCTCGAAGAACGCCACATCCAGCGGGTTCTGCGCATGGCGGGAGGAAACAAGAGCCGTGCGGCGCGACTGCTGGGCATCAGCCGCAGGACTCTGTATCGGAAGCGAAGTATGGGACTTTAAGTCACTGTGACAAATAGTCCCATTATCTAAATAAGCTAAATATAATCATGACTTTACATTTTCACCATATGAACGGTCACTGGCATATGTGACATTGTGATACGCTATCGCGGTCATGCACGTCGGGCCGCGGCATCCTCCTAACTCCCTCCTCACAAGACGTTTACATCGAAAACCTCGGCCGCGCGCGGACTGGCAGGGCTCTTGCCTCTCTCAGGTGTCGACGCCATGAGAAAAGCCCTCGCCATCGGCCTCGAAGCGATCGAGACGCCCAACCTGCTGTGGGGGCTCCTGGCGGGCGAGCTTTCCCTCGTCCTGCTCCTGCTCGGCTCCGATAGACTCCCCTCTGTCTTGATCCGTTCACTCCAACTCTTTCTCCGGTTCTAGGGAGCCTGCGAGCGCGTCCCATGTCACAGGGAGGATCCGCTCCGCCCGGGCTCGCCGCCCGGGGTCCGCGCGAGGTGTCGATGAGCATCCCGGTCGCTCCGGAGATGGAAATCGTGGCCACCGCGCAGGCGGCCGCTCTCGGCGAATACCTGGCCATGACGCGCGATAAGATCGACGAGGTCAAGCTCGCGCTCGTGGAGGCGTGCATCAATGCATTCGAGCACGCCGATTGCCGCGACGAGCAACTGCACCTGACGTTCCGGCTGGGCCAGGAGCCGAAGGGCAGGGAGTGGCTCGAGGTGGAGGTCCTGGACAAGGGCAAGGGATTCGACAAGGCGATGGTCGAGGAGCCGAGCATCGAGAAGAGCTTCGCGAGCCACCGCAAGCGCGGCTGGGGCCTCCAGATCATCAAGAGTCTGATGGACGAGGTGCAGATCACCTCGGGAGGGTGGGGGACGCGGATTCTCATGAGGAAATACAAGTGAGCGAGTCCTGTAAGGTGTCCTCGGAGCGCCGGGGCGACGTCGTGATCCTGTGGACGGACGGGTACATCAACAACCAGGGCGGCGAAGAGATCGCCCGCGAGGCATATGCCCACCTCGACCAGGGCGTCCGCGGCCTCGTCCTGAACCTGGAGAAGACGCGCATCGTGAACTCGATCGGCATCTCGATCCTGATCGAGGTCCTCGAGAAGGTGATGGACCGCAAGGGAGCGCTCGCCTTCTGCGGCCTGACGCCGACGATCGACAAGACCTTCCGCATCATGGGCCTGGCCCAGTACGCCGAGATCTACCCGACCCAGGAGGAAGCGCTCCGGGGCGTCGACGCGAAGACCGCCTGATCCCCTCCACGGCATGAGCGCCCCGGTCTCGACCTCCGCTTCCTCGCGCATCGACGAGCTCTGGAAGCGGATCGGCGCGGTCCTCGGGGGCGAGGGTCCCCTGCCCGCACGCATTGCCGAAGCCGCGCTCGCCGCCACCGGGGCGCGCGACGCCGCGCTCTACCTGCGCGAAGGGGGCAACTGGGTCCGGGCCGGCGAAGGGCTTCCAGGCGTCGTGGAGGCGGGAGAACTGCCCGAGCCGCTGCCCGCGGAGGCGGCGTGGCGCGACGAGCAGCTGTGGTTGCCCCTTTCGGCCGAGGGCACCCTCCACGGAGCCCTGCGCCTTTCCGGGTTGCCGGCGCCGGAGACCCCGGAGTGCGCGGGGCTGCTCGCGTTCCTGCTCGGCTCGCTCGTCGGTGCGCACCACCTCTCGCGCCAGGTCCGCGACGCGGAGTTCGAGTTGAAGGCGCGACTGCTCGAGCTCGAGTCGCTGTACGACCTGGGGCTCTCGCTCGGCGGCCAGTTGGACCTTTCCGCGCTCGCCGACGAAGTCCTCTTCCGCTCGATCTCGCTGACGGACGCAGGCAAGGGCACACTCGTGCTCTTCGAGGAGTCGGGCGCCGTTCTGCTGGAGCGCAGCGTCGGCGGCGAGGTCCTCGGCAGTCGCGACGCGGCGTCCTGGACGCTGCCCGAGGGCGGCATCATCAACAACGCCGCGGCGACGGTGCCGACGGCCGGAATGAAGCTCGCGGGCTGCGAGAAGTGCCTGGCGGTCGCGATCTCCGTTCCGGACCGCCGGCTCGGCGCCCTCGCGGTGGCCGACAAGGAGTCGCGCGACGGGCGCGTACTCGATTTCACGCCGACCGACGCGCGCCTGCTCTCGCTCTTCGCCAACCAGGCGGCCGCCGCGATCGAGACCGCTCGGCTCCACAAGGACGCGATCGAGAAGGAGCGCATCGAGCGCGAGCTCGAGGTTGCCGCCGCCATCCAGCGCCAGATCCTGCCGCGGGATCTGCCGGTCGTCGCCGGACTCGAGATTGCGGCGAAGAACGTGCCCACGCGCCAGGTCGGGGGCGATTACTTCGACTTCTTTCCGCTCTCGGGCGGGCGCCTGGCGTTCCTCGTGGCCGACGTCTCGGGCAAGGGAGTTCCGGCCGCCCTGCTCGTGTCGACGGTCCACGCCGCCGTGCACCTGCAGATCGACGACGCGCGGACCGTGGCGGAGCTGATCGGGCGCATCGACCGGCACCTGCAGAAGTACGCGGCCACCCGCAAGTTCCTGACGTGCTTCTTCGGGCTGCTCGAACCCGACTCGGGCACGCTGCGGTACGTCTCGGCGGGCCATAATCCGGCGCTCCTGCGCCGGGCCTCGGGCGCCGTCGAGCAGATCAAGGCGACCGGCGTGCCGATCGGGATGTTCCCCAACGCCTCGTGGCGCGAGGAGACTGTCGCGATGGAGCGGGGCGACCTGCTCTGCGTCTACAGCGACGGGATCACCGAAGCGCTCGACGCGGCCGACGAGGAATTCGGGCTCGACCGGCTGTCCCGGCTGATGTCCGCGGACGCGACCGGCGCGATCTGCCAGAGGGTGTTCGACGCGGTGGCCGCCTTCGCCGGCGACGTGCCGCAGTACGACGACCAGACGCTGCTGCTCCTCCGGAGGGGCTGATCCGGGTCGGATAGGATTCGGTCGTGCGCGCATTGTTGTACGCGGACCGGGTCGGGGGCGGGATCGCGCGCCGGGCGGCGATATTCTTGTTCTTCGCGGGCCTGGCCGCGGCGTGCGGCCGCAAATCGGAGGAGGCGCCGAAGGTGTCCGTTCGGGACGACGCGACGGCTGGAGCGCGCGCGCGGATGGTCGAGACGCAGATCGCCGCCCGCGGCGTCCGCGATCCGCGGGTGCTCGCCGCCATGCGCAAAGTCCCGCGGCACCTCTTCGTCCCCCCGGCCGAGCGCGCGCGGGCCTACGAGGACCAGCCCGTGCCCATCGGCGACAACCAGACCATCTCGCAGCCCTACATCGTCGCGCTGATGACGGAGCTGCTCGAGCTGCCTCCGAGATCCCGGGTGCTCGAGATCGGCACCGGCTCGGGCTACCAGAGTGCCGTCCTCGGGGAGCTCGCGAGCGAGGTCTACTCGATCGAGATCCTGCCGGAGCTCGCGCGGGCGGCGGGCGAGAAGCTGAAGGAGCTCGGGTACTCCAATGTCGTCGTGCGCGAGGGCGACGGGTACCACGGCTGGATCGAGCACGCGCCCTTCGACGGCATCATCGTGACCGCGGCGCCCGAACGCATCCCGCAGCCCCTGCTCGAGCAGCTCTCGCCGGGAGGGAGGATGGTGATTCCGGTGGGAGGTTTCTTCCAGGAGCTGAAGGTGTTCACCAAGGACCGCGACGGCCGCGTCACGGAGAAGGACATCATCCCTGTGCGCTTCGTCCCGATGACCGGGGAGATCGAGAAGGAGAAGACGCCGGCGGAGTGATCGGGGGACCGAGCGGGTGAAGTTGCAAAGGCAACGACGACCAAGCGCCGGATCATCGGGCCTGCCTGCAGAAAGAAAAGGGGCCCGCCATTCGACGGGCCCCGGCAAACGACTGGCGAACGACCCTCCTCAGTTGCCCGCCCCCTGGATCACGCCCTCCGCCAGGACGATCTCGACCCGGCGGTTCTTCGCGCGCCCTTCCGGCGTGGCGTTGTCGGCGACCGGGAACTTCGGACCGTAGCCCTGGTCCGTCATGCGGGACGCCGCCACGCCCTGCGACTGGAGGAAGCTCATGACGGCGTCGGCGCGCTCCTTCGAGAGCCGCATGTTCAGCTCGTCCGAGCCCGTCGAATCCGTGTAGCCCTCGATCCGCAGGTTGATGCGCGGGAACACCTGGACGATGCCCGCCAGCTTGGCGAGGGCGACCTGGGTGTTCTGCTTGAGCGTCGCCTTGTTGACGTCGAACAGGATGTCGGGCAGATTGACGACGACGCCGCGCGCCGTCTTCGTGATCTGGGCGACCGAGGAGAGCGCGCCGTCGAGCTGGCCGACGAGGTCGTCTCGCTCCTTCACCAGCCGCTCGTTCTCGCCCTGGAGCTGCGCGTTCTTCGCCTCGAGGCCGGCCGCCACGGTGGCGACCTCCGCCCTCGTGCGGTCGGCTTCGGCCCTGGCCGCGTTCGCCTGCGCGGCGAGGTCCTCGGCCTTGCGCCGGGCGTCGTCGGCGTCGCGCCGCGCCGCTTCCGCCTGCTCGGCGGAGAGGCCGGCCACGGCCGCCTTCTGCTGGGCCGCGGCCGCGTCGAGCTGGGCGACCGCCGCCTGCTGCTGGAGCAGCGACATCTGCGACTGCGCCGCGGCCGCCTGCTGGCGGGCCTGTTCGAGCTGCTGCTGCGACTGGGCCAGCTGCGTCTGCGCGGCGAGGGCCTGCTCGCGGGCCGCGACGGCGGCCTCGCGGGCGGCCAGCGTCTGCTGCTCGGCGGCTGCCGCCTGCTGCTGCGCCTGGACCTTGCCCTGCTCGAGCGCCTGCATCTCGGCCGTGCGCTTGGCGGCAGCCGCCGCGGCCGCTTCCTGGGAGAGGTTCCTCTGGGTGTCGCGGATCGCGGTCGAGGACAGCGACACGCTGCGGCGCGCGTAGTCCGTGCCGACCTTCTTGTTGCCGCCCCTGAACGAGTTCTGCGCCTGGGCGAGCGTGATGCCCGCGTCCCGGATCGAGTCCGGCGCGTACTTTTCGGCGCCCATCGCCTTCGCCTGGTCGAGGATGTGCTGGGCCTGGACCACCTGGATTGGCTCGCTGCCCGTGTACTTCATGGTGCCGATCTGCGGGTTGCCGACCGCCGGGGGCGCCACGAAGCCCGAGAACGTGATCGGAGTGCTCTTGCCCTTCTTCGGGGCAATCGCGATGGACGTGAAGCAGACGAGCTCGGAGGGCCGGAGCACGAGGCCGTAGGGCTCGGCCGTCACCATCAGGGCGAATTCCTTCTGGCCGGTCCGGTAGTTGCCGCTGCCGGAGGAGGCGAGAACGATCAGCTCCCCGAGGTTCTCGGCGCGGCCGTCGCGGGAGATCGCCCAGACGACGTACGACGTCACGTCGGCGCCGAAGAGGATCGCGGGGGGGAGCTTCTTGTACTCGACTTCGACGGAGGCCTGGCCGTCCTTGAACTTGACCGAGGCCTCGGCCTCGGCGGGGGCCACGCGCGCGGTCGCCGCCATCTTGAGATCCACGCCCGAGCCCTCCGGGAACTGGACCACGGAGATGGGCATGTCGAGGGCCGCCAGGGGAAGCGAGAGCAGGCAGAGGGCCGCCAGGCTGCCCAGAAACCTACGGAGAGGCTGGATGTTCATGTTCACGCTCCTCAAATCGGGTTTGTGCCGTTGCTGTTGAACTTTTCGCGGGGCGGCAGACTATATTGTGGCCCGCGGGGGTGCGTCAATGCGCCTGCGGGCGTATTGCGCGGAGGAGGCGAAATGAGCGACCCGGTCGTCCTGCACCGTCTTCAGTTCGCCTTCACCGTCATCTACCACTACCTCTTTCCGGTCCTGACGATGGGCCTGGCCTTTCTGATCGTCGTGATGAAGGCCCTCGGCCTGCGCCAGGGCGGCGAGGGGTGGAACGACGCGGCGCGGTTCTGGATCCGGATCTTCGGCATCAATTTCGCGGTCGGCGTGGTGACCGGCATTCCGATGGAGTTCCAGTTCGGGACCAACTGGGCGCGGTTCTCCCGCTACTCGGGCAACGTCATCGGCCACACGCTCGGGATGGAGGGCCTGTTCGCGTTCTTCCTCGAATCGTCTTTTCTGTTCCTTCTGGTCTGGGGAGAGAAGCGGCTGTCGCGAAGGGGCCACTTCTTCGCGGCGGTCGCCCTGTTCCTCGGCAGCTGGCTCTCGGGGTACTTCATCACCGCGACCAACGCCTTCATGCAGCATCCGGTGGGGTACGGCGTCGGCCCGGACGGAACGCTGCGGCTGGCTGGCTTCTGGGCCTTTCTCCTCAACGGGTGGGCGATCGCCCAGTACGCGCACAACATGGTCGCGACCGTCGTCACGGCGTCGTTCGTCGTGGCGGCGCTCGGCGCGTTCTACCTGCTCCAGGGCCGGCACCCCGAACAGGCCGCCCTGTTCCTGCGCCTCGGCGTCGCCTGCGGGCTGGTGTCGAGCATTCTCGTCGCCTTTCCGACGGGCGACCGCCAGGCCAAGCTGGTAGCGGCCCACCAGCCGGTCACGCTCGCCGCGATGGAGGGCCGCTTCCACGGCGGCGCCGCTGCGGGGCTCGACCTCATCGGCCAGCCCGACGTCTCGGCCCGGCGACTCGACAACGCGATCGCGGTGCCCGGAGCCCTCTCTTTCCTGGCCTACGGGCACTTCTACAGCAACGTCCGCGGGCTCGACGAGTTTCCGGAAAAGGACTGGCCCGACCAGATCGCCCTGCTCTACTACGCCTTCCACATCATGGCCGGCCTCGGAACGATCCTCGCGGGCATCATGCTCGTGGCGAACCTGCTCGCCTGGACGGGGCGGCTCGAGAGGAGCCGCCCGATGCTCTGGGTCCTGATGCTCTCGTTCCCGTTTCCCTACATCGCCGTGACTGCAGGTTGGATGACGGCGGAGCTCGGGCGGCAGCCGTGGCTCGTCTACGGGCTGCTCCGGACCGCGGACGGGACGAGCCCTACGGTGCATGCGGGCACGACCCTTTTCACCCTGATCGGGTTCTGCGGCCTGTACCTCTTGATCGGAGTCCTGTTCCTCTTCCTGATCGCGGAGGAGATCGGCCGGGGCCCCGGGAAGGGGACCGAAGCCGCCGGGAGGGAGGCGTCCCATGCATGAGACCTGGTACGCCATCGCGGTTTTCATGCTGACGGCCTACGTCGTGCTCGACGGCTTCGACTTCGGGGCCGGAGCGCTTCACTGGTTCGTGGCCCGCACCGACGCCGAACGGCGCGAGGTGCTGGCGGCCATCGGCCCCTTCTGGGACGGCAACGAGGTCTGGCTGCTGGCGGCCGGGGGCGCCCTCTTCGTCGGCTTCCCGCGGGTCCTCGCCTCGGGCATCTCGGGCTTCTACTTCGCGATCTTCCTCGTCCTCTGGAGCCTGATCCTGCGCGGGATCTCGCTGGAGTTCCGCAGCCACGTCCGCGACACGGTCTGGCGACAGTCCTGGGACTTTTTCTTTTCCGTGCGCGAGCGTGCTGCTGCCGGTTTTCTTCGGCGCGGCCCTCGGGAAATCTCCTGCGCGGGACTGCCCCTCAATGCGGACGGGTGGTTCGAGCTCGACCTCTTCACCGACTTCTCGGCCCGCGCTCCCGTCGGGATACTCGACTGGTACACGGTGCTCGTGGGCGTCTTCGCCCTCGCGGCCCTCGCGGCGCACGGCGGGACGTTCCTCGCATGGAAAACGAGCGGCGACGTCCAGTCGCGCAGCCGCTCCGCCGCGCGCAGGCTGTACGTCGTGACCGCGGTCCTCTGGCCGGTCGTCACGCTCGCGACGGCGCGGGTCAACGCCGGGTTCCTGCCCTCGCTGGCCGCCCGGCCGCTTTCGTGGCTGCTGGCCCTGGCGGCGCTCGCGGGGCTCGTCGTGGTGTTCCGGGTCTGCGCGGCCGGGGAGACTTTGCGGCGTTCCTCGGTTCGTGCGCATTCCTCGCCGGCCTGTCGGTTGCGACGGCCGTGAGCGTGTTCCCGGTGATGCTGCGCGCGATCGGGGACCCCGCGCTCTCTCTGACGGCGGACAACGCGGGCGGGGATCCGGCGGGCCTGAAGACGGCGCTCGGCTGGTTCGCCGTCGGCCTGCCGCTCGCGCTCTTCTACTTCGTTCTCGTTCACCGCCTCCACCGCGGCAAGGCCGTCGCGGCCGCCGACGGCGAAGGGTACTGAGGCGGCAACCGCCTACGGCTGGGTCGTCTCGGTCTCGGCGGCGAAAATGGCGGCGAGGCGGCGCAACGGTTTGGCCGCCTCGCTGTCCTTCATCGCGGGCCCAGTCTACTCGCTCGCCTTGTTGTTCCGCGAGGCCGCCTCGAGCTTCTTGATGTCCTCGGGTGAAAGCTGCGGGCGGTCCATCTTGACCGTCAGCTTGTTCAACTTCGCCGTGAGGGTGAACGGGGGCTGGTAATCCGCGTCGTTGACGCCGGTCAGGGTGTCGGAGCCGATGTCGAAGCTCTCGTCCCACTGCAGGATGAGCGGGATGGTGTGCTCCATCTTCTGCGTGGCGACGGCTTTTCCGTCGACCCTGAGCGTGCCGGTTCCGCTCTGGCCGATGCCGCTCATGTTGTTGAACGCGAGCGTCTCGCCGCCGAGCCCGTCGTACTTGAAGTCGAACTCGACGGTGTGCCGACCGGGGGGCAGGGCGTCCGGGCCGTCCCAGCGGATGCGCTTCAGGTCGACCATGTTCCAGAGGAACACCGGCTTGCCCTTCAAGAGGTAGAAGCCGTAGCCGCCGAAGCGGCCGCCGGACGTCAGGATCATTCCCTCGGCGCCGCCCTGCGGAACCTCGATGTCCGCGGTGATCGTGTAGGAGCAGTTCAACAGCAGGGGCGAGTCGCCCTGCGGCAGCCCGACCATCGGCGTCGTGTAGACGAACTGGCTGCGGCCCGCGGTGATGTTGGGCCGGGGCGCGACCAGGCGCGTTGCCACCGACGCGTCGAGCGGAAGGACCTGATACTTCTTCGCCTCGGTCAGGAAGAGGGCCTTCATCTCCTTGAGCTTCTCGGGATTCTTCGCGGCGACGTCGTCGGCCTGCGTCCAGTCCTTCGTCACGTCGTAGAGCTCCCAGGTCACGTTATTGAGGGGGTCCGGGTTGACCGCCCCGATGACGTCCCAGGGCGACCGGATGACCTTGGTCGAGGCAATCCAGCCGTCCGAGTAGATCGCGTGGTCGCCCATCATCTCGAAGTACTGCGTCTTGTGCCGTGACGGCGCGTTCGCGTTGGCCTTGTCGAACGTGTACGCGAAGCTCACGCCTTCGATGGGGCTCTGCTTGATGCCGTCGACGTAATCGGGCGCGTGGATGCCCGACGCCTCGAGGATCGTCGGCACGACGTCGATGATGTGGTGGAACTGGCTGCGAATGCCGCCGACGTCCGTGATGTGCCCCGGCCAGGAGACGGCCATGCCCTGTCGCACGCCGCCCCAGTGCGAGGCGATCTGCTTGGTCCAGGAGAACGGCGTATCGAACGCCCAGGCCCAGCCGACCGCCATGTGGTTGTACGTCTTGTCCGAGCCCCAGGCGTCGTAGAAATACTTCAGCTGGTCGGCCACGGGGACCTGGACGCCGTTGAACATGGCGACCTCGTTCGGCGTGCCGATCAACTGACCCTCGGCGCTCGTGCCGTTGTCGCCGTTGATGTAGATGATCAGCGTGTTGTCGAGCTTGCCCATGTCCTCGACGGCCTGGATCACACGGCCGATCTCGTAGTCCGTGTAGGCCACGTAGGCCGCGAAGACGTCGACCTGGCGCAGGAACATCTTCTTCTCGTCGGGCGTGAGCTGTTCCCAGCGCTTGAGGAGCTTGTCGGGCCAGGGTGTCAGCTTCGCGTCCTTCGGGATGACGCCCAGCCGCTTCTGGTTCTCGAAGATCTGGTCGCGCAGCGCGTTCCAGCCCTTGTCGAACAGGTGCATGTCGCTGATCTTCTTGATCCACTCGGGGGTGGGGTGGTGCGGCGCGTGGGTGCCGCCCGGGACGTAGTAGCAGAAGAACGGCTTCGACGGATCGATCTGGTTGAGCTGGTTCATCCACGCGATCGCTTCGTCCGCCTGGGCGGTCGTGAGGTTCCAACCGGGGTGCCCGACGTTCGGATAGATCTGGGTCGTGTTGCGGAAGAGGTTCGGCTCCCACTGGTTCGTGTCACCGCCGACGAAACCGTAGAAGTACTCGAAGCCCATCCCCTGGGGCCACTGGTCGAACGGCCCCATCTGGCTGGCAGTGAACGTCGGCGTGTTGTGGTCCTTGCCGAACCAGGAGGTGGAGTAGCCGTTGTCGAGGAGAATCCGGCCGATCGTCGCCTTGTCCTTGCCGATGATGCTGTTGTAGCCCGGAAAGCCGGTCGACTGTTCCGAGATCACGCCGAAGCCGGCCGAGTGGTGATTGCGCCCCGTGATGAGCGCCGCGCGCGTCGGGGAGCACAGGGCCGTGGAGTTCATCTGCGTGTAGCGCAGGCCGGCCTTCGCGATGCGATCGAGGGCCGGAGTCGGGATGACGCCGCCGAAGGTGCTCGGTACGCCGTAGCCCGAGTCGTCGGTCATGATGAGGAGGACGTTGGGCGCGCCCCTGGGCGGCACGACGCGCGGCGCCCACCACGGCTTGGACTGCAGGGCGTTGTCTTTGATGATGCCGCCGAAGGACGGGTCGGGCGGGGGCAGCTGCTTGCCGTCGATGGACGTGGTCGCCTCCGGCGATCCGGGAGGGGCGGCCGGCTGTGCGAAGGCCGGCAGTGCGGAAACGAGACCGAGGAGAAAGAGGACCGGATACCAGGGCTTCGAGTTCATGGAGCCTCCGTTCGCAGGGGATAATACCGAAGTAATTCGGGTCCCGCGTCCGGCATCCGCCGCAGCTGCGATTGCATCAATACGGGAGCAGTGGATATAGACTTTGCCGCAGTGTCCGGCACACGTGCGACGAGGATCCGACGCTTGTGATTTGCGCCGTCCCGACAGTCGCTCGGCTGCTCTTCTCGTCGACCAGCCGCCCCGGCCTGAAGTGGCGCCGCGAGAAGAAGGAGTTGCGCTCGGAGCTCGCGAAGAGCTACGGCGCCCTGCACGGCGGGATTCTGTCCGACCCGGAGGCCCTGGAGCAGCTCTCGCGCGTGTTCGAAGGGACGACGGCGGCAGCGAAGCCATGAGACGCCCGGCGGCCTTCTCCTCGGTCTGGTGGCAGGAGCGCGGCCTCACGGCGATGCTCGTGTCGATGATCCTCGCGCTGTTCGTGGGCGGGCCGCTGATGGCCATCGCGTCGGTCGGGCCGCTCCCGTTCGACATCTTCTTTACGGCGCTCCTGCTCTCCGGGGTCGTCGCCTTTTCGCACCGACGCTGGCTGGCGATCGCGATCTCCGTGATCGGCTTCGTCGTCCTGGTGCTGCGCTGGACCAGCTACGGACAGGGACACGGGGATCTCGCCCTCTGGGACAACCTTCTGTCGATGCTCACGCTCGCGATCCTGACCGGCCTGGTGCTCGAGCACGTTTTCCGGGCGGGCCCCATCACGGGCGACCGGATCCGAGGCGCCGTCGCCGCCTACCTCCTTCTCGGGCTCGTCTGGGCCTTCGCTTACGCGCTCGTGGAGCGCGCGTTTCCCGGGGGCATGAAGATGGAGCGCGCATTCCGCAGCGTGCATCACGAGATGCAAAGCCTCGCGTACTTCAGCTTCGTGACCCTGACGACCCTGGGCTACGGGGACATCACGCCGGTGCACCCTGCCGCGCGCATGCTGGCGGTCGCGGAAGCCCTCGTCGGGCAGCTGTATCCGGCGATCCTGATCGGCCGTCTCGTGTCGCTGGAGATCTCGGCGCGCCCGCAGGACGGCCCGCAATAGAATCCGAGCCGTGAGCATGACGCAAGGCTCGGCGCGGGTCGAGATGCGCCCCGGCGGCGAGGGAGCGCTCGTCACGCTCACGGGCCCCCTGGACGTCCATACGACGGCGCAGGTGCGGCGGCAGGTCGCCGCGGGCCTTGCCGGTTCCGCCGTGCGGTCGCTCGAGGTGGACGCCGCCGGGATCGACCGCGGGGACATGTCGGGGATGTCGCTGATCTACGAGCTTTCCGAGGGGCGGCTCGTTTCCGGAGTGCACGCGACGGTCAGGGGGCTGCGCCCGGAGTTCCAGACGCTGCTCGCCGCGTTCCCGTCGGGGGAGGCGCTGACGAATCTGGAGGCAGTTCAGCCTCCCGGGCGCGTGTTTGACGAGATCGGGGCCGCGACGGTGTCCCTCCTCGCGGACGCGCGGGCGCAGCTCGTCTTCGTCGGAGCGATCGTGCAGGGCTTCGCGGCCGTCGTCCGCCGGCCGCGGGCGATGCGCTGGGGCGAGTTCGCGGTGGTCTTCGAGAAGGCGGGCGTCAATGCCCTGCCCATCGTGTCCCTCATCAGCCTGCTGATGGGCCTGGTCCTCGCCTTCGAGGGCGCGCAGACGCTCGAGATGTTCGGTGCGCAGATCTTCATCGCGAACGGAATCGGCATCGTCATGATTCGCGAGTTTTCCCCGATCTTCACGGCGATCATTTTCGCGGGCCGGTCGGGCTCGGCATTCGCCGCCGAGATCGGGACCATGAAGGTCAACGAGGAACTGAACGCGCTCGAGACGATGGGGCTCGATCCCGTCCGTTTCCTCGTCATCCAGAGGGTGCTGGCGGGGACGCTCCTGATGCCCGTGCTCGCCGCGTACTCCATGGTGACGGGCGTGTTCGGGGGGATCCTCGTCATGTTCACCATGGGATTCAGCTTCGCCCAGATCTGGACGCAGCTGTCGGGCGCCGTCGGCGTCCACGACGTGCTCGTCGGGGTCTCCAAGTGTTTCGTGTTCGGCGCGATCATCGCGGGCCTCGGGTGCCTTCGCGGAATGCAGACGAAGGAGGGCCCCAACGCGGTCGGCGATTCGACGACCCGCGCCGTCGTCGCCGGGATCCTGATGATCATCATCGTGGACGCGGTCTACAGCGTGGTGACCTACGTGCTGAAGGTGTGAGCGCGCCGCCGCCGGTGGTGGTCTCCGTCGAGGACGTCACGATCGCGTACGGCGACACGGTGATCCAGCGCGATCTCCGCTTCGACGTGCGCCGCGGCGAGGTGTTCGTCATCCTGGGCGGCTCCGGGTGCGGCAAGAGCTCGCTCATGAAGAACATGATCGGCCTCTACCGGCCGACCGCGGGCCGGATCCTGTTCGACGGCGAGGACATCGTGACGGCGGAGGGCGACGCCCGCCAGCGCCTGCTCAGGAAGTTCGGCGTCATGTACCAGAGCGGCGCGCTCTTCGGGTCCATGACGGTTCTCGAAAACGTGCGCCTGCCCCTCGACGAGTTCACCGACATCGGCGCGGCGGAAAAGGACCTGGTCGCGGCGGCGAAGCTCAACCAGGTGGGCCTGCTCGGCGCCGCCGCGCAGAAGCCCTCGGCGCTCTCCGGCGGTATGCAGAAGCGGGCCGGGATCGCCCGCGCCATGTCGCTCGATCCCGGGATCCTGTTTCTCGACGAGCCGTCGGCGGGCCTGGACCCGATCACGTCGGCCGGCCTCGATGAGACGATCCGCGAGCTCTCGAAGGGCCTCGGCATCACCTTCGTCGTCGTCACGCACGAGCTCCAGAGCATCTACGCGATCGCGGACCGCTGCGTCATGCTCGATGCCCGGACGAAGACGATGATCGCCGAAGGCAGGCCCGCGGATCTGCGGGATCATTCCGACAACCCGTACGTGCGGCAGTTCTTCCTCCGTCAGGCCGAGCCGGCGGGGGCAACGACAAAGGGGAGCCAGACTTCATGAGCGAGAAAGCCAGTCAGTTCCGGATCGGGCTCTTCGTCACGCTCGGCGTGGCGATCGTGCTCGGGGGGCTCTTCGTCTTCGGCATCCGCACCGCCTTCCAGCCCCACTACATGTTCGAGACGTACACGACCGGGGAGGTGAACGGGTTGTCGGTCGGCTCGGTCGTGACGCTGCGGGGCGTGGCCGTGGGCAAAGTGACCGAGATCGGCTTCAGCTGGAACCTCTATGGCGTCGAGCAACCCGCCTGCGTCGTGGTGCGCGGCCAGGTGGAGCAGAGGATCGCGCCGGAACAGTTGCGCGGCGATTTCTACGGAGAGGCCCAGAAGATCGTCGACCACGGCCTGCGCGCCGTGGTGCAGACCGAGGGCATCACCGGATCGAGCATCGTCGCGCTCCAGACGATGGACCCGAAGCTGTATCCGCCGCTCCATGTCCCCTGGAAACCGAGGTACGTCTACATTCCCTCGGCCCCGAGCCAGCTCGGCCGCCTTCTCGCGTCGGTCGACCGGACGCTCGCGAACCTCGAAAGGATCGACGTCGGGGCGCTGACCACGAGCCTGACCCGCGTCCTGGACACGGCCGATGCCGCGCTGAAGAACCTGAACCAGCTCGACGTGAAAGGCATCTCGCAAAACACGAACCAGACGATCGCGGCCGCCGGCGCGGCGGTCAAGGAGATCCAGGGCCTCGCGCTGGATGCCCGCGAAGACCTGCGGAGCATGAAGCTCGACGCGGTCGGGGCCGACGCCGGCCGCCTGCTGACCGACCTCGACGCGAAGCTCTCGGCGCTCATCGACAAGCTGTCGGGTGTCGACGTGCGGTCTCTCAACGACACCCTGGCCGGAACGCGGGACGCCGCGCGCAGCCTGAATGACGCCCTCGACCAGTTGAAGCGCTACCCGTCCGGATTCCTGTTCGGCGGGGCTCCGCCCCCCGCATCGGTTCTCGAGAAGGAGAAAAAGTGATGATCCGTGGAGCGTTCGCCCGGCCCGCTCGCGCCGCGCGCGGCCTCGCCCTCGCGGGGGCCCTGCTCTCGTGCGCCTGCGCCTCCAAGCTCGCCCGCACTCCGGAGACCTTCACGATCGACCCGCCGCCGCCGCGCCCGATCCCCGCCTCCGCGGCCAACCGGATCGTGTCTCTGCGCAGCTTCGAGGTGGCGCCGACCTATGCCGGGACGGATCTGGTCTACCGCGTCGGCGAGCACTCGATCGAGCGCGATCCTTACGCGAGCCTCGCCGCTGCGCCCGCGCGGCTCCTGACCGGGGCCATGCGTGGCTACCTGCGCGACTGCGACTACATCCGGGACGTCGTGGCGCCGGGCCAGGGCCTGCCCGTGGATGCCGATCTCGAGCCCGTGCTGCTCGACCTGTCCGGGGATTTCAGCAACCCCGCCGAACCGGCCGCCGTCCTCACGATACGGATCCGCGTCCTGACGGGTCCGGCCGGCGCCGCCCCCGAGCGGGAGATCCTGCTCAAGGCATACACGCGGCGGATCCCCCTCGCGCAACGGACGGCATCGGCCGTGGTCGCGGCCTGGAATCGGGCGCTCGGCGAAATCATGGCGGAATTCCTGGCGGATCTGAAACCGGTCCTCCCGCCGCCCCGTTCCACTGGTTAGCACGGGGTGTCGGTGGTCCGACCGGCTCCTCGAGCGGCCCGGCGTTTTTCGAGCGGGCGCCGGCTGCCGCTGGCTGGTTCCGGGCTAGACTCCGGTCCGCTCATGGTCGAAGGCGCAGAAGTTCCGGCGCGGTCGGGCCTCCGGGAGGAGGTGCTCGCCGCTTTTTCGCCCGCACGGCTCCGCACGCTCGCGCTGGGACTGCTCGTCCTGGCGCTGGCGCGCGCGACGCCGGCGGAGCAGCTGGCCGCGCCGGCGCCCGCGCCGACGCCGGCGGCGCAGGACGATGCCGCCACGGATCCGTACGGGCGCGACACGCCGCGCGGGTGCTTCTTCGGGTTTCTGAGGGCGGCCGAGAAGGGCGGCTACGCGAGCGCGGCGGAGTACCTGCAGATCCCGTCGTCCCTGCGCCCGCAACGCGAACAGATTGCGGCGCAGTTCCAGGAGGTCCTCGACCAGCGGTTCGTGTCCACCAACCTCGAGCGGATCAGCTTGTCCCCGCGGGGCACGATGGAGGACGGCCTGCCGCCGGACGTGGAGCGGGTGGGAAACATCCTGGGCCCGGACGGCTCCTTCGACGTGCTGCTCGTGCGCCGTGAACGGGCTGCGGCGCCGCCGATCTGGCTGATCTCGTGGGAGACGATCCGCGAGGCCCGGCAGGTCTACGGTGCTCTCGGCGCGCCCGCCGTCGAGCGCGAGCTGCCGGGTTTCCTGGTCCAGACGCGCGTCGGTGCGCTGCGGCTCTGGCAGGTGGCCGCGTTCCTGCTCCTCCTGCCGATCTTCTACGCCATCACGTGGCTCCTGGTGGGAGGGATCGCCTGGCTCGTGCGGCTGCTGCGGCATCGGGGGGCGACGGGTGCGACGGGGGAATGGACGGCGTCCGCGCGCAGTCCCGCGACCCTGCTGATCACGCTGGTACTGCATCGTCTCGCCGTGTTCTGGCTCGGGATTCCGGTGATGTACCGGGTCTACTACAACCGATTCCTGTACGTCGTCCTGCTGCTCATATTCCTGTGGCTGCTGCTGCGGATCATCGACGTGGTCGACCGCCGCCTGCTGAGCCGCGTGATGCCGGCGGGGCGCTCGGCCGCCGGCCCGTCCCTCTCGCTCGTGCGCCGGGCGCTGCGCGTCGTCGCGGTCGTCTTCGTGATCCTCCTCGCCCTTCCTGTCTTCGGCGTGAACGTGACCGCGACGCTGGCGGGACTCGGCATCGGCGGCCTCGTGCTTGCCTTCGCCGCTCAGAAGAGCCTCGAGAATGTGTTTGGCGGATTCGCGATTCTGTCCGACCGTCCACTCTCGGTCGGCGATTTCTGCCGCATCGGCGGCCAGCTCGGCACGATCGAGGACATCACGCTCTGGGCCACGCGCATCCGCACCAACGAACGGACGGTCGTGAGCATCCCCAATGGCGCGGTCATGACCGGACAGATCGAAAACTTCACCCGCCGCGACAAGTTCTGGTTTCATCCGACGGTCGGCCTGGCGTACGCGACGACGGCCGCGCAAATGGGGACGGTCCTTGAGCAGCTGAGCGCCGTCCTGGCGGGAGATCCGCGCGTCGAGAAGGACGGAGCGCGCGTGCGGCTCGTTCGCCTCGGAGCCTCGTCGCTGGACGTCGAGGTGTTCGCCTATGTCCGTGCCGAGGGCTATGCGGAGTTCCTGGCCGTGCAGGAAGAGCTGTTGTTGCGCGTCCTCGACATCGTCGAAAAGGCAGGAACGTCGGTTGCGTTTCCCACCCAGACCGTGCACCTGCGGGCCGAGGGTCCGTCCGGCCTGCCGCCGGCGAAGGGGGAGGGGGCCCCCGTTTGAGGGCGGACGCGCGCGCTCTCTGCATCGCGCTCGCCGCCGCGCTCGCCACGGCCGCGGCCCGCGGCGAACCGGCCCTCGGCTTCGCGCCTGCGGCCGCCGGCACCGGCTTCGCGGAATCGTTCGCCGGCGCCCTGGGTGACGGGGGCGCCGTGCGGGCCCTGCCGGTGGTGCCGGAGCCGGCCTCCGAGCCCGAAGAGCCCTCCGCGCCGGCGGTCACTCGACCGAAGTGGGGCTGGATCGGAGGCCTCTCGGCGCTCGCCATCGGGGGGTCGTACTACAACGCGCGCAGCGACGGCCCCCAGTATCCCTTCCACTTCACGAAGGAGGGCTGGTTCGGCCGGAACACGTACTCGGGTGGCGGCGACAAGGCGTCGCACTTCGTTTCCTACTACATCGTCGCGAAGCTGATGTCGGGCGTGAACATGGAGCTCGGCATGTCGCCGGACGACGCCCGGCTGCTCGGCACGGGGGTCGCGCTCGCGGCCGGCTTTGCCACCGAGATCGGCGACGGCGGCAACAAGTACGGATTCTCCTGGGAAGACATCACCATGGACACCCTGGGGGCGGCGACGGCCCTCGCCATCGGGCACTACGGGCTGGACGATCTCATCGGCTTCCGCGCGGGCCGTGTGTCGTCGCCCACGGCCCCGTGTTGCCCTTACGGGGGGACCGGCAAGGACTACTCGGAGGAGATCTACACGGGAGACCTGAAGATCGCGGGCCTCGGCGAGCGGGCGCGTTTCGACCCGGGGATCGCGCGGTTCCTTCTCTTCTCCGTGACGTACTCCGCCAAGGGCTACCCGTACGCCAATCCCGCGGTCCGGGAGCGGCAGATCGGGTTCGAGGCCGGCATCAACTTCTGCGAGATCCTCCGGGCCGTGGGCGTGCCCCCCGACAAGTGGTGGAGCAAGGTCCTCTACTTCGCCTTCGACGTCCTGCGCTTCCCGTACACGCAGGTCGGCATGTACTACGACCTCAATAACGGCCACTGGTACGGCCCGGGCATCGGCAACCAGTGGCCGGGCTACGACACGGCGGCGGGGCGCCGCGGGCGATGACCCGGTGCCGCGGCGCACGGTGACGGCTCCCTTCCGGCGCACGCTGCGCGTGGTCTATCCGCTCAAGAAGGGGCGCATCGTCCTGCGCACCTCGGACGACTGGGCGCGCGACATCGAGGCGGAGGAAGCGCCGGACGGCGGCCATACCTTTACGTTCACGGTCGAGTCGGAGAAGCCCTTCCTCTACTTCAAGCCGCTGCTGCGCGTCGGGGACGCGCTCTCCTGGACGCCCGGCGCCAACCGGCTCGTCCTCATGACCGAGCCGGACACGCGGCCGATGTACCCGCACTTCTCGTCGAGGGGCGGCGGGCGCTTTGCGCCGCCAATCGAGTTCGACTCGACGCGCCTCGGCCGGCGCCACCGCATCCGCGTCTACCTGCCGCCGGGCTACAGCGAGAACACGTTGAAGCGCCACTCCGTGCTCTACATGCAGGATGGCCAGAACCTGTTCTTCCCGGACGAGGCCTTCCTCGGCAACGACTGGCACGTCGACGAGACGGTCGGCGTGCTCGACACGATGAGTGTCGTCGACGACTTCATCGTGGTGGGCGTCTACTCCAGGGACCGCTTCGCCGAATACACGAAACCGGGCTACGAGACCTACGGCAAGTCGCTCGTCGGCGAGGTCAAGCCCCGCATCGACCAGGACTTCCGGACGCTGCCGGGGCCGCTGAACACCGGCCTCGTCGGCTCGTCGCTCGGGGGCGTGGTGTCCTTCTACCTCGCGTGGGAGTGGCCGGACGTGTTCGGCCGCGCGGGATGTCTCTCGAGCACCTTCGGCTACCGCGACGACCTGCTCGAGCGCGTCCTGTCGGAGGACAAGCGCGACGTCGGCTACTACCTCGACAGCGGCTGGCCCGAGGACAACTACGAGGTGACCGTCTCGATGGCCATGGCGCTCGTGTCGCGCGGCTGGGAGTTCGGCCGCGACCTCATGCACTTCGCGTTTCCGCTGGCCGAGCACGACGAAAAGGCCTGGGGCCTGCGCCTCCACCTGCCGCTCCAGCTCTTCAGCGGCATCGTGCGCAAGGCGTCCGCGGCGCTGCATGCCCC
Source organism: uncultured Acidobacteriota bacterium (assembly GCA_963775725.1). Taxonomy (GTDB): domain Bacteria; phylum Acidobacteriota; class Thermoanaerobaculia; order UBA5066; family Gp7-AA6; genus DAHUXD01. Next base: position 1,169,200 of record CAVZKA010000001.1, read on the forward strand.
TCACCCTGACCCTCTCCCGCCGGGAGAGGGAACCGGCCTGAAGCGCTAGCCGAGCTCGTCCAACAGCTTCGCGACGAGCCCCGTCCAGCCCGTCTGGTGGCTCGCGCCGAGGCCGGCGCCGGTGTCGCCGTGGAAGTATTCGTGGAAGAGAATGAGCCCCTTCCAGTGCGGGTCGCTCTGGAACGGCTCGTAGCCCCCGAAGACCGGACGGCGCCCGGAGGCGTCGGGCACGAATATGCGAGAAAGACGGCGGGCGAGCTCGTGCGAGACGTCGTGCAGATTCATCATCTTGCCCGAGCCCGTGGGGCATTCGACCTGGAACGTGTCGCCGAAGTACAAGTGGAACCGCTTCAGGGACTCGAGGATCAGGTAGTTGAGCGGAAACCAGACGGGACCCCGCCAGTTCGAGTTGCCACCGAAGAGGTGCGTGCGCGACTCGCCCGGCTCGTACTGGAGGTAGAAGGACTGGCCCCGCATGTTCGCGGAATACGGATGGTCGCGGTGGTACCGGGACACCGAGCGGATGCCAAACGGGGAAAAGAACTCGGATTCGTCGAGCATGTAAGCCAGCACCCGCTTCAATTGCTCGGGCCGGACCACCGACATCAGGAGGCGCTCGTGCGCGCCGTGCCGGGTCATCGAGGCGCACGCCGAGGTCAGGTCCTGCCGGTGAGCGAAGAACCACTCCATGCGCCGCTTGAAGGCCGGGAACCGGTTGATGAGGGCCGAGTCGCCGGTGACGACCGCGGTCAGGGGAAGCAGGCCCACGAGCGACCGGACGCGAATGGGGATTTGCCGCCCGTCGGCATGGTGGATCTCGTCGTAGAAGAAGCCGTCCTTCTCGTCCCAGAGCCCGAGCTCCGGGTTGTCCGGCCGCTGGATGGCATGGGCGATGTAGACGAAGTGTTCCCAGAACTTGGACGCGACGTCCTCGTAGACGGGATCCTCGCTCGCGAGCTCGAGCGCCATGCCGAGCAGGTTCAGGCAGTAGTTCGCCATCCAGCTCGTGCCGTCGGCCTGGCTGAGCACGAACCCCTCGGGCATCTTCATGTTGCGGTCGAAGATGCCGATGTTGTCGAGACCGAGGAAGCCACCCTGGAAGATGTTGTTGCCGAGCTCGTCCTTGCGGTTGACCCACCAGTCGAAATTCAGGAGCAGCTTGTGGAAGACGCGCTCGAGGAAGAACCGGTCGCCCTTGCCCGTCTTCGCCTTCTCGATCTGGTACACGCGCAGCGCGGCCCAGGCGTGGACGGGCGGGTTCACGTCGCCGAAGTTCCATTCGTATGCCGGGATCTGGCCGTTGGGATGCATGTACCACTCGCGCAGGATGAGGACGAGCTGGTCCTTGGCGAACTGCGCGTCCACGAGCGACAGGACGACGCAGTGAAACGCGAGGTCCCACGCCGCGTACCAGGGAAACTCCCATGTGTCGGGCATCGAGAGGATGTCGGCGTTGAAGACGTGGCGCCAGTCGCTGTTGCGGCCGGTCTTGCGGGCTTCCGGCGGGGGAGGCTGCAGGGGGTCCCCCTCGAGCCAGCGGCGGACGTCGTACTTGTAGAACTGCTTGGACCAGAGCATCCCCGCAAACGCCTGCCGCATCACGTTCTTCTCATCGGGCGACAGGCGCGCGGGAATCACGGTGGAGTAGAACTCGTCGGCCTCGCTCCGGCGCAGGGCCAGGATGCGGTCGAATTCCTCGCCGAGCGGATCCCCCTCGGCCGCCGCGACGTCGGTCAGGCGCAGGCGCACGCGCGCCTGACCGCCCGCAGGGACTTCGAGATGGTGGCGGGCCGCAGCCTTGGTGCCCCGGCGGGCCGGGTTGACGGCGGCCGCGTTGCCGCGGATCACGCACTCGTGGAAGGCGTCCTTGACGTAGCGCGAGACGTTGGGGGATCCGAAGACGCGCTCGGCGTTGGTTTCGTTCTCGGTGAAGAGGAGCTCGGCGTCGGAAGCGACGTGAAGGTATCGGCGACCGAGATACGCCTCCTCGAGCGCCACGTACTGCCGCCCGTCCTTGTCGGTTTCGGCGGCCGCGCTCGGCCGCTTGCGGTTGGGCCTCCAGGACCAGGTGTTGCGAAACCAGACGCTGGGCAGCAGGTCGATCGACGCCGCATCCGGGCCGCGGTTCTCGACCGTGATCTCGATGAGCATGTCTTCCGGGCCGGCCTTCGCGTATTCGATGAAGACGTCGAAGTAACGGTTCTCGGCGAAAATCCCCGTGTCGAGCAGCTCGTACTCGGGCTCTTCGATCGTGCGCCGCCGGTTCTCCTCGAGCAGCTGTCGGTACGGATACTCCGCCTGGGGGTACTTGTACAAATACTTCATGTACGAGTGCGTGGGCGTGGAGTCGAGATAGAACCAGTAATCCTTGACGTCCTCGCCGTGGTTGCCCTCGGAGTTGGTCAGGCCGAAAGGGCGTTCTTTCAGGATCGGGTCCTTCCCGTTCCAGAGGGCCAGCGCGAAACAGACGAGCTGGTGCCGGTCCGAGATCCCGCCGAGACCGTCTTCATTCCAGCGGTAGGCGCGCGAACGCGCGTGGTCGTGGGGAAAGTAGTCCCACGCCGCGCCGTCCGCGCTGTAGTCCTCCCGCACCGTGCCCCACGCGCGTTCCGAGAGGTAGGGACCCCAGTGGCTCCAGTACGTCCGCCGCGCGTCGTTGTCGGCGAGGCGCCGGCCCTCCGAGGTCTCCGCGGATTTCTTGTTCACGACTCTTTCTGCGGGTCGTGCCAGCCCTCGGAAGACTGAATGAGCGCGTTCGCCTCCGCGGGTCCCCAGGTCCCGGGCGCATACGGGTGCACGGGCGTCGCGTCGTCGAGGATCGGGTCGACCACCTTCCACGCCGCCTCGACCGCGTCCTCGCGGACGAAGAGGGTCGGATCGCCCTTCATCGCGTCGGTCAGCAGCCGCTCGTAGGCGTCCACTTCCTCCTTGCCGCCGTCGCGCACGGCCATGAGCTCGGTCGGGATCGAGCCCTGTTCCGTGCCGGGCTTCTTGACGCGCGCCCCGATCGCGATCGAGATCTTCGGGCCGAGGCGGAAACGGAAGTAGTTGCTTTCCTCCGGCGAGAGGCGCGATAGCGGCGGGCGCTTCAGGTCCACGATGACCTCGGTCGCCGTGAGCGGCAGCGACTTGCCGGCCCGGATGTAGAAGGGCACGCCGGCCCAGCGCCAGGAGTCGACCTCGAGGTGCACGGCCGCGAAGGTCTCGACCTTCGAGTTGGGCGCCACGCCCGGCTCCCTGAGGTAGCCGTCGAACTGCCCGCGCACGACGTCGGTGGTCTTGAGCGGCTTGATGGCGCGGAACACCTTCACCTGCTCGTCGCGGATGCGGTCCGCGTCGATCGAGATCGGCGGCTCCATGGCGAGGTAGCCGACGACCTGCAGCAGGTGGTTCTGGATGACGTCGCGGATCGCCCCGGTCTCGTCGTAAAACTTGCCGCGCCCCTGGATGCCGAACTCCTCGGCCATCGTGATCTGCACGCAGTCCACGTAGTTCCGGTTCCAGATCGGCTCGAGGAACGTGTTCGCGAAGCGGAAGTACAGCAGGTTCTCGACGGCCTCCTTGCCGAGGTAGTGGTCGATGCGGAAGACCGAGGACTCTTCGAACACGGTGTGAAGGGTCTTGTTGAGCGCGGTCGCCGTGGCGTAGTTGTGGCCGAAGGGCTTCTCGATCACCACGCGGGCGCCCTCGGCGCAGCCGGACTTACCGAGCTGCTCGATGACCGTGCCGAAGAGGCTCGGCGGGATGGCGAGGTAATGGGTCGGATGCGCGGCCTTGCCGAGCGCCTTGCGGAGGGCGGCGAACGTGGCCGGGTCGCCGTAGTCGCCGTCGATGTACTGGAGCAGGGAAGAGAGTTTCGCGAAGGCCGCCTCGTCGACCCCACCGCCGTATTCCTTCAGGCTCGCGCGGGCCCGGTCCCGCAGCTGTTCGACGGTCCAGCCGGACTTGGCAACGCCGATGACCGGCACCGACAGGCCCATGCGCTTGACCATCCCCTGGAGCGACGGGAAGATCTTCTTGTAGGCCAGGTCGCCGGTCGCGCCGAAGAAGACGAGCGCGTCGGAGGCGACGGGCTTGCCTGAGGCCTCAGCGGACGGCATAGTGGTTCTCCTTCCCGTTCCAGAGCGCGACGCCGCCGAGCAGGCCTTCCTCGTTGGAGACGACCATCACGTGGGGAGGCAGGTCGACGTCGATCTTCTGCGCGTTGCCGCCCCCGATGTAAAGGCGGTCGAAGTTGAAGAGCGCCGAGAGCGAGGCGATGGCCTTCACGACGCGGCGGTTCCACTTCTTCTTGCCGGCCTTCTTCAGGGCCTTGTTGCCAAGCTCCTCTTCGTAGGTCTTGTCGTTCCAGCCGGCGTGGTGGGCGAGCTGGACGTTGGGCACCAGGAGCCCGTCGACGAAGAGCGCCGAGCCGAAGCCGGTGCCGAGCGTGATGACGAGCTCGACGCCCTCGCCCTTGACCGCGCCGAGGCCCTGCACGTCGGCGTCGTTGGCGGCCCGCACGGACTTGCCGAGCTCCTTGGTCAGCATCCGGTCGATGTTCACGCCGATCCAGTGGGGATGAAGGTTGTGGGCGGTCTCGACGACACCCCGGCGCACGACGCCCGGAAAGCCGACGGAGATCCGGTCGAACGCGCCCTGCTCCCTGGCCAGCGCGAGGATCGCCTTGATGACGGCCCTCGGCGTCGCGGGGCGGGGCGTGTCGACGCGCTTGCGCTCCGTCAGGCGCTTGCCGTCGGTGCCGACGACGAGGGTCTTGATGCCGGTCCCACCGATGTCGATGCAGAGGGTGCGCTTCTGGTCGGCCATCGTCCTACTCGCCGGCTTTCTTCTCGACGTGCCCGCCGAACTCGAAGCGCATGGCCGACATCAGCTTGTTTCCGAAATCGGCCTCGCCCCTCGAGGCGAATCGCTCGTACAGTGCGGAGGTCAGCACTTCGGCGGGGACGCCCTCGTCGATGGCCGCCATGATCGTCCAGCGGCCCTCGCCCGAGTCGGAGACGCGGCCCGAGAAGTTTGCGAGCTCCGGCGACTTCAACAGCGCGATGGCGGTCAGATCCAGCAGCCACGAGGCGATGACGCTGCCGCGCCGCCAGACCTCGGCGACGTCGGGCAGGTTCAGGTCGTACTGGTAGTGCTCGGGGTTGCGCAGCGGCGTCGTCTCGGCGTCGACCGTGCGTGTGGTCTTGCCGACGTTGGCGTGCTTGAGGATGTTCAGGCCTTCGGCATAGGCCGCCATGATCCCGTACTCGATGCCGTTGTGCACCATCTTGACGAAGTGGCCCGCGCCCGACGGGCCGCAATGCAGGTAACCCTCCTCGGCGGTGCCGGCGACCTTCTCCCGCCCGGGAGTGCGGGGAATTTCGTTGCCGCGCCCGGGCGCGATCGTCTTGAAGACGGGGTCGAGACGCTGCACGGCTTCCGTGTCGCCGCCGATCATCATGCAGTAGCCGCGCTCGAGCCCCCAGACGCCACCCGACGTGCCGACGTCCAGGTAGTGGATGCCCCGGTCGCGCAGCTGGGTCTGCCGGCGGATGTCGTCGATGTAGTACGAGTTGCCGCCGTCGATGATCGTGTCGTCCTTCTGCATCTTCGGCGCGAGGTCCGCGAGCGTGCCGTCCACCGCCGCGGCCGGGACCATGAGCCACGCGGCGCGCGGCGGCGCGAGCTTCGCCACGAAGTCGTCGAGGGAGGTCGCGCCGGCGGCGCCCTCCTTCGCGAGGGCCGCGATCGCCTCCGCGCTGCGGTCGTACACGACGCACGTGTGGCCGTTCTTCATCAGGCGCCGCACCATGTTGGCGCCCATGCGGCCGAGACCGATCATTCCGAGCTGCATTGCCGTCTCCTTTTCGAGGTGGGGCCAGAATTCTGTCACGCGGCGGCGCCCGGGAAAAAGAGCCGTGAGAGGATGGCGGCCGCCGTCAGCCGGCGAAGGGGGAGATCCATGAGAGCAGGGATGAAGGCGGGGTGGGTTGCTGCGGTCGTGGCCGCGGCCGGCCTGGGCGCCTGCGCCACGACGGCGCCAAAGACCAGCGTCGGTTGGGATCAGCACGCCGATTTTGCGAAGTACAAGACCTGGGCCTGGAAGCCCGACGGCTCGATCGAGGATCCGGTGTGGGCCAAGCGCTGCCAGGACGTGCTTTCCGACCAGCTCGCGAGCGACGGCCTCACGCAGGTGGGTCTCGACCAGAAGCCCGACCTCTGGGCGGTCGTGCACGCGCGGTTCTCGTCGAAGACCGAGCTCGTCACCTACAGTCCGGCCTGGGGCTACGCCTGGGGCGGCTGGGCTCCCATGGACACGTACGAGACCCTGATTCCGGTGGGCACGATGATCATCGACCTCGTGGACGTCGGGAAGAAGGAGGCCGTCTGGCGCGGACGGGCCGAAGGCACGATTCATCCGGAGAAGAACAACGAGCAACGCGAGCAGAATCTGATCGCGGTCCTCCAGAAGCTCTTCGTGGGGTTCCCGCCGGGCGTTCCGCCGCGGACGCCCTCGCCGCTGCCGCTGTAGGGGCGGGCCGGGGCCGCGTCCCCCCCTCACCCCGGCCTCTCCCCCCGCGGGGGGAGAGGGGTTCGATACTTCTTACCTGCGCCGCGCTCCGCCGCCACCCGCGGGCCGGGACGTTTGTTGCCGGCTGGCGCTGCCGCCCCAGTTGTTCTGGGCGCGCGACGCGCCGCCGTTGGACTGGAAGCTGTCGTACCGCTGCTGGCCCGTCGAACGCGCGGCGCTCTCCTTCGAAAGCTGCGAGGTCCTGGCCTGGTCGTTGACGTTCGACCAGCCGTTCGAGCCCGAGCCCTTCTCCTGCCAGCCGTTGCCGGTGTTTTTGTAGACGTTGCCGTCTTTCGTCGCGTAGTAGTCGCCGCTCGAGGTCTTGCCGACGGCCGTGTCGCCCACCCGGGCGGCGCTGCCGCCGTTGGAAGTGGTGACGCCGCCGACCTTCGTCGTGTTGCCCGTGTTCGGGTTGTAGACCTTCGCCTGTCCGCCGGAGATCGAGTTGCCGGTGTACGCGTTGCCGACGGTGCCGCCGCGCGCGGCGACGGTCGTGCCGGTTTTCGTGTTGGTCGCGACGCCGCGTCCGCCCGAGGCGTAGTTGCCCGTGTAGATGTTGCCGACCGAGCCGCGCTGGCCGGCCGCGAGCGTGCCGGTCTTCGAGTTGTACGCCGCGCCCGATTGGCCGTGCCACGCGTTGCCGGTCCACGCGTTGTAGCCGCCGCCCGAGCGCGAGACGCCGCTCGTGCCGTTCCAGGAATGGTAGACGTTACCCGTGGACCACCGCGCGTAACCCGGGCCCCAGACCGCGCCGCCGTGGACGCCCCACGCCGCGCCGTAGTAGCCGCCGTGCCATCCGCCGTACCAGCCGCCCCACGCGCAGCCCCAGCCCCATCCGCCCCAGCCCCAGCCCACGCCGATCGTGACGTGACCCCAGCCCCAGCCGCAGCCGTAGCCGAATCCGTAGGCCCAACCCGTCCAGGGCGAATAGGCGATGGCGAGGCCGAACCCGTAGGTCACGGGCGGTCCGTACCAGTACGTCCCGATCCACGGCGTGTAGTAGTAGCCGGTGCCGTAGACGACGACGCCGTTGTAGACGATCGCGCCCTGGTAGCCCGGCGTGTAGCCGACGTAGACGACGGTCGGCGTCGCGTCGTACACGCGGACGAACGTCACGTTGTAGACCGGGGAAGACGGCGGGATCGAGTAGATGACGGCCGGCACCGACGTCGCAACGGCCCACGGGCCCGCGGCGCCTGCTCCGACGAACCAGATGCCGTTCTGGCAGAGGTAGTACGCGCTCGGTGTCACCATGATGATCGGCGAGGACGCGTTGACGACGTACTGGAGCGAGGTGCCTTCGATCGGCTTCATCTGCGGCTGCCCGTCGACCGTGACGGCCGTCGGCTTGACCTTGGCGATCTCGACGGCGGAAGTCTGCGGGATGCTGTTCGAGACGACGGCCTCCTGCGCCTGCTGCGTTCCGGGGACGGAGGCCTTCACGTTCTCCATCGCGCTGTCATCGGGGATCGACGCGAAGTCCTTCGACAGGCCGTCGAGCGGGACGTACTGCCAGGGACCTTCCAGACCCGGCGCACTGAACCACCGGCCCGAGACCAGCACGTAGCTCTTCTGGTCGGCGATGTCCTTGAAGATGCGCCCGGTGGTGTTTTTGACGTAGAGCAGCTGCGTGCCGTCGATCGGCACGTAGTTGGGCTCGCCGTCCGTCACGATGAGCTCGGTCGGCGACGTGGCCGTGTGGATGACCGGGATGGGTCCGGTCTTCAGCGTCGGCTGCTTGACGTCCTTGGCGTCCGGGTCGTCGGGCGTGCCGCCCGTGAGCGGGTCGCCCGCTTTCGCCTCGAGGATCTGCTTCAAAGCCTTCTCGAGGGAGGCCGGGGGCGCGGTCGCGACCGCCCAGGGGCCGCCGAGGGCCGCCGCCCGCATCCAGCCGTCATAGAGGTGCAGGTACAGCGCGCCCGTCTTGTCCTTGAGGATGATCGGGCTCGTGTTGATCACGCGCTGGAGGTCGGTATTCGGGACGGCCCGCCACGCGGGCTCGCCGTCCACGAGAACCAGGATCGCCGGCACGCTCGAGAAGACGATCGCGGGCGGGTCGTTCTGCAGGGGCGCGGATTCGCCCTTCTTCTGTTCCTGGAGGATCGCGAGGTTGGCCTCGAGCCGGTCGAGCGCGACGGTGACGCTCTTCTTCGCCAGCATCGCCTTGCGCATCATGGCGAGGTACGTGTCGTTGTTGGCGGGCGCCGAGGGGAAGTTCACGCTCGTGACCTCGAGATTCGTCAGCTCGACGAGACGCGTCGTCTTGTCCACGTCGGTCTTGGCCTTCGAGAACACGACGCCGAACGTCGGCTCCTTCGCGCCCGGGGCCGTGACCGACATCGCGGCGTGCCACTCGATCGTTCGTCCGTCCCAGGCGTCGAGCTGCGGCGTGTAGAGGTCCACCTGGCTTCCGTTGGCCGTGAACTTGCGCGGCCAGCGGTCCTGCGGCGCCGCAGTGGAAGCGGCGGCAGACGGCGCAGCGGCCTGCGCGAAGAGCTGCGGCGGCGCGGCGAACAGCAGGGTGAACGCGAGCGCGAGAGCGCCGGCGGTGAAGCGGTGGACTCGGGTGTGCATGGGTCGCCTCCTCAAGAGCCTCAGAGCATACAAGAGCGATCGGCAAATGATGTCCGGAAGACCTTGCGATACCTGTTACCCTGAGGCTGGAAATTATTTCGTCCACGGGATCGGTCGCCGCGGCGGCCTTAAGGAGTGGGAATGACCGGACGCCCCTGCACCATGCGACGGGCCGCGCTCGTCGGTATTTTTGCGGCGCTGGCGAGCTTTCCGGCGCTCGGCCAGAACATCCCGGGCTCCATCGAGGTGACGGCGGTCGGCGGCGGTTACTTTGGCGGAAAGATTTTCGAAAACCTGCACACCACGGTGGACACGGACACGGCGGTCGAGTACGGCGCTCGCCTCGGCGTCGATCTCACCGAGGGCGTCGGCCTCGAAGCGAGCTGGACGTACTCGAAGCCGGGCCTGACCGCCACCCGGCTGCTTCCGGACGGCGTGTCGGGCTCGATCGGCAGCCTGAAAACCAACATCTACGAGCTCGACGGACTCTTCTCGCTCGGCACGGACTTCGCGAGCTTCTACGTCGTGCTCGGCATCGGCGCGACCACGCAGCAGCCCGAGATCGTCGGCGTCGTGACGAGCTCCAGCACGTACCTGAGCGGGAGTGCGGGCATCGGCGGAAAGATGTGGCTCGGCAGGAACTTCGGGCTGAGGGCGGAAGGGCGCTGGCGCTGGGTTTCGACCGGCCACACGACGAACGCCGGCGTCTGGTGCGATCCGTTCGACATCTGCTACGGCTACTCGACCAGCATCTACGGACATCCCGACATCACCGGAGGCGTGACGGTCCGCTTCTAGAGTTCGGCCTCGCCCGGCGCTGGCGATAGACTTCGCGTCATGCCGGTCAGTCCCCTTGCGGGCAAACCCGCGGACACGTCGATCCTGGTGGACGTCGCCAGGCTCGTCACGGCGTACTACACGGGTCAGCCGGATCCGTCCATCCCGGCGCAGCGCGTCGCCTTCGGCACGTCGGGCCACCGCGGCTCGTCGCTCGACGACGCGTTCAACGAGGCCCACATCCTCGCGATCACGCAGGCGATCTGTCTCTACCGCAGGGGCAAGGGGATCGACGGCCCGCTCTTCCTCGGGATCGACACGCACGCGCTGTCGGAGCCGGCCTTCGCGAGCGCCCTCGAGGTGCTGGCGGAGAACGGGGTGGAGGTGCGGGTGGACGCCGCCGGAGGCTACACGCCGACTCCGGTCATCTCCCACGCGATCCTGACCCACAACCGGGCCCGCCGCGACGGGCTGGCCGACGGGATCGTGGTGACGCCGTCCCACAATCCGCCGCGGTACGGCGGGTTCAAGTACAACCCGCCCAATGGCGGTCCGGCGGACACCGACGTCACGAAGTGGATCGAGGACCGGGCCAACGCATTCATGGCCGACGGCCTGAAGGACGTGCGGCGCATGCCTTTCGCGCGCGCCCGCAAGGCGTCCACGACCCGGCCCCACGACTACCTGAACGCCTACGTCGCCGACCTCGCCGCCGTGGTGGACCTCGAGGTCGTGAAGTCGAGCCGGGTCCACCTGGGCGTGGATCCTCTCGGCGGGGCGAGCGTCGCCTACTGGGATCGGATCGGCGAGCGCTATGGATTGAATCTCGAGGTCGTCAATCACGCCGTCGACGCCACCTTCCGTTTCATGACCGTCGACTGGGACGGTCAGATCCGGATGGATCCGTCGTCGCCCTGGGCCATGGCGCGGATGGTGGAGTTGAAGGACCGATTCGACGTCGCGTTTGCGTGCGACACGGACGCGGACCGGCACGGCATCGTGAGCCGCAGCCAGGGGCTCCTCGAGCCGAACCACTACCTCTCGGCCGCGATCGCGTACCTCTTCGCCCATCGCCCGGAGTGGCCGGCATCGGCGGCCGTGGGCAAGACGCTCGTCTCGAGCAGCATGATCGACCGCGTCGCGAAGCGGCTCGGCCGAAAGCTCATCGAGGTCCCGGTCGGCTTCAAGTGGTTCGTGGACGGGCTGATCGACGGATCCATCGGCTTCTGCGGCGAGGAGAGCTCCGGCGCGACGTTCCTGCGCCGCGACGGGGCGGTCTGGACGACAGACAAGGACGGGCTCGTCCCGGACCTGCTCGCGGCGGAGATGACCGCGCGCACCGGAAAGGACCCGGGGGAGCTGTTCCAGGCGCTGACGGCCGAGTTCGGGACGCCCTACTCGACGCGCGTGGACGCGGCGGCCACACCCGAGCAGAAGGAGCGGCTCAAGAAGCTCGCGCCCGAGTCGGTGAAGGCCTCCACGCTGGCGGGCGAGCCGATCACGGCGAAGCTGACCCGGGCGCCGGGCAACGACGCCCCGATCGGAGGTCTCAAGGTCGTGGCGTCGAGCGGCTGGTTCGCGGCGCGGCCCTCGGGAACCGAGAACATTTACAAGATCTACGCCGAAAGCTTCCGCGATCGCGCGCACCTGGACGCGATCCTCGCGGAGGCGCAGAGAATCGTGAACGAGGCGCTGGCCGGGCCGCCGGCCGGCCTATGATCCGGGTGGCAATGCAAACGGGAGGAAGAAACCCATGAAGGCGACTCAGAAACTGCACGACATCGGACAGAGCCTCTGGCTCGACAACATCACGCGCGACCTGCTCGACAACGGCACGCTCAAGAAGTACATCGCCGAGCTCTCGGTCACGGGGCTCACCTCGAACCCGACGATCTTCGACCACGCCATCAAGAAGAGCACGGCCTACGACGAGGGGATCAGCGAACGGCTCGCGAAGGGAAAGTCGGGAGAAGGGCTCTTCTTCGAGCTCGCCCTCGAGGACCTCGTGCGGGCGGCCGACCTCTTCCGCCCGGTGCACGACCGCACCGACGGCGTGGACGGCTGGGTATCGCTCGAGGTCTCGCCGCTGCTCGCCTACGACACGAAGAGCACTCTCGCTGCGGCCAAAGACCTCTCGGGCCGCGCGGCGCGCAAGAACCTCTTCATCAAGATCCCGGGCACGAAGGAAGGCCTGCCGGCCATCGAGGAAGCCATCTTCGCGGGAGTGCCGATCAACGTGACGCTGCTCTTCTCGCGCGAGCAGTACGTTGCCGCGGCCGAGGCGTTCCTGCGGGGCGTCGAGCGGCGCATCGACGCGGGGTTGAACCCCGTCGTCGGTTCGGTCGCCTCGGTCTTCATCAGCCGCTGGGACGTGGCGATCGAGGGCAAGGTCCCCGAAGCGCTGAAGAATCGCCTCGGCATCGCGATCGCGCAGCGCACGTACGCGGCGTACCGGGCCCTGCTCGCCTCGCCGCGGTGGCAGCGCGCGTACAACGTCGGCGCGCGCCCGCAGCGCCTGCTCTGGGCGAGCACCGGGACGAAGGATCCGAAGGCCTCGGACATCCTCTACGTCAAGGGACTTGCGGCGCCGTTCACCGTCAACACGATGCCCGAGGGGACGCTCAACGCCATGGCCGACCACGGCGAGGTGGGCGGGATGATGCCGGTCGACGGCGGCGATTGCGAGGGCGTGCTCGCGGACTTCGGCAAGGCTGGCATCGACGTGGACGCGCTGGCGGCGAAGCTCCAGGAAGACGGCGCCAAGTCGTTCGTCGGTTCCTGGAACGAGCTGCTCGGCGTGATCGAGTCCAAGAGCGCCGCGCTCGGGAAGGCGAGTTGAGCGTGGCGGGCGTCGCGCCCCTCGCGGACCGCCCGGCCTGGAAGGCGCTCGCGGCGCACCACCAGAAGGTCGGCGGGCTGCACCTCCGGGAGCTCTTCGCGAAGGACCCGGCGCGCGGCGAGGGGATGACGCTCGAGGCCGCCGGCCTCTTCCTCGACTACTCGAAGAACCGGGTCACGGACGAGACGCTCCGGCTGCTGCGGCAGCTCGCGGAGGAGTCGGGCCTGAGCGCCCGGATCGACGCGATGTTCCGGGGCGATCGCATCAACGTCACCGAAAACCGCGCCGTCCTCCACGTCGCCCTGCGCGCGCCGAAGGGCGCGTCCATCCTCGTCGACGGCAAGAACGTCGTTCCCGACGTGCACGCCGTGCTCGACCGGATGGCAGACTTCTCGAACCGTGTGCGCGGCGGCGCCTGGCTCGGGCACACGGGCAAGCGCATCAAGAACGTCATCAACGTCGGCATCGGCGGCTCGGACCTCGGGCCGGTCATGGCCTACGAGGCGCTGCGCGACTACAGCGAGCGCGCGATGACGTTCCGCTTCGTCTCGAACGTCGACGGCACCGACTTCGCCGAGGCCACGCGGGACCTCGACCCGGCGGAGACGCTCTTCATCATCTCGTCGAAGACCTTCGTCACTCTCGAAACGATGACGAACGCCCATACGGCCCGCGACTGGGCCCTGAAGGGGCTCGGCGGCGATCCGAAGACCGTGGCGAAGCACTTCGTGGCGGTCTCGACCAACGCCGAGAAGGTCGCGGAGTTCGGCATCGACACGGCCAACATGTTCGGCTTCTGGGACTGGGTGGGCGGACGGTACTCGATGGACTCGGCCATCGGCCTCTCCACCATGCTCGCCGTCGGTCCCGACAACTTCCGCGCGATGCTCGCGGGCTTCCACGAGATGGACGAGCACTTCCGCACGGCGCCGTTCGAGAAGAACCTGCCGGTGCTCATGGGCCTGCTTGCGGTCTGGTACAACGACTTCTTCGGCGCGCAGACGGTGGCGGTGCTGCCGTACGACCAGTACCTGAAGCGCTTCCCGGCGTACCTGCAGCAGCTGACGATGGAGTCCAACGGCAAGCACGTGACGCTCGACGGATCCCGCGTCGGCGCGGACACCGGGCCGATTTACTGGGGAGAGCCGGGGACTAACGGGCAGCACTCCTTCTACCAGCTGATCCACCAGGGCACGCGCCTGATCCCGTGCGACTTCATCACCTTCGTGGAGGCCCTGAACCCGCTCGGGCGCCACCACGACATGCTCGTCGCGAACGTGTTTGCGCAGACCGAGGCCCTCGCCTTCGGCAAGACGGCCGCGGAAGTCGCCGCCGAAGGCACGCCGGCCGCGCTCGTGTCCCACAAGGTCTTCGAGGGCAACCGGCCGACGAACACGATCCTCGCGCAGAGGCTCACGCCGGAGGCCCTCGGCCGGCTCGTCGCGCTCTACGAGCACAGCGTCTTCACGCAGGGCGCGATCTGGAGCATCGACTCGTTCGACCAGTGGGGGGTCGAGCTCGGCAAGGTCCTCGCGCAGCGCATCATTCCGCAGCTCGAGGGCGCCGAGCCGAAGCTCGAGCACGACAGCTCGACGAATGCGCTGATCCGCCGGTACCGCAGACTCAAGGGCGGCGCGTGAAGGAAGAGGTCCTCGACGACGACGGCGCCGTCGCCCGGCGGGGCGCCGCCATCATCGCCGCCGATGCCCGGGACGCCGTGGCGGCGCGCGGTTGGTTCTTCTTCGCGGTCAGCGGCGGCCGCACGCCGTGGCAGATGCTCGCTGCGCTCGCTGGCGAGGACGTGCCCTGGAGCTTCGTGCACCTCTTCCAGGTGGACGAGCGCGTGGCGCCCGCGGGCGACCCGGACCGCAACCTGACGCACATCCGCGAGAGCCTCCTCTCCCGCGTGCCGCTGCCCGCCGGAAATCTCCACGCCATGCCGGTCGAAGGCGACGCGAAGGATCTTCCGGCCGCGGCGGCGCGCTACGCGGCCGATCTCGAATCGCTGGCCGGGAAACCGGCGGTGCTCGATCTCGTGCACCTCGGCCTCGGCCCCGACGGCCACACGGCGTCGCTCGTGCCGAACGACCCCGTGCTCGACGTGACCGACCGCGCCGTCGCGCTCGCCGGCCCGTACCAGGGACACCCGCGAATGACGCTGACCTTTCCCGTTCTCGACGCCGCGCGGCGGATCCTCTGGCTCGCGACCGGCGCGGAGAAGAAGCCGATGCTCGCGCGCCTGCGAGCGGGGGATCGCTCGATCCCAGCGGGCCGCGTGTCGAGCGAGCAGGCCCTGCTGCTGACCGACCGCGCCGCCGCGGGCAAATGACGGACGGCCTCGGGCGCCGGACTCTCGCCGCGGGGGACCTCGAGGCAGAGTTCCTTCCGGACCGGGGGATGCTCGGCGCCTCGCTGCGCCGGCGCGGCGTGGAGTTGCTGCGGCGCATCGAGGACCTGGACGCCGCGGCGGCGAAAGGCTCGACGGCGGGCATTGCGCTGCTCCATCCCTGGGCGAACCGGCTCCAGAGCCTGCGCTACCGCGCCGCGGGCCGGGAAGTCGTGCTGGATCCTTCCTCGCCGCTGCTGCATCTGGACGAGCACGGCCTCCCGATGCACGGCGTCCCCTGGTCGCGGCTCCAGTGGGAGGTGACCGCCTCGGCCTCCGATCGCATCGCGGCGCGCCTTGACTGGACGCGCCCGGTCCTGCTTGCGGTCTTCCCGTTTCCCCACAGGCTCGAGCTCGAGGCCTCGCTCTCGCCGCAGGCGCTCACGATCGCGACGACGCTCGTCGCCGGGCCCGAGGGCCCGGTTCCCGCGGCCTTCGGATTCCATCCATACCTCGGTCTGCCTGAGGTGCCCCGCGCCGAGTGGCGCCTGGAGCTTCCGGCGATGCGCCGCGTCGCCCTCGACGGGCGCCGCATTCCGACCGGCGCGGAATCGCCCTTTGCGCCGGTCGATGCGCCGCTGCTCGCGCGGTCGTTCGACGACGGCTTCGCCCTCTTCCCGGGAGAAACTGCGTTCGGGCTCGCCGGCGGCGGCCTGCGCGTCTCGGTCGAGCTGGTCTCGGGATATCCGTTTGCCCAGCTGTACGCGCCGAACGACAGGGAGCTCGTGGCGCTGGAACCCATGACGGCGCCCACGAACGCGCTTGCGAGCGGGCGAGGGCTCCGGCTCGTCGCGCCGGGCGACGTCTTGGAAGCGCGATTCCGGATTCGCGTCGCTACCGCCCGCTGAGCGTCGACGCCGCGGACGGCCTCCTCAACGACGTTCGCCGGATCGCGCCGATGACGTCCCACGCGAGGTTGCAGCCGGGGGCGCCGACCAGCATCGTGCGGACCTCGTTGCCGCCGCCCGAGGTCGCGGACTCTAGTCGCCTTCGTCGTGCATGGAACGCTCCTCGGGCGATCTCCGCCCGGCTCCAGCGGGAGCCGCCCGAGGCGCGCAGTTTTCTTCGGGTGGGAGTCCTCCGGTCCGAGACCGGGGCTACTTCTTCTTGGCAGCCCTCTCGACCTTGATGGCGTAAGCCTCTACGTAGGTGACGTCGACCGTGTCCCCGACGGCGACGCCCTGGAGCTTGGCGGGATCCTTCACCTTCAGCGTGTAGGTGTTTCCCTTCGGCCCCGTGAACGTGACGGAGGGAACCTTGGGATCGATCGCGATGATCTTCACCGTCACCGTGGTCCGTTCGGAGATCACGCCCGCGGGCATCCCGCCGGGCCTGCCGCCCGCCATCGTGGTGCTCGTCGACGTACCCGCCGTGCCGCCCTTCTTCACTTCGTAGACGAGACCCTCCCGATAGGTGGCCGTGACCAGATCGCCCGGTTTGACCTGCGGAAGATTCTTCACCTTCGCACCGGCGACGAAGCTGAACACCCGGCCGTCCTTGTCCTTGAGGGTGACCTCGCGCGTCTTCTGGTCGACGCTCACCACCGTCGCCGTGGCCGTGACGTCGGCCGCCATCGCTTCGCCTCTCTGCACGTTCTCCGGGCTCTGGGCCAGGGCCGTGGCCGCCAGGCACGACGCGGCGATCGCGCAGGCGGCTGTCATCCAGGATCCGATTCTCTTCATCGTTCTCCTCCTGCCCCTCCCGGGGCGGTCAGTGAAACCGTCGAAACGCGTTCGGTCGGGCGTCACGGCGCGCCCCCGGGCTATTCCTCGTCGTTCGTGACGGTCCAGCCCTTGTCCGGATTGAATTTCTTGATGGATGGGCCGAGCTTCGCGGTATCGGGCCCGAGGTCCTTCTGGTACACGACGCCGTCGTTGTTCACGATGAACGTCTGCACTCCCGTAACGCCGTACTTCCCCGGCCAGGCAATCGCGGCGAAGCCGCCGATCATCATCCCTTTGATGACGTAGTTGCGGGCGCCGAGGCGCGCCGCCGGGCCCTGGGCCGTCAGCGTGCGGAAGTGGTAGCCGTTGTACGGCTCCGCCTTCTTCGTGTACCCCTCGGCGAGCGCCTTGGCGATCTCGTCTCCCATGGGGCCGGCCGGCTTGCCGTTCGCGTCCAACCACGACAGGCCGTCCTGCTTGCCGGGGGAGCTCACCCACTTCTGGGCGTACTGGTTCATGCCGCTGCCGTCGTGCTGCACGGCCGCGTAGTCCTTCTGTGCCTCGACGTACCCGCGCAGCAGGTCGATCGCGTCGAGCTCGTTGCCGCCGATCCGGCGGGCGAGGATCTCCCTGCGGCCCGCTTTCGCGTCGAAGCGCCACTTTCCGTCCTTCTGGACGAGCGGCACGGGCATCGGCCAGTCATCGGAGCCGAGGACGAGGACGGCCCGCTTCGGATCCGCAGGATCGAAGGACACGTCCATCTTCTCGTGCGCCCTGGCGGAAAACTTCGCCCGGATGTTCTTGTCTTCGACGGGATCGCCCGACGAGATGAGGTCCTTGCCGTCGGAGCCGAAGATCTTGTCGAGGGCCGGCACGTCGTCGGCGTCGGAGGCCTTGACCAGGGCGTCCGCCGCCTGCTGCGGCGTGTCGAACGCCTGCGGCGGCGTGGCGGCGCGCGCGGACAGGGCCAGGCCCGCCCAGAGGACGAGGGCGCTCGCCGCGAGCCTCGGAAGCGGAAGGGGACCAGTGCTTTCGTTTTTCATCATCGCTCCTCGCGGCTACCGCCGCCGCCCTCCGCCGCCGCGCGATCCGCCGCCGCGGGACATGCCGCTCATGCTCGAAGATCCGCGCGAGCTCGAGGCCCGGGCCTGGCTGCCGCTGCGGGATCCGCTGCCGCCGTACGAAGATCCGCTCCGCGAGCTGCTCGACGGCACGTTGCGGCTCCCGACCTGGCTCGATCCGCCCCCGCCGCGGTTAGCGCTGCTCGTGCTGGGGCGGCTGTTCGTGCCGCCGCGATTCGAGCTCTGCGCCTGACGCTGGCCCGCCTGGGACTGTCTGGCCTGGGCCGAGTCGCCGCGAGTCCCGCCGCCGTACTTGCTGGCCGTGGCCTTGTCCTTGTACGGGGCGCCGCCGCGCTGCTGCGGGTTGTGCTGCCAGTTGCTGTTGCCGCTGCGGTTGTTGATGTTGTTGTTCCGGTTGCTGTTGTTGACGAAATTGTTGTTGTTGTTGATGTTGATCGTGTTCCCGCCGCCGTGCCATCCGCATCCCCAGCCCCAGCCTCCCGACATGCCGATGCCGATCGCCATGCCGACGCCGAAGCCGATGAGCGCTCCGCCGGCGTAGTAGGGCGGGTAGTACATCGGCGGGTACGGGTACATGGGCGCGCCCCAGATGACCGTGGGGCTGTAAGAGGGGACGTAGACGACCTGCGTGCTCGCGGGCTGGATCTCGATGACGGTCTTCGACTCGACCGTCGTCGTCTCCACCTTCTGCTGCTCGCTCGTCTCGAGCTTGCCGGCGTCCTTGGCCTTCTTGCGCAGCGCCTGGACGGCGTCCATGACGTCGTTCTCCTGCGCCAGGAACGCGTCGCCGAGGTCCGCCGTCCACTTGATGTTCTCGGAGAGCCGCTTGAGCGCGTCGGGCAGCAGCACGAGGGCCTGGACGCTCGGGTCCCAGTCCTGTTTCTCGGCGGCCTTCGTCAGTTCCTCTCCCTTCAGCGTGGAGTTCTTGGCCAGCCACTGCTCCGCCGCGACGATGTCGAGCGGGTACGTGGAGGCCACGAGGCACTGGGCAAGCAGCGGATCCGGGTAAAGCGCGATCGGCGCCACGAGCGATTCGAGCTGGTCCTGGGAGAGCTTCGCCGAAGCATCTTCGGCCTGCGCCGCGGGAGCGGCCTCGGCCTCCTGTCTTGCCGGGGCCGCCCCGGCCGGGGAAGCGAGCAAGCCGGAAAGCGCCGCCACCAGTGCCGCGCCTCGAGTTCCTGCAAAGTGGATTCGAAGAGTCTGGAGCATGGTGCGACTACCTCTCTCGGGCGCATCCTAACAGCGGGTCGGTCCGGTCGGACCATCGGACTAAGGTCCTACCCGTCGGCGGGTCGGACTCGGAGATGGCCAGCCGCGGGCCCGGGGGAGCCGATCAGCGAGGCTGTGGCGTCGGCGCCGGCGCGGCCTTCGGCACGTCGCCCGGGGAGGCGACGACCGCCGACGGCGGTGCGTACGCGTCGCTGACGCCCGGCTGGCCCTGATAGCTCCAGTTGCCCGCAGCGGGAGTCGGGGCCGGCGCGGCCGGGGCGGCGTCGGCGGGTGTGCCGATGACCGTGACGTTGCCGCCGCCCTGCATGGGAAGGTTGCCGTTCAGGGAGGCGCCGCGCTCCTCCTGCTGGATCTTGAAGGCCGGCACCCCGGTGACCTTCGTGACCGCCTTGACGTCCGCCTGGCGCAGGCTCATGAGCTTGCCGTCCCGCCACGTGTGGAAGGTGTACGTGGTTCCCTTGAGCGTCGGGTTCTCGCGGGCGATCATCCGGCCGGAGGGCGCGAGGTCGATCTGGTAGACGACGTACTCGTCGAGGCTCTTGGTCCGCGGCGAGATCTTCTTGACCTTCGACTTCGCGAGGTGAACGACGGCCTTGTCCGGCCAGGCCGTGAACACGTACGCGTCGCCTTCCAGCACGGGCTTCCCGAAGGCGAACGCCGTGCCGGAGGGGTCGAGGTCGATCTGGTAGATCTGGAGCAGTCCGTCCGTCTTCGTTGCCGCGGGAGTGCCGACCGGGGCCGTGGCGCCGGGCTGCTGGCCGGGCGCGCCGGCCGCGAGCAGGAGAGCCGTGAGGGCGAGGGCGGCGGGGTACCGCACGTCTGTCACGATAGCACGATGGGGAAGGCCGCTCTGCCATACCATCTGCCCGATTGCGAGCACCATCGTGGCAACACCTTCCCTCGCCCGGATTTGAAACGCACGAATCCCTGCTGCCTGGGTGAAGGCAGCAACCGGCGGCAGGCGCATGGCGAATGAACGGAAGAAGGATGGGGGGGCCCGTCTCAAAGGGAAGGAATACGCAAAGCAGTTGCGCCGACTTCAGGCGGAGCTCTGCCGGCTCCAGGAGTGGGTCAAGCACGAGGGCCTGCGGGTCATCGTGGTGTTCGAGGGGCGCGACGGCGCCGGCAAGGGGGGCACCATCCGGGCGCTCACCGAGCGCGTGAGCCCGCGGGTCTTTCGCCTCGTGGCGCTGCCCGCGCCGTCGGACCGCGAGAAGAGCCAGATGTACATGCAGCGCTACATGCAGCACTTCCCGTCGGCCGGCGAGGTCGTCATCTTCGACCGCAGCTGGTACAACCGGGCCGGCGTCGAGTACGTCATGGGCTTCTGCACCAGGGAGCAGCGCAAGCGCTTCCTCGAGCTCTGTCCGGAAGTCGAGAAGTACATCGTGGAAGCCGGCATCATCCTGGTCAAGTACTGGCTGGAAGTGGGCAACGACGAGCAGGAGAGGCGCTTCCAGGCGCGGATCGCGGATCCGCTCCGGCAGTGGAAGTTGAGCCCGGTGGATCTTCCGTCGCGGACCCGCTGGTACGACTACTCGCGCGCGCGCGATCACATGCTGGCCGTCACGGACACGAAGATCGCGCCCTGGTACATCGTGCGCTCCGACGATAAGAAGCGGGCGCGGTTGAACTGCATCTCGCACCTGCTCGGCCTGATCCCCTACAAGAAGGTGAAGCGCGAGAAGATCAAGCTTTCCGGGCGCTCGAAGAAGGGCGCCTACGATGACCAGGCCGCGCTCGAGGGCCGGCGATTCGTGCCGGAGAAGTTCTGAGGCGCGAAGCGCCCGCAGAAAACGAACCATGGGTGCACCGACCTTGATTCCGGAGGGTCGGCCGTGACCGGCTACCGGAGGGACTGGCTCCGGCCCGACTTCGTCGCCGGCCTGACCGCGGCCGCGGTGGTCATCCCCAAGGCGATGGCCTACGCCACGATCGCCGGGCTGCCGGTGGAAATCGGTCTGTACACCGCCTTCCTGCCGATGCTCGTCTACGCGATGCTCGGCACGTCGCGGGTGTTGAGCGTCAGCACGACCACGACGCTCGCGATCCTGGCCGGCGCGCAGCTCGGCGGGTTCGCGGGCGCCGGCGGTACCCCGGCGCTGCTGCGCGCGTCCGCCACGCTGACGCTGCTCGTGGGCGCGATCCTGGTCGGAGCCTGGGTCCTCCGCCTCGGCTTCGTCGCCAACTTCATCTCCGAGCCCGTCCTGACGGGGTTCAAGGCGGGGATCGGGGTCGTCATCGTCGTCGACCAGATCCCGAAGCTGCTCGGCTTCCACATCCCGCGAGCCTCCTTCATGAAGAACCTGGCCGCGACGTTCGCCCACGTCCCCGAGACCTCCCTGCCGACGCTCGCCGTCGCGGCCGCCATGCTCGTGATCCTCGTCGGCTTCGAGCGCTTTCTGCCGCGGGTGCCGGCGCCCCTCGTCGCGGTGGCCGCGGGGATCGGCGGGGCATGGGCGCTCGGCCTGAAGTCTCTCGGCGTCGAGCTCGTGGGTCACATCCCGACGGGATTGCCGCCGGTCACACTGCCCGACGTTTCGCTCGCGACCGGGCTCTGGGCGGGGGCGCTCGGCATCGCACTGATGAGCTTCACCGAGACCATCGCCGCCGGGCGGGCCTTCGCCCGCGGCGACGAGGGGATGCCGCGCGCCAATCGCGAGCTGCTCGCGACGGGGCTCGGCAACGCCGCGGGGGCGCTCTTCGGGGCCATGCCTTCCGGCGGCGGCACGTCGCAGACGGCGGTCAACCGGCATGCGGGAGCGCGCAGCCAGTTCGCCGAGATCGTGACCGCGGGAGCGACCCTGGCCACGATGTTCCTGCTGGCGCCATTGATCGGCCTGATGCCCCAGGCGACGCTCGCGGCGGTGGTGGTCGTCTACTCGATCGGGCTGATCAAGCCGGCGGAGTTCCTCTCGATTCTCCGCGTCCGGCGGACCGAGTTCTACTGGGCGCTCGCGGCGTTTGCCGGCGTGATGCTCCTCGGAACGCTCAGGGGCATCCTCATCGCCATCGTCCTCTCGCTCGCGGCCCTGGCCCACCAGGTGGCGGACCCTCGCGTGTACGTGCTCGGACGCAAGCCCGGCACCAACGTCTTCCGCCCCCGCTCGAAGGAACACCCCGAGGACGAGACGCTCCCGGGTCTGCTCCTCGTGCGGCCGGAGGGGCGCGTGTTCTTCGCCAACGCGGAGCGGATCGGACAGAGGATGCAGGCGCTCGTCTCCGAGGCGCGGCCGAAGGTCGTCGCCATCGACATGAGCGCCGTCTTCGATCTCGAGTACACGGCCCTGAAGATGTTGACGGAGGGCGAGCGGAGGAATCGCGAGCAGGGCATCGAGATCTGGCTGGCGGGCTTGACGCCCGACGTGCTGGAAATGGTCCAGCGCTCGCCGCTCGGCGAGACCCTGGGACGCGAGCGTATGCTCTTCAATCTCGAGGTCGCGGTGGAGCGATTTCAGGCGTGCTGAGCACGTCGCTGTCGGAATGGTCGCCGGAAAAATCGCGCAGGGAAACTGAGGCTGATCCCCTCACGGGAAGATAATCTGGTGGCAGGCCTGCGCATCGACCATGCGAATCGTGCCGCGGATACCTCAGGACCTACGACGGGCAGGGCAACGAGGCGCTCCTCCTCGCCGACTGGACGTCGCTCCATCTGGACCTGGTCGCCTCGGACCGCGGCCTCAAACGGCGCGCGGCGTCCCTCTATGCGTTCGAGCCGGCGGCGTCGGATTATCTAGGCGCCCAACCCCTCCCGCGGGTTTAGCGGGTTCACTTCTTGTTGCCGGGGTAATCCTTGACCCAGGCGCCGTCGACCGTCTTCGCGCCGCGCTTGTCCTTCTCGGCCACGAGCCACTTGCCGACGTCGTTCATTTCGTGGGAATCCTTCTTCGGCATCGACGCGGTGTGACAGTACTGGCAGTTTTTCACCTCGACGCCGGCGGCCTTGGCCTGTTTCTGGATGTCCATCGTGGCGCTGGAGGTTCCCGAGAAGCCGAGCCATCCGCAGACGATCAGGAGCGAAACCAGGATGCCGACGCGGGAAACGCGCGATTGCATGTCGTCCTCCTAACAAAGGTTGCCTGAGGTTATACCGCCCGATTCGAGTCCGCAACAACCCGAGGCCTCCAGTGCCCGATCGAAGGGCCACCCCTGCGTGGACTCGACCTCGAGCGCTCAGTTCAGGCGGAACGACAGGGCGACGCTCAGGATCTCGTGGCTCGCGAACGGCGTCGAGCTCCAGGCGATGGTCGGCCCCTGGACGAGGATGTCGACGATGCCGGCGTTGAACGCGATGCCCAGGCGCGAACCGGCCTGGAAGTAGTACTGACTGCCGAGAGCGCCGTGGACGCCGGGCGTGAGGTCGAGCTCCGATCCTCCTCGAACCTTCGGTCCGCCCTCGATGCGCACCGGCGTCACGGACAGGCCGAGGACCCCGAGCGCGTACCAGCGCAGGTCGAGGCCGAAGGCGCCCGTGAGGTACGCGGACTCGCCCGACGTGACACGGGCGCCGATCGAGAGCGACGCGCCGGGCGCCCAGGCGAACCGGCCTCCCCAGCGGTCCCGGTCCCATAGCACCAAGCCCCCGATCGATCCGGACCCGTACTGGCGGCCTTCGGTCACGACGGCCGGGGTCTCGACGGTCATCGCTTCCGTCCCGACGTACCAGGAGGGCCTCCGGCCTTTCAATCGGCCGTAGGGCGCTTCCGGGGGAGACCAGGTCTCGTCGATGCGCTCGATCGTGTCGACGTGGGATTGGACCAGTGGACCGCCGGCGAGCGCCGGAGACGTCAGAGCGTACGAGAGTCCTACCCCGAACGACAGTTCGGCGGCGGGCTTTCGCCAGTTCACTTCCAGCGGCCCGCGGAACGTGAGTGCGAGCCGATCCGAAAGAAGGTAGTCGAACCGGAAAAAATCGGTCACCAGGTCCGAGCTGATCCGGTCGTCGGCGAAGACGAGGCGCCACGCCGCGGGCGTGAAACCGAGGGCCGCGCGCTTGCCGAGCGGCAGAATGAGGTCGAGCTCGAGTCCGACGAGGCCGGCGCCCGTTCCCTCGTCGAAGTGCCGGTAGCCGACCTCGGCACCGAGCGAGTACACGAAGGGATTCAGCGCCGAGCTGTATCGCAGGAGGGAGCCGGTAGCCGTCGCGTCGAAGAACTTGCGCGTCGCGTTGTACGTCGTGCCGAAGCCGACGAATCCGTAGGCTCCGGGCGCGAGGTCGGCAGGCTGGCGTTCGCGGCATTCCTCGCCCTCGCAGGCGTAGGCCGGGGCGAACCACTTCGCCTTGTAGGCGATCCAAGCCTCGGACAGGTCGGGCGACGGCGTCGCGCCGGGTGCCGCCCTGATCCGTGCTGCGTGCTGGTCGCGGACGATGACGAGCAGCTCGACGAGCGCTTTCCGGGCGCTGTCACCTTCCTCCGAGAGGCATTCGAAGGGCACGGCGTAGGGCTCGCCCGTCAGGTCCTTGCAGCGCTTGCCCCCGGCGACCACGCGATCCTCGACGACGTAGGTCTTGTCGCGGTGGTCGTCCCACTTGTGAAACGCGGAATCCGGGATCCGCGCGGTGCTCTCGGGGGCGAGGCCCGGCAGATGCGTGAGCGGCGCCCAGACGCGCAGCTCCTCGATCGCGAGAGTCTCGGGCCTGCGCTGCGTGTGCGACCCGGAGAACGAGTCGCCGACGGCGTGCATCATTTCGTAGAGGCCGTAGGCGCTGTGCATCGTTGCGGGGCCGCCCTCGATGACGACCTGTCGCAGCAGATCGTCCAGGAGATCCCGGCAGCGGACGAGCGCTGACGTGGCGAGGGCCCTCGGGATCGTCGTCCCCGGGATCGGCTCGGTGGCCGCGTCGTCGAGCTTCGCCATGAAATGGAAGCACTGCCCGGCGTCGCTGAACTGGCGTCGGAAGGCCGCGTCCGGCTGGTCCGTGAGCGGCCTGGGCCAGTCGAGGAGCGGGTTCTTCGTCGCCGCGTCGTCGCAGAAAGCGGGCGGATGGCCGTCCCACCCGAAACACAGCGGCGGCGCGAGGTCGCCGTAGTTGAAGAGGTCGCGGAGCACGTCGGGCTGCGGCGGCCGGCCGTCGTGGCCTTCGATGAGCGTGCGGTAGGCGAGCGCCTCGACGACGACGTGGCCCTTGCTGTCGAAGGCGAAGGCGGGCCGGCAGAAGAAGGCGAGGGCCCAGGCCGCGACCGCCGCCAGGACTCGCAGCCGCCTCGGAGCGCCAGGCAAGGGAACCTAGGGCTTCGCGGCCGCTGGGGCGGCCGCCGCCGCGGCGGGCGAGAGCCAGGTCGGGTTCGGGTCCTGTTCCTGGATGTTCCACCCTCCGCCGAGCGCTTTATAGATGTCGACATAGTCGTTCAGGAGCTGGACGCGCGATTGCACGCGGGCGAGCTCGGCGGGGAAGAGGAGCTGCATGGCGTACAGGACCTCGAAGTAGTTGGCGAGGCCGCTGTAGTACCGCAGGTTCGAGAGGCGCACCATCTCGCGGTACTCGTCCACCGTGTAGGTCAGCTGGACGAGCGACTGGCTGACCTTCTCGCGCGAGTAGAGCACGGTGGTGGTCTCGGCAAAGGCGTTGGTGACGGTCAGCTCGTACTGCGCCTTCGTCTGCTTCCACCCGGCGTAGGCGGCGCCATACTGGCTGCGCAGCTTTCCCCCCTGGAAGAGGGGCCCCAGAAGGCCGGCGGCGATGGACCACGTCTTGCCGGCCGGGTAGAAGAAGTTGTCGAGCTCCGGGCCGACCGCTCCGAAGAGGCCCGTCAGGCTGATGGTCGGGAAGAAGTTCGCGACCGCGACGCCCACCAGGGCGTTGGCGGAGACGAGTTGCTGCTCCGCCGCGCGGACGTCCGGGCGGCGCTGGAGCAGGTCCGAGGGAAGGCCGGCCGGGATCTCCGGAGGTACGGGCTGCGCGGCGAGGTCGAGCCCGCGGGGAACGGGCCCGGGGTTGCGGCCCAGGAGAACGTTCAGCTGGTTCTCGGTCGCTTCGATCTGGCGCTCGACCAGCGGAACCTGGGACGCCACCTGGCCGAGGGCGGCGTTGGCGTAGGACGTCTCGAGGGCCGAGGCCGCCCCCTCCTGGAGCTTGCGGTTGAAGAGGTCGGAGGTCTCCTGGAAGGCCGCGACCGTCTTCTTCGTGATCACGAGTTCCTCGTCGAGGCCGCGCAGCGTGAAGTAGGTCCGGGCCACTTCCGAGACGAGCGAGAGGAGCACGCCGCGCCGGGCGTCCTCGCTCGCGAGGTACTGGGCCTTCGCGGCCTCGTTCAAGCGTCGGATGCGGCCCCAGACGTCGAGCTCCCAGCCGAAGTTGACGTTGGCGCTGAAGAGGTTGTTCGTCGCGGTGCTGTTGGGCGGCAGGTAGATGGAGTTGCGTCCTCGCGAGAAGTCGCCGCCATAGCCGATCTGGGGAAAGAACTCGGAGCGGGCGATCCCGGCCCGCGCGTGCGCCTCCTCGACGCGGGCGGCGGCGATCTGGACGTCGTAACCGTTCTGCAGCGCCTCGTCGATGAGCGCCTTCAGGGTCGGGTCGCCGAAGACGTCCCACCAGGGCTCGTTCGCGAGCGACGGGGCCGAGGGAGGCGGGCCCTGGACCTCGCGGAACTGGTCGGGCGCCGTGACCGGGGGCTGCTTGTAGTTCGGTCCGACGGCGCAGCCGGTCAGGATCGCGAGGGCAAGAGAGGCGGCGGCGAGCTTTTTCACGTCAGTGTCCTCCACCCGCCGGGGTTCCTTCGGGAACGGGCGCCGCCCGCCGGCGCCGCTGGCGCTTCGGACGGCTCCTTGCCGCGATGCGCCAGCTTCTCGATCATGACGAAGAGCGCGGGAATCACGAAGATCGCGATGCCGGTGGCGGCGAGCATGCCGGCGATGACGACCGTGCCGAGGATCTTGCGCGATTCGGCGCCCGAGCCCGAGGCGATCCACAGCGGGACGCAGCCGAGGATGAAGGCGAAGGACGTCATGAGGATCGGGCGCAGCCGCAGGCGCGCGCCCTCGAGTGCGGCGTCGACGAGGTTCTTGCCGTTCTTGAGCTCGAGGACGGCGAACTCGACGATCAGGATCGCGTTCTTCGCCGCCAGGCCGATGAGCATCACGAGTCCGATCTGGGCGTACACGTCGAGATCGAACTTCCGGAAGATGAGACCGACGAACGCGCCGAGCACGGCGATCGGAACGGTCAGCAGGACGGTGAAGGGCAGGGACCAGCTCTCGTACATCGCGGCGAGGATCAGGAACACGAAGATGAAGGACATCAGGAAGACCAGGCCTCCCGTGCCCTCCGCGGCCTTCTCCTGGTACGACAGATCGGACCACGAGTAGCCCATCTCGCGGGGCAGGGTTTCCTTCGCGACCTCCTCGAGCGCCTTCATCGCCTGCCCGGAGCTGTAGCCCGGCGCCGAATTGCCGACGATCTTGGCCGAACGGTAAAGGTTCATGTGGGTGGTGTATTCCGGGCCGGCCGACTTCTCGGTCGTCAGGAGCGCGGAGAGCGGCACCATGTTCCCGTCGTCGTTGCGGACGAAGTAGTTGGCAATGTCCGTTTCCTTGTTCCGGTCTGAGCCCTCGGCCTGGAGGAAGACCATCCACTGCAGGCCGAACCGGTTGAACTGGTTGAGGTACAGGCCGCCGAGGTAAGCCTGCAGCGTCTGGAAGACGTCCGCGAGCGGCACGCCCTGTTTCAGCACCTTGTCGCGGTTGACGTTGGCGTAGATCTGGGGCACCCCGACCGAGAACAGGGGAACCGGGCGCGAGAGCTCGGGCCGCTTCTCGCAGGCGGCCAGGAACTTCTGGACGTTCTGGGCAAGATACTCGACGCTCCCGCCGCTCTTGTCCTGGATCCAGAAGGAGAAGCCGCCGGACTGGCCGAGACCCGGGATCGACGGCGGAGGGAACGCGAACGCATTTCCCTCGGGCAGGCCGGTCGCGAACGCGGCGTTGAGCTTGCGCATGATCGCGCTCGCGTGCAGCTCCGGGGCCTCGCGCTCGCCCCAGGGCTTGAGCGCCACGAAGGCGAAGGCGTAATACGTCGCGTTGGTCTGGGCGAGAAGGCTGTAGCCGACGATCGAGGTCGTGTACTCGATGCCCGGGGTACTCTTCAGGATCTCCTCGACCTTGCGGGTCGCCGCGTTGGTGCGCTCGAACGAGGCGGCGTTGGGCAGGCTCATGTTCATGAAGAAGTAACCCTGGTCTTCTTCGGGAAGAAAGCTCGCCGGCAGGCGCTTGCCGACGAACGCGTCGGCGACCGTGAAGCCGACGAGGATCAGGATGGCGATCAGCGCCTTGCGGACGAGGTGATGGGACAGGTTCACGTAACCGTTCGTCATCTTCGTGAACCACCGGTTGAAGGCGGCGAAGAAGCGGGCGAGCAGTCCCTTCGACTCCTTGCGCTTGCGCAGGAGCATGGCGGAGAGCGCCGGCGAGAGGGTCAGGGCGTTGAAGGCGGAAATGATGACCGAGATCGCGATCGTCACGGCGAACTGCTTGTTGAGGCGCCCCTGGATGCCGCCCATGAACGCCACGGGGATGAACACCGCGGAGAGCACGAGCGCGATACCGACGACCGGCCCGGAGACTTCCTCCATGGCCTTGAACGTGGCGTCCTTGGGCGACAGGCCGTGCTCGATGTGGTGCTCGACCGCCTCGACGACGACGATCGCGTCGTCGACGACGAGGCCGATGGCGAGCACGAGGCCGAAGAGCGACAGCGTGTTGATCGAGAAGCCGAGCATCGGAAAGACGGCGAAGGTCCCGATCAGGGAGACCGGCACCGCGATCATCGGGATGAGCGTCGCGCGCCAGTTCTGCAGGAAGAGGAACACGACGATGATGACGAGCACCATGGCCTCGAAGAGAGTGTGCTCGATCTCCTTCATCCCCTCGGTCACCGGCAGCGTCGTGTCGAGCGAGATGACGTAGTCGAGGTCGGAGGGGAACTGCTGCTTGAGCTCGAGGAGCGACTTCTTGATGCCCTCGGCGACCGCGATCGCGTTGGATCCGGGCGTCTGGTACAGGGCGATGGCCGCCGTGGGCTCGCCGTTCATGCGGGCGACCTGCGAATAGGAGAGGGCGCCGAGCTCGATCCGGGACACGTCCTTCAGGCGCACGACCGACCCGTCGGGATTGGCGCGAACGACGATCTCGCCGAACTGCTCGGGCGTCGTGAGGCGGCCCTGGGCCTTCACCGTATAGGTCATCTCCTGGCCGGTCGGACCCGGACGGCCGCCGACCTGGCCTCCGGGATTGACGGTCGACTGCTTCTGGACCGCGTTGTACAGGTCCGGTACGGTGATCCCGAGCTTGGCGAGCAGGTCCGGCTTCACCCAGATCCGCATGGCGTAGTTGCCCGCACCGAAGATCGTGATCTGACCGACGCCCCGCACGCGGTAGAGCGGGTTGTTCAGCGTGATCGAGGCATAGTTGGCCAGAAAGAGAGCGTCGTAGCTTCCCTTCGGGGAGTAGAGCGAGACGACGAGCAGCGGAATGCCCATCGACTGCTGCACGGTCATGCCGTAATTGACGACCTGCGAGGGGAGGCTCGCGGTCGCCTGCGAGAGCCGGTTCTGCGCATTGACCTGGTCGATGTCGACATTCGAGTCGATGTCGAAGGTCACCTGGAGCAGCATCGTGCCGTTGTTGGAGTTGATGGACTGCATGTACAGCATGTCCTTCACGCCGTTCATCTGCTGCTCGATGGGAGTGGCGACGGCCTGCTCGATCGTGACCGCGTCGGCGCCGGTGTAGGTCGCGTTGACGCTGATCAGGGGAGGCGCGATGTTGGGGAACTGCGCGATGGGCAGGCCGCCCATGGCGACCAGGCCCGCGATGACCGTGATGATGGCGATGACGATCGCCACGATCGGGCGATTGATGAAGAACTTGGCCACGGCCCTAGTTTCCCTTCGCGGCTTCCGCCGGTTTGGTCGGTGCCGCCGCCGGCGGCTCTTCGGCCGGGACCGCCTTCGGGTTCACCTCCATGCCGGGCCGGACCTTCGAGGCGCCCTCGACGATGATGCGATCCCCCGGCGCGAGACCCTTCTCGATCACCCAGAGACTGCCCACCCGCGGCCCGGTCTCGACCGCCTTGATCTCGACCTTGTTTTCGGATCCCACGACGGCGACCTGGAACTGTCCCTGCAGCTCGGAGACCGCGCGCTGCGGCACGAGGAGCGCGCCCTTCTTGAGCTCCATGGCGACGCGCACCTTGCCGTATTGGCCGGGGCGCAGGAGATTCTCGGGATTGGGAAACACGCCTGCGAGCTGGATCGTGCCGGTCTTCACGTCGACCTCGCGGCCCGCCAGGAACGGCTTGCCGCGGTGACCGTAGACGGACCCGTCGGCCAGAAGCAACTCGAGCGTGCCTTTTTCCAGGCTCGCGCCCGCCTCGATGGTCTTGGTGAGCGGA
This sequence comes from uncultured Acidobacteriota bacterium, assembly GCA_963775725.1. Classification (GTDB taxonomy): domain Bacteria; phylum Acidobacteriota; class Thermoanaerobaculia; order UBA5066; family Gp7-AA6; genus DAHUXD01. The sequence continues at coordinate 1,199,694 of CAVZKA010000001.1, forward strand.
CCGTGCCTGGCGACCCACGACATGTACTGCACCTCGCTCGGGTTGAAGTACACCTTGATGGGATTGACCTGCGAAACCGTCGTCATCACGGTCTGCGCGTTGATGAGGTCGCCGACCTGCGCCTTCGCGATTCCGGAGACTCCATCGATCGGGGAGACGACCTTCGTCCAGCCGAGGTTGATCTGCGCCTTCTCGAGGGCCGCCCGGGTTGCTTCGACGTTCGCCTGCGCCGTGCGCTCCTGCGTGATGGCGTCGTCGAGCTCCTGCTGGCTGACCGCCTTCTGTGCGGCCAGCGGCGTGTACCGCGCGACCTTCGTCCTGGCATTCGCGAGCATCGCCTGGTACTGGGACAGGTTGCCCTTCGCCTGGTCGTACGCGGCCTGGAACTGGCGCGGATCGAGCTCGAAGAGTGTGTCGCCGGAGCGGACGAGCGTTCCTTCCTTGTAGACCTGCCGGAGCAGAAATCCCTCGATCTGCGGCCGAATCTGCGCATTGACGAATCCGTCGAGGGTGCCGATCCAATCCTCGTAGATCGGGACGTCCTTCTGAATGACGGGCGCCACCTCGACGACCGGGGGCGGCGGAGGAGGGGCCTCGGTCTTCTTGCACGCGACCATTCCGGCCAGCCCGGCCGAAACGACGAAGGCGAGGCGACTCAGACGGCGCTTCGAGAGATCCATTTGTCCTCCCCGGGTTATCGTGCCCATGACGATATCGGAGTCCGGGAGCCGAAAGATAGAACCGGGTTTGCTCCGCGCAGAAGGGCGCGAAGCGAGCGCCCTCCGACGGCCTAGGCCCCGCGCACGGACCAGCCGAGCATGAGCAGCGCGGCCGCCGCGATCCAGCTGCCGGCCACGCGCACGACGATGCGGGACCACGGCGCGCGCAGAGAAGTGGCGAGGGCCGCGAGAAGGGTGGCGAGAACGAAGACCGCCGTCGCCACTCCGAGCGCGTTCAAGACCCCGGCGGCTTCCACGCGCGCGAGCTCGATCCCGTTCCATGCGCCGTGAAGCAGCCCGAGCGCCACCGCGAGGACCGCCGTCCATCGCAGCGGCAGCGGCGCGTCGGCGGCGACGAGGCCGCCGAGGACGATCGTCAGCGCTGCGGCAATCTCTGCGAGCGCGGCATGGGGGCCAAGAAAACGGCCGCACGCGGTTCCGGCTAGCCACGCCGCCGGAAGCGCGAAGAGCACGGCGCGCCCGGACGCGGGCCCGCGCAACCCGGCGAAGAGCGATAGTGCGATGACCGGAAGCAGGTCCTCAGGTGTGACGAACAGGTGCAGCAGCCCGTCATAGTAGGGCCCGAGGCCCGAGTTCATGAGGTGGGCGAGCATCGCTTTTCCCGGGACTACGTCAGCGCCTGCCAGAAGAAGACGAGCCCCGCCAGCGCGACGACCGCTCCCGCCCAGCGCAGCGCGGCGCGTCCGGCGGGCCAGCGGTGGATCAGCCCGATTCCGATGCCCGTTGCATGCAGGAGGCCAGTCGCGATCACGAAGCCGATGCTGTAGAGAACGCCGTTGGCGCCGGCGGGCAGCTCCGTCCCGTGCGCGTAGCCGTGGAAGATCGCGAAGAAGCCGACGAGCACCGCGGCGATCCAGAGCTTCGGCCGCGTCTCGAACAGGACGGCTGCCCCGAGGCCGATCGCCGAGAGCGCGATGCCGACCTCGATGCCGGGCAGCTTCACGCCCACGAGGCCGAGCGTCCCCCCGAGGGCCATCACCATGGGGAACGTCACCGGGAGCAGCCACAGGGCGGGCGGCCCGAGCTGCGCGCCCCACAGGCCGACCGCGATCATCGCGAGGACGTGGTCGAGGCCCGATACCGGATGCGACAGACCCGCGAAGAATCCGGTCGCTTCGCCTCCGCGCGGGTGCGCGGAGAGAAAGGCCGGCGCGCAGAGCCACGCGAGGAGGGCGAGCGACGCCGCGCGACTCCGGCTCATCGGATCCAGCCGAACAGGATCGCCGTCCGCTGGATCGTCCAGAACGCACCGAGCGTTCCGACGGCGTAGCCCGGCAGCGCCTCGGCCCAGCGCGGCCAGCGGATCTGGAGGGCGCGGAACGCCCGCTCGAGGCCGAGGACGACGAGGATGAATCCGACCTGGCCGATCTCGACGCCGACGTTGAACCCGAGCAGCGCGAGGGGCAGATCCTGCCGCGGTAGGCCCGCGATCGTCAGCGCGGAGGCGAAGCCGAAGCCGTGGATGAGGCCGAAGACGAACGCCACGACCCAGGGATGACGGATCGTGAAGCTCGTCTGTCCGCGCCAGGAGCGGACGATCTCCGGGCCGAGGAAGAAGATGGAGAGCGCGATCGCGGCGTTCAGGGGCAGGACGGGCGCCTCGGCGTAGCCGAAGGTCGCGATCGCGAGGGTGAGGCTGTGGGCGACGGTGAACGCCGTGATCGTCTTCAGGAGCATCCAGCGGTCCTTCACGATCAGGAGCAGGCCGAGCACGAAGAGCAGGTGGTCCGCGCCGAAGGCGATGTGCCGGATGCCGTGCCCGACGTAGGCGCCCATCACCGCGAGCGGACCCTGCGCCGCGGCGATTTCGACCCACGACTGCGACGGCCGCACGATCGTCGTCCACTTGCGGCCGTCTTTGAGCTCGATCCGGACGAGCACGTCCGTGATCGTGCCCTGCAGCCCGACGAAGTCGATCCGCTTCCCGGCGAGCCCCCCCGGGCCGGCGTCGATCGTCCGGCGCTCGAGCAGCGAATCCGAGAGCTCCTGGACCGTCGGTTCCTTCACGTTGACGACGTCTTTCGGGAGCTGCAGGCTGACGGGCAGCCGCATCCCGGACAGCACCGGCGTGCGCCACAGGATCTCGTAGCGCCCCGCCGACGTCTCCTTGATCTCGAGGTACGCCGGGCGGGCTTCGTGGGCGAGCGCGCGGCTCGCGCCGGAGAGAAGCAGCGCAAAGAAGAGGAGCCGGACCCGCATTCGCGACTTCTTATACCAGCAGGAGGGAACGCGAGGGCGACCGGCGGCTGCACGAAAAAACGGGGTGCCGCCCGTTGCGACACCCCGTGCGGAATCCCGTGACGGGTCGTTACTTTTCGAGGGTGATCTTGAGTCCCGACGCCGCGACCTTGATGTTCGCGCCCTTCGTCTCGCTCTTCAGGTTGATCACGACGCCTCGGTCGTTTCTCAGCGACGAGACGCCGGCGCCCTTACCTGCCGTTCCCGCGGTCCCCGCGGCGGCGTACCCGCCGGCGAAGTCGTCGAGGCTCTTCAGGTTGTAAACGTTGCCCGTGGCCTTCGCGTTGGTCATGCCGACCTCGGCGACCGAGACGCCCTCGATCTTGAAGTGATACGTCTGGCCCTTGTAGAACAGCTCCCCGCGGCCCCAACTCCAGCCGATGCCGACGGCCACCGAGCCTTCGGTCATTCGAAGGGTCGCATCCGGCTTTTCGTCGTCCCTGGCGAACGAGGGACTTACCAGCACCGCCATCAACCCCAGAACCGCGATTCCGATACTTAATCTCTTGCGCATGAAATCCTCCTTATGCCTGGTAGACCCTCTGTTGCAATCCGCGGGCCAGCTTCGGGCCGCTACTGGCCCAAATGCGAGAAAGTCTCGCGCATCTGGGCGTTGGGGATCTGGAGAAGGCCCTCGAACGGGCGGTCCATTTCGAGAATCAGGAAGATCGCGCACGACACGGAGAGCGCACAGACCAGAAGCGCCGCCCGGACCGTGGCATTGGCCGGCGCGAACATGCCGAAGCTCGCGAAGATGATCGCGAGCCAGAACACCACCACGCCGAGCAGGGCCGTCGACACCGAGCTGCCGCGCTGCTCGATCATCAACCCGCGCGTCTGGCCGAGCTCGATCGCGACCGTCATCGCGTGGTCCTGGAGGATCCGATGGGCCTCGTCCTGCGGCGAGAGCGCCTGGATCCCGTCGAAAATGGAACCCGGGTCGACCGCGGGAGCCGGGGGCGCGCCCGGCCAGAGCTGGTGGACCATGTGGAAGGCGGCGCCGCGCACGAGCACGCGGATCTCCTTCGTCTCGGGTCCGTAGTGCTCGAGGACGTGGTCGAGGAAGACGAGCCTCGACGTCACCTGCGTCAGCTCTGTCTTCTGCGTGTCGTAGGAGCTCTTGGCCGAAGAGATCAGCAGGCCGAGCAGCAGGGCCGACATCGTCGCGACGAGCCCCATGCCGAGCTTCACGACGTCCCGGGTTTCGGCGGAGCGGTGGGGCTCGGGAAGACGCGAGCGCAGGCTCATGCCGGCCATCGCGCCTCCGAAGACGCAGACGAAGATGAGCGCGCTGATTGCGAGTGGGCTCACGGGGTTCCTTTCGTCGGAGCCGGCGGTGCCGGAAGGAGGAGTTCGTATTTCGCGCGCATCGTCTTGTACGCCTTGTCCCATGCCTCGGCCTTGCGCGACGCGAGCCAGGCCGTCTTGACGTCCGGCTCGACTTCCTCGAACGACGCGGCGCGTTCCGGCGCCAGGGAATCGATGAAGACGAGGTGCCAGCCGTAGCCCGACTCGATCGGGCCCGACCATGCGCCCGGCTTCTGCACGAAGAGCGCCTTCGCAAACGGGGGGCCGAAGTCCTTGGCGATCTGCTCGGGCGTGCGGTCGGCGAGGTAATCCTGGAACATGAAGGGGTCGCCGAGGGGCACGGCGTCCGGGGAGCCCGCGGTCTTTGCGGCGAGCTTGGCCAGGGCGGCTTTCGCGTCCGACCACGCGTTCTGGCCGCGGCGGTCGGGCGAAAAGTACACGTGCCGGAAGGTGACCCGGGCCGGCTGCGTGAACAACGCGGTGTTCTTCGCGAACCAGGCCTTCAACTCTTCAGTCGTGGGCTCGTGCGCGGCCGAGACGTCCTCGGCGAGGAACTCCATCTTCTGGGCCATCCGGCGCTTGACGATCGTGTCGTCCTTGTCGAGGCCCATCGCGAGGGCCTCACGATAGAGAACCTCCTCGCGGATCCGGTTCTCCATCAGGCCCAGCATCTCCTGCTCGCTCGGCGGACGCTGCCACTGCGCGGCAAAGCCGATCTGGAGCTGGCGCAGGTCGTCGAGGGTCAGCACGATCTGGCGCGACGGCGCCGTCCGGTCGGTCGAGGGTTTGACGAACCGCGAAACCGCGAACAGCGCTACGCCGAGGAGCAGAAAGTGGACGAGCGGTTCGCGAAGCAAGCGCTTCACGAGAGACCAGCCGGGCGCATCGCGGGATTCGTGGGTCAGGAACGCGCCGTCCTGCGCCATGTCCGTGCGAGGAGCAGCCCGAGGCAGGCGTCCAGGACGGCCGCCGGCCAGAGCAGCGGACCCGTCGCCCCGCCCCGGATGCCCCGGTAGATCAGGTAGGCCCCGGAGAGGACGCTGAACAGCAACATGCCGCGCAGGGCCGGGCCCGGGCTCGCGAGGCCGGATCCGAAGAGCAGTCGCGTGAACGCGGAGGGGCTCGCGATCAGGACCAGGCCGGTTCCGACCTCGAGTCCCGCGGCGAGCCGCCGCAGGAGTGCCTTCAACGCCACCGTTTCAACGGGCGAACTCCGGGCGTCTCACCTTATCGGTTCCAACTCCAGTACCGCGGGGATGATTTCGTAGTTGGCGTACCCGAACTCGTTCGAGCGCGCTCCGAGGTATTTGCCGCCTACCTTGTACACGCTGATCTCGATCGGCGTGCCGACGATGTCCGTGACGATCCTGCCGTTGGCGATCATGTAAGTCCGGGACGTCCCGAGGTAGCTGGCCCGGATCGAGTCGCCGGCCAGGCTCTGGGTGACCTTGTTGCCGACGTACCGAACCTGGAACTGTCCCTGGTTCGCCGGGAACTGTTGCGTGAGGTAGTCGGGGTCGGACGGCGTCAGGGGCTTCGTCGCTCCGCCCTTGCCGAGGGCACCGTAGACGACCATGTACTTGTCGCCCGTCACGTTGTTCTGGAGCCACACGGACTTCTGTTCGATCAGGGTCTTGATCTCGGCGTCGTTCAGGGCCACCGCACCCTTGCTGGTCAGGTCGGCGACTGTAAGGCCCGGCTTCGCGCTCTTGCGGGCTTCGGCGCTCGGGGTGTACCAGATCGGCGAACCCCAGGCGCGTTCCTGGAGGGTGGCGGCAACGACCTCGGGCGGCGGCATCCCGAGCTTCTTCGCCTGGATCGTGGTCCAGCGCGGCGTCGGAATCTCGAGGACGCGGGCGTAGTAGAAAGCGTTCAGGCTCGGCTCGAACTCGGGATCGGTCCAGACGGTTTTCAGCTCCACCGCGCCGATCGTGTTCGTGTATGTCGCGTTCTCGACGTCCACCGTGTTGCCGACAGGCGGGACGACACCCGTCCACTTGTCGGCTTTTCGGTCCCCCGACCACGCGACGTCGAAGATCTTCTCGAAAGTCTGTCCGTTTTTCGCCCACCCCTTGACGATCTGGATGCGGTCGAGGTTTCCGGACGTGGGGTCCTTCACCGCCCACACCATGAAGGTCGGGGCCTTCCCCTTCGCGGGCGGCAGGTCGCCGCCCATCGGGACGCCCTTCGCGTAGGCGGTCTTGACCCAGTCCTTGTCGGCGAGCATGGCCGCGGTGTACTCCCAGCCGCCGAACAGCCGCACCTTGATGTGCGGCCCGGACACCGCGAAAGTCTCCTTGCGCTTCATGCCCTCGAAGATCGACGCCCGCGTATTCTCCTCGGCCCAGACTCCCGTCAGGCCCGCCGTGCCCTCCGTGCGCGCGTCGAAGAATCCGCCGACCAGGTTCCCGGCCATGCGCACTTCGGGCGTCCCGTCGGTGAAGGAGTGGCCGCCGAAGAAGTTGTCCTGGCGGTAGGGGACGGCCGTGTTGTGCGAGTCCGACGCCGCGCCGAAGCCGAACTTGTACGGGTTGAATCCCCTGGTCTCGTCCAGGGCGAGACCGTCCTTCAGGGCCTGCCGCGCGTAGCTGCCGACGATGTGCGGCACGCGGCCGGGGGGATTGCCGAGCAGGACGGACATGATCTCGAAGCCCGCGTACTCGTCGTTGGGAGAGAGGATCGGATGCGTCTCGGACGTGCCCTTCAACTGCTTCATTTCGACCAGCGGCTCGTTGCGCGTCCGCGAGGCGGCGTAGGCCGCGTCGATCGGGCGCCCCTCAGTGTCGAAATCGACCGGATACATGCGGCCGTCCGAAAGATTCGCGTTGTGCGAGATCGCGAGCAGCTCGTTGCCCGCCTTGCGCTGGCCGTCCATCCAGTTCCAGAGATCCACCGGATGGTAGGAGTCGAGCGCGCTGAATGGCGTCGGCGGGACGTGCGAGCACTCCTTGAAGAAGACGTTGCGGTGAAGGTTCATGTTGTTCGGCATCGAGGTCCACTCGTACGAGCAGAACGCCGTGAATTTCCCGGGCTGGTTCGCCTGGTTGGCGAGCTCGATGGTCTTTTTCCAGACCGCCCCGGCGATCTCCGGCGACATGAGGGCTTTGACCGGCGGTCCCGGCACGAGCGTGTTGATGGCGTAGAGCGCGACCCTCTCCATCTCCTCCTTGGTCCTGGCCTTCAGGATGAGCGGCTTTGCTTCCGGGATCTTGCTGACGGCAGAGTTGGGCTCGTTGGCCAGCTGGACCACGCCGGCGTACTCGGAGTGATCCGTGACGCCCGCGAAATCGAGCGGCGTGTCGATCTTCACCTCGTACCCGAGCGGGTGCTTGATCGGCTCGCCCTTGAAGTACTTGTACGCGTCGCCTGGGGTGGTCAGCGTGTTTCCAATGGCGAAGGCGTCGAGCGACCAGCTCGTGTGGACGTGCGTCTCGCCGAAGTAGGCGTTCTTGTCGGGGTTGGGCGTCTGGGCGGAAGCCGCCGATGCCGCGAGAAGGAGGGTGACGGCCAAGGTCATCGCTGGAGCGGAGATCCTGTGCATCGTGAATCCTCCAAGCTTTCGGGACCGACGAATCGAAGCCGATCACATCACTCGTGTTATCGGGCTGTCAATTCGAGGCTGACGTTTCCCTCAAAACGCGAAAGCAGCACGAAGGGCCCCCGCCTGAGGGCGCTGGGCTCAGCGCACGCCCACGCCGCGTCTACCCACGCCGACGCCGTGGAAGCCAGGGCCCGCGCCTCCGCCGGCACCGATCCAGTCGATGAACAGGGCCGACTGTCCGCCTGAGGCCGGGAGCTTGCCTTTGATGAGCTTGTAGTTGTAGACAAGATCCGCGCCGCAATGAGCTCGGTGGGCGCCGAATGCTTCAGGACGAAGCCGGAGGCGCCGGCCGCGAGTGCTCTGCGGGTGCCGCCAGGACAGCGAGCATCCGCACCGGCCGGATCATCGCCTTGCGCGCCCTCTCTAGAAGAGGGTGCCCTCGATCAACTTCGGAAGGACGGGCGTCAGCTGGATCTGGACGTTCCACTTCTGGCCGACGGGATCCGGCTGCATCACCATGTACTGGCCGGCGAGGCTGATCTTGACGGGCAGGCGTCCGAACTTGACGACCTTGCCGACGCCGATCCCGATCGGAACCGTCCACCGGTTGTCGCCCGGCTCCTTCCAGCTGGCCGTGATGTTGCCCGAGTAGCCCACGTTCCAGCCGCCCTCGAAGAAAAGGTTCGCGATGGGCTGGATGTTGATCTGGCTGGTGTTGGGCCGGCTCGCGTCGCCGGCGTACGACCACCACTGCTGCGGAAACACCCCGAGGATGAACTTCGGCGTCATGTAGGCGACGACGAGGGCGGGCCCCACCTGGAACTTGCCCTGGCCCGTGTAGACGGAGCCGGCGGTCGGGAAGATGAAGGTCGGGCCGAAGCCGAGCAGCCAGCAGCCGCTGTGCGCCGGCGAGAAGAGCTCGAGCTGGGTCCAGTCGCCGAAGTTGGTCGTGCGCGCCTGCGCGCCGGTGGAGGTCTCGTAGGGGACGCTGTTGTAGAGCTGGATCACGGGGCGCGTGATCAGGTTGATGTCCTTCGTCAGGCTGACGGGCATCACGGGCTGGAAGTTCAGGTTGTAATTCCAGCGGTTGTTGGTCAGCTGGAAGTTGTTGAACTGGAACTGGAGCGACCAGAGGTTCGCGACCGGGTTCGCGAGCTCCTGGGCGAGCTTGTTGGCGTCGGCGGCGGCCTCGGCCGGCGGCGGCGCCGCAGGCTCGGGCGCGTCGGGGCTCCCGGCGCGGACCGCGGGGGCGAGGCAGAGGCCCGCGGCGAGCAGGCCGAACACGAGGCGGAGTCGCGACGTGATGTTTCCGGTCTCCATGGGATGAGCCTCCGAAAGGGAAAGCGTCGTGTCCGGCGTCAGGGCGCGGGGACGACAGTGTAGTAAACGCCGTTGGCGCCGGGCGAGGGCAGGAACCCCAGCGGCAGGGCGCGGCCCGCGAGCCTGAGTCGGATCATCGCGTGCTCCCTGAGGTTACGGGATCATTCCGCATTCGAACATCTTGTTGGCGATGGGGGGCGCGACCTTGTTGATGAACGCGGCGCGCATTTGCGGGTCGGCCTTCAACATCGCGATCACGCGCTGCTCCATGGCCGCCTTCTCGCCCGTCGGCTTCTCGCTCTTCGACGTGGCCAGCTGCACGCACGTGGAGTTGGTGTACTTGTCGATGATCTTCTGGCAGAGGGCGTCCATGATCGGGTACTGGGCCGCCGGGGCCTGGGCCTCGGCGACGCAGACGAACGACGCGAGCACCAGGATGAGCACGAACGGACGCTTGAGCATGGCTTCGTCTCCTTTCGGTTGAAGAGTTGAAGAGGGGCGGCTGGAGTTTACAAGCCTTCGATCACGGACGGGAATTCCCGGGCGGTCGCGCCGCCCCTGCCGGGCCGGCTGCGGCCTGGCTGAACTGTCGAAAGGCTTTCTCGCCGGCGCTGCGCGCCCGGGCCTCGCGGTCCGCCCAGCCCGTGTCGCCGGAGGCGACCGACCATCCGTCGGCCGAGTGCTGCCGCCAGGTCCCCGTGGCGTCGGAGAAGGCCTGGCCGTCCTTGTCGACGTAGACGTCGTTGCGGGCCTCGACGGCCCCGTACGGCGAGGACTTGCCGGCCTTCGTGCTCGTGTAGACGATTCCTTCCGGCGCCATGAAAAAGGCGCTGCGGACCTCGGAGCTGACGCCGGTGCCGTACGCGCCGTAGAGATTTCCGCCGGCGAGACTCCCCGGGCCCCCCCAGGAAGCGTAGGTTGCGGGGTAGGGGTACCAGGCCGATCCGACCCAGGGCGGGTAGACGTAGCCGGTGCCGTGCACGACGACGCCGTCGGGCGTCGCGATCGATCCGAGATAGCCGGGCGTGTAGCCCTCGTAGACGAATCCGATCGTCGCGCCGTAGATGCGGACGCTGGTGACGAAGTACAGCGGAGAGTCCGCGGGAATCGTCGCGATCGCATCCGGAAGCGTGGCCGCGACGATCCAGGGACCGGAGAGCGTGGGGGAGGTGAACCAGACTCCGTCCCGCACCGCGTAAAAGTCCCGCGCGGCGGCCTGGATGATCGGCGTCGGCGAGTTGACGACGTACCGCAGCGCGGTGCCGTCGATCGGCGCCGTCTGCGGCGTTCCATCGAACCGGGGAGCAAACGTCGGTCCGCCGACGCGGCTGACCACCGCCGTTTGCGGTATGGCGCTGGCGATGAGAGCCTCGGCCGCCTCCTGCGTGCCGGCCACCGCGGCGAGCACGGAGCCGGCCGGAGAGTCGGGCGGTATGCGGCGGAAGTCGGCGGGCAGGTCGGAGCTCGGGACGTAGGTCCACGGTCCGGAGAGGGACTCCGCCCGGAACCAGCGGCCGGAGAGCAGGACGAAGTACTGATTGCTCTCCGTCTCGAGCAGGACGTGCGCCGCCGTGTTCGACGCCCGCGCGAGCGCCGTCCCGGTCACGGGCGTGAATTCGGGCCTGCCGTCGAAGACGATGAGCGCCGCCGGAGTCTCGCTGACGAACACCGCCGGCGGCGTTGCGACCGACGGGCTCGCGCTGGCTTCGGGGGCCACGAGCAGATCGGCGGTTCCCGCGGCCTCGACCGGGCTCGCGGCTGCCTCCAGGCCTTCCGGGAGCGCTTCGGGGCGGCCCCAGGGGCCCGCGAGCGACGCGGCGGCGCGCCAGTCGTCGCCGACCCGCAGGTAGAAGGCGCTCCCGGCCTCGTCGGCCAGCAGCAAGGCGCGCGTGTTGATGACGCGCTGGAACGTCGAGTGGGGCAGGGGCCGCAGCGCGGGCGCCCCGTCGACCTGCACGAGGATCGCCGGCGCGTCGCTGACGAGGATACCGGGCGGATCGTTGAGAACCGCGACGGCCGGGGCAAAGGCCGGGCCGGATGCGGCGAGCGAAGCCTCCAGACGGTCGAGGGACACCGTCCTCTGGCTCGGGCCGAGCTGCGCCTTGAGCGAGATGAGGTACAGCAGGCCGTTGTCCGGGAGCGTCGGGAAGTCGCGTTTGGTGACCACGACCTCCTCGAGCAGGACGATGCGCGAGGCCTTGTCGACCTGGGTCCGCGCCTTCGCAAACAGAACGCCGAACACGTCGTCCTTCGGGTCCGCCTTCCGGATCGCGACCGCCGAGCGGAACGTGATCGTGTTCCCGATCCAGGATTCGACCTGCGGCTGGTAGATGAGGATCGTGGCGTTGCCCGACTTGAACTGGCGGGGCCACGGATCGGCGGGCGCCGCGGCGCCCTCGGCCGCGCCCGGAAGGCCGAGCGCGGCGAGGACGACGAGGGCGGCGAAGGCCCTTCTCATTCCGATGCGTGCGTCAGTGGGCGACCTCGATCGCGGGCGGCTTCCACGTGCCCTCGCCCGGCGGCAGGATCGAGGGCGGCTCCGTCTTCGGCCAGTAGAGGCGCATGACCATGTAGACCGGGCCGTCGGGCGCGGGCAGCCAGTTGGATTCCTTCGCCTTGCCCGGCGAGTCCTTCTGGATGGAGATCGTGAGCGACCCGTCGGCGTTCTTCTTCATGGCGGAAAGCATCGGGGAGTTGATCAGGTAGCGATTCAACGGATTGTCGATCAGCAGCTGCGTCTTCCCGTCGTACATCGTGACCGACCAGAACGCGTTGACGGGCGGGAACTGGCCGGCAGCGAACGTCAGCGTGTACTTCTTCGTGCTGGCGTCGAGCGGCTGGCCGTCGCTGCCCGTCCGGGCCATCGGGTACATCGCCTCGTCGGCGTCGTTGCCGTAGATGCCGGCGAGCGCCGCAGCGGCCCGCAGGAGAAAATCGCCGTGGTAGAAGGCGCGGTCGCCGAAGGCGGAGCCGACCGACCAGCCGTTGATGTTCTTGCCGATGTTGTCCTTCGCTTTCTGGATCTTGTCGTAGCCGTCCTTGACTCCGAGCCCGACCTCGGCCTTGTGGGCCGCATCGAGATCCTTGAACGCGAATTTCTTGGCGGCGCCGATCCCGATCTCGGCGAAGCGGGCACGCAGCGTGGTTTCGTCCGCGACGGGCGGGCAGAACTGAAGGAGGAAGTCGAGGTAGGTCGGGAAGTCCGTCTTGAATGCCTCTTCGGTGAAGGCCGGCCAGTTGATCGCGGGCGCCGCCGGCGGCGCCGGCTGCTTCAGGAAAGCCGAAAGGGTCTGGACTTTGTAGGCCGCCTGGATCTTCTTGACGTTGTCGATGTCCTTCGGGCTGAAGAGCTGGGTGCGATAGATCACGAGGCCGAACTGAGTCTCCGACCGAAACGCCTTCGCGATCCCGGCGGGCGTTTCCCCTTTCCAGTCGGGCCCGGCGACCAGGTAACAACCCGCGCCGTTGCCGGTCGCGCGGCTGCCGATGTACCCGTAGTTGAAGGAGTACATGTCCGTCAGCTGCACGGAGTAGTAGCGGCCCTTCTCGACCTCGGGCACGCACAGCACGATCGGCTCGGCCCGCAGGTCCGCCTGGACCATCGAGTACGGTGTGTCGGCGTTGGGCGTGACGATCGCCGTATCCTTCGGTGTCGAGGTGTGCGAGTCGTTCCAGATCGTGTTGAACGGTCCCTTGTATTGCGAGTTCGTCGTGTCCACGTTGAACTGGTAGAGCGCCTTGTAGGCCGCGATCATCGGGAAGCCGTAGACGTAGGCTTCCTCGGCGATCGCCTTGGCCTGGAGCGCGCGGGGCTTGTCCTTCGCTTCGGCCTGCGAGACGGAGTCCGCCTTCCGGCTGCAGCCGGTCGAGATGGCGGCCGTGAGCGCGAGGGCGTACAGGGTCTTCTTGGCGACGATCATCGGGAGAGCTCCTTTTGCACGGAGGCCGATCCTATCAACCGAATTCGTAGCGCGCATGCGTCTTGGGGCCATTCTCACGTAAGATTCCTTCGCACTTTCGAAGAGGTTGCTACAAGGAGGCGCTGATGCGCGCGATGTTCCCTCGGTCCTCGATCCCGGCGGTTGCCCTGGTGTTTCTCGCGGCTTCCAACTCGCCGGCGCAGCAGGCCGGGGGCGGCGCGATGCAGGCGGCCGTCCAGGCCAAGCTCGCGCAGGTCAAGCAGGACGCCGCCGCGAACCGCGCGGCGCTCGGAAAGTACGGATGGATGGAGACGATCCAGGTCGCCCTCAACGGCGAGGTGAAGCAGACGAAACAGATGAGCTGCCGCTACGGCCCCGACGGCAAACCCGCGTGCGCGCCGATCGGCGACGCGCCGCCCCCGCAGCAGCAGCGCGGTCTGCGCGGGCGGATTGCCGAGAAGAAGAAGGAAGAGTTCACCGACTACATGCAGCAGGTCAAGGGCCTGATCGGCCTCTACGTGCCGCCGGACGGGGCGCGGATGCAGGCGGCCCATGCCGCCGGCAACCTGTCGCTTTCGAAACCGGATCCTTCACAGGCCGGCCTGGTTTTCCGCAACTACGCCCAGCCGGGCGATGCGATGACGCTCGACTTCTCGATGACCACGCACAAGCTCGCGTCGCTGTCGGTCAACAGCTACCTCGGCGCGCCCTCGAGCCCCGTGACGCTCAACGTGCAGTTCGCCCTCCTGCCGGACGGAACGAACTACCCGGCGCAGGAAGTCGTCACCGCCCAGGCCAAGGGAATCGTGCTGACGGTCACGAACGGGAACTACCAGAAAATCATGCCGTGACTTCGAAGTGGCGGCCGCGGTGGCTGGAAGCCCCCGCCCGCGCGGGGGCTTTTTCTCTGGCCCAAGCTAGAATCCGATCCCGATGAAGTCGCCGCGGGCGCTATCCCTGGCCGGCCTGTGTCTTTTCGCGCTCGCCGGCACCGCTCTCGCGCAGAAGACCGACGTCATCGTCCTGTTCAACGGCGACCACGTGACGGGTGAGATCAAGACCTACGCCACGGGGCGGCTCTCCGTCGAGACCGACATCGGCAGCGACCTGTCGCTGAAGTGGAACCGGATCACGAGCATCACCTCGGCCAAGCAGTTCGAGGTCGAGGCGATCGACGGCACCTACTACTACGGCAGCCTCGCGCCCTCGGCGCCGCCCGGAAAGCTCGCGATCGTTTCGGAAGGCGGGACCCGCGAGCTCGGGTTCTTCGACGTCGTGCGGATCGCGCCGATCGCCCAGACCTTCTGGCGACGCTGGGACGGCTCGCTCGACCTCGGCTTCAACTACACGCAGGCGAGCTCGATCGTCCAGCTCAATCTCAACGCCAGTGCCATCTTCCGCCGGCCCACCTTCGCGGCGACGGCGTCGATCAACACGTTTTTCAGCAGCCAGGACGGCGTGCCCTCGTCGCAGCGGGCGAACTTCACGCTCGGCTACCAGAAGTTCCTGAAGGACAACTGGCTCATTGCGGGTTTCGGCGGCCTCGATCGCAATCTCGATCTCGGCCTCGACCTGCGGGTCTCGATCGGCGCCGGATACGGCCGCTACCTGATCCAGACCAACCGCACGACGTTCGCGGCGCTGCTCGGCATTTCGGCGGATCACGAGAACCCCGTCACCGGCGAATCGACCTGGGAGGCCGCGGCCGTGATCGGACTCCAGTACTCGACGTTCACGTACGACTTTCCGAAGGTCACCGTGAATTCGACGCTCCAGGTGCTGCCCTACCTGACCGACTCCGGGCGCGTGCGCATCGAGTTCAACGTGCAGGCCAAGCGCGAGATCGTGCGCGACTTCTACCTGAGCCTGTCGGTCTTCGACAGCTACGACAGCCGCGATCCCTCGACCCAGCAGGCGAAGAACGACTGGGGTCCGGTGCTCTCGCTCGGCTGGACCTTCTAGCCGGGGCCGATCAGAAGGGCAGAGGCATCGCGAACTGGACGTACAGGCCAGACCCCTGGACCGACGTCTTCGCTCCGTACTGCCAGAGGTAGCGGACCGTGAGGGCGCCCTCGAGCGCGGTCAGCTCCGGGCCGACGCCGTAGACCGTCGACTTGTGGTTCTGCAGGATCTGGGGCACGTCGGTGCCGGTGGTGTTGCTGACCTGCCACTGGGCATAGCCGGCGATCCCGACCCAGCCGCTCAGCATGCTCTTCTTCTCGCCGAAGTTGCGGCCGACGCCCCACATGTAGTTGATGGCGTTGCCCTGCTTCCAGTCGACGTCCTGCTTCTTGCTGTTCATGTCGTAGAAGAGGGCCCCGGCGGCGTGCCAGTTCTTTTCCTTGTCGACAAAGCCGGTCGCGCGCACGGACAGCTCGTTGCACCACATGCCGAACGAGGTGTTGTTCAAGGCGCCGGGGGTGTAGCGGCCGGTGGGCGCGTAGAAGGTGTAGGCGAAGAGGACGTCGGTGCCGCCGCCGAAGATCGGCATCGGCTTGTCCGTGTGCCAGCCGAGCTGGAACGGCGAAACATAGAGCTGCGAAAGCGCGATCCCGGTCGACTGGCCCTGGTTGTCGAGGCGCGGGAAATCCAGCGCGAAGTTGGCAAACGGGATGCCTACGACGGCGCCGTAATTGCCGCCGAAGATCTTGTAGGGGGATACCCACTGGACGAGGGGTCCGAAGATCTCCTGGGTGAGGGTGGGTCCCTTCACGGCGTTGCCGTTGGGGCCCTTGATCTCGTCGGCCCAGGAGACCGCGCCGAACATGCCCGCGTAGAGCCCCGGAGGGGCCTGCGTTCCGCTCATCATCCCGTACATGCCCTTGATGATGAGCTGCTGCGCGCGCGCCTGCGGTGCGATCGCGCCGATCGAGAGCGCGAGGCAGACCGTGGCGAGGATGCGGGCGAGACGGCGTGTGGACATCGAGTTCTCCTTCGTGCCGGAACCGGCGTTCAAATCGAGCGGCCGGGCTCTTTGCCCGGCCGCGCTGGAGTTTCGCGATTCTAGCGGATACGACGGTTACTAGGACCCGGAGCCCGGCGGGAAGTTCTTGAACATCGTGGATACCGCGTCCTGGACCTTCCCCTGGTCCTTGCCGTCGCCGGAGACCTGGTCGGTCGCCTTGCCGCGCCACACCATCTCCTTCGTCTTCGGGTTGACGAGGTCGACGACGAGCGTTCCCATCGGGATGTTGGTCTCGGTGGCCGTCGCGGTTCCGCCCATGCCGCCCCATCCGCGGTAGCCGAAGCCGCCGCCCATGCTCGTCGCGTTCCACTGTTTCTGGTTGGTCAGGATGACGTGCGTGTAGACGAGGATGTCGGGATTCGACGAGGCGACCGCCCAGCCCTTGGAGGTCAGCGTGCTCGTGATCGAGTCCTCGATCCGCTTCTGCACGAAGGTCACCGGGTCCTTGGTCCCTTCAGCGAGCTGAAACGTGTGGAACTGCGACCAGTTGATCGTGTGGTCGTAGTCGACCGCGGTGGTCATGGTGGAGCAGGCCATCGTGAGAACGCTGCCGAGGACGCCGAGCACCATCAGGAGTTTCTTCATTTTTGTCTTCCTTATGCTTTAAGCCGCTCATCCTACTTCAGGTGGCGACCGGGGCAAGTCCCGTCGGGACGAGAAAAAGGCGGCCGGAGCGCGGCCGCCTTCGGAAATCCGAATCCTTGGCAAGTTACTGGGTCGGGGGGAAGTTCTTGAAGATCGTCGCGATGGCTTCCTGGACCTGCCCCTTGTCCGCCCCGTTGCCGGAGAACTGGTCCTGGGCCGTTCCGCGCCAGAACATCTCGTTCGTCTTCGGGTTGACCATGTCCACGACGAGCGTGCCGATGGGAATGTTGGTCTGGGTGGCCGTCGCCATGCCGCCCATGCCGCCCCAGCGGCGATAGCCGAAGCCGCCGCCCATGCTGGTGGCGTTCCACTGCTTCTCGCTGGAAAGGACGACGTGCGAGTAGACGAGGACGTCCGGGTTGGTCGTGACGGCCTGCCAGCCCTTGGACGTGAGCGCGCCGGTGATGCCGTCCTCGATGCGTTTCTGCGTGAAGGTCTCCGGATCCTTCGTGCCCCCGGCGAGCTGGAAGGTGTGGAACTGCGACCAGTTGATCATGTGGTCGTAGTCGACCGCGGTCGTCATCGTCGAGCAGGCCAGTGACAGGGCGCCGGCTGCCACTGCGAGGGCCATCGCTGCTTTTCTCATCGCTCTCTCCTTCGCTTCGGTTTATCCCGAATTGCGCATCGTATGCCCGGGGCGCCTACCGGCGGAAGCCCCCGCCCCCGCGGAAGCCGCCGCCCCCGCCCCAGCCGCCGCCGTGGAATCCCCCCCAGCCGCCTCCGCCGCCGCCGAGGCCCCCGCCTCCGCCGCCCCAGGAGTGGCTGCCCCAGTTGCTCGAGCCGAAGTTGCCCCAGTGGCTGTCTCCGGACGAGCGGGCCGAGCTCCAGCTGTCCAGGTTGTGGGAAGCGCTGCTGTCGGAGAGGCCGCCCCAGGAGTTGGTCGAATGGTTGTACTGGGACCAGCCGCCGTTGCCGTCCCCCTTGTAGACGTTGCCGTCGTGGTCGGCATAGACGTTGTTGCCGACCCTTGCCACCCCGTTGTTATCGCCGTGGATGCCGGCAACCGAAGTCGAGTTGCCGCCCGGGCCGGTCACCGTGCCGCGGCCTCCCGTGACGGAATTGCCGGTGTACGCGTTGCCGACGGTGCCGCGGGCGCCCGTCGCGCTCGCTCCGGTCTTCGTGTTCACCGCCGTGCCGCGCTCGCCCGCGGCGTAGTTGCCCGTGTAGGCGTTGTATCCGCCGCCCCGCTGGCCCGCCGCCGCCACGCCGGTCTTCGAGTTGTACGCGGCGCCCTCGGAGCCGTGCCAGGCGTTGCCGGTCCACGCGTTGTATCCACCGCCGCTCCTGGTCACCGCGCTCGTCGAGCCCCAGTGGCTGTACACGTTTCCCGAGGACCAGCGGGCGTAGCCCGGACCCCAGACCGCACCGCCGCCGTGGCCCCAGGCCGCGGCCCCGTATCCTCCGTACCAGCCGCCGCACGCGGCGCCCCAGCCCCAGCCGGCGTAGCCCCAGCCATAGCCGCACCACGCGGCGCCCATCGCGAAGCCGCACCCGATCCCGAAGGCGAAGCCCCAGCCGGTCCATGGCGTGTACGCCAGGTTGACGCCGTACCCGTACGTGATGGGCGGTCCGTACCAGACGGATCCGATCCAGGGCGTGTAGACGTAACCCGTTCCGTACACGACGACCCCGTCGGTGATGATCGCGCCCGTGTACCCGGGCGTGTAGCCGACGTACACGACGCTCGGCGTCGAGTTGTAGACCTGCACGTACGTCAGGTTGTAGAGCGGGGAAGACGGCGGGATCGTGTAGATGGACGCCGGCACCCAGGCTGCGACCGTCCACGGCCCGGTCATCGCCGCCGACGAAAACCAGATGCCGCTCTGGCAGGCGTAGTACGCGTAGGGTCCCGTCATGATGATCGGGGTCGAGGCGTTGGCCACGTACTGCAGCGTCGTGCCCTCGATCGGCTTCAACTGGGGCGCGCCGTCGAACGTGATGGGCTTGGCGATCCGGGCGTCGCGCTGGACGCTGGCCGTCTGCGGGATGCTGTTCGCGATCACCGCCTCCTGGGCCTGCGTCGTTCCCGGCACGGAGGACTTCACGTTCTCCATCGGGCTCTCGTCCGGGATCTTCGCGAAATCCGGCGGCAGGCTCGCGGCGGGAACGTACTGCCACGGCCCGGCGGTCGAGGCCGCGCGGAACCAGCGTCCGGCGATGAGGACGTAGGTGTTCTGGTTGTCGATGTCCTTGAAGACGCGGCCGGTCGTGTTCGTCACGTAGAGCAGCTGCGTGTTCGGGATCGGATCGTAGTTGGGCTGCCCGTTGACGACGACGAGCTCGGTCGGCTGGGTCTCCATGTAGACGACCGGCACGGGCGGGGTCTTCAGCGACGGCTTCGGAGCCTTCGGGTCCGCGGCCGATCCTCCGGTCATGGGGTCGCCGTTGCCCGCGGCCAGGATCTGCGTGTAGGCCTTCTCGATGTCGTCCTTGCGGCGCAAGTGCGGGTCCGCGACCTTCCACGGGCCCTGGATCGAGGCGGCCGTCATCCAGCCGTCGAAGAGGTGGAAGTAGAGCTCGCCGGTGCCCGCCTGCAGGACGATCGCGCTCGTGTTGATCAGCCGTTTCATCGAGGTGCCCGCCTGGTCCCGGTAGACGGGCGCCCCGTCCACGAGCACGAGGACGGCCGGGACGTCCGAAAAGATGATCGTCGGCGGCGCGTTGTTCAGGGGCCGGGACTCCCCGGTCTTTTTCGCCGTGAGAATCCCGAGGTCGGCCTCGAGGCGGTCGAGGGCGATGGCCTTTGATTTCTTACCCTGCTCGTTCTCCTGGAGGGCGGCCTGCCAGGCCGCCGCGCTGGCGGGGGCGGACGGGAAGCTCGACCGCGTGATGTTCAGGTCCTCGAGGAAGACGACGCGGTTGACCTTGTCGACCTCGGTCCGGGCGGTGAACCAGATCACGCCGAACGTCGCATCCTTGGCGGCGGCCGTCTTGACCGACACGGCAGCGCGCCCCTCGAGCTGATTGTTGGACCAGCTTTCGAGCTGGGGCTGATAGATGAGAAAAGTCGTGGTTGCGCTCTTCACCTGCCGCGGCCACGGGTCGGCAGCGGCGGCCGGCGCCGTTGCGGCAGCCGGCGGAGTCTGGGCGCCCAGGGGCCCGGCGGTCAGACAGGACAGACTGAAGACGAGAACGACGCAGAGTACCTTTCGCAGGCTCGACATGGCTTCTGGATCTCCTTCGAATCGGGCTGCAGACCTAAAGCGAACGGGCCGCCCGGTTTATTTCTTGCGCGTGTACTCGATCTCCATGATCTTCGCCATCTTGCCGGCCGGGTTCTTGCCCCACATCTCCAGCTTGTGGTGGTCGTTGTCGGCGATCGTGATTTTCGTGTCGGCCGGGCTCGGCTTGCCGGTCGACGGGTCGTTGACCATCGCCTTGAAGCTCAAGACTTTGCCCGAGGCGTCCATCGTGCCGGTCGACCACATCATGCCCGTGCCCGCCGTGTCCATCCAGGTGGACACGTACTTCTTCGAGACGTTGTCGAAGCCGACGAACCCGATGCCGTTGAGCGTCTCTCCCATCATGATGCCTTCGTATTTCATCTGGACGTAGCGGTCGCCGAGCGCCCACGTGTTGACGGAGGACCCGGCGGTGTCCTCGGGAGGCTTCGACGGATCGGGGTCCATCCAGGTGCGGACCTTGGTCTCGAACGTCCCCACCATCGGCGCGAGCTTCTTCTGGCCCTCGCCAGGAGTCATGGCCTTCTGCCAGGCTTCCATCGCGGCCTTTTCGTCCACCGGCGCACCGGCCTTCTTCGCTTTCTCCTGGGCGAAGCCGCAGGCCGCGAAACCGAGCAGGACCGCTGCGGCGGTCGCCCCGCGACTGAGCTTTTTCATCTCGATCCTCCTTGCATTCCCGTGAAGTCTATCGCCGGCGGGGATCCCTGGCGTAGGATCCTCGGATGAGAATTCGCGCCATCCTGCTCCTTGCTCTGGCGTCCGCGGCGACGGTTTCGGGCCTCGCGGCCCCTACCCCGGCGCCGAAGGCGGCGGCCTCGGTATTGCCATGGATCGACGACGATTACACCCGGGCCCTCTCGGAGGCGAAGAGGAAGAAGGTCCCGATCTTCGCCGAGCTCTGGGCGCCCTGGTGCCACACCTGCCGCTCGATGCAGGCCTTCGTCTTCACGGACAAGGCGCTCGCGCCCAACGCGAAACAGTTCGTCTGGCTTTCGATCGACACCGAGAAGGCGCAGAACGCCCCCTTCGTCAAGAAGTACCCGATCCGGGCGTGGCCGTCCTTCTACGTGATCGATCCGAACACGGAGACGGTGTCGCTGCGGTGGGTCGGCGGCGCGACGGTCGCGCAGCTGCGCAAGTTCTTTCGCGACGGCTCCCGCGCGTCGGGCGGATCCGTCGCCGCCCTCGGCGAGGCCGATGCGCTCTACGCGGCGGGCGACTACGAGAAGGCGGAGCGCGCCTACGCCGACGCTCTCGCCAGGCTCTCGCCCAGGTCCCCCGAATACTCGCGCGCGGTCGAGGCGCGCCTCTTCAGCCTGCAGACGACCCGCAACCGGACGGAGTGCGTGGCGTTCGCCCGCGCGGCGCTGCCGTCCGTCGCGCACACGGTTTCCGCGGCCACGCTCGCCGGCGCAGGGCTGGACTGCGCCACGGAGCTGCCGCCCGAGACGGCCGGCCGGTCCGACACGATCGCGTTCTTCGAGGCGCGCGTCCGCGAGGTGCTTGCCGAGAAGACGCTCCCCCTCGCCGCCGACGACCGGTCGGCGCTGTACGGCTCCCTGCAGTCCGCCCTGGACGACGGCGGGGACAAGGCCGGGGCGCAGAAGGTCGCCGACGAGTGGGTCGCGTACCTCGACGGGGTCGCCGCCCGAACGAAAACCGCCGCCGAACTCACGGCCCTGGACCCCAACCGGCTGAATGCGTTCCAGGCTGCCGGCGAGATCCCCAGGGCGATCCCGATGCTCGAGGCCTCCGAGAAGGCGTTCCCCGAGGACTACAACCCGCCGGCGCGGCTCGCCCTCGTCTACCTCTGGCTCAAGCAGTACGACACGGCGCTCGCGGCCTCCGACCGCGCGCTCGAGCGGGTGTACGGGCCGCGCAAGCTGCGCGTGCTCGCGGTGCGTGCGGACATCTATAAGGGGATGGGCAACGCGGCGGCGGCGAGGAAGACGGTGGAAGAGTCTCTCCGGTATGCCGAGGCGCTGCCGCCGGGACAGCGCTCGGACGGCGCCATCGCATCGCTCAAGAAGCAGCTCGAAGGGTCGTAGGTCGCGGCCGCTTGCGCATCCTCGTCCAGGCCGTCCTCCTGCTCGCGTTCGCCGCGCCCGCGCTGGTCCGCGCCGAGGGGGAGGACCGCCGGCTCCAGGCGCTCTTCGACGAGGCCTGGGCGTTCCGGCTCGCCGAGGACCCGCTCTTCGCGACGTCGGCCGGGGACCACCGCTACGACGACCGGCTTCCGTCCATGACGCACGCCGACCTCGAGCGCCGCGCGGCGTATGCCCGGTCGGCGCTCGAGCGGCTGAAGTCGATCGACCGCGCGGCCCTCTCTGCCTCCAGCCGCGTCAGCGCGGACATGTTCGCCCGCGAGCTCCAGGATTCGCTGGCCGATTTCGAGTTCGGCGCCTACCGGATCCCGATCAATGCCGACAGCGGCTTCCACACCGACTTCGCCGACCTGCCGGACCGCATGCCGTTCGCGACGCCGAAGGACTACGAGAACTACATTGCGCGCCTGAACGCGTTCCCGGCGTACGTCGGGGCGGAGATCGCGCTCATGCGCGAGGGGATCGCGGCCCGGTTCACGCTCCCGCAGGTCGTGCTCGAAGGCTACGACGTCACGATGACGACGCACGTCGTCGCCGCTCCGGAGAAGAGCGTCTTCTTCGCCCCCTTCCGCGCGTTTCCCCCGGGCGTGCCGGAGGCCGAGCGCGCGCGCCTGACCGATGCGGGGCGGCGCGCGATCATGCAGGGGGCGGTCGCGGGCTACAAGACGCTCTCCGATTTCATGAAGACCGAGTACATCCCGCGCGCGCGGCTGACGATCGGCGCCTCCGCGCTGCCGCGGGGCCGCGAGTACTACGCGCACCTCGTCCGGAGCTTCACGACGCTCGACCTGACCGCCGACCAGGTCCACGAGATCGGCCGGCAGGAGGTCCTGCGCATCCGGACCGAGATGGACGCCGTCATGGCGAAGACCGGGTTCCAGGGCAACTTCGCCGCGTTCCTGAATTTTCTCCGCACCGATCCGCGCTTCTATGCGAAGACGCCCGACGACCTGTTGAAGGATGCCTCCTGGATCGCCAAGCGGATGGACGGCAAGCTGCCCTCGCTCTTCGGAAAGCTGCCGCGGCTGCCCTACGGGATCGAGCCCGTCCCCGCGCACCTCGCGCCCAAGTACACGGGGGGCCGCTACATCGAGGCGCCCGTCGGCGGCACGCAGGCCGGCGAGTACTGGGTCAACACCTACGCCCTCGACAAGCGGCCGCTCTACACGCTCGAGGCGCTGACGCTGCACGAGGCGGTGCCGGGGCATCATCTCCAGATCGCGCTGCAGCAGGAGATGACGGGCCTGCCGGAGTTCCGGCGTTTCTCGGGAGTCGGCGCGTTCGTGGAGGGCTGGGCGCTGTACGCCGAGCGGCTCGGGTTGGAGGCCGGTTTCTACCAGGATCCCTACAGCGATTTCGGGCGACTGACCTACGAGATGTGGCGCGCCTGCCGGCTGGTCGTGGACACCGGGATCCACGCCAAGGGCTGGACCCGCGCCGAGGCGGTCGAATATCTCGAGTCGCATACGGCGCTCTCGCTCCACGAGGTCGAGACGGAGATCGACCGCTACATTTCCTGGCCGGGACAGGCGCTCTGCTACAAGATGGGGGAGTTGAAGATCCGGGAGTTGCGCGGACAGGCGGAGCAGGCCCTCGGGCCGAAGTTCGACGTGCGCGCGTTCCACGACGTCGTGCTCGGCAGCGGCGCCGTGCCGCTGCCGGTGCTCGCCGACCAGGTCAACGCGTACATCGCGCGGGGCGGCGCCCGATGAGCGCCACCACGGCGGCCCGCGCGCCGTTCCGGTCGAAGAACCCCTCGACCGGGGCCGCGCTCGAGGGCGAGTTCTTCGAATCTTCGCCGGGGGAGATCGACGCGGCCGCGCGCTCGGCCGAGCGGGCCTTCGAGGCGTACGCCGCGCTCGCCCCGTTTCGCCGCGCGGAGTTCCTGCGCGCGATTGCGCAGCAGATCCTGGCCCTCGGCGACCGGCTGCTCGAGCGGGCGGGCGCGGAGACGGGATTGCCCTCGGCGCGCCTGGAAAGCGAGCGCGCGCGGACGGTCAGCCAGGCTCTCCTGTTCGCGCAGGTCGTCGAAGAGGGCTCGTGGGTCGAGGCGCGGATCGACCGCGCCCTGCCGGACCGCAAGCCCCAGGCGCGGCCCGACATCCGGCGCATGCTCGTCCCGCTCGGGCCGGTGGCGGTCTTCGGCGCTTCGAATTTTCCCCTGGCCTTTTCCGTGGCGGGCGGCGACACGGTGTCGGCGTTCGCGGCGGGCTGCCCGGTCGTCGTCAAGGCGCATCCCGCGCACCCCGGCACGTCCGAGCTCGTCGCGACGGCGATCCGCACGGCGGCGCGCGAGACGCGCATGCCCGAGGGCGTCTTCGGAATGGTGCAGGGCCCCTCGCCCGAGGTCGGCATCACTCTCGTGACGCATCCGGCCGTCAAGGCGGTCGGCTTCACCGGCTCGCTCGCGGCGGGACGCACGCTCTTCGACGCGGCCGCGCTGCGCCCCGAGCCGATCCCGGTCTACGCGGAGATGGGCTCCGCCAACCCCGTCTTCATCCTGCCCGGCGCCATCGCCGAGCGGGCGGAGGCGATCGCGAAGGGACTCGCCTCCGCCGTGACGCTCGGAGCCGGGCAGTTCTGCACCAACCCGGGCCTGCTCTTCGTGATCGATTCGCCCGCGGCCAGCGCGCTGCTGAAGGAAACGGGCGACCTGCTCGCCGCGACGCCGCCGGGCACGATGGTGCATGCCGGGATCAAGGCGGCCTACGACCGCGATCTCGGCGAAGTGACCCGCATCGCCGGCGTCGCGATCGGAGCGCGCGCGGCGGGCGCCGGCCCGCATCCGGAGACCGAGGCGCCGGCCGCCCTGCTGCTGACCGACGCGCGGGCCTGGGCGGACAATCCGCGCCTGGGCGCCGAGATCTACGGTCCGGCGGCGCTGGCGGTGCGCTGCGCGTCGCGGCCGGAGATGCTGCAGCTCGCGCGCGCGCTGCACGGGCACCTGACCGCCACGATCCACGGCGCCGAGAAGGATCTCGCCGACTTTTCGGAGTTGATCGCGATCCTGCGCCGCAAGGCGGGGCGCTTGATCTTCAACGGATTCCCGACCGGCGTCGAAGTCTGCCACGCGATGCACCACGGCGGGCCCTACCCGGCGACGACGGACGCGCGCGCGACGTCGGTCGGCACGGCCGCGATCCAGCGCTTCGCGCGGCCGGTCTGTTACCAGGACTTCCCCCAGTCCGCCCTGCCCGAGGAGCTCGCCGACAGGAACCCGCGGAGCATCTGGCGCCTCGTGGACGGAGGCCTCACGCGGGACGCCCTGTGACGGCCCGCGAATTTCCGGAGACGATCGAGGTCGTCGACTCGCACACCGAAGGGGAGCCGACGCGCGTCGTGATCGGGGGCTGGCCCGAGCTCGCGGCGGCGACCATGGAGGGCCGCCGCGAGGAGCTCGACCGCCGCTTCGGGCCGCTCTGGCGCGGGGCGATCCTCGAGCCGCGCGGGCACGACGCGCTCGTCGGCGCGCTGCTGACCCCGCCGGTCTCGCACGGGGCCGTGGCCGGCGTCGTCTTCTTCGACAACGCCGGTCCGCTCTGGATGTGCGGCCACGGCACGATCGGCGTCGTGCGAACGCTCGAGCACCTCGGGCGGATCGCGCCGGGCGCGGTGAAGCTCGACACGCCCGTGGGGCCGGTCGGCGCGGAGCTCGGCGTGGACGGGGTCGTGACGATCCAAAACGTGCCGGCGCAGTGTCATCTCCGCGATCTCGCCGTGGACGTGCCCGGCCTCGGGCGCGTCGTCGGGGACGTCGCGTACGGGGGCAACTGGTTCTTTCTGGCCGAGCTGCCGGGCGAGGCCGTCGAGCCCGGCAACCACGAGCGGCTGCGGACCGTCACGCTCGCCATCCAGCGCGCCCTCTCCGTCGAGGGCGTGCGTGGCGGCGGCGGCGAGATCGTGGATCACGTCATCCTGTTCGGCCCTCCCGCGCGGCCGGATGCCGACAGCCGCAACTACGTGATGTGCCCGGGCGGCGCGTACGACCGGTCGCCCTGCGGCACGGGGACCTCGGCGCGCATGGCCTCGCTCCACGCCCGCGGCAGGCTCGCGATCGGCGCGCGCTACCGCCAGGAGTCGATCTGCGGCAGCCTGTTCACGGGCTGGCTCGAGGAGCGCGACGGAAAGCTCATTCCCCGGATCCAGGGGCGGGCGTTCATCACCGGCAGGACGACGCTCCACTTCGATCCGCGCGACCCTTTCCGCGGCGGCCTCGGGGGCAATGGCGCCGGCTGACGTTCTCGTCGTCGGCGCCGGCATCGTCGGCGCCGCGTGCGCGGACGCCCTGTCGGAAGCGGGCCTTTCGGTCACGGTCCTCGAGTCGCGCTTCGCCGGCGGCGGCGCGACCGCGGCCGCGATGGGGCACATCGTCGTGATGGACGACTCGCCGGCGCAGTTCGCGCTGACCGAACTGTCGCGGCGGCTCTGGACCGGGCTCGCGGGCGAGATGCCGGCGGCGTGCGAAGACGATCCGACGGGAACGCTCTGGATCGCCGCGGACGCCGCGGAGCTGGCGCACGTCCGGGAGAAGGCCCGTTTCTATCGCGGCCGCGGCGTCGCGGTGGAGGAGCTGTCGTCCGGGGAGCTCGCGCGTGCCGAGCCGAACCTGCGGCCGGGCCTCGCGGGCGCGCTGCGCGTCCCGGGCGATCGCGTCGTCTACCCGGTCAACGCCGCGCGGTGGCTGCTCGGCCGGGCGCTCGCGCGCGGGGCCGTCCGGCGCGAGGGTGTCGCGGTGATCCGGATCGGCGCGCGGCGGGTCCAGACGCGGGACGGAACGATCGAGGCCGGCGCCGTCGTCAACGCGGCCGGCGCCGCCGCGCCGCTCCTGACGCCCGGGCTTCCCATCCAGCCGCGCAGGGGCCATCTCGTCATCACCGACCGTTACCCCGGGTTCTGCCGGCACCAGCTCGTCGAGCTCGGGTACCTCAAGAGCGCCCACACGCCCTCGGCCGAGTCGGTCGCCTTCAACCTCCAGCCGCGCGCGACCGGGCAGATGCTGCTCGGCTCCTCGCGCGAGTTCGTCGGCTTCGAGGCGGGCGTGAACCGGGGGATCCGCGACCGGATGATCCGGCGCGCGCTCGAGTTCATGCCGGCGCTCTCGCGGCTTTCCGCGATCCGCACGTGGACGGGCTTGCGCCCGTCGACGCCGGACAACCTGCCGTTGATCGGGGCCGTCGACGGGACGCCGGGGCTCTTCGCCGCCGCCGGGCACGAGGGCCTCGGGATCACGACCTCCCTCGGCACGGCCCGCCTCATCGCGGACGCGATCCTCGGGCGCGCGAGCGCGATCGATCCGGCGCCGTACTCGCCGATGCGGCCGTTCCCCGCGGCGGCGCATGGCTGAGACCGTCGGGCTCACGATCGACGGCCTCGCCGCGCCGGCGGCGGCGGGCATCACTGTGGCCGCCGCGCTCGAGAACGCGGGCGCGCGCGTCTGCCGGACCTCCGTCGCGGGCGAGCGGCGCGGCGTCCTCTGCGCGATGGGCATCTGCTTCGAATGCCGCGTCGCGATCGACGGCGTCCCGCATCGCCGCGCCTGCATGGAGCTCGTGCGGGACGGGATGGGTGTGGCGACGGCGGGCGAGTTCCCGGTTCCCGGCTCCAGGTTTCCGGGGGGGACGGAAGAGCTCGCGTGCGATGTCGCGGTTGTCGGCGCCGGCCCGGCGGGCGTCGCGGCGGCGTGCCGCGCGGCCGAGAGCGCAGCGACGACCGTCGTGCTCGACGAGGCCCCATTGCCGGGCGGGCAGATCTACCGGCATCTCGCGGGCGCGGAGGTCCCCGCGGCCGCGCGTCCCTGGCTCGAGCGGCTCGCGGTCTCGGGCGCGGTCGTGCGATGCGGCGCGTCGGTGTTCGACGCCGTGGCCGGGGGCGGCGGCTGGAAGCTCTCGGCCGAGACGGCCGCGGGCCTCTGCGTCGTCCGGGCGCGGCGCGTCGTCCTGGCGACGGGGGCGCGCGAGCTCTTCCTGCCTTTTCCGGGCTGGACCCTGCCGGGTGTCATGGGCGCGGGCGGCGCCCAGGCGATGGCGAAGACGGGAGCCGGGCTCGGCGGACGGACGGCCGTCGTGGCCGGATCGGGAGCGCTCCTGCTCCCCGTGGCGGCGACCCTGGCGAAGAAGGGAGTCGACGTCGCGCTCGTCGCGGAGCAGGCGGGGATGGCTGCGCTCGCCCGGTTCACCGCTTCGCTCTCCGCGTTTCCCGGCAAGCTCCTCGAGGCGGCGCGGTACCGATCGGCTTTCTTCGACACGCCGTATCGCATCGGAACCTGGGTGGCCGAGGCGCGCGGCAATGGGCGGCTCGAAAGCGTGGTCCTGACCGACGGCGCCGCGCTCTTCGAAGTGCCCTGCGACCTCGCGGCGGTCGGTTACGGTCTCGTGCCGAACACGGAGCTCGCGCGCGTCTGCGGCTGCGTCACGCGCGCCGGCGCGGTGGCGGTCGACGATCGGCAGCAGACGAGCGTGCCCGGCGTCTACGGCGCGGGCGAGCCGTGCGGCGTCGCCGGCGTCGACGTCGCGATCGCCGAGGGGCAGATCGCTGGCCTTGCCGCCGCCGACCAGCTCGACGATGCCGCCGATCGGATCGCGCTCGCGAGCGCGCGCGATCGCGGCCGCCGGCTCGGCGCGGCGATGCATCGCGCCTTCCGGCCGCGCCGCGAGCTCGCGGCGGCGGTCCGGCCCGACACGGTCGTCTGCCGCTGCGAGGACGCGCGGTTTTCGAGCCTCGCCGCCTGCGCGAGCGCCCGCGAGGCCAAGCTCACTGCCCGCGCCGGCATGGGCCCGTGCCAGGGCCGCGTCTGCGGCCCGGCGCTCGCGTTCCTCTTCGGCTGGGATTCGGATACCGTACGCCCTCCGGTCAAGCCGGCGCGGATGGGCAGCCTCGTCGCATCGGAATAAGGAGCTCGCATGAAGTGGCAGGGCGTGTTTCCGGCGATCACGACGCCGTTGCGCGAGGATCTCTCGCTCGATCTCGATTTCCTGCCTCGGCACCTCGAGGCGATGCTCGCCGCCGGGTGCGCGGGATTCGTGCCGCTCGGGTCGCTCG
Organism: uncultured Acidobacteriota bacterium; assembly: GCA_963775725.1. Taxonomy (GTDB): domain Bacteria; phylum Acidobacteriota; class Thermoanaerobaculia; order UBA5066; family Gp7-AA6; genus DAHUXD01. The sequence continues at coordinate 1,228,696 of CAVZKA010000001.1, forward strand.
GCGAGTCCGCGACGCTGACGCTCCCCGAGAAGGGCGCCGTGCTCGAGGTCTGCCGCAAGACGCTCGGCGGCCGCGCCGCGCTCGTCGCGGGGATCGCGGCGCTCTCGACGGCCGAGGCGGTCGCGACGGCGCAGCTGGCCGCGGACAAGGGCTGCGACGGGCTCATGGTCCTGCCTCCGTACGTGTACCGGCCAGACCGCCGCGAGACGACGGCGCACTTCTCGGCCGTCATCGGCGCGACGAAACTGCCGTGCATGCTCTACAACAACCCGATCGCCTACGGGACGGACGTCTCGGCCGAGGAGCTCGCCGCGCTCGCGGGCGGCCATGGAAACCTCGCCGCGGTCAAGGAGTCGAGTGGCGACGTGCGGCGCATCGCCGCGATCCGCGCCGCGCTCGGCGAGCGCCTCGCCATCTTCGTCGGCGTGGACGACCTGATCGTCGAGGGAATCGCCGCCGGCGCCGTCGGCTGGATCGCCGGCCTCGTCAACGCGCTGCCCGCCGAGTCCGTCCGCCTCTTCGAGCTGGCCGTCGCGGGAAAGCACGCCGAGGCGCGCGTGCTCTACGAGTGGTTCCTGCCGCTCCTGCGCCTGGACGTCGTGCCGAAATTCGTGCAGCTCATCAAGCTCGCGCAGCAGGAGTGCGGGATGGGCTCGGAGAGGGTGCGCCCGCCGCGGCTCGTTCTGGAAGGAGCCGAGCGCGGCGAGGCGCTCGCCGTGATCCGGGAGCGCCTCGCGCGTCGGCCGAGGGTCTGAAACGCCCTACTTCATGTCTCCGGTCGGGATCGGGAGCTGGTTCAGCAGGTTCAGGCGCGCCGCGGTCGTCGTGTAGTCGTCGATGAGCGCGAAGCGGCCGGCCGCGTGAGCGTTCAGCTTCTGGCTCAGGATGCCGTAGTACTTCACGCGCAGGTCGGTGTACTTCTTCTGGAGGTTGGCCGACTCGGTGACGAGGCCGGTGATGTCGGCGTCCGACAGGTTCTGGAAGTTGTCGGCGTACTTCCTGGCGAGGTCCACGCGCGCACCCGTGATCGCGTCCTTCTCCTTCTCGAAGTCGGCGTAGACGCCCCAGAACGTCTCGAGCTGCTGCGGCGTCAGCTCGCTCATGCCGGCGGCGAAGAGCTTGCGGCGCGCGTCGGTGAGCGCCAACTTGTAGCGCGCAAGGTTGAGGGCCTCCGGGCCCGCGACCGAGGCCGGGGCCGAAGCGGACTGGGCCTGCTGCGCCTGCGCGGCGGCGGCGAGGCCGGCCGCCAGGCAGAGGACGAGAACCTTCTTCATGACTTCGTCTCCTTCAATCTTGGAATCCGCCATCGCCTTCGGGCGCGCGGGTGACCGTTTTGGTCCGGCGGATCCTATACCGAAAAGCCGCGGCCTGTCAGACGTGGCAGGAGCCGAGGCCGCGCTTGGCGAGGTACTGCTGGTGGTAGTCCTCGGCCTTCCAGAAGGTCTGCGCCGGCGAGATCTCGGTGACGATCGGCCTTCTGGAAACGGCCGCTCTTTGCGAGCCGCTCCTTCGAAGCCCGGGCCGCCGCCTCCTGCTCCGGCGTGTGGAAGAAGATGGCCGATCGGTACTGCGTGCCGACATCCGGCCCCTGCCGGTTCAACTGGGTCGGGTTGTGGCCGTTCCAGAACACCTCCAGCAGCGCGTCGTAGGAGACGCGAGCCGGGTCGTAGTCCACCTCGACGACCTCGGCGTGGCCCGTGGTGTCGGTGCAGACGTCCTTGTACGTCGGGTTGTCGAGCCTTCCGCCGCTGTAACCGACGGCCGTCGCGAGGACCCCCGGGATTTTCCGGAACTCCTCTTCGACACCCCAGAAACAGCCGGCTCCAAACGTCGCCTTCGCCATGGTGGATCTCCTTGCTCCGGTGCCAACAACGGCCCCGCGAATCGGATTCCTCGCCCGAAGCGTATTACGGGCATCATGAAAAACACACGCACCGTCCGCCGGGTGCTGCCGAGCATCGAGACCCTCGAGGGCGCCGGGTTCCTGGTCCACAGGCCCTTTCCCACGTCCGCGCTCGATCACTTCGACCCGTTCCTGCTGCTCGACGAGATGGGCCCGATGGACCTCGGGCCGGATCAGGCAAAGGGTGCGCCGGATCACCCCCACCGCGGCTTCGAGACCGTCACGTACCTGCTCGACGGGCGCATGGAGCACGGCGACTCGCGGGGCAACCGCGGGAAGCTCGGCCCGGGAGACGTCCAGTGGATGACGGCGGGCTCGGGCGTCGTGCATTCCGAGATGCCGGATCCGGCTTTCGCCGCGAAGGGCGGGCGGATGCACGGCTTCCAGCTCTGGGTGAACCTGCCGCGCAAGGACAAGATGATGAAGCCGCGCTACCAGGAAGTGCCCGCCGCGGCGATCCCCGTCGGCCGCTCGGCGGACGGGTCCGTCACCGCCCGCGTGATCGCCGGCGAAGCCCTCGGCGCGCGGGCCGTCATCGACACGCGCACCCCGATCGCGTACTTCGACCTGACGCTCGTCCCGGGCGCGGTCCTCGAACAGCCGCTCGACGCGGACTTCAACGCGTTCGCCTACGTGGTCGAGGGCGCGGGCGTCTTCGGCTCCGAGAAGACCCCCGCGAGGCCGCACGAGCTCGTGCTCTTCCGCAACGACGGCCCGACGGCGCGGCTCGAGGCCGGCGCCGACGCGGCGCTGCGCGTGCTCCTCATTGCCGGGCGTCCGCTCGACGAGCCCGTCGCCCGCGCCGGCCCCTTCGTCATGAACACGCGGGCCGAGATCGTGCAGGCGTTCGAGGACTTCCAGCAGGGCCGCCTGGGTTGAGGACGGGCCGCGGCGCCCGCGTTCCCCGAAACCGGGCATAAGCTACGCGCGGTTTGCGCAAGGCATTCAAGGCTTTCACCTATCGCGACTTCCGCCTCATGTGGGCGGGAGCGTTCACGTCGAGCGTCGGCACGTGGATGCAGGAGGTCGCTCAGAACTGGCTGATCCTGACGATGACGGGATCGGCCTTCCTGCTCGGGCTGGACGCTTTCCTCGGCGACGCGCCGTACCTGCTCTTCTCGCTCTTCGGCGGCGTGATGGCCGACCGGGTCGACCGGCGGCGGATTCTCCTGCGTTCGCAGTACGTCCAGATGGGCAGCGCCGCGCTGCTCGCGGTCCTGCTGGTCGCGCACGCGGTGCAGGTCTGGATGATCCTGGCGCTGTCCTTCGTCGTGGGCCTCGCGCAGTCGTTCGGTGGGCCGGCCTACCAGGCCCTCGTGCCGACGCTCGTGGATCGCCAGGACCTTCCGAACGCCGTCGCGCTGAACTCGATCCAGTTCAACCTTGCCCGCGTGGTCGGGCCGGTGCTCGCCGGCATCGCCTTCTACAAGTTCGGGGCGCCGTGGTGCTTCGGCTTGAACGCGCTGTCGTTCCTGGCTCCCATCCTGGCCCTCTGGCTTCTGACGGGCGGGGGCGGCGTCGTCAAGCCGACCGAGGGCGTCATGGCGAGCCTGAAGACGGGCCTCTCGACCGTGTGGAACCAGAAGGCCCTGCGCGGGCTCATCGTCCTGTCCTTCATCGGGAGCTTCTGCGCGATGCCGCTCGTGACGTTCCTGCCCATCTTTGCCCGGAGCGTCTTCCACCAGGACGCCAAGGGCTACAGCGTCCTGCTCGCCTGCTTCGGCATCGGGGCGATCGCCGGTGCCTTCGGCGTCGCCGCCTTCGGCAACGTCAAGCGCAAGGGCGCCCTCGCCATCTCCATGCAGATGATCTTCGGCGCGCTGATGGCGGGGTTCGCGCTCTCGCGCACACCGCTCGCCTCCTACGCCCTGCTGGCCATGGCCGGAGCGGCCCTCATGGTCGTTTTCGCCCTCTTCATGACCCTCATCCAGTCCAACGTCGAAGACGGCCTGCGCGGCCGCGTCGTCTCGGTCTACTCGCTCGCCTTCCGCGGCGCCATGCCCCTCGGCAACCTCTTCGCCGGCGCGATGGCCAGCATATTTTCCGCCCCCAGGGTCCTCGTCGCCAACGGCATCATCATGCTCCTCGTCGGCGCCACCGCCATCGTCACCGGCCGCGGCAAGATGATGGACCTGTAGTGGAGCCTGAGTCGCCTGTCCGGAAGCGGGGGTCGTGGCTCCAAAAAGGGAAACGGCCCGGATCGCCCGGGCCGTTCGTGACGCTGGAAGCGCCCCTTCGCAAGGACCCCAACGTTACTCCCGCGGGAGCACCTCAGTCAACGAACATGGCCCCGGCTGGATTAGAACCCGCATCGTCGTCCTTGCGAAGGAAGTGCGCTGTCCATTACGCCACGGGGCCATGTCTCGATCCTGCTCGAGGGGCAGGACGAATGGTGTCCGAGCTTCTCTGCGATCTGCTCCGGGTCGCAGACGCGACATGTTTAGCCGTGGTCGTGAATCGCTCGCGGCGCGAATAGTCTCCCGACCGAAGGGAGATGGGATGAGAAGGCCGACCTCCCTGCGCAGTCCTTGTAAAAAGGCTGCATTGGAACGGGCTCGAGGCCCAGAAGGGAGATCGGCCATGAGGGAGCTTAGCAAGGTGGCAAGACAGACGGTCGGGCTGGATCTTGGAGATCGATTCAGTCAATACGCAATCCTCGACGCCGAGGGCCAGATCGTCGAGGAAGGCCGGGGGGCAACGACGGAGGCGGGTCTGAGGAGGGTTTTCTCGAACTGCCCGCCGATGCGTATTGCCCTTGAGACGGGGACCCACTCGCCGTGGGTGTCGCGACAGCTCGTGGAATACGGCCACGAAGTCCTCGTCGCCAACTCGCGCAGGCTTCGACTGATCTACGAGAACCCGAGCAAGGATGACCGGGTTGACGCCATGTACCTGGCGCGGCTGGCTCGCTTCGAGCCGGCATTGCTCTGTCCGGTTGAGCACCGGGATGCTTCGTTGCAGAAAGACTTGGCGCTGTTGCGCTCGCGGGACGCTCTGGTCGTAGCCCGAACGCTTCTGGTCAACCACGTGCGTGGCGTGGTGAAGTCCTTCGGGACGAGGCTTCCGGCCTGTTCCACCAGCTGCTTCTCCAAGACCGCCTCCAAGCAGATCCCGGAGCTCTTAGAGCCCGTGCTCTTGCCGGTGCTCGAGCAAATCGCTTCGCTCACTGAGCAGATCAAAGCCCTGGGCCAGATGATCGAGACCCTGGCCGATGACCAGTACCCGCAGACCAGGCTGCTGCGCCAGGTCAAAGGCATCGGGCCGATCACTTCACTGGCCTTCGTCCTGACTCTGGGCGACCCACGGCGCTTCGCGAAGAGTCGGACAGTCGGAGCCTTCCTTGGACTGGTTCCCGGACGAAAGCAGTCGGGTCACTCCGATCCGCAAAGACGGATCACCAAGCAGGGGGACTCGGGGTTGCGCCGGCTTCTCGTGAACGCGGCCCACTACATCCTGGGGCCCTTCGGCCCGGACTGCGATCTGCGCCGCTTCGGACAGAACATCTCTTCCCGCGGCGGAAAGCTCGGTAAGAAAAAAGCCATCGTTGCCGTCTCACGCAAGCTCGCCGTCCTGCTCCATCACCTCTGGCGCACCGGCGAAGTTTACGAACCTCTTTACCGCCAGGATCGCAAAACCAGAGTCTCGGCCGCCTAGTCTTCGATAACCAGAGTCACCTATCTCGATGTCCATGACTGAAGTCAATCGCCCAGTCCCGGCGACTGCGACTCCTCCCTCGGTCCTCTCGCAGCCCACAACCACGGGCTACTGCAAGACCGTTAGTGAGATGGCAGCGCCTCGACTGGTTGGACCCCACCATGCACCCGGCTCTTTACCGAGCCGAACTGAGTGCGAATGGAAGCCTGGCGAAACGACTTCTGTCTGCTTCCAACCAGTCCCTGCCTACTGCGACTCCCGGGCTCCCCCCTTGACGCCGGTCGGCCTTCTCATGGAAGGGAGGAGGTTCGCGCCGCGGGAGCGTGAGCGAGCGCAGCGAGTGGAAGCGACGGAATTGGTGGAGCTGATCGGGATCGAACCGACGACCTCCTGAGTGCGATTCAGGCGCTCTCCCAAACTGAGCTACAGCCCCACACGGAGAGGGCGCGGAGAATAGCACGGCGGTCGAGAAGTCGGCAAACGACGGTCAGGATGGCCGTGCCGCCGCGAGCGCCGCGGAGACGATCACGGACTTGACCGCGGGCCGGCGCCTCCTGGGGTCATGCCGCCGCACGGGGTGCGCGACGCAGGCGCGCCAGGGCCTGCACGAGCCATGCGGCGTCGGCGACGAGCAACAGGTCGCACAGCGCCTCGGCGACGTAGAAGACACGCGAGAGGTCGGGAGGGGCGTTGGCGAGGGTGGAGACCAGGAACGCCGTCGCCGACATCAAGACCGCCGCGAGGAGTCCCTCGCGAAGCAGGCGCCCCCGCGGCGACGCCCGCCGGTAGGTGCCGACGGCGAGGGCGACGTTGGCGGCGTAGAGCAGCGCCAGCCAGGCGAGAGCGCGGGGGCCGAAGAGGGCGAGGCGCAGGCGGCTCCACGCGCCGAACCGCCGGGTGAGAGTCCGCTCCGGGTGCGCGTCCGACTTCTCGAGGTTCCCGTAGCTCGGACGCAGCGCCCAGACTTTCCTGGAAACGCGGTCGAGCCTCGCCGTAAACCGGCTCGGATGATGCGCGTAGAGGCGCACGATCTTCCCGTACCCGACGCTGGCCAGAAATCGAACCCGGAACGCCGGATCGTGCAGCGGCGCGCCGGCCATGTAGGGATGGGAGCCGGAGTACTTGAGCCATGCGGGGTCCAGGCCGAGCTCGGCCGCGTCGGCCGCCGGATCGGGCGAATTCGGCAACAGGTCGGAGAAGACCACCGAGTACAGGACGGCTTCGCGCAGCCGGATCGGCGTGCTGCGGCCGTACCAGGCCGAGAACCCGCAGAGCGCGAGCGCCAGCCAGACGACAGGCCGGCGCGGGGCGGCGCGCACGTCCAGGCCGACGCCGGCCAGACGCATCCCGAGCAGCGCGAGCAGCGGGCCCTGGATTGCCTCCTGGGGCTTGGAGCCCACGAAGCCGGCCGCGCAGAGGAAGTACGCGCCGAGCAGCGGTCCGTCGAGCCGGCCCCGGCGGATGGCCTCGGCGGCCACCGCCGCGAGGAGCAGCAGGAAGAGCAGCGAGGCCGTCTGGCTGTAGAACGAGTTGAACGGGCCGGCATACCCGATGTCCGTGAAAAAGAAGACGAGGAGCAGGGCCGCCGCGGCCTGTGCGGCGGGAGTCAGATCGCGGCAGGCGGACACGAGCGCGCCGAGCGCGAGCAGGAACAGCAGGATGTGAACTCCGGCCAGGACGCGGATGTCGAAAAGGCCCCCGCTCCAGGAAGCCGGACTGATCCACCGCGCGGCGAGCGCGAAGACCGTTTCGGACGAGAGGTACCCGCTGCGGAAGAAAGCGATCGGGAGGACCCGGTACTGCGTCCTCAGGAACGAGTTGTAGCGCTCGGCGAAGACGTCGGTCGAATGTTCGAATCCGGCGTACCCGGTTACCCGCTGGTAGTCACCGTTGTCGGCGAGACCGGACACGGGCGGCACGAGCAGCTGCGCCGACAGAACGAGCGCGGCGGCGGCGACTGCGGCGGCAGTGATCCAGCGGTTGACGGCGCGGGGAACGTGCGACATTCACGACGAGCTTAACTGCGAATCGGCTAGGATCCGACCATGGAACACGGCGTCGACTTCGGGGCGGTGCTGCTCGCGTTCGCGGCCGCCCTCTTCGGCGCGAAGCTCTTCGGCGAGCTCGCCGAGCGCGTGGGGCAGCCGGCGGTGCTCGGCGAACTGCTCGCCGGAATCCTGCTCGGCTCCTCGGTCCTCGGCCTCGTGCCGCTGTCGGACGCCATCTTCATCCTTGCCGAGATCGGCGTGGTGCTGCTGCTCTTCGAGGTGGGCCTCGAGACGAACCTCGAGGACCTCGTCCGCGTCGGCGCGCCGGCGCTCACCGTCGCCCTGGCGGGGATGTCGCTCCCGTTTGCCGGCGGTTACCTCGTTTCGCGCGCGCTCGGCTACGAGGCGCTGACCGCGGCGTTCGTGGGCGCGGCGCTGACGGCGACCTCGATCGGCATCACCGCGCGGGTCCTCTCCGAGCTGAAGGTGCTCGCAACGCGCGAGGGCCAGATCATCCTCGGCGCGGCGGTGGCCGATGACGTGCTCGGCCTCGTGATTCTCGCGGTCATGTCGAAGGTGGCCGGCGGCGGCCAGATCGACGCCGCGATGGTCGGCAAGTCGACCGGCCTCGCGATCGGGTTCCTCGCGGCCGCGATCCTCGTCGGGATCCCTCTCGGCCGCGTCCTCGTCCACGTCGTGGGCAAGGCGAGCGTGCGCGGGGTGCTCGGCGCCGCGTGCGTGGCCTTCGCGCTCTTCGTCGCCTGGGCGGCCAAGAGGGCGGATTCGGCGCCGATCGTCGGGGCGTTCGCCGCGGGCATGGCGCTCGCGCGGACCAACCGCCGCCACGACATCGACCACGCCCTGAAACCCGTCGTCGACATTTTCGCGCCGGTGTTCTTCGTGTACGTGGGCACCGAGGTGGACGTGCAGCTGCTCAACCCTCTCGTGGCGGAGAACCGGCCGGCGCTCCTGCTGGGGCTGCTCCTGACCGTGATCGGGTTCCTCGGCAAGTTCGCGGCGGGCTTCTGCGCGTGGGGCAAGGTGCGGCGGGCCTTCATCGGGGCGGGGATGGTGCCGCGCGGCGAGGTGGGTCTCATCTTCGCCTCCGTGGGCCTCGCGACGAAGGCCCTTCCGGACCGTGTGTTCGTCGCGGTCCTCGTCGCGGTGTTCGCGACGACCTTCGTCGCGCCGCCGATGTTGAAGATGCTCCGGCCGAAAGCGGCCTGACTACCGCCGGCGCAGCTCCGCGAGCGTGGCGTTCAGCAGTTTCTTGCGCTCGCTGTCGAGACGGTAGAAGAGCGGCTCGAGGATGAGGGCGACCCGGTCCTCCTGATCGCGATTGACGAGATACAGGTCGGGCATGAGGGCCTCGACGACCTGGGCGATCGTGATCTTGCGGTTCGTGCGCGCCAGTCGGAATCCGGCCTCGGGCGAACCCTCGACGAGGCCTCCCTTCTGCAGGTCCGCGAGGATTCCGAGCGTTTCCGCCGACGGAGCGTCGGGCTCGGGGTCGATGTCCGTCAGGGCGGTCGGCCCGGCCGAGGACATGCGCAGGAGCATGCGCACGGCCCGCTCGCCGCGGCCGCGCGCCGCCAGGAGCCCTGCCGCGCGCGCGACGTGCGTCTGCAGGACATGGGTGAGCTCGACGCCGAGAAGGATGAGGGCCCACGCGAGGTAGAGCGAGATGACCGCGAGAAAGATGAACCCGAGCGACCCGGTGATGAGATTCATGCGCAGGAGCGTGTCGACATAGAGGCCAAAGGTCAGGCGCAGAAGCTCGAGGGCGAGGGCGACCGTGGCGCCGGCGGCGGCGGCCGAGCCGAGCCGCACCCGGGCGTTGGGCAGGTAGCCGTAAAGCAGCATCAGCAGCAGCGCCTTCAGCATGAAGGGCGCGGACGCCAGCAGCAGCTCCTTCACGCCCGAGTCGACACCGACCGAATGCCGCACGCTGCGCAGCCCCCAGCCGATGCCGCCGAGGACCAGGCCGAGCGCGAGCAGCGCAAACGTGTACAGGATGATGCGCGTCAGGCTCATCCGCCGGCGGGGTGCTCCCCACACGGCGTTGAAGACTCCCTCGACGACGAACACCAGGCGCACCGAGGCGACGACCAGCAGCAGCAGTCCGACGCCGGAGATGGCGTTGGATTCGCCGATGAAGTCGCGCATGCTCTGGGTCAGGTGTGCGGTCTGGTAGGGCAGGAGGGTGTTGACGATCGAGAGGATCTGGTCGTCGTTCTCCCGGAAGAAGGTCACCAGGAAGAGCGAGAAGGTCGCCAGCAGCGGGACCGCCGTCAGGATGGTCGTGAAGGCAAGCGAGCCCGCCAGATCCAGGCCCCGGTCGGCCCGGAAGCCCCGGAACGTCTCGGAGACGACGGCCAGGAGCGACCAGCCGGCCCCCTCGCGTTTCTCGAACCCCGTGCTCGCGGTCGTCAACGCGCCCAAGGGTATATGATCCGGCCTCTCCGGAGGGATCATGGCTAAAGACACACCTTTCGATCGGGCAAGGGATTTCGTGGAAGAAAAGATCGACCGCACCAAGGAAGTTCTCGGCGACTCCTACGGGAAGGCCCGGGAGCAGTTCGACGACGTGGGCGACGACGTCCGCAAGACGGTCAAGTCGGCCGCCAAGAAAATCGAGAGCGACTACGGGTACATCTGGGACGACGTGCGCGGCTACGTGCGCGAGAATCCGGGCACCTCGCTGGCGATCTCGGCGGCGGTGGGATTCGTTCTCGGGTTCCTGCTCCGCGGCGACGACGACTAGCACTTCCGCCCGCGAAGCTACAATCCGCCCATGGCCACGGTGAAGGCGGATTACCCGGCGCTCTCGACGTTCGCGTCGAGCGCCGGATGCGCGTGCAAGATCCCGCAGTTCGACCTGGCCGCGCTGCTCAGCAACGTCCCGTCCGCCGCCGACCCGAACCTGCTCGTCGGCAACGCCGAGTCCGACGACGCCGCGGTCTACCGTCTGCCGGGCGGGCAGACGATCGTCCAGACGATCGACTTCTTCACGCCCATCGTGGACGACCCGCGGCTCTTCGGCCGGATCGCGGCGACCAACGCGCTCTCGGACATCTACGCCATGCGCGGGCGCCCGCTGCTCGCCCTGGCGGTCGTCGCCTTTCCAATGAAGATCCTGCCCGGCGCGGTGCTCGAGGAGATCCTGCGCGGCGGCGCCGAGAAGGTCGCGGAGGCGGGTGCCGTGATCGCGGGCGGCCACTCGATCGACCATGACATCCCGCTTTACGGCCTGTCCGTCACGGGCGTCGTCGACGAGGCGAAGGTCGCGCGCAACATGGGGGCCCGGCCCGGCGACGCGCTCGTGCTGACGAAGCCCCTCGGCATCGGCGTCACGGTCCGCGCGGGGCGCATCGATTCGGCGGCCGCGGGTTCCGGCGACTCAGCTCCGGCGGGGCGCAGGCTGTCGGACGCCGCGCTCCAGGAGGCGGTCGACGTCATGTGCACGTTGAACCGCGCCCCGGTCGAGGCGATGGAGGGGTTCGACATCCACGCCGCGACCGACGTGACGGGCTTCGGCCTGCTCGGCCACCTTCACGAAATGATGGAGGCCTCGAAGACGACGGCGGAAGTCTCGATCGCCCGGGTCCCCCTGCTCTCCCAGGCGCGGCGGCTGGTGGCCGAGGGCGTCGCGCCCGGCGGCTCGCGCAACAACGCCCGCCACCTGCGCGCGCGCGCCGAGGTGGCCGAGGGCGTGAGCGACGACGATTTTCTTCTGGTGTGCGACGCGCAGACCTCGGGCGGCCTGCTCGTCGCGCTGCCGGAGCACGAGGCCGGGGCGTTCGCGGCCCGCTGCCTCGAGCGGGGCGCGCCCGCGGGCGCCGTGATCGGACGCGTGATCGAAAAGGGCGCCGCGCTGCTGCGCGTGACGCCGTAAGAAAGGACGCCGTCATGGCCGACGACAAAGAGAACGAAGACGAGTGGGTCGAGGTCGCCTCCGTCGGCGACGACGAGGAAGCCGAGATCATCGCGGGACTCCTCGAATCCGAGGACATCCCCTGCGAGATCGAGGGCCCGTCCGCGACTCCCTGGCCCGAGAACACGGGCGCGATGGGGCTCTCGCGCGTCGTGGTGCCGGCCGACCGCGCCGCCGAGGCGAAGGCGCTGATCGCCGAGCGCGAGAAGGACGCCGAGCGGAACCTCTCCGAAAACACGGACGAATGAGCGTCCTGCCCGCCGGGTCGAAGCTCGGGCGATTCCAGATCGCATCCGTACTCGGCCAGGGGGCGATGGGCGTGGTGTACCTCGCCAACGATCCGGACATCGGGCGTCCGGTGGCGATCAAGACGGTCCGGCCGGAGGGTGTCGGGGGCGAGAGCCCGCAGGACCTCGAGGCCCGCTTCCTCAAGGAGGCGCGCCTGGCGGGCCGCCTCCAGCACCCCAACATCGTCACGGTCTACGACGTGGGCCGCGACCACGGCGTCTGCTTCATCGCGATGGAATACGTCGACGGCCACGCGCTGACGCGCTACCTCTCGGCCGGCGCGGAGATGCCGCTGTCGGCGCGGGTCGGGATCATCCGCCAGGTCGCCGAGGCGCTCGGCCACGCGCACGAGCGCGGCGTGCTCCACCGCGACGTCAAGCCGGGCAACATCCTCGTGGCCAGGGACGGGCGCGTCAAGGTCACGGATTTCGGGATCGGCAAGTTCACCGAGGCCTCGACCTCCGAGTTGACGCGCACCGGCCACATGGTCGGCAGCCCCGCCTACATGTCGCCCGAGCAGGTCAAGGGCGAGAAGCTCGACGGGCGCTCGGACCTCTTCTCGCTCGGCATCGTTCTCTACGAGCTGCTGACGGGAGCCCGGCCGTTCCCCGGCGACTCGATCACGACGCTCGTCTACCAGATCCTCCACACCGAGCCGCGCGACCCGCTGGAGCTCAAGGCAGACCTGCCGATCGCGACGCGCGAGGTCGTGGCGCGCCTGCTCGCCAAGTCGCCCGATCGCCGCCCCGCCAACGCGCAGGAGTTCATCCGCGAGCTCAGCAGGATCGAAAAGTTCCAGCGCGAGTCGGAACGCACGCGGCGCGCCGTCTCGGCGACGCCGGTCGCGTCGACCGTCGCGGCGGGGCCGGCGGCGTCGTCCGGGGCAACGGCTTCGGCGCCCCCGCCGCCTCCTCCGCGCCGCAGTGGGATGCCGGTCGTCCTCGGGCTGCTGGCGGCGCTCGTCGCCGTGTCGTTCCTGCTCCTGCGCGACCGACAGAAGGGGATGGCGCCGATTGCGGCCGCCCTGCCGACCCGGGCCTCCGCCGCGCCGACGCAGGTTCGCGCGACGCCCGAGCCGACCGCCGCGCCGACCGCGGTGCCGGAGCCGAGTCCGCCGCCGACCGAGGCTCCGGCCGCCGCGGCCAACCCGAAGGTGCGGCCGACGCCGCGCCGCAAACCCGCGGCGGCGCCCGCCACGAGCCCGCGGCCCGCGGAGGCGGCCGCCGCCGCGCCGGCGCCCGCGACATCCTCCGAACGGCCCCCCAACCCCGACGCGATCGTCGCCACGCGTCGCGCCGTGCGGTTCACGTCGAGCCCCGACCAGGCCCGGCTCTCCGTCGACGGGCGCTACATCGGGATCGCCGACGACTGGGACAACCGCGGGGGAGGGCGCGAGCTCGAACTGCCCAGGGGCACCCACTCCGTGAAGATGGAGCTGCCCGGATACCGGCCGCTCGTCCTCGAGATCCAGGTCACGCCCGAGTCCGGTAAGGACTCGCCGTCGATCGACGAGGAGATGGAGCGGTTCGACCGGATGGCCTACGAGCGGCTCCCGGCGCCCGCCGACCGGACGACCGGCGCCGTCGAGTTCGTGATCGAGCCGGCGGACGCGACCGTGAGCGAGGGCGGAAGGGTGCTCGGCGCGGCGACCAACTTCGGGCCGGCGACGCCCCTCCAGATCAAGGCCGGCCCCGCCGTCCACGACTTCGTGCTCGCGGCGCCCGGCTACAAGCCGAAGCTCGTGCGGATCCTCGTCGCCGCCAACGCGGGAAAGGACCGGGCGACGGTGAAGGAGACGCTGAAGAGGGAGTGAGACGCGCCTGGGGAAAGTCGTGCCCCTCGAGCAGCAGGCGCGCGACGAGCACCGGGTCGTTGCCGTGGAGGGCGTAGGGTCGCGCCTGGTCGACGCTGCCGGCGGCGATCAGGACACGGGCGAGCGAGGCCGCCGCCGCGGCGCGATCCTGGGCGTCGAGCGTCTCGGCCGTCCACCGCCTTTTTCGGCTTGTGCTAATTTCCTGTCCCGATGACCGCCCCCGCCGCCGCGCCGACGGCGCTCAAGCGCACGCCGCTCTACGACCTCCACCGCGAGCTCGGAGCGAAGCTGATCGACTTCGGGGGATGGGAGATGCCCGTGCAGTACGCCGGGATCCTCGAAGAGCACCGCGCCGTGCGCGAGCGCGTTGGCCTCTTCGACGTATCTCACATGGGCGAGTTCGACGTCGCGGGCCGGGACGCCCTCGCGTACCTCCAGTGGATGACGCCCAACGACGTCGGCAAGCTCGCGGACGGACGCATCCACTACACCGGGTTCCTGACCCCTCAGGGGACCTTCGTCGACGACCTGCTCGTCTATCGGAAGTCCCAGGACGATTACCTCCTCGTCGTCAACGCGGGCAACACGCCCAAGGACTTCGCGTGGGCGACCGAGCATGCACGGGGCGACGTGCGCGTCACCGACCGCAGCTCGGACTACGCGCTGATCGCCGTGCAGGGCCCGAAGGCGGCGGCGCTGCTGTCGCGCGTCTCTTCGCCCGACCCTTCCGACCTTCCGTACTACGGCTTCCGCGACACGAAGGTCTGCGGCGCGCCGGCCCTCGTGTCGCGCACCGGCTACACGGGCGAGGACGGTTTCGAGGTCTACTGCCGGCCCGAGGACGCCTCCCGCCTCTTCCGCGCGATGCTCGACGAGGGCAGGGGCGAAGGCGCCACGCCCTGCGGCCTCGGCGCGCGCGACACGCTGCGCCTCGAGGCGAAGATGGCGCTCTACGGCAACGACATCGACGACACCGTCACCGCGCTCGAGGCGGACCTCGGCTGGATCGTGAAACTGTCCAAGGGCGACTTTCTCGGCCGCGACGCGCTCGTCGCGCAGAAGCAGGCGGGCGTGCCGCGCAAGCTCGTCGGTTTCGAGATGGTCGACCGCGGCATCGCGCGCCACGGCTACCCGGCGAAGACCGCGGCGGGACCGGGGCTCGTGACGTCCGGCACTCACTCGCCGACGCTCGGCCGGCCGATCGGCCTGGCGCTGCTGCCGACGGCCGCGGCCTCGATCGGCACCGAATTCCACGCCGACATCCGCGGCCGCGACGCCGCGGCGCGCGTCGTGCCCACCCCGTTCTACAAGAGACCGACTTCGTAACTTTCAGGAGGTCACCGTGAATCCCGACGATCTGCGTTATGCCGACAGCCACGAATGGGTCCGTGTGGACGGTGACACCGGCACCATCGGGATCACCGACCATGCGCAGAAGCAGCTCGGCGAGATCGTGTACCTCGAGCTGCCCGAGGTCGGGCACATGTACGACGCCGGCGACGAGTTCGGCACGGTCGAGTCGGTGAAGGCCGTCTCCGAGCTCTATACGCCGATCTCGGGCGAGGTCGTCGCGGTCAACAAGAGCGCGGTCGGCGAGCCCGGGATCATCAACGACGATCCGTTCGGCGACGGCTGGCTGATCAAGCTGAAGGTCTCGACCGACGTCGAGATCGGCAAGCTGATGTCCGCCGACGCCTACGCCGAGTACGTGGCCGAGGAAGAGCAGGGAAAGTGAAGTTCCTCCCGACCTCGGACGCCGAGCGCGCGGCCATGCTCGCGGCGATCGGCGTCAAGACGATCGACGACCTCTTCGCGGCCGTGCCGGCCGCCGTGCGCCAGGACCCGGACCTGCCGCCTCCGATGTCCGAGATCGAGATCCGCCGTTTCGTCGGCGGGATGGCGGCGAGGAACGCGAACGCGCGCGACACGGCGTTCTTCCTCGGCGCCGGGCTCTACAACCACTACGTCTCGGCGATCGCCGACCAGATGCTCTACCGGGCCGAGTGGCTCACGTCGTACACGCCGTACCAGCCCGAGGTCTCGCAGGGGACGCTGCAGTCGATCTTCGAATTCCAGACGCACATCTGCCTGCTGACCGGGCTGGAAGTCGCCAACGCCTCGCTGTACGAGGGCGCCTCCGCGCTCGTCGAGGCGCTGCTGATGGCCGAGCGCCTTTCGCGCGGCCGGACCCGGGCGGTGCTCTCGGCCGGGATCCATCCCGAGTACCGCGAGACCGTCCGGACCTACTTCGCCAACCTCGGGCTCGAGATCGTGGAGGTCTCGCTCGGTCAGGATGGCGCGACGGACGCGAAGGCGCTCGCCGCCGCGTGCGACGAGAAGACCTTCGCGGTCGCCGTGCAGTCGCCCAACTTCCACGGCGTCGTGGAGGACTGGAGCGTCGGTTCGGCCGCCGCGAAGGCGAAGGGCGCGCTCTCGGTCGCCGTCGTCGCGGAGGCGATCTCGCTCGCGCTGCTCGCGCCTCCGGGCGAGTGCGGCGTGGACATCGCGTGCGGCGAGGCGCAGTCGCTCGGCGTCCCGATGCACAACGGCGGGCCGCTGCTCGGCTTCCTCGCGTGCAAGAGCGAGCACCAGCGGCAGATCCCGGGCCGCCTGGTCGGCCAGACGAAGGACGCCGAAGGGCGGCGCGCCTTCTGCCTCACGCTCTCGACGCGCGAGCAGCACATCCGCCGCGAGAAGGCGACCTCCAACATCTGCACCAATCAGGGCCTGATGGCGCTGGCCTCCAACATCCACATGTCGCTGCTCGGCAAGGAAGGCCTGCGGGAGGTGGCGACCCAGTGTCACGCCAAGGCCGAGTACTTGAAGAGCGAGATCGCAAAGATCCCGGGCTACCGGGTTCCGTACTCCGGCCCGACGTTCAACGAGTTCGTGGTCGAGGCGCCGGAGGACGCCGCGCCCCTGCTCTCGCGCCTGGCGGCGCGCCGGATCCTCGGCGGCGTCGCGCTGTCGCGCTTCGACGCGGCGGACCGCCGGCGCTTCCTCGTCGCGGCCACCGAGATGAACGAGCGCGCGGAAATGGACCGTCTCGTCGCGGGCCTCGCGGGGAGGGCCGCGTGACCATCGAGATCGAGGAGAAAGCGGCGACGCCGCGGGACCCCCGGCGCCCCGAGCCGCGCCCGCTGCCGCTCGTCTTCGAGCGCTCGGGCGAGGGCAAGGTCGGCTATTCGCTGCCGCCGCTCGACGTTCCGGCCGCGATGGCGATCCCCGAGCGCCTGCGCCGCAAGGAAATCAAGGGCGGGACGCAGATCTCCGAGGTGGACGTCGCGCGCCATTTCACGCGCCTGTCCCGGCTGAACTTCTCCATCGACCAGGGTCTCTACGCCCTCGGGTCCTGCACGATGAAGCACAACCCGCGCACGAACGAGGAGATGGCGCGTCTGCCCGGATTCGCCGCGGCCCATCCCCTCGCGCCCGAGGAGCTCTCGCAGGGCTCGCTCGAGCTGGCGTGGCGCCTCGAGCGGATCCTGTCGGAGCTGACCGGCCTGCCGCGCGTGACGCTCCAGCCCTCGGCGGGCGCGCAGGGCGAGCTCGCGGGCATTCTCATGGTGCGCAAGGCCCTCGAGACGGCGGGCCGCGCACGCACGACCGTACTGATCCCCGACTCCGCGCACGGGACCAACCCCGCTTCGGCGCACTTCGCGGGCTACAGGGTCAAGGAGCTCAAGTCGAATTCGCGCGGCACGATCGACCTCGACGTCCTCGAGGCGGCGATGACCGACGACGTCGCGGCGCTCATGCTGACCGTCCCGAACACCCTCGGCATCTTCGAGGACCGGATCCTCGACATCGCGCGCATCGTTCACGCCAAGGGCGGCTACCTCTACTGCGACGGCGCGAACTTCAACGCCTTCGTCGGTGTGGCGAAACCGGGCCTGATGGGCGTGGACGTGATGCACATGAACCTGCACAAGACCTTCTCGACGCCGCACGGCGGCGGAGGGCCGGGCTCGGGGCCCGTGGCCGTGTGCGAAGCGCTCGTGCCCTTCCTGCCGCGTCCGACCGTCGAGCGGCGCGCGGATGGCACGTTCTTTCTCGATTACGAGCGGCCGGATTCCATCGGCCGCCTGCGGACCTTCCTCGGCAACTTCGGCATGTTCGTGCGCGCGCTCTCGTACATCTCGGCCTACGGCAACCGGATCGGGGAAGTCGCGCGGGTCGCCGTCCTGAACGCCAACTACATCCGAGCCGGCCTGGCCGGCGTCTACCACCTCAAGTACGACGCGCCGTCCATGCACGAGGTCGTGCTCTCCGACAAGAAGCAGGTGGACCTGGGCGTGTCGAACGTGGACATCGCCAAGCGGCTGATGGACTACGGATTCCACCCGCCGACGATCTCCTTTCCGCTGATCGTCCACGGGGCGCTCATGATCGAACCCACCGAGACCGAGGGCAAGCCCGTGCTCGACGCGTTCGTCAGCGCGATGCGGGAGATCGCCCGCGAGAGCGCCGAGGATCCCGACCTGGTCCGGACCGCGCCGCACACGACCCCCGTCAAGCGCGTGGACGAGGTGGGAGCGGCGCGCAATCTCGTCCTGCGCTGGAGGCCCTGAGCCGGGCGACTGCGAAGGAGGTCCCCCGGGGACGGTCTCTGGGATATCCTTTCCGAACGGTCACCATGAGCGACGCCTTCCACAGAAAATGCCCGCTCTGCGGGGGCGATCTGCTCCGCTCGCGGAGCAACACCTCGGGGTACACGACCTACTTCTGGAAGAAGCCCTGGAAGACGGGGCTCTTCGCGTGGGGCGCCGAGAAGGTCTATCCCTGGGCGTGCATGGGCTGCGGGGTCGTGCTCTTCTACCTCGACCGGCTGCCGGCCGTCGTCGAGGAGTACCGTACGGCCCGCGACACCGGCCGCGCCCCGGACGGGTTCCCGGCGCCGATCAAGCCGTGATCGCGATCGGCTATCTCGACGGCAACCGCCTGTCCCGGGCGGTGATCGCGGGAGCGCACTTCGTCGCCGAGCGGGCCGAAGCCCTCAACAAGATCAACGTCTTTCCGGTGCCCGACGGCGACACCGGGACCAACGTCGCCTCGACGCTCCAGAAGATGGCCTCCGGCATTTCGCGCCTGCGCCAGCGCCACGTCCGCGAGATGTCCAGGGCGCTCGCCGACCAGGCCGTGGGCGGCGCGCGGGGCAACTCGGGGGCGATCCTGGCCCAGTTCTTCTGCGGATTCTCCGAGGGGCTGCCCGACGCGCCCCGCGTGACGACGGGCGGCTTCGGCGCCGCGGTCGTGAAGGCGGCCGAATCCGCGTACTCGGCGATCGCGCGCCCGGTCGAGGGCACGATCCTGACGGTCATCCGCGACTGGGCGCGGTACGTCGCCGACCGGGCGCAGGAGATCAAGGATTTCGGCGTGCTGCTGCCGGAGTCGCTCAAGGCGGCGAAGGTCTCGCTCGAGAACACCCCGAAGCAGATGAAGGCGCTCCAGAAGGCCGGCGTCGTGGACGCGGGCGCGCAGGGCTTCGTCTACCTGCTCGAGGGCATCGTGACGTACTTCCGGGAGTCCGCGCGCAACGCGCCCGAGATGACCGCGCCCGAGGACATCCGCGCCGCGGTCTTCGACAAGACCCCCGAGGACATCCTGTTTCGGTTCTGCACCGAGGTCCTGCTCGAGGGCGACGCGATCGACCGCGACGGGCTGCGGCGCGAAGCCGCCCTGCTCGGGGACTCGATCGTGATGGCGGGGGGCGCCTCGAAGATCCGTCTCCACATTCACACCAACGAGCCCGAGAAGCTCTTCGAGGTCGCCGCGCGCTTTGCGACGGTGGCCCAGACGAAGGTCGAGGACATGCGCGCCCAGCACGAGTCGCGCTTCGACAAGAACCGGGCCGAGCGCGTGGGCATCGTCACGGACTCGACGTGCGACCTGCCGCCCACGATGCTCGAGGACCTCGGGGTCGGAGTCGTTCCCGTCCGCGTGTACTTCGGCTCGGAGAACTACCTCGACAAGGTCACGATCACGCCCTCCGAGTTCTACGGGCGCTTCGCCGTCACCGACGTGGCGCCGAAGACGTCGCAGCCCCCGCCCGCGGACTTCACGCAGGTATACGAGAACGTGGCCACGCACGCGGGGACGATCGTGTCGGTGCACCTCGGGTCGCAGCTCTCGGGGACCTACCAGGCGGCGGTCGTGGGGGCGCGGCCCGTGCGGAAGACGAAGATCGAGCACGTGGACAGCGGGAGCGCGTCGGTGGGGCTCGGCCTCGTCGTGCGCGCCGCCGCCGAGGCCGCCCGCAGCGGCAAGACCGCCGCCGAGGTGGCGGCGATCGCGCGCGAGACGGCAGCCCGGGTGCGCCTGTTCGTGGCGGTGCCGACGATGACCCACCTCGTGCGGGGCGGCCGGGTGTCTGCGACGCGGGGGTTCATCGCGAAGCTGCTCGGCCTCCTCCCGATCCTGACCATCACCCGCGAGGGCAAGGTCGAGGCCGCGGCCAAGGCCCGGGGCTACGCCTCCGCGCGGCGCAAGGCAATGCGGCTGCTCTTTGCGGAGGCCGGCGACCGCGTGAGCGCTTCGCGCCGCTTCGGCGTCGCGCACTGCGATGCCGAGGATGTGGCCGACGAGATCGCCCGCGAGATCCGCGCGCGCTACCCCGAGTCGGACGTGATGATCGTCGAGTGCGGTCCGGCGCTCGGGGCGCATGGCGGGCCGGGGGCGCTCGCGTTGGCCGTGCTTCCCGAGGGTCGCGACGCGAAGATCTAAAGCCGCTTCGCCGCGAGCAGCAGGACGTCTCTTTCCCCGGGCGCCACGCCCGCCTTCTTCCACTCGGAGACGAGGTTCGCGAACGCGGCCGAGAGGGGCTGCGTTTGGGCCGCGCGCGCGAGCTTCTGGATGGCCTTCTCGGGCGAGGCGGGCTTGCCGGCGGACTGAAGCCCGGAAAGGCCGCTCGACGCCATGACGAGGACGTCGCCTTTCGTGGTTTCGAGCCCGACGGTCTGCACCCCGCCCGAGTCCACGGGCTCGAAGGGAACCGGGCGTCCGAACCGCAGCAGGTAGGGGACGGGCGCCCGTCGCGTGCAGAGGCGGACACGATCGCCGTCCCACACCGCGGCGGTGGCGGCGCAGCCGGGCTCGGACGCCGCGATTGCGAGCACGATCTGCTCGGGCACCGAGGCGTCGAGCAGCTTGCGCCCGATCCCGGAGGCGCGCACGAGCGAGCCGATGGAGTCCTCGATCTCGCCCGCGCCCTCGAGCAGGAGCATCGCCAGCCGGCCCGCCGTCGAGGACACCGCGTAGAGGGCGACGTTCGGCTCCTCGGAACGCCACCGCAGGGGCGCCGAGTCGAAGCCCGGCGTCTCGGGCCACGCGGCGGGCAGCAGGAGCGGTGTGACGCTCTTCAGGACCGCGGCGGCGCCCTCGCGCCGGGCCGCCCGGACGGCGGCCTCGTGCTCGCGCACGCTCGCGACGGCCAGGGCCGCGTGGGTGCCGACCTCCGCGAGAAATTCTTCGTCTTCCTTGGTGAAGTTGCTGCGCCGCTTGTTGAGGATCTCGACGACGCCCACGATCTCGCCCCGCGGCGTCCGCATCGGGGCCGCGAGGATCGAGACGGTCTTGAAGCCCGAGGAGGCGTCCGTACGCTTGTCGAAGCGGGAATCCTGGTAGGCGTCCACCGAATTGACGACCTGGCCTGCCTCTGCCACGGTACCGGCGATCCCGGTGCCGACGGGCAGGCGGATCGGGTTGACCGCGCCGCCCTCGAGGATCTGGCTGACGAGGTCGTTCGAGTCGGGATCCTTCAGGAAGATCGTGCCGCGCTCGGCATCCGTCTCCGTGATCGCCGTCTTCAGGATGATCTTGAGCGTCTCGGTCGGGTCGAACGTGGCCGCGAGCGACTTGTTGGCCTCCAGGATGACCATCAGCTTGACCATGCGCGCCCGCGTGACCGAGACCTCGGCGAGGACGCGGTCGAGCACCTGGCCCTCGAACGCGGAGATCGCGTCGGCCAGCGACGGCGCGTCGGGAAAGCGGGCCTCGGGGTCCCGCGCGATCGCGCGCTCGAGGATGTCGCGCAGCTCCGGCGGCAGGTCGGGCCGCAGGGTCTCGACCTTCGGAGCCTTCTCGGAGATGACCTTGCGCACGAGGCGGGCCGTGTCGTTGTCGTCGAACGGCACGCGGCCCGTGAACATCTCGTAGAGAAGGACGCCCATGGCGTAGACGTCCGTCCGCGGGCTCGGCGCCTCGCCCTCGAGCAGCTCCGGCGCCAGGAACTGCGGCGTCCCGGGGACGGTGTCGCCCTTCTCGCCGCGGTAGAGGGAACTCTCGATCGCGATGCCGAAATCCATGAGCTGCGGCTTGCCGTCCTCGGCGACGATCACGTTCTCGGGCTTGAGGTCCCGGTGCAGCACGCCGATCCGGTGCGCGGCGGCGAGCCCGTTGCAGATGCCCTTGGCGATCGCCAGGCCGCGGCCGAGCGGCAGGGTCTTCTCCTTCTCCTCGAGCTGCTTGAGCGTCTGGCCGGGCAGGTGCTCCATCGAGACGTACTCTTCGCCCTCGATCTCGACGAGGTCGTAGACGCGGCACACGTTCTCGTGCGTGACCCTGCGCGCGAGGATGATCTCGCGCCGCAGCGTCTCGCGGCGCTCGGGCGAGACGCGATCCGGGCGGACGCGCTTCATCGCGATTTCCTGGTCGAGCTTGAGGTCCTTCGCGCGATAGACGACGCCCATGCCGCCGAAGCCGAGGACGCCGTCGATGCGGTAGCGTCCGCCGAGGATCGTGCCGACATGAACGGGCGTCTCGCCCGCGCCGGACTTCTGCGCCAAACCGTCACGCGTGGGTATTTCGCTCTCGTCGGGCAAGGCGGACGATTGTATGCGCCTTGAGACGGGAGACGGGAGACGGGAGGCAGGACGCGCAGACCGTGAACCGAGAGCGGGGGATTCTGGCTCCCCGCTCGCGATTTGCGGTTGCCGCCTTTGACTTTGTGCCCCGCCGGGTCTAGATTGGCCGGCAAGCGTGCGTATCCCATCGAACGTATTCGACGTCCCCCCGCCCACAATTGATGGAGGAAAACCGTGAGACAGCGACTCCGCGTCCCTTCGCCACGCGTCTTTCTTTCCCTGGCAATCCTCGGGCTGCTCGTCAGTCGCCCCGGCTCCTCCTCCGGCTTCCAGGTCATGACCCAGGGCGCCAAGGCGACCGGCATGGGGCTCGCCTTCGCGGGCGTGGCCGATGATCCCTCGGCCATTTTCTACAACCCGGCCGGCATCGCATGGCAGGAGCATTTCTCCGCGCAGGGCGGTTTCGGGCTCCTCTCGCGCAGCAAGGCCGAGTTCGTGGGGACCGATCCGTTCCCGGGAGAGGGTTCCTTCGGCTCGATTCAGAAACAGCAGTTCCTCATCCCGAACCTCTACGTGGTCGTGCCGCTGACGGCGGACCTGAACTTCGGCCTCGGCATCGACGCGCCGTACGGCCTGGGTCTGCGCTGGAATACGCCCGAGATCTGGCCCGGCCGCTTCATCTCGCAGAACGCGGTCATCAAATCGACCGACATCAACCCGAACTTCTCCTACAAGCTCTTCCCCGAGCTTGCGATCGCGGCCGGGGCGGACTACCGCTTCTCGGGACTGCAGCTGGAGCAGAACGTGGCCGCCAACAATCCGTTCACGCAGTCCGAAGTCGACGTCGCGCACGCCAAGCTGTACAGCGGCCTGACCTCCAACGGCGGCTGGGGCTACAACGCCGGGATCATGTGGAA
The DNA here is from genome assembly GCA_963775725.1 of uncultured Acidobacteriota bacterium. Classification (GTDB taxonomy): domain Bacteria; phylum Acidobacteriota; class Thermoanaerobaculia; order UBA5066; family Gp7-AA6; genus DAHUXD01. Next base: position 1,251,994 of record CAVZKA010000001.1, read on the forward strand.
GCCCATTCCGGAGATCGGCGTCGGCGCCTCCTATCGCAGCAAGATCACCGTCAACTACGACGGCACCGCGACGGTCACTCCGCGTTTGACCGGCGATCCCGTGTTTGACCAACTCGTCGCGGCGGAATTGCCATTGGGCGTGCATCCCGTCACGACCCAGATCGTCTTCCCGGCCTCCATCAACACCGGCGTCGGCATCGGGCTGGGGGGCGGATTCACCGTCGCCCTCGAGGCCGACTGGACGCAGTGGTCCAGCTTCAAGGCGCTGAACATCGTATTTCCAGACGGCTCGCTGCCCGATATCGACCGCGCCACCAACTGGAACGACTCGTGGGCCTACCGCGTCGGCCTCGAGAAGAAGTTCGGCGAATGGGCCATCCGGGTCGGCTACTACTACGACAACACGCCGCAGCCCACACGCGACGTCGGCCCGATCCTCTCGGACAACGACCGCAACGTCTACACGGGCGGCTTCGGATACAACACGCCGAGCTTTGGCATCAACGTCGGCGGCGCGTACATCGTCTTCAAGAACCGGCAGGTCCTGACGGAATCCACCGACAATTTCTTCGGTGTCTATTCGGAAACGGCGTGGGCCGCGGTCGGCGACCTGCGGATCTCGTTTTAGGTGAGGAGGAGAATCATGAAAAAGAACATCTTCCGCTCCGCCTCGCTCGTCGCCGCGGTGGCGCTCTTCGCGGCGCTCACGCCCACGGCGGGCGCCCAGCAATTCGCGCAATACGTCGCACTCGGAGACAGCCTCACGGCCGGATGGCAGAGCGGCTGTCTCGTCGAGCGCAACCAGCTGACGAACTATCCGTCCCAGCTTGCGAAAATCCTGTACGACGGGGACTTCGAGTTGCCGCTCGTGAAGGAAGTGCCGCTGTCCAACAGCGGCTCCCCCCAGTGCCTCGGCGCCGTGTTCGTGCCTCCCGCCTCGCTGACTGTCGCGCCGATGTCGGAGATGGACGGTCCCTTGAACGCGCTGTTGCCGCGGCCCTACAACGATCTCGCGATTCCGGGAGCCGAGGTCGCGGACCTGACGACCCTGACCCACGGCGACGTCAACGGCACGAGCCTCGAGAAGCTCTCGGCCCTGATCCTGCGCAACGTCACGGGCTCGCCTTTCGACGGCACGAGTGCCGTCAACCAGGCGGGGATCCTGCTGGCCCCGGCGGCGAGCTCCGCCATCGCGACCCTCTGGATCGGCAACAACAACACCCTCGGCGCGTCGACCTCCGGAATCGTCGTGGACGGCGTGACGCTGGTCTCCCAGGCGGACTTTCAGGCTTCCTTCGCGGCGATCATCGCGGGCATCCCGTCCGGCGTCGAGCTCGTCGTGGCCAACATTCCCGACGTCACTTCCATCCCGTTCTCGTCGACGATCCCGCCGATCCTGGTCAACCCTGCCACGCGCCAGCCGGTCATCATCAACGGATCCGTGGTTCCCCTGCTCGGGCCCGGCGACGCCGGCTATCCTTGCACGCCCGTGCCCCCGGACCAGGGCTGCGGCCTGCCGCCGGGCACGCTCGTGAACCTGCCGGCCTCCTCGCTGCTCGGACAGGGGGTCGGAATCCCGGTCGCCGCCGGTGGAACGGGCCTGCCGTTGCCGCACGGTTCCGTCGATGCCACGGGTGCGCACCCCGGCGTCATCCTCTACCCGGATGACATCGCGCTGCTCCAGCAGAAGACAGCCGAGTACAACTCGGTGATCGCGTCCTCCTCGAACGGAGCGGTCCTCGTGGACACGAACGCCCGGTTCACGGAGATCGCCCAGCACGGTTACAAGATCGGCGGCATCGAGCTGACGACGTCGTTTTTGACGGGCGGCATCTTTTCGTACGACGGCGTGCACCCCTCGACGATCGGGTACACGATCGTCGCGAGCGAGTTCATCAACGCCATCAACGATCAGACGGCGTCCAACTACCGACAGCCCAATTTCGCGACCGCGCTCTACACCCCCAACCCCCCGGATCCCGGCACGGGCGGCAACCTTCAGGCCGGAGGTCCCTGGCACTACACGTTCGACATGTGGAAGGACGTGATGAGCTCGACGGTGTCTCCCCGCGTCATGCAGGTCACCATGCCGTCGGCTCCGGCGGCGCCGCGGATAGTCCCGGTCCCACCGGCCGGCCGGCCCACCCGGGCGGTCGGAAGGCACGTGGAAGACTAGGACTCCGGCCGCTTCGCTCCTCGAGGCCCCGGGGCTCCCGCCCCGGGGCTTTGTCTTTTGGCCCGGTTCTGCTAGATTTCGCCGTCTTTTCGTAGGGAGTCCCTCATGTCAATGATTCCGGCGACACAGCTTCGAAGCGGAATGCTCATCATCTTCAACGGTGAGCTGCACCGCGTTCACGACATGGTCCACAAGACGCCCGGCAACCTCCGGGGCTTCGTCCAGGCCAAGATGCGCAACGTCCGTTCCGGCTCGATGAACGAGCACCGGTTCGGCTCGACCGACAGGGTCGAGAAGGCTTCCCTGGACGAGCGGGAGATGGAGTACCTCTATTCCGACGCCGCCGGCCACCACTTCATGGATCAGACGAGCTACGACCAGCTCACGCTGCCCGACGAGGTGATCGGCGAGCAGATGAAGTACCTGCTGCCGAACACGGTCATCCACGTCGATTTCTACGACGAGAACCCGGTTGGCATCGAGCTGCCGAACAACGTGACCCTGAAGGTCATCGAGACGCAGCCCGGCATGAAGGGCGCGACCGCGTCGGCCTCTTACAAGCCGGCGACGCTCGAAACCGGCCTCCAGGTCATGGTTCCGCAGTTCGTCGAGGCGGGGATCAAGATCAAGATCGACACGCGAGACAACAGCTACCTCGAACGGGCCTGATCGGCCGTTTCTCTGGTATGCCGATTTAGCATAAATATCTGAGGCGACTGGCCTTTTCGGCTTGACGCCCCACCGCGGACCCCCGGATAATCCCTTCCGTGCGCAAGACGTCGGTCATTCCGGCGGCTGTTCTAGCCGCCGGTTTCCTTTTTTCCCTCCCGCAAGTAGCCGGGGGGGAGACTGTTCACCACTCGAAGTCGGTCAAGACCGGGTCCAAGGGGGGCGGGTCGGGCCGTTCTGAGCCGCACAAGAAGAAATCCCCCGCGCCTTCAACGAAGAAGCAGGCGACCAGGGCTCACAAGAAGGCCCGGCACGTGATCCGGCAGGACAGCAAGGGCGTCGTGGTCGCCGAGAGGGTGGCGGTCGTCCGTCCCGAGCAGTTCGGGCCCTTCCTTCCGGTCGTGGAGTACAACTTCCCGCAGCCCCCGTGCGTCGAATGGGACGCCGTCATCGAGGCCCACGAGCACGAGGCGGACGAGGAAGCCCCGGAGACGGAAGACGTCGCCAATGCGGTGCCCGAGCCAGTCAACCCGATCGCCCGCGTCGCCCACTCGATCGGCTCGTTCCTGCGGCCCAAGTCGGCCCAGTCAACCCTCCGGCCCGAGGACGTCGACCTGTCGGACCTGTTGTCCGCCGGGGTCCAGATTCCGGTCGAGGGCGTGGACTCGAGCCGGCTGAAGGACTCGTTCCTGAATTCGCGCGGCAAGCACCGCCAGCACCTGGCCATCGACATCGGCGCGCCAAAGGGCACGCCGGTGCTCGCGGCCGCCGACGGCGAGATCATGCAGCTGCGCAAGGAAAAGCGGGGCGGTATCTCGCTGTACCAGAAGGACGCGACGGGGAAGTACCTGCTTTTCTACTGTCACCTGACGCGGTACGCCAAGGGCCTGCAGCCCGGCCAGAAGGTCGCCCGGGGCGACGTCATCGCCTACGTCGGCCGGACCGGCCACGTCATCGGTGGCCCGCACCTGCACTTCTCGATCACCCGCCTGCCCGAGGACGACAACAACTTCAAGGCGGGGGTCGCGATCAACCCGTATCTGCTCTTCCTCGCCGGCGTGCACTAAACGTCGCTTCCGCTCGCTCGTTCCTCGCTCGCTCTCGCTCCCGCGGCGCAAACCTGCTCCCTCCCTTCGGTCGGGAGACTATTTGCGCCGCGAGCGATTGAGTCGGTCGGGCGGAAAAGGGATTTCGGTGCCGTAGGGGCGGGGCTTGCCCCGCCCGGGCGACCGTTGCCACGGTTTACCGCAAGTCCCCCGGGCGGCCCAAGGGCCGCCCCTACGGCACCGATGTATCTAGACGGTGCGGAGGTCTTCGGCCGCGAAGAGCCGGTCGAGCCAGAGGTTGGTGAGCTTCTCCGAGACGGTGTTCTGGCGGAGGCGGGCGGCCAGGTTGACCCAGTCCATCTGGTCCATGAGCTGGTCCTGGTTCATGCAGGAGAAGACGATCTCCTCTTTTCCCGTGACCGGGTCCACGTGCTTCTGGAGGCACTGGGCGCAGACCTCTTTCATCATGCACTGCATGGGCGAATTGATCGAGGCGATGCCGACGTGGTCGGGCCGCAGGTAGGGGGCGAGCACCGTCTTTCGGGAGCGCGAAACCGCCGCCATCATGCGGTCGGAGCCGATGCAGATGATCCGCTCGACGTCCGACAGCGGTATGGCGACGCTTCCCAGCTTTCCGGTGGCGTAGGCGAGCATGGCCTCGACGATGTTGCCGACGAAGCTGCGGTCGGTCGGACGGCGGGCCGGGATCGCCTCCCCCCGGTCCACCGACAGGATGAGCGCGTCGGCAGCCGCCTCGAGCTCGTCGCGCTTGTAGAAGTCCTCGCCCTTCTTGTAGCCGGCGAAGTAGACGACCCGATTTCCGAGCTCCCGCGCCCTCTTGCCGATCGAGAAGAGGACCGCGTTGCCGAGGCCGCCGCCGAGGAGCATGACGGTCGAGTTGCGCGGCAGCTCCGTGGCGGTGCCGGTGGGCCCCATGGCGACGACCTGTTCGCCGGGCTTCAGGATCGAGCACAGCCGGGTGGAGCCGCCGATTTCCAGCGCGATCATCGAGAGCAGGCCCTCGTTCTTGTCGACCCAGGCGCCCGTCAGCGCGCAGGGCTCGAGCAGCAGGGGCGAGCCCTGCAGGCGCGGGGCGCTCGCCTCCAGGTTCTGGAGCCGGAAGAACTGCCCCGGCTGGAAGTTGCGAGCGGCGGCGGGGGCGCGGACGACGACCTCGATGATCGTCGGAGTGAGGCGGTTGACGGCGACGACGCGCGCGGTCAGGTCGTCCTCCAGGCGCGAGCGGAAGGCGTCCCAGTCCGCGTCGTCGACGCGCGCGGCGCCCGGCCGGGCCAGGACCTCGGCGATCGCGCCGTAGCCGTTCCTGGCGGACGCCATCGCCTTGACGACGTTGCCGTTGTAGGCGGGGTGGTTGTCCCCGAAGAAGGTGACGAACTTGCCGTCCTTCGAGAATCCGGTGAAGAACGCGCCCTCGTCCTCGGCCGGGGCGGGGACGAGCTGCCAGCCGTCGCCCTCCGGGACCGCGCGGTGCGGCGCGAAGAAGCGCCGTTTCTGGTCGAGCGGCAGCGACTCGGGGAACTCCTTGGCGTACGTGATGTTCGGCGTCGTCCCGGCCGCGACGAGCAGCGTGCGCGCGGGCAGCTCCACGACCTCGCCCGAGCCGCCGCGCAGGAAACGGACGGCCTGGAGCTTTCCGAACTCGTCGGGCACGGCCTCGTCGGGCTCCAGCGTCTCGATGAAGGAAATGCCCTCTTCCAGCGCCTTGATCACTTCCTCGTGGTTCAACCGGTATGCCGGAGCCTCTTCCATCGAGCGGCGATACGCGATCGAAACCCCGCCCCATTCCCGGCAGAGGGCGGCGAGATCCGGGGCCTCGCCCGCCGCGGCGGCGCGTGCACGTTCCTTTCGGACGGCCAGGCCGTGGGCCAGAAGCCGGTCGAGCGTGTCGCGCTCCTCGTGGTCGAAGGTGGCCAGCACGGCGGGCTCGGTCTTGTCGGCGCACAGCTTTTCGTAGCGCTCGAGCGTCTTCTCGGCCTGGATCGGGTAGTAGGCCAGCAGTTCCGTGGCCGTGTCGATGGCGGTCAGGCCTCCGCCGATTACGACGGCGGGCAGCTCGGCCTGGAGGTTGGCGAGGGCCTCTTCCTTGAACGCTCCCGTCAGCTGCAGCGCCATCAGGAAGTCGGAGGCCTTGCGCACGCCGCGGATGATGTTGTTTTTGATCGGGATGATCGTGGGCCGGCCCGCGCCGGCGGCGATCGCGACGTGGTCGAAGCCGGCGTCGAAGGCCTGCTCGGCCGAGAGCGCTCCGCCGAAGCGCACCCCGCCGAGGATCGCGAAGCGGCGCCGGCGGGCGAGCGTCAGGTGGATGAGCGTCAGGAAGTTCTTGTCCCAGCGCACGGTGATCCCGTACTCCGACACGCCGCCGAAGCCCGCGAGGGGCCGCTCGTCGAGGGGTCGCGCGAGCTCGGCGTAGTCGCGGATCGGCCGGATCCCGAGACCGTCCGCGCCGGTCCAGTCTTCGGCCAGCGGCTCGATCTTCAATCCGTCCACGCCCGCCACGCCGAACCCCTCGTTGAGCAGGTAGTGCGCCAGCGTGTAGCCGGCCGGGCCGAGGCCGACGACGAGGACCTTGCGGCCCGTGTATGGCGCCGGATGCGGACGGCGCGCGTGGAGCGGGTTCCAGCGCGTGTAGAGCCCGTAGATCTCGACGCCCCAGGGCAGCTTCAGGACGTCCGTCAGGACGCCCGTCTCGATCTGCGGGATGTTGACCGGCTCCTGCTTCTGGAAGATGCAGCCCTTCATGCAGTCGTTGCAGATCCGGTGGCCGGTGCCGGGGCACATGGGGTTGTCGATGCAGACGAGCGCGAGCGCGCCGAGGGAGTCCCCCTCGCGCCGCAACTCGTGCATCTCGGAGATTTTCTCGTCCAACGGACAGCCCTTGAGCGAGATGCCGAGCGCGTTCTTCTGCCACGCCGAAGTCTTGGCGTCGAAGAAACCCTTGGCGCAGGAGTCCTTCTCGCGCTCGTGGCAGAGCAGGCAGTAGTGCGTCTCGCCCAGGACCTCGCGACGCGTCATGCGGGGATCGGTCAGGGTGAACCCCTCGCGCCGCCGCCGCCCCGCCGCCGGCCCGACGCGCTCCTCCGGAATCGCGGGATTCGGCCGCTCGGTCTCGACGAGGTTCTGGTAGTCGAGCGTCTCGGGAAGCTTGAACGAGATCCAGCCGCGGATCCCGGCCTTCAGGGCGGGGTGCTCGCGGCGCAGGTGGCACCAGAGGGCATACTGCTCGAGGGTCTTCTCGAGAAAGACGAGCAGGTCCGCGTCGGTCTCGCTCGCTGCCTGGGGGAGCGCGGCCATCGAGGCCGCCCGCCGGGAGAGCGCGACGGCGCCCTCCCGCGCGGCCGGCGAGACCTCGGGCTTCTTCTTCTGGCGCAGCGCCGCGATGAAATCGGCCTCGAGATCGAGCAGTCCGGCCACCATCTGCGAGGTGGCGAGCTCGGCGTCGGTCTGCCAGGGCAGCTCCGGGTGGAGCCCTGTTTCGAGGGCGGATGCGGCGGCCGAGAGGGGAGCGAGGTCCATCCCGGCCAGGTCCTCCGGGAGCTTCGTCTTCACGGCCCGCCGCAGCAGGAAGTCGCGCCGGAACCGGAACAGGACCGCCTCGGGGCCGGCCGACGCCGCCTGGGCCCGCCATTCGGCCTCGATGCCGAAGATCCGGGCCACGAATGCCGAGAGCGGCCGCGCCGCTTCGACGAGGAGGCGGGAACGCGACAGGGGGTCGAGCGAGGCCGGGTCGGCCCGGTAGGACTTCAACCGCGCCGCCAGCGCCGGGGTGTCGCGGCCGAGCTCGTCGAGGAACGTCCGGTCGAGGTCCGCGAGGCGGGTGTCGCGGTGGAGGTCCTGGTAGGTGAAACCGGGGATGCCGAGGGGGAAGTCTCTTTCGCCGGGGGATGGCGGTGTCGTCGTGTTTTGCAAGCGGGCGGGATGATAACCGAGGTTTCCGACCTTATCTCCTTGACACGGCCGCGTACTTATCAATAATAGGAACCCTTACTGATATGAGCAGCCTGCCCGCCCCTTCCCGCCGCTCCACACGCCAGCGGCGCCTCGTCTTCGAGGCCGTCATGGAGACGAAGTCGCACCCGACGGCGGAGTGGGTTTTCTCGACGGTGCGGCGCGCCCTGCCGCGCGTCTCGCTCGGCACCGTGTACCGCAACCTGCAGGTGCTGGTCGACGAGGGCAAGTTGAAGTCCTTCGTCCGGGACGGGCTCATCCGCTACGACGCCGACCTCGATCCCCACGACCACTTCGTCTGCGAGCGGTGCGGATTGCTGCTCGACATCCCTCCCGCCACCGAAGCGTTGCCGGGAGAGCGGAGGCTGAAGTCGCAGGGCTATCTGATTTCCGGAAGAACGCTCGAATACCACGGGCTGTGCCGGAAGTGCCGGCGCGCCGCCGCGGCGGTCAATCCATGAGACCTCGTGCAGCCACTCACGACCCGGAGGAGCAAAGATCATGACGGAAGCGAGCAAGTGCCCGGTGAACCACGGCGCCGGCGGCGGCACGACGAACCGCGATTGGTGGCCCAACCAGCTGCGGCTGGACCTGCTCCAACAGCATTCTTCGCGGTCGAATCCCATGGGACAGGACTTCGACTACGCGAAGGAGTTCCAGAGCCTCGACTACGCGGCCCTGAAGAAGGACCTCGCGGCGTTGATGACCGATTCGCAGGACTGGTGGCCGGCGGACTTCGGCCACTACGGGCCGCTTTTCATCCGCATGGCCTGGCACAGCGCCGGCACCTACCGCATCGCGGACGGCCGCGGCGGCGGCGGCCGGGGCCAGCAGCGCTTCGCGCCCCTCAACAGCTGGCCGGACAACGTCAGCCTCGATAAGGCGCGCCGCCTGCTCTGGCCGATCAAGCAGAAGTACGGCCGGAAGGTCTCGTGGGCCGACCTGATGATCCTGACCGGCAACGTCGCGCTGGAGACGATGGGATTCAAGACCTTCGGGTTCGGCGGCGGCCGCCCGGACGTCTGGGAGCCGGACCAGGACGTCTACTGGGGCGCGGAAACCACGTGGCTGGGCGGCGACGTCCGCTACGCGAGCGGCTCGCCCGGCGTCGCCGAAGACCACGGCGTCGTGGTCTCGGACGACAACAGCCAGACGCCGCACACGCGCGACCTCGAGAACCCCCTTGCCGCCGTGCAGATGGGCCTGATCTACGTGAACCCGGAAGGCCCGGACGGCAGACCCGATCCGATCGCCGCGGCGAAGGACATTCGCGAGACCTTTAAGCGCATGGCCATGAACGACGAGGAGACGGTCGCGCTGATCGCGGGCGGCCACAGCTTCGGCAAGACGCACGGCGCCGCGCCGGCCACCAACGTCGGGGTCGAGCCCGAGGCCGCGGGCCTCGAGGCGCAGGGATTCGGCTGGGCGAACAAGTACGGCACCGGCAAGGGCGCCGACGCCATCACGAGCGGACTCGAAGTCACGTGGACGAAGACGCCGACGAAGTGGAACAACGACTTCTTCCAGCACCTGTTCGGCTACGAGTGGGAGCTGACGAAGAGCCCGGCGGGCGCGCACCAGTGGAGGCCCAGGGGCGAGGCCGGCGCCGGCACGGTGCCCGACGCCCAGGACGAGTCGAAGCGCATCGCCCCTTCCATGCTCACCACGGACCTGTCCCTCCGGTTTGATCCCGCCTACGAAAAGATCTCGCGGCGTTTCATGGAACACCCGGACCAGTTCGCGGACGCGTTCGCCCGGGCCTGGTTCAAGCTGACGCACCGCGACATGGGGCCGCGCGCGCGCTATCTCGGTCCCGAGGTGCCGAAGGAGGAGCTGCTCTGGCAGGACCCGGTCCCGGCGGTCGATCACCAGCTGATCGACGACGAGGACGCCGCGGCGCTGAAGGGCAAGATCCTGGCTTCGGGGCTGACGGTGTCGCAGCTCGTGTCCACCGCGTGGGCGTCGGCGTCCACCTTCCGCGGCTCCGACAAACGCGGCGGCGCCAACGGCGCCCGCATTCGCCTCGCGCCGCAGAAGGGCTGGCAGGTCAACCAGCCGGCCGAGCTCGCAAAGGCCCTGAATACGCTGGAGGGCATCCAGACCGAGTTCAACGGCGCGGCCTCCGGCGGCAAGAAGGTCTCGCTGGCCGACCTGATCGTGCTGGGCGGCTGCGCCGGCGTCGAGCAGGCCGCGAAGAAGGCCGGCCACGACGTGACCGTCCCGTTCACGCCGGGTCGCACGGACGCGTCGCAGGCTCAAACCGACGTCGCCTCGTTCGAAGTGCTCGAGCCGATCGCGGACGGCTTCCGCAACTACCTGAAGGGGAAGTCTCCCGTGCCGTCCGAGGTGCTGCTCGTCGACAAGGCGCAGCTGCTGACGCTGACTGCGCCGGAGATGACGGTCCTCGTCGGCGGGATGCGCGTGCTGAACGCCAACGTCGAAGGGTCATCGAACGGCGTCTTCACGAAGCGGCCCGAGGCCCTGACCAACGACTTCTTCGTGAACCTGCTCGACATGGGCACCGAGTGGAAGCCGACTTCGCACGCCGCGGAGGTGTTCGAAGGGCGCGACCGCAAGACGGACGAGCTTCGGTGGACGGGCACGCGTGTCGACGTCGTCTTCGGCTCGAATGCGCAGCTCCGGGCCCTGGCCGAGGTCTACGGCAGCTCGGACGCGCAGGGGAAGTTCGTCCAGGACTTCGTGGCCGCGTGGAGCAAGGTGATGCACCTCGATCGCTTCGAGATTGCGCGAGCCTAGAGGGGATCGCCATGGAGGGACTCTGACGGCTCGGGGTGCAGGACTACTATCCACGGAGCGTGCCGGAAATGCCGGCGCGGCATCCAATAACCAAGGAGGAGTTTCGTCATGGCCAAGCTCGCCAACACCAAGACCCACGAGAATCTGAAGCACGCCTTCGCCGGAGAGTCCCAGGCGAACCGACGCTACATGTACTTCGCCCGTCGCGCCGACATCGAGGGCTACCCGGAGGTCGGCGGCCTGTTCCGCGACACCGCCGAGGCCGAGACCGGGCACGCGTTCGGCCACATGGATTTCCTGAAGGAAGTCGGCGACCCGGCGACCGGCTTCGCGATCGGCGACACCGACGCGAACCTGAAGTCCGCCGTCGAGGGCGAAACCTACGAGTACACCCAGATGTACCCGGGCTTCGCGAAGTCGGCGCGCGAGGAGGGCTTCACCGAGATCGCCGAGTGGTTCGAGACGCTCGCGCGCGCGGAGAAGTCGCACGCGGGCCGCTTCCAGAAGGGCCTCGACAACCTGGGCAAGTTCTAAGGTGTTCGATCCGGCCGCGCACGATTTCTATGACCGGGGCGCGGTCGACAAGGAGCTGCGCCGTGTGGCAGACATCTGCCACACGTGCCGCCGCTGCTACAACCTGTGTCCGTCCTTCGACGTCCTGTTCCGGGCGCTCGACCGTCCGGAGGTGGACGGCGAGGTGGACCAGCTTGCGTCCGCCGACCTGAACGCATTCTCGGACCTGTGCTTCGAGTGCAAGCTCTGCATCCCGCACTGCCCGTATTACCCGCCGCACCGCTGGGAGGTGGACATCCCGAGGCTCGTGCTGCGCGACCGAGCGGCGCGGGTCAAGGCCGACGGCAAGCCGGCGCTGCGCGAGCGCGTGCTCGCGGCGACCGACGCGATGGGGCACATCGCGACGGCGGCCGCTCCGGTCGTCAACGCCATGAGCCAGACCCGCGTGGCGCGCGTCCTGATGGAGAAGACCCTCGGTGTGCACCGCGACCGGCTCCTGCCCACGTGGTCGAGCGAGACCTTCCTGCAGTGGTGGGCCCGGCGCGGCGGAGCCACCGAGCCCACGGAACGGGCGCCCCGCGCCGACCGCGTCGCCCTCTTCGTGACCTGCTCGGTCAACGCCAACAACCCGGAGGTCGGCCGCGCGGCCGTCGCCGTGCTCGAGAAAAACGGCTGCGAAGTCGTCGTCCCGGCGCAGCGCTGCTGCGGCATGCCGGCGCTCGAGAGCGGCGACATCGACACGGCGCGCGAAGTCCGCTGGGACAACGTGCGGTCGCTCGCGCCATTCGTGCGCGCGGGCTACACGATCGTGGCCCCGGGCCCGACCTGCAGCCTGATGCTGAAGAAGGAGTACCCGGTCCTCGGGACGGAGGAGGAGGCCAGGGAAGTCGCCGCCCACACGCTCGATCTCTGCGAGTTCCTCATGAAGCGCCACGCCGCGGGCAGGCTCTCGACCGACTTCCCGCGTTCGCCGCGCAAGGTGCTGTACCAGGTGCCGTGCCACCTCAAGGTCCAGGACATCGGTTTCAAGTCCCGCGACCTGCTCCAGCTGATCCCGGGCGCCGAGATCGTGACCGTCGAGAAGTGCACCGGCCACGACGGCACCTGGAGCATGAAGACCGAGTACTTCCCGTTGTCCATGAAATTCGCCGCCCCCGTCTTTGCCGCCGTCGAAGCCGAGCAGCCCGACGTCGTCGCCACCGACTGTCCGCTGGCGGGCGTCCAGATCCGCCAGGGCACCGGAAAGGTGCCGAAGCACCCGATCCAGGTCGTGGCGGAAGCGTACGGGTTGCGGGACCTGTGAAGAAAGGCAAGCCCCTCCCATGAACCCCCTCGTCCCCGCCGACCTCACGAACCTCCACGAGTACGAGCTCGAGCGTCCCGAGTTCCGCCGCCGCGTGATCGAGCTGAAGTCCCGCCGCCGCGTGGCGCTCGGGCCGCTGATGACGCTCGTCTTCGAGAACCGGGACACGATCCGCTTCCAGGTGCAGGAGATGCTGCGTGCCGAGCGGATCGTGCAGCCGGAGAAGATCCAGCACGAGCTCGACGTGTACAACGAGCTGCTTCCTGGCCCCGGCGAGATCGCGGCGACGCTCTTCATCGAGATCACCGAGCAGGCCCGGATCCAGGAAATCCTCGACGGCTTCATCGGCCTCGACGAGCCGGGCAAGCTGGTCCTCGAGGCGGGCGGGAAGTCCTACCCGGCGGTCTTCGCTCCCGGGCAGGCCCGGGAAGACCGGATCTCCGCGGTCCACTACATCCGCTTTCCACTGGGCGCCGAGGGCCGGGCCGCGCTCGCCGCGGGCGTCGAAGCCGCGCTCGCGGTCGCGCAAGGCGGCTACGAGGCCCGGCAGGTGTTGTCGCCCGAAACGATCGCGGAGCTCGTCCGGGACCTCTCCGAGTCCTAGCTGCGCGGCCGAGCGATCCACACGCGGGTGCGCGGCGGGAGCAGCGCCTGCCATTTTCCGCGGGCGCGCGCGAGCGCCGGCGTCGCGTAGAGCGCGACCAGCTCGATCGGCTCGAGGGCCGACCAGCGGATGCCGCCGAGAGCGAGCCTCCGATGGAGGCGAGCGGGCAGGCGCACGTGCCGCGCGCTCTCGACGATCCAGTCCCGGGGCCCCGAGGCGGCCAGGGCGGACAGGGCGCGGGGCTCGCCGACCGGCCCCTCGAGCAGGAGCGCGGCGCGGGGGCCCGTCCCGGCGCCGCTCCGGAAAGGCTCCACGGCGCGGCGGGGCCCCTCGCCGTGGGGGCGGATTCCTCCGATGGCGGCGCGCAGGCTCCGGGGCGGTCCCGGCCAGAGGAGGCGTCCGGCGGCGAGGCCGAGGAACCGCAGGTCTGCGGCCGTGGACCGGCCGGCGGGACAGAGCACGATGCGATCGGGTGCGTCCGGCGTGGCCAGGTAGCCGGCGAGGGAAAAAGCCTCGATCCGGGCCCTCGGGAGGCTCGCCGAGATCCCGCGCGCCGCGGAAACCGCGCTCCGGCGGCCCGGGGCCACGCAGGCAATCGTCGCTCCCATCTGCGTGAATTGTAAGGGGCCGGAGGAGCGGGGGCCCGGACGAGCGTCCGGGTCGCGTAAACTGTCGTGCAAAGTCCCGTATGGAAGCCCAATACCTACCGCTGCTGGTCCAGGCCGCAGGCACGATCCTGCTGTTCGTCGTCTTCCTGCTCCTCTATCGGAAGTTCCGCCGGCCGGCGTTCCTCGACTGGATCGCCTCATGGGGCTTCTTCCTGGCCGGCATCGGCGTGCAGGGATTCCTGTTCGAGTCCGGCGGCGGACCGGACTCGCTCAAGGTCCCGCTCTTCTGCCTGAACCTCGCGCTGCTCGCCCACGTGTTCTTCCTGCTGCGGGGCGTGTCCCGCTTCCGGCGCGAGCGCAGCTCCTCGCGCCCGGTCGAGATGCTCTGGATCCTTCCGATCCTCGGCCTGGCCTGGTGGTTCTCGGGTACGGGCGCGCCCGACGCCTACATCTCGTTCGTGCGGGCGGCGGCCTACCTGGTCACGGCCGTCGCGTTCGCCCGCACACCCGGCTCGGCCGGCGGGCGCGTCCTGCTCTCGAGCTCGTTCTTCCTCTGGGGGGCCGAGCGCGCGGCGGTCGGTTGGGCGAAGCTGTACTACGGCTTCGGGGGGCTGCCGAAGCCCTACGCCTACGGTCAGTTTTTCGAGATGTTCCTCGAGATGACGGTCGGCGTCGGCATCATCATCCTGCTCTTCGAGGCCAGCCAGGACGAGCTCCAGCGCGAGATGGCGCGCCTGGTCGAATCCGATACCCAGGTCAAGGAGATGGGGATCCGCGACCGCCTCACGGGGCTCTACAACCGCCACTACTTCAACGACGTGATCCGGCGCGAGCTCGCGGCGTCGCGCCGGCACGGGTTCGCGCTCTCGGTGCTCCTGATCGACGTGGACCGGTTCAAGCAGATCAACGACATCCGGGGCCACCAGGTGGGCGACGAGGTGCTGCAGTTCGTGGCCAATTTCCTGACCGCGTGCGTGCGTGAGTCCGACCTCGTCTTCCGCTGGGGGGGCGACGAGTTCCTCGTGCTGCTCACGCAGGCCGACGAGGCGTCGGCGGCGCAGAAGGCCGAGGAGCTCGGCCGCAACCTGCCGCACATTCCGGGGGCCGAGCACCTGCAGCCCACGCTCTCGGTCGGTTGGGCCACCCACCGGCCCAAGGCCGAGTTCCCGCGCACGCTCGCCGAGGCGGACGCGCGCATGTACGAGCGAAAGCTCAGCCGGAAGAAAGAGCGAGAAGCGCGAGAGCGGGGTCCGGTGCGTTCCTGAGCAGCAGGTAGACGGCCCGCGCGGGCAGCCCCATCACGTTGGTGAAGGACCCGCGGACCTCTTCGATGAACCGGGCCCCGAGCCCCTGCACCCCGTAGGCGCCGGCCTTGTCGCGCGGCTCGCCCGTCGAGACGTACCAGCGGATCTCGTCCGCGCTCATGGGACCGAACCGCACGCGGCTCGTCTCGGCGATGCCGCGCCCGGGACCGTCGCCGCGCCGCAGGTGGACGGCGGTCACGACGCCGTGCTCGCGGCCGGCGAGGCGTCCGAGCATCGCGGCCGCCTCGGCGTCGTCGCGCGGCTTGCCGAGCGTCTCCCCTTCGAGGAACACCAGCGTGTCGGCCGCGAGCACCCAGGCTCCGGGACGGAGCGCGGCGGCGCGCGCGGCCTTCTCGCGCGCGAGGCGGCGCGCCGTCGTCTCGGCGGTCTCGCCCGGCCGCGGCTGCTCGGGGACGTCGGTCGGCGCGACCGTGAACGGAATACCGAGCGACCGCAGGATCTCGGCGCGGCGTGGGGAGGCGGAGGCGAGGATTAAGGTCGTCAGGGGCTAGGGATAATACCCGCTGATCGTCCGCGCGGACAGGTTCGTGGGCTCGACCTTGATCTCGATCTTGCGCCACTTGTCCCGGGCCTCGTTGTTGGACGAGTAGTACGTCAGCAGGTACTGGCTGCGCAGGTCGTCGTTGATCTGGCGGTAGACGCCCTCGAGGTTCTTGGCCGAGTCGATGTAGAAGGTCTGGCCCCCCGTCGCCGTGGCGATCTTGTTCAGCTTGTACTTGACCTCGAGGTCGGTGCCCGAGATCTTCAGGCCGATGGCATAGATCGCGAGGCCGGACTTCTTGACGTACTCGACGAGCGTGTCGTAGTCGAACTTCGAGGCCGTGTCCTTGCCGTCGGTCAGGATGACGAGCGCCTTCTTTCCCTTTATGCCCGTGAACTGGTAGAGCCCGTAGATGACGGCGTCGTAGAGCGCCGTCGAGCCCTCGGCGCGCAGGCCCGCGAAGGCCCGCGTGAGCTTGTCTTTCCGGCCCGTGAGCTTGGAAAGCAGGTACGGCTCGTTGTCGAACGAGACGAGGAACGCGCGGTCCTTCTCGCCGATCGTGTAGTCGAGGAACTTCAGGGCGGCCTGCTGGGCTTCCGGCAGGGACTCGAGCATGGACGCGGACGTGTCGATCAGGAGGCCCACCGAGATGGGCAGGTTCTTGACGTACTCGAAGCCCTGCACCTGCTGCAGCACGCCGTCCTCGAAGACTTTGAAGTTCGAGGCCTGCAGGTAGTTGACCGGCCGGCCCTTGTCGAGCACGGTCGTGTAGAGCTCGACGGCATCCACGGTGACTTCCGACACGAAGGCCGGCGCGTTGACGTAGCGCAGGTCCTCGGAGACCGTCCCGTCCTCGAGCGTGCCGACGACGCGGATGTAGCCGAGCGCCTTCGAATCCTTCACGTTGACGGTCTGCTCGTACGGCGCCTGGTAGAGCGTGGCGACCCGGGTCTCGTTCGAGTAGAACTCCATCTTCTGGAGCGTCTTTCCTTCCGGGACGGCCACGGCGGCGACCACCTTCGTGGGGCCCGAGACCTTCGTTCCCTTATCGGGCGCGAGGATCCGAATGCGGAAGACCTCGCGGCCCTCGTTGACGGTGTACTCGTCCTCGCCGACCGTGCGGCCCGTCGGGCCGTACGCGACCACCTTGATCGTCTGCTTGCGGGGCAGCGGCCCGAGGTTCAGGTCCGCGTCGAACGGCGCGCGGCTGCGGGTCATGACCTTGGACCCGTTCAGGAAGAAGTCCACCGACTTGACGCCGTCCGCGACCCGCGTCTCGAACCGCTGCAGCCCGGTCACGATTTCCTTGGCGATCGGCTGGATCGTGACCATCGACGGCAGCAGACCCTCGTCCTTCATCCTGCCGACCGCGGCCTTGCCGTCCGCGCGGGCGGCCGCGAGCTCGGGCGGCGGCGCGTCGGGCTGCTCGGGGACCACCAGCGACTCGGCGAGCCGTCCCTCGGCGTTCTGGTTGCCGTCGGAGATCTTCAGGACGAGCTTGTACGAGCCGGGGTAGAGGTAGCGCCGCACGGTCAGCGGGATCTTTTCCCCGCCGATCTCGCCGGTCGGGATGTCGAAGCGGTACTTGAAGTTGTCGATCAGCCGGTCGTCCTTGACGATCTCGCCGATGACGTCCACGTTGTAGAAGCTCTCCTCGCCGAGAGCGCGCGGCTTCAGCTCCGCCTTCGGCACGAGCAGCGACAGGTCCATGCCCATCTTGTTCGCGCGCATGTCGGGGAAGCGCACGAGCTTGCCGACGGCGAGGTCGGCCGCCCCGTCGTGAAGGTCCGTCGTCATCGAGAGGATCTGGTCGACGCCCTCCGTCTCGACCACGGGGGGCTGGAACATCTGGCCCTGCGCCTGCAGGCCGAAGGCGCCGCCGCCGAGGAGCGCCGTTGTGTACTGGATCGCCTGCTCGACGCTGCGCCACTCGAAGCAGCGCTGGACGTCGACCGGCCGCGCGGCCGTCGCCTGCGAGCCGACGCCCACGAGCAGGACGCCGCGCCCGTCGATCGGCAGCCAGAGCTTGTACGGAGGCGATCCGTACGGCGCGTAGAAGATGAGGTACGCCTTGGACTTCATGACCTCGAGGCGCTCGTAGTACCAGATCTGCATCGGCACGTAGATGTCCTGGCAGTCGATCACGACGACCGCATCCGGCGGCCCGTTGATGACGAACATCTTGGAGCGGTCGTTGTGGAGGTCGTGGAACTGCTCGATCGCCTGCTCGACGCGGCGCGTGTACACGGCGCGGTAGTCGGTGCGGATCCCCTGCGCGTCGATCGTGCGGCGCTTCCAGAAGGCGTCGATGAACTTGTCGCGCTGGTAGTCCTGCTGGATCTCGAGAAAGATCTCGCGCTCTTCGGGCGTGATGATGATCTCGACGAGGTTCAGGAAGTCCCGGTATTTCTGCGGGAGCGCCGCCGTCAGCTGGCGGATCTCCTTGTTCGAGAGCTTGCGGTGGGTCGGAGCCGGGCCCGCGGTCGTCTTGTCGGTGACCTTGGCGGAAGGGGAGGCGGGAACGACCGCCGTGCCGGCTGCCGGCGCCGTCGGGCCCGACGGGCCTTCGACCGTGAGCGGCTTGGCCGCGGCGTCGCCGACCGTTGGGAACCGCTCGGCCAGCTTCTCGATGCCCTCCACGTTGACCTTCGGCGGCTCGGAAATTCCGGCGAGGACGGGACCATCGCCGCTCAGGCGGATGCTCTGCACGATGCGCACGATCGCGCAGGCGGCGTCGCAGGTCTGCGGCACGGAGTTTCTCGGGCAGAACGTGTCGTTGGAGGGCGTGCCGGGGGTGCCCGCTTGCCGGCAGGCTTCCGCAATCGTGTTCAGGCAGGAGGAGGGCAGCAACAGCTCCTTGTCCGGGAACATCGGGAGCCAGAGCTTCCACGGGCCGGAGCTCGTGCTCGGGCGATAGAAGAGGTACTGGAGATCGCGGTGAAAGCCCGACGTCGATGCGACCGCGTAGGTCCAGACCGCGATGTCGCGGAAGACGTTGTTGCAGTCGGAGAACTCCTGGATGCCCGCCGGCTCGCCGCGGAGGACCACCAGTTTTCCGGTGTCGCTGTTGATCCCCCCGTACGTCGTCTCGGCGGCTTCGCGGAATCCCTCGTAGCGGTTCCGGTACCCGGGACCGAGGGGCGGGGTGAGCCCCTGCTGCTCGCGCCGCTTCCAGAAATCCTCCTTGAAGATCTCGCGCTGGTGCGGCTCGGTCAGCTGCACGAAGAGGTTCTTCTCCTCGGGCAGGATGATCGGCGCGACGTAGACCTCGAGCCACTGGCGCTCTTCCTCGGGGAGGGCCTTGATGCGCTGGGCCATCTCCTTCTTGCTCAGCTCGGTCAGGTGCCGCGGAGCGGGGGTCGCCGGCTGTGCCTGGGCCTGCGCCGGGGGCTCCACCGCGGCGGGAGTCGGCGCGGGGGCGGGCTCCGGCACGACCGCTGCCGCGTCCGGCGTGGGCTCCGGCTCCGGAGGAGCGCCCAAGGTGGACCGAGCGGCAGCAGGCCCGTACAACCCGAGCGTGGCCGCGAAGACGAGCGTCCCGATGCGTCGCGTCTTCATCGGACTGTCGATGTTAACTCCCGCTATCGGTACGGGTATTCCTTGAAGATTGTTTTACTTAGCGCCTCGCGGAGGAGCGATAATTTGAAGTCCGCTCCGGGAATCTGAACGCATGATTTACCTCGACAACAACGCCTCGACGCGACCAGACCCCGAGGTCCTTGCCGCGATGGCGGATGCGGCCGAAATGTTCGGAAATCCGTCCTCCGTCCACGCCGAGGGCCAGAGGGCCCGCCGCGCCATCGAGGGGGCGCGGGATGCCATCGGGTCGCTGATCGGCGCCGCGGGAGGCGAGGTCTTCCTGACGTCCGGGGGCACCGAGTCCAACGCGATGGCGATCTTCGGCGCGGTCGCCGGACGGCGCGGCCGCCTCGTGATCTCCGGCGCGGAGCACCCGTCGGTGCGCGAGCCGGCCGCGCGGCTTTTCGCGAGCGGACAGTGCGAGCTCGTCACGGTGGACCCGGAATCCTCGGGGGCGCTCGACCCCGGGCGCGTTCTCGCGGCGGCGACGCCCGGCACTCTGCTCGTTTCGATCATGGCGGCCAACAACGAGTACGGCGGCATCTTCCCGGTCGCCGAGCTCGCGGAAGAGTTGCGGCGGCGCGGCATCCTCTTCCACACCGACGCGGTCCAGGCCGCGGGACGGCAGCCGCGCGGCGGCAACGCCTTCGGCGCGGACCTCGTCACGATCTCGGCGCACAAGCTGCACGGCCCCAAGGGCGCCGGCGCGCTCTTCGTGCGCCGCGGCGTCGCGCTCCAGGCGCACACGCCCGGCGGCGGCCAGGAAAAGAAGCTGCGGGCGGGCACCGAAAACACGCCGGCGATCGTGGGCTTCGGCATGGCGGCGAGTCTGGCCGCCCGGCGGCAGGCGGAGGATTTGCCCTCGATCGCTCGGCTGCGCGACCGTCTCGAGCGCGGCATCCTCGAGCGCATTGCCGGGACGCGCGTCGTCGGTGCCGGCATGGAGCGGCTGCCGAACACGGCGGCCGTGGCGTTTTCCGGAGCATCGGGCGAAGCCCTCCTGATCCGGCTCGACCTCGAAGGCGTCGCGGTGTCGGTCGGCAGCGCCTGCTCGAGCGGCACGCTCGCGCCGTCGCCGGCGCTGCTCGCGCTCGGGCTCTCGCGCGACGAGGCGAAGAGCGTCGCCCGCTTCTCGTTGTCGCGCGAGACCACCGAGGCCGAGATCGCGCGCGTCCTCGAACTGCTGCCGGCCGTCGTCAAGGACGTGCGCGCCGCATCGGCGCCGGAGGGCCGGGCGCTGGCGGGCGCTTCCGTCACGGGAGGCCGGCCGTGATCGTCGAATGCGACCAGTGCCACGCGAAGTTCCAGTACGACGAGGCGCGCTTCGGCGGCAAGGCGGCGAAGAAGCTGCGGTGCTCGAAGTGCCGCGCCATCTTCGAGGTCGTGAACACGCGCGCCTTCGAGGCGCAGCCGGCGGTGCGTCCGCGCCTGCCGCCCGATGAGACCGCGATCCGGCGTTCCGGCCAGGGGGCGCAGCGTCCGCCGCGGCGTGAACCGTCCTCGGGCCCTCCGGCCGTCAAGCTGGAGCTGCCGCAGGACGTGAAGCTCTCACTTGCCGTCATCGCCGGGCCCGACGCCGGGCGCATGTTCCTGATCGAGAAGCCGCGCACCGTCATCGGCCGGGAAGGCGTGGATCTCGCGCTCGACGACCCCGAGATCTCCCGCCAGCACGCGGCCGTCGAGGTCGCGGGCGAGCGCGTCACGGTGATCGACCTCGACTCCGCGAACGGGGTCCAGGTGGGCGACCGGTCGGTCGCGGAAGCGCCACTCGAGAACCAGGGGGAGTTCACCGTGGGCGGATCGACGCTCATGTTGATCGTGACCCCGGTCCACTAGCCCGGCGGCTCGGTTAGGCTACAGCCCCATGCGCATCGCCGTCGCCATGTCCGGAGGGGTCGACTCCTCCGTGGCCGCCCTCCTGCTCAAGGAGGCGGGGCACGAGGTCGTGGGCCTCTCGATGCAGCTCTGGGACCACTCGTCGGAGGCCGGCCGCACCGGGCGCTGCTGCACGCTCGACGACCTCTCCGACGCGCGGCGCGTGGCCTGGGCCCTCGGGATCCGGCACTACGTGCTCAACCTCGAGGAGGAGTTCCGGCGCGACGTCGTCCGGCCGTTCGTCGCCGCGTACCTCGGCGGCGAGACCCCGATCCCGTGCTCGTCGTGCAACGCGAAGGTGAAATTCGCGACCCTCTGGGACCGCGCCCGCGCGTTCGGCTGCGAGACGATCGCGACGGGGCATTACGTGCGCTCGGAGACGGGTCCCTCGGGACGCGCGGTTCTCAAGAAGGGGCTCGACGCCGGCAAGGACCAGTCCTACTTCCTCTACGACCTGACGCCGGAGCAGCTGGCGGCGGCGCGTTTCCCGGTCGGATCGCTGACGAAGGCCGAGGTGCGCGCGCATGCGCGGCGTGCCGGCCTCCCGACGGCCGACAAGCAGGAGAGCCAGGAGATCTGCTTCGTCCCGCCGGGAACGCGTGCGGGCGAGTTCGTCGCGGCGCACGCGGCGTCGCTCGGCCTGGGAGCGGCTCCGGCCGAAGGCCCCCTCGAGGATTCCTCCGGCGCTTCCCTCGGCACGCACGCCGGCCACTACCGGTTCACCATCGGCCAGCGCCGCGGGATCGGCGTCGCGGCCTCGGAACGTCTCTACGTGCTCTCTGTGGATGCGGCCGCCAACCGCGTCGTCGTCGGCCGGGGCCGCGAGCTCGACGCGTCCGAGGCGGTGCTCGAGGGCGCCCGCTTCTTCGCCGGTGCTCCGGCCGGGCCGCTGCGCGTGGCCGCCCGCGTGCGCCACCGCGCCGAGGAAGTCCCGGCCACGGTCTACCCGGGGCCGGCCGACGCCGCACGCATCGTGTTCGACGCGCCCGTCCGCGCCGTCACGCCGGGCCAGTCGTGCGTGTTCTACGAGGGCGAGGTGGTCCTGGGCGGAGGAGTCATCCGGAGCCGGGTCCAAACTCCGAAGATTTCAGACCTGACCCCCTAATTCGTCGGCGTGTCCGTGGCGACGAGCTGCGGCGCCTGGAAGTCCGAGCGGATCGGCCCGTAGTTGCGCTCGTAGAGCTCGATGTTCTGCTGGAGCGCCTTCAGGAGCTGCCGCGCGTGGTACGGCGTCGTGAGAACGCGGCTGACCACCTTGACGTCCGGTCGCCCCGGGACCACGCGTCCGAAATCGAGGACGAATTCGGTCGGGTTGTGCAGGATGTTTGCGAAATTGGCGTAGTGGCCTTCGGCCGTCGCCTCGTCGATCGTGACCTTCACCGCCGCGGCTTTCTCTTCGGTCATGGGGCCTCCGGTTCGCGAGTCTAGCGCGGGCGCGCCGCGTATAGACTGGTGTCGTGAAACGGGTTCTTCGCTGCGCCTTCCTCGCCGCCTCGTGCGCCGCCTTTGCCCGCGCCCAGCAGTCCACGGGACCGACCCTGTCGGACCGTTCCCAGGCGCCGGGCCGGCTCTCGTCCAATTCGCTCATCGCCGAGGCGGACCGGATGTATCTGCGGCGCCAGGAGGGCCGCGTGGGAGCGCGGGCGAGCACCGGCCCGATCAACTCGGCGATCGCCGGGTACGAGGCGGCCGCGTCGCGCGATCCGAACTCCGTCGAGGCCCGGTGGAAGCTGATGCGGGCCTTCTACTTCAAGGGCAACTTCACGGGCCTCGACGACGATTCCAAGAAGGCAGTCTTCGAAAAGGCGAAACGGGTCGGCGACGAGGCGGTCGCGATCCTGGAGAAGAGCCTCGAGGACAAGGGCATCAAGGGGATCCTCGAGTTCGGACCGGAGACGCTCGCGGGCGCCCTGAAGGACCGCTCGGACTCGGCGCCGGCGTACTTCTGGGCCGCGGCGTGCTGGGGCCAGTGGGCGATCACGCAGGGCAAGCTCGAAGCCGTCCGCATGGGCGCCGCGGACAAGATCCGCAGCTACGGCCTGACCGTCATCGGCATCGATCCCGAATTCGAGGACGGCGGAGGCTACCGCGTCGTCGGCCGCCTGAACGACCAGGCGCCGTGGATCCCGTTCATCACCGGGTGGGTCTCGCGGGACGAGGCGCTCAAGTACCTCCGGCTGGCGATGAAGGTCGCGCCGCGCAACTTCTCTAACCGGCACTTCCTCGCCGACGCCCTCCACCACGGCGGGGACGCGAAGGACGAGGCCGAGGCCGTGGCGCTCGAAGAGGCGCTCGTCTCCGACGCGCCTTCGCCGCAGCGCCTCGTCGAGGAGCTTTCGATGCAGGAGCTGGCGCGCCAGAACCTCGAGGCCTGGAAGAAAGCTTCGTAGCCCGCGGCCGCGGCGGCAGGCGCCGCAGCAGCTCGGCCGCCGTCAGGCCGGACGCGGGGTCCTTCCAGCCGGGCGCGATCTCCGCGAGCGGAGCCAGCACGAAGCGCCGGGTGGACAGGCGCGGGTGGGGCAGGATCGGGTCCGCCGACCGCGTGATTCCCCCCAGGTCCAGGATGTCCACGTCGATTTCGCGGGGGCCGTTCACGAAGCTGGGCGTGCGGCCCACGCGGCG
The DNA here is from genome assembly GCA_963775725.1 of uncultured Acidobacteriota bacterium. Lineage (GTDB taxonomy): Bacteria > Acidobacteriota > Thermoanaerobaculia > UBA5066 > Gp7-AA6 > DAHUXD01. Next base: position 1,275,521 of record CAVZKA010000001.1, read on the forward strand.
CTCGACGGATTGCGCCGCGCTCAGCAGCTGGCCGGCCGTGCCCCTCCATCGGATCGCGGCCGCCGCGTTCCAGAAGGCGCGCTGGTCGGTGAAGCCGACCGGGTCGGTCCGGTAGAAGGAAGAGACGGCGACGACGGGCGCGACGCGAGCGATTGCCGAGAGCGCATTCTCGATGTGGGCGCGGCGGTTGCCGCGGTTGGACCCGAGGCAGAGGTAGGCGAGCTTGCCGGCGGAAGCCGCGGGCCTAGTACTCTTCTTCCTCGTCGTCCTTCTCGCGCGGCTCTTCGCCTTCCTCGAGCTCGTCGTCGTCGAGGTCGCTCTCCTCGGGCTCGGCGGGCGCTTCCTCACCGAACTCCGGCGGGTTCTCGTCGGGGATCGTCTCGAGCATCGCCGAGCGGCGCGGCGGACGCGGTGCGGGCGGCGGAGCGTCGTCCGCTTTCGCGTTCTTCTGGTTCGCGCCACACTTCGGACAAATGGGGTCCGGCTTGCCGAGGTTGTAAAACTTCGTGTGGCAGTGGAAGCACTCGTACTTTTTTCCGAGATCCGGCATTGACTCCTCGAAAGGCGGCCAAACCTAGCACGCGTGTATTCAAGGGTCAACCGGGAGCGCATGTTAGTCTCGGGCGCATGAGCACCCGGTCGATTCGCTCGCGTTTTCTGCTCTTCGGATCCCTTTTTCTCGCCGCCGTCGCGCCCCTGAAAGCGCAGTTCCCGTCGGCCGGAGCCCGGGCCATCGGCATGGGCGGCGCAGCGGTCGCGGCGGTCGACGACGCGTCGGCGGCCTGGGTGAATCCGGCGGCCCTGGCCGGGCTGAAGGGTTGGAACTTCGAGGTCCTGGCCAGCGGCGTCGCGCAGAACCGCAACAACCTCGTGGGCACCCTGACGACGCTCGGCAACCTCCCGTTCGACCAGATCGCCGCGGGGGACCGGCCGGAACTCGTCCCGGTCGTCCTCGGCGGGATCGCGAACCTGGCCCGGCCCGGCACGAGCGTCGTGTTCTCGGGCGTCGGCGGCATCGTCGCCTCTTATCAGGGCTTCTCGGTCTCGGTCGGCACCGTACCCTACGCCGGGATCTACCCCAGGATCGATCTCGAGCACATCGTTCCCGGCGGCGGACCCGACAACGGGCTCGCGCACAATGACACCGGCCTCTACCTGGCGGGCCTGTCGGCCCGCGAAGTGCGCGTGGCCTACGGGCACGGTTTCCTCGGAGGCGCGCTCGAGGTCGGCGGCGCCGGGCGGTTCGTTTCGGGCGTGACCTACTTCGGGCGCTGCACGGTCTTCGACAGCACGTGCAAAGGCCAGGACCTCTCGGATCTGATCAACGATGCGTTCGACCAGAACGCCACGACGACGAACAAGTTCACGTTCGACCTGGGCGCGCGATTGAACCTCGGCATCGTCAAATTCGGCGTGTCCGGGCTCGCGCTCAACCAGCCGGAGTTCGCGGTCGCCAGCGTGGCGGGCAGCCCCGGAACCGTGCCGCTGCCGCGCCAGGTCCGGGGCGGAGTGGCCGTCGACGTGCTCTCCTTCCTGACGCTCGCGGTCGACGGAGACTTCATCAAGAGCGACACGCTGGCGCCGGGAGCCAAGAGCCAGCAGGTGTCGCTCGGCGCCGAAGTGAAGATCCCGCTCTTCGCCTTCCGCGGCGGCGCCACCTACGACTTCGCGTCGCCGAACCCGACCTGGGCGTACTCGCTCGGCCTCGGCTTCGGGATCCCGATCGTCTCGGTGGACGTCGCGGTCACCTGGGGCCCGACCGGCGGATTCAACTACAAGAATTCCAGCCGCGAGGCCCTCGGCGGGGCAGCCGACGTGAAGGTGCACTTCTAGGAGCTCCGGCTCTCGCGAAGATGTTCGAGATCCTCGCGCGAGATCCCGCCTCGTCGGCCCGGCGAGGGCGGCTCGCGACGAATCACGCCCGGATCGAGACGCCGTGCTTCATGCCCGTCGGCACGCGCGGCGCATTGAAGGGCGTCGCCTTCGACTGGCTCGAGTCCGACGCCTGGGACTGCCGCGTCGTGCTGGCCAACACGTACCACCTGATGACGCGGCCCGGTCTCGAGCTCATCCTGCGGGCCGGCGGGCTCCACCGGTTCATGGGCTGGCCGCGCGCGATCCTGACCGACTCCGGCGGCTTCCAGGTCATGAGCCTCGCCGCGCGCCGGCGGATCCTCGAGGAGGGCGTCGAGTTCCGGACGCCCGAGGACGGCACGAAGCACTTCCTGACGCCCGAGCGCGCGATGGAGCTGCAGTCGGGCTTCGGCGTGGACATCGCAATGGCGCTCGACGTCTGCCCGCCATTTCCGGCCGAGCGCCGGGAGGTCGAGGAGGCCTGCCGTCTGACCCTCGCCTGGGCCGAGCGGTCGAAGCGGGCGTACGCCGGTCCCGGGCTTCTCTTCGGCATCCTCCAGGGCGGGACCCACGAGGATCTGCGCCGGCAGAACGCGGGGCCGCTGATCGACCTCGATTTTCCGGGGTACGCGATCGGCGGCGTGGCGGTGGGGGAGTCCAAGGACGCCATCCGCGGCGTGACCGAGTTCTCGGTCGCGCTGCTGCCGATCGCCAGGCCGCGGTACCTGATGGGCGTGGGCACGCCGGCCGACCTGCTCGCCTCGGTGCGCGCGGGCGTCGATCTCTTCGACTGCGTACTGCCGACGCGCAACGGCCGGATGGGCCACGTCTACACCTCGCGGGGCGAGATCGCGATCAAGCACGAGCGCTTCAAGGAGGACCTCGCGCCGCTCGACGCCGAGTGCGCGTGCCCGGTCTGCCGGCGGCACAGCCGGGCCTACCTGCGGAATCTCTTCGTGCTGAAGGACTTCTCCGCTCCGATGCTGCTGTCGATGCACAACGTCTTTTTCTACCTCGCCTGGATGCGGCGCATCCGCGCGTCGATCGTGACCGGAACGCTCGCCGCGCTGGCGGCGCCGACCGAAGAGAAGTTGCCGGAAGGAGCTTGAATCCTCCTTTGGGGGTTCCTGGCTACTTGCTAGTATCGAAGCAGGGGGAACTCCCGTGAAATTGAACGTCAACGGCAAGGCCCACGAGGTCGCGGCGCCGCCCGACATGCCGCTGCTCTGGGTGCTGCGCGACCTGATGGGTCTGACCGGCACGAAGTATGGCTGCGGCATGGCGCAGTGCGGCGCATGCACGGTGCACGTGAACGGCGAGGCGGTGCGCTCGTGCGTGCTGCCGGTCTCGGAGGTCGGCGCCCGCAAGGTGACGACGATCGAGGGCCTGTCGGCCGACGGCGGCGGGCTCCATCCCGTGCAACGCGCGTGGATCGAGGCGGACGTCGTGCAGTGCGGCTACTGCCAGCCGGGCCAGATCATGGCGGCGGTCGCCCTGCTCGCGGAGGCGCCGAAGCCGACCGACGCCGAGATCGACGGCGCCCTTTCGGCGAGCCTCTGCCGCTGCGGGACCTACCAGCGCATCCGAGAAGCCGTTCACCTGGCCGCGACGATGACGGCGCAGGGAGGCAAGGCGTGAGCGCGCACGAGGGGCACTCGCGGCGCCGGTTCCTGAAGACGTCGGCCGGCCTGGTGATCGGATTCACGCTCGCGCCGAAGGGAAGGGTCTTCGCCCTCCAGGCGGCGGCGGGCGCCGCGAAACCGCTGCCGCCGCCCGACGCATTCCTGCGGATCGGCGAGGACGACACCGTGACGGTGCTGCTCGCCCACTCCGAGATGGGCCAGGGGATCTGGACGACCCTGCCGATGATGGTCGCCGAGGAGCTCGGCTGCGACTGGTCCAAGATCCGCGTCGAGACCGCGCCGGCTGCCCCCGTCTACGCGCACCCGGACTACGGCATGCAGATGACCGGCGGCTCGAGCACCACTTACTCGGAGCTCGACCGTTACCGCCAGGTCGGCGCCATGGCGCGCGAGATGCTGGTGGCCGCGGCCGCGGCGCAGTGGAAGGTCTCGCCGGCCTCCTGCCGCGCCGAGAACGGCTTCGTCGTTTCCGGCGCGCACAAGGCCTCCTTCGGATCGCTCGCCACTGCCGCCCGGGAGCAGAAGCCGCCGGCCGTGGCGCTGAAGGACCGGAAGGACTGGAAGATCCTGGGCAAGTCGACCCGGCGCCTCGACTCTCCGCAGAAGGTGACGGGCCGGGCGCAGTTTGCGATCGACGTGCAGATGCCCGGAATGAAGACGGCCCTGATCGCGCGCTCGCCCGTCTTCGGAGGCAAGGTCAGGGCGTTTCGCGCCGAAAAAGCGAAAGCGGTCCCGGGCGTGCGCGCGGTCGTGCAAGTGCCCTCGGGCGTGGCCGTCGTGGCGGACCACTTCTGGGCGGCCAAGCTCGGGCGCGAGGCGCTCGAAGTCGACTGGGATCTCGGTGCCGGCGCCGGGCTGGACACGCCGAAGCTCCGGGAGCAGTACCGGGCGCTCGCCATGAAGGATGGAATGAAGGCCGCGGCGGCGGGCGACGTGAACACGGCGCTCGGGGCCGCAAAGACCACGGTCGAGGCCGAATACGAGTTTCCCTTTCTCGCGCACGCGCCGATGGAGCCGATGAACTGCGCCGTGTCGATCGGACCGGACTCCTGCGACGTGTGGACGGGCACGCAGTTCCAGACGGGCGACCAGGGCGCCGCGGCCCGGATCGCGGGCCTGAAGCCCGAGCAGGTCAGGATCCACACGACGTTTCTCGGCGGCGGCTTCGGCCGGCGCGCCAACCCGGTGAACGACTTCGTGGCCGAGGCCGTTCACGTGGCCAGGGCCGCGGGCGTGCCGGTCAAGGTCGTCTGGACGCGCGAGGACGACATGCGCGGCGGCTACTACCGGCCGATGTGGGCGCACAGGCTCGCCGTCGGGCTCGGGCCGGATGGCATGCCGGCGGCCTGGCGCCAGCAGATCGTCGGCCAGTCCATCCTGGACGGCACTCCGTTCGCGATGATGATCAAGGACGGGATCGACGAGGCCTCGGTCGAGGGCGTCGCGGATTCGCCGTACGTGGCCGGGACGCCGCACCACTTCGTGGGATTGCACACGACGAAGTCGGCGGTGCCGGTCCTCTGGTGGCGTTCGGTGGGACATTCGCACACGGCGTTCGTCATGGAGACGATGGTCGATGCGCTCGCGGCCGCGGCGGGGCAGGATCCGGTTGACTATCGGCGCACGCTGCTGAAAAGCTCGCCCCGGCATCTCGGAGCGCTCGAGCTCGCCGTCGAGAAGGCCGGGGCCCCGCCGCCGAAGGGCCAGTTCCGCGGCGTCGCGGTGCACCATTCGTTCGAGAGCTACGTGGCGCAGGTCGCGGACGTCTCGGTGGAAAAGGGCAGGATCCGCGTGCACCGCGTGGTCGCCGCGATCGACTGCGGCATCTGCATCAATCCCACGGGCGTGGAGGCGCAGATCCAGTCGGCCATTGCCTACGGCCTGACGGCCGCGCTCCATGGCGAGATCACGCTCCGGGACGGCCGCGTCCAGCAGGGCAACTTCGACGACTATCCCGTGCTGCGCATGAACGAGATGCCGAAGATCGAGGTGCACGTCGTCGCGAGCTCCGAGAAATCGGGCGGCGTCGGCGAGCCGGGCCTCCCGCCGACCGCGCCGGCCGTGGCCAACGCCGTCTTCGCCGCGACCGGCCAACGGCTGCGGCGGCTCCCGCTGAGGCTGGCGTGAAGCGGGCGGCCCTCGTGCCCGCGCTTGCCGCGGCCGCGTTCGCGCTCGTGGCCGCGGCGTGGTCCGGGCCGCCGCCGCCGGCCTCGGAGAAGGACGGCCTGGCGGCCTTCGAGACGGTCAAGGCGGTCCTGCAGAACCCGCGCTGCCAGAACTGCCACATCCCCGGCGACGCGCCGCTCCAGTTCGACGCGGGCCTGACGCACGCCATGGGAGTGCAGCGCGGTTCCGACGGTTTCGGCGCCGCGGGCTTGAAGTGCGCGACCTGCCACGGCACCGAGAATCCGCCCGCGAGCTACGGCCCGCGCGTGCCGCCGGGAGCGCCCGGCTGGCGCCTGCCGCCCGCCGAGCACAAGATGGTCTTCATCGGCCTCTCGAGCGGCGAGCTGTGCCGCGGCCTGAAGGACACGACCCGCAACGGCGGCAAGGACCTCGCGGCCCTGACGAAGCACGTCGACAGCGACGCCCTCGTGCTCTGGGGCTGGAGCCCCGGCGCCGGTCGCGACGCAGTGCCGGTGCCGCACGCCGAGTTCGTCGCGAAGTTCAAGACGTGGGTCGCGGCCGGCGCGCCCTGTCCTGAGCCCTAGTCGAGGTCCCGGCCCTTCGCCCTCACCGGACGATGAGGACGTCGCCGAGCGGTTTCTTGACGATGACCGGGACCCGTGCGCCGTCGGCCGGATAGCCGACGGGGATCAGCAGGTACGGCTTCTCGTGCGGGGGCCGGTCCAGGACGCGATTCAGGAATCCCATGGGCGAGGGCGTGTGCGTGAGCGTCGCGAGTCCCGAAAGGTGGAGAGCGGCCAGGAGGAAACCGCAGGCGATGCCGACGGACTCGGCGGCGTAGTAGTTCTTCTGCTTCCGCGCGGTGCCGTCGTCGACCCCTCCCGTGGCGGCGATCGGCTCGAAATCCATGCGAAAGACGACGACGAGGTAGGGCGCAAGCTCGAGGAAAGGCTTGTGCCAGTCGGTGCCGAGCGGAGCGAGCGCCTCGAGCCATTCTTCCGGCATTCGCCTCTCGTAGCTGGCCTTTTCCTCCGCTTCCGCGGCCGCGCGGATCTGGTGCTTGATCTCGGGATCCGAAACGACGACGAACCGCCACGGCTGCCGATTGGCGCCCGAGGGGGCCAGCGCCGCGGCGCGAATCGCGTTCTCGACGAGCGCGAAGGCGACGGGCTCGGGCGAGAACTCGCGTACGGTGCGCCGCGAAGCGATGCGGGAGAGGAACTCCTCGGAGCGCGCGAGCATCGTCTTCGGCGGCAGGCGATCAAAGGCGAGCGGTTCGAAACGCGCGGTGTGGGTCATGCGCCTGTTATAGCCTTTCCTCCATGAAAAAGCCGGCCCTGGTCCTGGCGCTGCTTGCCGTTGCCGCGATCGTTTCGGCGCAGGATCTCCACACGCGCGCCCTCGCCCTGCAGAAGAGCGCGATCGTCGTGGACACGCACGAGGACGTGCCCGAGCAGCTCCAGAAGGAATGGGTGGACCTCTCGCTGCGCGGCAAGACCGGCCACATCGACATCCCGCGGTGGCGCGAAGGGGGCATGACGGGCGCCTTCCTCGCGGCGTACGTCAGCGCCGACTTCGCGAAGACGGGAGGCTCGGCGAAGAAGGCCCTCGAGTTCATCGACCTCATCCACCGCCTCGTCGAGGCGCACCCGAAGGACCTGGTCTTCGCCGACTCCGTGGCCGGGATCCGGCAGGCGAAGAAGGACGGGAAGATCGCGGTCCTCATCGGGATCGAGGGCGGTCACGCCATCGAGAACTCGCTCGGCGCGCTGTCGTCCTTCCAGCGGCTGGGCGTGCGCTACATGACGCTGACGCACACGAACACGAACGACTGGGCCGATTCGTCGGGCTCGTTCTTCGGGCCCGATCTCTACGATCCGAAGAAGTCTGCGGTCCACGACGGGCTGACGGAGCACGGGCGTGCGGTGATCCTCGAGATGAACCGGCTCGGTATCATGGTGGACGTCTCGCACGTCAGCGACAAGACGATGGCGGACGCGATCGCGGTGTCGAAGGCGCCGGTGTTCGCATCGCACTCCTCGTGCCGCGCGCTCTCGAACCTGCCGCGCAACGTCACGGATGCCCAGATCAGGGCGATTGCCGCGGGCGGCGGCGTCGTGATGATCAACGTGAGCTCGCTCTTCCTCGACCAGAAGTCCGTGGATGCCTACGTCCTGGCGAAGACGGCGCTCCAGCCGAAGCTCGCCGCCGTGCGGGCGCAATTCCAGGACGACCCGAAGCGGCTCGCGGCGGAGATCGATACGCTGATGGCGACCCTCCACTACCCGGACGCCGACTGGACCCTGGCCGTCGACCACATCGAGCGTGTGATGAAGGTCGGCGGACCGAAGGCGGTCGGCCTCGGCACGGATTTCGACGGGATCGAGGACCCGCCGAACGGGCTCGAGGACGTCTCGAAGCTGCCGAAGCTGACCGAGGAGCTGCTGCGGCGCGGCCATTCCGAGGAGGAGGTCCGCGGGGTCCTCGGCGAGAACTTTCTCGCCTTCTGGGACCGGGTCGAGGCCGCCCGGAAGGCCCTGCCGGCCCGGGCGGAACCGCTGCCGTTCTCCAAGCCGGCCTCCTGAAGGGCATGCGGCGCGCCGCCTCTTCTTGTATGATCCGCCGCCTATGTTGACGCACCTGCTTCAGACGGCCCCGGCTCCCGCCTCGCCCCTCGGCGCCCTCGGCGGAATGATCCCGATGATCGCGATCTTCGTCATCTTCTACTTCCTCCTCATCGCGCCGATGCGCAAGAAGCAGAAGAAGACGCAGGAGATGCTCTCGAAGCTCAAGAAGGGCGACGAGGTGATCGCGGGCGGCGGCATCTTCGGCCGCATCACGGCCCTCGACGAAGAACGCGGCTTCGTGATCCTCCAGATCTCGGACAACACGAAGATCAAGGTGCTGCGCAGCGCGATCGGCGGCCTGGCGGGAGAGCCGGAGACAACCTCAATCACGACCGGGAGTTAACCCGGCGTTTCGGGTCCCGGGTCTCGAATTTCGGCAGGGGGCGGCCCGCAAACCCGAAACTAGAAACCCGGCACCCGTTCCTGTAGACTCCGGCGTTCTTTTTGGAGGGGGATTTGGGCAAAAAGCTTCGTTGGCGCGTGCTCGTGATCGTCGTCGTCGTGCTCGGCGCCATTGCCGGGTACGTGGCGACCGGGTACTCCCACGCTAATAAGGACTGGACGGGGCCGGGCAAGCCGGGCCTCAAGGACGCGATGAAGAGCGCCATCAAGCTCGGCCTCGACCTGCGCGGGGGCATCCATCTCGTGCTGCAGGTCAAAACGGCCGACGCCCTCAAGGCCGAGCGCGACGACGCGGTCGAGACCCTGAAGGGCCAGACGAAGGACGCGGGCTTGGGCGCCGTCGAGCTGCCGACCGACACGTCGTTCTCGATCGCCGTCACGGCGCAGACGGACACGACGAAGCTCGAGGAGGCGGTCAAGCGCTTCCTGCCCGACTGGAACTACAGCACTGCCGGCGGGAAGTGGACCTTCGTGCTGAAGGACCCGGCGCGCCGCCAGATGGAAGACAACGCCGTCTCCCAGGCCGTCGAGACGATCCGCAACCGCGTCGACGAGTTCGGCGTGTCCGAGCCCCTGATCGCGCGCGAGGGCGCCGACCGCATCCTCGTGCAGCTGCCGGGAATCGACGACCCCAAGCGCGTCAAGGACCTCATCAAGAACACCGCATTCCTCGAGCTCAACCTCGTCGAGAGCGGGCCCTCGTCCGAAGACCGCCCTGAAGGCGGCGTTTCCGGGGGGCACGATCCCCCCGCAGTTCAAGCTCGTCGAGGCCAAGGCCGAGGCGGGCGGCCGCGACCGGTCGTACTACGTCGTGCGCAAGCAGGCCGTCATCACCGGCCGCGACCTGAAGAACGCCCGCCCGACCCAGGGCCAGTTCGGCGCGCACTCGATCACGTTCTTCCTGACCGCCAGCGGCTCGCAGAAGTTCGGCGAGGCCACGGGCGCGAACATCGGCAAGCGCCTCGCGATCGTCCTCGACAACCGCGTGCAGTCGGCGCCCGCGCATCCGCGACCGGATCACCGAGCAGGGCGATCATCGAAGGCAGCTTCACGCCGGAGGAGGCCAACGACCTGGCGCTCGTGCTGCGCGCGGGCGCGCTGCCGGCGGGCCTGACCTACCTCGAGGAGCGGACGGTCGGACCGTCGCTCGGGCTGGACTCCATCAAGAAGGGCATCACGGCCTCCGTCGCGGGCGCGCTGCTCGTGTTCGTGGCGATCGGCGCTCTACTACCGGCACGCGGGCTGGAACGCGATCATCGCGCTCATCCTGAACGCGCTGCTGCTCGCCGCCGCCATGGCGCTCTTCGAAGCGACTCTGACGCTGCCGGGGATCGCGGGCTTCATCCTGACGATCGGCATGGCGGTCGACTCGAACGTGCTCGATGTTCGAGCGCATCCGCGAGGAGCTGCGCAACGGCCGGGCGCCCAAGGCCGCCATCGAGAACGGCTTCGGGAAGGCCTTCGCCACGATCGTCGACACGCACGCCACCACGATCATTTCGGCCCTGTTCCTGCTGCAGTTCGGCACCGGGCCCGTCAAGGGTTTCGCCGTCACGCTGATCATCGGTTTGCTGATCTCGATGTTCACGGCCGTCTTCGTGTCGCACACGCTGTTCGAGCTCGTGTACGGGCGCCGGCAGCACATCGACTCGATCTCGATATAGAAAGCCGGAAATGGAATTCTTTCGACAGACCAACATCGATTTCCTCAAGCTACAAGTGGCGGGCGATCCTCGTCTCCTGGGCGTTCATCGCGCTCGGCATCTTCGCGGTGTTCGTGCAGAAGGGCCTGAAGTTCGGCATCGACTTCTCGGGCGGAACGGCCATCGCCGTGCGCTTCGCGGACAAGCCGGACATCGACCGCATGCGCAAGATCCTCGACGGCGCGGGCCTGGGCGAGATCGGGATCCAGCGGTACGAAGAGGCCGCGAAGAACGAGGTCCTCATCCGCGTCCAGCAGCAGGCCAAGGAAGGCCGGGACGTCGCCGGCGACGTGCTCGAAGGCGTTGCGGGGAGGGCTCGACGTCCCCGACCGACCCCGGCAAGATCGATCTCAACACCGAGGGCAAGGCGACCCTGGCGGCGCGGATGGCCGCGACCGATCCGGACCACGTCGCCGGCCGGTCGGACGTCAACGCCGCGGACTACTACGCGCAGGCCGCCGACCGGATCATCGCGCGGCGCTCGGAGCTGGGCCTCTTCCACTCGCCCGCGGACGCGGGCGCGGTCGAAGGCGTCTCGGCGCCGACCAAGGCGTGGCTGCAGGCCAATGCCTTCACGGGCCCCTTCGTACTGCTTTCGGCCGAGAACGTCGGGCCGCAGGTCGGGGCCGACCTCCAGAAGAAGGCCGTCCTCGCGATGGTGTGGTCGACCGTCGGCATGCTCGCCTACATCGCCTTCCGGTTCCGATCGATCCCCTTCGGGGTCGGCGCGATCGTGGCCCTCGTGCACGACACGCTCATCACGGTCGGACTGCTCGCCCTGTTCGGGCGCGAGTTCAACCTGGTCGTGGTGGCAGCCCTGCTGACGCTCGTCGGATATTCCGTCAACGACACGGTCGTCGTCTATCGACCGCGTGCGCGAGAACATGAAGACGCCGAAGAAGGAGTCGCTCCAGTCCGTGATCAACCGGTCGATCAACCAGACGCTCTCGCGGACGATCCTGACCTCGGGCGCGACCATGCTCGTCGTCGTCGCGCTGTTCTTCCTGGGCGGCGAGGTTCTCCACACGTTCGCGCTGACGCTCATGATCGGCATCGTGGTCGGCACCTACTCCTCGATCTACGTGGCCGCCGCGATCGTCGTCATCTGGAAGCAATGGCAGGACAAGGGCAAGCTGGCCGTCGTGCCGGCACCCGTGGCGCCGCCCGCTCCCGTCGCGCCGGCCGCCCCCGCGCCTTCCTCGAAGAAGTCGAAAAGGCGGTAGGCCCGACTCCGTTTTGCCATTCCCGGCCTGAGGCCGTACCCTTAGACCCGTGATCCACTTCGAGGAGATCCTCGAGAAGGTCGAGGGCTACAACCCCGGCAGCGACCAGGACCTGCTGCGGCGGGCGTACGTCTTCTCGGCCCGCGAGCACAAGGGGCAGGTGCGGCGCTCCGGGGAGCCCTACCTCGTCCATCCGCTGAACGTGGCGGCGATCCTGGCGGATCTGAAGGCCGACGACATCTCGATCGTCGTGGGCCTCCTGCACGACGTCCTCGAGGACACCCTGACGACCCGGGAGGCCATCGCCCAGCAGTTCGGGGCCGAGGTCGCCGAGCTCGTCGACGGCCTGACGAAGATCGGCAAGTTCTCCTACGTCTCGCGCGAGGAGGAGCAGGCCGAGACCTTCCGCAAGATGATCCTGGCGATGGTCTCCGACCTGCGGGTCGTGATGGTCAAGCTCGCCGACCGCCTCCACAACATGCGCACGCTCGGCTTCCTGCCGGAGTCCCGGCGCCGCGAGATCGCGCGGGAGACGCTCGACATCTACGCGCCGATCGCGCACCGGCTCGGCATGGGCAGCGTCAAGGGCGAGCTCGAGGACCTGGCCTTCCTGAACCTCGAGCCCGAGGAGCACGAACGCGTCGCCCGCGAGGTCGCCCGCCGGATGAAGGTGTCCGAGGGCATGATCAGCGACATCCGGCGGCGCATCGAGGCGCGGCTCGGGGAGGCCGGCGTCGCGGCGGAGGTCTCGGGCCGCATGAAGCGCTACTACTCGATCTGGCTGAAGATGAAGCGCATGGGCGTCGAGGCCGCGCAGCTCTACGACATCCTCGCGCTGCGGGTCGTGGTGGCCGAAACGCGCGACTGCTACGAGACCCTCGGCATGGTGCACCAGCTGTGGCGGCCGGTCCCCGGGCGCATCAAGGACTACATCGCCATGCCCAAGCCCAACTTCTACCAGTCGCTCCACACGACCGTCATGGGCGAGACGGGTCAGCCCTTCGAGATCCAGATCCGCACGCGCGAGATGGATCTGATCGCCGAGCGCGGCATCGCGGCGCACTGGAAGTACAAGGAGGGCCGGCTCGGGCCGCACGCCGACGACGCCCGCTTCCAGTGGCTGCGGCAGCTCGTCGACTGGCAGAGCGAGGTCTCCGATCCGAAGCAGTTCCTCTCGTCGCTGAAGGTCGACCTCTACCCGGACGAGGTCTATACCTTCACGCCCAAGGGGGAGGTCTTCGCGTTTCCGCGGGGGGCCACGCCGATCGACTTCGCGTACCGGATCCACACGGACGTCGGCCACCGGTGCGTGGGCGCGCGCGTCAACGGCAAGCTCACGCCGCTGCGCACGCCGCTTTCGAGCGGCGACATCGTGGAGATCCTGACGGCACCGAACCAGGCGCCCTCCCGCGACTGGCTGTCCTCGGTCGTCACCAGCCGCGCGCGGCACAAGATCCGCCACTTCATCCACACTCAGGAAAACCTCGAGGCCGTGGAGCTCGGCCGCCGGCTGCTCGAGCGGGAGCTCAAGAAGTACAAGCGCACGGTGAAGAAGCTCGAGCAGGACGGCAGCCTCGCCCGGGAGCTCAAGCAGTGGGGCTTCTCGCGCAACGAGGACCTGTTCGCGGCCATCGGATACGGAAAGCTCGCGCCCAAGAACGCCCTCGAGCGCCTCGTTCCGGCCGACGAGCTGGCGCGGCCCGAGCCCCAGAGAAAGGAGTCCGCGGTCTCCCGGGTCGTCCGGAAGATCCTTCCCTTCGCCCTGCCCGACATCGTCGTCGTGGGCCACAACGACCTGATGGCGGCGCTGGCCAAGTGCTGCAACCCGGTGCCCGGGGAGAAGATCGTCGGATACATCACCCGCGGGCGGGGCGTGTCCGTGCACTCGGAGAGCTGCCCCAACGTCAGGAACCTGCTCTACGACCCGGAGCGGCGCATCGACGTGGCCTGGGCGGGGGAGAAGAAGGCGTCCTACGCCATCGATCTCGAGGTGGTCACGGAAGACCGGCCGGGCCTGCTCGCCGACCTCACGCAGGCCATCGCCGGCGAGGGCTCCAACATCCGGCGGATCGAGGCCCGCGTGGGCGAGATGCGCGAGGGCTACGTCACCGTTTCGCTGGAGACGTCGGACATGAAGCAGCTCGAGAAGATCCTCGGGCGCATCCGCGCCGTTGCGGGCGTGCGCGACGTGATCCGGAAGTACAACGTGCCGAAGGCGGGGGAGCGGGAGTAGTTACGCGGTCTTCTTGCGCACGACGGGCTTGACGACCTTGCCCGTGCGGATGCAGCGGGTGCAGGCGGAAACCTTTCGCGAGACCCCGTCGACGACGGCGCGCACCGTCTTCAGGTTCAGATTCCACTTCCGGTTGGTCACGTTGTGGGCGTGGCTGACGCGGTGGCCGCTCATCGGCATCTTTCCGCAGAACTGGCAGTGCTGAGCCATGGGTCTCCTCGTCTCGGCTCAAACGCGACCGAAAAAACCCGCGAAGCCTACACCGGCTTCCGGGACGGCGCAACAAAGAACAGCTGGCCGTCGGCCACGGAACCTGTCCGATCGGCTTAAGTCTTTGCGCCGTGGACGCTTTGCCCCCTCTCATATCTTGACTACACGTAAACCTTTTGCTATTTTGACAACCAGCCGTAATAACCAAGGTCAAAGCCCAGAACCGTCTTTATTTTTTCGGTGGGGCGCATAGTGCTGTTCAGAAAAACCAAGAATCTGGTGGGTCTGGACATCGGGTCCTCGGCGGTCAAGCTCGTCGAGCTGAAGGACGCCAAGGGCGGCGGTTTCCGACTCGTCAAGACGGGCATCGAGACGCTGTCGCCGGAGGCGATCGTGGACGGCGCGATCATGGACTCGTCCCTGGTCGTGGACACGGTCAACCGCATCGTTTCCACCCTGAACGTCCGGAACCCCGAGTTCGGGACTTCCCTCTCGGGCCATTCGGTCATCATCAAGAAGATCTCGCTGCCGGCCATGTCTCCCGAGGAGCTGGCCGAGTCCATCCGCTGGGAGGCCGAGCAGTACGTCCCCTTCGACATCAACGACGTCAACCTCGACTATGTCGTTCTCGAGGCCGGCGGCGGCGAGACCATGGACGTCCTCCTGGTCGCCGTCAAGAAGGACAAGATGTCGGACTACACCAGCGTCATCACCCAGGCCGGCAAGACGCCAGTGCTCGTGGACGTGGACGCCTTCGCCCTCCAGAACGCCTACGAGGCGAACTACCCGGTCGAGCCCGGCCGCGTGGTCGCCCTCGTGAACATCGGCGCCTCGGTGACCAACGTGAACATCCTTTCCGGGGCGAACACGATCTTCTGGCGCGACATCTCTTTCGGGGGCAACCAGTACACCGACGCCATCCAGAAGCAGATGTCGCTCGTCGTTCGAGCAGGCCGAGGCCCTGAAGAAGGGTGAATCGTCGGGGGAGCAGTCGCTCCAGGACATCCTGCCGATCCTGCGCTCGGTCTCGGATGATCTCGCGCAGGAGCTGCAGAAGACCTTCGACTTCTTCCTGGCGACGACTTCGACCGAGAAGATCGATCAGCTGTTCATCTCGGGCGGCTCCTCGCGGGTCGTCAACCTGGACACGCAGTTGAAGGAGCGCTTCAGCATCCCTGTCGAGATCCTGAACCCGTTCCGCCAGATCGACATTGCCGGAGCGTCCGTTTCGGGCGAATGGCTGACGGACAACGCGCCGAGCCTGGCCGTGGCGGTCGGGCTCGCGATCCGTCACATCGGGGACGAAGCCGCTTGATCAGGATCAACCTCCTCACCGAGGCCAAGGCGGCGGCTGCCAGGAAGAAGGGGCCGGCCCTTCCCACGGGAGCCAAGCTCAACAATCTCGTCCTCGTCGGCGGGTTGCTGCTCGGCCTGATCTACATCGGGACGATGGGCTTCGTGCTGACCTCGCACCGGCGTCACCTCGACGAGGAGATCGGCAAGGCCCGCGAGGAGGTCGCGCGCCTGAAGTCGATCATCGACGAGGTCAAGAGCTACGAGGACAAGAAGGAGAGCCTCGAAGAGAAGATCTCGCTGATCAACAACCTGAAGACCAACCAGAAGGGGCCCGTGCGCCTGATGGACGAGGTGTCCAAGGCGCTTCCGGACCTCGTGTGGCTGACCGAGCTTCAGGTGCAGGGCAACCTGCTGACGCTGAAGGGCCGAGACCCTCTCGCCCAATGCCGTGGCCACGTACCTCGAGAACCTCAAGAAGAGCCCGTTCTTCGCCGAGCCCGTCTTCAAGAACCTGGGCCGGGAGGCCGGACCGCAGGGCCTCTACGCATGGGAAATGACCGTCATCTTCACCAACGGGCGCCCGGCGTCGGAGACGGCGGCCGCGCCGTCCACGGCCGGCAGGCCGGCGGTGCCGCGGGGCAAGCCGGCCGGAAAGCCGGGGGTATAGCCGATGGCCGTATTCGGGCTCAATATCGAAGAAAAGCCCTGGTACTACGCGCTCGGTGTCGGCCTCGCGGTCGGCATCGTGATGGCGGGCGCCACGCACTGGTTCTGGTTCAAGCCGATGAACGAGCAGATCGCCCAGAAGAAGATCGAGCTCGACGGATTGAATCAGGAGATCCAGAAGGGTCGCGCCGCCGAGCGGAAGCTGTCGCAGTTCCGCGAGGAGGTCAAGCGGCTGGAGCTCGAGCTCTCCAAGCTCCTCCAGATCCTCCCCTCCAAGCGCAACACCGAGGAGCTCATCAAGCGGATCGAGACGCTCACGCGCCAGGGCGACTTCACCCTCAAGAGGTTCACCCCGGGTGAATTCGCGCAAAAGGAGTTCTACGCGGAGTGGCCGATCGACATCCAGGTCGAGGGCACGTACCACAACCTTGCCCTCTTCTTCGACCGGATGAGCCGGTTCTCGCGCATCGTCAACGTCGAAGACCTCCGCATCACGGCCCTGAACGACGTCCCGGGCAAGTCGATCGCGGCCCAGTTCGTCGCGAAAACCTTCATCTACACGGGCGACGAAGTCGGCGCGGCCACCGCCGGGCAGGGCGTTGCGCCGGGCGCGGCCGCAGCGCCCGGGGTCAAACCGGGGGCCGCCGCGAAGGCGCAGTCGCTCAAGGAACGCGCCGAAGGCAAGGGGGCCGAATGAAACGCGCGCTCTTCGCCTTCGCCCTGATTCTCGGGGGCAGCGCGTCGGTCCTGGCCCAGTCGCCCGCGGCCACGGCGCCCCCGCCGGAGCCAACGAAGCCGACCGCCGTGATCGCCCCCGTTCCGGACTCGCCCGGACAGTCGATGATCGAACAGGACGAGTCGGCCATGGCCGGCCACGCGTACTCCTACGACCCCGCGGGCCGGCGCGATCCCTTCCGCTCGCTGCTCGTGCGCGAGCAGCACCGCGGCGGCGCCGAGCGGCCGCCCGGCATCGCGGGCATCGGAATCGACGATCTCGTCGTGCACGGCATCTGGAAAACCAAGGCGGGCTACGTGGCCCAGATCCGCGCCACGGACAACAAGAGCTACCTCGTCCGCGCCGGCGACCTGCTGTACGACGGCGAAGTCGTGCGCGTCGGGCCGAACGAGATCACGTTCCGGCAGAACATCAACGATCCGCAAAGCGTGAAGCCGTTCCGGGAAGTCACGAAACAGCTCAACGCGACGGTCAAGCAGTGAGGATTCGGTGAGCATGGTATTCCGCGCGACGGGAGGAACGATGCGAATGGCAATAAGAGGAACCGCGACGGCCACGGCGCTCGCGCTGGTGTGGGTAGCCGCCGCAGGCTGCTCCTCGAGGGGTCAGAAAGCGCAGAGCGCCGCGGACGCCGCTCCGGTGGTCACGCCGGCGCCGGCACCCTCTCCGGCGGCCGCGAACGCCCCCGCCGCTACGGCAAAGATCACCGGCACGGCCTTCGCCGAAGACGCGGACGGCGCGCGCGTGGTCCTCTCCGCAAACGCCCCGCTGCTCTACACGTCCTACGAGCCGAGACCGAATCTGCTCGTGGTGGACCTGCGCGACGCTACGGTCGCCTCCAACGTGGCCACGCCCAAGGTCGGTGGGATGGTCGAATCGATCAAGTTCGAGGAGCTCGACGAGCTCGGCAAGCGGATCACGCGCCTCTCGATCACGCACAACCCCGAGGCCCATCCCGACCTCCGGTCGGTCGGTCAGGGGCTGGCGATCGCGTTCACCGGGCCCACGGCGACGGCGGAAGCCGCCGACGCCCCGGCCGAGACCGCGTCGGTCGCGACGGCGGCCGCCGTGGAATCGGCGCCCCTGGCGGCCCCCGCGCCCGCCGCAATCCCGGCGGCCCCGAAGCCCGCGCCCGTTACCGTGGCCCGCGGCGAGGCGGCCCACGCGCTCGAGAGCGTGACGGCGCAGACGAAGGACGGCAAGGTGGCGATCGTGCTCCTCGGCGACGGCTGGTTCTCGGCCAAGGACTTCGCGCTGGCCAACCCGCCGCGCATCGTGGTCGATCTTCCCGGCGTCAAGAACGAGGTGAAGCAGAGGACGATCGCCGTCAAGGACGACGTCGTCACGCGCGTCCGGATCTCCCAGTTCCAGACTTCACCCGAATACGTGACCCGCGTGGTCGTCGACCTCGCCAGGCCGATGCCGCATGCCCTCGTTCCCGACGGCGAGCGGCTGGCGGTCGTGGTCGGCGAGAACGCCTCGGCGGAGACGATGGCCCTGGCCGCGGAAGAGGCTGCGCCCGCGCCGTCCGAGCCGGCGGCCTCGACGGCGGTCGCCTCGGCGCCCGCTCCGACCGTCGAGCCTCCGGCGCCGCCCTCCGGAAGCGCGCCGGCGCCCGTCACCGCCTCGGTCACGACGATCGCCGACAAGCCTGCGCCCGTCGCCGATGCCCCGAAGGTCGCGGTCGCCCCGCCGCCCCCGGCTCCGCATGTCGAGCCCCCGGCGACCGAGGTCAAGGCCGCCGTGGTCGCCCCGCCGCCGGCACCCGTGGCGCCGCCGGCGCCTGCGGTCGTCGCGGCGTCGGCTCCCGCGCCCGCTCCGCCGGCTCCGAAGGCGGCGCCCAAGCCGTCGACCACGGCTCGCGGCGACGCGCTCTTCGAGGCCGCCGCGGCCCAGCTCGACCAGGATCAGCCCAACTCCCAGGCGAACGGCGCCTCGTATCGTTCGCGCACGATCTCGGAGGCCCAGGGTCAGTTCACGGGTGAGCCGATCTCGCTCGACCTGAAGGACGCCGACATCAAGGACGTCTTCCGCACGATCTCCCAGTTGACTGGGCTGAACATCGTCATCGACCCCGAAGTCCGGGGCACGGTCACGGTCCAGCTGGAGGACGTTCCGTGGGACCAGGCCCTCGACCTGATCCTCAAGCAGAACAGCCTCGGCTACGTGCTCGAAAACAACATCATGCGCATCGCGACGACCAGCAAGCTCCAGGCCGAGGAGGGCGACCGCGCCCGCCTCGCCGAAGCCCGCCAGGCCGCCGAGCCGACGCGCACCGTCATCAAGAAGCTGTCGTACGCCAAGGCCGCCGAGATCGTTCCGACGCTGCAGAGCGTGATGTCCAAGCGCGGCGCGATCGTCGTCGACAACCGCACGAACACGCTGATCATCCGCGAGATCCCGACGTACCTGCCGGCGGTGCTGCAGTTGATCGACAACCTGGACACCGCGACCCCGCAGGTCGTCATCGAATCGCGCATCGTGGAAACCACGAAGAGCCTCGGACGCAGCCTGGGCATCAACTGGCAGGTGCGCGGCAAGGCGGACAACGAGCACGGCAACACGACCAACTTGATCTTCCCGAACACGGTCGCGGGCGGACTGAACGTCGGCCTGGGCAACGGCCCGACGGTCGCCTCGCTCGTGCTCGGCAACATCCTCAACACGTTCAACCTCGACGTCGCCCTCACGGCCGCCGAGAACCAGGGCCTGCTCAAGATCATCTCCTCGCCGAAGGTGACGTCCCTGACGAACACGCCGGCCCTCATCCAGTCGGGCGTTCAGATCCCCGTGCAGACGACGGTCAACAACACCACGACCGTCATCTACGTCGACGCCACGCTGAAGCTCGACGTGACGCCGCAGATCACGGCCGAGGGGACGATCCTGCTGACCGTCAACGTCATGAAGCGCGAGCCGGCCGTCGCGCTGAACCTCGCCCTCGGCCAGAACGTCCCGCTGACGATCCGCGAGTACCGCGGCCAGGTGCTCGTCAAAGACGGCGGCACCACGGTCATCGGCGGCATCTTCCAGATCAATGACCAGGACCAGTACAACATGATTCCCGGGCTGTGGAAGATCCCGGTCCTCGGCAACCTTTTCAAGAACAAGACAAGGACCGAAAAGCACGATGAGCTCCTCATCTTCATCACTCCCCGGATTCTCCGGTCGTAAGGGGGAAGGCACTATGAAACGGCTTCACAAGATTGCGGGAACGCTGGTGCTGGCGGGGGCGATGGCCCTCGCGGCCGGCTGCTCGAACACGACGGGGCAGTCTGAGTCTCCGGTCTTCCTGACCGTGAGCATCGACTTCCAGCCGGGGTTCATCAACATCGCGAACGTCGCACCGGTGCAGATCGACACGATGACCGTGGCGTCCAAGCGCAAGAACCCGGACTCGATCGACACGCTCGGGTTCTCCGACGTGCAGCTCAACAGCTACACGGTGACGTACCGGCGCACGGACGGCGGGACGATGGTGCCGCCGATGCAGACGTTCGGATGCGGCGTCCTCGTGCCGCACGACGGGGAATCCACCCTGTCGAACTTCCCGGTTCTGTACGCGGCGGCGCTCCAGCAGACGCCGTTCGATCAGCTGCTCCCGTTCAACGGCGGCATCGACCGCCAGACTGGCCGGGACGAGATCGACACGACGTTCGACATCACGTTCTACGGAACCACGGTTTCGGGCAAGCGGGTCCAGAGTGACACCGCGAGCGGCATCCTGCTCTTCAACTACTCCGCCGTCGCGCCCGCGAGATTGGCCAAGTAAGGGGGATCCATGCGCCGGATAGCTTTTGCACTGCTCCTGGTCGCGGCCGTCGTGGGCATCCATGCCTGCGCCGCGGACGCTCCGACAGCACCGAAGCCCGGCACGGGCGGAGGCCAGTCGAGCGCGATATCGGTCCAGCTCTTCACGACGGACGCGAATCCGAAGGCCGGAACGTGCACGCTGATCGAAGCCATCGTCTCGCTCAACGGCGCGTCGGTTCCCGACGGGACGAGCGTGAACTTCTCGACCGACTTCGGGACCTTCGGTGAGAACGGCCTGCCCCTGGTCTCGGTCGTGACCACCAACGGCACCGCGGTCGCCGCGCTGTGCGGGCCCGGAGCCGGCTCCGCCAAGGTCAAGGGATCGGTCACCATCGCGACGAAGTCCAACTCGAGCACCGTGGTCATCAACTTCCAGCCGGACTCGAGCACGCTGCCGTTCGTGTCCTACTGCAACCCGAGCTTCGGCCCGAAGGAAGGCGGAACGGCCCTGACCCTGAACGGCGGCCGCTTCTTCGGCTCCGTCTCGACCACGCGCGTGACGTTCACGGCCAACGGCGTGAGCAAGGACGGCATCGTCACGGGAGTGACGTCCAGCACCGTCACGGTCACGACGCCGGGCTTCCCGGAGATCTCCGCGCCGACGGTTCCCGCCCCGATCACCCTGACCCTCGGCACGAATCTTCCGGCGCCCGTGGTCCTGTCGCTGCCGAGCTGCTTCGCGTACGGAACGCAGGACGCCGGGACGCCCACCGTCACCGCGGTCCTTCCCTCCTCCGGCACGAACGAAGGCAATACGCGCGTCACGGTCATCGGATCCGGGTTCTCGACCGGAGGAGTCCAGGCATTCTTCGGCGAGGTCGAGGCCACGGTCGTCTCCGTCTCGTACAACCAGGTCCTGGTTCTGTCGCCGCCCGCCTTCGGCGCCGGCGGCGCGAACCTCAACCAGACGGTTCCCGTGACGATCAAGAACATCGCGTCGGGAACGGTCTCCAACGCCTCGGTGACGTTCAGCTACACTCCGGCAGTCAAGATCACCTCGTACAGCAACAACGTGCAGCTGCTCGGCAGCGCCTACACGCCGGTCAAGATCTACGGCCAGGGCTTCCAGGCGCCCGTCGCGGTTTCGCTGGCGGGCTGGGCGGCCTTCGTGCAGAGCGTCTCGGCGACGGAGATCGACGTCATCCCTGGCAACGCGCTGGCGACTGGATGCTCGGACATCACGGGGCCGATCGTGGTGACGAACATCGACACGGGCGATACCGCGACGGGCGGTTCCTTCACCTACGTCGTGCCGAAGCCGGCGATCACCGGGATTTTTCCGGCCAACTCCTGCCCGGGCGGCGGGGACTGCGGACCGACGGGCGGTACCGGCGGAATCCCGGCGACGATCAGCGGAGTCTCCCTGCCGGCTTCGATCAGCGCGGCGGACGTGAAGGTCGGTTCCCCGTCGGCTCTCGTCAGCTCGGCAAGTGCAACCTCGATCAACATCACGATCCCGGTCATCGGAACCGCCGCCCCGACGTGCACGGGCACGAACCCGGCCGGAACGCTCCAGGTGGTCTCGACGGTCGACGTCATCGTGACCGATCGAAACACCTCTTGTTCCGTGACGGCGACGCAGGCCTTCCAATACATCATGCCTTGCGTCGTTCCGGCGCCGTAGGGATTACCGCCGCCCCCCACGGGGGGCGGCGTTTTCATTCTCATCGTGGCTGACCCGACGGCTGAAGCTCGCATCCGTGATCTCGAGCGGCGGCTCGACCTCGACAGCGGTTCGCGCCTGTTCGTTTCCCTCGCCGAGGAGTACCGAAAGGTCGGCCGCTTCAAGGACGCGCTCTCCGCTCTCCAGAAAGGTCTGCTCGCCCACCCCGGCTACATCGCGGCCCAGGTCGCCCTCGGGCGCGTGTACGTCGAGGCCAACCAGTCGACCGACGCGATCGCCACGTTCACCAAGGTCCTCGCGGCGGATCCGGCCAACCTGGTCGCGGCCAAGTCGCTTGCCGACATCCACATGTCGCGTCGGGACAACCTCGAGGCCCTGAAGAAGTACAAGCTGTACCGCGCGATCTCGGGAGACCGCAAGGTCGACGCCGTGATCGCGGAGCTCGAGCCCCTCGTGGCGCCGAAGCCGCCGCCGCCGCCGCGGGTGCCGCCCCCCGCGGAGCCCCTGCCGCCGCCCCCGCGTTTCCAGGAGACGGACAAGGGCCGCCGGCGGACCGCGCCGAAAATGCCGCCGTCCGAACCCGCGCCGCTGGCCGACGCGTTCGAGATGACCTCGCTCGCCTTCGAGGTGGGCGAGGACTCGGGCAAGGCCAAGATGGACGACCCCTTTCCTTTCGTCCCGACGCGGGACGCGTTGCTGGCCCCCTCGGAACGGGAGAGCGCTCCCCTGGGAGGGCCGCTTGCACACCTTCCGCCGCCGCCGCCCCCGGCGTGGGAGCCGGCGCCTCCGGTCGGGGCACCACCCCCGGCAGCCGAGGCTCTGCCGCCGCCCCCGGGGCCCGTGCGCGAGCCCGAGGCCGTGGCGGAGTCCGTGCGACCGACAGGCCGGGCGCTCGCGGACCTGTATTACGCACAGGGCCACTATGCCGAGGCCCTCCAGATCTACGACGACCTGGTGATGCGCCACCCCTTCGACGACGAGTTGAAGCGGATGCGCCGGGACGCCGAGGCGCGCCTGCTCCCGGCCTCGACGACGCCCTCGGTGGCCGCCCAGGACGCGGGGCTCGAGCGGCGACTGGCCCGGATCCGCGCCCTGAAGCAGTGGCTCTCTCTCGTCCAGGCCGGGTGATCCGGACCCCCGGACCGTGACATCATCGCTACGGACATGAACGTCTTCCAGGACAGCCTGCGTCGGATCGCCGAGCGCGTGGAGGGGACGCGGGCCGTCTCACTGCTCGGCCTGGACGGGATCGCGATCGATTCCTACGTCAGCGCGGAGGGCCTTCCGATGGACTCCCTGGCCGCCGAGGCCGGAGCGCTGGTGAAGGCCGCCAACATCTGCCGGGCGCTCGCCGACCACGGCGCGGTCAGTGAGATCACGATGGCGTCCGGCCGGTCGGCCTCGATCCTCTGCCGCGTCACGGCGGAGTACTATCTGCTCCTCCTCCTGGCCCGGGACGGCAACTTCGGGCGAGGCCGCTTCGAGCTGCGCAAGGCCGCGGTCGTGCTCGAGAAGGAGCTCTTGTAAGCCGATGCTTTCGCTCAAGGAAATCCGCGAGCTCATCGACCTGGTCGCCGAGCGGGGCCTCTCGGGCCTCGAGATCGAGCGTTCCGGATTCCGCCTCCGGATCGAGGGGCGGCGCCCCGCGGTGATCGAGGTCCCGGTCGCGGCGGACCCGGTGCACGCGGCGCCCGCCGCCGGGCGCGTTGCGGCGGCTGCCGCCGAGCCGCTGCCCGAAGAGGACCGTAGCGTCCACGTCATCACCTCGCCGATCGTCGGCACGTTCTACCGGTCCGCCTCTCCCGAGGCCGAGCCCTTCGCCGATGTCGGCGTCCGCGTGGCCAAGGGGAAGATCCTGTGCATCATCGAGTCGATGAAACTGATGAACGAAATCGAGTCCGACGTCGAAGGCGAGGTCGTCGCCGTCTACCCGCGCAACGGACAGCCGGTCGAATACGGCGAGAAGCTGTTCGCGATCCGGCTCGCGGCGTAGCGGCATCGCCGCGTGTTCAAGAAGATCCTCATCGCCAATCGGGGCGAGATTGCGCTCCGGGTGATCTCGGCCTGCCGCGAGCTCGGCATCAAGACCGTCGCCATCTACAGCGAGGCCGACCGCGACGCGCTCCACGTCCGGTATGCCGACGAGGACGTGTGCGTCGGACCGTACCCCTCGGCCGCGTCCTACCTGAACATCTCGTCGATCGTCTCGGCCGCGGAGATCACCGAGGCCGACGCGATCCACCCGGGATACGGGTTTCTTTCCGAGAACGCGTACTTCGCCGAGATCCTCCAGGACTGCCACATCGCCTTCATCGGTCCGCCGCCCGAGGCGATCCGGAAGATGGGCGACAAGTCACTCGCGCGGCGGACGGCGGCTGCCGCGGGCGTCCCCACCGTTCCCGGCTCGCCGGGCCCGCTCGAGTCGGTGGACGAGGCCCTGTCCTTCGCGAAAAAGGCCGGATACCCCGTCATCCTCAAGGCCTCGGCAGGTGGCGGCGGGCGCGGCATGCGGATCGCCCGCGACGAGCGCGATCTGGCCAACGCCTACGAGACCGCGCGCGCCGAGGCGGAAAAGGCCTTCGGCAACGCCGAGGTGTACCTCGAGAAGTACCTCGAGCAGCCGCGCCACATCGAATTCCAGGTCTTCGGCGACACGCGGGGCAACATCCGCCAGCTCGGCGAGCGGGAGTGCTCGATCCAGCGGCGCCACCAGAAGCTCATCGAGGAGGCGCCGTCCGTCGTGCTCGACGAAGACTTGCGCCGCCGGATGGGGGAGGCCGCGATCGCAACTGCCCGCGCGGTCGGCTACGTCAACGCCGGGACGGTCGAATTCCTGCTCGACAAGGACGGCCAGTTCTACTTCATGGAGATGAACACCCGTCTCCAGGTCGAGCATCCGATCACCGAGGAGGTCACGGCGCTCGACCTCGTCAAGGAGCAGATCGCGGTGGCCGCCGGGGCGCCGCTCTCCTTCGTCGACCGGGACATGTCCCCCCGCGGGCACGCGATCGAGTTTCGCATCAACGCCGAGGACCCCGTCACGTTCGCGCCGTCGCCGGGACGCATCGTGTCGTTCCATCCGCCGGGCGGGCTCGGCGTGCGCCTCGACACGGCCGCCTACCAGGGCTACCTGATCCCGCCGCACTACGACTCGCTCATCGCGAAGCTGATCGTCTGGGGCCGCGATCGCGAGGAAGCGATCGGGCGCGGCCGCCGAGCGCTCGACTTCTTCGTCATCGAGGGCATCAAGACCACGATCCCGCTCCACCGCCGGATCCTCGACGATCCCGACTTCATCGCCGGGCGGCTGTCGACGCACTTCATGGAGCGGTTTTTCGCGAAGACATAGGGAGGGCCCGTGAGGCTGCCCCCCGTCTACGCCATCACCGATCCGTCCGCGGGGGATCCCGTGGCCGTGGCGCGGCGCTTGCTCGCGGTCGGGGTGCGCGCGGTCCAGCTGCGGGACAAGGCGCTCGACGACCGCGAGCGCCTGGCGGCGGCCGAGGCGATCGCCGGGCTCTGCCGGAATGCCGGAGCGCTCGCGTTCGTGAACGATCGCGTGGATATCGCGGCCCTGGCGGGGACCGGCGTGCACCTCGGCGAGGACGACGTCGCCGCCGGCGACGCCCGCGCGATCCTCCCGCCGGGGACGCTCATCGGCGTCTCCACGCACGACGCGGGGGCACTGCTCCGCGCCTTCGCGGATCCCGCGGCCGACTATGTCGCCTTCGGCCCGGTGTTCGAGAGCGGCACCAAGGCCGGACGGCCGCCGCGGGGCCTCGACGAGCTCGCGCGCGCGGCGGCCGGAAAGACCAGGCCCCTGGTCGCGATCGGCGGCATCACCCCCGCGCGGCTCGACGCGGTCTGGGACGCCGGGGCCGATGCGGCGGCGATGATCGGGGGACTCTACGCGGGAGGCCGGATCGAGGAGAACGCGCGCGAGGCGCTCGACCGGGGGCGTCGGCGCGGGCGCCGGAGGCGGATCTACGTGGTCGGGTTCATGGCTTCCGGGAAGAGCTCGGTCGGGCGGCGGCTCGCGGAGCGGCTCGCCCTGCCGTTCGTGGATCTCGACGACGAGATCGAGCGGACGAGCGGAAAGACGATCCGTGTCCTCTTCGAGGAGTCGGGCGAGGCGCTCTTCCGCGAACGGGAGGCTGCGCTGCTGGCTGCGACGGAGGCCCTTCCGGCGGCCGTCGTCGCGACCGGGGGAGGCTGTTTCGCCCGGGAGGCCAACCGGCGGCGCATCGAGCGGATGGGAACGGCCGTCTTTCTCGACGTCCCCCTCGAGACGGTCCGCGCGCGCCTGAAGGGCAAGACCGACCGCCCGCTCTTCCAGAGCGAAGAGCAGCTCGGAAGCCTCTTCGCGGAGCGGGCGCCCTTCTATAGAATGGCGCCCGTCGCCGCGGTCCTCGGCGGCGCCGAGACGATCGAAGAGGCGGCGGACCGGGTGCTGATCGCGCTCGACGATTTCGACACGCTCCACGGATGAAGGAGATTCCGGCTCCCGCATGCGCTACCTGATCCTCTCGGACATCCACTCGAACGACGAAGCCCTCGCCGCCGTGATGGCGCGGGTGCGCCGCAAGCGCTACGACCGGGTGGTCGTGCTCGGGGACTTCGTCGGCTACGGCGCCAACCCGAACCACGTCATCGACCGCATCCGCAACATCCGCAAGCCCAAGAACATGATCCGCGGCAACCACGACAAGGTGGTCTGCGGCGTCGAGTCGGGGGACCTCTTCAATCCCGTGGCCCTCAAGGCGGCCCGCTGGACGACCGGGAAGCTCACGCCGCGCAACCACAAGTTCCTCGAGGCCCTGCCCCTCGGGCCCTCGTCCGTGGACGGCGCCTTTGCGATCTGCCACGGCTCGCCGCGGGACGAGGACGCCTACATCT
Organism: uncultured Acidobacteriota bacterium; assembly: GCA_963775725.1. Lineage (GTDB taxonomy): Bacteria > Acidobacteriota > Thermoanaerobaculia > UBA5066 > Gp7-AA6 > DAHUXD01. The sequence goes on from CAVZKA010000001.1 coordinate 1,302,574, forward strand.
TCACGGACTACGACGCCTACCTGAACTTCCGCGAGACCGACGCGGCCGTGACCTTCTTCGGCCACAGCCACATCCCGTCGGTCTTCACCCTGGAGCCCCACGGGATCCTCGTCGAGCTCGTCGAGGGCGAACGCGTCCGCTACCCGTTGAAGGAGGGGATGCGCTACCTCATCAACCCCGGCTCGATCGGCCAGCCGCGCGACCGCAATGCCGCCGCGGCGTACGCCATCTACGACGCGGAGGAGCGGGTCGTGCACTTCGACCGCGTGCCGTACCCGGTCGAGAAGGCACGGGAGAAGATCTACAAGGCGGGGCTGCCGCACATCCTGGGCGACCGGCTCCTCGTGGGCGCCTAAACCTATAATCCGGCCGGTGAGATTGGCGAACCTGCGGCGCGCCCTGGGCGCGCTCGGAGTGGTGGTTCTGCTCGGGACCGGCTGCGCGGCGCATCCGCCCGCGGACCGTGCCCCGGCGAGCGCGCCGACGCCAACGGCGCAGCCGGCGGTGGTCTCGACACCGGGCCCGACGCCGACTCCCGCGGGCACGTTCGCGTCCCTCGCCGAGGCCGAGCCGGCGCTGATGGCGCTCGAGGACCGGCGCGCGTTCGAGGCGCCGACGCTGGAATCCGCCGCCTCCTCGCGCGACGCCGCGGTCCGGGCTCGCGCGGCACTCTCCCTCGGCCGGATCGGTGACGCGCGGGCCTCGGTCCTGCTGCGCCGCCTGCTCGCCGACGGATCGCCCGACGTGCGCGCGAGCGCGGCGTTTGCGGCGGCGATTCTGGGCGACCCGGGCCTGGGCGACGCGCTGACCCCGCTGCTCGGCGATTTGGACGCGGCCGTGGCCGTGCGCGCGGCCTGGGCGATCGGCTTCCTGGCGCCACCCGGGGGAGAGAATGCGCTGATCGCGGCTCTCCCCGCGGCAACGACGCCGTCCCTGCGCGCCGCGCTCCTGCGCGGGCTGTGGCGCTTCTCGACGCCCACGGCTCGCAACGCCGCGCAGGCGTATCTCACCGACGCGGATCCGGCCGTCCGGACGGCGGCGATCTACGTCCTGGCCCGCCGGCCCCAGCCGGAGTCGCTCGCGGCGCTGACGGCGGCCCTCGAGGACTCCGATCCGCAGACGGCGGCGCTGGCCGCGCGCGCTCTCGGCATCCTCGGCAAGCCCGAGTCGATCGGCCCGCTCGCCGCCACCCTCGCGCGCTCGCGCGCGCCCGTGACGATCAACGCCATGCTGGCGCTCGCGGCCGTGCTCGAGAAGAACCCGGACGCGGCGTTCCCGGCGGAGCAGCGGGCCCGCGTGGTCGCGCTCGCGGGCGACGCGAATCCGAATCTCGCGGTGCCCGCCCTGGCGCTGCTGCGCTGGCAGACCGAGGACCGCGAGGCCTTCCGCCGGCTCTGGACCGTCGCGTCGACCGGCAGGCAGCGGCGCCAGCAGGTCGCCCTCCAGGCGCTGATGGGCGGGCTCGGCGCGAAGGCGCTCGATCTGACGGATACCGCCATCGCGTCGCAGGACCCGTACCTGCGGGGCGCGGCGGCCGAGGCGCTGTCCTTCCTCCCGGCCGCCGACGCGGCGTCCCGGCGCGTGAAACTGGCGGAGGATCCCGAGGTCTTCGTCCGGCTGAAGGTGCTCGACGGATTGAAGACGGTCGAGGATGCGCGCGCCAGCCGCGCGCTCATCGGCAAGCTGCTCGAAGACGCGAATGTCGGGGTGCGCGCCTCGGCGCTCGACGCGCTCTCGCTTTCGGAAGACCCCGAGGCGCTCGCGGTCTGTCTCGAGATGGTGACGAAGTCGTATGCGGACCGGGACCCGGACGTCCCGATCTCCGCGATCGGGGCGGCGGAGAAGGCGCCCGAAAACCCGGCGGCGCGCGCGATCGTCGAGGCCGCTTATCGCCATCCCTCGCCGCTCGTCTCGCGCCTGGCGCGCCGCTCGCTCGTGAAGACTTTCCACGCCGACCCCGCGCAGTTCCCGTGGCGGGAATACGCGACCGGCAAGAGCGTGACCGACTACGCGGTGTTGTTGACCGAGGCGCGCCGGCCCTGGACCGCGAAGGTCGAGACCGCGCGCGGCGCGTTCACGATCCGCTTCGCGGGCGATGCGGCGCCCTTGACCGTGATGAACTTCGTCGCGCTCGCGCAGAAGGGCTACTTCGACGGCGCGCCCGTCCACCGCGTGGTCCCGAACTTCGTCGTCCAGGACGGCGACCCGACGGGGACCGGAAACGGCGGGCCCGGGTACGAGATCCGGGACGAGCTCAATGCGCTGCCCTACACGACGGCGGCGGTCGGTATGGCGCTTTCCGGCCCGGACACGGGCGGCAGCCAGTGGTTCGTGACGCAGGCGCCCGAGCCGCACCTCGACGGCGGCTACACCGTCTTCGGCGCGGTCGTCGAGGGGATGGACGTCGTCCTCCGGATCGAGCAGGGGGACCGGATCGCGCGGGTCACGGTTGGCGCGGAGGCGAGGTAGATGTACGCACTCGCCCGCGGCATACAGTTCCTCGGCCTGGTCGTGGCCGGCGCCGCCCTCTTCGTCGGGCTTCTCAACCATGACTCCCGGCGCGAGCTGATGCTGCTCGGCGTCGGAGCCGCGATTTTCTTCTCGGGCCAGGCGCTGCAGCGGAGCGTCAAGTGACGGGCGGCGTGATCCTCGCGACCCGCGCGCTGCCGGATCCGTTCGGAACGCTCAAGGAGGACTTCGAGGTCCGCGTGATGGGCTACAACCCGACCGAGCTCGAGCTCGCGACGGAGATCCCGGGCGTGGACGCGCTGATCTGCCTCGTGGACGATCCCGTCACTGCCGCCGTCATCGCGGCGGCCGACCGCTTGAAGATCATCGCGAGCTATGCCGTGGGCGTCAACCAGGTGGACAGGGCCGCGGCGGCGGCAAAGGGCATCCACGTGACCCACACGCCCAACGCCCTGACCGACGCCACGGCGGATCTCACGATTGCGCTCGTCCTCGCCCTGGCGCGGCGCGTGGTCGAGGGGGACCGGATGGTCCGGACAGGAAGGTTTGCCGGGTGGGCGCCGGACCTGCTGCTCGGCCGGGATCTGAAGGGGAAGGTCTTCGGCATCGTCGGCCCCGGCCGGATCGGCAAGGCGGTGGCGCGCCGCGCGAAGGCATTCGGGATGAGCGTCATTGCGACCGGCCGGAGCGCGCGCATTGAAGGCGATCCGGACGACCCGCCGCGCGTCGCGTTCGACGAGCTGCTGCGGCGCTCCGACATCATCTCGCTGCACGTGCCGCTCGACCTACGAGACCTGGCGCCTCTTCAAGGCCGAGACCTTCGACAAGATGAAGCCGGGCAGCTTCCTCATCAACACGTCCCGCGGGCCCGTGATCGACGAGGTGGCGCTGACGCGGGCGCTCGACACGGGGCCCCTCGCGGGCGCGGCGCTCGACGTCTACGAGAACGAGCCCGCGATCACGCCGGCGCTGCTCGACGACGACCGCGTGGTCCTGATGCCGCACGCCGGCAGCGCGACCGTCGAGACGCGCCGGGAGATGGCGCGCATGGTGGTCGAAGACGTGCGCCGCGTACTGACCGGCGAGAAGCCCCTGCGGGCGCTGCTGCCCGAGGGAGTGAGAAGATGACCAGGATGGGCAAGCACAAGAGCTCATTCTCCTCCCTCGACGCCGCGGCCACGGGTCTGCTGCGCCGCATGGCGCGCGGAGACAACGCCCTCGCCTGGCTCCAGGTGCGGTGGGACCGCATCGTTGGCGAGCCGCTCTCGCGCAAGATCGAGCCGGTCTCCCTGGTCGGGCGGCGGCTGACCATCTCGTTGCTCGATCCGACGTGGAAGCGGCCGGTCGAGGCGACGCTCGGAGAGCTGGAGGCGAAGCTCGCGATCGAGATGCCGGAGATCCGGCCGCGCGTCACGCTGCGGTAGCCCGGGGCTAGTTCTTCCTTTTCGCCGTCTCGACCGGCCCGAACGCCTCGTCGATCGCCATCCCGGTGACTGCGCCCGAAGGGTCGACCACGAACCGGACCGTGCGCACGGCGTCGCGGAAGAAGAACTCGGTGTCGGACGAGGGCCACGCGTCCCAGCTGCGGGGCCCGGCCTCGAGGACGAGATGGTCGTCCTTGCGGCGGACGATCCAGTCGTCGCCGTCGCTGTCCGTGTACGTGCCGGCATAGCGGTCGAGCAGCGCCGGCGCAATGGGCGCGGCCGGGCGGTCCATGGAGGGCTTTCCGATCAGGATGGACGCGGCGCCGAGCGCCAGCGCGCGCGGATCCGAGCAGCCGCCGCAGTTCGACAGGACCGCGACGTAGAGGCGGTCGTCGGGCCACCGCATGTTCGCGGTCTGGAAACCGTTGATGCCGCCGCCGTGCTCGACGACCCGGTGTCCCTGGTAGGCCCACATGTCCCAGCCGTACCCGTAGCGCGTGGTCGTTCCGTCGGGCAGGACCAGGGGGGTCCACATCTTCTTCCGGCTCTCGGGCGTCAGGATCGTCCCGGCGTCGAGCGCGGCCTGCCACCGCGCGAGGTCGTCCGCGGTCGAGAGGATCGCCCCGGCCGAGAACGGCTGGGTCATCGAGAGAAAGGGGGCGTTGACGAGCCCGGCCGGGGTCTTCTGATAGCCGGCGACGCGGCCGGGGACGATGGGCGCGTCGTCGCCGTAGCGCGTGTCCTTCATGCCGAGAGGGCGGAAGATCATTTCGGCGACCAGCTCTGCGTACTTCTTGCCCGTGACCTTCTCGAGGATCGCTCCCAGCAGCACGTATCCCGAATTGTCGTAGTGCCAGCGCGTTCCCGGCTCGAAATCGAAGGGCGCGCTCTGGAAAGAGGCGATGAGCTGCGGGAGCGTCAGGTCCTCGCGCATGCGTCCTGCCCAGAAGGTCGGGTCGTCCGTGTAGCTGTGGATGCCGGACGTGTGCGTCAGCAGCTGCTCGATCGTGATCTTCCGGCCGCCCGTCGGGTAGTCCGGCAAATACTTCGTGAGGTCGTCGTCGAGCCTGAGCTTGCCCTGCTCGGCGAGAATCAGGACGCAGGCGGACGTAAACTCCTTGGTGACCGACCCGATGCGGAAGACCATGTCGGGCCGGATCGGCACCCCGAGCTCGATCTCGGCGAGACCGTAACCCTTGCGCAGAACGGGCTTGCCGTCCTGGACGACGATGACGGCCGCGCCCGGGCCGCTCGCGGGGTAGGCCTCGGCGAACATGCGGTCGATCCGCGCGAGCTGTTCCGGGGTCGCGGCAGCGGACGCCGCCGCCAGGAGAAAGCCGCCGACCGACGCCAGGAGGGAAGTGCCGATCCCGGAGGGGAGCCTACGCGTAGAGTCCCCGCACCATCGTGTCGTGCGCGACACGCGAGATGCCGAGCATGTAGGCCGCAATGCGGAAGCTGACGCCGTACTTCTCGGCCATGGTCGCGACGTCGCGGAAGGACTGCACCATGATGTCCTCGAGCCGCTCGTTGACCTCGCTTTCGCGCCAGAAGAATCCGGCGCGGTCCTGGACCCACTCGAAGTAGGACACCGTCACGCCGCCGGCGTTGGCCAGGATGTCGGGGACGACGAGGATGTTCTTCTCGTTCAGGATCTCGTCGGCGCGCTGTGTCGTGGGGCCGTTGGCGCCCTCGACGATGATCTTCGCCTTGACGGCGCCGGCGTTCTTCTGCCGGATCTGGTTCTCGTTGGCGGCGGGCATGAGGATGTCGCAGTCGAGCTCGAGCAGCGCCTCGTTCGTGACGGCCTCGGCGCCCGGGAAGCCCTTGAGCGACTTCGTCTTCTCGTAGTGGGCGAGCAGCTCCGGCATGTCGATGCCGCCCTTGACGTGGATGCCGCCGTGGATGTCGGAGACGGCGAGGATCTTCGCACCGGCCTCGAAGCACATGCGCGCGGCGATCGAGCCGACGTTGCCGAAGCCCTGCACGACGATCCGGCTGCCCTGGAGCGTCAGTCCGCGCAGCGGCGCCGCCTCGCGCGCGATCAGCATCAGGCCGCGTCCGGTGGCCTCCACGCGCCCGCGCGAGCCGCCGAGCGACAGGGGTTTGCCCGTGACGACGGCCGTGACCGTGTGGCGCGCGTGCATCGAGTAAGTGTCCATGATCCAGGCCATCGTCTGGGGGTTCGTGCCCATGTCCGGCGCCGGAACGTCTTTCTCGGGCCCGAACTGGTCCATGAGCTCGGCCGTGTAGCGGCGCGTGATCTTCTCGAGCTCGCCGCGCGAGAGCGATCCCGGATCGCAGATGACGCCGCCCTTGGCGCCGCCGAAGGGGATGTTCACGACCGCGCACTTCCACGTCATCCAGGCCGCGAGCGCCCGGACCTCGTCGAGGGTGACGTTCTTGTCGAAGCGGATGCCGCCCTTGCCGGGGCCGCGGGCGATGTTGTGGAGGACGCGGTAGCCGACGAACACCTCGATGCGGCCGTCGTCCATGGCGATGGGGATCGAGACCTTGGTCTCGCGGACGGGCTCGCGCAGCACCTTGTAGAGGCCGGGGTCCAGGCCCAGCTTCTGTGCGGCCAGGTCGAACCGCGACATCATTTCTTCGAAAGGACTGGCCGAGTCGGTGCCCTGCGGGTGCGACCCGATCGTGGGGAATTGAGGTTCGGTCATCCTGCTCATGCTCACAAGCCTGCTCCCCTCGGGCGCGCGAGCGCCCAGTCCACTAAAATGACGGGGAATTCTAGCACCGGCCCCCGGAGGGCCGGGCCGGCCGACGGGCCGGCGGAAAGCGAAGTTGGAGCCCAAAGAGACCGAGCTCGAGGACGTCGAGATCGTGCGCCGCGTCCTCGCGGGGCAGGAGGCGATGTTCGAGGTTCTCGTGCGGCGCTACCAGGCCCGGGTGGCCTCGCACGTCACCCGGATGGTCGGCAACCGGGACGACGCCCTCGACCTCGCACAGGAGATCTTCCTGAAAGTCTTCCAGGCGCTCGACCGCTTCAACCCCGCCTACAAGTTCTCGACCTGGCTCTTCCGGATCGCGGGCAACGCGGCGATCGACCACCTGCGCAAGCGGCGCCCCCGGACGGTGCCGCTCGAAAGCCCCGATCCGGACGGGCCCGGGCCGTTCGCCCCGGAGCAGCGCTCGACGGGGCTGGATCCGTACGGGGAGCTGCGCAACGCGGAACGGGGCAAGGCCATCAGCCGGGCGATCCAGGAGCTGCCGGCCGACTTCCGGGAGCTCATCGCCCTGCGCCATTTCGCGGGCCTTTCGTATGAAGAGATCGCCGGGGTCAAGAACATGCCCCTCGGCACGGTCAAGAACAAACTCTTTCGCGCCAGAGCCGTATTGAAGGAAAGGTTGTCGGGAGAAGTGACTTGATGGAGTGCCAACGCCCCCTGGATCCGATTGACGCCGAGGCGGTTGCCTGCGGCGCGGATCCCGTGTTTGCTTCCGATGCCGTCCTCCACGCCCGCGGTTGCGAGGCCTGCGCGGCGTCCGTCGAGGCGGCCAGGGGCTTCCTGGAGGCACTGGAAGGGCTTTCGGGGGCCCAGGAGGCGGTATCCGGACTGGCCGACCGGGTCACCCGGCTCCGGGCCTTCTCGAGCCGGGAGCGCCGAACTTACGCCCTCTGGAACCCTCCCGTGCTCCTGACGGCCGGACTGGCCGGCGCGGGTCTCGGACTCCTCTCCATCCCGGTCCTGACGGCGTCCGAGCAGATTTCCCTCGGGGCGGCCGCGGCGGCCCCCCTCCTCGCCCTGGCGCGCAGCTCGTCGCGCCTCCTGCTCGATCTCGCGGCCCTGGCTCCGGCCGGCCTCGAGGCGCTCTCGGAGGGTCTGCGCCAGGACGGGTCGATGGGAGTCGCGGCGCTCGTCCTGCTCGCGCCGATCGGGCTCGGCCTCTTTCGCGTCCTCGCCCGCGCTCCCAACCGCCGATGAGGCGTTCGGGCCTCGCGGTCCGGGTCTTCCTGCTCTCTCTGCTCCTGCTTCCCGGCCGCGCGTCCGCGCTGCCGGGCTCCATCACCTCCGTGCTGCGCGACGTCGTGGTGACGCAGGCGCTGCCCGGCCGCGTGATCGCCGTGCTCGCGGACGTGCGGATCGCGGCGCGCGTCTCGGGCGACGTCGTCGTCTGGGGCGGCAACGTCTCGTTCGCTCCGGGCGGCTCGGTCGCCGGGGATCTGCTCGTCTTCGGCGGCTCGATCGAGCGGCCGTCCGGCGGCGCGCTGCCGGTCGAGGGCCGCGTGTCGACGCCGGGCTCGCTGCTGCAGATCTATCTCTCGGAAATGCGGCGCGCTCCCTGGGAGGGCGCCGGCGCCGGGCCGTCGGTGCTCGGCGGGCTGCACCTGATCGCGCTGTCCGCGTGGCTCGCCGTGGCGCTCGGGCTGCTGTACTTTTTCGCGTCGCCGCTCTCGCGGGCCGCGATGTCCGCCGAAGAGGACTGGTCGGGATCGCTGCTGGCCGGCGCGCTCGGCGTGCTGACGCTGTTTCTCGCGGCCGGAGCCGCGCTCTCGCTCCTGCCCTCGGCCGTCGGAATTCCGATCGCGCTCGTCTCTGCGGCGATCGCGGTGGTCGCGAAGATCTTCGGCATGGCCGCGCTGTTCCTGCTGCTCGGCCAGCGGCTCGTCCGGAGCGTCGCGCCCGCGCGGAGGCCGGCCGCGCTCGCGGCGGGGTTCGTCGTGCTCGGCGGCGTCTCGCTGATCCCGTTCGTGGGTGCGCTCGTGTGGAGCGTCGCTTCGATCGTGGCCGTGGGCGTCGCGCTCATGTCGCGATTCGGAACCCCTCGCTACCGAGTCGCGATCTCCTGACGCGTCCCGCGTGACGGTCTGAGCCGCGCTCGACGCGCGGACGGGGGCGGGGAAACCGGCGTCGTGGAATGGCCGTCTTCGAGTGCGTGACAGCGTTGGACGGCCTCGCGTGACGCGATAGAGTCCGCCCATGGAACTCCGGACGCTCGGCGTCGTCGGGGGCGGCCAGATGGGCAGCGGCATCGCCCACGTCGCCGCGGCAGCCGGCCTGACCGTTACGCTCGTGGACGTCGAGGAGCGCTTCCTCGACAGGGCCCGCGCTGGCATAGAGAAGAACCTCGAGCGGGAGGTCGCCAGGGGCAAGCGCACGGCGGACGACAAGGCCGCGGCCCTCGGGCGCATCGCGACGACGACGCGGCTCGAGGCGCTGGCCGACGCGGACGCGGTCGTCGAAGCGATCGTCGAAGACGAGGCCGTCAAGAAGGAGCTCTTCCGCCGCCTCGACGCGGCCTGCAAGCCCGGGGCGATCCTCGCCTCGAACACGTCTTCGATCTCGATCACGCGCCTGGCCGCGGCGACGCGCCGGCCGGAGGCGTTCATCGGTATGCACTTCATGAATCCGGTCCCGGTGATGCAGCTCGTCGAGGTGATCCGCGGCATCGCGACCTCCGATGAGACGGCCGCGGCCGTGGACGCGCTCGCGCGGCGCATGGGCAAGACGCCGATCCAGTGCCACGACTACCCGGGCTTCGTCTCGAACCGCGTCCTGATGCCCATGATCAACGAGGCGATCGAGGCGCTGCGCGAGGGCGTCGCGACGAAGGAGGCGATCGACGGGATCATGAAGCTCGGCATGAACCATCCGATGGGGCCCCTCCAGCTCGCCGATTTCATCGGCCTCGACACGTGCCTGTCCATCCTCCGCGTGCTCCAGCAGGGCTTCGGCGACCCGAAGTACCGCCCGAGCCCGCTGCTCGTCCGCATGGTCGACGCCGGCTGGCTCGGCAGGAAGTCCGGCAAGGGCTTCTACGAATACCCGGCCGCCTGACGTGTACTGTCAAGTCTGCGGCCTGAAGAACTCGGAGGACGAGGAGTTCTGCGCCCGCTGCAACTCGAAGCTGCTCGTCCTCTCGGGGGTCGGCGTCGTCGAGGAGGCGGGGGAGCCCCAGGAGGAGATCCCGTTCGACGAGCACCTGCTCGAGCGGATCTCGACGCTCGAGGACGTCGTCAAGCGCACCGCCGAGGCCGTGAAGTCGCTCTTCGAGTCCATGGGGAACCTCGAGAAGAACCTCTTCGTCGCGCACACGGGAATCCTCGCCCTGCAGGAGACGCTCGAGCGGCGCGGCGCCGTCCGCGCCGAGGAGGTCGTCGACCTCTGGGAATCCAAGATGGACGAGCGCATGCAGGCCGTCGAGAAGAAGGACCGCTTCCTCGAGCGCCGCGACCGCATCATCGCGCGGTTCTCGGGGCCCGACCGCGAGGGGTTCCTGCGCAGGCTGCGCGAGGCGGAGTTCGCGATCCTGGCGCTCGACGCCGACCGCGGGATCCGTGTGCTCGAGGAGCTCTTCCGGGGCGACCGCGCCAACGTCGAGCTCGGCTTCTACCTGGCCGAGACTTTCTTCTCGGGCGGCGAGCTCGAGCGGGCGTCGGGATACTTCAAGAAGATCCTGGCGGTCGACCCGAACCACTTCGAGGCCCTCGTCTACAGCGGCATCGCGGCCTCCGAGTCGGGCGACACTGTGGTGGCCGAGGCGGCGCTGAACCGCGCCGTCGAGCGCCGGCCCGACGCATTCCTGCCGCACTTCGCGCTCGGGACGCTCTTCGCGCACCTCTCGCGGTGGGAGGAGGCCGAGAACGCGCTCGTCCGCGCGCTCGACTGCGCGCCGGTTCCGTCGGCGCACATCCTGCTCGGCAACGTGCTGCGGGAAAAGGGCGAGCTGTCCCGCGCGATCCACGAATTCGAGGAGGCGATGCGCCTGGCGCCCGAGTCCGAGGAGGCCGTGTTCCAGCTCGGTCTCTGCTTCCTCGAGAAGAACTGGCACAAGCGCGCGCTCGAGTGCTTCCAGCAGGCGCTCGAGAAGAACCCGCGCCGCCTCGAGTACCAGGAGGCCGTGCGCCTGCTCGAGCGCCGCAGCGGATACGAGCTGCCCCGCGTGGACGGTCCCGGCGCCGCGGCCTTCAGGGACGCGGAGGAGAGCGCGGCGCGGGGAGCGCTTTCGCGAGCGCAGGAGCTCTACCGCAAGGCCATGCGGGCCGAACCGCGCAACCCGACGATCCGCGTCTCCTTCGCTCTGCTCTCGGCGTCCATGGGACGCTGGAAGGAAGCGATCGCCGCCTGCCGCGAGGTCCTCGCCGCGGATCCGGAGGACGTCGTCGCCGCGGCCGCCTGCTCGACGCTGGCCGAGGCGCTGCGGGCCGAGGGCAGCCCGCGCGAGGCCGCGGAGTTCCTTCGCGAGTTCCTCGAGAAGCACCCCTCCAAGACCGCGCAGGCCGTCGGCTACTACGAGCTCGCGACGAGCCTGGCCGAGTCCGGCGAGGACCTCGACCTCGCGCTCGACTACGCCGGCCGCGCGCTCGCCGCGGCGCCCGAGGAGCTGAAGCCCTATCCCCTCGCCGCGCTCGGCTGGGTCCACTACAAGCGCCAGGAGTACGACCGCGCGATCGAATGCCTGCGCCGCTCGAGCGACCACGCCGCCGCGCCGATGACGCTCCACCACCTCGGGATGGCCTACCTCGCGGCCGGACGCGCCGAGGAGGCCAAGGCGGCCTTCGCCAAGGCCAAGACCGCCGCCCGCGGCGCGGGCATCGAAGACCGCATGATGCAGCAGCTGCGCTCCAACCTGCGCCTCGTCGAGAAGGTCGGACCGCGCCGGAAAGAGGCTGCGGCGCCGGGAAAGGCCGGTCGCTAGGCTTCCGGCTGCTATATTCAGCGCCCTATGCGCTGGTCCCGATACTTCCTGCAGACCGTCCGCGAGGTCCCCGGCGACGCCGACGCCGTCTCGCACGTCCTCCTGTCCCGCGCCGGGATGATCCGCCGGGTGGCGGCCGGCATCTACTCGCTCACGCCCCTCGGGCTGCGCTCGCACCGCAAGGCCGAGCAGATCGTCCGCGCGGAGATCGACCGGGCGGGCGGCCTCGAGGTCGAGCTGCCGATCCTGCAGCCGCGCGAGCTCTGGGAGGAAAGCGGCCGGTGGTCGCGCTACGCCGAGGAGGAGATCCTCTTCCACCTCTCGGACCGCAAGGAAGGCGAGTACTGCCTCGCGCCGACGGCGGAGGAGTGCGTCACGACGATGGTGCGCTCGGGTGTCACGTCCTACCGCCAGCTACCCGTCACGCTCTACCAGATCCGAACGAAGTTCCGCGACGAGATCCGTCCGCGCTTCGGCCTGATGCGCGGCCGCGAGTTCCTCATGTACGACGGCTACTCGTTCGACGTCGACGCCGAGGGGCTCGACCGCTCCTACAAGGCGCAGGACACGGCGTACCGCCGGATCTTCGAACGCTGCGGCCTCGACTTCACGGTCGTGCAGGCCGATTCCGGAGCGATCGGCGGCAGCGCCTCGGAAGAGTTCATGGTGCTCGCCGAGACGGGCGAGGACGCGGTCGTGCGCTGCGTCGCGTGCGGCTACGGCGCGAACCTCGAGAAGGCGGAAACGGGAACACGGCTCGCGCCCTGGAAGGACGAGACCGAGGCGCCGCTCGTCGAGGTGCCGACGCCGGGCAAGGGCGGCATCGACGACGTGGTCACGTTCCTCGGCATCACCGCCGCCCGTATGATCAAGTGCCTCGTGTACGAGAGCGACCAGGGCTTCGTCGTGGCGCTCCTGCGCGGGGACCTGGAGGTCAACGAGATCGCGTTGAAGAACGCGCTCGGCGTGGAGCGCCTGGCGCTCGCCTCGGAAGAGAAGGTCGAGAGCCAGACGGGCGCCCCCGTCGGCTTCGTCGGGCCCCACAAGCTGCCGGGCGAGAAGGTCCGGATCATCGCCGACGAGTCGATCCGCGACGCCGTCAACGCCGTCACGGGCGCGGGCCGGCGCGACTGGCACGTGGCCGGGTTCGTCCTGCGCCGCGACGCGAACGTGCAGGAGTGGGGCGTGTTCGCCCAGGCGCGCGCGGGCGATCCGTGCCCGCGCTGCGGAAAGCCGCTCTCGATCGCCCGGGGCATCGAGGTCGGCCACATCTTCAAGCTCGGAACGAAATACTCGAAGGCGCTCTCCTGCGGCTTCACCGACGAGAAGGGGGAGACCCATCCCGCGATCATGGGGACCTACGGCATCGGCGTCGGGCGCACGATGGCTTCGGCCGTCGAGCAGCACCACGACGCCGACGGGATCGTGTGGCCCCTCTCGCTCGCGCCGTTCGAGATCGCCCTCGTGTCGCTCAACCCCACCGAGGAGACGACCCGGACCGCCGCGGACGCGCTGTACGACGCGCTCGTCGGCGCCGGCCTCGACGTCTTCTACGACGATCGCGACGAGCGGCCCGGCGTGAAGTTCAAGGACGCGGACCTGATCGGATTCCCGATCCGCGTCAACGTCGGCGGCCGCGGGCTGAAGGACGGCAAAGTCGAGGTCGTGCTGCGCCGCGACAAGAGCGTGCGCCAGGTCCCGGTCGCGGAGGCCCTCGAGGCGGTGCGGTCGCTGCGGGCGGAGCTCGCCGGAAAGTAGCCCATGCGCCACACGACGCCGGAAGAAGCGCTCGAATACCACTCTCGCGGCCGCAAGGGCAAGGTCGAGGTCGTTCCCTCCAAGCCCTGCCGGACCCAGGAAGATCTCTCGCTCGCCTACAGCCCCGGGGTCGCCGAACCGTGCCTCGCGATCGCGAAGGAGCCGGACAAGGTCTACGAATACACGACCAAGGGCAACCTCGTCGCCGTGATCACGAACGGCACCGCGGTGCTCGGCCTCGGCAACATCGGCCCGCTCGCCTCCAAGCCCGTCATGGAAGGCAAGGGCGTCCTCTTCAAGCGCTTCGCCGACATCGACGTGTTCGACATCGAGGTGGATTCCGAAGACCCGGCCGTCGTGATTGAAACGGTCGCGCGGATCGCCCCGACGTTCGGAGGCATCAACCTCGAGGACATCAAGTCGCCCGAGTGCTTCGAGATCGAGGAGGCGCTGAAGAAGCGCCTCAAGATCCCGGTCTTCCACGACGACCAGCACGGCACCGCGATCATCTCCGCGGCCGCGTTCCTGAACGCGCTGGAGGTCGTCGGCAAGGAGATCGCCAACGTCAAGGTGGTCTTCTGCGGGGCGGGGGCCTCGGCGATCGCGTGCGCCAAGCTGTACCTCACCTACGGCGTCCGGCGCGAGAACCTCCGGCTGGTGGATCGGTCCGGCGTCATCTATCTGGGCCGGACCGAGGACATGAATCCTCACAAGGCGCAGTTCGCGGTGGAGACGTTCGAGCGGACGCTGGCGGACGCCCTGACCGGGGCCGACGTGTTCATCGGGCTTTCGGCCGGCGGGATCGTCAAGGGCGAGATGTTGAAGGGGATGGCGCGCGACCCGATCGTGTTCGCGCTCGCGAACCCGAATCCCGAGATCACGCCCGAGGACGCGCGGGCGGCGCGGCCGGACGTGATCATGGCCACCGGCCGCAGCGACTACCCAAACCAGGTCAACAACGTCCTCGGCTTCCCGTTCATCTTCCGCGGCGCACTCGACGTGCGGGCCACCGAGATCAACGAGGAGATGAAGCGCGCGGCCTCGCAGGCGCTCGCGGCGCTCGCGAAGATGGACGTGCCCGACTCGGTCTCCAAGGCGTACGGCGGGCAGTCCTTCCGGTTCGGGCGCGAGTACCTGATCCCGAAACCCTTCGACCCGCGCGTGCTCCTCTGGGTCGCGCCCGCGGTCGCCGAGGCCGCGATGCGCTCGGGCGTCGCCCGGGAGCCGATCACGGACATGGGCGCGTACCTGCGCCGGCTCGAGGCCCTGCTCTCGCGCTCGAGCGAGGTGATGAGCGTCGTCCTCGAGAAAGCGCGGCGCGACCCCAAGCGCATCGTCTTCCCGGAAGGCGAGCACCCCAAGGTCCTGCGCGCGGCCAAGATCCTGGCCGAGGAAGGGATCTGCCGCCCGATCCTGCTCGCCCGCGAGCAGGAAATCGAGAAGCTCGCCCACGAGTTCGAGCTCCCGATGGAGAAGATCGATTTCATCAACACCAATCACGCCGAAGCCCTGCCCGCGTACGCCGCGAAGCTCGAGCAGCTGCGCCGGCGCCACGGGATGACGATCGAGGAAGCCGCCCGGCAGGCCCGGGTGCGCAACGTCTTCGCGCCGCTGATGCTCGAGGTGGGAGACGCCGACGGCGTCATCTCGGGCCTGACGCAATCCTACGCCGACACCATCCGCCCGGCGCTGCAGATCTGCGGCACGGCGCCGGGAGTGGGGAGGGTCTCGGGTCTCTACATCCTCATGCTGAAGGGCCAGACGTTCTTCTTCGCGGACACGACCGTCAACATCGACCCGACGGCCGAGGAGCTCGCCGAGATCGCCTCGCTCACGGCCGACGCCGTGCGGCGCTTCGACATCGAGCCGCGGATCGCGATGATCTCCTTCTCGAGCTTCGGGTCGAATACGCACGCCTCCGCGTTGAAGGTCAAGCAAGCCGTCGCGCTCGTGCGCTCGCAGCGGCCGGACCTCGCGATCGACGGGGAGATGCAGGCGGACTACGCGGTCGTGCCCGAGATGCTCGAGGCCCAGTACCCGTGGTCGAGCGTGCGCCGGCCGAACGTCCTGATCTTCCCGAACCTCGAGGCCGCCAACGCGGCTTACAAGCTGGTCTGGCGCCTGGCGGGCGCCGAGGCGATCGGACCGATCCTGCTCGGCCTGAAGCGCCCGGTGCACGTCCTCCAGCGCGGCGTCGACGTCGCCGACATCGTGAACATGGCGGCCATCGCCGTCGTGGACGCGCAGGAAAAGGCGGCCGCAAAGAGTTAGTCGCGGGGCTGCCTGCTACCTCAGGTATCCCCAGTTGTGGAGCTTGTCGGAATCCTCGGCCCAGCGCTCGCCGATGTCGTCGCGGTAGTACATGTTCGGGATGAGGATGTTGCGCACGCGCGCGTAGGCCTGCTCGCGCGCCTGCTTCATGGTCTGGCCGAGGCCGACGACCGTGAGCACGACGCCGGACGTACCGGCCACGAGCCACTGGCCTTCGACGATCTTCGTGTCCTCGATGTGGACTTCCTCGGGCGTGCCCTTCTTGAAAACGATGACCGCGTTCTTGGTGAACGACTCGAACGTCGCATCGTCGTCGAAGGGGAAGGGCGGCATGACGATGCGCACGCCCACCTGGAAGCCGCTCTTGACCTTCAGCTTCGGGTCGAGGCCGTGGGCGAGGTCGTCGAGGAAGAGGCCGATCGGCGTGATCATCCCTTCCTGCTGGATGAAGATGGTCGGGTAGCCGAACCGGGAGGTGAACTCGAGCGGATAGATTCCGTTGTTGTTCACGATGCAGTTGACGTCGATGTAGCCGACGTAGCCCTCCTCGGCCAGGCGCGGCTCCATTTTCAGCAGCGTCTGCTCGAAGATCTTGTTGGGCTCGCTCCAGAACATCGAGGTGCCCATCTCGCCCGTCGGCGGCCCGCTGTTGCCGGGGAAGAGCTTCTTGTGCTCGAAATTGGTGTTGATCGGATGGACGTAGGTCTTGCCGTTGAAGAACGCGCCCACCGCGACCTCGACGCCCACGACCCGTTTCTGGAGCTGGAAGATCTTGATCTCGTCGGAGAACGCCTTCTTGTAGGCCTCGAGCATCCGGACGACGTCCTTGCCGTCCTCCTCGTCGCCGACGAAGAGGCGCCGCTTGACGTTGCCCGCGGCGCCCGACGGCTTGATGACGTAGCGCGAAGGGTTCTCCTGGACGTACGCGATGGCGTCGTCGAAGTTGTCGAAGTCCCGGTAGGGGATGATCGTGACGCCGGCTTTCTTCAACTCCTCCTGCCCGAACGAGCGGTCGTCTTCGAGCCGGTCGGTGTACGGCGTGCCTCCGACGACGGCCTTGCCGCGCTGGCGCAGCGCCACGGCCTTCTCCCCCTGGCCGAGCGTGTCGTCGAAGACGATGACGTCGGCCCAGTCCACGTCCTTCTGCCAGTCCTCGGTCTTCGGGACGAAGCCGTCGGCGATGTCCTTTTCCTCGGGATCGCCAATGAAGTAGCGGACCTCGTGGCCTTCCTTCAGGACCTGCCACGCGATGTCGCCGATCAGGCCGGTCAGCGAGACGAAGAGGAGCTTGCGCTTTGTTTCCATCGTGGGGCGGATTCTAGCGGTTTCGGCGCAAGCCGGACCGAGCGTGGCCCGAGAGGCGGTGTCGGGTTTGGCGTCTCGTTTTCGTTCTTGAGGGTGATGGAGCCTACAAGGCGCACGGTCCGAGCCGGTCGTCCTTTCGGTCCGGCCGGGAAGGGGAGAACGATGAAGCCTTTCGGACGCCTCGCAATTTTCCTGTTCGCACCCTGGTTCCTCGCGTCCGGCCTCTGGGCCGCGGATCCGGCGGGATACCAGGAGCGGATGATCCGGATGCACCAGGACTGGATCGACGCCGGCATGCCCCGGCAGACCGAGCCCATCCCGACCGGTCCGGAAATCGCCGCGGCCGGTCTCTATGCGCTCAACATCCCGGCCTACGCCTTCGCCTCCGCGAGCTCCACCGATCTCATTCTCGAGGACGGAAACGGATACCGCTATCTCGCCCCGAATCCGGTGAGCCGCTTTCTCGTCGCGCCGCTCGAGCTGCCTTCGGGGTCCTTCGTGCAGACTCTGGGGATTTCGGGGTGCCTGCATTTCGGGGGCGACATCCAGGTCCAGCTCGTCGACAACCTGACCAACGGACAGCCGTCGGTCGTGCTCGCGAACTTCGACACGGCGGAAGCGGGTTGCATTTACGAAGGCACGTCCCCGGACATCCTTTACCCGCAAAATGGCGGCCATCCGCTGCTCGCCGTCATCTATTGGGCGGGGAACTCTTTCGACGGATCGACGAAGTTCAACGAGGTGTACATCTCTTACCAGCGCCAGATCTCGCCGGCCCCGGCGACCCCGCACTTCAACGACGTCCCGGCGAGCGATCCCGCCTTCCAGTACGTCGAGGCCCTGCTCGCCTCGGGAATCACGGGCGGTTGCGGCGGAGGAAACTACTGCCCCGATTCGCCCGTCACGCGCCGCCAGATGGCGGTCTTTCTCGCCAAGGCGCTCGGCCTGTACTGGCCGTACTAGCGCCGGAGCGCTAGCGGGCCGCGGCCAGGGACTCGGCGAGTTGGCGGGCGCGGGCAGTCTTGGGGTGCGAGGGGCCGAGTGTGCGCTGCAGCTCTCCGAGCGCCGCATCGAATGACGCCCGGGCCGCGATCTTCTCCCCGGCGGCCAGCTGGACCTCACCGAGCGCCAGGCGGGAGTGCCCGAGGAGGTAGGAGGGTGTTCCCTTCTCGATGAACGACTCGGACAGCGTGATTGCGCGGCCGGCCGCGGCGGTCGCGGCGGTCGCATTTCCCAGGGCCGATTCGGCGCGCGCCAGCCCGATGAGCGAAAAGACGTTGAGACTGATCTTGAACTTCACCTTGTCGAAATCGGCGACCGCGAGCGCAAACTGGTCCCGCGCCCCGGTGTTGTCGCCCCGCGCGAACGCGAGGCGCCCCTCGTAGTGGGCCAGCTGGGCCTGGCGCAGGAGGTCGAAGCCCGGACCACGAACAGAATCCTTGAGCTTCCGGAGCTGTGCGGCCGCACGTTCGAGATCGCCCATCTCGATGAAGAGATCCGAGAGCTCCATCGTGGCGTCTGCCTCGAGGGTCGTTCCTTTCCGCTCGTGCGCCGCGCGGATCGCCTCCTCGTAGAGGGGTTTGGCCTCGGCATAGCGTCCGAGCAGGAAGAGAACACCGGCCAGGTTGAAACTCGCCGTGGGCTGGCTCGAATCCGAGCCTTCGATGGAGCGACGAAGCTCGAGGGCCCGCCGGTAGAGCGGCTCGGCCTTCGCGATGTCGCCCTGATAGTGGACGAGCGCCCAGTTGTTGAGCACGTCGGCCGCGGCCGCCGTGCGGTCCCGGCCCGCATCCTCCAGGGCCTTCATCACGTCTGCAAAAGCCTCGTCCGCCTTCTTGTTCTGGCCGGCCAGGTAGTAGCCGTACGCCAGCGCTCCCTGCGCTTCGAGTCGCGCGGAACGGCCCGCGGCGCCTGTTCGATCGAGCAGGGCGATCGCGGCTTTCGCCTCGCGAATCGACGTCGCGCCGTCGTTGGTGATGTAGCCGAATTCGCTGTAACGCGTCAGGCATCCTCCGCGCTGCAGGTCGTACTGCGGATCCGCCGGCAGGTCCGCGAGCGCCTTCTCCATGATCGCTTTCCCTTCGGCCAACCGGCCGAGGGACTCTTCCAGGAGGGCGAGGGAGCACCGAGTACGCGCCTGCAGCGCCGGATCCTTCGACTGGCCGGCGATCTTTGCAGCGCGCTCCAGGACGGGTTTGGCCCGCTCGTAGTTCTCGGCGTCCATGTAGCGTTCTCCAATCGTGGCGAGCATCTCCGCCCGGAGCGGATCGTCCTTCGAGAACTGCTTGTCGACCGCCCGCTCGGCCTGTTCGAGCAGGTCGCCCACGGCGAACTTGCGTCCCGGGGGCGCCGCGACGCTCAGGAGAAAGCCCATGAAGTCGTTGGCCGCGGTCGCGCGGGCGAGCTGGGCCTGCGCGGCGTCGCGCTGCCTGCGCGCCTCGCGCCCCTTGGCGGCGATCACGATGGTCCCCGCGATGACGGCCGCCAGGGCGAGGAATGCCGCCGCGACACCGCCAGGGTGCCGGCGCACGAACTTGGCCGAGCGATAGGCCAGTGTGTCGGGTCGGGCGCTGATGGGTTCGTGGCGCAGGTACCGACGCAGGTCATCGGCGAGCGCGGAGACCGACGGGTAGCGTTCGTCCGGGTTCTTCTTCAGAGCCTTCGCGACGATCGTGTCGAGATCGCCCTCGAGCTGCCGGCGCAGAGCGTCGGGCGTCGTCGAGCGCGCGACCGCGTTTTGCTCTCGGGTCTCCGCCGTCTGCGTCCGACTGTCGCTGACCGCGTCGGAGACGCGTGACGGGTCCGTCTCCAGGATCGCCTTGACGAGCTCGCCGGGGGAGTGCAGCGCCTCGCCGGCGGGGTGGCGGCCGGTGAGCAGGAGATACAGGAGGATCCCGAGGGCGTAGACGTCGGTGGCGGTCGTCACGGCGCCGCCCGTCATTTGCTCGGGCGCGGCGAACTCCGGCGTCAGGGCGCGGCCCCCTTCTCGCGTCAGCGCGGTCGCCGCCCCGCCTTCGCCTTCTCCCTCGAGCAGCTTCGCGATGCCGAAGTCGAGGAGCTTGGCCTGGCCGTCCTTGCCGACCATGACGTTGGAGGGCTTGATGTCGCGGTGGACGATCAGGTTGGCGTGGGCGTGCGCGACGGCCTCGAGGACTTCCAGAAACAGCCGCAGCCGCGCCTCGACACCGAGGCTGCGCGCGTCGCAGTGGCGGTCGATCGGCTCGCCCTCGACGTACTCGAGCACGAGATAGGGCTGTCCCGACGGCGACACGCCCGCGTCGAGCAGGCGCGCGATGTGCGGATCGGCCAGCCGCGCGAGGATGTTGCCCTCCCGCCGGAAGCGCTCTTCGCCTGCGCGGCCCACGAGGCTCGCGTTCAGGAGCTTGACGGCGGCGCGGCCCTCGAACCGCCCGTCGTCGCGGCGGGCGAGCCAGACGTTGCCCATGCCGCCCTGGCCGATCAGCGACATCAACGTCCAGTCGCCGATCTTCTGGCCGGCGAGCGGCTGTGCCGCGTCCGGCGCGGGCGGCGCTCCCTCGAGGAAGCCGTCGCGGCTGGCCTGGCCGCGCTCGTCGAGCAGGGTCTCAAGGTCGTCGGCGAGCGTCGCGTCGCGCATACGCACCTGCGCCAGCCACGCGCCGCGCTCGGCCTCCGGCAGTTCCATGACCTCATCGAGGTAGGGACTCACGAACTGCCAGCGGTCCGGGCTCAGATCGGCCATGCGATCAGGTCGCTTGCTCGCGGATCTTGTGGCGCAGGTACATGCGCGCCTTGTCCCAGCGGCGCTGCACGGTGCGTTCCGAGAGGCCGCGCATCGAGGCGATCTCCGGGAAGGAGAAGCCGCAGAAGAACTTCAGGTCCACGACGTCCGCGAGCGGTGGATCGACGGATGTCAGCTCCTCGAGCGCAGCCCCGACCCGCACGATCTCCGCGTCGTCGGCCACCGCGGCGGCAGACTCCTCGTCCAGCGTCGTGATGTGAAACGCCCCGCCCCGCTTCTGGGCGCCGCGCTGGCGCGCGTGATCGATGACCAGGGTACGCATCACCTTCGCCGCGTAGCCCATGAAGCGATTCCGATCGGGGAAGACCGCTCCCTCGCGCCCCGACATCTTCAAGTAAGCGTCATGGAGCAGTGTGGTGGGACCGAGGGTCCCGGAGCCTCCGGAGAGCTGGCGCCGGGCAAGCTCGTGCAGCTCGGCGTACAGGGCGGAAAACAGGGCATCGGCCGCCGAGCGATCGCCGCTCTCCGTGAGAGTGATCAGCGAGGAGATGGTGCTGGCTGCCAAGAGATGCCCCTAGCAAAAGTCGGGTTCGAGCGAGGTTACCACCCAAGGCCGATGCCACTGGTGGCGGTGTCGGGTTTTGCCCGCCGTTTGCGTTTTCCAGGCGAGGGGAAGGTGGACGAGACGGGCCACAACCCGAGTCGCCTTCCCGGGACTGGCCGCTCTCACGGAACGACCGGAGAAGGAGGAAGCGATGGGCGAAGGATTCCGCCGGGGAGCGAGATCGGGTCTCCGGTTCCCGGGCGCTGCTGCGCTGATTGGCCTGCTGTGGTCCGCCTGCGCGACCGCCCAGGGGCATGCGGTGGCCGTCCCGTTGACGACGAGCAGCGCTCAACCAAAGGAGTTCGGGGTCCAGGACGAAAC
Source organism: uncultured Acidobacteriota bacterium (assembly GCA_963775725.1). Taxonomy (GTDB): domain Bacteria; phylum Acidobacteriota; class Thermoanaerobaculia; order UBA5066; family Gp7-AA6; genus DAHUXD01. The sequence continues at coordinate 1,324,103 of CAVZKA010000001.1, forward strand.
GAGGACGGTCATCTCCGCCACGGAGTTCTATCCGGACTCGAATGCCGTGGGGACTAGCTACGGCACGACCCCCGACCTCAGTCGGTTTTGCGTCGGTTGCGACGACAACCTTGGCGATTTCTACTCCACCCTCGCCATTCCCGCCGGCGCGGTGATCGACTTCATCGGCTTCAACAACACTTCGGATGCGGATTACCACCTCGGTTTCGCGCTCTGGCAGCGCGACCGATCCTCCACCACGACCCTGCTCGCCGGCTTCTCGGTTCCGGCGCACGACTGGGACACGGACTTCGCCGGCCCGCTCGGGATCCAGGTCACGGATCACGTCGACAAGGAGCTCGTTCTCAACGTGGAACAGGCGACGAGCCCAAACTTTCAGTATTTCGGCTGGGTCGAGGTCTGGTGGCACCGGACCGTCAGCCCTGCGCCGGCGACGGCTTCCTTCAACGACGTGCCGACGAGCCACCCGTTCTTCCAGTTCATCGAGGCGCTGAAAGCGTCCGGGATCACGGGAGGATGCGGGGACGGTACCAACTACTGCCCGGACAGCCCGCTGACGCGCGGCCAGATGGCGGTGTTCCTGTCCAAGGCGCTCGGCCTGCAGTGGCCGAACTGAGCGGGTGTCCATTGGCTCTGGCCGGGATGGCCGAAAAGGGGGCAGCGCTATGAGCGCAGGGAGTTGGACGAAGAGGAGCGCGGCGGCCGTGGGTATCGGGGTCTCGTTGTTGGCGGTGGCGCTGCAACTTGACGCTCAGGTCTTTACCGAGAACTTCGATGGCGTCGCGGCCCCGGAGCTGCCGGCGGGCTGGGTCTCGACCGCATTGGGCGACGTGCCGACGCCCTGGGTGACGGATCCGGCCAACGCGGATTCCGCGCCCAACGCGGCGCACGTGCACGATCCGATCAGCGATTTGACGAACGCGACGCTCGACTCGCCTTCGATCGCGGTCGGGACGGCCGACGCGCAGTTGACGTTTCGTCACGCGTTTGCTTTCGCGACCGGACCCTGCGGCGGCGCTCCCAAGTTCCGGGGGGCTGCATCGAGCAACCCACCTACGGGACTCTTGAGATATCGATCGATTCCGGCGCCTTTCAGGAACTCCTCGCAGCGGGCGGTTCCTTCGATGCGGGCGGCTACAGCGGCGGCTACTGGGTCGGGGGCAACTACGGGTATCCGGCCTATTCGACCGTTCGCGCGCACCTGCCGCAGGCCGCGGCGGGCACCACGGTCCGTCTCCGGTGGCATCTCGAGTCGGTCCAGGGCATCAACACTTCTCTCGAGGGCGACTGGTGGGTCGACTCGATCCGGATCTGCGACGGGTACGGTGCGACGCGATTCCGCTACCGGCGCGCCTCGACGTGGACACCGCCGGCAATGGCGTGCTCGAGCCGGGCGAGACCGTGGATCTCGACCCGTACTACTACAACAACGGCAACGCCTCGCTGATCCTGACGGGTGGGTTCGGCGACTTCGGCGGGCCGCCGGGGACCGTCATCCACGCCCCGGATTCCACGCGCCGACTACGGGACGATTTTTCCGGGCGCCCTCGGTGGGTGCGGCTTCACGGGCGACTGCTATGCGATCTCGCTCGACGTCGCGGCCCCGCGGCCGGCGCAGCACTGGGATGCGCAGTTGTGGGAGGACCTCTCCAACGGAGTGATCGTGAACTGGGCGCTTCACGTCGGCGAGAGCTTTCCCGACGTGCCGACGTCGAACCCGTTCTACGCCTTCATCGAGAACATCTTTCACAACGGGGTGACGGGCGGCTGCACGGCGGGCAACTACTGCCCGGACGGCACGACGCTGCGCAAGCAGATGGCGGTGTTCGTCCTGAAGGCGAAGTACGGCAGGGCCTACGTGCCGATCCCGTGCACCGGCGTCTTCACGGACGTCCCATGTCCCGGTCCCTTCACCGACTGGATCGAGGACCTCCACGCGCAGGGTGTCGTCGCGGGCTGCGGGGCCGGGCCGGCATATTGTCCGGACGGCGCGGTGTCGCGGCAGCAGATGGCGGTGTTCCTGCTGAAGACGCTGCAGGGCGCGTCCTACGTGCCGCCGGCCTGCCAGGGGATCTTCCCGGACGTGCCGTGCTCGGGCGCCTTTGCGCCGTGGATCGAAGACCTGTACACGCGGCAGATCGCGGCCGGCTGCGGCAACGGCAACTTCTGTCCGGGCAATCCGACGACGCGCGGCCAGATGGCGCCGTTTCTCGTGAAGACGTTCGGGCTGCGGCTCTATGGAAACTGAGCGAAGCAAGGAGGCCCTCATGTTCGGAAGCGACAGAATCCGCCGTCTCTCGGGCGCCTGCCTTCTCGCGGCGTTCGTCGGTGCCAGTGCGAAGGCGAGCGCGCAGCATGTGTTCAGTGAGAACTTCGACGGCGTGACGGCTCCTGCGCTGCCGGAGGATGGGTCGCGAGCAACGCCCAGGGCCCGCTCCCGGTCTGGGTGACGGATTCGGAGAAATCCGAAACGACACCGAACTCGGCTCACGTCGACGATCCCGATGTCGTCAGCGACAAGCGGCTCGACTCTCCGCCCATCTACATCTACACGGACGAGGCCGAGCTGCATTTCCAGCAGCTGACGGAATTCTGCGAGGGCGCCATGGCCTCGATTACTATGACGGCGGCGTGCTCGAGATCTCGATCGACGCGGGGCCATTTCAGGACATTCAGGATGCCGGCGGCACAGGCCAGACTACGACGGGGCCGATCGTCGGCGAGGAAATCCATCAGGCAGGAGGGCTGGACCTTTCGATCGCACATCGGGGGGTGTATCACGGAAGCGGATCGTGACCCTGCCTCCGGTCGGCGGGAAGACCATCGTGCTGCGATGGCGATGGGCTCGAGCGGCCTGCCTTCCGCACACTGGTCGCTCCGGCTGGTGGATCGATTCGATTCGCATCTGCGACGGGGCACCATGCAGCGCGAGCCCGGTCCCGGAGCGCCTCGATGTCGATCCAGCGGGAAACGGGGTCTGGGAGCCCGGGGAGACGTGGACGTGAGACCCTACTACTACAACGACCGCAGCGGAACGATCATGGACCTCGTCGGCGTCGCCGTGACTATCACGGGCCTGGACGGCCCGGGCGGCTACGACTACAAGCTTCTCGGACACGACCGCCGACCTATGGCGCGATTGCTCCGGGCGCCCTGGGCGGCTGCAGTTTTCCAGAGGTCACTGTTACATCTTTCAGGTGAAGCGACCCGTCCGGTCCGACCGGCTCACCATTGGGATGCAGATGCCGAGCGAAGTCGTCAACGGGATGCCCGTGACCTGGGCGCTCCATATCGGCAATAGCTTTACGGACATGCCGAGTTCGAACCCCTTCTATCGAAACATCGAGACCGTCTTCCACCGGGGCGTCACCGGGGGGTGCGGCGGCGCAAACTACTGTCCGGACAATCCGGCCCTGCGAAAGCAGATGGCCGTGTTTCCTTCTGAAGTCGCGATTCGGTTCTTCGTACGTCCCGCCGGCGGCAGTGGGCGTCTTTGCGGACGTGCCCGCCTCGGATCCCTTCGCGCCGTGGATCGAGAATCTCTACAACCTCGGTATCACGGGGGGCTGCTCGACTGCGCCGCTCAACTATTGCCCTGACCAGACGGTGCTGCGCAGGCAGATGGCGGTGTTTCTGCTGAAGACGTTGAACGGCTCGGCCTACGTGCCGCCCATGTGCCAGGGGACTTTCTCCGACGTCGCGTGCCCGAGCCCGTTCGCGGACTGGATCGAGGACCTCGCCAACCGGCAAATCGCCGCGGGCTGCGGCAACGGCAATTTCTGCCCGGACAACCCGAACACGCGCGGCCAGATGGCCGTGTTCCTCGTCAAGACCTTCGGATTGACCCTCTACGGGCAGTGATCCCGTCGTTCCTTCGCAGGGCCGGCCTTCGGGCCGGCCGCTTTTTTGAGCCGTGGAGTAGTTACGACCGGTCGGCGAGGCCCCGGACGTTTCGGCTCGCCGGATGCTCGGGGCCGAGCGTCTGCTCCAGCTGCGCCTGAGCCGCGCGGAGATTGTCGCGCCCTGCCTCGCGCTGGCCTCGGGCGAGCTGTACTTCGCCGAGAGCGGCCTTCGCGAACCCGATGAGATAGGACGGCGAGTCCTTCTCGACGAGGGATTCCGCCAGCGCGACCGCGCGGCGCGCCGCCGCTTCCGCCGCCTCGGCATGGCCGGTCGCGAGCTCGGCGCGAGAAAGGCCGACGAGAGCGAAGAAGCTGTAGACGAACTTCGCATCGACCTCGTCGTAGATGCGGACCGCCTCGGCGAACTGCGTGCGGCTTTCCGCGGCGTCGCCGCGGGCGCGGGCCAGGACGCCGCGCGTGTACGCGAGGTAGGCCCGTTTCCAGCGGCCGAAGGTCTTCTGCCCGAGGTAAGGATCCAGGGTCGCCACCGTCGTCTGCGCCTCGTCGAGGCGCCCGGTCTCCGCCTGGAGGGCGGCGAGGCCGAGCGTTGCGTCGATCTCGAGGCCGCGATCGTCGCGGGCGCGCGCGGTCAGAATGGTCTGTCGGTACAGGGGCTCGGCTTCGGCGTAGCGCCCGAGCTGAAAGAGGACGCCCGCGTAGTTGTGGAGGATGATCGTCCCGGCGGCCTCCTCGCCTTCGATGGAGCGGTGGAGCTCGAGGCATCGCCGGTAGAGCGGTTCCGCCTTGCGGATGTCTCCGAGGAAGTGGACGAGCCCCCAGTTGTTGAGCACGTCCGCGGCGGCGAGCGTGCGGCCCCGACCGCTCTGTTCGAGGGCGCGCGTCAGGTCCGCATACGCCCGGTCGGCCTTTGCGCTCTGCCGCGTCAGGTAGAAACCGTAAGCGAGGGCGCCCTGCGCGTCGAAGCGGATCGTCCGGCTGTCGATGGGAGAGCGGTCGAGCGTCCGCAGGGCCTCGCCGGCATTCCGGATCATGGCGTTGCCATCGTCGGTGAAAAAACCGAGCTCGCTCTCGCGCGTGAGGCAGTCGGCCCTTGTGAGCGCATACCGGGGAACGTCCGGGAGCTCGGCGAGGACGCCTGCGATCCGCGTTTCGGCTTCCGCGCGCTTCCCGGTCCCGATCTCGGCGATCGCGAGCGAACAGGCAGCGCGGGCATGGAGACCGGGGTCGTTGGACTTGCGCGCGATCTCTTCGGCCTGCGTGAGCACGGGCAGGGCCCGCTCCCAGCGCTCGGCGCTCAGGTACTGGCGACCGATGCTCGTCAAGAGCTCTGCGCGCATCGGGTCGTCGCCGGGGAATTGCCTGTCGGCGACGACCTCGCCCTGCTCGAGCAGGTCGCTGACGACGAACTTTCGCCCGGGCGGGGCCGCGGCGCTCAAGAGGAATCCGAGGAACTCGTTGGTCGCGGTGGATCGTGCGAGCTCGGACCGCGCCTCGTCGCGCTGTTTCCGGGCTTCGCGCGCCTGCCAGACGATGGCGGCGGTGCCCGCGACGAGGGCCGTCGCCGCGAGCGCCCCGGCGGCGACGCCGACACGATGGCGGCGCGCGAACTTGGCCGTCCGATAGCCGATCGTATCGGGCCGGGCGGCGATCGGCTCGTGGACGAGGTAGCGCCGGACGTCGGCCGCGACCGCGTCCACGGAAGCGTAGCGCTCGGCCGGGTCCTTCTTCAGGGCTTTCGCGACGATGGTGTCGAGATCTCCGCGGAGCTGCCGGCGCAGGCCCTCCCGCGTCGCGGATCGCGTCGCGGCGTCGGAGTCCGTTGCCGCCTCGGACGGCCGCTTCGGATCGGTGTCCACGATCGCTTTCAGCAGGAGCGCGGGTGACGTGCGCGCCGCGCCCGCCGGGTGCTGGCCCGCGAGCAGCAGGTAGAGAAGCGTGCCGAGCGCGTGGACGTCGGTCGCGGTGGTGACGGCGCCTCCGGTCAGCTGCTCCGGCGCCGCAAACTCCGGCGTCAGGGCGCGGCCGCCTTCCCGTGTCAGGGCCGAGGCCTCGCCGGAGCCCGTCTGCTCCTCGATGAGCTTCGCGATGCCGAAGTCGAGGAGCTTCACCTGGCCGTCCTTCGCGACGAGCACGTTCGACGGCTTGATGTCGCGGTGGACGACGAGGTTCGCGTGCGCCCTGGCGACCGCGGCGCAGACGTCGAGGAAGAGGCGCAGGCGCTGCTCGACGCCGAGGCGGCGCGCGTCGCAGTACTGGTCGATCCGCTCGCCGTCGACGTACTCGAGGACGATGTACGGTTGCCCCGAAGTGGACACGCCGGCGTCGGTCAGGCGGGCGATGTTCGGGTGCGTGAGCCGGGCGAGGATCGACCCCTCGCGGCGGAAGCGCTCCTCGCCCGCGCGCCCGATGAGGCTGACGTTCAAGAGCTTGACGGCGACGAGCCCCTCGAACCGGCCGTCGCTCCTGCGCGCGAGCCAGACCGATCCCATGCCGCCCTGGCCGATGGGCTCGACGAGCGTGTAGGCGCCGACCACCTGGCCGGCCAGGGTCGCGGGGGCGGGCCGCTCTGGCCCGAGATCGAGAAATCCCTCGCGATCGGCCGCGGCATGCTCATCGAGCAGCGCGCGGAGCTCGGCGGCGAGCTCCGGATCGTCTTTCTCGAGGGATGCCAGCCACGCGGCGCGTTCGTCGCCGTGGATCTCGAGCGCCCGGTCGAGATGAGGGGCGAGTCTCTGCCAGCGATCCCTGGTCAGCATGATCGGTGGGTCAGGCGGGCAGGGAGCGCCCGAGCGCGCGGTGCAGGAAAATACGGGCCTTTTCCCACTGGCGCTGCACGGTCCGCTCGGAGACGCCATGCATCGCGCCGATTTCGGCGAAGGAAAAACCGCTGAAGAACTTGAGGTCCACGACCTCGGCCAGCGGCGGGTCGATGGCGGTGAGCGCGTCGACGGCCGCGCCGATGCGCGAGAGCTCCTGGTCGTCCGGAACGGCCGCCCCCGGCTCGTTGACGAGGGTCGTGATCTCGAACGCGCCGCCGCGCTTCAGGGCCTGCCGGCTGCGCGCGTAGTCGATGATGAGGCCCCGCATCACCTTGGCGGCATAGCCCATGAATCGCGCGCGGTCCGGAAAGACCGCCTCGCGTCCCGCGATGTCGAGGTAGGCCTCGTGCAGGAGCGTGGTCGTCCCGATCGTCGCCCCGGCGCCGTTCCTGGCCAGCTGGCTCTTGGCCAGCCGATGGAGCTCGGCGTAGAGGGCCGTGAACAGCGCGTCGGCCGCGGAGCGGTCGCCTTCCTCGGCGGAGGAAATGAGGGTCGCGATGGTCGGGGCCACGGGGTCTCGAATCAGGGTACCACCGGGTTGTCTGTCGCCTTTTCGCGGCCGATTCCGATCTTCTCAGTAGGCGGAAGGCTCGGCCTTCCACAACGCCGGGAAGGAGGACCCATGAGACGAGCGGCATCGGTTACGGGAGCCCTTCTGCTCGGGTCGTCCCTGTCCCTGGGGCAGGCCCCGCCGGGGCAGAGGAGTGCCGCGGCGGTTCAGTCACCGCAAACCTGGGGAACGGCCACGGGCTTCACCACCGTCACCTCGATGGACATCATTTCCGAGCACAAGACCATGCTCGTGCGAGAGCCCGACCGTGCGTATTGCGTTCTCGGCAGCGGAGGGGACGGCCTTGCCCAGGAAGCCCTGACCCAGCTCGAGCTGCCCGAAGGCGCCGGCCTCCAATACCTCTCGATCTGGGGCTATGACGACGAGCCGACCTACGGCCTCACGGTGAACTTCTACGAGTTTTGCCAGGCCGTCGGGTTCAACCCGCCGACGACGACGTTGATCGGATCGATCGCGAGCTCGGGCGTTCCCGGGGACGTCTACGACGCCACGCCTCTCGGCGGATACCGCGTCAACAATCGGGACTGCGGCTATTCGGTGCGCATCATCTTCATCCCCGGCGACGCGACCTGCCAGAGCGACAAGATCCAGTTTCGAAAGCTCTCGGTCCTCTGGGACCGCGAGGTCAGCCCGGCGCCGGCGACCGCGACGTTCAGCGACGTCCCTCCAGGGCATCCGTTCTTCCAGTTCGTCGAGGCCCTGGCGAAATCGGGAATCACCGGCGGCTGCGGTGGCGGAAAGTTCTGCCCGGACAGTCCTCTCACACGCGGACAGATGGCGGTCTTCCTGGCCAAGAGCCTGGGAATGGGATGGCAGTGATGTCTGGAACGAATGGAGGGCACGTAAAGCAACGCGGGAAGAGCGTGATCGCGCGCGAGGTCCTTCTGGCCGGCGCCTTCGTTCTTGCCGGGGCGACCCTTCGCGGCCAGGCCCCCTCGGCAGGCGCCATCAGGGTACCCGAATCCTGGGGCACCGCCACGGGATACACGACCGTCATGGGCTACGAGCTCGAGGGCCTTCACCGCACCGATCTCAAGCGGACGATCGGTGCGACCTATTGCCAGGCCTGGCTGACGCACGGCGAGGCCGCCGCCCGGCTCGATCTTCCGGACGGGGCGAGCCTGAATGAGTTCGCATTCTGGGCTTATGACTCGGACCCATCGAACTGGCTGACCTTCAACGTCTACGAGGCCTGTCAGCCGCCGGGCTCCGGCACGCCGACGACGACCCTGCTCGCTTCGGCGGAGACGTTCGGATCGCCCGGCACCTATTACGGCGCCCAGCAGCTGAACGGCCACACGGTCGACAACCTGCGATGCAGCTATTCGGTGAGGGTGATCTTCTCGCTGGATCAGACCCTGTGCCTGGGGGCGGCCCTTCAGGTTCAGAAATTCCGAGTGTCCTGGGCCCGCCAGGTCAGCCCCGCGCCCGGCATCGCGACGTTCAACGACGTTGCGACGAATCACCCCTTCTTCCAGTTCGTCGAGGCGCTGTCCAAGTCCGGGATCACCGGCGGATGCGGGGGCGGCAACTACTGTCCCGATCAGGCGCTGACTCGCGGCCAGATGGCGGTCTTCCTGGCCAAGGGACTCGGATTGTCATGGCCATGAGCGAGACGAAGACGTTGGCCTCGTGCAAGCGAGCCGGGAGGGAGGCATCCATGACCCAGCGCGTTGTTCTGGTCGCCGGCCTGATTCTCGTTGGCGGGATCGCCCGTGCGCAGACGCGCGCCGGCACCGATGACGCGGCTGCGGCGCCACAGACCTGGGGCACGGCTGCCGGCTACACGACCCGGATGGCGCACGACTTCACGACGGAGTTTTTCGAGTACGCGCAGCCGGTGGCTTCGATCGAGCAGTTTCTCGGAGCCTCTTACTGCCCGGTTGGAATCGGGGGCCCCGCCTTTACCCTCTATGCCCAGAGCCAGGTCAGGGTCCCCGACGGGGCCAGGCTCACCCAGTTGCAGTTCTGGGCGTACGACACGGATCCGGTCGACGGCCTGACGATCGAGCTCTGGGAGACGTGTCAGGCGCCGGGATTCAATGCTCCCGTTTCGACGTCTCTCGGCTCCGCCGATTCGGTCGGTGCGATCGGAACGTACTTCGGAATCACCCCCCTCAACGATCATCGGGTGAACAACCGCGACTGTGGCTACACGGTGCGCGTCAATTTCAACCCGGGCGTGGAATGCAAGGGCACGGCGATCCAGCTCCAGAAGGTCCAGGTGAGCTGGGTCCGCGACGTCGCCCCGGCTCCGGGGTTGCCCAGCTTTGCCGACGTCCCGCAGGACCATCCTTTCTTCCAGTACATCGAGGCGCTGGCGTCCTCCGGAGTGACCGGCGGCTGCGGCTCCAACAACTACTGCCCCGATGCGCCGCTGACGCGCGGGCAGATGGCGACGTTTCTGTCGCGGGCACTGGGGCTCGAGTGGCCGTAGGCGCAGCGCCGCGGCCGGGAGAGCCGGAAGGAGGAGCAGGAATGAGGCGAGCGAGTTGGATTGCGGGACTCCTGCTGACCGGGGCGTCCATCGGTTTCGGACAGGCGCCCGGGGATGCGGGCGCCGCGAAGCCGGGGCCTGCCCCCGAGACGCCGGAGACGTGGGGAACGGCGTACGGCTATGCGAGCGTGATGGGCTACGAGCTCACGCGCGAGAACGGTATCTACCTCCAGAAAGAGCCGGGCAGGAGCTTCTGCCCGAACGAGTCCGCGAGTTCCATCGCCCAGGCGGCCATCGGGCAGTTTCAGATTCCCGACGGCGCCCGAATCGACGAGATGGACATCTGGGCGTTCGACAGCGACCCGGACTACTTCCTGACGTTCGACCTCCTCGAGTTCTGCCAGGCCGTCGGGTTCAACGGCCCGATCATCACGGGACTGGCCACCGCCATGACGACGGGCTCCGCAGGGGGCCAGTACATCGCCAGTCCCGTTCCGGGGCACACGGTCAACAATCGCGACTGCGCCTACTCGGTCCGCGTCGTCTTCGCGCCGGCGACCCTCCCGTGCCGGTTCGACCGGCTCCAGGTCCAGAAGATCGCCTTGCGCTACACGCGGCAGGTGAGCCCGCCGCCTGCGACCGCGAGTTTCGCGGACGTCCCGCTCGATCACCCCCTCTCCCAGTTCGTCGAGGCACTCGCGAAGTCGGGCATCACGGGAGGCTGCGGCGGCGGGAACTTCTGTCCGGACAATCCCCTGACACGCGGGCAGATGGCCGTCTTCCTCGCGAAGGGCCTGGGGTTGTCATGGCCATGAGAACCGGGCGTCACCGTTCGACCAACGGAAGGGGAGGCCTCATGTCGATGCGTCCGATCCTCTGGGCGGGAAGCTTCGTGCTCTGTGCCGGCGTCCTGTCCGGGCAGGCGCCGCCCGAGGAACGCATTCCGATCCGCGATCCGAAACAGCTCGAGGCGCTGCATTTGCCGCGCGACTCGAAGAACGTCTATCGGTGGTCGAAAGCCATCACGGACCGTGGCTGGCCCACCGAGCAGGCGGCCATTGCGAGCCCGGAGTCGTGGGGCAGCGCGCCGGGCTACACGACGGTCATGGGGCACCAGCTCGCCGCCGTGTTTTCGCCCGCGAACGACAACATCTACCTCTGGCGCGAGCCCGACAAGGCCTACTGCCGCGAGGTGGCCGGGGTTTTTCCGGTGCTGGAGGCCATGGCGCCCGTCGACGTTCCCGATGGAGCGGCCCTGTTGGACTTCAAGTACTGGGCCTACGACGAGGAGGCCAACTACAACCTCACCTTCAACCTGATGGAAACCTGCACGACGACGGACGGCCTGCCGCCGACGACGACCATTCTCACTTCCGCGGACACCTTTGGATCCGCCGGCTACTACTTCGGCTTCAAGCCTCTCAACAACTACGTCGTCCACCGCGACCGGTGCTCGCTCGCGGTCCACGTGCTCTTCTCGGAGCCCGACGTGCAGTGCCACAGCGACCGCCTGCAGGTCCAGAAGTGCCAGGTCTCGTGGGTGCGGCAGGTGAGTCCGGCGCCGGCCACGGCGACGTTCAACGACGTGCCGACGAGTCATCCCTTCTTTCAGTTCGTCGAGGCGCTCTCCAAATCGGGCATCACGGGAGGATGCGGAGGCGGGAACTACTGCCCGAACCAGCCGCTGACGCGCGGCCAGATGGCCGTGTTTCTCGCGAAGGGCCTGGGACTCTCGTGGCCATGAAGAGGTCTTCGGGAAGGAGGTTCCTCATGTTTGCTCCCACGGCAACGCTCGGCGGGATGCTCGCGCTCTGGGCCGGGCTCCTCTCGGGTCAGGCATTCGGAACGGCCGCGGGCTCGACGACAGTCATGGCGCACGACTTCGTCTTCGAGGGCCGCTCGCCTCTGACCATCAGGTACGACGGCGTCTACTGCGCAACGGCCGGTTGGACCGAGCCGGCGGCGGCGATTGCTCTGGTTTCTCTTCCGGACGGCGCCCGGCTCCAGCAGCTCCAGTTCTGGGCCTACGACACCGATCCCGATTGGCTGACGGTCAGCCTCCTGGAAACCTGCCAGGGCGTGGGGTTCGACCCGCCGTCGACGACGGTCGTCGCGGCGGTGGACACGTTCGGCGCGATCGGAACCTACTTCGGATTCACTCCCTTGAACGACCACCGCGTGGACAACCAGCAATGCGGCTACACCGTGCGCGTTCGCTTTAATCCCGGCGGCGCCTGCAAGCTCGACGCCCTCCAGCTCCAGAAGATCCACGTCGGTTGGGTTCGGGACGTCAGTCCGGCTCCGGCGACCGCGACCTACTCCGACGTCCCGACGACGCATCCCTTCTTCCAATACGTCGAAGCGCTCGCGAAGGCGGGGATCACGGGCGGCTGCGGCGGCGGCCAGTTCTGCCCCGATGCGCCGCTGACCCGCGCCCAGATGGCGACGTTTCTTTCGCGGGCGCTGGGGCTCGAGTGGCCGTGATGCGGTGAGCGATTTTCGAGCAATGCGGATTCTGATCGACGTCACTTGAAAAGGAGGCGCCTGTGCTCAAGAGGAAACCGGTTCTCGGAGTTCTCGGTCTGTTGCTCGTTTGCATGCCTTGCACGCTCATGGCGCAGGTTCAGAAGCCTTCCGGGGCGGGCGGCGGGGGAACGAGGGCGGTGGTCCAGGACGGGCCCGCGGGCAAACCACTTCTGGAGCGTTCCGTCGATCCCCAGGCCTTCGGGATATCGGACACGACCATCACGATCGTCTCGGCGACGCAGTTCGTTCCGCAGTGGACCGGCGGAGTGGACATCGGGTCGCCGGTCGTCCTTGCGAGCCTTTCGCGGTATTGCAGCGATTGCGGGACCGAGGGAATCGAGTACTTCGCGAACCTCGAGATCCCCGCCGGCGCGGTGATCGACTACATCGGCTTGAACAGCGCCACGGACACGAACGCCGTGCTCGGTTCCGCGCTCTGGCTGCGCGACAAGTCCGGAAACGCGACCCTGGTCAACGGCTTTTCCGTTGCGGCCCATGGATTCGACACCGATTACGTGGGGCCGCTGAACTACCTCGTGCCGAGCCATCTCAACGGCAACGGACTAATCCTGAACGTGGAACAGGCGCCGAGCGCGAACGCCCAGTACTTCGGCTTCGTCGAGATCTGGTGGCACCGCACGGTGTCCGCACCTCCCGCGAGCGCTTCCTTCACCGACGTGCCGACGAATCACCCTTTCTTCCAGTTCATCGAGGCGCTGCGGGCCTCCGGCATAACGGGTGGCTGCGGCGGCAGCAACTACTGCCCGGACAATCCCGTGACGCGCGGCCAGATGGCGGTGTTCCTCGCCAAGGCGCTGGGCCTGCACTGGCCGTATTGAGCGTGTGTCCGTTCGCTCCTTTTTGGGGGCCGGTCTTCGGGTCGGCCCGCTTTCTTCCGGCCGAGCGCGGACTGTCGCTTCTCGACTTGCGTTTGCGATCTCTGAGTGAGGGAGGGCTCATGGTGAAGCGCCTCGTGATCGGGCTGGTGCTCCTCGCTCCAGCGGCATTGGCGATCGCAGCGGACGCGCGCGCGGCCGCCCCTGTTGGAACGGTCGCGTGCATCGTCCAGACGTTCGACGCCGTGACGCCGCCTGCTCTGCCAGCCGGATGGTCCGCGTGGAACGCGCAGGGGGCGGATCCCGTCTGGTCGACGGCCGCCGCCGACCCCGACACGCCTCCCAACGTCGTGCTCCTGCCGAACTCGACCGACGTCGCGGACAAGCGCCTGGAATCCCAGCCCATCCCGATCACTATGGACGGCGCGCAGCTCTCGTTCCGTCAGGCGTACGAGTTCCGCTTGTCGCGTTCGTCGGTCGACGGGGGAGTCCTCGAGATGTCTTCGGACGGGGGCAAGTTCTTCGATCTCATGGACACCGGAGCGACGTTCCTTCTCGGCGGATACAACGGCCTGATCGGAGGCAATCCGCTGGACGGGCGGCAGGGCTGGGTCGAGTCCTCGGGCGGCTTCAGCACGGTGCTGATCGATCTCGGCGCGAATCTGGCCGGGCACACGGTCGTTTTCCGCTGGCGGATGGGCTCGGGGGGCGGCGAGGCGATTGGCGCGGGCTGGCGCATCGACACCCTGACGGTCGCGCAGAGCTGTGTCCTGCCTGTCGCGTTGCGGGTCGACGAGCAACAACTTCCCACGATCGCGTCCTCCGTGCTCGCCAACGGAGTTCTCGAGCCGGGCGAGACCGTCGTGATCGACCCCGTCTACCAGGCCGTCGGCTCCGGCGTGTCTCTCTTCGGGACCGCGGAATCTCTTTCCGGGCCGGTCGACCCCCCGTACGCGATGGTCGACGCGAGTGCGGACTATGGAGAGATCGGCCCGGGTGCGGCGAGCGACTGCGCTTCCTCGACCGGGAATTGCTACGTCCTGAGCCTCGGCACGCCGGCCGAGCGCAACGGGGCGCACCTCGATGCCGTGATCCGAGAGACGCTTTCGACCGGCGGCGTGCGGAATTGGCGCATTCACATCGGCGAGACCTTCGACGACGTTCCGCCCGAGAACCTCTTCTACCGGTATGTCGAAACTTTGCTTCATGGCGGCGTCACGGCCGGCTGCTCCGGCGGCAGCTACTGCCCGGACGCGAGCACGGTGCGCAAGCAGATGGCCGTCTTCGTCCTCAAGACGAAGTTCGGGCCCAACTATGAGCCGCGCGCCTGCCACGGGGTCTTCGCGGACGTCGCCTGCCCGGGGCCCTTCACGAACTGGATCGAAGACCTGTACGCGCGGGGGATCGCGGCCGGCTGCGGCGCCGGACCGATCTACTGTCCGGATGCTCCGGTGTCGCGCCAGCAGATGGCGGTTTTCCTTCTGAAGACGCGCCAGGGCTCGGCCTACGTTCCGCCCGAGTGCACGGGCGTGTTCCCGGACGTGCCGTGCTCGAGCCCATTCGCGCCCTGGATCGAGGACCTGTACTTCCGCAACATCGCGGCCGGTTGCTCCGGCGGCAACTTCTGCCCGACCGCCGCGACGACGCGCGGCCAGATGGCGCCGTTTCTCGTGAAGACGTTCGCGCTCTTGCTCTACTGAGGAGGCTGTCCATGACGACCCGGAAGGAAAGAATCGCGGCGATGGCGGTCGGTGCGGCGATCGTATTTCTGCTTTCGACGGACTCGACGCGAGCCAGCGCGCAGACGTTCAGCGAAAATTTCGATGGAGTGACGGCTCCCATGTTGCCGACGGGCTGGGTCGCGACGACGGCGCAGGGGTCTGGACCGGGGTGGGCCACCGACGCGACGAATCCGGACACGCCGCTCAACGCCGCTTATGTGAAATGCCCTTTGGTCGACGCCGAATGGACGCTCGACTCGCCACCCATTTCGATCGCTACCACTGCCGCCCAATTGACATTCCGGCACGAGTACTCGTTCAGCTGGTACTGGAGCTCGGCTCCAGAGGGGTCTTTCGAGGGCTTGGCTCCAGAGGAGTCTCCCGTGGCCAGTGGAGCTCTCGAGATTTCGATTGGTGGTGGCGCATTTCAAGACATCCTGGCCGCCGGCGGGAGTTTCGTCGCGGGCGGCTACACGATTGCCTGGTACTACTCCAGCGGCCTCGGGTACTCCCCGGTTGTCGTGAATCTGCCCGCCGCAGCAGGGGGAACGACCATCGTCCTTCGCTGGCATGAGTTCGCTCATGCAAATCCTGAAGCGTTTGGGGGAGCCGGCTGGTGGATCGACTCGATTCAGATCTGCGATGGCTATCCGTGCGACGCGGTTCCGAAGCCTGCCCTCCTCGAGGTGGACACGGGTGGCAACGGCGTTTGGGAACCGGGCGAGACGGTCGATGTGCGGCCCGGCTACATCAACAACGGCAATGGAGCTCTCATCCTGGACGGCACGGCATCGAGCCTGACCGGGCCCGCCGGCGCCGCGTACGGGATCGTCGATCCTGCCGCCTACTACGACATTCTGACCGGTTTCTTCGGTTCCTGCTCCGACACGAACGATTGCTATTCGTTCTCCGTCGACGACCCGGCCGTCCGTCCCGCGGCCCACTGGGACGCGAGTTTCCGCGAGAATCTGAACAACGGGCTCGGCGTAACGCGCCTGCTCCATCTGGGCGAGAGCTTCGGGGACGTGCCGCCGTCCAACCTCTTCTATCCGTTCGTCGAGACGATTTTTCATAACGGGGTGACGGGCGGCTGCGCCGGCGGCAGCTACTGTCCGGACGCGACGACGGTGCGCAAGCAGATGGCCGTCTTCGTGCTCAAGGCGAAGTTCGGACGCAGCTACGAGCCGCCCGCGTGCACGGGAGTCTTCGCGGACGTCGCCTGCCCGGGGCCCTTCACGAACTGGATCGAAGACCTGTACGCGCGGGGGATCGCGGCCGGCTGCGGCGCCGGACCGATCTACTGTCCGGATGCTCCGGTGTCGCGCCAGCAGATGGCGGTTTTCCTTCTGAAGACGCGCCAGGGCTCGGCCTACGTTCCGCCCGAGTGCACGGGCGTGTTCCCGGACGTGCCGTGCTCGAGCCCATTCGCGCCCTGGATCGAGGACCTGTACTTCCGCAACATCGCGGCCGGTTGCTCCGGCGGCAACTTCTGCCCGACCGCCGCGACGACGCGCGGCCAGATGGCGCCGTTTCTCGTGAAGACGTTCGCGCTGCTGCTCTACGGGCCCTGAGAGATCCGGGCCTCCTTGTCTAGGGCGACGAGGCGCGCGCCGTCTCGTCGAGGATCAAGCGCCCCGCCCCGACGTCGCGGCGTTCGCTGACGCGGCCCGAGGGCCAGTGAATCGTCACGCGGTCAGCCTTCTCGCGACCGGCAAGGCCGAAGTAGAGCTGCTTCGGGCCGGATGACAGGAACGAGTAGCCGGCCGAGACGACCTGGGTCCGGGAGATGCCGCCGGACTCGACGGTGACGGTCGCGCCCAGGGCGTCGCGCGTCGAGCGGTGCGGTCCGGACAACTTCGGATCGCCCTCGAGCGCGACGACGAGCGTCTTCGCGTGCGCGGGATTGCGGTTGATCCACAACGACGGCGGCTGCAGAAAGCCGGTTGCGAAGAGATCGGGCGCGCCGTCGCCGTTCACGTCCAGGACGACGAGGCCGCGCTGGTTGCCGCCGGACTCGAGGCCCGTCACCGCGGCGAGCTCGTCGAAGTGTTTGCCGTCGCGGTTGCGGTAGAAGCGCTTGGGCGGGCGGCCCCAGAGCGAGTCGTCGCCGAAGTCCGCGGTCTCGATGCCCTTCTGGAACTTCTCGTACTCGGACGACATGAGGTTCCAGAAGTCGATCTCGCGCTCGGTCTCGTTCCTGCCGGTCAGCATGCCGTTGACGACGACGAGGTCGGGCCGTCCGTCCATGTCGGCGTCCACGAAGACGCAGCCCCAGGACCAGGAGGTGTCCCAGACGTCCGGCTTCGTCCGACACGCGCTCGAAGCGGCCGCCGGCCGAGGTTGTGAAAGAGCGAGGAGCCGCGCGACAGCGCCCGGAGGCGCGGCCAGACGAGCGGGCGCCCGAGCGACATCGGGAAAGGCGGCATCGGGTAGCGCGGATCGCTCAGGAACCAGTTGAGCGGGAACGAATAGTTCGAGACGAAGAGGTCGAGCCTGCCGTCGCCGTCGTAGTCGTCGACGGCGACGCCCATGCCGAAGCCGGGGTCGAGGATGCCGGCTTTCTTCGCGAGGTTCGTGAAAGTCCCGTCGCCGTTGTTGTGGAGGTACGCGTTCCTGCCGAAGTCGTTGGCGACGTAGATGTCGGGCCAGCCGTCGCCGTCGAGGTCGGCGCACTCGAGCGCGAGTCCCCAGCCGGTGTTCCCCGTGCGCGAGGCCTTCGTGACGTCGGTGAAAGTGCCGTCGCCGTTGTTGTGGAAGAGGTGATTGGGCGGCGCGTTGTCGGCCGCGATCGTGGGGCCATGGTCGGGATGGCCGTAGACGAGGACGTAGAGGTCGGCGTTGCCGTCGCGGTCGTAGTCGAGCGAGGCGGCCGACGTGCTCGTGTCGTCGAGCGCGACGCCGGCCTTCGCGCCGACTTCCTCGAACGTGCCGTCGCCGCGGTTGCGGTAGAGCAGGTTCGGCCGCCCGAGGTAGGTCACGTAGAGATCCGGGCGGCCGTCGTTGTCGTAGTCGAACGAAAGCGCGCCGAGCGCCTCGCCTTCCTGGCCGCCGACGCCCGCGCGCGCCGTGACGTCCTCGAAGGTGCCGTCGCCCCGGTTGCGATACAGACGGTTGCCGTCGCCCCCTGCCACGTAGAGGTCGGGCCGGCCGTCTCCGTCGAAGTCGAGGACGGCCACGCCCGGCGGCAGATGCTCGCCCGGGACCGGGACGTTTCGATGGGCATTCGGCAGAAATGGGCTATGGACGTGCGTGAGCCCGGCTCGGGTCGCGACCTCCTCGAAGAGCGGCACCGTCGACGACGCGGCGAGCCAGGAGACGACGGATCCCGATTCCATCTGCCAGGCGCCGGCCGCCGCGGGGGCGAGCACGAGGCGCAGTTTTCCGCCTTCCTGGCGCAGCTGCCCGTCCCTGCCGCGCCCCGAGAGAAAGAGCCCGAGGACGATCTCGCGGCGCTCGCCGCGGCGCACGAAATCGAAGATGGTCGCCTCCGTGCGGCCGAGCGAGGCGAACCCGGCACGGATCGCCGCGAGGCGCCCGGCCAGAGCGGCCGCGCCCGAGGGAGGGGCCGGCGGCGCGGGGGAGGGAAAGACGGCGATCGAGAAGGCAGGGCCCGCCGAAACGGCGGTCAACCCGTCGCCCGGCAGGGCGCCGCTCCACGTCAGCCGCGGCGAGAGCAGGGTTGCGGGGATCGCGCCGGCCTTCCAGCCCTCGAGCAGCGTCGCGGCATACAGGGATGTCCGGTCCGAGTAATCCTCGAGCGAGGGCATCGGGCCGCGTGGCGACGCGCAGCCGGCGGCGAGCAGGATCGCGGCCGGGAGGAGTCGGGCGAGCGCCTTCGGCCGCATCGGCAAAACTATAATGCGCGCCACGGTGGCATCATTGCCCGAGCGGCTCCTTCAGCGCATCGCCCGCGAGGGCCCCATCTCCTTTTACGACTTCATGCAGGCGGCCCTCTACGACGCCGCCGACGGCTACTACACGCGCGGCGCGGCGATCGGGGAGGGCGGGGACTTCCTGACCTCGCCCCACACGTCGTCCGCGTTCGCTGCGGCACTCGCGCGCCTCTTCGCGGTCGAGGCCGACGGCGCCTCGAGCGTGGTGGACCTCGTGGAGGTGGGCGCTGCCGACGGCCGTTTCCTGGAAGACTTTTCCCTGGCCCTCCGCAGGATCGACCCGCAGCTCCACGAGTGCCTCCGACTGACTGCGGTCGAGGGCTCTCCCGCCGGGAGGCGGGCGATCGCCGCGCGGGGCATCGAGCCCGAGCCGCGCATTCTCGAGAGCGCCGCGGAGCTCGAGCCGGGATCGGTTCGGGGGTGGATCTTCTCGAACGAGCTCTACGATGCCCTGCCGGTGCTGCGCGTCGTGGGCGACGAGGACGGGCTTCGGGAGCTCCGGGTGGGCGCGGAGGGCGATCGCTTCGTCTGGACGGGCGCGCCGGCGCCTCCCGGGCTGCGCGAGCACCTCGCCCGATTCGGCGTCGTGCTCGAGCCCGGACAGAAGGCCGAGATCGCGCCGGACGCCGAGGCGCTCCACCGGACCCTCGCGACGGCACTCGGCCGGGGCTCGATCGTCACGTTCGACTACGGGCACCCGGCGCGGATCCTCTACCACCCGTTCGCGCGCCCCGAGGGAACGCTCGCCGTGCACTCGGGCGGCCGCCGCGGCGGCGACCCGCTGGAACGCCCGGGAGAGCGGGACCTGACCGCGCACGTGAACTGGGACCTGCTCCTCGCGGCCGGCGAAGCCGAGGGCCTGCGCGCGGAGCGCCTGATGCGCCAGGGGATGTTCTTGACCGAGATCGGGATTCTCGATTTTGCCGGGAGCGATGCGGAAAAATGGCGGATTTTCCGCCTCATCGATCCCGAGGGGATGGGCGAAGAACTCTCGGTTCTCGTGCAGCGCAAGGGTGTCGCGCCGGGCGGAGCGCGCGACTGACAAAGGGTTTTGCTTCGCCTCCCGCGTCCGATAGAATGCCGCGCCAGTGGGTCACTACTTCCCAATTCTCGTTTTCGCCCTGCTGGCGGCTGCGCTGCCTCTGGGCACCATCATCCTCGCCCGCGCCGTCCAGACCCGGCGGCCCAATCCCGTCAAGCTCGAGCCCTACGAGTGCGGCATCGAGGCCGACGACTTCGGCTTTCGACACCCGCTTCTCGGTCCGGTACTTCCTGATCGCGGTGCTGTTCGTCGTCTTCGACGTCGAGACGATCTTCCTGTTCCCCTGGGCGGTCATGTTCCACCGGCTGGGGCTCTTCGGCCTCGTCGAGATGCTCGTGTTCCTCGTGATCCTGGTCGTCGGCTACGTCTACTCTGGAAACGCAAGGCCCTGGACTGGGCCTGACGGCCCCGGCGTCGAGCGCGAGAGGGAGCTCCATGGGCCTGATCGACAACCGCTTCGAGGACAACGTCCTCACGACGACGGTCGACTCGGTCATCAACTGGGCGCGGCGGTCTTCGATCTGGCCGATGCAGTTCGGGCTGGCCTGCTGCGCGATCGAGATGATGGCCGTCATGGACGCGCGGCACGACCTGGCGCGTTTCGGCGCCGAGGTCTTCCGCGGGCACGCCGCGCCAGTCGGACCTCATGATCGTGGCCGGGCACGGTGGTCGAGAAGATGGCCCCGATCGTCAAGCGCCTCTACGACCAGATGCCCGAGCCCAAGTGGGTCATCGCGATGGGCTCCTGCGCGACCTGCGGCGGCCCCTACCGGACCTACGCGGTGACGCAGGGCGTCGACCGGATCATGCCGGTGGACGTCTACGTGCCCGGCTGCCCGCCGCGGCCCGAGGCGCTCATCTACGGCATCATGGCCCTCCAGAAGAAGATCGACCGGATGAAAGTCATCCGGAAGGCTTCCTGATTGCCGGACGCTGAGACAGGCTCCCGCCGAGCGAGAAGAAGCCGAGGCCCGAGGCCACCGACGCTTCGGGCCACCCCTGGGTCCAGGCAATGCGGGCTTCGCTGCCCGACACCATCGTCTCGGCGAAGGAGTTCGCGGGGCAGGTGACGGTCGTCGTCCAGAAGGACGCGATCGCGCGCGCGGCCCGGCACCTGAAGGACGAGCGAGGACTTCAAGTACTGCGTGGACGTGACGGCGGTCGACTGGAAGACGCGGGACCCCGCGCTTCGACGTCGTCTACCACTTCTACTCCTTCTCGAAGAACGACGCGCATCCGGGTCAAGTGCGCGGTCGCGGACGGCGAGGAAGTGCCCTCGATCGCCGCGGTCTTTCTCGCCGCCAACTGGTGCGAGCGCGAGACCTGCGACATGTTCGGCATCCGTTCCGGGCATCCCGACCTGCGCCGGATCCTGACCTGGGAGGGTTTCAACGGCTATCCGCTGCGCAAGGACTTCCCCCTCGAGGGCATCGACACGGGCGCGGCGATCTATCCGGAAGAATGGCCCGAAGGCGGCGGGCCTTCGCCAGAACGATCGAATCGCAAGGTGGTCTCGTGAGCGACGAGAAGATCTCGCAGGCCGAGAGGGACGAAGCCGCCTATTTCGCCGAGCGGGCGAAGGCGGGCGCCGCGGCCGCGCGCGCCGCGAGCCCGGCCGCGCCGGAGGCCCACACGCTCTTCGACGTCCAGGAGATGGAGCTGAACTTCGGTCCGCAGCACCCGTCGACGCACGGCGTGCTGCGCCTCGTGCTCAAGGTCGACGGCGAGAAGATCCTCGAGGCGCAAACCCGACGTCGGGCTACCTCCACCGCGGCACCGAGAAGCTCTTCGAGACCGAGACCTACCCCATGGGACATCCCGCACACCGACCGCATGGACTACGTGGCGGCGGCGACGAACAACCACGCCTTCTGCCTGGCCGTCGAGAAGCTGCTCGGCCTCGAGATCCCGCGCCGGGCGCAGCTGATCCGCGTGATCCTGGACGAGCTGCAGCGCCTCTCCTCGCACCTCCTGTGGCTCGGGACGTCGGGCATCGACCTCGGCGCCATGACGCCGTTCTGGTACACCTTCCGCGAGCGCGAGCAGATCCTCGACTTCTTCGAGGAGTACTGCGGCGCCCGGCTGACCCTGAACTGCATGCGCATCGGCGGCCTGCCGTTCGACCTGACGGCGGGGTGGACCGAGCGCTGTCGCGAGTTCATCGTCGGACCTGCCGGCGCGGATCGACGAGTACGAGCAGCTCCTGACGGACAACCGCATCTGGAAGAAGCGGACCATCGGCGTCGGCGTGATCTCCGGCCGAGGAGTGCGATCGACTGGGGCCTGACCGGGCCGATCGCTGCGCGGCTCCGGCCTCGCCTGGGACCTGCGCCGCGCGCAGCCCTACGAGTGCTACGAGGAGCTCGACTTCGTCGATCCCGACGCGCGAGAACGGCGGACACGTACGACCGCTACATCGTGCGCGTCCAGGAGATGCGCCAGAGCGCGACGGATCATCCGGCAGTGCCTTGCGAAGCTCGAGCCGGGGGAGATCCGCGGCAAGGTGCCCGCGCGTCATCAAGCCGCCCGCCGAAGAGGTCTACGCGTCGCGTCGAGTCGCCCAAGGGCGAGCTCGGCTTCTACTGCGTCTCCAACGGCACGCAACAGGCCGTACCGGATGCACGTGCGCCCGCCGTCCTTCATCAACCTGCAGGCGCTGCCCGAGGCTGGCCAGGGGGCACCTGGTGTCCGACCTCGTCGCCCTGATCGGCACGATCGACATCGTGCTCGGGGAGGTCGACCGATGATGGCCTGTCGGCCGAAGTGCTGGACGTACATCAAGGTCGTCCTGCTCGTGGCGACGGTGCCGTGCCGTCGTCGGCTTCGTCATCGTGCTCGCCGAGCGCCGGATCATGGGCTTCATGCAGGTGCGCCTCGGGCCCAACCGCGTCGGCCCGGAGGGGACGCTGCAGGGCCTGGCCGACGTCGCTGAAGCTCGTCACGAAAGAAGACATCATGCCCGCGAAGGCCGAGAAGGCCGTGCACTTCCTCGCGCCGGTGCCTCGCCGTCATCCCGGCGCTCACCGCGCTCGCCGTGATTCCGTTCGGGCCGCCGGTGAAGCTCGGCAGGGTCGATGGTGCCGCTCTGGGTGACCGACGTGAACATCGGCCTGCTCTTCCTGCTCGCGATCACGTCGATCGGCGTCTACGGGATCATCCTGGGCGGCTGGTCTTCGAACAACAAGTACTCGCTGCTCGGCGGCCTGCGCTCGGCCGCGCAGCTCGTGTCCTACGAGGTGCCGATGGGCCTCGCGCTCGTGCTCGGTCCTCCTGATGACGCGCTCGCTCTCGCTCGTCGAGATCGTCCGGCGGCAGGAGACGATGCAGCTCTGGTTCGTGTTTCCCGGCCTCGTCGCGTTCTTCCTCTACTTCGTCTCGGGCGTCGCCGAGACCAACCGCAACCCGTTCGACCTGCCCGAGGCCGAGTCCGAGCTCGTGTCGGGGTTCAACACCGAGTACTCGGGCGTCAAGTTCGCGTTCTTCTTCCTCGGCGAGTACACGGCCATGATCATCATTTCGTGCGTGGCCGTGACGGTGTTCCTCGGAGGGTGGCTGCAGCCCTTCCCGAACGTGGCGGCCCTCGAGTTCCTCGGGATCGTGCCGCCGGCCCGTCTGGTTCTTCGCTCAAGGTCGGCGCTTTCATCTTCTGCTACATCTGGTTCCGCGTCGACGTTCCCGCGCTACCGGTTCGACCAGCTGATGGCGCTCGGATGGAAGTGGCTGATCCCGATGGCCCTGGTGAACATCGTGATCATCGCCTTCGCGATCCTGCTGACGCCCGGACGGACGACCGGCCTCGTGTGGCTGGCGTGGATCTTCGGCATGCTCTTCGTGGCGATGTACTTCCTCTCGAAGCTCCGGCAGAAGCTCGCGCGGCGCGAGCGCCTCGCCGCCGAGCCGCACCCGGTGGAGGGCTGATCCGGTGGCTCTGAAGAAATGGCTCGACAGAATCGCGCTGCTCGACCTCTTCGACGGTCTCTCCGTCACGGGGCGGCACCTGCTCAAGAAGAAGGTCACGATCGAGTACCCCGAGCAGAAGAAGCTGCCGTCGGACCGCTTCCGCGGCATGTTCCGCCTCGACGAGGACCGGTGCATCAAGTGCACGCTCTGCGCCATCGAGTGCCCGATCAACATCATCTACATCGACTGGCACAACGAGAAGGACGAGGCCGCCAAGTCCGTCAAGGTGCTCGACCGCTTCGACGTGGACCTGAAGCGCTGCATGTTCTGCCAGCTCTGCGAGGAAGCCTGCCCGACGGTGCCGAAGTCCATCTGGCTGACGACGAAGACGTACGAGATGGCCTCCTACGACCGCAACGAGTCGCTCTATCTCGACATCCGGAAGCTCACCGACTGGGCCGAGGCGCCCAACGTGAAGCCCTTCACGGTCGTGGAGCGGGGGTAGGGCGCGATGACGGGCGGCGTGCTCCTGACGGGAGCGGGCGGATGGCTCTTCGCGGTCCTCGCGGTTTTGGCGCTCGTGTCCGCGGTCGCGGTCGTCGTCGCGCGCAACCCCGTGCACTCGGCGCTCTTCCTGCTCCTGTCGTTCGTGCTCGTGGCCGCGATCTTCATCCTGCAGCAGGCGGAGTTCGTGGGCGCCGTGCAGATCCTCGTCTACGCGGGCGGCATCATGGTCCTCTTCCTCTTCGTGGTCATGCTCGTGAACCCCGGCGTCGTCGCCGTGGGCAAGGCCTTCCAGACGCAGTTCGACGTGGCGCTCGTGCTGCTGCCGGTTTTCCTGCTGCCGTTCCTCTACATCCTCGGCACGGAGAAGCTCCCGGACGTGGCGGTCAAGCCGGACGCTTTGCGGATGATCGGGGACCGGATCGCGGGCAACACCGAGGCCGTGTCCTGGGTGCTCTTCCGCGACTACCTCGTGCCCTTCGAGGTCGCCTCGGTGTTCCTGCTGGTCGCCATGATCGGTGCCGTCGTGCTCGGCAAGCGCTCGCTCGAGAAGATGGACTGACGCCATGACGATCACCCTCAACCACTACATGGTCGTCAGCTTCCTGCTCTTCTCGATCGGGTTCATGGGCGTGCTCGTCCGCCGCAACTTCCTGACGGTCCTCATGTCGGTCGAGCTGATGTTGAACGCCGTCAACCTGAACCTGGTCGCGTTCTCGCGCCGCCTCTCGGATCTCACGGGCCAGGTGTTCTCGATCTTCGTCATCACGATCGCCGCGGGCGAAGCCGCCATCGGCCTCGCCCTCACCATCTCCTTCTTCCGCCAGCGCCGGACGCTCGACGTCGAAGAAGCCAACACGATGCAGGGATAGGGCGGGGCGCGATGCGAAATCTCCTCTGGGCGATCCCGCTCGTCCCGCTGATCGGGTTCCTGGTCAACGGCGTGGTGTACCTGATGGCGCACCGGACGAAGGGAGCCGCGCATGGCCACGGAAGCGGGGCCGGCAGCGACGCGCACACGGCCGCCACCGCTCCCGACGTCTCGCCGGATAGCGGGCACGATCCGGGTCATCACGACATCCCCTTCAAGGGGCTGCATACGCTCGTGGGCGTCGGCAGCGCGCTCGTCGCGTGCCTGCTGGCCTTCGGCGCCGTCTTCGACGTGGGGCTCAAGGCCTTCTCGGAGGGCGCGTCGCACAGCATGACGCTGTGGCGCTGGATACCGCTCGGCGTCAACCAGGCCGTGGGGCAGATCCCGGGGGTCGTTGGCGACTGGTACGTGGACGTGACGCTGCGGGTCGACTCGCTGTCCGCCCTGATGCTGCTGTTCGTGACGTTCGTGGGGTTCCTGATCCACGTCTACTCCTCGGGCTACATGGGGCACGAGGAGGGCTACGGGCGCTTCTTCGCGTATCTGAATCTCTTCATGTTCGCGATGCTCGTGCTCGTGCTCGGCGGCAACTTCCTGATCCTGTTCGTCGGGTGGGAGGGCGTGGGCCTCTGCTCGTACCTGCTGATCGGGTACTACTACGAGAAGAAGTTCGCGGCGGACGCCGGCAAGAAGGCCTTCGTCGTCAACCGCATCGGCGACTTCGGCTTCATCCTCGGGATCTTCGGCGTCTTCGCCCTCTTCGGCTCGCTCGACTTCCAGAAGGTCTTCGCGGCCGCCGCGGCCAACCCGGCCGCGTACACGCCCTACATGACAGTCGTCTGCCTGCTCCTCTTCGTCGGCGCGTGCGGCAAGTCGGCGCAGTTCCCGCTCTACGTCTGGCTGCCGGACGCCATGGCCGGCCCGACGCCGGTCTCCGCACTCATCCACGCGGCCACGATGGTCACGGCGGGCGTCTACATGGTCGCGCGCTGCAACGTGTTCTTCCGCCTCGCGCCGAACGCGATGATCGTCGTCGCGGTCGTCGGCGCCTTCACGGCGCTCTTTGCCGCGACGATCGGGGTCGCGCAGAACGACATCAAGAAGGTCCTCGCGTATTCGACCGTGTCGCAGCTCGGCTACATGTTCCTCGCGTGCGGCGTCGGCGCCTTCACCGAGGGCATGTTCCACGTCATGACGCACGCGTTCTTCAAGGCCTGCCTCTTTCTCGGCGCCGGATCGGTCATCCACGCGATGGGCGGCGAGCAGGACATCCGCCGCATGGGCGGTCTCGCGAAGAAGATCCCGCGCACCTACTGGACGTTCTTCATTGCCACGCTGACGATTTCGGGCGTGCCGTTTCTGGCGGCCTTCTTCTCGAAGGACGCGATCAAGGCCGCGGTCTTCCACGCCGAGTTCGAGGCGGTACCCTGGCTGCCGCGCGTGCTCTACGCCATGGCCCTCTTCGCCGCGGGGTTGACGGCCTTCTACATGTTCCGCGTCCTCTCCCTGACCTTCTGGGGCAAGTTCCGGGGCACGGCCGAGCAAGAGTCGCATGTGCACGAGTCGCCGGCGTCGATGACGGTGCCGCTGATGGTGCTCGCGTTCCTCTCGATCGTGTCGGGCTACGTCGGCGTCCCGATCATCGAGCACGGCGACCGGATCGGAGAGTTCCTGAGGCCGATCCGGCTGCCGATCTCCGGGCTTTCGGAGAAGGTGCACCACGCTCCGCTCTCCGTCGAACTCGCATTGATGGCGGCCGCGGTGGCCGTGGCCTCGATCGGCATCTACCTCGCCTGGTCCTGGTACACGAAGGGCGAGGGCCGCGTGCCGGCGCGCCTGGCGGAACAGTGGCCGGGCGTCTACCGCGCGGTCGCGAACAAGTACTTCGTGGACGAGGCCTACGACAAGGTGTTCGTCAACGGCCTCGCGCTCGGCGGCGGGCGTTTTCTCTGGGAAGTGGACGCCACGGTCGTCGACCTCATCCCGAACGGCGCCGCGGCCGTCACGAAGGGCGCGTCGTGGGTCGCGTCGCTCTTCGACCAGTACGTCGTGGACGGGCTCGTCAACGGCGTCGCCGGCACGCTCCAGGGTCTCTTCCGCGTCTTTCGCCGCGCCCAGACCGGCCGCGTCCAGAATTACGCGCTGGTGATGGGCGGGGGATTGTTCTGCCTCGTGGCGGTCTACTTGCTGTTTCGCTAAAGACGATTCAATAGAGGAAGTCGCATGCAGTCTCTCAGTCAGATCCCGATCCTGTCGCTCGTCACCTACATCCCCCTCGTGGGGGCGCTGGCGATCATCTTCCTCATCCCGAAGGAGAAGACGGGGCTCATCAAGGCCTTTGCGACCTTCGTCGCCGCGGTGGACCTCGCGGTCTCCCTGCCGTTGTGGTGGGCCTTCGATCGGGCGAAGGACGGCTACCAGTTCGTCGAAAAGGCCTCCTGGATTCCGTCGCTCGGGGTCAGTTACCACTTCGGAATCGACGGCATCACGCTCGTCCTGATCCTGCTGACGACGATCATCGGGCTGATCGCGGTCTACTGCTCGTACTCGGCGATCACGGACCGGCAGAAGGAGTATTACGTCCTGCTGCTCCTCCTGCAGACGTTCATGATCGGGACGTTCTGTTGTCTCGACCTCTTCCTCTTCTACGTGTTCTGGGAAGTGATGCTCGTCCCGATGTACTTCCTGATCGGCGTCTGGGGCGGCCAGCGGCGGCTCTACGCGGCGATCAAGTTCTTCCTCTACACGCTGGCGGGATCGGTGCTGATGCTGCTCGGCATCATCGCGCTCTACTTCTACAACACGACCGGATTCATGGGTTACAAGGGCCTCGGCAACGCGGCGACCTTCTCGATCGAGTCGCTGACGGCCGTCGCCGCGGGGATGCCGGCGAATCTCCAGATCTGGCTCTTCTTCGCCTTCTTCTTCGGCTTCGCGATCAAGGTGCCGATGTTCCCCTTCCATACCTGGCTGCCCGACGCCCACACCGAGGCGCCCACGGCGGGCTCGGTCATCCTGGCGGCCGTCCTGCTGAAGATGGGGACCTACGGCTTCGTGCGCTTCTCTCTGCCGATGTTTCCCGAGGCGGTGCGCAACCACCGCGTCATCGGGATCATGGCGGCGCTGGCGATCATCGGGATCGTCTACGGCGCGATGGTCACGCTCGTTCAGAAGGACATGAAGAAGCTGATCGCGTACTCGTCGGTCTCGCACCTCGGGTTCGTGATGCTCGGGATCTTCGCCCTCAACATGGCGGGCATCCAGGGCGGCGTGCTCCAGATGATCAACCACGGCATCTCCACGGGCGGCCTGTTCCTGCTCGTCGGCGTCGTCTACGAGCGGCGCCACACGCGGATGATCGCCGAGTACGGCGGCCTGGCCAAGCAGATGCCGATCTACGCGACCTACTTCCTGATCCTGGCGCTGTCCTCGATGGGCCTGCCGTTGTTGAACGGCTTCATCGGCGAGTTCTCGATTCTGCAGGGCGCCTTCGCCCGCAACTTCTGGTGGGCCTTCTTCGCGGCGACCGGCATCGTGCTCGGCGCGGCGTACCTGCTGTGGCTCTACCAGAGGATCTTCTTCGGCGAGCTGTCGAACCCGGCCAACGCCAAGTTGCCGGACCTGACGCTGCGCGAGCAGCTGACGCTCGCGCCCCTCGTCGTCCTGGCCCTCTGGATCGGCTTGTATCCCAAGCCGATTTTCGACGTGCTGCGCCGGCCCTCCGAGAAGATCGTGCAGGCCGTCGGCGGCCCGATCGCCGAAGCCCCGGCCATGGCGCTGAAGGCTCCGGCGACCGAGGCCCCGCGCCCATGAAGTTCGCGTTCACCCCGGCCGACTGGGTCCTGCTGTCGCCCGAGCTCTTCCTGACGGCGGCGGGACTGCTGATGCTCGGCATCTCCGTGGCCGTCGGCAAGAAGCGCGAGGAGTTTCTGGCGTTTCTCGCGGTCCTGATGATCCTCGTGACCGGCGTGCTGCTCGTGTTCGTGTCGAGCCGGACGGGACGCCAGGCCCCGATCCTCGGCGGCACGTTCGTCGTCGACAACTTCGCCCTGTTCTTCAAGGCGCTCATCCTGCTCTCGCTGCTCCTGACGGTGCTGGCCTCGGCGCGGTTCGTCGGCGCGTCGCCGTACCCGGGAGGGGAGTACTACGCGCTGCTGCTGTTTTCGGGCGTCGGGATGCTCTTCATGGCCTCGGGCAACAACCTGATCTCGATCTACGTCGCCCTCGAGCTGATGGCGCTCTCGTCCTACATCCTGGCCGGCTATTTCAAGGCCGAGGCCAAATCGACCGAGGCGGCCCTGAAGTACTTCATCCTCGGCGCCTTCTCGTCGGGCGTGCTGCTCTACGGCCTGTCGCTCGTCTACGGCGTGGCCGGGATCATGGGCCTGCCGGAGCTCGCAAGGCTCTTCGCGACGGCACAGCGCTCGAACCTGCTGATGCTCGGGATCCTGCTGGTGCTCGCGGGCCTGCTCTTCAAGATCGCCGCCGTGCCGTTCCACGTCTGGACCCCGGACGTCTACGAGGGCTCGCCGACACCGGTGACGGCCTTCTTCTCGGTGGGCCCGAAGGTCGCGGCCTACGCGATCCTGGCCCGGATCTTCTACGTGGCCTTCGCGAAGTTCCACGCGGACTGGGGCCTCGTCGTGGCGCTGGTGTCCGCGGCGACCATGATCCTCGGAAACGTCGCTGCGCTCCTTCAGAACAACGTGAAGCGAATGTTCGCCTACTCCTCGATCGCCAACGCCGGCTACGCTCTGCTCGGCGTCCTCGGTTTCCGGACGGAGTGGGGCCTCTGGGGCATCCTCGTGTACCTGCTCGCCTACACGCTGATGAACTTCGGCGCCTTCACCCTGGTCATCCTGCTCGAGAGCAAGGGCTACGCGGGCGAGCTCGTTTCGGACTTCAACGGCCTCGCCAGGCGCAGCATGCCGGCGGCGGTCGTGATGCTCCTGTTCCTCCTGTCGCTCGCGGGGATTCCGCCGACGGCGGGGTTCATCGGCAAGTATTACCTGTTCACCGCCGCGATGAAGGCGGGCTACGCATGGCTCGCGATCCTCGCGGTCGTCATGTCGGCCGTTTCGCTCTTCTACTACTTCCGGATCGCGGCCGCGATGTTCTTCACGGAAGGCTCGCCCGCGAAGCTCAAGAGCTCCTACGCGCTGACGGCCGTCCTCGTCATCTGTGCGACGGGCACGATCGTGATCGGCGTCGCACCGCAGCCGTTCCTCTCGATCCTGAAGAGTTGCGTGCTGGCTCCCTGATTTCGCCCGCACGGAGCGCCCGGGCGGTTAGAGTCTCGAGAATGCCCGCCCCCTCCGGACACTCGCGATACGCCCTGATTGCCGAGGCGAGCGCGGCCGGACTGTTCTTCCTGATCGGCCCGGGGGTCGGGTACCTCATGGGGAAGTGGATCGGAGCTCCGCTCGGACTCGGGAAAGTGCCTGCCTGGGGCCTTGCCGTGCTCGGGCTGGTGGCGGCATTCGTGAACCTCGTCCGGTTGACCGGAAGGGCGTCCCGGTGAGCGGCATCGAGGGTGTCGTGCTCCGGGTCAAGCGCCGGGCATTCCTGATCGCCGGGGTCGCCATACTCGCGGGATTCCTCGTGGGACCGGCCGCCGGAGGTTCCTTGACAATATGCGCCGCCGTGGTAATTTCCAGCCTCCTGGCTCTCGAAAAGCTGCTGGAACGGCTGTCACCCGGAGAGGAAAAGCCGAGCCGGCAGGCGCTCGTTCCCCTTCTCCTGGTGACGGTTGCGAGTTTCACTCTGCTCGGGTTGGTTCTGTGGCGTTGGCGGGGATTTCAGCCCCTGGCGGGTGCGGCCGGGCTCTCCGTCGTGGTCCTGGCGATCGTTCCAGAGGTCTTGACGAGGAGGTAGGTTCGCGTGCAGGAGCACCATTCAATTCTGTTCCGGCCGATCAACGCGCTGTTGATCCGCCTGCTCGGCGAGCCGCCGGTCGACCGGTTTTCTCCGGGCGTCGGGCATTTCCTCTTTCCCGACGGGAAGGAAGCCTGGATTCCCGACCCCGCGATCATGGCCCTCCTTCTCACGCTCGTGATGTTCCTCCTGTTCAAGATGGCGGCCGCGCGCTACGACGCGGCCCGTCCCTCGAAGACGCAGAGCTTCCTCGAGATGCTGGTCTCCTTTCTGCGGGACCTCTGCGAGGAGGCGATCGGGCACGACGGGAAGGCGTATCTCAACGTCATCGGCGCGCTCTTCGTCTTCATCGCGATGGGCAACCTCTTCGGCGTCTTCTACTTCCTGCAGCCGCCCACCGGGTCGCTCTCGACGACGGTGGCCCTGGCCCTCGTGTCGTTCGTCTACTTCAACGTTCACGGCGTGCGCGAGCACGGCCTCGGCGGCTACCTCAAGCACTTCATGGGCCCCATGCTGCTGATCGCGCCGCTCTTTTTCGTGATCGAGATCATCGGGACGCTCGCCCGGATCCTTTCGCTCTCCCTGCGGCTTTTCATGAACATCTTCGGCGAGCACACGACCACCGGTGTTTTCGCCAGCCTCGTGCCGATCGGCGTGCCCTGGCCGATGATGGCGCTCGGGGTCTTCACGGCGTTCCTGCAGGCGTACGTGTTCGCGCTGCTGACCGCCGTCTACATCGGCACCGCCGTTGCCCACGAGGAACACTGAGGAACAGTCGTGATAGCGTTTTTGAACTTGCGCCGGACGGCGTGAAAATTAAGGAGAATTTGGGATGCTGAAGAAGACGGTTGTGTT
Source organism: uncultured Acidobacteriota bacterium (assembly GCA_963775725.1). Lineage (GTDB taxonomy): Bacteria > Acidobacteriota > Thermoanaerobaculia > UBA5066 > Gp7-AA6 > DAHUXD01. The sequence continues at coordinate 1,355,815 of CAVZKA010000001.1, forward strand.
TTGCGCCCTGGCCCTGGTCCTGGCCGCTCCGATGTTCGCGCAGGAAGCGAACGGGGCCGCCGGAGCCTCCGGCGGGGTGAAGTGGGGCGTGATCGGCGCGGCGGTGCTGCTGGGATTGGCCGCGGCCGCCGGCGCCACGGCGCAGGGTCGGGCGACGGCGGCGGCAGCCGACGGCATGTCCCGTAATCCGGGCGCCGCCAAGGACATCCGCGGAATGACGCTGCTCGGCCTGGTCCTGATCGAGTCCCTGGTCCTCTACGCGCTCCTGATCTGCTTCCTGATCTACGGCAAGTAGTCCTCGCAACCCCCCGGCCCCGGCTGGCTTCAGGCCTCCGGGGCCGTTTTGTCTCCTTTTGGGTACATTCTGACCCCCGGGGGAAACCTCCGGGGTGGCCGAAACGTACTCCCAGAGTGAATAGGCCACGACGCGCCGGGCCTCTACTCCGTAGAAAACTCGGAGGTTAGCCCGGTTCGACCAACGGCGAATGCCGTCCTGGCCGGACGGGCAAGCATTTTGCGAAAAGACGACAACATGGAAAGAGTAAGCGTGCAGCCAGCTCCCGAATCTGTTGCGCCGCAGGCGGTGTCGGCATGGGACTTCAACTCCCAGGCCATGCCCTTCGTGGACTCGCTCTACAACACGGCGTACCGCATGACCCGCAGCGCCGAGGACGCCGAGGACCTCGTCCAGGAGACCTTCTTCAAGGCCTACAAGTACTACGACAAGTTCGAAGAAGGCACGAACCTGAAGGCGTGGCTCTTCAAGATCCTCAAGAACACCTTCATCAACAACTACCGCAAGAAGAAGCTCGAGCCCCGCAGCGTGGATTTCGCGGAGATCGAGGATTCCTTCGAGCGCATCGTCCGGCGCGACAGCGCGGAGCCGGCCGGGGACCCCGAGTCCGAGTTCTTCAACGGCGTCATGGACGACGACGTCCGCAAGTCCCTCGAGTCGCTGCCGTACGACTACCGGATGGTCGTGATCCTGGCCGACCTCGAGGACTTCTCCTACAAGGAGATCGCCGAGATCCTCGACTGTCCGGTGGGGACGGTCATGTCCCGCCTGTACCGCGGCCGGAAGCTCCTGGAGAAGGCCCTCCTCAAGTACGCCCGCAAGCACGGGTACATCCGGGGAGCCGAGCCGACCAAGATGCGCACACGCCCCCGGTCCGCCTGAGGGGCCAGGGACGATAGCCCCCGCGGAAGGGACGGAATAAGGGCCCCCCGGGGCCCGTTTCCGTCTCTGGCCCGATGAACTGCACCAGAGCCCGCTTTCTCCTGTACGCCTACCTGGACCGCGACATGCCCGGTGCGGAGGGGAGCGCCCTGGACCGCCACCTGGCGTTTTGCGCTCCCTGCGCCACCCGGGCCCGTTCCGCCCGTGGCCTGTCGGGGCTGCTGCACTCCCGGGTCCGGTACGACCGCGCTCCCCAGGACCTCCTGGAGCGGCTTCGCAGCGGTCGCCTCGAGCCCCGGATGCGCCTGCGTTACGCGCCCATCGGCCTTGCCGCCTCGATTCTCCTTCTGATCCTCCCGCTGGTCGCCGACCATGCCATCCCGAACGACGGAGTCCTCTCCATGATGGCGCCCGCGGCGCTGACGACCTCGCGGGGCGTCATCCCGGTCTCGCGCCAGATGACGGGCACTTTCGTCTGCCTGCAGTGCGAGGGCCGCCACGGGAAGGAAGCCTGCCCGCTCCACGAGCCCGTCCACGAGCTCGGCTTCTGCGCCGACAACGGCGAGGCCTTCCGGGTCATGACGACCGACGCCGCATTCGCCAACGCCTCGGTGGGGCAGGCGGTGACGGTCGAGGGTGTGGAGTTCCCCGAGTCGGGATTCCTCCGCGCCAGCCGCGTCGGCTATTAACCGTCGCTCCCGCTCGCTAGCGCTCGCTCTCGCTCCCGCGGCGCAAACCTCCTCCCTTCCATGAGAAGGCCGACCGGCGTCAAGGGGGGAGCCCGGGAGTCGCAGTAGGCAGGGACTGGTTGGAAGCAGACAGAAGTCGTTTCGCCAGGCTTCCATTCGCACTCAGTTCGGCTCGGTAAAGAGCCGGGTGCATGGTGGGGTCCAACCAGTCGAGGCGCTGCCATCTCACTAACGGTCTTGCAGTAGCCCGTGGTTGTGGGCTGCGAGAGGACCGAGGGAGGAGTCGCAGTCGCCGGGACTGGGCGATTGACTTCAGTCATGGACATCGAGATAGGTGACTCTGGTTATCGAAGACTAGGCGGCCGAGACTCTGGTTTTGCGATCCTGGCGGTAAAGAGGTTCGTAAACTTCGCCGGTGCGCCAGAGGTGATGGAGCAGGACGGCGAGCTTGCGTGAGACGGCAACGATGGCTTTTTTCTTACCGAGCTTTCCGCCGCGGGAAGAGATGTTCTGTCCGAAGCGGCGCAGATCGCAGTCCGGGCCGAAGGGCCCCAGGATGTAGTGGGCCGCGTTCACGAGAAGCCGGCGCAACCCCGAGTCCCCCTGCTTGGTGATCCGTCTTTGCGGATCGGAGTGACCCGACTGCTTTCGTCCGGGAACCAGTCCAAGGAAGGCTCCGACTGTCCGACTCTTCGCGAAGCGCCGTGGGTCGCCCAGAGTCAGGACGAAGGCCAGTGAAGTGATCGGCCCGATGCCTTTGACCTGGCGCAGCAGCCTGGTCTGCGGGTACTGGTCATCGGCCAGGGTCTCGATCATCTGGCCCAGGGCTTTGATCTGCTCAGTGAGCGAAGCGATTTGCTCGAGCACCGGCAAGAGCACGGGCTCTAAGAGCTCCGGGATCTGCTTGGAGGCGGTCTTGGAGAAGCAGCTGGTGGAACAGGCCGGAAGCCTCGTCCCGAAGGACTTCACCACGCCACGCACGTGGTTGACCAGAAGCGTTCGGGCTACGACCAGAGCGTCCCGCGAGCGCAACAGCGCCAAGTCTTTCTGCAACGAAGCATCCCGGTGCTCAACCGGACAGAGCAATGCCGGCTCGAAGCGAGCCAGCCGCGCCAGGTACATGGCGTCAACCCGGTCATCCTTGCTCGGGTTCTCGTAGATCAGTCGAAGCCTGCGCGAGTTGGCGACGAGGACTTCGTGGCCGTATTCCACGAGCTGTCGCGACACCCACGGCGAGTGGGTCCCCGTCTCAAGGGCAATACGCATCGGCGGGCGGTTCGAGAAAACCCTCCTCAGACCCGCCTCCGTCGTTGCCCCCCGGCCTTCCTCGACGATCTGGCCCTCGGCGTCGAGGATTGCGAATTGACTGAATCGATCTCCAAGATCCAGCCCGACCGTCTGTCTTGCCACCTTGCTAAGCTCCCTCATGGCCGATCTCCCTTCTGGGCCTCGAGCCCGTTCCAATGCAGCCTTTTTACAAGGACTGCGCAGGGAGGTCGGCCTTCTCATCCCATCTCCCTTCGGTCGGGAGACTATTTGCGGCGCGAGCCGATGCGAGAGGGTCGCTGAAAAGCTGAAGAGCGGCTCCCTCTCCACCCGTGAGGGGGAGAGGGTTGGGGTGAGGGGGGCGGCCGGTCTGCTCGAGTCGTTCCAATAAGATGCGGGGATGACCAAGTCGTTCGAAGCGACGGCGCCGGCGCGGATCGACCTGGCCGGCGGCACGTTGGACCTCTGGCCGCTGTATGTGCTGCATCCCGGGTCGGTCACCGTCAACGTCGCCATCGACTTGCGGGCCCGCTGCAGGGTCGGCGTCCGGGACAAGGGCTTTCGCGTCACGGTCCCGGGCCTCGGGTACGAGCGCGTCGTCAACAAGGCCTCGGAGCTGCTCGCGGACCCGCGGGGGGCGCTGGCGGGGGCGCTGCTCGAAGGGCTCGCGATCACGGAGCCGCGCGACATCGAGCTGTCCACCGACGTCCCCTACAGCTCCGGCCTCGGCGGCTCGTCCGCGCTGACGGTCGCGATGGGGGCGGCGCTCCAGGCGAGCGTCGGCCGCGACTTCGGCGGCCCGGGCGAGGTCGAGCTCGTGCGCGACGTGGAGACGCGGGTCCTCGGCAAGCCCGCCGGCGTGCAGGACTACTACCCGCCGCTCTCGGGCGGGCTGCACAGCCTGCGATTCTTTCCGGGCCGCATCGAAGCCGAGCGCCGGGACCTGGATCCCTCGGAGTGGCTGCAGCACCTGACCCTCTTCGACACGGGCGCCTCGCACTCGTCGGGCATGAACAACTGGGAGATCTTCCGGTCGCGGCTCGAAGGCGATCTCGGCGTCGCGGCGCGCCTGGACGACGTCCGGGCTGCCGCGCGGGAGATGGCCGAGGCCGTTGAGGCGGAGGACTTCCGCGCGATGGGCGCGGCGCTCAAGCGGGAATGGGAGGCCCGGCGGCGGCTTGCGCCGGTGGTGTCGTCGCCGGGAATCGAAGGCGTCGTCGGCGCGGCCCTGGATGCGGGCGCCTGGGGCGCGAAGGCGTGCGGCGCCGGAGGCGGAGGCTGCGTCGTCATTCTCTCTTCGCCCGGAAAGACGCCGGCCGTGCGCGAAGCGCTGGCGAAGCTGGGCGAGGGGCGCCTGCTGCTCGTCGCCGCGGAAAACCGCGGCCTGACGCTCACGACCGAGCGGTGACCGAGCCCGGGCCGGTTCCGGAAACCGGGGAAGCCCCTTCCGACCCGCTTTCCCCGGTTGCCGTTCGGCGTCCCTGGTCGGAGCTGAGGCGGGTCTTCTCGGAATGCGTCGAGGCGTCCGCGCGGGCGTGGTTCGATGCGCGCGAGCCGTACCTGCAGGATCAGCTTCGATTCGCGCTCGGTCGATTCGACCACGGTGCCGCGCTCGTCCGTTACTTCGAGTTCGATCATGGCGGCCTGGCGGCCAGGCCGCTCGAGGTTCTCGATCTCGGCACCGGCAACGGCGGAGTGGCGTTCGCCTTCGCCAATTGCCCCGACTACCGCGTCGCGGCTCTCGACGTCGGGCGCAATCCGGTCCTGCGCGCCGTGGCCCGCGCGACGGGGCTGCCGGTCCGCTACGCCCTCGCGAGCGGCCGGGAGTTGCCGTACCGCCCTGCGAGCTTCGACATCGTCCTCCTGATCGAGACGATCGAGCACGTCGCCCGGGCGCGCCGAATGGGCGAAGAGATCATGCGGGTTCTGCGGCCGGGTGGCGTCTGTCTCGTCTCGACGCCGGCGCGGCTGCGATACGTCTTCGCGCGGGACCCGCACTACGGCGTCCGGGCAATCGCCGGTCTGCCGAACCCGGTCCAGCGGTTCGTCGTCGACCGCGTCGCGCGCCGCCGGGCCGCCGCGCCGGGGGCGGGGGAGTGGCCCGCGTACGACGTCGCGCACCTGTACTGGACGGTCGGCGGGATCGGCCGCGTGTTTCCCGGGCCGAAAACGGTCGGCGCGCTCTACTCGCGGCCAATGACGGGCGGCGCCGCCTTTTCTCGCGAGTGGTGGAGGCGAAGGCTCCGGGACTTCCTTTTCGACTACGTGGTCGTGACGAAGCCGGGTCGCGGCTAGGCCGCGCGGCGCATCGCCTCGACGCACCGCTCGACCGCGCGGCGCATCGCGGCCGGCGAGTCGGCGCGGTGCCAGCCGCCGTGGCCGGGAAGGACCCACTCGAACGAGTAGTCGAGCAGCCGCTCCATGGAGCGGATCTGCTCGTCCCACGAGTACCAGCAGGCGTCGCGGAAGGCGACGAGCCGGCCGCGGCGCCGCGACCACGCCAGGTGGTCGCCGGTAAAAAGATACTTGTTCCGGTAGAGAAGGGCTGCGTGACCCCGGGTGTGGCCCGGCGTCGGAACGACGAGCAGGTCGTCGGCAAGCGGCGCCGGGTCCCGGCCCGCGATGCGGCGCTCGACGTCGCGCGTTCCGGCCGTGACGTCGTCTTCGTGGAGGATCCGCTCGCAGCCGAAACGCGCGTGCAGCGCGGCGTGGTCGGCGACGTCGTCGCGGTGGGTCAGGAAGAGCGTCCGGACGCCGCCGCGCGCCGCGAACGCCTTCAGCAGCGGTCCGGCGGCGCGGGGCGAGTCGACCAGGACGTTGCCTTCCGGCCGCTCGACGAAATAGCTCCAGGCGCCGAAGGAGCTTTCCGCCGTGTACCCGCAGAACGAAACGTTTTCGTCCACGGTCTCCGGGAAGGCGGCCGCGGCCTCGGCGGCGTTCGTCCGCGAGACGGTGCCGATGGAAGAAGTCGGGCAGGCGACGAGCGCCATCAGGGCGCGCCGGCGTTCGCCGTCGGTCGACGGCTGCGCCCGGACGTAGGAGTGGCCGTCGCCCTCCTCGAACACGGCGGGCGCAATGCGGCGGCAGGCGTCGCAGTCGATGCAGGTCCGGTCGACGTAGAAATCCCCGGGGGCGTTGTCGGGCAGCCGTTCGGCGGCGCTGGCCATCAGATCCGGTCGAGCTGGCCGACCGTGCGCTCTCCGACGACGTTGCCCGTGTTGAGGGTGGTGCCCGGCTCGATGAGGACGATCCAGCACTCGTCTTGGGCAAAGGGCTTGTGCTCGACTCCCTTCGGCACGATGAAGAGGTCGCCTTCGCCGAGCTCGATGTCGCCCGTGCGCAGCCCCATGCGCATGCGCCCGCGGACGACCAGGAAGAGCTCGTCCTCGGTTTCGTGGCTGTGCCAGAGGAAGTCGCCCTGGAGCTTGACGACCTTGACCTGGTGATCGTTCAGGTCGCCCACGATTTTCGGGCTCCAGCGGTCCGCGAAGAGCGAGAACTTCTGGGCCAGATTCACTTTGTCCATGGGTGACTGTCCTTTCTCGGCACCCGGCCCTCGGTTCCCTCGGCCCGGACTGCCGACGCGGCGTTCTCCCGCCGCGCGGTCCTTTCTCGGCACCCGGCCCTCGGTTCCCTCGGCCCGGGCTGCCGACGCGGCGTTCTCCCGCCGCGCGGTCACATCCTCCCCGGTTCGGGGATGCCGAGCAATCCCAGCAGGCGAGACATCTCCATGCGGAAAATACGCGCGATCGCGATGCGGCGGTTCCGGACGGCCGCATCGGCTTCCTGCAGGATCGGCTGGCGGTGGTAGAAGTGATTGAAGCTCTGCGCAAGGCCGAAGGCGTGCCGCGCGAGCGTCGCGAGCTCGAGCGACTCCACGGCCCGCTCGGCAACGTCCGGCGTCGAGGCGGCGTCGAGGGCGATCGACCAGAGGTCGTCGCCCCACTCCTCGCCGGAGCCTCCGGCCGGGGCCTCCACGGCGATGCCCTTCTCCTCGAGCTTGCGGAAGATGTTGTCGGCGCGCACGAGCGAGTACTGGAGGTATGGCCCGGTGTCGCCCTCGAAGTTCAGCGCTTCGTCGAAGTCGAAGGCGATGATCTTGTTGCGGCCGACCTTGAGCAGGAAGTAGCGCAGCGCGCCGATCGCGATCGCGCGCGCGTCCTGCTCGGCCGCGGGCGCGCCGCCCGCCGCGTCCGCCCCGCGGCGGCTGGCGATCTCGGCGCGGGAACGCTCGAGCAGCAGCTCGACGAGGTCGTCGGCCTTGACGCCGAGGCCCTTGCGGCCGGACATCTCGACGAAGGGCTTCTTCTCGTCCTCGGCCGAGAGGCGGTATTCCTCGCCGAAGCGCTCGGCGAGCTCGCGCGCGGCCTTGGGCGAAAGCGCGACGATCTCGTACGAGAAGTGGACCGATCGCTCCGCCTCCGCCGTGTGCCCGAGGGCCCGCAGCCCCTCGCGCACGACCTTCTGCGGGTAGGACTGCCGGACGTCGATGACGTTGAAGACCCGGTGCCCGCGCCCGAACGCGGGCGCGCCGCCTGCGCCGCCCTCGTGCGCGGTGCGCCAGATCGGATGGGCGAGGACGGCCGTCGGGATTTCCTCCTCGCGCACGGAGCCCGAGCTCCACACCGGCGTGAAGACCGTGTAGTCGAAGTCGATCGGCAGCAGGCCGAACTTCCAGAGCTGGTACGCGATGTCCTTGCCCGTGTACGTGACGGTGCCGGTCGAGCGCACGAGGATCTTGTCGGGCTCTTCCATCCCGGCGAATTCCTCCGACTCGGTCAGGCGCAGCACCCAGCAACCGGCGTGCTTGCCCTCGGTTTCGAGGTGGATGGCGCCCTTCTCCTTGAGCATCGCGAAGGCGCGCGCCCAGAAGTGCTTGTGCAGGATGTCGCTCTCGCGGGGCAGCACGTCGTACGCGATGCCGAGGCGACCCATCGTCGCCAGGTGCGCCGAGACGACGGCGTCGACGACGAGCGCCGCGATGCGCGCCGTCTCGTTGTCGCCTTCCTCGATCGCGTGCAGGACGGCGTCGCGCCATGTCTTGGTTTCCGGGCGCGCCGCGTAAGTGCGCCCGACCTCCGCGTAGAGGTCCCAGCAGAGGTACGCGAAGCCCTTCGGGTTGGCGGCGCCGCCGGGCAGGCGGCTCTCGCGCACGACCGCGCGCGCGGCCTCGAGCGTCGTGACGTTCTGCAGATGGAGGAGCCCGGCCACCACGTCGGCCACCTGGACGCCCGTGTCGTCGAGGTAGTTCTGCACCTCGACGGGGTAGCCCAGGTGCCGCAGCGCGCGCACGAGGACGTCGCCGAGGACGGCGTTGCGCAGGTGGCCGATGTGGGCCGCCTTGTTGGGGTTGATGTTGGTGTGCTCGACGATGACCTTGCCCGCGCGCGCCGGCGTCGGCAGAGGGCCGGCCGCGAGCGCCCGGATCACCGGCCCGCGGTCGAGGAAGAAGTTGAGGTATCCGCCGCCCTCGACCCGCGCCTGCTTCACGCCCGCGGGCAGACGGATCGCGGCCGCGAGCTCCGCCGCGATGGCGCGCGGCGCCTTCTTGAGGGCTTTCGCGAGATCGAACGCGGCCGGGCACGCCAGGTCGCCGAGTGCGATCTTGGGCGGCCGCTCGAGAACCACGCGCTCGAGCTCCGCGCCGAATGTTTCGCGTGCGGCGGTGCGCATCGCGTCCGCGACCCCGGAGCGAAGGGCTTCCAGCATGGGGCGCGAGTATACGAGACCCCGCGCGCGCGAGCGGATTAGAATGGCCTCGTGACCAATCCCGTCGTCCGTTCCGTCGCCGTCGGGGCCTCCGCCGCGGACGCCTTCGACGCCTTCACGCGCGTCTCGGACCTGCTCTCGTGGCTGTGCGAAGGGGCGCTCGTGGGGTTGCGGCCCGGAGGCAACTGGGCGGTCGGGTTCACCGACCAGCGCGGAGTGACCGAAGCGACCGTGCTCGGCAAGATCGAGGACTTCGAGCGCGGCCGCCGGCTCGTCGTCACGGACATCTCGTACGAGCCGCGGGAGGGCGAGGCGCTCGAGGGCATCCGCATGGAGCTGACCTTCGCCGAGCGCGAGGGCGGCTGCGTGGTCACGGTCTCGCAGGACGTACCCGACAAGGGCCCGGCGTACGAGCGGTATTCGGGCGAGGCGGGAACCGGGTGGGAGACGAGCCTGGCGGACCTGAAAACGTATCTCGAGGGGCCGCGCCGGCGGCGCATCCTGATCGAGGCCGGGCTGCCGGAGAATTGAGATGAGGGACGAGTTGATCGGCCTGACGGAAACGGGCGCGTGCGCGATCTGCGGGGGAGCGGGCTGGGTGCTCGACTCCTCCGACGGCCGTAAACAGGCGCATCCCTGCGTCTGCCGCGCGGCGGGCATCGCGAAGGCGCGTCTGGACGCCGCCGGGATCCCGCAGCGGTATCGGGATTGCACGCTCGACAATTTCTCCGACAATACCCTCAGCCTCACGAAGGCGAAGGCCGCCGCGCGCGAGTTCGTGGACGCCTATCCCGTGGTCGAAGCGGGTCTCCTGCTCGTGGGCCCCGCGGGCCGGGGCAAGACCCATCTCGCCTGCGCGGTCCTCTCGGAGCTCGTGACGACCAAGGGCGTCACGGGGCTCTACGTCGACTTCTCGGACCTCCTGATGAAGATCACGACGTCGTTCCGCCCCGACGCCGACATGTCCAAGGAATCCGTTCTCACCCCCTACGCGGACGCGGAGATCATCGTGCTCGACGAGCTCGGCGCGTCCAAACCCCACCCGTGGGTCCTCGACGTGCTCTACAGCCTCCTGAACACCCGCTACAACCGCAAGCGCATCACCGTGGCCACCTCCAACTTCGAGGACGAGGTCGACGCGTCGGCGGGCGAGCGCGAGAAGCTCGAGGACCGCATCGGGTACCGGCTGCGCAGCCGCCTGTACGAGATGTGCCTGATGGTGCCCCTTCGCGGGAGCGACTTCCGCAAGGACGTCCTCGGCACGCGGATCCGGTCCCGGTTTTGAGAGCGCAAACGTCCAGGGGACTCGCGCGCCTGGCGCTCGTCGCCCTGCCGTGGGCGCTCGCCTGCGCGACGCCGGCGCCCAAGCCGCCTCCCGCGCTGCCCGCGCCGATCGAGGCGCCGGTGCCGATCCCGGCCATGCACGTGGCGCCGCCCCCGGGGCCCGTGGCCCCCTCGGGCACCCTGTACCGGGTCGGCATGAAGAGCGACCTGACGGAGTTCGTGGCGGGCACCGCCGGGACGATCTGGGTCGTCGCCTCCGGGGAGCGGGCCGAGCTCGTCCAGGGTCCCGTGACGCTGCGGCCGGAGGGGGCGGCCGCGGCGGGCTTCTTCCAGGTCCAGGCGGGGGCCTTCTCGCAGGAGGAGCCGGCGAAGAAGCTCGCCGAGCGCCTCGGTGGGGCGTTCCAGTCCTCGACCGAGGTCGCGTTCTCGGCCGACCGCGGGCTCTACCGCGTGCTACTCGGCGCCTTCCCGGCGCGGGCCGATGCGGACGCGTTCCTGGCGAAGCTGAAAGCGTCCGGCCAGGATGGATTCGTCGTGCCGGGCGCTCCGGTGACCTCGGCCGCTCCGGCGATCATCTCGGTCATGGGCGGTGCCGGCGCCTCGCTCACGCTGCCGGCCCCCGTCGACCTCTACGCTCCCGCGCCGGACGTGCGCGTCGTCGTGGACGGCGTCGCCTACCGGGGGAGCCTGCGGATCCTCGTCAATTCGCGGGGCACTCTGAACGTCGTCAACCGGGTGGACCTCGAGGAATACCTCTGGGGCGTCGTGCCCGCCGAGATGGGACCGAAGCGCTTCGACGCGATCGAGGGGTTGAAGGCGCAGGCCGTCGCCGCGCGGACGTACGCGATGGCGCACCGCGCGCAGTTCGAGAGCGAGGGCTACGACATCTGTCCCGGGCCGAAGTGCCAGGCGTACGGAGGCGCTTCGGCCGAGGACCCGCTCTCGACCGCGGCCGTCGACGGAACGCGCGGCCTCGTCCTCGCGTACCAGGGACAGTTCGCCGACGCCCTCTTCGTCTCGACCTGCGGCGGCGTGACGGAGAACGTCGAGAACGTCTTCGCGGGCGGGCCGCTGCCGTATCTCGTGTCGGTCCCGTGCGGCGAGCTGCCGACCGAGGAACTGCTGGGAGCCAGGAATGCGCCGGCGGAGCCCCGCACGGCGCTGGCATGGCGCGGATACGTGCTGCGCCGCCATACGCCGAAGAAGGCGGCGCCGCGCTCGGCCAGCCTCGAGATCGGGCAGAAGTGGGCGGGCGTGCCGCGGCACGGCGCCGCGCCGGCCCGGCTCTCGCCCGCGCTCGTCTATCCCTCGCTCGTCACCGACTTCGGCCTGACCGAGGCGCGCCTGCTCCACCTGACGCCCCCGGACGAGCGCTACTACGCGGAGCCGCCCTCCGCGGCCGAGGGCCTGTCCGGATCGGCCCGCAGCGCGTACGAGTTCTTCCTCCGCTTTCGTTTTGCCGGGAACCTGATCCCGCCGGCCAACCGCGATCTGGACGAGGAGGAGTACGCGGGCCTCGTCTTCTCGGTCGCCCTGCGCCTGATGGGCGTGACGGAGGGCTCCGGCCGTTTCCTCTCGCGCGAGGGCTCGAACCTCTGGGTCAAGACGGCGGACGGGAGGCAGAGCCTGCCGGTCAATCCGGACATCCCGCTCGGACGGCGCGTGGGCGACACCTTCCACCCTGCCGGCACGCTGACGCTGCGGCCGGGCGACAAGCTGCGCTGGTACCGCAATGGCGCCCAGGTGCTCGCGCTCTGGGTCGAGATGGAGGCGGACGGCCCGGAGTACGAGCGCGACTCGGCGTGGACCGAGTGGGTCCGCCGCGTCCCGGCCCGCGAGCTCGCGCGGCGCATGGCCGGCCGCGTCGCCGGCAGCGAGGTCCGGGAAGTCACCGTCACCAAGCGCAGCCCGACCGGTCGCGCCATCGAGATGCGCGTCAAGACCGACCTCGCCGAGGCGACCTTCAAGCGCTTCGACCTTCGCCAGGCGGTCGAGATGCCCGAAATGCTCTTCACGGTCTCGAAGGTGCAGGGCGCCGACGGCCAGGCCGAGTTCGTCTTCCTCGGCCGCGGCTGGGGCCACGGCGTCGGCATGTGCCAGAACGGCGCCTTCGGCATGGCCTTGGCCGGCCAGACGTACGACCAGATCCTGCGCCATTACTACACCGGCATCGAGATCGTTCCCGCCTCGACGGTGACGGCGCCCGCCACGCCATCGGCTCGGTAGGGCGCCTGCCTTGCGGGGGGCGATAGAATTGGTTCGGATGAGCACCGCCATTTCCTCCGAGCGCCACGCGATCGTCCGGACACTGCGCGATTTCTGCGAGGCCGAGATCCGGCCCAACGTCATGAAGTGGGACGAGGCGCAGGAGTTCCCCGGCGAGGTGTTTCGCAAGCTCGGCGACCTCGGCTTCCTGGGCGTCCTCTTCCCCGAGAAGCTCGGCGGGGCGGGGCTGTCCTACATGGATTACCAGGCGATCATCGAGGAAGTCTCGTGCGTGGACCCCTCGGTCGCGCTTTCGCTCGCGGCGCACAACAGCCTCGGCTCCAACCACATCTACCAGTTCGGCAACGAGGCGCAGCGCCAGAAGTACGTCCCCAAGCTCGCGTCGGGGGAGTGGCTCGCGGCGTGGGGGCTGACCGAGTCCGAGGCCGGCTCGGATTCGAGCGGCACGCGGACGACGGCCGTTCGCGACGGCGAGACGTGGGTCCTGAACGGTTCGAAGAACTTCATCACGAACGCCTCCGTCGGGAGCGTCGCCGTGCTCATGGCCGTCACGGACCGGGCAAAGGGCAACAAGGGCATCTCGGCCTTCATCGTCGAGCTCGACAATCCGGGCATCCGGGTCGGCAAGAAGGAAAACAAGCTCGGCATGCGCGCCTCGGACACCTGCACGCTCGTCATGGAGGACTGCCGGGTTCCGGCTGGCAACCTCCTCGGCACCCTCGGCTCGGGCTGGGTCGACTCGATGAAGATCCTGGACGGCGGCCGCATCTCGATCGCGGCCCTGTCGGTCGGCCTCGCGCGCGGCGCGTACGAGGCGGCGCTCGGCTATTCGAAGGAACGCAAGCAGTTCGGCAAGGCGATCAGCGAGTTCCAGGCGATCCAGTTCTACCTCGCCGAGATGGCGACGGAGATCGACGCGGCGCGCCTCCTGACCGAGCGCGCGGCGGCGGCCAAGGACGCGGGGGAGCCAGTCACGAAGCTCTCGGCGATGGCCAAGCTCTACGCGTCCGAGATCGCGGTGCGGGCGACCGACCGCGCGATCCAGATCTACGGCGGGTACGGATTCACCAAGGACTTCCCGGTCGAGAAGTACTACCGCGACGTCAAGCTCTGCACGATCGGCGAGGGCACGAGCGAGATCCAGAAGCTCGTCATCGCCAAGCAGCTACTGGGCGGCGCATGAGCCCTGGCTCGGCCGCGGCGTCCGAGGAGCTCGCCCGGGGCGTCCTCGCGGGGAGGGCGCGTCCGATCGGCCGCGCGATCTCCGAGGTCGAGCGCGATTCGGGGACGGTCCCGGACATCCTGCGCCGCCTCTTTCCGCGCACCGGGCGCGCGCGCATCATCGGGATCACGGGGCCGCCCGGCGCCGGCAAGTCGACGCTCGTCCAGCGCCTCGCGCAGGCCTACCGCAAGCAGGGCCGCCGCGTCGGGCATCGTGGCGGTGGACCCGTCCTCGCCCTTCACGGGCGGCGCGATCCTCGGCGACCGCATCCGCATGGCCGAGATCTACACGGATCCGGGCGTCTTCATCCGCTCGATGGCCACGCGGGGCGCGCTCGGCGGCCTCGCGCGCTCGACGAGCGACGCGGTGGACGTGCTCGACGCCGCCGGCTTCGACGTCGTCGTGATCGAGACGGTCGGCGTGGGCCAGGACGAGGTGGATGTCGTCCGCGCGGCGGACACGGTCGCCGTCGTGCTCGTACCGGGCCTCGGCGACGACATCCAGGCCATCAAGGCCGGCATCCTCGAGATCGCCGACGTCTTCATCGTCAACAAGGCCGACCGCGAAGGCTCGGACCGCGTCGTCGCCGAGCTCGCGATGATGCTCGACTTCGCGGGACACCCGGCGTGGAGGCCTCCGATCGTGAAGACCTCCGCGACGACCGCGGCCGGCGTGCCGGAAACGGTCCAGGCGCTCGAGGCGCACGGCGCGTTTCTCAAGGAGTCCGGCGAGGGCCCGAGGCGGCGAGCCCTCCGGGCGCGCTCGCGCCTGCTCGCCCTCGTCGAGGGACGTTTCCGCCGCGCGGTCGAAGCGCGCGCGCCCGAGCCCAACGGGCTCGAGGAGGCAGTGCGCGCGGTCGTCGCGCGGCAGGAGGACCCGTACTCGGCGGCCCGGCGCCTCTTCGAGACGGTCGTCGGCGCGCAGCGCGAAGCCGCCGGGAAGGCCTCGGCGTGACGGCCTACAGGATCGATCACCTCGGAATCGCCGTCGCCTCGATCGACGATGCCCTCGCCGTCTACCGCGCTCTCGGCATCGTCGAGGAGAAGCGCGAGGAAGTGCCGACCCAGAAGGTCGTGGCCGCATTCCTGCCGGTTGGCGAGAGCCGCATCGAGCTGCTCGAGCCGACGTCTCCCGATTCGCCCGTCGCGAAGTTCCTGGAAAAGCGAGGCGAGGGGATCCACCACGTCTGTTTCGCGGTGCCCGACCTCGACGCCGCGCTCGCCGACCTGTCGGCGAAGGGCTTTCGGCTCATTCACTCCACCGGCGTCCCCGGCGCCGGCGGCAAGCGGGTCGCCTTCCTCCATCCCGAGGCGGGCCGCGGCGTCCTGATCGAGCTTTCCGAGAAGGGGAAGCCATGAAGACCGGCGAGTTCGTCATCGTCCACCTGATCGGCCCGAAGGAGAAGTTCTGGGGAATCCTGAAGGACCGCGACGCCTCCGGCGTCACCGTCCGAGGCCTCTCGCTCGAGGGCTTCGACGACTGGCTGCGCGAGGTCGCGCGCCGCGACACGGTGACCGTGCTCCCCTCGACCGTCTTCTTCCCGCTCCACCGCGTCGAGCGCATCTTCCTCGACGAGACCGCCGGCGACTTCGTCTGCCTCGCCGACCGCTTCAAGCGGGCGGTGGGCGAGGACGCCCGGTACTACCTGACGCCGGTGCCGGAAGACCTGGAAAGCTGAACCGTTGACAGGGACCGGGTCGGCCGGCGCGTGACGCCATGAAAATCCCGTACGCCTGGTCCCGATTCCTCCCCGCGAAGCTCTTCGCGCGCCTCCGCATGCGCGGAGACTGGGACCTGCGCGCCCGCGAGAACGCGATGTACTACATCGACTGCGGGCACGGCGAGAACTCGGAGACGTTCTGGGAATCGGGCGTCGCGGACGTCGAGCGTCTCGTGCTGCGGGGCGTCGAGCTCGGGCCGGGTGCGGCGGTCCTGGAGATCGGGTGCGGCATGGGACGGCTGCTGCGGCCGTTCGTGGGTCGCGCGAGCCGGGTCATCGGGCTCGACATCTCGCGGGAAATGATCGCCCGCGCGAGGGCGTCGCTGCCCGGGCCGCCGGAGGTCGAGCTCTTCGCGACCGACGGGGACCTGAAGCCCGTGGCGGACGCGGCGATCGACTTCGTCTATTCGTTCATCGTCTTCCAGCACATCCCGGTCAAGGCCGCCGTCTGTCGCTACGTGCGCGAGGCGCGGCGCGTCCTGCGGCGCGGCGGCCTGCTTCGCTTCCAGTTCGACGGGCGAGTTCCCGATGCGCGGGTTCGACTGGATTCGTGGAACGGCGTGCGGTGGGGCGCCGACGAGCTCGAGGCGATGATCCGGGCGGCGGGGCTGCGGGTCCTCGAGGTCACGGCACCCGGCACCCAGTACACGTGGGTCACGGCGATTCGCGATCCCGAGGGCAATCCCCACGTGCGCCACCGGCCGAAGGCCTGGCGGGCCGACGCGGTCGACGCGTTGACGCGCAGACTCGGGCTGGACTCCGGCGCCGCGGCGCGGGTGGTGGCGGGGCAGACGAGCGTTCGGGAGCTGGCCGCGCCCTTCCTGGAAGCCTCGAAGGGCATGAAGCCCGAGGCTTACGTTGCGGCGGCTTACGACCTCTTCCTGGGGCGCGCCGCGGACCCGGAGGGCCTCCGGTTCTACGCCGGCGAGATCGAGAGCGGCATCGACCGCGGCAATGTCGTGGACTGTCTGATCGGCTCGGCGGAATTCGACGACCGCTACCGCGCCTGAAACCTAGGCGCGCTGGTGGTCCGCCTGCCAGTTCTTGATCCGTCGCTTGATCTCTTTCCGCTCCGCGATGTTCTTCTCCAGAATCTCGCGCACGAGGGCCGGAAGCTCGTCGTCGCCGGCAAAGCGCAGGCCCACGAGCTGGTCGACCGCGAGGTCGGCGATCCGGCCCTTGAGGTCCGCCGAAAGGAGCCTCTCCAGACGCAGACGCATCTCGAGCCGGATGACCCGGTCCTGGACCGTCAGCGCGAAGTTGCGCGCGTAGATCGCGAGGCCGAAGAGCGCGAAGGCCACGAGCGCGGCGAGGATGGTCGGCCAGGACGGCGCCTTGAAGGCCTGCCAGAGCGACCAGATCAGGTTGACGAGGAGGATCGGGAGAACGACGAAGTGGAACGGCGGGACCCACCGCGTGTGGTGCTCGAAGGACTGCATTTCGCCGCTCACAGCGCCACGTTCTGCACGAAGTAGTCCGCTGCGGTGATCTGTCCGTTGACGAGCAGGCGCGCCTGTTCGGGCGTCATCTCGAGCGTGCCGCCGGATTCACCGCTCGAGGTCGTGAGGACGATGTGGAGGGTCACCGGCACGCCGCGGCTGGAGGGGTCGGAGAGCGCGCGGGCGGCCGCGTTCAACGCGTTGAAGACCGCTTCCTCGGTGTTCGTGGTGACCAGCAACCCGGTCTTGCCGCGGAAGTTCGTCAGCTTGTACTGCGTGATTCCGGCGCCGTCGAAGACCTTGGCAAAGGCCGACTGCAGGTTCGCGTCGACGGCCTGGAACGAGGGGCCCTCGCCATCCACGGCCTTCTCCGACGGAGAAGGCGGCAGGCCCATGCGGGGCTTTTTTTCCCTGATGTAGTCCTGCAAGCGCGGCACAGCGGCGGCCGCCGCGTTCGGGATCGCCGTGGGCTTGCGGCTTTCCGGGGTGTCGAGCGCCACGACGTTGCCGAAGTTCTCCTTGTTGTACTGCTCCGAGCCCTCGACGTCGACCTGGTCGAGCTTGATCGCCGTGACCGTGCCGTTCTCGAGCGTGATGATGGCCTTGTCGCCCTTCACCGTGTACTTGACCCGGGCAAAGATCAGCGAGCCGTCCTTCAACTTCACCACGTAGGCGAGCGCGGACGACGCGGCCAGGACCAACGCGGCGACCGCCAGCAACAGGGTCTTTCTCACGATCGCGAAGCCTCCTCCGTCCGCAGCCGGACGGCGTTTGACACGAACTGCCGAGCCACTAATGATAGCACCCGCATGCTCATCGTCATGGACGCGGCCGCGACCGCGGAAGAGGTCCGCCGCGTCGTCGGGGTGATCGAAACGCTCGGCCTGCAGGCCCACCCCATCCCCGGGGCCCAGCGCACCGCCATCGGCATCACGGGCAACAAGGGGACGGTCGACCGCGGCGCCTTCGAGAATCTGCCCGGCGTCAGCGAGGTCATCCCGGTCTCGGCGCCCTACAAGCTGGTTTCGCGGGAGGCCAAGCGCGAGAACACCGTCGTCTCGATCGGGGGCGTGCCGGTCGGCGGGCAGCGCCTGGCCATTGTGGCCGGTCCCTGCGCGATCGAGTCCGAGGCGCAGGCGCTCGAGATCGCGCGGCGCGTCAAGGAAGGCGGCGCCACGCTCTACCGGGGCGGCGCGTACAAGCCGCGGACGTCGCCGTACTCGTTCCAGGGACTCGGCGTCGAAGGCCTGCGCATTCTCTCCCGCGTACGCGCGGAGACGGGACTGCCGACCATCACCGAGGTGCTCGACACCGAGACCGTGGACATCGTCGCCGAGCACGCCGACTGCCTGCAGGTGGGCGCGCGCAACATGCAGAATTTTTCCCTGCTCAAGCGACTCGGCCGCCTGCGCAAGCCGGTCCTCCTGAAGCGCGGCCTCTCGGCGACTCTCGAGGAGCTGCTCCTCTCGGCCGAGTACCTGCTGGCCGAGGGCAACTACGAGGTCATCCTCTGCGAGCGCGGCGTGCGCACGTTCGCCGACCACACGCGCAACACCCTCGATCTCTCGTCGGTCCCGTACGTCCAGCGGATCTCCCACCTGCCGATCCTCGTGGACCCCTCGCACGGAACTGGCAAGCGCTCGAAGGTCCTGCCGCTCTCGCGCGCGGCGGTCGCGGTCGGCGCGGACGGCCTGCTGATCGAAGTGCACCACCAGCCCGAGCTCGCGCTCTCCGACGGACCGCAGGCGATCCTGCCGGAGATGTTCGCCGAGCTCGTGAACGCGGTGCGGCTTCTGGCCCCCGTCGTCGGACGGACGGTGTGAAGGGGCTCCTCGTTCTCGAGGACGGCACCGTCTTCGAGGCCGACGCGATCGGCCGGCCCGGCACCTCCTTCGGCGAGATCGTCTTCAACACCGCGATGAGCGGGTACCAGGAAGTGCTGACCGATCCGTCCTACTCCGGGCAGATCGTCGTGATGACCGCGGCGCACGTCGGCAACTACGGCATCCGCGCCGAGGAGGCCGAGTCCGACCGGGTCCACGTCGCGGGCTTCATCGCCCGCGATTTCCCGGCGCGGTGGAGCGGGACGGGCGGGGAGGAGAGCCTGGCGGACTATCTCGGCGCGAACGGCGTGACGGGCCTCCACGGACTCGACACCCGTTCGCTCGTGCGGCACATCCGGAGCCAGGGGGCCATGCGGGCCGGCGTGTCGACCGAGATCGCCGATCCCGCGGAGCTGCACCGGCGCGTGCTCGCGTCGCCGGAGATGGTCGGGGCCGACCTCGCGCTCGCAGTGTCCTTGAAAAAGGCGCGCCTCGAGCCCGGAGGCCGCGGCCGCAAGAAGTTCCGCGTCGCCGCGGTCGATTACGGGATGAAGCGCAACATCGTGCGGCTGCTCCAGGCGGGATCGTGCCGCGTGACGGTCTTTCCCGCGACGGCCTCCGACGAGGAGATCCTCGCGAGCAAGCCGGACGGCATCTTCCTCTCGAACGGCCCGGGCGACCCGGCGGCGCTGCCGGGGCCCGTCCGCACGATCCAGAAGCTGGCGACCACGGGCAAGCCGATCTTCGGCATCTGCCTCGGCCACCAGCTGCTCGGCCTCGCGTTTGGCGCGAAGACGTTCAAGCTGAAGTTCGGCCACCGCGGCGCCAATCACCCGGTCCAGGACATCCAGGGCGGGCACGTCGTGATCACGTCGCAGAACCATGGCTTCGCCGTCGACGCCTCGGCACTGCCGGCCGAGCTCGAGGCGACGCACCGCAACCTGAACGACGGGACGCTCGAGGGCTTCCGCCACCGGACGCTCCCGATTCTCGCCGCGCAGTTCCACCCGGAGGCCGCTCCGGGACCGCACGACGCCAACGTCCTCTTCAACGGCTTCCTCGAGGCGATGGCCCGGTCGAAGTCGTGAAGTCGCTTGCCCTGCAGGTCGCGGTGCGCTACCTGCGGTCGCGGCCCTCGCGGCTGATCTCCTCGGTGTCGCTGCTCTCGATCGCCGGCATCGCGCTCGGCGTGGCGGCGCTCGTCGTGGCGATGGGGCTGCTTTCGGGATACCGGGCCGAAATCCGCGAGAAGCTCATCGGCGCCAACGCCCAGGTCGTGGTCTTTCCGATGACTCCGGGCGGCGAGGCCGATCCGGCCGCGCTGGCGGCCCGCCTGGCGAAGGTTCCGCACGTGCGGGCGACGGCGCCCGTGATCTACCAGACCGGCGTGGCGGCTTCGGCCGCGACGCCCGACGGGACGGACGCCGTCCTGAAGGGGATCGACGCGCCCGCCGAGCGCCGGGTCTCCGAGCTCGACGCCTACATCCCGGACGCCGAGCGCGTGATCACGCGCTCGGGGCGGGGGCAGCCCGCGTCCGTGGCGATCGGCCACGAGCTCGCGCGCAAGCTCGACGCGAAGGAAGGCGACGTGATCCTGCTCTCCGTGGCCGACGGCTCGGGCGGGGCCGCGCGCCTGGCGCCGCGGTCCGGCCGCTTCCGGGTGGGCCGCATCTTCCGCACCAACTTCGCGGAGTACGACTCCGAGTGGATCTTCATGGATCGCGAGGAATTGCGGCGGCTCGCGCGCCTGCCCGGGCGGGCGAACGTCGTCGAGGTGAGCCTGGACGACATCCGCGACACCGAGGCGGCCTCGACCGCGATCGGCGCCGCCGCGGGCAACGGCTACTCGGTGTCGGACTGGCGCTCGATGAACGGCGGCCTCTTCTCGGCCCTCGCGATCCAGCAGACGACGCTTTTTCTCGTGATCGGATTGATCGTCGCCGTGTCGACCTTCAACATCGTCGCGACGCTCGTCATGACCGTCCAGGAGAAGAAGCGGGACATCGGCGTGCTCACGGCCCTCGGCGCCGAGGCAGGGTTCTTCTCGCGTGTCTTCCTGTCGCTCGGCACCTTCCTCGGCGGGGCGGGCGTCGTCGTCGGCGTCCTGTTCGGGATCCTGATCTGCTGGATCACGACCCGGTTCCGGCTGCTGTCGTTTCCGCCGGGAGTCGCCGAGATTTACTTCGTGTCGTACATACCGTTTCTCGTGCGCCTGAAGGACATCGCGACGATCGTGGGCTTCGCCGCGATCGTGATCCTGCTCGCCTCGTGGTGGCCGGCCCGCCGCGCCGCGCGCATCGACATCGCCGACGCGCTGCGGTACGAGTAGGCTACTTCGCCGTCGCGGTCCGCCCCGCCACGAACGCCTTCTGTTTCTTGATCGCCTCGGCCCGGATCGCCGCGAACTCGGGCGTCTTGCGCACCGGCTCCCAGAGCGGATCGTGGTCCATGGCGGGGTAGGAGAGGTAGTTCCTCTCGACGGCCTTGCGCAGCGTGCGCAATCCCGCGTCGGGGTAGCCGTTCGAGGCCAGGAGGGCTCCCACGTAATACAGGTTCTCGGGGTCGGGATCGGCATCGGCGGCGGCTTCGAGGGCCGCGCTGAGCTGGTCGCGCTCGGCCCTGGGGGTGGACGGGCGCATGAGCTTGGCCGCCGCCTGGAATCCCGTGGCCTCGAAGAGGTCCGCGGCGGCCGCGGTCTTGCCCTCGCGCTCGAGGATGTTGCCCTCGCGGCCCTTCGACCAGTCCGAGCCGGCGTCGAGGCGCAGGTACTCCCGCGCGCGCTCGTAGTTGCCCAGCGGAAGGAAGGCGAAGGAGCAGGATCGGAACCCGCGGTTGTGCGGGTCTTCCGCCAGGGCCAGATCGCATTCGCGCCCGGCCTCCTCCATGAGCCCCGCGTAGCGCAGGACGTAGGCCAGGGCGAAGCGGGCCTGGGGGTCCTGCGGTCGGCGGGCCACGAGGTCCCGGGCTCGGCGGTCGGCTTCCGCGAGGTTGCCCTCCTCCGTCTCGTAGACGATCGAGTTCTGGGAAGCCTCGACGAGGTTCGGGTCGAGGGAGAGCGCCCTCTGGACGGTCGTGCGGGCGCGCGCGTAGAGGTCGTGGGTGACCTTGCTGTCGGTTGCGAGGGCGAGGGTGGTCTGACCGTAGGCCCCCTGGTAGTAGTACCGCAGCGACAGGGCCGCCCAAGCCGGCGCGAAATCGGGGTCGAGGCCCACGCAGCGCTCGAGCATGGCGACGCCCTTGTCGTTCTGCTCGGAGTCGCTCGAGAGGGGCTTGCTGCGCAGGTAGAGGTCGTACGCCTCGGCGTTCTTCGGGCGAGTCGCGGCCTCGGCAGCGCCGGACGCCGATCCGAGCAGGGGAAAGAGTCCCTGGCGCAGGCGCGTGGAAATCTGTTCGCGCAAGCCGATCAGGTTGCCCGCTGCGGCGCTCGACGAGTCGCGCCAGAGCAGGCGGTTGCTTTGCGTGTCGATGACCTCGAGCGTGACGCGGAGCTGGTCGCCTTCCTTCTGAAAGTGTCCGGTCAGCACGTCCGCGACCTGTAAGTCGCGTCCGGCAGCCTGCGGGTCCACGTCCCCTTTCGCGTACTTCTGGGTGCTCGCGAACGGACGGATGGCGAGCGTGGGGATGTAGGAGAGCGTCGTCGCGATTTCGTCCGGGAGAGCCAGGCGCAGGTAGTCCGTCGCGGCATCGCCGCCGAGGTTCTGGAAGGGGAGGATGGCGATCGTGGTCTGGCCGGAAGCGGCGCCCGCGCCCGTGGTTCGGCGATGAGTCGCCCACCAGCCCGCGATGCCGGCGGCGACGACGAGCGCCGCGACGAGCACGGGGACCTTCCATCCGATCGAGGGCTTCGGCTCCGGCGCCGGCGCGGCCGGGGCCGCGGCCGCCTGGCCGCTGCGGCCCGACTCGGAGTCGCGCTTCAGGCGCTTCAGGTCCGTCTTCAGCTCTGCCGCGCTCTGGTAGCGCAGGTCGCGGTCCTTCTCGAGGGCGGTGTTGACGATGCGCTCGAGCTCGGCCGGCAGCTCCGGATTCAGGCGCACCGGGGGGACCGGCGCGCGGTTCAGGATCGCGTCGAAGATGATGGCCGACGTGTTTCCCGAAAAGGGCTGGCGCCCGGTCGCCATCTCGTAGAGCACCGCGCCGCAGGAGAAGACGTCCGTGCGCGGATCGAGCGGCTCGCCGCGCGCCTGCTCGGGCGACATGTACGCGACCGTTCCGATCGCCGTGCCGGGGCTCGTGAGGTGCTCCTCGGCCATCGCGGTGGGCTGAGCCGTGTTGCCGGCGGAGCTTCCGGCCGCTTCACCCGCCTGCTTGGCAAGGCCGAAGTCGAGCAGCTTTGCCTGTCCCCGTTTCGTCACGAAGATGTTGGCGGGCTTGATGTCCCTGTGCATGATCCCGCGCGCGTGCGCGGTCTCGAGCGCGTCCGCGATCTGGGTTCCGAGATCGAGCAGCGTGTCGAGTTTCAAGGCCCCGGGGCCGAGCCGGTCGCGCAGCGTCTCGCCCTCGAGCAGCTCCATGGCGATGAAGGGACGCCCCTCGTGCTCGTCCACGTCGAAAATCGTGCAGATGTTCGGGTGCTGAAGGGAGGACGCCGCACGGGCCTCGCGCTGCAGCCGTTCGAGGGCCTGCGTGTCGCGGCCGAGCTCCTCCGGAAGGAACTTGAGCGCCACGTGGCGTCCGAGCTTCAGGTCCTCGGCCTCGTACACGACGCCCATGCCGCCGCCGCCGACTTTCCCGAGGACGCGGTAATGCGAAACAGTCTGTCCGATCATGGTTCGTCGTCGCTAGGGGACGGCGGTCCGCTGAGCGACGAACTCCTTCTGGCGGCGGATGGCTTCCGCGCGGATCGCCGCGAACTCGGGATCCTTGCGCACCGAATCGAACAGCGGGTCGTTGTCCATGGCGGGCACGCAGAGGTAGTTGCCCTCGACGGCCTTGCGCAGGAGCCGCAGGGCGGCCTTCGGATAGCCGGCCGAGGCGAGGACGCCGCCCACGATGTAGGGGCCCTCCGGGTCGGGATTCGACAGCGACTGGTTCTCCATCGCGGCCGCTTCCCGATCCTTCTCGGCCCGCGTGGCGGACGTCCCGAGCAGGATCGCCCGGCGCCCGCCGGCCGGCACGAGGGCCGCCGCCTCGGCGGTCTTGCCTTCGCGCTGGAAGATCTCCGCCTCGCGGAACTTGACCCAGAGGGATCCCGCGTCGAGGCGCAGGTATTGCCGGGCGCGCTCGTACTTGCCGAGTTCTATGAAGACCACCGCGCAGGACCGGAAGTCCCGGCTCTGCGAGTCCGCCGCGTGCGCGGCATCGCATTCCCGGGCGGCGTCCTCGAGGAGGCCCGCGTAACGCAGCACGTATCCGACCGCGAAGTGGGCGTGGGGATCCTGGGGCCGCCGTTGGAGGAACTCGCGCGCCTTCCGGTCGGCATCCCGCAGGTTCCCGCTCTCCGCAGCGATGACGATGAGCTGCTGCATGGCCTCCGACAGGTTGGGATCGAGGGCGAGGGCCCGTTCCGTCGCGGCGCTCGCCTTCGAATAGGACGCGAGGGTTCCCGAGGAGCCATCGTAGTAGTAGCGCAGCCCGAGCGCCGCCCAGGCCGGCGCGTAGTCGGGGTCGAGGCCCACGGAGCGCTCGAGCATCGCGATCGCGTCGAGGTTCGGCTGGAGGTCGCTCGTGGCGGGCTTGCTGCGAAGGTACAGGTCGTAGGCCTCGGGGCTCTTCGGCCTGGTCGCGGCCGCGGAGGTCCCGGTCGTCCCGCCGAGCAGCGGGAAGAGCCCCTGTCGCAGACGCGCGGTGATCTGTTCGCGGAGGCCGATCAGGTCGTTCGCCCGCGCGCTCGAGGTGTCGCGCCAGAGCAGGCGGTTCGACTCGGTGTCGATGACCTCGAGCGTCACGCGGAGCTGGTCGCCTTCCTTCTGGAAGTGGCCCGTCAGGACGTCCGCGACCTGCAGCTCCCGGCCCGCGCTCTGGGGGTCGACGTTTCCCTGCGCGTATTTCTGCGTCGAGGCGAACGGACGGATCGCGAGCGTGGGGATGTAAGAAAGTGTCGTCGAGATCTCGTCGGGAAGCGCGAGGCGCAGGTAGTCGGCGGAAGGATCGCCGGAGAGGTTCTGGAAGGGGAGGATGGCGAGCGTCGTCTGGCCGCGCGGGCCCGAGGCGCCCGAGGACCGGCGGTGTGTCGCCCACCACCCCGCGGCGACCGCGGCGATCACGACTGCCGCCGCGATCGCGGCGACGCGTCCGGTCGATCGCCGCCGGGCGGCCGGCGCCGCCACCGGGGCCTTTCCGCTGCGGTTCGAGTCGGAGTCGCGCTTCAAGCGCTTCAGGTCGGTCTTCAGCTCCGCCGCGCTCTGGTAGCGCAGGTCGCGGTCCTTCTCGAGAGCGGTGTTGACGATGCGCTCGAGCTCGGCCGGCAGCTCCGGGTTCAGACGCACCGGCGAGACGGGGGCCCGGTTCAGGATCGCCTCGAAGATGATGGCCGAGGTGTTCCCCGTGAAGGGCTGTCGGCCGGTGGCCATCTCGTACAGGACGGCGCCGCAGGAAAAGACGTCGGTGCGCGGATCGAGCGGCTCCCCGCGGGCCTGCTCGGGCGACATGTAGGCGACCGTCCCGATCGCCGTGCCGGGGCTCGTCAGATGCTCCTCGGCCATCGCCGTGGGTTGGGCCGTGTTTCCGCCCGGGCCCGCGGTCGAGTCCGCCTGCTTGGCCAGGCCGAAATCGAGCAGCTTGGCCTGTCCCCGCTTCGTCACGAAGATGTTCGCCGGCTTGATGTCCCTGTGCATGATCCCGCGCGCGTGGGCAGTTTCGAGCGCGTCGGCGATCTGGGTCCCGAGATCGAGCAGGGTGTCGAGCTTCAGGGCCCCGGGCGAGAGCCGGTCGCGCAGCGTCTCGCCCTCGAGCAGCTCCATGGCGATGAAGGGCTTCCCGTCGTGCTCGTCCACGTCGTAGATCGTGCAGATGTTCGGGTGCTGGAGGGAGGAGGCCGCCCGCGCCTCCCGCTGCAGGCGCTCGAGCGCCTGCGGGTCCCCGCCGAGCTCCTCCGGAAGGAACTTCAGCGCGACGCGGCGGCCGAGCCGGAGGTCCTCGGCCTCGTACACGACGCCCATGCCGCCGCCTCCCACTTTGGAGAGGACGCGGTAGTGCGACACGGTCTGTCCGATCATCGTTGAGGGGCTCGTACGGCGGTCATTCTATCGGTTCCACTCACCGCTATACTCCCGCCCCGGTGCCGAAGCGCGACGACATCAAGAGCATCCTCGTCATCGGGTCGGGGCCGATCGTCATCGGCCAGGCGTGCGAGTTCGATTACTCCGGGACCCAGGCCGTCCGCGCGCTCAAGCGCGAGGGATACCGGGTCATCCTCGTCAACTCGAACCCGGCGACGATCATGACGGACCCCGAGCTGGCCGATGCGACCTACATCGAGCCGCTGACTCCCGACTTCCTCGAACGGATCATCGACCGCGAGCGGCCGGACGCCATCCTGCCGACCGTGGGAGGGCAGACCGCCATCAACCTGGCGCTGGCCCTGGCCGAGCGCGGCGTCCTCGAGAAGCGCAACGTGCGCCTGATCGGCGCCAACGAGCACTCCATGCGCCTGGCCGAGGACCGCGACCTCTTCAAGAAGGCCATGCTCGAGATCGGCGCGGAAGTGCCGCGGTCCGCCCGCGCCCGCACGCTCGCGGAGGCGGAGGCCATCGCCAGCCGAGATCAGCCTGCCGCTCGTGGTGCGCCCGTCCTTCACGATGGGCGGCTCGGGCGGCGGCGTCGCGCGCACGGCGGCGGATTTACGGCGGATCGTCGAGAGCGGCCTGGCCGAGTCGCCGACGCACGAGGTCCTGATCGAGGAGTCGATCGAAGGATGGAAGGAATTCGAGCTCGAGGTCATGCGCGACACGGCCGACAACGTGATCATCGTGTGCTCGATCGAGAATTTCGACGCCATGGGCGTCCACACGGGCGACTCGATCACGGTCGCGCCGCAGATGACGCTCTCGGACCGCCAGTACCAGGCCATGCGCGACGAGGCCAAGGCCGTCATCCGCAAGGTCGGGGTGGACACCGGCGGGTCGAACATCCAGTTCGCCGTGGACCCGAAGACGGGCCGGCGCGTCGTCATCGAGATGAACCCGCGCGTCTCGCGCTCGTCCGCGCTCGCGTCCAAGGCCACGGGGTTTCCGATCGCCAAGATCGCGGCGCTGCTCGCCGTGGGCTACCACCTCGACGAGATCCCCAACGACATCACCAGGAAGACGCCGGCCTCCTTCGAGCCCTCGCTCGACTACGTCGTCGTCAAGATTCCGCGCTGGACGTTCGAAAAGTTTCCGCGCGCGGACAACCGGCTGACCATCCAGATGAAGTCGGTCGGCGAGGCGATGGCGATCGGCCGCACGTTCCCCGAAGCCCTCGGCAAGGCGGTGCGCTCGCTCGAGATCGGCCGCGACGGGTTGAACGACGGCCACGGCGCGCTGCCGCGGGACGAGCTGCTCGCTCGCCTCGAGGAGCCGACGGCGGAGCGGCTCTTCCACCTGCACCGGGCCTTCACCGCCGGGATGACCGTCGAGGAGGTCGCGGCGCACACGCGGATCGACCCCTGGTTCCTGGACGGCGTGCGGCGCATGGTGGAAGCCGAGGCCTCGTTCTTCGGGCGGGAGATCGCCGCCGTGACCCGCGGGCAACTGCGCGACGCCAAGCGGCTCGGGCTCTCCGACCGCACGCTCGCCCGGGCGATGGGAACGGACGAGGCGGCCGTACGCGCGCGGCGCCGGGAGCTCGGCATCCTGCCCGTCTACAAGACCATCGACACCTGCGCGGCCGAGTTCGAGGCCGAGACGCCCTACTTCTACTCGACCTACGAGGACGAGAACGAGTCGCACCGCACCGGCAAGCCCAAGGTCGTCATCCTCGGCGGCGGCCCGAACCGGATCGGGCAGGGGATCGAGTTCGACTACTGCTGCGTCCACGCCTGCTACGCGCTCACGGAGGCGGGCTTCGAGACCGTCATGGTCAACTGCAACCCCGAGACCGTCTCGACGGACTACGACACGTCCGACCGGCTCTACTTCGAGCCGCTGACCTTCGAGGACGTGTCGGCGGTTCTCGACAACGAGAAGCCGGACGGCGTGCTCGTGCAGTTCGGCGGGCAGACGCCGTTGAAGCTCGCGCGCGCGCTCGAGGCGGCGGGCTATCCGATCTGGGGAACTTCGCCCGAATCCATCGACGTGGCCGAGGACCGGGGGCGGTTCGGCAAGCTCCTCGGCGATCTCGGCCTCGCCGCGCCCGCGCACGCGGAAGCGCGCAACCTCGCGGAGGCGGTCGCGGTGGGCCGGCGCATCGGCTATCCGCTCGTCGTGCGGCCATCCTACGTCCTCGGCGGGCGCGCGATGGCGGTCGTGTTCGACGAAACGCGCCTGGCGAGTTACGTCGAAGCCGCCGTCGCGAGCTCGGGCGAGCACCCGGTCCTGCTCGACCGCTTCCTCGACGACGCCTTGGAGCTCGACGTGGACGCCCTCTGCGACGGCCGGGACACCTGGATCGGCGGCATCCAGCAGCACATCGAGGAGGCCGGGATCCACTCGGGCGATTCCTTCTCGGTCCTGCCGCCGTGGAAGATCCCGGCGCCCCTGATCGCGGAGATCCGCGACGCGACGCGCCGGCTCGCGGTCGGCCTGTCCGTGCGCGGCCTCGTGAACATCCAGTTCGCCATCCAGCACGGCAAGCTCTACGTCCTCGAGGTCAACCCGCGCGCCTCGCGCACGGTGCCGTTCGTGTCGAAGGCGATCGGCGTTCCGATGGCGCGCGCGGCGGCGCTGCTCGCGGCGGGCAAGCCGCTCGCCTCGCTGGGATTGCCGCCCGAGCGCGACCCGGTCGACTTCTTCATCAAGGCCCCGGTCTTCCCGTTCCGCAAGTTTCCGGGCGAGGACGTACTGCTCGGCCCCGAGATGAAATCGACCGGCGAGGTCATGGGGATCTCGCCGCGGTTCGGCGACGCGTTCGCCAAGGCGTGCGAGGCCTCGGGCATCCGGCTCCCGCTTTCGGGCCGGGCGTTTCTGACGGTCAATCCGTATGACAAGGCGGCGCTCATACCGATCGGCCGGGAGCTCGCCGACCTCGGCTTCGCGCTGTGCGCGACCGCGGGGACGAGCGAGGCGCTCCGGGAAGCCGGCGTCGAAGCCGAGAGCGTCTTCAAGGTGAACGAGGGCAGCCCCAACGCGGTCGACCGCATGGAGGCCGGCGAGATCCAGATGATCATCAACACGCCTCTCGGGAGCGCCTCCCGGTTCGACGAGGCCGCCATTCGCGCGGCCGCGCTGCGCCTTTCGATCCCGTGCCTGACGACGCTGTCGGCGTCGACGGCGGCGGTCGAGGGGATCCGCTCGCGCCAGGAGGAGGCCACAGGCGTCGCCCCGCTCCAGGAGTACCACCGCGGATGACGCGCCGCGCGCGGTCGGCGGCGTGAACGAACTTCCGGCGCGGCGGCCGGGCGGCGTCGCGCGGCTCCTGTTGCTGATCGCGTCGGTCGCCGGATTTCTCTGCGTCTTCGCGATCGGCTTCCCGCCGGCCTCGCGGGCGCGGCTTCCGATCCTGGTGATCGCGATCGGCCTCGCGCTGCTGACGGCGTACATGCGGGACCAGGGGATCGTGGTCTTCGCGTTCCTCTTCCCGCTCGCCGGGCTCGGAGACCGTCTCGTCGGCGGCGCCGACTCCATCGCGTGGCCGGTGCTCCTGTTTTCGGGGCTCGCGGCGGGATGGACGTTCCGCTTTCTGTACGACTTCGAGAGCGCGCCCGACCCGTCGCGGGCCGACCGGGCGCTCAAGGCGCTCGTCGCCGTCTGGTCGCTTGCCGCCGCGCTCGCCGCAATCGAGGCCCGCACGCTGTGGGCCCTCGCGCGCGGCCTCGGCCTGCGCGCGGTCAACGTCGAGGGGCTCTCCGATGCCTCCGCGATCCGGACGAGCCTGCTGTCCTACGCCGCGCTGGCCGCGGGAGCCGCGTTCTTCTTCCTGCTGCGCCGGGCCGGCCCCGCGGTGCGGGAGCGGGCCCTTCTCGCTTCGCTCTCCGGCGTCGCCGCGTCCGCGGCCGTGGCGGTGTTGGAGCGCTTCGGGATCGGTCCCGGAGAGACGAACGGATACTGGAAGACGCTCGGCCGACTGTCGGGGGGAGCGATGGACCCCAACGCGCTCGGCATCCTGTGCGGCCTCGGCGCCGCCGCCGCGGCGGACCGCGCGGTGCTCGGCCGGGGGCGGGTGCGCGTCGCCGCCGCCATCTGCCTCGCCGGGATGGCGGCCGGCCTCGCGCTGTCGGGCTCGCGCAGCGGCGTCGCCCTGGCGGCGATCGGCGTCGTCGCGCTGCTCGTCGCGCGCGGAACACGGCCGCGCGGCTCCGCCGCGGCCCTGTTGTTCGGAGCGGTGCTCCTCGCCGGGGTCGCGGTCTTGAGCGTTTCCCACGGCCGGGGAAGCGCCGGAGAGCGCCTGGCGCAGATTTTCGACGGCCGGCTGCCCGTCGCATACCGCGCGTCGGCGCGGCCCGTCCTCTGGGCGAGCGCCGTGCGCCTCTTCACGCACCACCCGGTCGAGGGCGCGGGCCTGGGCGCCTTTTCCTGGCAGCTTCCGAACCTCCTCGCCGAGCAGGGCCTCCCGCCGGGAATCCACGACAACCCGGGCAGCGCCTACCTGCAGGCGCTCGCGGAGACGGGAGCCGTCGGCCTGATCCTGACGCTCGTCTTCGCGCTCGTCCTGATGCGCGAGTCCTGGGCCGCGCTGCGGGACCCCGCCGGGTCCTCGGCCGCGGGCAGCGGCGCGGCGGTGCTGGGGTTCCTCGCGGTCCTGCTGGCCGGCTCGCACTGGTTCGCGCCCGACGCGGCGTTTCTCTTCTTCCTGCTCGCGGCCGTCACGGCCCGCGGGCAGCTCGCCGAAAAGCCGGGCCGGGCGCGCGGCCGGAAGGTCCTCGTGGCGGTCTACGCGGTCGCGGCGCTCGCCTCGGCGCTCGGCACGCGCGGAGCCAACGCGGCCTTCCGCTATCGACGGGAGATCGGCTTTCACGAGCGCGAAACGGGCCCGGGAGGCCCGTTTTCCTGGACGGAGCGCCGCTTCGCCCTGCGCGTCGACACCGGGCGGTCGCGGCGGCTCCTGCTCGCGCACTACACGCCCGAGGGCCGGACGGTCGAGCTCACGGTGGAGGCCGACGGACGGATCGTGGACTCGCGCGCGCTCGAGCCCGGGCAGGCCGTCGCGCTGCGCCTGTCCGCCGGCCCCGGCGGCCCGCGGGACTTCCGCTTCACGGTGTCGCGGGCATTCGTGCCGCGGCGTCTTGGCGTTTCGGGCGACCGCCGCGAGCTCGGCCTGACCGCCGTGTTCCCGCCGGGAGATTGAAGTGGAATTCCAGTTCCATCCCGCCTCGCGGCAGGCGGCGGTGCGGACCGTGGTTCTCGGCGAGCGCGGCGAGCGGATCGCGATCGCGGCGGCCGGGCTCGCGGCGCTGCTCGCGGTGTCGCTCTGGGTCACGGTGCCCGCGGTCGCCTCGCGGGCGGTGCGCGCCGAGCACTCGGTCTCGATCGCCGACACGACGGCCTCGGTGCAGAAGGCCTACCGGGATCTCGCGGCCCGGGCCGCCGGCATGCGGGAGCGTGCGCTCGACGCGGGCGACCTCGTCAGCCGCGCGGCGTTTCTCTACGGGGTCGCGCCGACCGCCTGGCCGCGCACCCTGAACCCCGAGTCGGGTGTTCTCGCGACGGCCGATCCCGAGCGGCTGGTTCCGGCGCTCGGACGATACCTGGTTGGCCTCGAGCGGGGCCTGGCGCTCGTCGCCGGGCGGGAGTCGGCGGATCCGCCGCTCGCGGCGGCGACCCCCTCGATTCTGCCGCTCGCCTCGGACCTCGTGGAGCCGGCCGTGCGCTTCGGCCCGCGCGTGTCGCCCTGGACCGGGAGGGAGGAGTTCTTTGCGGGGATGGAGCTGGCTGCGCCCGCGGGCGCCTCCGTCATCGCGCCGGCGGCGGGCACGGTCGTCTTTGCGGGTCGGGTTGCCGCGTCCATGAACTCGCGGCTCTGGAGGTTCGGCAACTTCGTCGTGCTCGGCCACGGTGCTTCCGGCGCGACGGCCTTCGGGCACCTCGGCAGGGTGGACGTGCGGGTGGGCCAGCGGGTGCGGCGCGGCCAGAAGCTCGGGACGGTGGGATCGAGCGGCTGGACGATGTCCCCCGGCCTGCACTACGAGCTCTGGAGGCCCGGCCCGGAGGGGCTCGCGCCGACCGACCCGCGGTTTGCGATGCTCGACCAGCGGCTGCCCGGCCACGACGTCTCGCTCGAAAAGATGCTCGCGACCTCGGCGCCCGGGCCGATCGAGCCCCTGCCCGGCCTGCGGTAGCGGGATGCATCTGTATCTACCGACCGGGCCGGGCGGCGTTATCCTCATGGGGCCGTGATCGAGACCTTCGACGTCGCCGAGCTCGCCTACGCGCGCTGGAAGCGTGCGGTGGATCTGCTGATGCGCGAAGTCGTGTGGCGGCGCGAAGTCCAGGCCCGCGCGGAGGAACGCGCGCGCGCCGAGAAACGGGTCCGCAACCTGCGCCGCATCGTGCGCCGCGCCCTCGCCGAATACAGCCGGATCCAGATCGCCCGGCAGTAGCGAGGCTCAGCGCCGCGCCGCGGCAAGGCGCGCATCCAGCGAAAACTTCTCCGGCCGGCCGGCCCGGATCCGCTTGAAATCCGGGTGCGCGGGATTCAGCAGGAAGTTGCGCTCGCCGGGAACGACCGCCGAGGGGACGGAGAGGACGGCAGAGCCGCGGTCACTGGCCCAGGCGTCTCCCAGCCGTGCGAGCGACTCGGGAGCGGGATGGTGCCTCCAGGTGCGCGCAAGCGAGGCCGCCTCGATGCGGCGCGCGGGCAGGCCGTCGGGGATCTCGATCGGGATCGCGACGAGGTCGTCGGGCAAGAACGCCGCGTCGCAGTGCACGAGCAGCTCGAGGGCGGCGAGCGAGAGCGTTTCCGACGCGTAGACGACCGCGGTGCCGCGGCTGTTCCAGCGGCCCCCGGCCAGACGAGCGCCTTGCCCGTCGAGCGCCGCGTGCCTGCGCTTGCAGAGGCGCCAGACGGTCATTTCCGGTCCTATCCGACGACGCCGTGGGCCAGGCGCAGCAGAGCGGACTCGACGACTTCCGCGCCGAGATCGGTGTCGAGCTGCGACAGCGGCGTGGCGCCGCCGAGGGCGCGGTTGCCCGCGTGGAGCCAGGCCGATGCCTTCGCGCGCGTCCCGAGGACGTCCTGGGCCAGAGCGGCCAGGCGGCCGAGGCGGAAGAGCCGGTCCGATTCTTCGGGCGAGAGGCGGCGCTCCTTTTTTCGGCGCGCGAGCGTGCGCGGCGGAATCCCCAGGATCGCCGCGACGGCCGGGGCCTCGATCGCAAAACCGGAGGCGACCGCCGAAAGCGCGGCGTAGGGCAGGCCCGCGCGCAGCGCGTCGCGGAGTTGCCCCGCGGACCTCGCGGGGACGAGGCCGGGGCCTCCCAGGGCCTGGATGACGTCGGCGATGGTTCCCACGGGCCCTCCTGCCATATGGCAGCTATTATTATGCCATATGGCATCAGCAACGGGGAGCGCCGCCGCGGTCATGCACGAGCATGGCCCGCTCCGGCGGACAGACGTTGTCCGTGCGGGGCCGGTCTAGGCCGGGTAGCGGCGCACCCGCTCGCGGTGCGCTTCGAGGCGGGCGAGGACGTCGGCCAGCCGATCGCCCCCCGTCAGGGCGAGAAGGGCGTCGGCGAGGACGAAGGCGAGCATGGCCTCCGCGATCACGCCGCAGGCCGGCACGGCCGTCACGTCGCTGCGCTCGTAGGCCGAACGCGCGGGCTCTCCCGTCGCGAGGTCGACCGAGTCGAGCCCGCGGGCGAGTGTCGCGATGGGCTTCATGAAGACGACGGCGACGACATCCTCCCCGTTCGTGACGCCGGCTTCGAGGCCGCCCGCGCGGTTGGTGCGGCGGCGCAGGCCGTGCGGCCCCCTCTCGATCTCGTCGTGCGCCTCCGAGCCCGGGCCGCGCGAGCTCGCGATGGCGGAGCCGAACTCGACTGCCTTGACCGCCGGGACCGAGAGGAGCGCGCGCCCGATGCGACCGTCGAGCTTCTCTTCCCAGGATGCGTAACTGCCGAGGCCGGGAGGAACGCCGCACGCCGCCACGAGCAGCGAGCCGCCGAGGGTCTCGCCGGCCGCCTTCGCCTGGTCGATTGCGGCGATCATCTCCGGCTCGAGCGAGGCGTCGACCGCCCTCAGGGGCGAGTCCTCGCGGACCTTCTCGAGGGCGGCGAAGGAGCGAGGCGACCGCGTGTCGGCGACGGCGCCGAGCGAGAGCACGCCGCTGCGGACGGCGATCCCGCAGTCGCGCAGCAGCAGCTTGCACACGGCGCCGGCGGCCACCCGGGCCGCCGACTCGCGCGCCGACGCGCGCTCGAGGACGTCGCGCAAGTCGCTCGCCCCGAACTTCATGCCGCCCGCCAGGTCCGCGTGTCCGGGGCGCGGCCGGGTCAGCCGCTTTGCGGCCGAGGCGTCCGGATCGATCGTCATCGGACCCATGACGTCCGCCCAGTTGGAGTAGTCGCGGTTCAGGATCCCGATCGCGATGGGCGCGCCGAGCGTGCGGCCGCCGCGCAGGCCGCCCTCGAAGTGGGCCTCGTCCTTCTCGATCTTCATGCGCCCGCCGCGCCCGTAGCCGTGCTGGCGGCGCGTGAGCTCGGCGGCGACGAAGGCGGGATCGATGCGCAGGCCCGCGGGGATCCCTTCCAGGATCGCCGTCAGGCGCGGGCCGTGGGATTCGCCGGCGGTCGTGAGGCGCAGGGGCACGGCGGGAGTCTACGGCACGGCCTCCGACTCCTCCAGTTCACTGGGGCAGCAGGCCCTCCAGGGCATTCGGCGCCGCGAGGGTGGCGTACGTCTCCTCCGGCGTCGTCGAGGGCTCGCTCGCGCTCTCGAGCGCGAGGCCCGTGAAGAAGAAGAAGAGCGCGGCGGCGGCGGCGGCCAGCCAGAACCGGTTGCGCGACTGCCGGGCCGCCTCGTGCCGCACGTCGTTCAGGACCGCCGCGATGAACCGCTCGTCGGCCGGAGCCGGCGTCTCCCGGATCGCCATGTCCTTCCACGCGGCGGCGATGCGCGCATCGGCGCGGCAGCGCGGGCAGACGAAGAGGTGGCCCTCGTCGGTGCTGCGGGCGAGGCATTCCCTGCGGCTCATGGTCTCTTCTCCTGGAAACGGGCGCGAATACGGCGGCGCGCGCGGTGCATCCGCACGCGGACGGCGGTGACGCTGATCTCGAAGCGCTGGGCGATCTCGCGGTCGGGCACGCCCTCGAGCTCGCGCGCGACCATGATCTCGCGATCGAGCGGCGAAAGGGCGGCGAGCGCCGCGCGCAGCAGGTCCGTGTCCTCCTGGCGCGTCTCCTCGTTGCCGGGCGCGGGCTGCGCCTCGGGCAGCGGGGACTCCGGGCGGCGCCGGCGCACCAGGTCGATGGCGCACCGGATCGCGATCGTGCGGACCCACGAGCGGAAGTTCGACTGCGGCCGGTAGCGGTCGAGGGCGCGGAAGGCCTTGAGGAACGCCTCCTGGGCGGCGTCTTCGGCCAGGCTCGCGTCCGACGTGATGCGCCGCGCGGCCGCGATCGCGACCGGTGCCGCCAGGCGCACGAGCGCGGTGACGGCATCCTGGTCGCCGCGGCGCGCCCGCGCGACGAGGAGGTCCTCGTCGCCGGGCGTCCCGGTCGCGGAAACGGCCGAGATCGGGATCAATCTCAGCTCTCGCCCCGCAGGAACGCGCCGAGCGACTGCAGCTCGTCGTTGCCCCGGCTTCCCATCTTCGTGTGGAAGGCCGTGAACTGCTGCTGCTGTTCGGGCGTCAGGATCGGCCAGATCTCGGCCCGGATCTTTGCGAAGAGCAGCGCGCCGTCGCCGTGCAGCGTGCCGACCTGCTGGGCGAGGCCGCGGATCGCGGCCTCGTCGGTCGGCTGGGCGAGCACCGCGTCGTGCAGCGCGCGCCGCGCGTCCATGCCCGACTTGACGAGGAGCAGGATCTCGTCGGCGTGCGCCTTCAGGACGCCGCGGATCTGGAGCTGCTGCGCTTCGGAGAGATCGAGGGTGCGCGAGAGGTGCTCGAACATCCGGGCGGCATGGGGGCCCCCGTGCGGGAAGCCCGGGCCCATCTGCCGGCCGAGGAGCCTTCCGGCGAAGAGGCCGGTGAAGGCGAGAGCGCCGATCCCTGCGGCGATCAGGATGGAGCGGCGGATTTTCTGGATGCTCATCG
Source organism: uncultured Acidobacteriota bacterium (assembly GCA_963775725.1). Taxonomy (GTDB): domain Bacteria; phylum Acidobacteriota; class Thermoanaerobaculia; order UBA5066; family Gp7-AA6; genus DAHUXD01. The sequence continues at coordinate 1,391,633 of CAVZKA010000001.1, forward strand.
GATACCCCCTGTTCGTCTGTTTAAACGAGCGCCCGGGCGGAAAGATTACCCCCTTTGGGAGGGGCTAAACTCGGCCCGTGGAGCGCAAATACGTCCTCCGGACCCCCGCGCGGCTGACGAGCTACCGCGTCGACTACGACCGGGAACTGAACGACGAGCAGCGCGAGGTCGTCCTCGAAGGGACGGGCCCCATCCTCGTCATCGCCGGGGCCGGCTCCGGCAAGACCCGGACCCTCGTCTACCGGGTTTCGCGGCTCATCGAGTCCGGGCACGATCCCTCCCGGATCCTGCTCCTGACATTCACGAACCGGGCCTCGCGGGAAATGCTGCGCCGTGTCGAGTCGCTGCTGGCGGTGGACATGCGGCGGCTGATGGGCGGCACGTTCCACTCGGTCGGGAACCGGCTGCTGCGACGGTTCGGCAGCCGCCTCGGCCTCGGGCCGAACTTCACGATCCTCGATCCCGAGGACGCGCGCGAGATGCTCGAGGCCGCGACCTCGGACAAGAAGATCCCGACGCTCGAGCGGCGATTCCCCAAGGGCGACGTCCTGCTCGACCTGTACTCGTACACGATCAACACGGGCCGCCCGTTCACCGAGGTCCTCGCCGAGCACGCGCCCCACTTTTCCGAGATCGAGGCGGAGATCGTCTCGGTCTTCCAGCGCTACCGCGAGCGCAAGCGCCTGGGCAACGCGTGCGATTACGACGACCTGCTCCTGATGTGGAAGCGGCTGCTCGACGAGGTGCCCGAGGCCGCGGCGCAGCTGCATGCCTCCTACGACCACATCCTGGTCGACGAGTACCAGGACACCAACCGCCTGCAGGGCGACATCGTGGACGGGATGGCGCGGGCCAAGAAGAACGTCACGGTCGTCGGCGACGACGCCCAGGCGATCTACTCCTTCCGCGGCGCCTCGTTCGAGAACATCCTCGGGTTCCCGAAGCGCTACCCCGAGGCGAAGACCTTCCGCCTCACTCGCAACTACCGCTCGACGCCCGAGATCCTCGCCCTCGCCAACGCCTCGATCGCCCACAACGAGCGCCAGTTCCCCAAGGAGCTGCGCGCGGCGCGCGAGGGCGGCGGACTGCCCGCGGTCGTGGCGCTGCCGGACATCGCCGACCAGGCGCGCTTTGCGGCGCAGCGCCTGCTCGAGTGGCACGACGAGGGGGAGAAGCTCTAGGAGCTCGCGATCCTCTACCGCGCCCACTACCAGGCGCTCGAGCTCCAGATCGAGCTGACGCGCCGCGGGATCCCGTACGAAATCCGCTCGGGCACGCGCTTCTTCGAGCAGCGCCACGTCAAGGACGTCCTCGCGTTCCTGCGCATCGTCGTCAACCCGAAGGACGAGCTCTCCTGGAAGCGGGCGCTCAAGATCTTTCCGCGCGTGGGCGAGCGCTCGGCCTCCGCGGTCTGGGAAGCGATCGGGTCGCGGCCGGATCCGCTGGCGGCCTTTCGCGCGCTCGACGGAAAGGAGCTCGGCCGCGGCGGCGACGCGGCGTTGAGGCCCTTCCGCTCGCTGCTGTCCCGGCTCGACGGTCCGTCGCTGCGATCGACACCCTCGGAAGCCATTCGCTCCGTCGTCGAGGACGTCTACCGGGACTACGCCCGCGCGAAGTTCCCCAACGGCGACGCGCGCCTCGACGATCTCGAGCAGTTCGCCCAGTTCGCGCAGACCTACGACTCCCTGCCGGCCTTCCTCGAGGAGATCACGCTCTTCAACGAGCTCTCGGGCGAGGACGTCGTGGCGGGGGAGCCGGACGACGATCGGGTGGTGCTCTCCTCGATCCACCAGGCCAAGGGCCTCGAGTGGAGCCGCGTCATCGTGATGGGGCTGTCGGAAGGGCGCTTTCCCAACTACCGCTCGGTCGCGACCGAGGAGGGCCTCGAGGAGGAGCGGCGGCTCTTCTACGTCGCCGTCACCCGCGCGAAGAACGAGCTCGCGCTCATCTACCCGATGCTCGCTCGCGACCGGTACGGCGTGGACGTCATCCTCGAGCCCTCGCGGTTCCTGACGGAGCTGCCCGACACGGTCTTCGAGCGGTGGACGATCGAGCGGGAGCCGACCCCGGAGGAGGCCGTTGCCGCGGCGGAGGAACCGGTCAACTAGGAACGGCGTTAAAATGGGCGGGATGGACGACATCTACTCCGCCATCTGCCGCGAGGCCCTGGAGTCGCGCCAGCGGGATCTCGGCACCTTCGTGGACAACGGCATGGTCGGGATGTCGAGCCGCCTCGAGAAAACGCTGCTGCGCCTGCCGCCCGGCCACTTCCTGCTCGGGCTCGGGCCCTACAACGCCGGGCTCGTGAAGCTCGACTTCGACGAGGTGCTTCTCGGGCGCGAGGTGCCCGAGTTCATCGGCGTCGGCATGCCCGTGACGGGCTTCCGCGTCTCGTCGCCGGACGCGTTCCTGAACACCGAGGTCTCGCGCCTGCACGCCAAGGTGATCCGACGGGTCGCCGGCGACGGTCCGAACTACCGGCTGGTCGACATGCGCTCGACGTGCGGCACCTACCTGAACGGCGACGCGATCCCGGCGCCCGACGACCTCGGGGGCGTGTCCGAGGAAGATTGCGCACGGCCGCTGCGCTCGGGGGACTTCTTCTCGCTCGGCCCCTCGGCCGTGAACCTGTTTCTGTTTTTCCAGAAGTAGCAGTAGGGGCGGGGCTTGCCCCGCCCGGGCAACAATCGCCACGGTGCCCGTAAGTTCCCCGGGCGGCCCAAGGGCCGCCCCTACGACGCCAAAAGACGGACCCCTCAGACCGTCGGCGCCGCGACCGAGCGCGCCAGGACTTCCTCGTCGACGTCGAAGTGGGACGGCATGACCGCCAGCATCCCGCTCGCGTCCCAGATGCCCATGGTGCGCAGCGGGGGGCGGTACACGTGGATGGAGATGGCGCGCGCGCTCGTCGGCGCGAGGCGGTGGAGGACGGTCGGGCCGATGTCGGACAGGTCCCCCTCGGGCCGCGCGCGGTTGTCGAAGAGCTCGGGCACGTCGAGGGGCGTCGTGAAGCGCTCCTCGGAGAGAGTGCCCGAGAGGATCGCCATGCCTCCCATCACGCCGCGGTGGTCGTGGATGGGCGTGATCTGTCCGCTCGACCACGCGATGAGCATGACCTCCCACTCGTCCCAGAGCAGGATGGGGTGGCGCATGTACCGTTCGTTCGAAAACCGGACGCGGTCGAGGTAGCGCTCGGCCTCGCGCGCGACCTTTTCGCAGAGCCGGCTGGGCGTCAGCCGTTCCGGCTGGAGCGAGGCCTCGCGAAGGACCTCCTGGACGGTCTCGGCAAGGGTCACTTCTGGAGATTCTAACGCCGCGCCGGATCCTCCGGCGCGCCTGTTTTCGGCCCCGGGACGCGTGCTATCGTCCCCGCCGCATGAGAATCGCGGTCGTTCCCGGGGACGGAATCGGCGTCGACGTGACGGCGGAAGCGATGAAGGTGCTGGAGCGGATCAGCCGGCAGCGGTCGATCCCTTTCGAGCCCGTCTTCTTTCCCTGGAGCGCAGACCACTACCTCTCGACCGGCGTCTCGATCCCGCCGGGCGGCTTCGACGACCTGTCGCGCAACTACGACGCGATCTTCATGGGCGCCTTCGGCGACCCGCGGGTCCCCGACATGAAGCACGCGGCGGACATCCTGCTCGGCGCGCGCTTCCAGCTCGACCTCTACGTCAACTACCGACCGGTGCGCTGTCTCGACGACCGACTCTGCCCGCTCCGGGGCCTGAAGGCCGCCGACGTCGACTTCGTCGTCTTTCGCGAGAACACCGAGGGTTCCTACGTCGGCGCCGGGGGACACCTGAAGAAGGGTACGCCCGACGAAGTGGCGACGCAGGAGGACGTGTCGACGCGCAAGGGCGTCGAGCGGATCATCCGCTACGCGTTCGAGTTCGCGAAGACGCGCGGCCGAAAGCGCGTCGTCATGTCCGACAAGTCCAACGCGATGCGCTTCGTCGGAGACCTCTGGCAGCGGACCTTTCACGAGGTCGCGCGGGAGTACCCGGGCATCGAGGCCTCGCACCTGTACATCGACGCCCTCTGTATGCAGCTCATCAAGGATCCCCGCCAGTTCGAGGTGATCGTCACGAACAACATGTTCGGCGACATCGCGACGGACCTCGGGGCCGCCCTGCAGGGCGGCCTCGGGATGGCCGCCTCCGGCAACCTGCACCCGGGCCGGGTGTCCATGTTCGAGCCGGTCCACGGCTCGGCGCCCAAGTACGCGGGGACCGGCAAGGCCAATCCCTTCGGCGCGATCCTGACCGCCGGTCTCATGCTCGACCACCTCGGCCACGCCGCCGAGGCCGCCGCCGTCGAGGCGGCCGTGGCCGACTGCGTCCGAAAGGGCGCGGCGACGGCCGACGTCGGGGGGTCCCTGACCACCGGGGCGGCCGGCGACGCGGTCTGCGAGCGCCTGCGTCTCTGACCTGGCAGCGCGCCCGCGTCCTGCTACAATTCGCCGTCAAGGAGACACCGAAGATGGCTAATCTTTCACGCAAGCTTCTGGTAGCCCTTTCCGCCGCTTTCTTTCTCCTCACCGTCTCCACGGCGCAGGCGTCGGACAAGAAGTTCGTCGATTCCGACGACGCCAAGGAAAGGGACGAGCCGGCCAAGTTCCTTCCGGATTACGACAAGCTGGTCAAGGGCAAGGACACCGACTGGGTCTACTTCCCGGACGGATCCCTGTCCAAGTACAAGACGGCCTCGGTCGCCGAGTTCGATCACAACGGACATGGCTCCGAGTGCCGGGAGGCGGCCCGCGACGGCAGGGACTACATGGAGCAGTGGCTCGAGAAGCAGGGCTTCAAGGTGGTCAAGTCGGGCGGCGACATCCAGATCGAGGGCAACGTCTTCAACGCCTGGGAGCCGAGCGGGGCGGCGCGAGCCTGGGGCGGCTGGGCGGCTAACCCGGGCGTGGGCCTGGAACTGCTGGTGAAGAACAGCAAGGGCGCGGTCGTCGGCGAGCTGCGCCAGAAGGCAAAGGGCTCGACCCTGCGCGACGCGGTCGAGAACGGCCTCGAGGACATGGCCAAATCCATGTCGATGGGGAAGTAACCTCCGCGGACGGGTCGACGTAAACAATTGCAAAATCGATACTTAGTATCGCGACGGGGGCTCCGGGCCGCGGCGCCGGCCCCCGCCGTGGTACCGTTTGCCCCTTCAAGGAGCACCGCCGATTTCTGACCCCAGCCATGCCGTCACTTTGCCCGAAAACGGGCTGACCGCGCTCTTCGGAATCGCCGACGAAAACCTGCGGGCAATCGAGACCGCGTTCCACGTCCGCCTCCAGTCCCGCGGCAACGACATCTCGGTCGTCGGGGAGGGAGAGGCCGAGGACGCGGCCCGGCGCCTGCTGACGGGCCTTTCGGACCTGCTGGCCGGCGGCTACCCCCTGCGTGGCAGCGACGTCGCCACGGCCATCCGGGTCGTTCGCGAGGACCCCGGCGCATCGCTCGTCGAGTTCTTCACGGACAGCCCCTTCGGACCGAGCCTGAAGTCGGTCGTCACCGTCAGAAACCTCAAGCAGCGGGTGTATGCCCAGACGATCGACCGTCACGACCTGGTCTTCGCGATCGGCCCGGCCGGCACCGGCAAGACCTACCTCGCCGTGGCCATGGCCGCCGCCGCGCTGCTCGAGAAGAAGGTCAAGCGGATCGTGCTCGCCCGGCCGGCGGTCGAGGCGGGGGAGAAGCTCGGTTTTCTTCCTGGCGACCTCGTCGAAAAGGTGAACCCGTACCTGCGGCCGCTCTACGACGCGCTCTACGACATCCTCGGCTACGAGAAGACGGCCAAGCTTCTCGAGCGCGGCATCATCGAGGTCGCCCCCATCGCCTTCATGCGCGGCCGCACCCTGAACGACGCCTTCATAATCCTCGACGAGGCCCAGAACACGACCTCGGAGCAGATGAAGATGTTCCTGACGCGCATCGGTTTCGGATCGAGGGCGGTGGTCACGGGCGACATCACGCAGATCGACCTGCCGCACGGAAAGACCTCCGGCCTGCGGGAGGCGCAGCAGGTGCTGTCCAAGACGGAGGGGATCCGCTTCGTGCTCTTCAACGAGCGCGACGTGGTGCGCCACACGCTCGTGCAGTCGATCATCACGGCGTACGAGGCGCTCGACCGCGAGCGCGAGGCGGCGGCCGCCGCCGCAGCAGCGCGCTGAGGCATTGCCGTGCCCTCCGACGCGTCCACGGGACGCAACACCGTCGATTTCCAGCGTTCCCCGTCCCCGCCGAAGCAGGACGGTGAGTCGGGGGCTTTCCGCGTCCGGCCACTGCTCTGGGCGGTCGCGTACGTCCTGGTCACGACGGCCTCGTTCTCGCCCTCGCTCTCGTTTCGCGACACGCCGGCGGCCACGGGGATGGTCGCGACGCACGACGTCGTCGCCCCCCGCGACCTGATCGTTCCGGATCCGGACGCGACCGCGCGGCGGCGCGCCGAGGCTGCGGCCGAGGTCCTGCCCGTGTACGACGCCGACGGGCAGGCGCCCGCGCGATTCGAGCAGCAGCTGCGCGACTCCTTCGATCGCGCCCGGGCGGTGGCGGCGCGGACGCGCCCGAAGGGCCGGGTGACGCCGGAGCTCTCGGACGCCTTCGGCCTGCCGATCGGCGACGAGGCGCTCGAGGCGCTTTCGCGGCAGGGGTTTTCCAAGGAGCTCGAGGACCGGTTCGCCGTGATCGGGCTCGACCTGTACCGCGGCGGCATCGTGGACCACCGCGACCTGCCCCCCGAGGCGCGCAGCCGCGGGTACGTCGCCCGCGACACCTCGTCCGGCCGCGACGCCAAGCGGCGCGACACGGGGGCGACCGAGTACGGCAACGAGACGCGCACCGCGGTCACCGCGCGCCTGGCGGAGGGCCCCTTCACCCCCCGCGAGCGCGCCGAGGTGGCCGCGTTCCTGGCGGCCACGCTGCGCCCCAACTTTTCCTACGACGCGAGCCTCACGGACGAACGCCGCGCCGCGGCCTCCCGCTCGGTCGAGAGCGTGTTCACGCGGATCCCGCGCGGCAAGGTGATCGTGCGGCGCGGCGACGAGATCACGGCCCGCTCGGCCCAGTGGATCGCGGCGGTGCGCGCCTCCGCGTCCGATCCGTCCTCGTGGGTGAAGGTCACGGGCGTCCTGCTCCTGCAGATCCTGGCCGCGGCAGCCTTCTGGCTGGACGCGCGCCGCCAGCGCCGCCGCAAGCGCGAACGCTCGTCGGGCGTCGTGTTCGGCTCGGTGCTGGCGACCGGAATCCTCTTCGCGGTCGTCATCCGCGCAGCCTTCGTCCTCGCCCAGGCCCTCTCGCCGAGCCTGGAGGGCGCTTCGGGCGCGGTGAACTTCGCGATCCCGTTCGCCGCGGGCCCGATCGTCGTCAGCCTGGTGGCCGGGATGGGGCCGGCCCTGCTCGTGGCGCTGGTCTTCGCGATCGGCGCGGGCGTGCTGATGGGGCTCTCGTTTCCCTTTGCGCTCTTTGCGGTCGTCGGATCGCTGGCCGGCATCTACGGCCTCGGGAAGGTTCGCTCGCGCAGCGTGCTGCTGTCCATGGGCGGCATCGTGGCGGCGGGCAACCTCGTCGCGATCGTCGCGATCCACTTCCTGAACGCGGGGCCGTGGGGCTGGGACTTCCTGTACGACGCGCTCGCGGGCGTCGCGGGCGGGCTGACGGTGTCGATGGTCGTGGCCCTGTTCCTGCCGCTGTTCGAGCATGTCTTCTCCGTGGTGACGGACATTCGCCTGCTCGAGCTTTCGAACCAGAACCTTCCGCTTCTGCGCACGCTCGCCCTCGAGGCGCCGGGGTCCTACCAGCACTCGCTCATGCTCGGGCACCTCGCGGAGGCCGCCGCGGAGGCGATCGGCGCGGACTCGCTGCTCGCGCGCGTGTCGGGCTACTACCACGACATCGGCAAAACCAAGATGCCCGACTACTTCATCGAGAACCAGCCCAAGGGCTTCAACCGCCACGACCGCCTCGAGCCCTCGATGAGCGCGCTGATCATCGCCGCGCACGTCAAGGAAGGCATCGAGATGGCGCGCAAGGCCCGCCTGCCCGAGCCGATCGCCACCGCGATCCGCGAGCACCACGGCACCAAGCTGATCCGGTACTTCTACCAGAAGGCCGTGACCCGCGCCGAAGGCGGTCCCGAGGGCGTGCAGGAGACCGACTATCGCTACCCCGGGCCCAAGCCCTCGACGCGCATCCTCGGCATCCTCATGATCGCCGACGCCGTCGAGGCGGCCTCGCGCACGCTCGTCGAGCCGACGCCGGCCAAGATCCGCGCGATGATCCAGGTGATCGTCGACGACTGCCTGCGCGACGGCCAGTTCGACGAGTGCGACCTGACCATGCGGGACCTCTCGATCATCGTCGCGACGCTCGAGCGCACCGTGACGACGGTCTTCCACCACCGGATCGACTACCCGGGCTTCGACTTCAACCGCGAGCGCTCGCGCCGTCGGACGACCGAGACCGGCGTCGAGGCCGCGGGGCCGAGGGCGGTGTGACGATGCGCGTGGACGTCCAGGGGCGCGTCGCGGGAGCGCCGTCGCCGGCGCGCGTGCGGAGCATCCTCGCGCGAACCGCGAGGGCCGCGCGCGCGCGGGCCGGGGAAGTCTCCGTGCTCTTCTGCGCGGACGGCCGGATGCGCTCGTTGAACCGCCGCTACCGCGGCAAGGACCGCTCGACCGACGTCCTCGCGTTCCCGGCGGGCCCCGCCGCGAAGGGGTTCCTGGGCGACATCGTCGTCTCCGTGCCCTACGCCGGCCGCGAGGCCCGGCGCCGCTCCGAGCCGCGCGCGCGCGAAGTCGACCGCCTGCTCGTGCACGGCTTCCTGCACCTGATGGGCTACGACCACGAGACGGACGACGGCGAGATGGAGGCGCTCGAGGGACGCGTGCGGCGGCGCCTCGGCATCGCGGAGCGGGACCGATGATCTCGATCCTCTCGGCCGGCTTCTGCTACGCGGCTTTCCTGCTCTTCGAGACGTTTGCCCTCGCGCTCGACCGGCTCTCGCCGATCAAGGTCCGCGGGCTGCTCGAGGAGCACCCGGAGCGGGCGCGCATCCTCTCGGGCGCGGGCGAGGTCGAGATCGTCCGCACCACGACGAAGGTCGTCGTCCAGGCGCTGCTCCTGACGGGCCTGCTGACGACGGTCTCGGCGCTCGAGACCTACGAGGTGCCGCGGCCCTGGCTGATCGGCGGGCTCTTTTTCGTCGCGGGCTGGCTCTTCACGGAGATCGGCCTGCTGCGGCGCGACGCCAACCGCGACCCCGAGCGGATCGTCGCGCGCCTGCTGCCGCTGATCACGGCGGCCTCGTGGCTGCTGTTGCCGGCCGCGTTCCTGATCCGCCGCATCTTCGCGGGCCGCGCCCCCGCGCCGGAAAAGCCGGCCGAGGCGACCGAGCAGGAGGTCCGCGCGTACATCGACGTCGGCCGCCAGGAGGGAATCCTCGAGAAGGACGAGGAGAAGCTCCTGATGTCGATCGTCGACTTCGGCGACACGCGCGTGCGCGAGGTCATGACGCCGCGCACCGACGTCGCCTGGATCGACGCGGCCTCCTCGCTGACGGTCCTCTTCGACCTGTTCGTCGAGTCCAAGTACTCCCGGATTCCCGTCGTGCGCGGCTCGATCGACACGGTCGTCGGCGTCGTGCACGTCAAGGACGCCCTGCAGGCAATCCGCTCCGGCGCGAACCGTTCGATCGCGGACCTGATGCGAGACGCCTACTTCGTGCCCGAGACGAAGAAGGTCTCGGAGCTCCTGCGCGAATTCCAGCGGCGCCACCTCTGGATGGCGATCGTCGTGGACGAGTACGGCGGCGTTTCGGGGCTCGTCACGGTCGAGGACCTGCTCGAGGAGATCGTGGGCGACCTGTCCGACGAGCACGAGGACGAGCGCGAGCCGGTCTCGAAGGCCGGCGAAAGCGCGTACTCGGTCTCGGGCAAGGCCAACATCGAGGTCGTGCGCGATCTCTTCGGCCGGGGCCCCGAGGAGGAGGAGTTCACGACGCTCGGCGGCTTCCTGACGAGCCGCCTCGGGCACATCCCGAAGCCGGGCGAGACGTACAAGGAATCGGGCCTGCGTTTCACGGTCGAGGAAGCGGACCGGCGTCGGGTCCACCGCGTGAAGATCGAGCCGACGGCGCCGGTTCCCGGCACCGAGGCGCGCGTCCCGACCGAATCCCGCAAATCGTGAAGGTCGGCGAGGTCGCCGTCGTGGGGCGGCCCAACGCGGGCAAGTCCACGCTCGTCAACGCGCTCGTCGGGGAAAAGGTCGCGATCGTGTCGGACAAGCCGCAGACGACGCGCAAACGCATCCTCGGCGTCGCCCGCCGCCCCGACTGCGAGATCGCGCTCGTGGACACGCCCGGGATCCACCGCCCGAAGTACAAGATGAACGCGGCCATGGTCCGCGAGGCCACGGGCTCGCTCTCGACGGCCGACGCGATCCTGTTCGTCGTGGACGCGGCCGACGAGCGTGGTCCGGGAGAGGCCTTCATCCTGGAGCTCGTGGCGCGCGCGGGAGCGCCGGCGATCCTGGCGGTCAACAAGATCGACCTGTTGCGAAAGGACCGGCTGCTCCCGCTCCTGTCGGAGCTCGCCGCCCTGCACGAGTTCCGGGACATCGTGCCGATATCCGCGAAAACCGGGGAAGGCGTGGAACTGCTCCTGGAGGTCCTCGCGAAGAACCTCCCCGAGGGCGACGCGGCCTACCCGGACGATTTCCTGACGGCGACGCCGGAGTCCGAGTGGATCGGCGAGGTCATCCGGGAAAAGCTCCTCGAGCGCACCCGCGACGAGCTGCCGTTCGCGCACGCCGTCCTGATCGAGTCGGTCCGCGAGGGCGAGGGCAAGGACATCACCGTCGTCACGGCGTCCGTCGTCGTCGAGCGCGAGGGCCAGAAGGGCATCATCGTCGGAAAGGGCGGGACGATGATCCGCGACATCGGCAGGGCCGCGCGCGAGGAGCTCGAGCGCGAGATCGGCCGCCGGTTCTTCCTGGAGCTGACCGTGCGCGTGAAGCCGGACTGGAGGAACGACGAGCGGTTCCTCTCGCAGCTGCGCGGGACGCCGGAGGTCTAGTCCCTAGGAGTTTCGGACCGAGCTCCTCAGCCTCTCGGCGAGGTCGTGGAGCGACTCGGACAAAGACTCGCGCAGCCGCTCCATTTCCGCGAAGAGGTGGGACTCCGACTCGTGCCGCCGGACCCGCTCCTCGAGCAACGGCGCGATCTGGGAGCGGATGTCCTCGGCTTCCCGGCGGCCCTGCTGGGTCTTCTCGTCGAAGGTCGACTCGAGCTCGTGCTGCTGGCGCAGGGCGGTCTCGATCTGGCTCTCGAGGCGGGGCAGCCGGTCGGCGAGTCCGAGAAGCGCCGCGACCTGGCCCTCGAGGCGCGGGATCGCGTCCGCGGCCTGGCGCAGGTTGCTCATCTGGTCTTCGTGGGTGCCGGTCTGGCTCAGGAGCACCGCCATCTGCTGGTCCACCAGGAGGGCCTTCTCGTTGAGCGTGCCGAGCGCCATGCCGAGATCGTCCGCGTCCTTGCGCTGGCGCGCGGCGCCCGTGTCGATGCGCTCCGCGACGCCCTGGAGGGCGGATTCGAGGCCCTGGATGCTGGCTTCGAGCCCGTCGCGCCCCTGGGACGCGGCCTCGACGGGCACGAGCCGCTGCGCGAGCGCGCCCACGGCCTCGTGCAGGACCGCGACGCCCTTCTCGAGGGCCTCGAGGCGCGCCCCGAGGGCAGAAAGGTGCTCGGACGTCGCCGCCACGCGTTCGTGTGCGGACGAGACGGCCCGATCCATCCGTTCGGCCGCTTCGCGCTCCCGCTCGGCCCGGCTTTCGGCTTCGCGCAGCCGCTGCTCGAGCAGCGCGAGGCGTTCGCCGGCGGCGCGGGCCTCGGCGCCCGTGGGCAGGAAGGTGGGCGTCGGGGCGGCCTGGCGGGCGGGCTCCGGCGCCGCGGGCTCGAATGCGTCGAGAACCTCGACCTCTTCGGCCGCCGTCAGCTCCTCGACCTCGTCGGCCTCGCTCAGCAGCTCGGGCTCTTCGACCGAATGCTCGAGCTCGTCGAGGCCGATGGCGTCGATCTCGATGGTCGCCGCCGGAGGCGTCAGCGGCATCGGAGCGCCCGGCTCGAGGTCCGGCGGCTCCGGCACGGCGTAGGGCGACGCCTCGTCCTCGGCGTCGGCCTCGCGGCCGAGCTCGGTCGTGTCGAACGGCGCCTCGTCCGAGACTCGCGGCACGATCGAGAACGGGCGCGAGGGACGACCCGCCGGGACGTTCGACTGCGACTCGCGTTTCAAGAGCGAGTCCTTCCACGTCTGCAGATCGTCCTGGCGCTGCTCCTCGGCCGCCGCGGCGGCGGATTCCTCTTCCTCCGTCTTGCGGCCCTGGAGGCGCCGCAGCAGGTCCACGAAGGTGAGCTTGGAAATGAGCTTGAAGGTTTCCGTGACGCCGCGGCCCGCGCTCGCCACGGCTTCGACGAACGGATACGACGAGAGGCCGAGGGCCTCCTGCATCGCGTCGACGGCCAGGATGTCGGCGAGGTCCCGCTTGTTGTACTGGATGACCACCGGGATCTTCTCGAAAGAGATCTCGTTGGACTTGAGGTTGTCCTTGAGGTTCTGCCAGCTCTCGAGGTTCTTCGGGAGCATCGTCCACTGCGAGTCCGCGACGAAGACGATGCCGTCCACGCCCTTCAACACGACGCGCCGCGTCTCGTTGAAGGCGGTCTGTCCCGGCACGGTTGCGAGCTGGAAGCGGATCTTGTAGCCCTTGATGTCGCCGAGCTCGACCGGGAGCAGGTCGAAATAGATCGTGCGGTCGGTCTGCGTCTGGAGGTTCAGGAGCTTGCCGGCCGTTCCGGGCTCGAGCCGGTCGTGCAGAACCTTCAGGTTGGTGGTCTTTCCACAGAGCCCCGGGCCGTAGTAAACGATTTTGGCCGTCAGCTCGCGTGTGGCAGCGTTGTATATGACCATAAGCGGACTCTTTTGTAGCGTTTATTCTAATGGGTTTTGGCGCGGCCGGAGCGCGTTTTCGGTCCCGTTCTTGACCGGGGAGAGGCGACCCCATAGAGTAGCGCGGCTTTGACGGAAGAGCTCAATCGCAAGGCCAAGATCCTCGACGCCGACCGCATCCGGCGCATGGTGGACCGCATGGCCCACGAGATCGCCGAGCGGCAGAAGGATCTGCCGGGCCTGGCCCTGATCGGCATCCGGACCCGTGGCGTGCCCCTGGCCGTCCGCCTGGCCGCCCGCCTCACGGACCTCGTCAAGCAGACCTTTCCGGTCGGCACCCTGGACATCACCCTCTACCGCGACGACCTCTCCACGGTCGCGCCGCAGCCGCTGCTCAAGAAGACCGAGATCGACTTCGACCTGAATGGCCGAACGGTCCTGCTCTGCGACGACGTTCTCTACACCGGACGGACGATCCGTGCCGCGCTCGACGGCGTCATCGACCTCGGCCGCCCTCGCGCGATTCGGCTCGCGGTCCTGATCGACCGGGGGCACCGCGAGTTTCCGATCGAGGCCAACTACGTCGGCAAGAGCGTTCCGACGGCCAACCGCGAGGTCATCCAGGTGATGTTCCAGGAGACCGACGGTGCGGACGAGGTCTGGATCCTCGAGAGGCCGAACTAGTTTCGTGACGGTCGGCAACCTGCGCACCAAGGACCTCGTCGGGATCGAGCCCCTGACTCCCGACGAGATCACGCTACTGCTCGACACGGCGGAGTCCATGCGCGCGATCGGCCAGCGGGCGATCAAGAAGGTCCCCGCCTTGCGCGGCCGCATGGTCGTCAACCTCTTCTTCGAGGCGTCCACCCGCACGCGCTTTTCCTTCGAGACCGCGGAGAAATGGCTCTCGGCCGACTCGCTGAACTTCGCTGCCAAGGGCAGCTCGGTCGAGAAAGGCGAGTCGCTGCTCGACACGGCCCGGAACCTCCAGGCCATGTCCCCGGACCTGATCGTCATCCGCCACAGCTCGCCGGGCGTGCCGCACTTCCTGGCGCGGCACCTGAAGGCCGGCGTCGTCAACGCGGGCGACGGCGCGCACGAGCATCCGACGCAGGCGCTGCTCGACGCGCTCACGATCCGCCAGCGCCTCGGCAGGCTCGCGGGCTTGAACGTCACGATCGCCGGCGACATCGCGCACTCGCGCGTCGTCCGCTCGAACATCTGGCTTCTGACGAAGATGGGCGCGAAGGTCACGGTCTGCGGGCCGCCGACGCTGCTCCCGGAACGGATCGGGGAGATGGGGATCGCGGTCACGACCGACTTCGACGCCGCGCTCGAGGGCGCCGACGTCGTGATGATGCTGCGCATGCAGCTCGAGCGACAGGGCAAGTCGCTCTTCCCCTCGACCCGCGAGTACTTCCGGCACTACGGGCTCGACGCGAAGCGTCTCTCCCGCGCCAGGCCCGAGGCCATCGTCATGCACCCGGGGCCCATGAACCGCGGCGTCGAGATCACGTCGGACATCGCCGACTCGGGTCGCTCGGTCATCCTCGACCAGGTCGCCAACGGCGTCGCCGTGCGCATGGCGGTCCTTTACCTGCTCCTCGGCGGGCATCCCTGGGAGGGCGAGTCGTGAGCCGCAGGCTCCTCATCCGCGGCGGCAGGCTCGTCGATCCCGCGGCGGGGCGCGACGGACGCCTGGACCTGCTGCTGGCCGACGGCCGCGTGGCCGAAGTGGGGGACCGCGTCGAGGCCGGCGACGCCGAGGTGTTCGACGCCGCGCGCCTGCTGGTCCTGCCCGGATTCATCGACCTGCACACACACCTGCGCGAGCCGGGGCGCGAGTATGCCGAGACGATCTCGACGGGCCTCGCCGCGGCGGCTGCCGGCGGCTTCACCGCCGTCTGCGCGATGCCCAACACGAACCCGGTCAACGACAGCCGCGAGACCTGCGAATTCCTGCGCCTGCGCGGCGAGATCGCCCGGGGCGCGCGGCTCTATCCGATCGGCGCCATCACGAAGGGGCAGAAGGGCGAGTTGATGACGGCCTTCGGCGAGCTCGCCGAGGCCGGCGCGGTCGCCCTCTCCGACGATGGGAAGTGGCTGGAGGACGCCGGCCAGCTGCGCCACGCCTTCGAGCACGCGGGCCTCTTCCGCCTTCCGATCGTCCAGCACGCCGAGGACCGGAGTCTCTCCGAGGGCGCGCCGATGCACGAGGGCGCGGTCTCCGCGCGGCTCGGCCTCGCCGGCCAGCCGGCCATGGCGGAGGCGGCGGCGGTGGCGCGCGACCTGCTGGTCGCCGAGATGACGCGCGGACGCCTGCACGTGGCGCACCTCTCGACGGCGCTCGCCCTGGACATGGTGCGGCGCGCGAAGGCGGCCGGCGTCCGGGTGACCTGCGAGGTCACGCCGCACCACCTCCTGCTCACCGACGAGGAGGTCGCGAAGTCGGACTTCTCGACGCGCACGAAGATGAATCCGCCCCTGCGCGAGGGCTCGGACCTCGAGGCCCTCGTGGCCGGGCTCGCCGACGGCACGATCGACGCGATCGCCACCGACCACGCCCCCCATCACGCCGACGAGAAGGCGGTCGATTTCGACAGCGCCCCCTTCGGTGTCGTCGGCCTCGAGACCGCGGCCTCGGTCGTCTACGACCGGCTGGTTTCGCGCGGAAAGCTCTCGCTCGAACGGTTCGCGGCGCTCTTCTCGGCGGGGCCGGCGAAGACGTTCGGCCTGCCCGGGGGAACGCTCGCCGTGGGCTCGCCCGCGGACGTGACGCTTTTCAATCCGGATGCCCGCTGGAAGGTGGATCCCCACCGCTTCCTGTCCAAGGGCCGCAGCACCCCGTTTGTCGGCTGGGAGCTCCTGGGCGTGCCCGCCGCAACGATCGTGGCCGGGACGGTCGTGTGGCAGCGGGTCGATCTCTAGGCCTGCGCCTCGGTCTGGCCGCCGCGGCCCTCGTCCTCTCGGGCGTCGCCGCCGGCTCACCGGGCCCCCGGCGGATCGCCCTGCGCCTGTCGGAAGGGTTCGAGGCCGGCCCGGGGCTCGAGCGCTTCACGGCGTCAGCCCGAACGCGCGGCATCGAGGTCCAGAGCGCGCCCGAGAGCACCGCGGTTCCGGCGGGCTGGGAGGTCGCCCACCTGGCGAGGATCCCTCCGAGCCTGCGCCTCCAGCCGGCGCTCGCCCGGTTCCCCGTCGCGTTCGGGCGCGACGGGTTCGAGTTCGACGGGAGGAAGTATTCGGGCAAAGACGACGCCATCTTCCTCGCGAGTCCCGGCGCCGCGGACGACGCCTACGTCCTCGGGCTCTCGGAGTCCTCCGTCCTCGAGCTCGCCGTGCGCCGGCTGCTCGACCGGCCCGACCCTCCGGCAGACTACATGGTGCGCTCGGGCGAGCTGACGAAGCAGGGGCTGTTCGTCGAGAAGGACGGGCGTCTCGCCATCGACCCGGCGTCGGGCCGCGACCAGATCGCGGAGCGCGACGAGTACTTCAAGGGACTCCGGCGCGAGAAGCGGGGCGCCCTCGAATGGGAGTACCCGGCCGCGCAGGCCGCGGCGGCGGCGCGGTGGGAGAAGGCCGCGGCGCGCTGGCCCGGCAAGAAGCCTTACTCGGTCCGCCTCTTTCCAGACGCCGTCGCCAAGGCGCTGTACACGGGGTCCTCGCGGCCCGCGGACCTCGTCGTCGAGGGCGGGAGGATCCGGGTCGAGATCGACGCCTCGGCGCCCGGAGAGCCGGACCTCGTTTCGCCGGTGCTCGCCGCGGCGGCGATCGGCGCCGCCAATCCCGCGCTGCTCGAGCGGCGGACCCTCCTGCTCGCGGCCGGAGTGCGCCGGGTCGGGAGGTGGTGGGGGCGCGAGGTGCGCGGCTTCGCGGCCTTCACGCACGCGGCGGGCGTGGAGCCGTCGGTCGAGGAGGTCCTGAAATCCGATCCGGACGTGTCCCCGGTTCTCGCGATCGGCGCGGCCGCCGCCTGGCTGGACGCCGGAGCGCACCTGGAGGGCGAGGCCGCGGTCGACAAGGCGATCGGGGGCGCGCCGGCCGCGCTCGTGGACACGCTCGCGCGCTGGCGCGCCGCGGCCTGGAGGCAGGGCGTCCTGCCGCCCGCGCGGCGGCCGCTGCCCGGCGCGCTCCTCCAGGGCATCGCCTGCGTCATGACCGAGACGATCGAGAGCGCCTTCGTTTCTCCGGCCTCCCGCTCGACGCTCGAGCGCGTGAAGGGGCTCGGCGCGAACGCCGTCTCGATCGTTTCCTACGGCTACGCGCCCGAGGCCGCGGGCGACCGGATCCTCTTCGTGCACAGGAGCCCGCGCAGCGAGACGGACGAGGGGATCGTGCGCGCTCTCACGGACGCTCGGGCGCTCGGGATGACGACCCTGGTCCAGCCGCGGCTCTGGGTCGGCGGAGGCGGCGGGGTCGGCGACATCGGCATGGCGGACGAGCGCGGCTGGCACGCCTGGTTCGAGTCCTACCGCCGGTTCATCGTCCACCAGGCCGTCGTGGCGGAGGCGTCGGGCGTGACGCTCTTCTGCGTGGGGTCGGACCTCCAGAAGACCGAGACGCGCGAGAAGGAGTGGCGCAACGTGGTGTTCGCGGTCCGCCTGGCGACCGGAGCGCCGGTGCTGTACGCTGCCGAGGGCGCGGCCGGCGCCAACCGGATCACGTTCTGGGACGTCCTCGACGCGATCGGCGTGGACTTCTTCGACCCGCTCTCGAAGGCCGACAAGCTTGCCGACGCCGCGCTCGACGAGGCGGTCCGCCGCGCCGTGCGCCCGATCGCCGACGCCGCGCAGCGGGCGGGCAAGAGCGTGATCCTCACCGAGGTCGGATATCCTGCCGTCCGGAGCGCATGGGTCGCGCCGCGCGGCGACACGGCGGGCCGCCCCGCCGACGGCGAGGACGCGGCAAGAACGATCGCCGCCGTCTCCCGCGTGCTGGCAAAGGAGAGCTGGTGGAAGGGCGTCTACTGGTGGGAGGTCTTCTCGGACGGCACGCCGGCGGGCCCGGGCGAGCGCGGGTTCAACGTCCTCGGCGCGCCGGCGGAGAAGGCGATCGAGGCGGCGTTCCGGCAGCGCGCCGGCCCGTGAGCCGGCGATGACCCTCCTCGAGACGGCGGTCGCCGCGGCGCGCTCCGGCGGCGAGGTGCTCGTCGCGAACTGGCGCAACCTTCCGCACGGCTCGGTCGAGGAGAAGACGAAAAACGACTTCGTCACGCACGCCGACCGCGAGAGCGAGGAGCGGATCGTGGCGGCCATCCGGACGCAGTACCCCGACGACGCGTTCCTCGGCGAAGAGGGCGGCCGGCGCCAGGGCAGCGACGGTGCGCGCGTCTGGATCATCGATCCGCTGGACGGGACGTCGAACTTCGTGGCGGGCTTCCCGTTCTGGTGCGTCTCGATCGCGGCCTGGGAAGGCGAGCAGATCGTGGCCGGCGTCGTGTGGGACCCGCTGCGCGAGGAGATGTACACGGCCGAGCGCGGCGGGGGCGCGTGGCGCAACGGCACGCGCCTCGCGGTGACGGGCCGTCCCGGCCTCGACGGGGCTTTCATCGCGACCGGCTTTCCCTTCCGCAACCGGCAAAAGATCGACGCCTACCTCGCGCTCTTCAAGGCCGTGTTCGGTCAGGCCCGCGCGATCCGGCGCGCCGGCTCCGCCGCGCTGGATCTCGCTTACGTGGCCGCCGGAGTCTTCGACGGCTTCTTCGAGTTTCGCCTCGCGCCCTGGGACGTCGCGGCCGGCGCGCTTCTGATCGAGGAGGCCGGCGGCCAGATCACGGACTTCGACGGGGGGAAGGGGTACCTCGAGCGGGGCAACGTCGTCGCCGGGGCACCGGGCGTCGCAGAGGGATTGCGCGCCGTGGCAAAGGGGATTCTGTCGGATCTCACCATCTAGCCGACCGCATTTGGGGCCGTAGTGGCGGGGCTTGCCCCGCCCGGGCGACTACCGCCACCTTGCCCATGAGTTCCCCGGGCGGCCCAAGGGCCGCCCCTACGACCCCATGGCTTTGAGGTACTCCCGGTCGAATGCCGCCAGCAGGCTCTCTTCCTTCGAGTACACGCCGGGCCGATACGCGCGCGACGAGACGCCCTTCTGCGCGAGCTCGCACATGTGCCAGTCCTGCCGGTTCGTGACGTCCCAGATCTCGACGCCGTCGGCCGGATCGAATGCCGGGTCCGACAGCGTTTCGGGCGCAAAGAGAAAATCGCACGAGACGCGCGTGCGGTCGACGGCGAGCGGCATCAATCTCGTGGCCATGACGAAATCCGGCTGCACCGTCAGAAACGCCCCGGGGAAGATCGAGTAGTAGTACACGCGCTGGCGTTCGTCCGCGGGAAGCTCGCCGAGCGGCGCGCCGCAGAGGCGGCCGCTCATGGTCAGGCTGCCGCCCGGTTCGTCGATGAGCATGTAGCCGCCGAGAACGCTCCCGTCGCGCAGGTCGTTGGCGCCGCTGCGGTAGTGCGACAGCTTTGCGAGCGCCGGGTGGACGGGCGGGCAGTGGTAGCACTCCGAGAAGTTCTGGAAGATGAGCTTCCAGTTGGCGGCGACCTCGTATTCGACCTGGCGCGCGGTCGCGAGCAGCGGCAGCCGCCACGGCGCGAAGCGGTCGAGCAGCGGGGCCAGCGCCCCCTCGAGCGGCTGCGGCTCCGGCGCGAGATTGAGAAACAGGAAGCCCTCCCACTCCCCGAGGCTCGCCGGCGCGAGCGGATGCTCCGCCTTGTCGAACCACGGCACGTCGGCCATGTGCGGCGCGCCGAGCAGGGCGCCATCGAGGCCGTAGGTCCAGGCATGGTACGGGCACTGGATGCCGCCGGCGAAGCGGCCGCGCTCGGCCTCGCAGACACGCGTGCCGCGGTGACGGCAGACGTTGTAGAACGCCCGGGCCCTGCCGTCGCGGCCCCGTACGAGGAGGATGCTCTCCTTGCCGATCGGCACGAGGACGAAGTCGCCCGGCTCCCGGATCGCCTCGCCGCGGCCGACGCAGAGCCAGCGTCGCGAGAAGATCCGCTCCTGCTCGGCGGCGAAGATCTCCCCGGACGTGTAGTACGGGCCGGGCAGCGTGGTCGCGCGCTCGGTCAGGGAGTGGCCCGCGTATTCCACGCGCGCGAGCGTAAACCCCTCGCCTCCCGGCGGGCAAGCGATAGACTTCCGACAACTTTGAAGGAGGCTCCATGCGCCGACGTTTCACACGCCGGGACTTCGTTCGCACCAGTGCGGCCGCCGGCCTCGCCGCCGCGGCGCCGCGCGGTCTGACGGGCAAGGCGCCCGCCGTCCAGACCGGTAGCGTCAAGCCGGTCGTCATCTCCTCGGCCAACGGCAACTGGTTCAAGAACGGCGGCAGCGTCACCTGCGTCGAGAAGGCCTTCTCACTCATGACGCAGGGCTCCGACGTGCTCGACGCTCTCATCGAGGGCGTGAACATCGTCGAGCTCGATCCCGAGGACTACAGCGTCGGCTACGGCGGCGTCCCGAACGCCGAGGGCGTGGTCCAGCTCGACTCCTGCTGCATGCACGGACCGCTGAAGCGGGCGGGCGGCGTCGCGTCGCTCGAAGGGGTCCGCACGCCCTCGCGCGTGGCCCGCGAGGTGATGAACAAGACCGACCACCACCTGCTCGTCGGCAAAGGCGCGCAGACCTTCGCGCGCAACATGGGCTTCAAGATCGAGGACGATCTCAACACGCCCCTCTCGCTCAAGCTCTGGCTCGAGTGGAAGCAGCGCACGGACCCGAAGCACTACCTGACGCCCGAGGAGCGCAAGATCGCGTACGACGGCGTGCGGCGCGACATGGCGCGCGAGGGAAAGTTCTTCGCCTCCCAGATGTACGGCACGATCAACTGCGACGGCATCAACGCGAAGGGCGAGATCTGCGGGGTCACGACGACCTCGGGCCTCTTCTTCAAGATTCCGGGCCGCGTCGGCGACTCGCCGATCCTCGGCGCCGGGCTCTACGTCGACGGCAGCGTGGGCGCCGCGGGCTCGACCGGCCGGGGCGAGGCGAACCTCTACAACCTCACGTCCTACCTGATCGTCGAGAACATGCGCCGCGGCATGCACCCCAAGGACGCTGGCCTCGAGGCGTTGAAGCGCATCAAGTCGAACACCGTCGAGAAGCGCCTTCTCAAGAAGAACGGCGAGCCGAACTTCAACATCAACTTCTACGTCCTGAATGCGAAGGGCGAGTTCGCCGGCGTCGCCATGTACGCCGAGGACCCGGACGACATCGGCTGGGCGGGAGGCAAGACCAAGGCCGTGCGCTACGCGGTGTGCGACGCCAACGGCGCCCGCTCGCCCCAGGTCGAAGGGCTGTTGCCGGGGTCGGCGTCGGAACCCATTTGACGGGCGGCTTCCCGCGAAATTCCGTAGGGCCGATGGCGCTGCTCGTTCTGCGTTCGCTCGCCGTCTACGCGGGAACGGCGGCGCTCGCCGTGTGGCTCGTGCACCGTTTCGTCGTTCCCGTCCGGCGGCGCGTCGGCCTCGTGCTCGCCCTGGCTCCGCTGGTCTTCACGGGCCGGGCGATGCTCACCGGGAGTGTGTACGCGGGCATCGACATCCTCTACGGCTCGACGCCCTTCGAGATTCACCGCGCGGAGATGGGCATCGGCCGGGCCCGCAGCCCGGTCCTGAGCGACGTCGTTTTGCAGATGATTCCGTGGATGGCCTCGACGCGGCGCGCCTTCGCGCAGGGCCGATTCCCTCTCTGGAATCCGGGCAGCATGGCCGGCGACCCGCTCCTGGCGATGCAGCAGCCTGGCGTGCTGCATCCGGGGACGTTCATCGGCATGCTGCTCCCGTTGCCGCAGGCGTGGACGTTCCTGATGACGCTGCGCCTCCTGATAGCGCTGCTCTGCGCCTTCGCGTTCCTGCGGGAGCTCGGCTGCGGCGACGCGGCGTCGCTGCTCGGGGCGGCGGGATGGGCCTTCTCCGACTTCCTCGTGTTCTTCCTGGGCTGGCCCCACTCGGCGGCCGCGGCCCCGCTGCCGCTGCTCCTCGTGGCCGGGCGCCGGCTCGTCCGCGCGCCCGGCAGCAGGAGCGTCGGCATCCTCGTCGCGGCGATCCTCCTCGTCATCGTCGCGGGCCATCCCGAAACGGCGCTCCACGTCGGCGCGGCCGCGGGCCTCTACTTTCTCTTCGAGCTGGCCCACGCGGGACCGGGACGGCGCCTGCGCCCGCTGCAACTCGGTCTCGCGGGGACGGCGCTCTCGCTCGGCCTTTCCGCGGTCGTCCTGCTGCCCCTGGCCGAGGCCCTTCCCCAAACGGAAGAGCACCGGATGCGCAAGGGCTGGTACGCGCACGTCAAACGCTCCCTTCCCTGGGAGGCGAACGTCGCGCGGCTGGCGCCGCAGCTGGTGCCGTACTCCGTCGGCGTCTCGGGGCATGGACGCGGGGTCGAGGGCCTGATCGAGCCGTCGGCCTACCCGGGTCTGCTGCTCTTCCCGCTCGCGTGGACCGGCCTGTTTTCGCGAAACCGTGCCCGCTGGTTCTTCCTGGCGCTCGGCCTCCTTAGCCTCGGCGTGTGCCTGGAGACCCGGCTGGCGGACTGGCTCTCCCGGCTCCCGCTCTTCGACATCGCCATCAACGAACGCATGATCGCCCTCGTGGCGTTCTCCCTGTGCGTGCTCGCCGCCCTGGGGGCCCAGCGGTTGCGCGACGGAGAGGGCGTCCCCGCGTTCATGGCCGGGTCGGTGGCGACGCTCACGGGCGCGGCCTGGACCTTTCTTCATTTTCGGCCGCAGATGTCGGAGCTCGGCATGTCGGCCGTGTACGCGCGGCAGCGGCTCGCCATGCAGCTGGTACCCCTCCTGATCGGCGCGGGCCTGATCGCGGCCCTTTCCCGGGAGCGGCGCAGCCGCATCGCCGTGTCGGCGCTGCTCGTGCTCCTGGTCGCACAGCGTGCGCTCGAGGCTGGCCGGCTCAACCCCACGGTGCCCGGGCGCGCCTTCTACCCGCGGCTTGCGATCCTCGAGCGGATTCCGCGCGGGGTACCGGAGCGCATGACCGCGCTCTCGTTCAATTTCATCCCGAACGCGTCGGTGCTCTACGACCTCGAGGACGTCCGCGGCTACGAGGCCCTGACCCTCCAGGCCTTCAAGGAGACCTACCCGCTCTGGTCGGAGCCGCAAGCCGGCTGGTTCAATCGTGTGGACGATCCGACCCGGCCGTTCCTGTCGTTCTTGAACGTGCGATGGGTACTCGCTCCGCCCGCGGCGCCGGTCCCGGCCGGCTGGCCCGTCGTCCTCGAGTCGGACGGATTGCGGCTCATGGAGAACCCGCGAGCGCTTCCGCGCGCCTTCGTGCCGACGCTCCTGCGGGCGGAGCCGGATCCCGCGCGGCGGATCGAGCTGCTCAAGTCGATCGCCGACTTCGGGCAGCGCGGCGTGGTCGGCGACGGCGCGGCGACCGACTGGACGCGCAACGGCGAGGCCCGCGTCTCGATCGCGTCTTATGGCGCCCAGGCGATGGACCTGGATGTCGACGCGAAGGGCGAAGCTCTCGTGGCGACCTCCATTCCTTCCTGGCGCGGGTGGCGCGCCAACCTCGACGGCCGGCCGACCGGGAGTCTCTCGTACAACCACGCCTTTCTCGCGTACCGCGTGCCGGCCGGTGCGCACCGTCTGTCGCTGCGCTACCTGCCGGACGGATTTCGATACGGCGTGGCCGTCAGCCTCGTTTCGGCCTTGCTGCTGATGGGGTGGAGCGTCGCGGCGAGGGCCCCGGTTTCGAGAGAAGGATCGTGACCGGCGGCTACTACGGCAGGTACTCCCTGGGGATCGGATTGTCCTTCGACTCGTCCGTCCAGGTCGCGTTGGCGATCCACCAGCGCTTGCCGTCCCAGAAGAGCTCGATCGAGTTGATGCCGCGCTTGATGATGGGGCCCGTCTCGGTCCGGCGCGTCTCGTAGGTGCTCCAGACGTGGGCGATGGGTCCGAAGCGCTCGGTGACGCGGTGAATTTCCTTTTCGTAGAAGCCCTTCGACAGACCGGCGTTCGATCCGTCGACGAAAGCCTGATGATCCACGATCTGCGGGTCCGGCTTGCCGTCCTTGCCGTATTCGACCATGACGAAGCGCAGGTCCTTGATGTACAGCGTGCGGTCCCGGGCCCAGTCGCGGGGCTGGCCGGCCGGGCCGGTAACGACCTCGTAGTAGGCCTTGACCATGCCGTCGATCGTCGCGACGTCGTCGGGACGGGGCGCCACGGTGGCGACCGGGACGTGGGTCTGCGCCGCGGCGACTGCCGCCAGCGACAGACCGAGGGCGATGGAAACGAAGTTCTTCATGACTGTCCTTTCATGGTCGACGGGTCTCGTCGAGGATGATTCCCGCGTATCCAACCACACTCGACGTGTCTCCCGTTTCGTCGCCGCTGTCGCGCCGCGCGACCACGCGCGCGGTGTGTCCGCCGCCGGCGCGGGCTGCGAAGAGCAGCGCGGTCGCGGGCAGAAAGCCGCACATCGAGATGGACTCGTCGCGGACGGTCCGAAAGAGCCCCTCGGGGTCGACCGCTCCGATCCGCGCGAGCGCCAGGTCGTCCTTGCGCCGGCCCTCCTCGCGGCTCTCGTAGTGGTTCATGTCGGACGAGGCGATGAGCAGCGGGGGCTCGGCCTCTTCGGAGACGATCGTGGCGAGCGCGTCGCCGATTTCGCGGCAGAGCGCGAGGCGCGGCGCGCCGAGGCAGACCGGGACGATCGCGACGTCGGGCCGCAGGACCTGCAGGAAGGGCAGCTGCACCTCGAGCGAGTGCTCCCGCGCGTGCGCGACGCCGTCCGCCTCGAGCGACGGGGCGAGGGCCGCCAGGCGCTCGGCGAGGCGCCGATCCACAGGCACGTCGCCCAGGGGAGTGCGCCAGGCCTCCGAGGGGTCGAGGGCGGCGGAGGCGCCGAATCCGGTGTGGTTGGGGCAGAGGACGACGCAGGTCGCGGGAATCCGGATCTGCGCGTAGACGGCGCCGGCGACCGGTCCCGAATAGACGTACCCGGCATGGGGAACGATCGCGCCGAACGCGGGCGCGGGGTTCGATCGGGGAGGCAGGTGCGAGCGGACGTCCCTCTCCAGGCGGTCCGGACGCGCTTCGTAGAAGGCCCCGGCGACGGCGGGCGGACGGACGCTCACGCGCGCTAGTTCACCAGCAGCGTCGCTTCCGCAACCTGGCCCGCGAGCTCGGCCCGGATCTTCGTGGCGCCGGCCGTGCGGCCCTGGGCCACTCCCGCCGAATCCACCGTGGCGACGTCGGGATTGGAGGACTTGAAGACCGCGGCGACCTCGGGGATGACGGAGCCGTCCGGCGCATAGGCCGTGACCGTGAAGTGCTGCGATTCGCCGACTCGCGCGAGGGCCATCGCCGGCCGGATCTCGACCTTCCCGATCGGCCGCAGCGCCACGGTGACGTCGCACCCTCCCTGGATCTCCCCGGTCTCCTTCTTGCCTCCCGCGCCGCGCGTGGACCCGACGCTGGCGATGATGGTGGTGGTTCCGGGCGCGACCGACGTGACGACGCCGTCCTCCGAGACCGTGGCGACCTTCGGATCGCTCGTCGTCCATTCCGGCTTGAGGTCGATGGTCTTGCCCCTCGAGTCCTTCACGGCAAACGTCACCGGCACCGAGGTGCCCGCCGGGCCCGTCAGGAAGACGGCGGGGGGCGTGATGTCGATCGTCGCGACGTCGATCACCTGCACGGGGACCTGTGCGCTGACGCCCTCGTACGTCGCCGTCACGATGGCCTTGCCGGCGGCCTTGGCCACCAGGCGGCCCCCGGGCTCCGCCGTGACGACCTCGCCCTTGGAAGAGCTCCAGCTGGCCGTCATTCCTTCGAGCGCCTGACCCTTCCTGTCGAGCACGCGCGCCACCAGGCGCGCGGAGTGCTCGAGGCCGTAGATCGTGACCTTCTTCTGGGAGATGTCGATCGAGGCGGGTTTCCTGGAACAGGCCGCGGCCGTGAGGACCGCGCCCAGCAGGCAAACCATGGCGCGACGTGAACGCATCCCTTTTACCTCCTGAGGCTTATGGTCTTTCAGGATAGCACCCTTCGCGCTGCCGGATTCACATCCAGCCGAGGATCCTTCGCGCCCGGCGCGCGACGCGATCCGGATGCCGGACGGGGTCGTAGATTCTCGGCGACGGGATGACCGCCGCGAGCGTCGCGGCCTCTTCGCGCGAGAGCTCGCGCGCCGGCTTGCCCATGTACCGGCGGGCGGCCGCTTCCACGCCGAAGGTCCGCGGTCCGAACTCGATGACGTTCAAGTACAGCTCGAGAATGCGTTTCTTCGTCAGCGCCCGCTCGAGGCGCCAGGCGATGAAGAGCTCGCGCAGCTTGCGCAGCGGCGTCCGCGCGGGGGAGAGGTAGAGGTTCTTGGCGAGCTGCTGCGTGATCGTCGAGCCGCCGACCTTCAGCTTGCCCTTCTCCCAGTTCTTCTCGGCGGCGCCCCGCATCGCGTCCCAGTCCACGCCCCCGTGCTCCCAGAAGCGCGCGTCTTCGGCAACGACGACGGCCCGCTGCATCTCCGGCGCGATCTGCGACAGCGCCACCGGCGTCCATTCGAGCTTCGTGCTCTTGCCCTCCTTCGCAAGCGCGGCCTTGCGGCGGTCCATGAAGGCCGTCGTCGCCGGCCACGCCTTCGCGAGGGGCCGGACATCGGGCAGCGTGAGCCAGAAGACGAGGCCGCCGACCAGACCGAGCCCGACGGCGGCGAGGAAAAGGCGGCGAATCTACTTCTTCGCCGCCGAAATGGCCCTTCTCAGCTTGCGGACGCCCTCGTCGGCCTCGTCCTTCGACAGCACCAGGTGCGGACGGAAGCGGATGGCGTTGGCGCCGGAGGCGAGGCCCATCATCCCGTTCTCGAGGCAGGCGGCGAGCGTGCGGTCGCGCGTTTCCTTGTCGGGCAGGTCGAAGGCGATGAAGAGGCCGCGGCCGCGGACGTTGGTCATGACGCCGGGGAACTCGAGGGCGAGCTCGCCCAGGCGCGCCTGGAGGTGCTCGCCGACGACGCGCGCGTTCTCGATCAGGTTCTCCTCGGCGATGATCTCGAGGTACTTCCCGCAGCGGATCATGTCCACGAGGTTGCCGCCCCAGGTCGAGTTGATGCGCGACGAGACCTTGAAGACGTTGTCCGGGATGTCGTCGATGCGGTGGTTCGAGGCGAAGCCGCAGACCTGCGTCTTCTTGCCGAACGCGAACATGTCGGGCTCGACGCCCATCTGCTGCCAGCACCACATGGAGCCGGTCAGGCCCACGCCGGTCTGGACCTCGTCGAAGATCAGCAGGAACTCGAGCTCGTCGGCGAGCGCGCGCAGGCGCTGGAAGAGCTCCGGGCGGAAGTGGTTGTCGCCGCCCTCGCCCTGGATCGGCTCGAGGATGAGCGCCGCGATGTCGTCCGGGTTGGCGGCGCAGGCGGCGCGGATTTCCCGCTCGACCTGCTCTTCGGCGGCGGCGACCTGCCTGACGACCGCCTCGGTGACCGGGAAGGAGAGGCTCGGGCAGGTCAGGCGCGGCCAGTCGAACTTCGGGAAGTACTGGGTCTTGCGCGGGTCCGCGGTGTTGGTCATCGAGAGCGAGTAGCCCGAGCGGCCGTGGAAGGCGTTCTTGAAGTGCAGGATCTTGGTGCCCTTCTCGCCCTTGCCCTTTGCCAGGCTCTTGCGGATCTTCCAGTCGAAGGCCGTCTTCAGGGTGTTCTCGATCGCGAGCGTGCCGCCCTCGACGAAGAACATGTGGTCGTTGTGGGTCCCGGGGACGGCCAGCGTCGAGAACTTCTCGACGAAGCGGGCGAAGTGCTCCGTGTAGATGTCGCTGGTGGAGGGCTTGGTGAGAGCGGCCTCCATGAGCGCTTCCCGGAACTCCGGGTCGGCCATCCTCGGGTGGTTGTAGCCAATGGGGAGGGTGGCGAAGCAGGAGAAGAAGTCGAGGATGGGCCGGTCGCTCCGGGCGTCGTACAGGTAGGAGCCCTTGCTCCGCTCCATGTCCATCACGACGTGGTAGCCGTCCACGAGGATGTGGCGGGAGAGGACGTCCAGGACGTTCTTGGGCGACAGCTGTTCGCGGGTGACGGTCGACATGAGCCCCCCTAAAGGCGAAAAACGGGCGAAAAAGCGGGCCGTGAGAGGTGAAAGCTAGCACTTCCGGCGGGGGGTTGGGAACCCCCTCGGGACGGGCCGCGGGGCGCTGGTTCTAGGAGGGTACCCCGGGAAGCGCGGGGATCCGCGCGTCCTCGAGGCTCGCGGCGGTGCTGCGGTCCTTGCCGTGCTCCTTGGCGCGGTAGAGGGCGGTGTCCGCGGCGCGGAGCAGCTCGTTTTTCTGCTGCTCCACCGAGGCCCCGGGCGTGGCGTGCGTCCGGATGGAGGAAAGGCCGAGGGAGGCCGTGATCACGCCCTGGAGGTTCAGGGCGGGCTCGTTGAATCCGTAAGGCCGGAAGAGGAACGTGGCGGTCCGGATCGCCATGCGGATCGCCTCGCAGACCTCGAGGCCTTCCTGCAGGTTGTGGCCGGGCAGGATGAGGACGAACTCGTCGCCGCCGTAGCGCGTCAGCGTCGCGCGCTCGTCGGTCACCGTGCGGCGCAGCAGGTAGCCGACCTCGCGCAGGACCTGGCTGCCCGCGAGGTGGCCGTGCCGGTCGTTGACGGCCTTCAGGTTGTCGAGGTCGAGAAAGACGATGCAGCAGTCGCCGCCGTCGCGCGAGATGCGCGAGAGCTCCTGCGTCAGCCGCAGGTGGAGGTACCGCTCGTTGTAGAGGCCGGTCAGCCCGTCGCGCTTGGCGACCTCGTACGCGCGGCGCGCGTCGAGGAGGTTCTGGATCGAGATCGACGCGTAGTCGGCGAAGATCTCGAGCAGGCGGCGGTCCTTCTCGCGGAAGCCGCCGGGCCCCGTCCGGTTGACGAGCTCGAGCACGCCGCACACCGACGACTCGATGCGCACCGGCACGCAGAGCGCGGACTTCGTGTGGAAGCCGTCGGTCAGGTCGAGTGTCGGATAGAAGAACGGGTCGTCCACGACGTCGTCGGTCATGTAGGCGACGCCCGTGGCGTAGACGTGGCCGACGATGCCGACCCGCGCGTTCATGCGCTTGCCCAGGCGCGCCTCGCCGTGCGCGCCGTAGGTCGCGATGAAGACGAGCTCGTTCTCGAGGCGGTCGTCCGAGTTCTTGGTCATCGGGTCGTCGAGGAGGATGGAGCCGGCCTCGGACGGAACGAACTCGTTGGCCTTCTGGAGGATCTCGCGCAGGAACCGGTCGATCTCGATCTCGCCCGTGTAGGCGTAGTAGGCCTTATGCCTCTCGAGGAAGTTTTCGAGTCTGCGGTTTTCGAGAGTAAAGACCTGCAACGAACTTCCCAGCCTCGAAAAAATTCTACCATCTGATAGCCTCGAAGGCCGTGGCCCCAGTCACGCGACGTCATGCCGCCACAGCATGACCGGCGGTCCGGCCCGCGACAGGCCGGCATTCCCGCCCGCAAGCGCTGGGGACAGAACTTTCTCGCGAACCCTGCGACCGCCGAGCGCATCGGCGACGCGGCGCGGATTGGCCCCGAGGACACGGTTCTCGAGATCGGTCCGGGAGAGGGGGCGCTCACGCGGCCGCTCGCGGCGCGCGCCCGGTGCGTGGTCGCCGTCGAGATCGATCCCTTGCGCGCCGAGGCGCTCGCGGGCGAGTTCGGGCCCGAGGGCAACGTGCGCATCTTCCAGGGCGACGTGCTCGAGCGTCCGTTCCGCCAGTGGCTCGCGGGGGCGGGCGATGGATGCGGCGATACGGCGCTGCTCGTCGCGAACCTTCCCTACAACGTCGCGACACCGATCCTCGTCGCGGCGATCGAGGACCGCGCGACCATCCGGCGCTCGGTGGCGACGGTGCAGCGCGAGGTCGCGCGGCGATTCGTGGCGCGTCCGGGCTCGGACGACTACGGATACCTCTCCGTGCGCGCGGCCGCGCACGCCACGGGCCGCATCCTTTTCGACCTGCCTCCCGGTGCCTTTCGCCCCCGCCCGAAGGTCATGTCGAGCGTGCTCGAGCTGACCCCGCTGGCCGAGGCGCTGGACGCGGACCTCGTCCGCCGCGCGCTGTGCCTCGCCTCCCTCGGCTTCAACGCCCGCCGTAAGACGCTTGCGAACGCCCTCTCCTCGGCCGGCCCTCGCGCGCGGTGGGAGAGCGGCCTCGGGGCGCTCGGCAAGACGGCGATGGTGCGCGCCGAGGAGCTGTCCCTCGACGACTTCCTCGCGCTCGCCCGCGACTGGAGGCCGCTGACGTGAACGGTGCCCCGCTCGAGGTCGTGCCGCTCGGCGGCGTGGGGGAATTCGGGCGCAACGTCCTGTGGCTCAAGTGCGGGGCCTCGAGCATCCTGGTGGACGTCGGCGTCTCTTTTCCGGACGAGAGCTTCCCGGGGATCGACCGCATCGCGCCGGACCTCTCGGTCCTGCGCGGCGAGCGGATCGAGGGCGTCTTCCTGACGCACGGCCACGAGGACCACGTCGGCGCCCTGTCTTTCCTGCGCGAGTGGTGCCAGGCGCCGGTATACGGGTTCCCCTTCACGCTCGCACTCGCGCGGCGCCGGCTCGAGGAAGCCCGGGCTCCGCTCGAAAGGCTGATCGAGGCGCGCGGCCGCGAGCCGATCGTGGCGGGCGCGTTCACGGTGACGTTCTTCCGGGTCTCCCACTCCGTGCCGGGCTCCTCGGCCGTGCTCGTCGAGGCAGGCGGGCGGCGGCTCATCCACTCCGGCGACTTCAAGCTCGACGACGACCCGCCCGACGGCGAGACGACCGATCGCGAGGGGATCGCGGCGGCCGTCGGCGAAGGCGTGGACCTCGCGCTCGTGGACTCGACCAACGCCGAACGGCCGGGCCGGTCGCAGTCCGAGCGCGTGGCAGGCGCGGGACTGCGCGCCGCGTTCCAGGGGGCGCGCGGCCGGATCATCCTGACGACCTTCTCGAGCCACGTCGCGCGCGTGTCGCAGGCCGCCGAGGCCGCGCTCGCGGCCGGCCGGCGGGTGGCGCTGCTCGGACGCAGCATGCGCGCGGTGGCCGAGATCGCCGAGCGTTTCGGCCGGCTGCGCCTTCCGGCCGGATCGCGTCCGGCCGCCAACGACCTGCGCGGCATCCCGCCGGGCCGCCTGCTCTGCCTGACCTCGGGAAGCCAGGGCGAGCCGTTCTCGGCGTTGTACCGCCTCGCGCTCGGCGAGCACGCGGACCTCGAGCTCGCCGAGGGCGACGTCGTGCTCCTCTCGGCGCGCACGATCCCGGGCCACGAGCGCTCCGTCAACCGGATGAGCGATCACCTCGTGCGCCGGGGCGCGCGCGTCGTGCGCGAGACCGTGCCGCCGATCCACGTGTCCGGGCACGCCCACCGCGACGAGATCGCCGAGTGGATCCGGATGGTCCGCCCGCGCGCGGTGATGCCCGTGCACGGAGACCGCCGCATGCTCGCGGCCGCCCGCGAGATCGCCCTGGCCGAGGGCGTCGCGCCCGGCCGCGTCCACCTGCTCGACAACGGCGACCGGCTCACCCTCGGGCCCGACGGCGAGACGATTGCGCCGAAGTCGGTCGACTGCGGCGTCGTCTACCTCGACGGCCGCACGGAGACCGTGGGGCCCGAGATCGTGCGCGAGCGGCGCCACCTCGCCGAGGAGGGCGTCGTCGTGATCCTGGTCCGTGGCGAGGAAGTGGACGTCGTCTCGCGCGGCGTCGCGGCCGACGAGGAGGAGCTGGCGGGCGAGGTCGGGCGTGCGGCCCGCGCCGTGCTCGCGCGCGCGAGCAGCGAGGAGCGCGGCGACCCCGAGTGGCTGCGCGCCGAGATCGCGATCGCGGCCAAGCGCGCCTGCCGCCGCGCCCTCGACCTGCGGCCGGTGATCGTGCCGGTGGTCGTTTGAACCGAACGCGATGAAGCGGCTCGTGGCGGCGCTCGCGGTCGCCGTCGTCGCCCGCATGGCGTTTCACGCCGTGTTCCTTCCGGCGTTCGAGGGCCCGGACGAGCCGCATCACCTGGCGCGCGTCCTGGCCTTTGCGCGCGGGCCGATCGCCGAGGGGTTCGCGGGACGATCCGTCGGGGCGGACGTCGTCGCGGCCGTGCGTGCGTATCCCTGCGCGGCCGCGCTCGCCGCGGCCTACGGGTGTCGCGAGTTCGGGACCGCTCCCGGCGCGTTCGACCTCGTGCGCGCGCCGCGCGCGACGGTCGCCGGCGGGCCGGCCGTGAATCCCGAATCCAACCAGCCGCCGCTCTTCTACCTCGCCGCCGGTCTATTGCTGCGGCTCGCGTGGTCGGGCATTGCGCCGCCTTCGGCGCTGCTCGCCTGCCGGTTTGTGTCGGTCGCCCTGGTCGCGCTCGCGATCTTCGGGCCGCTGGCCCGTCTCGCGCGGAGGCGGCCGCCGGGCCTCGCGGTGGCGGCCCTGCTCGCGCTGCTCCTGCCGGGGGCGTCGGAGTCGCTGGCGCGCTGCTCGAACGACGCCGCGGTCTTCCTGTGGGCCGCGCTCGTGCTCGCGGCGCTCGACGGGGATCCGCCGGCGTGGCGCGCCGTGCCGCTGATCGCGGCGGGGCCCCTGCTCAAGCTCACGGCCATCCCGATCGTCGTGTTTGCCGCCGTGGCGCTGTACACGCGCGGTCGCCGGGCGACGGCGGCCGCATCCGCCGCCTGCGCGCTCGCGGTCTTCCCGGTGCAGCTGGCGAGGGGCTGGTGGTGGGGCGGCACGGTCGAGCTCAATCGGGCAGCGGGCGCCGCCATCGCCGAGCCGCTGCCGCGGGCGCTCCTCGGGCTCCTGCGCTCGGCCTATGCATTCGTGAAGACCACGTTCTGGGTGGGGGGCTGGAGCTTCCTGCGTCCGCCGCTGCCCCTCGCGATCCTCTACCTGCTCCTTCTGCTCGCGGCCGCCGCCGCATGGAGACCGCGCCCGCGCCCCCCGCGCCTCGCCGCCCACGCCGCCGCCCTGGCGTGCGCGGCCGCCGGGTTCTGCGTCTTCGCGCTCGCCAACCGTCGTTACTACGGCGTCTGGGGCGGCGTCGGGGGCTGGTACCTCTGGGGCTGGAGCCCGTGGCTCGCTGTGGCCGCGGCCGATCTGGGGTCGATCGCGCCGCGCGCCGCGAGGCCGTTGCTGCTTTCCGAAGCCGCCTTCGTGGCCGCCGCGAACGCGATGTGGCTGTCCGCGCACGGCGCCTATTACGGCTGGTGATTAGACGCCCGCGCTGGCTCGACGCCATCGCCCGTCTCGGAAGCCCTAGCCTCGCTCGCGGCCGTCCGGGCGGACACGGTGGGCGTGCCGCGTGCCGAGGCGGATCGCCCCGTAGACGAGCACGCAGCAGGTGAAGTCGATGAGCAGGCCGAGGTCGAATCCGAAGGGCTTGTGCTGAAGCGGGGGCGGGAGCGCCGGGTGCAGGACCGCGAAGTAGATCCCGTTGCCCGCGAGGATGGCGATGAGGTACTCGACCCAGCGGCGCGTCGTCACGCCTGGAAATCTATCGCCTTTGGGCCCCTTCGCGCGCGAGGGTTTCCGCGAGGTGGCGCTGCGAGAGCGCGCAGCCCTCGACGAGGCCGTGCCGCTGCCGGATCTCGATCGCCTCGCGCAGGGCCCGTCCGCTCGCGGCGAGGTGTTCCTGCGCCCGGCCGGGCTCGAGCTCGGCGAGGCGGCGCAGGGCGATGCCGAGGTTGTGGAGCGTGACGCCACGGGCGATCTCGCGCTCGGACGTGCGCCACGCGAGCGCCTTCTCGAAGAGCGCCACGGATTCCTGCAGGGGCTCGGCCGCCGTCCCGAGGTTGGAGAGGGCCGTGGCGAAGTTGTGCTGGGCGCGGGCGTGCCAGCCGGACTCCGCGTCGCCGGCGAAGTGCGCGAGCGCGACGCCGAACGCGCTGCGGGCGCGCGCCAGATCGGCCCCGGGGCCGGGGCTGCCGTAGAACACGGCCGCGTTGTGGAAGAAGCGGGCGCGCTCCTCGGCGGCGCCGAAGGGCAGCGTCGGGAGCATCTCCCAGAGGTCGTCGGCGAGCGCCCGCGCCGCGTCGGTGTCGCCGCGCTCGCGCAGCTCTTCCTGCGCGCGGAACCAGTCGCGGTAGGCGCCCACCGGGTCGGAGCCGAGGGCGTCCCGGAAGTGCGTGCGCAGGTCGTCGATCACGCCGTTCACCGCTCGCAACGATACGCCCCGCGCGGCCCTCACTGTTCGGCCGTCCGCGGCGCGGGGACCGCGAAGTAAACCTTTCCGTGCAGGGGACTGTTCTCGTGACCGATGAGCAGGGCCTCCGGGCCCCCCGTGTTCCCGATGAAGAGACGCAGGCCTCGCGCCCCGGCCGGTACCTGGAACGCAAACGTGGTCGAGTAGGACTCGCCGGGCCGCAGTGCCCGGTCGAGCGGCGTCGATGATCCCGCGTGCGCCTCTTCCCACGCGGCGGTCGCCGCGGGGGAGGGGGCATAGCGGCGGCCGGCGTCGTCCACGAGGAACACGCTCCGGGGGTTTGGCGAGAGCGGTCCGTCGCCCCGGAACGACGCGATCGTGCGCGGGTCGAACCATGTGCGCACCGTGACCACGCGGGTCGCCGGGTCGGGCGCCGCGGCGGCCGCGACGTCGTAGGCGAGGTGGCAGTCGATCTCGCAAAAGTACTTCCGTTCTCCCGGCGCGAGCGTCCGCTCCCGCGAGAAGAGGGCCGCGCCGAGCAGCAGGGCGGCGTATCCGGCGGCGACCGCGCACGCCCCGAGGGCGAGCCACTTCGCCAGGGCGAACCGGCGCATGGCGGCGCTGACCGCCGCGCCGAGGGCCGCGCTCACGAGGGCGAGGGCGGCGCCGAGGAAGGCGAGGACCGCGAGCGGCGCGAGCGCCGGGACGTACGCGTCCCCGAGAACGAGCGAGAGAGTACTTTGCAGCATAAAGTCGTCTTCCAAAAAAAATCACTCCCCGCGCGCGTGCGCGATCACCGCTTCCAGGTGGGAGAGATACCGCTCGAGGGCGCGCCGGCCCTCGGCCGTCAGGCGGTAAGTGGTCTTCGGCACCCGCCCCTCGAACGACTTCGCGCAGGCCAGGTACCCCGCCTCCTCGAGGCGGCGGGCGTGGACCGAGAGATTGCCGTCGCTCGCGCCGAGCAGCGAGCGCAGCTCGAGGAAGGTCAGGGTCGGGCTCGCGGCCAGCGCGCTCACGATCGCCAGGCGCATGCGTTCGTGCAGGACGCGGTCGAGCTCCGGCAGCGCGCGGCGCGCGGGCTTGCCGGAAGGCCGGGCGGCGGGAGCGGCGAAAGCCTTCTTCGCCCTAGCCACCATGCCTCCGCGCGATGGCAATGCCGAACCCGACGTGCAGCGCGCCGAATCCGGCGGCCAGGTACGCGGTGCCCCAGGCGGCGGGCGAGGAGAGGGCCGCGCAGCCGAGGAGCATGAACAGGGCTCCCATGACGGGCACCAGGCGGATCGCGTGGGCGCCCCCCGTCACGACGGCCGTGCCGTAGAGGAGGAGCCAGATGCCCGGCAGCAGCGGCACGAGGCCCGCACGCTCGAGGGCGAGGGTGAGGACGGCGCCGGCGCCGAGCGGCGGCACGAGCATCAGCAGGAAGCGGCGGCCCGGGCCCGAGAAGAGGTCGGTGTGCGTGCGCCGGGCCTTGCGGGCCATGGCGGCGACGCCGACCACGACGGCGAGGCAGGCCGCGGCGATCCAGATCCCGAGCCACTGCTCCTGGGTCTTCGCGCCGAGCGACAGCGCGGCGGCTGCCAGGGCCACGGCCCCCATCGCGACCCCGCCCACGCCGGGCACCGCGGTGAACGTGGAGGCGCGCTCCATCGTGTCGCGGATGAACCGGATCTGGTCTTCGGCGCGGGGCGCGAAGGGGAGCACCGTCGGATTCTCGGGCGTCGTCGAGCGCATTGTCAAGTACTTTGTATCATAAAGCTCAGGCCCCGTCAAAGAGGCTTTTCTGCGCCGGAGCCGGCCGGCGGAACGTGCTCGTGCGCGGGTGCATCTCGCCGTCCTCGTTCAGGCCGAGGCGGCGGCACTCGACCTCGAAAAGGCTCTCGATCGCCTGCCAGCGCGGGCCGACGCCCTCCATCCGCGCACCGAAGCGGCTGTCGTTGCGCCGGCCACCGCGGGTCTGCTCGAGGTTCGAGAACACGCGGGCGGCCCGGTCGGGGTAAGCCTCGGCCAGTCGCGCCTCGAAGACCGGGCGGGTCTCGGCCGGCAGCCGCAGCAGCGTCAGGAACGCCTTCACGGCGCCCGCCGCGCGCGCCCGCCCGAGGACCTTCGGGATGTCGCTGTCGTTCAGGCCCGGGATGATGGGCGCCACCGCGACGCCGGCCCGGATGCCGGCCGCCGCGAGCAGGCCGATGGTCTCGATGCGCTGTTCGGGCGTGGCGACGTTGGGCTCGATCGACCGGGCGGCGTCGGCGTCGGCGAAGGGCACGCTCACGTACACGGTGGCGTCGGCCTCGCGCGCCAGCGCCGACAGCACGTCGACGTCGCGCCGCACGAGGGCGCCCTTGGTCACGATGCCCACGGGATTGCGGAAGTCGCGGCAGACCTCGAGGCACCGCCGCGTGAGCCCGTAGACCGCCTCGGTCGGCTGGTAGCAGTCGGTCACGCCCGAGAAGACGATCGTGTCGCCCTCCCACGAATTGCGCGTGAGCTCCCGGCGCAGCAGCTCGGGCGCGTTGACCTTCGCGACGATCTTGCGGTCGAAATCCGTGCCCGCGCCCCAGCCGAGGTACTGGTGGGTCGGCCGGGCGTAGCAGTACGCGCACGCATGGAAGCAACCCCGGTACGGATTGACGCTGTAGCGGAACCCGACGTCCGGGCTCTCGTTCTCGGCGATGATCGAGCGGGCCTCTTCCTCGAAGACTTCGAGCTCGGCCGCGGGGGGCTCTCCGAGGTACTCGGCATGCACCGACTGCCAGGGGTTCGGGGGGTTGGAGACCGGGCGGGGCATCCTCCGAGAGTATAGAGTCTGCCCCCGGAAGGGAGACCCCATGCGAAAAGCGATCCGTGGTGCCGCGCTCCTCTTCGCGGCGGCGGGAGCGCTGGCGCAGCCGAAACCGACGCCGACGCCCGACCACCACGAGCGCAAGGCGGAGGACGTCTTTCGCTTGAAGCCGCTTTCCGGCGGCGTCTTCGCGTTGTACGGGCGCGGCGGCAACGTCGGCTTCTTCGTCGGTCCCGAGGCGGTCGTCGTCGTCGACTCCGAGTACAAGGACATTGCGCCGGGCATCGTCCAACAGATCCGGAGCGTGACCGACAAGCCGATTCAGTACCTGATCAACACGCACCACCACGGCGATCACACCGGCGGCAACGAGGTGTTCCGGCAGTTCGCGGTCATCATCGCGCAGGACAACGTCCGTAAGCGGATGCTCGCGTCGCCCGCCGAAATCCTCCAGGACTACCCGGGCTACCTCGAGGAGGCGAGGAAGAAGGGCGACGCCGAGGACATCCAGACCCTCGAGACGGCCATCGCGTGGGCGAAGAAAGTGAAGGTCGAGGAAATCGCGGCGCCGGTCGTCACGTTCGACTCGGAGTTGCGCATCCACGCCGGCGGCGAGACGATCGGCATCTGGCACACGCCGCCCGCGCACACCGACGGAGACAGCGTCGTGTACTTCGAAAAGGCCAACGTCCTCCACATGGGAGACCTCCTCTTCCACGGGCTGATCCCGTTCGTGGACGTGAGGCACGGAGGCTCCGTCCAGGGGTACCTCGCCGCGATCGACGGCGTCATCGCCCGCGTCCCGGCCAACGTCGTCATCATTCCGGGCCACGGCGAGGTCACGGACCTGGCGGGTCTCCGGGCGTTCCGGGCGTTCATCGCCGACGTCGTCGCGGCCGCGCGGGCGGCGAAGGCGGCGGGCCGGACGAAAGAGCAGTTTCTCGCCGGCGTGAGCCTTCCGGCGTACAAGGACCTGCACGGTTACGCGGACCGGTTCAAGGACACGTGCGGCGCCGCTTACGACGAGGTGGCGGCGCACTAGCGCCGACGAGGTCGCGGCCCGCTAGCCCTTCGGCTTCGGGCCCGGGGCGGCGCCCTTGCGCTCGTCGAAGAAGCGCTCGAATTCCTTGACGCCCTTCCCGGTGAGGAAGGGCTCGGCGAAGCGGGCCACGTCCGCGCGCAGGCGGCGGAAGGCGTCGATGGGATCGCGGGACAGGCCCGGATACCGCATCGCGAGTGAGGCCCTCAGGCACTCCATGTAGTCGGGGTGCAGCATGCGCCGGTCGCCCACCGACCAGAGGGCGATGCCGACGCCCGAACGCACCTGGAGCTCGAGGCTCCGGCCCCGCCGGGTGAACTGGCCGACCGCGACGCCGCGCTTGTCCCCCTTTTCCTCACGCACGCCGCTGAATTTGAAGCCATGCGGCTTCAACGCGTCCTCGAGGATGCCGGCCCCGGCGGCGAGCAGGGCCGCGTCCTTGCGCCTGGGGTGCGAGCGCCGCAGGGCTTCCATCATCCCGTCGATCCGCCGGCGCAGGTCGTCGCGCGTCAGACGGAAGGCCTCCAGGCGCTTGACCTCGTCCCCGCGCACGAAGCTCGGGTCCTCGACGGGCCAGTGGACGAGATGGCGGGCGCCGGGCCAGGCCGGGCAGTCGGCGGCCGCGGAGTCGCACACGGTCACGACGAGATCGAACTCCTGCTCGACGAACTCGTCGGCGCCCTTCGAGTAGGCGTGGTCCAGGCCGAAGCCGAGCTCCTCGATGGCCGTGACGGCGAGGGGGTGGACGAAACCGGCCGGCCGCGAGCCTGCCGAGAGGGGTTCGAGCAGATCGGGGTAGTCGATCCGCGCGAGGGCCTCGGCCATCTGGCTGCGGGCCGCGTTTCCGGTGCAGAGAAAAAGGATCCGCTTCGGGTGCTCGGGCGTCACGCCCCATTTATATCGCCGATCCGAACCGGGCTGCGGAGCGCGTCGAGGCCGGGCCGCGAGTAGCCCTTTCGCCGTTTCCGTCCGATAATGGCGGCGATTGAGCGAAACACCGTTCCGCAAGAGCCGCCTCGCGAGCGAGGCGATCGGCATCCTCCTGCTGCTCGCCGGCGTGCTCGCGGTCCTCGCCCTCTTTTCGTACGATCCGCACGATCCCAGCATCTTTTCCTGGACCGCGGGCGGGGAGGCCGGCAGCCCGAACAACTGGATCGGCGGCTTCGGGGCCTCGCTCGCGGCGGCGCTGTACGCTCTGTTCGGCCTGGCCGCGTGGGCCGTGTCGGGGCTCTTGTTCGTGCTCGGCTGGCGGTGGTTCTGGGCGCGCCCGCTGCCGAACCGGGGCACCAAGGCCGCGGGCCTGCTGCTCCTGGTGTTCTCGGTCCCGATGCTCCTCTCGCTCGCCTTCGGAAGGCGCAAGCTCTACGGGGAGGACATGGAGATCGGAGGTATCGTGGGGCGCGCGCTCGCCGACGTCTTCCGGGGCCGGATCGGCACGACCGGCGCCGTGCTCCTGGCGATCACGCTCGTGGTCCTGGCCGTGCCGCTGGCGACCCAGGTCTCGCTCGGCGACGTCTTCCTGAAGCTGCGCGTGCGTTTTGCCGGGCTGATCGGGCGGCTGACGGTGAGCTGGGTGCGGCACCGGGACAGCCGGACGAAGGAGAGGCTGCGCCGCACGGTGGTGACCCGCCATCTCGAGAAGGCGAAGAAGGAGCCCGTTTTGCTCGAGGACATCCCGTTCGCGCCCGAGGACGCGCCGCCGATCGTGCGCGAGGTGCCCGGGCCCGGCAAGTTCTCGATCAAGAAGACACAGGCCGCGGTCAAGGCCCGGCCCAAGGCCGCCGCGCCCGCGCCGAAGAAGAAGTCCGACGCGCAGCAGAGCCTGCCGCTCACGCTCGACGGGTACGCGCTGCCGCCCGTCTCGCTGCTGGACGAGCGCAAGGAGTCGGGCGCGATCGACCGCAAGATCCTGGCGGAGACCGGCCGCATGATCGCCGCCAAGTGCGCCGAGTTCGGCGTCGAGGGCGAAATCGCCGAGTATCACCCCGGGCCAGTGGTCACGACCTATGAGTTTCGCCCGGCCGCCGGGATCAAGGTCAACCAGGTCATGGGCCTCTCGGAGGACCTCGCCCTGGCGCTGTCGGCCGAGTCCATCCGCGTCGAGCGCCTGCCGGGGCGCGCGAGCGTCGGCATCGAGGTGCCGAATCCGGGCGGGGGCGAGATCATCGCCATCCGCGACGTGATCGAGTCCGAGCGCTTCAAGCACTCGCCCTCGCCGCTGACACTCGCCCTCGGCAAGGACATCCACGGCGAGCCCGTGGTGGACGACCTGCGGGCGATGCCGCACATGCTCATCGCCGGCACGACCGGATCGGGCAAGAGCGTCGGCATCAACTCCCTGATCACCTCGATCCTCTACAAGGCCCCGCCGGACAAGGTGAAGCTGATCCTGATCGACCCCAAGATGGTCGAGCTCGAGATGTACGAGAACCTGCCGCACCTGGCGACGCCGATCATCACGGACCCGAAGAAGGCGGCCAACGCCCTGCGCTGGGCGGTCGCCCAGATGGAAGAGCGCTACCAGAGGCTGTCGGACTTCGGCCAGGTCCGCAACGCCGAGCAGTACAACGCGGCGATCAAGGATCCCGTGGCCAAGGCGCGGGTCCGCGAACAGCACCCGGAGGATCCGGACATCAAGCTCGAGCCGATGCCGCTGATCGTGATCATCATCGACGAGCTCGCCGACCTCATGATGACGGCGCCCAAGGACGTCGAGGAGTCGATCGTGCGCATCGCCCAGAAGGCGCGCGCCGTCGGGATCCACCTCGTCGTGGCGACGCAGCGGCCCTCGGTCGACGTGCTGACCGGCGTCATCAAGGCGAACCTGCCCTCGCGCATCGCCTTCAAGGTGTCGTCCAAGATCGACTCTCGTGTCATCCTCGACGGCAACGGCGCGGAGCGGCTGCTCGGCCGCGGCGACATGCTCTTCCTGCCGCCCGGGACCTCGCGGTTGAAGCGCGTGCACGGCGCGTACATCTCGGTCCAGGAGACGGCGCAGCTCGTGAAATTCCTGAAGAAGCAGGCCAAGCCCCAGTTCGACGAGGAGATCACGAAGGACCGCAGTGAGTCCGTCTCGCGCGAGGACGGCGGCGACGAGACCGACCCGCTGTACGACGAGGCCGCGCGGCTCGTGGTGCG
Source organism: uncultured Acidobacteriota bacterium (assembly GCA_963775725.1). Taxonomy (GTDB): domain Bacteria; phylum Acidobacteriota; class Thermoanaerobaculia; order UBA5066; family Gp7-AA6; genus DAHUXD01. Next base: position 1,432,582 of record CAVZKA010000001.1, read on the forward strand.
GGAGAAGATGGCCTCGATCTCGTTCCTGCAGCGCCGCATGGGCGTGGGCTTCTCGCGCGCCGGCAAGCTCATCGACATGATGTCGCGCGACGGACTGCTCGGGCCGCCGCGCGGCTCCAAGCCGCGCGAGGTCCTCGTCGCCGAAGACTACTTCGCGGAAGTGGACCGGCAGCCGCGATGACCCGCGCGATGCGCTCGCTCGTGCTGGCGTTCGTCGTGGCGCCGTTCCTCGTGTACGGGGTCTACCGGCTTGCGCGCGGCCTCGGCTTCCTCGATCCGCCGTGGAACCCGGAGCACGAGCAGCGGCGCACGATCGTGGCGACGATCTATGCGCTGCTCCTGTTCCTGTGCATTTTCCTGTGGGGATACGCCAATGCGTGGCCGCGCGTCTGGGCGATCTTCGGCATCGTCAACGCGGTGGCGCTCGCCTTCTTCGTCGGCCTGGGTCTCGTCGCCGCGCGCCGGCTCTGGAAGATCCGCCACCCGGCGGCCCAGGCGCCGCCCGCGCCTCCGGCGGACGGCTCCGGGGATCCGCTCGAGAAGCCGCTACTCTGACGTCCCGAGCCGGCGAACGGCACCACCCATGACCATCGCTCTTCGCGTCGTCTTCTTCGGCACGCCGGACTTTGCCGTGCCCTCGCTGCGAGCGCTCGGCGACGCGGGTTTCACGGTGCCGCTCGTCGTCACCCGGCCCGACCGTGCGGTCGGCCGCCACGCCGAGCTCCGGCCGTCCGCGGTCGGCGCGCTTGCGGCGCAGCGCGGCATCCCGGCCGAGAAGCCGGCCGTCGTCCGGGGTATCGCGCAGTTTCTGGCGGCGCTCGAAGCGGCGCGGCCCGACGCGATCGCCGTCGTCGCCTTCGGGCGAATCCTCCCGGCCGAGATCCTGCGGCTGCCGCCCCTCGGCTGCGTGAACGTGCACGCCTCGCTGCTGCCGCGCCACCGCGGTGCCTCGCCGGTCCAGGCGGCGATTCTTGCGGGAGACACCGAGACCGGTGTGGGCACGATGCGGATGGAAGAAGGGCTCGACACCGGGCCGGTCTACCTCGAGAGGCGGGTGCGCATTGGCGAGCGGGAGACCGCGGGCGAGCTCTCGTCGCGCCTGGCCTCGCTCGGGGGCGAGCTGCTCGTCGAGACGCTCTCGGGCCTCGCGGCCGGCTCGCTCTCCGCGCGCCCGCAGGAGGGGGCGGCCTCGTTCTGCCGGCCCATCCGGCGCGAGGACGGCGCCGCCGACTGGACCCTTTCCGCAGAGGAGCTGTCGCGGCGGCTCCGGGCGTACACACCGTGGCCCGGCCTGCACACGTTCCTCGGCGCCGAGCGCCTCAAGATCCTCGACGCGGTGCCGTACTCGGGGGCGATCGCGGGGGAACCCGGCGTCCTGAGGCTCGAGGGCGGCGTCCTGCTCGTCTCGGCGGGCGAGGGCACGGTGCTCCAGCTCGACCGCCTGCAGCGCGCCGGGAAAAAGCCGGTCACGGGCGCCGAGTTCGCCCGCTCCATCGCGCTGCCGGCCCGCTTCGAAAGCCCGCGGTGACGCGCGGCAAGCCGCCGGCCGCGGCGACGGCCCGCACGCGCTCGGTCGAGGCCCTGCGCGGCGTCCTCGAGAATTCCCGCAACGCCGCTCCGCTCGTCGGGGAGCTCTCGCGGGACCTCTCGCCGGCCGACCAGGATCTGCTGCGCGAGCTCGTCCTCGGCGTCCTGCGGTGGAAGACCGCGCTCGACGCCGAGATCGCCGGCACCTGCCGCATCCCGATGCAGAAGCTCATCCCCGGCCTGCGCGAGATCATGGAAGTGGCGCTCTACCAGGTGCGCCACCTCGACCGGATCCCGCAGTACGCCGCCGTCAACGCCGCCGTGGACCAGGCCCGCGCGGCGGGGGGCGAGGGCGCGGCGAAGCTGGTCAACGGAGTCCTCCGCAACGTCCTGTTGCTGCCACCTCCATCTCCACCACCCCCTCTCCCCCCGTCGGGGGCAGAGGGCCCGGGTGAGGGGGTGGTCGCCGCGCAACTGGCCCGCCACTACTCCCATCCCGCGTTCCTCGTCGAACGCTGGCTCTCGCGGTTTGGCCCCAAGATCACGCAGCGCGTCCTCGCCGCCGACAACGCGCCGTCGCGTATCGACCTGCTGACGAATCCGAGGAAGACGGACCGTGACGCCTTGCGCGGAGCGCTCGCGTCCGAGGGCGTCGAAACGGAGCTCTCACCGCTCGCCCCGCTCGCGCTGACGGTGCTCAAGGGCAATCCGCTGCGCTCGCCGCTTCTCGCCGCCGGCCACTTCAGCGTCCAGGACGTCGGCTCGCAGCTCCTCCCGCTCCTCCTCCCCGAGGGCGACCTGCTCGTCGACCTCGCCGCGGCGCCCGGAGGTAAGTCCCTCTCTGCCATCGCCCACGGCCGCGTGCGCTGGACGGCAGCGCTCGACCGCTCCCGCCGGCGCCTCGGGCGCGTCGTGGAAAACGTCCGGCGCCTCGGTGTTCCCGAGGTACGTGCGTTCGCCGCCGATTTCGGCGCGTTTCCCCTGGCGGACGGCCGCTTCGCCCGAATCCTTCTCGACGCCCCGTGCAGCGGCACCGGAACGCTGCGCAAAAATCCGGAGATCCGCTACCGCGTCACCGCCGAGGCGATCGATCGGCTCGCCGGGGCCCAGACCGGCGCCCTTTCGGCTGCCGCCCGCCTGCTCGCTCCGGGCGGCTACCTGCTCTACTCGACCTGCAGTCTCGAGCAAGAGGAGAACGAACGCGTCGTCGAGCGGGTGCTCGCGGGCGAGCCCGATCTCGCGCTCGCCCCGATCGATGCCGCTCCCGCGCTCGCGCCGTTCGTCGACGGCGCGAAGTTCCGCCTCTTTCCCGACGACCGCTGCGACGGCTTCACGGCGCATCTCTTTCGCCGGGAACGGCCGCGCGCGGTCGTCCGCTAGCCGGCCGGCTTCGCCGGAGCCGCGGGTGCCGCGGACGGCTTCACGACGTCGTAAATCCGCCGGATGGTCACGGTGCCCATGCGTCCGCCCTCCATCTTCGTCGTCACGGTGAGGTGCGAGCCGTCGGCCGTGATCGAGAAGGCTTCCGTCACCCTGGCGCCGGTCTCCGGCTTCGAGACGATCTCGATGTGCCCGTCCTTCCATTGCGCCGCGACCTTCGTCTTGCCGCCGTGGGAGCGTTCCTCCTCGATCACGCGTCCGTCCGTGAAGACGACGCGCTCGCGCCCGGAAGCGTCCGTGATCGTGAGCTTCGGCTCGGAATGAGAGATCGTGAGCGTCTCGAGCGCGGCCAGCATCTCGGGGTCCGGGCCGGGCGCGTTCGGTTCGCCGCTTCCAGGTCCCGAACCGTGCCGGCCGCCGGAACCGCCCGACGATCCCATCCCTCCCATCCCGCCGGAACCGCCACCGCCGTGCCCGTGGCCGGCTCCGCCGCCGTGTCCTCCGCCTCCGCCGGAGCCTCCGCCGCCGGGCGCCGCGGCGCGGGCTTCTTCCATGACTTTCCTCGGATCGTCGCTCGCGTTCTTGTCGAGCTGCCAGGTGCCGCTCAAGTTCGGCATGTCGAGCGCGCGCAGGGCGAGGCTCGTCGCGATGGCGAGGCTGAAGAGCGCGAGTGCCCGGCCGTTCAACGGGAATTTCATCCTGTCTCCCTCGAAACGCTAAACGCCCAGAATCGGGGATCGGTTACACGGCGCGCCGGATACAATTCCACGCGCGTGAGCCCTCCCGAGCGAGCCCCCGTACCCGTCCTCGACCTGAACCGGTACGACGCGGATCTGAAGCGCGACGTGGCCCGCGCGGTCGAGGAAGTCTTCGCGACCGGGCGCTTCGTCCTCGGGCCGGCGAACGCGGCATTCGAGAACGCGCTGGCCGCGATGCTCGGGATCCGGCACGCCGTCGGCGTGTCCTCGGGCACGGACGCCCTGCTCGTGGCGCTCATGGCGCTCCGCGTCGGACCGGGCGACGAGGTGGTGACGTCTCCGTTCTCCTTCTTCGCGTCCGCGGGCGTCGTCGCACGGTTGAATGCAAAGCCGGTTTTCGTGGACATCGAGCCCGGCACCTTCAACATGGATCCGGCGAAGCTCGAGGCGGCGATCACGCCGCGCACGAAGGCGATCCAGCCGGTGCACCTCTACGGGCAGTGCGCGGACATGACCCCGATCCTCGAGATCGCGGCGCGGCGGGGGATCCCGGTCGTCGAGGACGCCTGCCAGGCCATCGGGGCGACGTACGGGGGACGGGCCGCCGGGACGATGGGCGCGATGGGAGCGTTTTCCTTCTATCCGACGAAGAACCTCGGCGCGGCCGGGGACGCTGGCGCCGTGGCGACCGCGGACGACGCGACGGCGGCGCTGCTGAAGAGCCTGCGCCTCCATGGCTCGTCGGCGACCTACTTCCACGACCGCGTGGGCGGCAACTTCCGGCTCGACGCGCTGCAGGCGGCGGTTCTGAATGCCAAGCTGCCGCGCCTCGCGGCCTGGAACGAGCGCCGGCGGACGATCGCGCGCCGGTACGCCGAGCTCATGGCCGGCGCCGTGCGCGCGGAGCGGATCGTGCTGCCGGCGGAGGCTCCCGGTCGACGGCACACGTACCACCAGTACGTCGTGCGCGTGGCTGACCGCGACGGCGTGAAGAAGCGCCTGGCCGAGCGCGGCGTCGCGAGCTCGGTGTTTTATCCCGTGCCGCTGCACCTCCAGAATTGTTTTGCGGCGCTCGGCGGCCGCGAGGGAGACTTCCCGCAGGCCGAGCGCGCGGCGAAGGAAGTGCTCGCGCTGCCCGTCTTCCCGGAGCTGACGGACGGGGAGATCGAGCGGGTGGCGGAGGCGGTGTTGGAGAGCCTGCCCGTCTGAACGGCGGGCGGCCGCGAGGGCCGCCCCTACGGCACCGGGGTGCTGGTCCGATCCCTGACGAGGAATCCCTTGCGGGCCCGCGCGGCGTCGAGCGTGCGCCAGAGGTACTCGCCGAGGATCCCGAGGGAGACGAGCTGCACGCCCGAGAAGAAGGCCAGCGCCACCATGAGGGAGGTCCAGCCCTGGATCGGCAGGCCGTGGACCACCTTGTACGCGACGAGGAAGACGGCGTAGCCGAAGGCGAACAGTGCCAGGACGGCTCCCGCCACCGACATCCAGCGCAGGGGCGCGTACGAGAACGAGATGACGGCGTCGAGAAAGTACTTGAGTTTCTTCGTGAACGTCCACCGCGACTCGCCGTCTTCGCGGGCGACGCGGTCGTACGGCACGAGCGCGGTCGGAAATCCGCCCCAGAGGATGAGGCCCGGCAGCGAGGTGTGGACCTCGCCGGCCTCCACCAGGAAGTCGACGGCCGGCCGGCCGATCAGGAAGCAGTCGAATCCGCCGGCCGGCATCTGCGAGAAAGCGAGGCGGCGCAGCATGCGGTAATAGAAGCCGGCGGCCGCTCGCGTCGCGAAGCCTTCCGGGCGGCTGCGGCGCACGGCGAGGACGGCCGTCGCGCCGCGGCGCCACGCGGCGACCATCTCGGCAAGCAGCTCGGGCGGCTCCTGGAGGTCGGCAGAAAGCACCGCCACGGCCTCGCCCTTCGCCTCTCGCAGGCCCGCCATGATCGCCATCTGCGACCCGAAGTTGCGCGTGAGCCGCAGCCCGCGAGCGGCCGGCCATTTGCGGGCGATCGCGGCGATGGCGGTCCACGAGTCGTCGCCCGAGCCGTCGTCCACGAACAGGACCTCGACGTCGTGATCGGCGGCCTGCGCGACCTTCTGGAGCCGCTCGGCCAGCCGTGGGAGGCTCTCCGCGTTGAAATAGACGGGGACGACGACCGAGACGAGCTCTCGGGTCATCGCCCGGACTCGAAGAAGTCGCGGACGGAGGCGATCACGGCGTCCACCTGCGCGTCCACGAGGCCGGGATAGATCGGCAGCGAGACGGTCGTGTCGGACGCGGCCTCGGAGACGGGGAAGTCGCCTCTCCGGTGGCCGAGGAAGGCGTACGCCGGGTGCAGATGGAGCGGCACGGGGTAGTGGATCCCGGTCTCGACGCCGCGCGCGGCGAGGTGCTCGCGAAGGGCGTCGCGGCGCGGCAGGCGCACCGTGTAGAGGTGGCGCGCGGGCGTCGAGCCCGGGCGCGATCGGAGGAGCGTGAGCGGCAGGCCGGCAAAGGCGGCGTCGTACCGATCCGCGATTTCACGCCGCCGCCCGTTCTCGCGCTCGAGGAAGGGCAGCTTCGCGCGCAGAATGGCCGCCTGGATTTCGTCCAGGCGCGAGTTCCAGCCCTCGCGCTCGGCATAGTCGCGCCGGCTCCAGCCGTACTGGCGCAGGCGCTTGAGCTCTTCCGCGACGCCGGCGTTTCCCGTCGCGACGGCGCCGCCGTCGCCATAGGCGCCCAGGTTCTTGGACGGGTAGAAGGAAAAGGCGGCCGTCCGCCCGAACCCCCCGTCGCCGCCCCGGAAAGCCGCGCGCCGTGGCTCTGCGCGCAGTCCTCGACGAGTGTGAGCCGGCGCCGTTGGGCGAGCGCGCCGAGGCCCTCGAGGTCGGCGACGCCTCCGTACAGGTGGACGGGCAGCAGGAACTTCGCCGCGGGGCCGGTGACCCGCCCGGCCGAGGCCGCGTCGAGCGTCAGGGTGTCCGGATCCACGTCGGCGAGGACGGGCCATGCGCCGGCCTGCCGGACGCCGGCGAGCGTCGCGGTGCACGTGTTGGCCGGAAGGATGACCTCGTCTTCCCGCGTCGCGCCGGCGGCCGAAAGCGCCAGCGCGATCGCCTCGGTGCCGTTGGCGCAGGCGACGACGTGCGCGACGCCGATCGCCCGCGCGAACTCCTCCTCGAAGCGGGCGACCTCTTCGCCGAGAACGAACCAGCCGCGCTCGAGCACGCGGGCGATCGCCGCGTCGATCGCGGCCCGCTTGCCGCGGTAGTCGTCGGCCAGGGCGCCGAACGCCACGATGGGGGCGACGAGCCCGGCGGCGCCCCGGCTCATGCCGCCTCGGTGACCTCGCCGGACGCGTCGCGCGCGTAGCGCCGTCCGCAGGAGCAGGTCGTGCCGCCGTTCTCGAACCGGAGCGTGTTGCCGCACCGGCACACGTGGCCGTGCACCTGCGCCGGGCTGCCGTAGACGAGCGCGAAATCCGGAACGTCGCGCGTGAGCAGGGAACCCGCGCCGGCCATCGCGAAGCGGCCGACCGTGATTCCGGGCAGCAGGATCGCCCCCGCGCCGAGGCTCGCGCCTTCGCGCACGAGGGTCCGCGGGTAGTTGTCGATGTGCCTCCCGCTGCGCGGCCGCGGGTCGTTCGAGAAGGTGACGTCGGGTCCGACGAACACTCCGTCCTCGAGCACGAGCCCGTCGTAGAGCGAAACGCCGCACTTGACCGTCACGCGGTCGCCGAGCACGACGTCGTTCTCGATGAAGCACCGGTCGCAGATGTTGCAGTCGCGGCCGATGCGGGCTCCGGCGAGGACGTTGACGAACGCCCAGATCCGCGTGCCGTCACCGACCTCCTTCGAGGCCACGAGGGCAGAGGGGTGTATCGAGATCATGAACTGCGGCTAGCTTACCGGATCGAGCCGGTGGCGCGTCAGAAGTAGTCGCCGCGGCGGTCCCGGTAGAAGTCGACCGTCCGGGCGAGTCCGTCTGGCAGGCTCGTCTTCGGCTCCCAGCCGAGGAGGCCGCGGATCTTGGTGATGTCGGAGACGAAGTCTCCGGGCTCCTGCGCCTTGCGCTCCGGGGTGAAGTCGGTGAATTCGAGGCGCGTTCCGGGAAGGATTTCCCGCAAGAGCTCGCCGACCTCGAGAAAGGTCGAGGGCCGGTCGTGTCCGACGTTCAGGACTTCGCCGACCGCTCGCGGCTCCGCGGCGGCGGCGAGGAGCGCCTCCACGCAGTCGTCGACGTAGAGGAAGTCGCGCAGGATCTTTCCGGAGCCGAAGATGGGGATCGGCTTGCCTTCGAGGGCGAGGCGCACGAACCAGTTCACGACGCCGAACTGCGAGTGCTTCATCTGGCCCCGCGGGCCGTACACGTTCGTCAAGCGCAGGGGCACGGTCCGGATCCCGTGGATGCGCGTGTAGGTGCGGCAGATCATCTCGGCCGAGAGCTGCGAGATCTCGTAGATGCCGCGCGGGTTCGAGGGGGTCGTTTCCGAGACCGGCAGCTTGACGGCCGGCCCGTACTGGCCTCGGGTGCCCGAGCGCACGACGAGCGCCTGCGGGTTGACCTTGCGGCAGGCTTCGAGCAGGACGGCGGTGCCCTTGATGTTGATGTCGATGTCGGGATACGGGTTCGAGAGCGACATGACGTGGGAGACCTGCGCCGCCAGGTGAAAAACGACGTCCTGTCCGTCCACGAGGCGCTCCATGGCGGCGGCGTCGCGGACGTCGGCGGTGTCGATCGCGACGTCGCCGCGGATCTCCCGGACGTTGGCCGGATTGCCGCCGTAGCCCTCGATCATCGCGTCGCAGAGGGTCACGGCTGCGCCCTCGGAGAGCAGGCGTCGCGCGAGGTTCGACCCGATGAAGCCGAGCCCGCCCGTGATCAGGATGCGCTTGCCGGAAAGGGCGCCCATATGGATCGGAACCATAGCACGGAGCGGCGGGCCATCATACACAAGCCCATTATTTACAGGTGTTTATGGATGCGTCGTCGGGCCGACATGCCCGCCTGCTAGCACTCGTCATAGAGGAGTGCTAGTATGCAGTTCCCCCGGAAAACGGGGCCACACAGGCAACACAACTTCAAGGAGGAAGTTCATGAAAGTTCGGCCACTCTACGATCGGATCCTGGTCAAGCGTCTCGAGGTGGGTGAGATGAAGAAGGGCGGGATCATCATCCCGGATACCGCCAAGGAGAAGCCGATGGAGGCGGAAGTCGTCGCCGTCGGCAAGGGCAAGGTCAACGAGGACGGGAAGCAGTTTCCCCTGGACGTCAAGAAGGGCGACCGCATCCTCATCGGCAAGTACGCCGGTACCGAAATCAAGATCGACGACGAAGAGCACCTGATCCTTCGCGAGGACGAAGTGCTCGCGGTCGTCGAAGGGAAGTAAGGAGTAACGACAATGGCAGCAAAAACGATCATTTACGGTGAGGAGGCGCGCCAGCGCGTGCTCCACGGCGTCAACAAGCTCGCCGATGCAGTGAAGGTGACGCTCGGCCCCAAGGGCCGCAACGTCGTCATCGAGAAAAAGTTCGGCTCCCCGACCGTCACCAAGGACGGCGTCACGGTCGCCAAGGAGATCGAGCTTGCGGATTCGCTCGAGAACATGGGCGCCCAGATGGTCCGCGAGGTCGCCTCGAAGACCTCCGACGTCGCCGGCGACGGCACGACGACCGCCACGGTGCTCGCCCAGGCGATCTACCGCGAGGGCATCAAGAACGTCACCGCGGGCGCCAACCCGATGGAGTTGAAGCGCGGCATCGACCAGGCCGTCCGGGCCGCCGTCGACTCGCTCGACAAGCTCTCCAAGCCGGTCGAGGGCAAGGACATCGCCCACGTCGGCACGATTTCCGCGAACAACGACTCCGAGATCGGCAAGATCATCGCCGAGGCGATGGACAAGGTCGGCAAGGACGGCGTGATCACGGTCGAGGAGGCCAAGGGCCTCGAGACGACGCTCGAAGTCGTCGAAGGCATGCAGTTCGACCGCGGCTACCTCTCGCCGTACTTCATCACCGACGCCGAGCGGATGGAGTGCATCCTCGAGAACGCCAAGGTCCTCCTGTACGAGAAGAAGATCTCCAACATGAAGGACCTGCTCCCGATCCTCGAGCAGATCGCCAAGCAGGGCAAGCCCTTGCTGATCATCGCCGAAGAGGTCGAGGGCGAGGCGCTCGCGACGCTCGTCGTCAACAAGCTGCGCGGCACGCTGCAGGTTGCGTCGGTCAAGGCGCCGGGCTTCGGCGACCGCCGCAAGGCCATGCTCGAGGACATTGCGATCCTGACGGGCGGCAAGCTCATCTCCGAGGACCTCGGCATCAAGCTCGAGAGCGTCAAGTGGGAGGACCTCGGCGACGCGAAGAAGGTCACCGTGGACAAGGACAACACGACGATCGTCGTGGACGACCGTTCCAAGAAGAAGCAGGAGGCCATCCAGGGCCGCGTGAAGCAGATCCGGGCGCAGGTCGAGGAAACCACCTCGGACTACGACCGCGAGAAGCTCCAGGAGCGGCTGGCCAAGCTCGTCGGGGGCGTCGCCGTGATCAAGGTCGGCGCGGCCACCGAGACCGAGATGAAGGAGAAGAAGGCGCGCGTCGAGGACGCGATGCACGCGACCAAGGCGGCCGTCGAGGAAGGGATCGTCCCGGGCGGCGGCGTGGCGCTGCTGCGCTCGATCGACGCCGTGACGAAGAAGGCCAACGAACTGACCGGCGACGAGAAGATCGGGGCGCGGATCGTGATCCGCGCGCTCGAGGAGCCGACGCGCCAGATCGTGGCCAACGCCGGCGGCGAGGGCTCGGTGATCATCAACGAGCTCAAGACCAAGGGCGCCAACTTCGGCTACAACGCCAACACCGAGAAGATCGAGGACATGTTGAAGTCCGGGATCATCGATCCGACGAAGGTCACCAAGAACGCGCTGCAGAACGCGGCGTCGGTGGCCGGCCTGATGCTGACGACCGAGGCCCTCGTCTCCGAGATCAAGGAGAAGGAGAAGGCCCCGGCCGGAGGCGGCGGCATGCCGGGCGGCATGGGCGGAATGTACTGAGGAAGCAAGACTCAAGACGTTAGACGTCCATCGTCGAACGCGGGCCCCGGCGCAAGCCGGGGCTCTTTTTTTGTTTCCGCGGCGCCCCGGGGATGTGCTGTGATGCCTCACAAAAGGGGCTGAAGTCCGTGCAACTTCGCCGAGTTCGTCGCTACGGGGAGATGGCCGCCCTGGCGGGGATCTACCTCGCCGCGGCCTGGGCAATCCTCGGGCTCGGCTTCGCCATGAACAACATCACGGCGATCTCGCCCCCGACCGGCATCGCGCTCGCGGTGCTCCTGCTGCGGGGGCCCGCCCTTTGGCCCGGCATCGCCGTCGGATCGTTTCTGGCGAACTGGCTGACGCATACCCCGATCCTGCCCTCCGTCGGAGTGGGGCTCGGCGATGCGCTGGAATGCGTCGCGGCCGTCTGGCTGCTGCGCCGCTTTCGAATCAGCAACTCGCTCGACCATTCGCGGGACGTGGCCGCGCTGCTCTTCGCCGCGGTCCTGTTCGCGCCGGTCTCGGCAACCGTGGGAACCGCCTCTCTGCTGGCGGGCGGAGTCATTGCGGCCGCGGGGGTGCAGAGCCGCTGGCTGACCTGGTGCTTCGGCGATGCCGCTGGTGTGATCCTGGTGGCGCCCGTGGTGTTGACGTGGTTCTGCCGGCCCCGTCCCCTGCGCGGCGCCGCCGGGCCGACGGAGAGGGCGGCCCTGCTGGCGACCCTTGCGGTCGTCGTCCTCGTGGTGTTCGGAAAAGGCTACCCGTTTCCGTATGCGGTTTTCCCGGTCCTCGTGTGGGCGGGGCTGCGCGGCGGAACGCGCATGGCGGCGTCGGCGAGCCTCTTGATATCGGCCGCGAGCGTGTATTTCGGGGGCCGATCCCGTCCGGGCGCCGGGCCCATGGGGGGCAGCATCTATCACGTGCTCGCCTTCGACGCGCTCGCGGGCGCCACGGCGCTGATGCTCGCCGCCGCCGTCGTGGAGCGCGAGGCGGCGCGTGGCGAGGAGCGGCGCTCGCTCAACCTGCTCGAAGCGCTCTTCTCCGGGATGGCGGCCCGCGTCTTTGTCAAGGATCTCGCGGGCCGCTACCTGATGGTCAATCCCGTGGCCGCCGGCATCCTCGGCGTGCCCGCGGGGGACATCGTCGGCCGGACGGACCTGGAGCTGCTCGAGCCCGATGCGTGGCCCGCGGCGCGCGCCGCGGACCGGGCCGTGATCGCGAGCGGCCAGGCGCGTACGCTCGAGGAGCGGTTTCGGACGCCCGGGGGCGAGCAGACCTTTCTGACCACGCTCGGGCCATTTCGCGACGCCGGCGGGCGCGTGGCCGGCGTCGTCGGCATCGCGCGCGACATCACGGCGCGCAAGCACATCGAGGACCGTCTCCGGGATTCCGAAGAGAAGTACCGTTCGCTCGTCGAAAGCGCGGCGGACTTCATCTGCACGTTCGACGAGGCAGGCCGCTTCCTCTTCCTCAATCGGTCGGCCCCCGGGTTCGATGCCGTCAGCATGATCGGCACGACGGTCTACGAGTATTCGGCTCCCGAGCACCACGAGACCATCCGCAGCACGATCGCCGAGGTTTTCCGGGCCGGTCTGCCGGGAGCGTACGAGATCCGGGGCATGGGCGTCCACGGCGCCGCGACGTGGTACCGGTGTTCCGTCGCGCCCCTGATGGAGGACGGGCGCGTACGGGCCGTGATGGTCACGTCCAACGACATCACGCAACGGCGCAACATGGAGGAAAAACTCCGCGAGTCGGAGGAACAGTTCCGCTCCCTCGTGGAGAACGCCCCGGACTTCATCTCGACCTTCGGTCCCGACGGGCGCATCTGGTTTCTGAACCGGGCGGCGCCCGGGCACGACGTGTCCACGTTCGTCGGAAAGAACGCGTACGACTTCATCCCGGCCGCCGACCGGGAGCGCGTTCGCGGCATGCTGGACCAGGTGTTTCGTTCCGGGATGCGCGTCACGTACGAGACCGGCTGGGTGGTCGACGGCGGCCCGCCGCGCTCGTTCCGGTGCCGCGTGGGGCCCCTGCGCAAGGGCGGAAATGTGGTGGCGGCCCTGGTGGTCTCGACCGACATCACCGAAACGCAGAAGGCCGAATCGGAGCTCAAGCTCTCCCGGGAGCGGCTGCGGCAGTTGTCGCGCCGGCTCATCGAGGCCCAGGAGACCGAACGCAGCCACATCGCCCGCGAGCTGCACGACGAGATCGGCCAGGCCCTCACGGCCGTGAAGATCAGCCTCCAGGCCGCCCAGTCCCGCGCCGGCAGCGCCGACGCGCGCAGCCGCATCGAGGAGAGCACGTTGATCGTGGACGAGGCCCTCGATCAGGTGCGCAACATGTCGGTCGCCCTGCGTCCCTCGCTGCTCGACGACCTCGGCCTCGTGCCGGCGCTTCGATGGTACCTCGACCAGCAGTCCGCGCGCGGCGGCTTCGAAGCGCGGTTCGCGGCGGACCCGGAGATCGACGCGACGTCCGAGGTCCAGACCGCCTGCTTCCGCATCGCCCAGGAGGCCCTGACGAACGTGTCCCGGCACGCCGGCGCCAGCGTTGTCCGGCTCGAGGTTCGCCAGGAGGGCGGGCAGGTGCGCCTGGCGGTCAGCGACGACGGGAAGGGCTTCGACGTGGCCCGCGTCTTCGAGCGATCCGGCGCCGACGCCAGCCTGGGTCTGCACGGGATGCGCGAACGGGCGCGCCTTCTCGGCGGCCGGGTCACCGTGCAGTCCGAGCCCGCGCGCGGCACGGTCGTCCACGCCCAGTTCCCGTCGGGGCGTGCCGAATGAATGCGCCGATCCGCCTCCTGCTGGCCGAGGACCACGCGCTCGTGCGCGCCGGGATCCGGTCGCTGCTCGCCTCCGTGCCCGACATCGAAGTGGTCGGGGAGGCCGGTGACGGCCGGGAGGCGCTGACCATCCTGGAAAGGACTTCGGCCGACGTCGCCATCCTCGACATCACGATGCCGGGCATGAACGGACTCGAGGCCGCCGCGCGCATCGCGGAACGATGGCCCGCGACGAGGGTCATCATTCTTTCGATGCACTCCAACGAGGAATACGTGGCGCGGGCCCTGCGCGCCGGGGCGGCAGGGTACCTGTTGAAGGATGGCGGAACCTCCGAGCTGGAGGCCGCGATCCGCGCGGTCGCGCGGGGGCAGCCCTTCCTGTCGCCCGGCGTGTCGGGGCGTATCGCCGCCGGGGCCAACGGGGCAGGGACGGACGGGCCGACCGCGCTCGAGATGCTCACGCCGCGGCAGCGCGAGGTCCTCCAGCTGATCGCCGAGGGGCACTCGACGAAGGGGATCGCCGCGGTCCTCGGCCTGAGCGTCAAGACCGCCGAGACCCACCGGACCCAGCTCATGCAGCGCCTGGGGATCCACGACGTCGCGGGCCTCGTCCGTTACGCCATGCGCGTGGGGCTGATCCACCCGGATCGCTGACGACTCAGGTGTTTGCCCGATGGCGCGCGGGCGGTCTTGGGCGAGATGATGTTCAGGCGTGCGGATCGACATCAGCGGCCAGACGTCCCCGGTCGGCATCCGTGTGCTCGTCATCGACGGCCAGGCCGATGCGCGCTGGGCCGCGAGCCTGGCCCTGATGGCCGAGCCGGCCATGGAAATGGTGGCGCTCGTGCGCCCGGGGCCGGAGGCGATTCGCCGGGCCGCGCGCCACAGGCCCGACCTCGTGCTGCTGGACCTCGGCGGCTCGTCGGTGGCGGGGTTGGACCTTTTGCGGCGTCTCAAGGCCCGGCCGGCGCCGCCCCGCGTGGTGATGGTCGCCGACGTGGTCCCGGCCGGGCTGCGTGCGGCCATGCGGGAGGCGGGCGCCGACGGGATCGTGACGCGCCGCGCCTTCGCCCTGCCGTTGCTGGAGCTGGTCGACCGGTTCTTCGCGCCCCCCGACACGCTGCTCGCGATCCCGGATCCGTGCGCCGCGCCGGCCGCCGCGGTCGAAGCCCGGGGATGCGGCCCTTCCGGTCCGCGGATGGTTCCCTACCGCCGCATCCCCCGCGGCGAACGGGCCGTCAACTAGCCGCCGGCCACTAGAAGATCCCCTCGAAGGTCTTGCACGCGCCCGGGTCTCCGGACGTGAGCCCGCGCTTCAACCACTCGACGCGCTGCTGCGACGAACCGTGCGTCCAGGACTCCGGCTGGACGCGGCCCGTGGACATGCGCTGGAGCCGGTCGTCGCCGATGGCGGCGGCCGCTCGCAGCCCGGCTTCGGCATCCCCGGGCTCGAGGAGTCCCTTGCGCGCGCCGCGGTTGCCCCAGACCCCCGCGAAGCAGTCGGCCTGCAGCTCGAGACGAACGGAGAGCTGGTTCGCGTCCTCCCGCGAGCCGCGGCTCAGGTCGTCGACCTTGTCGGCGATGCCGAGCTGCTGCTGCACGTGGTGGCCGATCTCGTGCGCGATCACGTAGGCGCGCGCGAAGTCTCCCGGGGCGCCGTAGCGCCTGGACAGCTCGTCGAAGAATCCGAGGTCGAGGTAGACCTTCCGGTCGCGCGGGCAGTAGAACGGGCCCTGCGCCGCCGAGCCGTAGCCGCAGGCGGTCGGGGTCTGGTCGGTGAAGAGGACGAGCTTGGGCAGCTCGTAGCGCTGGCCCGACGCGGCGAAGATGGACGTCCACGTGTCCTCGGTATCGGCGAGGATCGCGGAGACGAAGCGCTTCTCCTTGTCGTCGGCCTCCGGACCGGCCGGTGATCCGCCGGAGGGCGCGGCAGCGACGCTGCCGGAATCCGACGATCCGTTCAGGATCTGCAGGATGCGCAGGGGGCTGCTGCCGGTCAGAAGGGAGATGACGACGACCAGGATGAGCGTTGCGCAGCCGCCGATGGCGACGCGGCCGCCCGAGAATCCCCGGCGGTCCTCGACCTGATCGCTCTGTCTTTCACCCTCCCATCGCATGGGCGCGGTTATACACCGGGCCGTGGCGGGGCCGGGCATTGCACACGGCGTTTAGCAACAGTAGTAACCGTCGCCTTCGATTATCATGATATTCTTAACCGCATGTTTCGCCGGTTGGTTCGGCTCCCCGAGCGTCCGCGCGAGTCTTTCTTTCTCTGGGGGCCCCGGCAGACCGGCAAGAGCGCGCTGTTGAAGTCGCTCTACCCGCAGGCCATCCGGATCGATCTCGCCAAGACCGAAGACTTCGTGCGCTACAGCGAGCGGCCCGCGCTGCTGCGGGAAGTGCTCGAGCACAGCCCGCCCGACCCGGTCGTCGTGATCGACGAGATCCAGAAGGTCGTCCCGCTGCTCGACGAGGTCCGCTGGCTCGTCGAGAACCGTGGGCGGGTTTTCGCGATGTCCGGCTCGAGCGCGCGATCGGTCCGCCAGTCGGCCGAGAACCTTTCCGCCGGCCGCGTCGCGCGGTTCGACCTCTTCGGCCTGACTTCGGCCGAGATCGGACGGCCCTTCGACCTCTGCCGGATGCTGAACCATGGGTACCTGCCGCGGCACTACCTCGCCGACGCGCCGGCGAGGCCGTTGCGCGCCTACGTCGAGAGCTACCTGAAGGAGGAGGCGCTGCAGTCGGGCCTGACGCGCAGCCTGCGCGCCTTCTCCGACTTCCTGACGGCGGTCGCGCTGACCGACGCCGAGCTCGTCAACTACGCCACGATCGCCCGCGAGTGCGGGGTCTCGGCCCCCACGGCCCGCGAGTACTTCCAGATCCTCGTCGACACGCGCCTGGGCCGGTTCCTCCCGGCGTTCACGAAGCGGCCCAGGCGGCGCGTGATCGGGGCGCCGAAGTTCTTCCTGGCCGATGTCGGCATGGTCAACACGCTGGCGCGGCGCGGAACCCTCACGCCGGGGTCCGAGCTCTTCGGGAAGGCGTTCGAGAACTGGATCTTCCACGAGCTGACCGCGGCCTCGCACTACCGGGAGCGCTACATGGAGCTGGCGTACTGGCGCCTGGCGAGCGGGATCGAGGTGGATTTCATCGTCGGCGACATGCGCTGCGCCATCGAGGCCAGGGCGGTCTCGCGGGTCACCTCCGACCACCTGAAGGGGCTGCGCCAGCTCGCGGTGGATCAGCCCGGGGTGCGCCGCCGCGTCGTCGCCTCGCTCGAGCCGGGCCCGCGCCTGACCGAGGACGGCATCGAGATCCTGCCCTGGCGCGTCTTTCTCGACCGCCTGTGGAGCGGGGAGTTCTGGGGCGAATGAGCGCCGGCAGGGTCGCGGCGGTCATCGTGCACTACCGCACGCCCGCCGAAACGGCCGCCGCGGCGCGGGCCGTCGTCCAGACCGCTCCGGAGGCCGAGGTCATCGTCGTGGACAACGCCTCGGGCGATCGTGTCGCCGACGCCCTGGCGCGCGCGGCGCCGGGCGCGCGGCTCTTCACGGAGAGCGCCAACCGCGGGTACGGCGCGGCGTGCAACCGCGGAGCGCGCCAGACGAGCCGGCCCTACCTCCTGTTCCTCAACTCCGATGCCGTCGTCGGCGCGGGCGCGGTCGCCGCGCTCGCGGACGTTCTCGACCGCGGCGCGCGCGTGGGCGCGGCGGGCCCGCGCCTTCGGAACGCGGACGGGTCGCCGCAGGACTCCATCCGGAGGCTTCCGACCCCGTGGAGGATCTTCTGCGAGAGCTCCGGTCTCGCGTTCCTCGCGGGCGGCCGCGCGCCGCTTTCGGGCCACACGGCCACCCGCCAGGACCACGGGCGCGCGCGCGAGGTCGAGGCCCTCATGGGCGCGGCCCTGCTCGTGCGGCGCGAGGCCTTCGACGAGGTCGGCGGGTTCGACGAAGCCTTCTTTCTCTACGCCGAGGAAACGGACCTGATGGCGCGCTGGCGCGAGCGGGGATGGCGGCTCTTCTACGAACCCGCGGCGGAGGTCACGCATGCGGGGGGCCGCTCGGGGGGCGACCGGCTCTTCGGGCAGCTGCACGCCTCCCTCGTACGGTACGTGCGCAAGCACCACGGTCGGGCGGCGGCGGCGGTGTCCGGCCTCGTGCTCGACGCCGGGGCGGCCGTGCGGTACGCGGCGGCGCTCGTGACCCCCGGCGCGCGCGGCCGTGCCCGGCGCATGCGCTACCGCGCGGCGCTGTCGCGCCGGCGTCACCCATAATGCGCTCGCGATGAAGCCGCTTCTCTTCAGCGTCCTGCCACGGCCGCCGCATCCGACGCGCGACGGCCTCGCGATCCGCAACTACCATCTCCTCGCGGCGCTGACCGAGCACTTCCGGGTCCGCGCCTTCTCGCTGCTCGATCCCGAACGCGCGTACGGCGGGGGAGATGTCCCCCGCGACGTGAACGTCGAGTGGATCCGCCAGGCGCCCCGCCGGCCGCGCCGGGCTCTTGCGGTCGCCGCGAGCCTGGCCGGGGGGCGCGCGTACTCCGAGCTGCTCTATCGTTCGCGCGGGCTCGCGAGGAGCCTGGCCGCCGCTTCCGCGGTGGAAAGGCCGGCCTGGATCGTCGCGCACTCGTACCACGTCGGAAAGGCGGCGCTCGGGGCCGGGAGCCCGGCCTGGATCGATTTTCACAACCTCGATTCCGAGATCTGGCGGCGAATCGGCGCGGCCCCCCGGGGCGGCGCCGCGGCGTGGTTCGCGCGCCTCCAGGCGCCGCGCGTCCGGCGGCTCGAGGCGGCGCTGGCGGCCGGCGCCGCAGGGCTCTCGTGCGTCTCACGGCGCGACGCCGCGGCCCTGCACGGGCTCGGGTCGCGCGCCGAGCCGGTGGTCGTCGCCAACGGGGTGGACCTCGAGCGCTACCGCATGCGCGCGCAGGCTCCCGAGGACGAGGTCGTCTTCTTCGTCGGCGACCTGTCCTGGCCTCCCAACGCGGAGGCCATGCGCTGGCTGCTCGCCGAGGTCTGGCCCGCGTTGCGGCGAGCGCGACCCGCGGCGCGGGTCGAGATCCTCGGACGCGACGCGCCGCCGGATCTGCTCGGCCTCGAGGCGCCGGGCTGGACCTTGCTCGGCGAGGGAGACGACACGCGGTCGCACTGGGCAAGGGCGGCCGTCGCCGTCGTGCCTTTGCTCGCGGGCGGGGGAACGCGCTTGAAGATGCTGGAGGCGGCGGCGTCCGGCGTGCCCGTCGTCTCGACTCCGATCGGCGCCGAGGGACTCGAGTTCGCGCCCGGGACCGAGATCCGTCTGCGCGAGGACCCGGCGGGATTTGCCGCGGCGGTGGCGGGACTTCTGGCCGACCGCGCCGCCGCGCACCGCAGGCGGTGGCCGCGCGCGCCCGCGTCGAGGCCCTGTACGACTGGGAGCGGATCGGCGAGGAGTTCGCGCGCGAGCTCGCGCGCCGCGTGGCGGGCGGCGCATGACGGCCGCCGCCCTCGTCCTGGCGCTCGGCGCCGCGGCGCTCTTCGCGTGGTCGTATGTGGTCTATCCGCCGCTGATTCGCGGCAGGGCGGCGGCGCTCGGTCCCGTCTCGGAACCCGCGACGGCCCCGGCGCTTTCCGTCGAGGTCGTCCTCTCCGCGGCCGACGAGGAGCTCGTCATCGCGGCGCGCGTCGAGAACCTGCTGGCGCAGTCCGGCGTCGAGGACCTCTCGGTCACGATCGGCTGCGACGGCTGCCGGGATCGGACGGCGGCCGTCGCGCGGACGGCGGGCTCGGAGAGGGTGCGCGTCGTCGAGTTTCCCGAGCGCCGCGGAAAGGCCGCGGTCGTCAACGACCTCGTCGGCGCCTCGAGGGCCGACCTTCTCGTCTTCACCGACGCGAACACGCGCTTCGAGCCGGGGGCGCTGGCCGCGCTCGCGCGCGCCTTCGGCGATCCGGACGTCGGGGCGGCGTGCGGGCGATTGCTCTTCGAGCGGGCGGCGGGGGCGCGCGAGACGCCCGAGACGGACTTCTGGGACCGCGAGACGCGGATGAAGGAGGCCGAAGGCGCGCTCGGGATCTGCCTCGGCGCCAACGGCGCGATTTACGCCGCGCGGCGCGCCTGGATCCTGCCTCTGCCGCAGGACACGACCTCGATGGACGACTTCCTGATCCCGGTGCGGGTCGCGCGGGAGGGGCGCCGGATCGTCTTCGCGGGCGAGGCGGTGGCGCGCGAGGATGCGGCGCGGGACGTGGCGGCCGAGGTGTCGCGGCGCTTGCGGATCGGAATCGGCGCCGGGCAGGTGTTGCGGCGCGAACGGTGGCTCTATGCGGCGGGCGCGCATCCGCTCCTGACGCTCGCGTTCCTTTCGCGCAAGGCGGCCCGCTGGCTCGCGCCCCTGCTCGCGCTCGGCGCGGCAGCCGCCGCGCTCTTCTCGCCGCCGCTCGCGCCGTGCGGCGCGGCAGCGCTCTTCGGCGCGGGGCTGCTGCTCGCCGTCGCCCGCGCCAAACCGCGCCTCGCTGGTCCCGCGGGGAGGCTCTATTATTTCGGCGTGTTGAACGTCGCGCTCGCGCTCGGCGTGGCCGCGGGGCTCGCCGGCTACGCGCGCCCGGTCTGGGCGCGGACGGCGCGTTCCTGATGGCGCGCCGCCGCCCGTCGGCGTTCCGCATGGTCGCCCTCGCGGGCGACCTCGTGATCGCGGCCGCGGCGCTCTACGCGGGATTCTTCCTGCGCACGCACGTCGCGATCCCCGGCACGCTCGGCCTGCTGCCCCGGGGCAGCGTGCGCTTCACCTTCTGGAACATCGTGATCGTGGCGGCGGTGCAGGCCATGGCGCTCTGGCTCTTCGGCCTGTACCGCGACCACGAGCGGTTTCGGGAGCCGCTCGCGCGCCTGCTCCTGCCGGCGCTGTTCCTCGAGCTGCTCGACGCTCTCGTCGGTGTATTTCCTGGTTCGCAGCCGTACTCGTTTCCGCGCTCGGTCCTCGTCCTCTACCTGCTCGGCAACGGCCTCGCGCTTTCGCTGTGGAGGACGGCGCTCGACCGGGTCTTCCCGCAGCCCCGGCGCCGCGCCATGATCGTCGGCAGCGGTCCGGCCGCGGCGCTGATCGCCGACACGATCCGGCGTCACTCCTGGACGGGGGTGGAGCTCGTCGGGCTCCTCGGCGAAGGGGACGGGGGCCGGGCCGACGTGCCGGTGCTCGGGCCGATCGACGACCTCCTCGCGATCGTCGAGGCGCGGGAGATCGACGAGGTGATCGTGACGCCCGAGGCCGCGTGGTGGAGGGACGAGATTCCGGAGCGCATTCCCCCGGCGTGGCGCGCGGACCTGCTCGTCTGGCCGTCGCCCTTCGAGACGATGATCGGGCGGCTGCGATTCCGGATCGTCGGCGACCTGCCGCTGCTCGAGGCGCGCGTGCGGCCGCTCGAGGGTGCGGGGGGCTTCTTCAAGCGGGCGTTCGACATCCTCGTGTCCGCCGCCGCGCTGCTCCTGCTCGCGCCCGGTCTGGCCCTGGCCGCCGTGCTCGTCGCGGGGACTTCGCCGGGCGGCGTCTTCTACCGGCAGAAGCGGGTGGGCCGCGACGGCAAGCCCTTCGAGCTCTGGAAGCTGCGCACGATGAGGAAAGGGGCCGAGATCGAGACCGGCGCCGTGCTCGCCGTGCCGGACGATCCGCGCGTGACGGTGATGGGCCGCGCGCTGCGCGGCGCCCGGATCGACGAGATTCCGCAACTCTGGAACGTTCTGCGCGGCGACATGAGCCTCGTCGGTCCGCGGCCCGAGCGGCCCGAATTCGCGGTGCGGTTCGCCGGGACCGTGTCGGGTTACGCGCTGCGCCTCGCGGCGCGCCCGGGCCTGACGGGCCTCGCGCAGGTGTCGGGCGAGTACTCGAGCGAGCCGGATATCAAGTTGCGTTACGATCTTGCGTACTTGAACAACTGGTCTTTATTTCTCGATCTCGCGATCCTGCTGCGCACGATGCCGGTCATCCTGACGCGCCGTGGGATCTGACGCGCCGCGCGGCCGGAAGGTCGCGGTCGTGATGCCGGCATACAACGCGGAGCAGACGCTCGCGCGGACGTACGCCGACATGCCGCAGACGCACGTCGACGACATCATTCTCGTGGACGACTGCTCCCGCGACCGCACGGTCGAGATCGCGAAGGGGCTCGGCATCCACGTCGTCGTGCACCCGCGCAACCGCGGCTACGGGGGCAACCAGAAGACGTGCTATCGCACGGCCCTCGCGCGGGGCGCCGACGTCGTCATCATGGTCCACCCGGACCACCAGTACGACCCGACGGTCATCCCGCACCTGCTCGACGGCCTCGACCGGGGCTATGACGCGGCGTTCGGCAGCCGCATGCTCGGCGGCCGGCCGATCCAGGGCGGCATGCCCAAGTGGAAGTACCTCGGCAACATCTTGCTCACGGCGATCGAGAACGCGACGTTCCTGATCTACCTGACCGAGTACCACAGCGGCTTCCGCGCCTACAGCCGCAGGTATCTCGAGATGGTCAACGTCGAAGCCAACTCCGACGGCTTCGTCTTCGACACGGAGATCATCGCGCAGGGCATGGCCAAGGGCCTGCGCATCTGCGAGATCCCGATCGAGACGCGCTACTTCGACGAGGCATCCCAGATCGCGTTCGGCCCATCGGTCCGCTACGGACTCGCGATCCTGAAGACGATGCTGCTCTACAAGCTGCACGCCTGGGGGATCTGGTCGAGCCGGATCTTCCGCGACCCGGGTCCGGCCGCCGGTTAGCGCCGCTCTTCCGGCGGCAGCGGCGGCGGCGCCGCGAGGCGGCCCTGGCGCAGCTCTTCGGACAGGCGCGCCACCTCGGCGACGAGCGGGTCCTTCACGGCGGGCGCCAGCGATTCGAGGATCTCGGGGCTGATCCAGCCCGCGCGCAGCTGCGCCGCGGCGGCGCTGTCGGCGCGCTGGAGCATCGCGTAGGCTCGGCCCACGTTGAGGTCGATCTCGGCGCGCTCGCCGGTCAGGAAGGCCTCGCGGTAGAACTCGAGGGCGCGCTCGGGCTGGCCCGTCACGAGGTAGGACGAGCCCGCGAGGATCCAGGGACGCGGGTCGTCGGGCAGGCTGCCGGTCGTCGTCAGCGCGAGCTGGCCGACGCCGACGAGGTTGCGGGCGGTTTCCGGATCGGAGGCGCGGTCGAGCAGCGCCCGGAAGGCCGTGGTCGCGTAACCCACGCGCCGCTCGGCGGCGTACCGCGAGAACTCGGGCCGGACGAGCGCGGCGAGGAGGCCGACGACGGCGGCGGCGCGCACGAGCCTCACGCCGGGTCCTCCGTGGCCTCGTGATCGCCCGAGATCCGCCACGCGCGCCCGGCCGCGAGCAGCAGCGGGACCGCGGTGACCGGCCGCTGCAGCGGAAACCAGGTCAGGGCGGCCGCGGCCCCCGCGGCGAGCAGGGCGAGCAGGATCGCGGCCTCGGCGGACCGCGATCGCCACGCGAAACGGCCGACGGATGCCAGCAGGCACGCCACCGCTCCGAGGACGAGGAGCCCGGCCGGGACTCCGGCGTCGGCGAACACCTGGAGGTAGTCGCAGTGCGTTTCCGCGTAGGCGCTCGTCAGGAGGGGAGCCACGAAGCGCCGGTGGAGGCGAATCTCGGCCGCCAGGCGGTGGGGCGCGTACTCCGCCGCGAACGTGCCCGGGCCGAAGCCCGTCAGGGGGCGCTCGCGCGTCATCTCGAGGGCCGCGGCCCACGGACCGCCGCGGAACGAGACGAGCGCGTCCCAGTTGCCCTGGCGCGCGAACTTCACGGCCTCCGCGGCGCGGTGGCGCAGGGGCGCATAGCCCGCGACCGCGAGGCCGGCGAGCAGGACGGCCCCCGCGATGGGCAGGACCGCGCGGCGGCGGTAGAGCACGACGAGCAGAACGCCGGCGCCGGCCAGGGCCGAGCTGAGCGCCGTCAGATTCAGGTTCACCACGAGGGCCGCGGCAAAGAGGGCGAGCGCCGCCGCGGGGACGACGCGGGCCCGGCCCCCGCGGCCTTCGAGCAGCAGGCCGAGCGCGACCACGCCCGCGAGCGCGAGCGTGATGGCGAGATAGCCGACGTTGCCGGCGTAGGCGCCCGTGTTCTGCCGGTCGCCGTACGTCTCGAGAAGGAAAGGCTGGAAGCGGCCCCTGCTTTCGAGAATCGAGACCACCGCGTTGACCGTCGTCGCGCCGAGAAAGACGCCGATGAGCCAGGACCGGCCCTTTTCCACGGCGCGCGACGCCCCGAGGGGAAGCAGCAGAGCGAAGACGACGATCGACCGCGCGGCGTCGAGGGCCGGGCCGCGCCGCGGGGACGCGAGCGCCGCGACGAGCGTCATCCCGAGGGCCGCGACGGCGAGCCACAGCGCGGCCCGACGGGACCGGGGGCCCGCGCTCCAGGGCCGCGGCGCCGCGGGCGCCGCGCGGTGGAAGGCGAAGGCCGCGGCCGCCGCGATCGCGGTGCCGACGAGCGCGATCAGCCGCTTGGGCGCGTCGAAGGCGGCCGCCGCGCTGGTGTCCACGACGAGGGCGGTGCCCGCCAGCACGGCGCAGAGCGCCGCCGCTGCCACGATCGCGCCCACGTCCGCGCGGGCGGGGCGTTGCGTTTCCTTGCGCTTTTTCCTGGCCAAGCGCAGGGGATGTTATGACGTTATGCTGACGCCCGGGTGGCCTCCTTGGACGATGAATCCCCTCGCGCGCCTCTGGTCTCGCTGCCGATGTGGGTGTATCGGCACCGGGTCCCTCTCCTCGCCGGTTTCGGGGGGCTGCTCCTGGCCGGCGTGATCGCGCTCGGCTACTTCACGACGCGCGTGGTCGCGCGCTTCGACGGGCGGCGGTGGAACCTTCCGTCGCGGATCTACTCGGATCTCTACGCGCTGCGCCCCGGGGACGCGGCCTCGGTCTCCGCGATTGCGGCCAAGCTCGGGCGGCTCTTCTACCAGGAGACCGACGGCCCGCCGGAGCGGCCCGGGCACTTCCGGCGGGAGAAGGACGCCCTCGAGATCTTCACGCGCGGTTTCCGCTACCCGGGTCGGACGTTCCCGGGCGCCCGGATGCGGGTCGTGTTCGCTTCGGGCCGCGTGAAGACCCTGACCGACGCGGCGGGCGACCCGGTGCCGGCGCTGATCCTCGAGCCCGAGCTGCTCGGGTCCGTCTTCGGCGCGGACCTCGAGGATCGCACCGTCATCCGCCTCGCCGAGGCTCCACCGTCGCTCGTGGACGCGATCCTCGTGACGGAGGACCGGGACTTCTTCCGGCACACCGGCGTCTCGGTGCGCCGCCTCTTCGGCGCCGTCTTCCGGACCCTGACGGGCGGAATGAAGCAGGGCGGTTCGACGCTGACGCAGCAGCTCGTCAAGAACCTGTATCTCTCGCCCGAGCGCACCCTGCGGCGCAAGGCCACGGAGGCCGTCATGGCCGTCATGCTCGACGCGCGCTATTCGAAGGACGAGATCCTCGAGGCGTACCTGAACGAGATCTACCTCGGCCGCCGCGGCGCGATCGCCGTGACCGGGGTCGGCGAGGCGGCGCGCCACTATTTCGGCGTGGAGGTGTCCGACCTCGACCTCGCCGAGTCCGCCACGCTCGCGGGCATGATCCGGGCGCCCAACGCGTACTCGCCGTTGCGCAATCCCGGGCGCGCGCGCCAGCGGCGCGACCTCGTCCTGCGCCTGATGCGCGAGGAGGGCAGGATCGACGAGGCGGCGATGAAGGCGGCGATGGCCGAGCCGGTCACGCCCCGCAGCCGCGTGGAGGACCGCACGCGCGCGCCGCACTTCGTGGACTTCGTCAAGGGAGAGCTCGCCGAGCGCTACGGCCGCCAGCTCCAGACCGAGGGCCTGCAGATCTACACGACCCTGGACGTGGACCTGCAGCAGGCGGGACAGCGGGCCGTGACGCAGGGCCTCGAAAACCTCGAGAAGACCTACAAGCGGCTGGCCTCGGCGTCGAAGCAGGCGCCGCTCCAGGGCGCGCTGATCGTGCTCGAGCCGCAGACCGGCGGCGTGCGCGCGCTCGTGGGCGCCCGCGACTACCGCCTGTCGCAGTTCAACCGCGTGACGCAGGCGCACCGCCAGCCGGGCAGCCTCTTCAAGCCCTTCGTCTACCTCGCGGCCTTTGCGCGGCGCGACATGGATCCGCCCGTGACCCCGGCGACGATCCTGATGGACTCGCCGATCACGGTCGAATGGGGGCAGAAGACCGACGAGGAGTCGTGGACGCCGCGCAACTACGACGGCGACTACCGCGGGCCGATGTCGGCGCGCCAGGCGCTCGAGCGCTCGATCAACATCCCGACCGTGCGCGTCTCCCTGATGGCGGGCCTTCCGTACGTGCTCGGCGCGGCCCGGGGCGCCGGCATCGAATCGCGGCTGCGCGGCTACCCGTCGGTCGCGCTCGGCGCCTTCGAGATCTCGCCGATGGAGATCGCGGGCGCCTATTCGGTCTTCGCCAACAGCGGCGTGCGCGTGGCCCCGAACTCGATCGTGGGCGTCATGACGGGCGACGGGACCGTGCTCGACCGCAAGGCCACGCCGCTGTCGCCGGCGCTGCCGGCCGACGCGGTCTACCTCGTCAACACGATCCTCAAGGGGGCGGTGGACCACGGCACCGGCGCGGCGGCGCGCTCGCGCGGCCTGACCGGCGTCCTCGCGGGCAAGACCGGCACCACCAACGACTTTCGCGACGCCTGGTTCATCGGCTTTTCGCCGCGGTTCCTCGCGGTGGTCTGGGTCGGCTACGACGACAACCGCGGCCTGAACCTCTCCGGCACGCAGGCGGCCGTGCCGATCTTCGCCGACTTCTCCCGCGCTGCGCCGGCACAGTTCTTCGCCGAGGATTTTCCGGTTCCCTCCGACATCGTGACGGCGACGATCGACCCCGCGACCGGGTTCCTCGCGTCACCGGGCTGCCCGCAACCGACGACGGAAGTCTTCATCGAAGGCACGGCGCCGACGACGGTGTGCCCGAAGCACGGCGGCTGACCTGCCCGATTCTGATAGATTCGCGAGTTCGGTCAACTCGTGAAGAAGTCCAATCCTCTGCGGCCCGCTCCGATCCGCATCCGCGGCGCCCGCACGCACAATCTCAAGAACATCTCGGCCGACATCCCCCTCGGCCGCCTGACCGTCGTCACCGGGGTCTCGGGCTCGGGCAAGTCGTCTCTCGCTTTCGACACGCTCTACGCCGAGGGGCAGAGGCGCTACGCCGAGTCGCTCTCGACCTACGCGCGCCAGTTCCTCGAGCGGCTCGACCGGCCCGACGTCGACTCGATCGAGCCCGTCCCGCCGGCGATCGCGCTCGAGCAGAAGAACGGCGTCCGCAACGCCCGCTCGACGGTCGGGACGCAGACGGAGATCCACGATTCGCTGCGCCTGCTCTTTGCACACGGAGGCACGACGGTCTGCCCGGACTGCGGCGTCGAGGCCGTGCCGGGGGGAGTCGACCGCGCGGTCGAAGAGCTGTGCGCGGCGGAGGATGGCGCGCGGGCGGTGCTCGTGGCGCCGGTCGGCTGGAAGGACGCGGAGGCCCCGGCCTCCGGCCGCCGCAAGAAGGCGGCGAGCGACGGGGCGCGGCTGGCCGAGTACAAGCGCGCCGGGTTTTTCCGGGCGCTGTCGCCCGAGGGCGAGATCGTCGAGATCGGGGACGCGGCGGCGCCGCTGCTGGATACGGAAGGGCGCCTAAGGCTCGTGGTGGGTCGGTTCGTGGTCGGGGCCGCGTCGCGGCCGGAGATCGCGGCCGCGGCAGAAACGGCATTCTCGCTGGCCGGCTCGCTCGAGGCCCGCATGGAAGAGCGCGTGCGGACCTTCCGGCGCGGTCTCCACTGCCCGCGCTGCGGGCGCGAGTTCCGCGACCCGACGCCGCCGCTCTTCGGATTCAATTCGCCCCTCGGCGCCTGCCCGGCGTGCCAGGGCTTCGGGCGCGTGATCGGCGTGGACCTCGAGAAGGCGATCCCCGACCGCACGCTGACGCTCGCGGAGCGCCCGATCGCTCCCTGGAACACGCCGGCGTACGAGTCCGCTTACGACGACCTCTTCCGCGCCTGCCGCCGCTACTCCGTGCGGACGGACGTGCCGGTATCGCGCCTGTCCGCGCACGAGCGCGAGATCCTGATCAAGGGGCGCGGCGACTTCTACGGCGTCCAGGGGTTCTTCGACTGGCTCGAGACCAAGCGCTACAAGATCCACGTCCGCGTGCTGCTGGCGCGGTACCGCGCCTACACGCTCTGCGGCTCCTGCCGCGGCGCGCGCCTGGCGGCGCCGGCCCTGTGGGTCCGCTTTCGCGGCAGGACGATCGCCGAGCTCGTGGAGCTGTCGCTCCGGGACCTGAAGGCCTTTCTCGACGGGCTCGTTCTCGCGGCGCCGGAGCAGGCGCGCCTCGGTTCGGTCGTCGCGGAGCTGAAGGCGCGCGTGCACTACATGAACGACGTGGGCCTCGACTACCTGACGCTCTCGCGCGCCGCCCGCACGCTCTCGGGCGGCGAGTCGCAGCGGATCGGCCTCGCCTCGGCGCTCGGCGGCGCGCTGACCGGAACACTTTACGTGCTGGACGAGCCGACGATCGGCCTGCATGCCGCCGACACCCGAAGGCTCCTCGCGATCCTCCGGCGGCTGGCCGACCGCGGCAACACGGTGGTCGTCGTCGAGCACGACCCGGAGGCGATCGAGGCCGCGGACCACGTGATCGACCTCGGGCCCGACGCCGGCAGCCGCGGCGGCCAGGTGCTGTTCGCGGGAACCCCGCACGCCCTCGCCCGCGTGAAGGACTCGGCCACCGGCGAGTTGCTGCGTCGGCGGCTCAAGCCGGCGCGCGATCCGGGACGCAAGACCGCCGACCGGCCCCCGCCGCACGATCCTCGCCGCTCGCGGATCGTTCCATTCCGGCGCGCCGAGGGCGCGATCACCATCGTGGGCGCGCGGCAGCACAACCTGCAGGACCTGACGGTCCGCATTCCCCTCGGGCGCCTGGTGGCGCTGGCGGGCGTTTCGGGCTCGGGAAAATCGACGCTCGTGCGCGACATCCTGCATGGCGCGTATGCGCGCCGGGTCCGCGGCGCCGCGCCCTTCGAGGTCGGGGAGCACGACCGCATCGACGGGCTCGAGGGCGTGTCCGAGCTCCTGCTGGTGGACCAGAGTCCCCTCGGCCGTTCGGCGCGCTCGAACCCGGTGACCTACGCGAAGGCGTGGGACGAGATCCGCCAGCTGTTCGCCCGGTCGGGGCGGGCCCTCTCGCGCGGCATCACGCCGCGAGACTTTTCCTTCAACTCCGTCGGGGGCCGCTGCGAGACCTGCCGCGGCACCGGCTGGCAAACGATCGACATGCAGTTCCTGGCCGACGTCACCGTTCGCTGCGAGGTCTGCGACGGGCGGCGGTTCCAGCCCCGCGTTCTCGCCGTGCGCCTGCGCGGCAAGAACATCGACGACGTGCTCGACATGACGGTCGAGGACGCCGCCGCGTTCTTCCGCGCCGAGGAGAAGGTCGTGCGCCGCCTCGAACCGCTGCTGGAAGCGGGGCTCGGTTACGTCCGCCTGGGCCAGCCGACCGCGACGCTGTCAGGGGGAGAGGCGCAGCGCTTGAAGCTCGCGGCCTTTCTCGGAATCCGCCCGGCGGCGTCGCGCGGCGCGCTCTTTCTCTTCGACGAGCCGACGACGGGCCTCCATGCCCGCGACGTCGACCGCCTGCTGGCGACGCTGCGCCGCCTGATCGCGCGCGGCCACTCCGTGCTGGCCGTCGAGCACCATCTCGGGTTTCTCGAGGCGAGCGACTGGATCATCGAGCTCGGCCCGGGCGGCGGCGCGGAGGGAGGGCGGCTCGTGGCCGAGGGCACGCCCGCGGACATCCGCGCGAACCCGAAGAGTGTGACGGGCCCGTACCTCGCGGACCCGGTCGCGGCGCGCGGCGCGCGCGCAGCCCCTATAATGGAAGAGAAATCCTTTCCCTGAAATACGCCGTGCCGAGATCCGCTGGATCGCGAATCGCCGAGGGAGCGGGGCCGTCCCTGCTCCGGCGGGCGCTCGCGGCCGTCCTGCTCGCCGTGCTCCCGGCCGCGGCATCGGGTGAGCCGGCCCGGCCGTCCGCCGGGCCCCCGTTTCTCGGGCGCTTCATGTTTCGGACCTACGCGCAGGACGAGGGCATGTCGGATCCGTCGGTCGAGTGCGTCCTGCAGGACCACGTCGGCTTTCTCTGGGCCGGGACCGACGACGGGCTCTTTCGCTTCGACGGCCACGTGTTCACGAGGTACAGCCGCAAGCAGGGCCTGCCCCAGACGCGCATCTACCAGCTCTACGAGACGGCCGACGGCCGCCTCTACGCCGCCACCGCCGCCGGGCTCGCGCGGTTCCAGGGGCGGGAGTTCGTCGTCGTCGGCGGCAAGACGCTCGGAGCGTTTGCCGTCAGCCACCAGGGCATTGCCTCCGACGCGGCGGGGACCGTGTACGTCGGCACGGACCACGGGCTGTTCTTCGGCAAGGACGATCGGTACGTTGAGGACAAGGAAGCGGATGCCGTCGGAGAGGGCGTCGTCGGGAGCGTCCACGTCGACGCCGCGGGCGCGCTCTACTTCGCGCGCGGCGGCCTTCTGTTCCGCCAGGAGTCCGGACGTGTCGTCGAGTTCGGACGTCCTCGCGGTCTGCCGTCCGAGGAGTCGATCGACGAGGTGCGGTCCGACGACAAGGGGCGCCTCTGGGTCCGGACGGTCAAGCATCTGTACCTTCTGCCGAAGGGCGGCCAGAAGTTCGAGCGCGACGACGAGGGCCTGCCCGAATCGAGCGAAGTGGGCCGCCTCGCCTTCGACGACCGGGGCGAGTTGCTCGTGCCGACCGTCCAGGGGCTCGCCTTCCGGCAGGGCGGCGCCTGGCGCCTGATCGGGAGGCGCGAGGGCTTGTCCTCCGATGCCGCGCTGTCCGCGCTCGTCGACCGGGAGGGCTCGCTCTGGGTCGGACTGCTCGGCGGCGGTCTCGACCGGCGGCTCGGCCGCGGCGAGTTCACGAACTGGACCCGGTCGGACGGGCTGTCGCAGGAGGTGGTCTGGGCCATCGCCCGACAGCAGTCGGCCGCGGGCCCGGGACCGCTCTGGGTCGGGACCGAGCAGGGCCTGAACCGGCTGGATCCGATCTCGGGCGAGGTCCGCCGATTCGGCATCGAGGATGGGCTTGGCGGCAACACGATCGCGGCGCTCGCGGCGGGCACGGATGGCAGCCTGTGGATCGGCTCCTGGCCCGGAGGGGTTTCGCGCCTCATGCCCGACGGAAAGCTCCGGCGGTACACGGCCGAGGACGCGGCGCCCGAGCAGTTCCGGGTGGCGGCCATCCACGTGCGCGCCGACGGCGAAGTCTGGTTCGGGGCCGTCGAAGGGCTGTACCGGCTGCCCGCGGGCTCGAACGCGACGGTGCTCGAGCGCGTCGCGCTCGGCCGCGAGAAGCCGGACAACGTGCGCGGCTTCGCCGAAGACCCCGCCGGGACGCTGTACGCCGCAAGCAAGCAGGGAATCCTGCGCCTGACGGGGCCGGCCCCGCGCATGTTCACCCACGACGACGGACTGCTGCGCGATTACCTCTCGTCGATCGTGTTCGCCTCCGACGGCAGCGCGGTCGTGGCGTACCGCGAGTCGATCGGCGCCGCACGGGTGATCATCGAGGGCGACCGGATCACCGTAAAGCCGATCGACACCTCGAGCGGGCTGGTCTCGAACAAGGTCGTCCTGCTCGGGCGCGATGCCTCCGGCGCGCTCTGGATCGGGACGGGCACCGGGGCCGACGTGTACGCCAGCGACTGGATGCGGTCCGCCCACTACGGCAAGCCGGCCGGGATGGTCAGCGAGGATCTCGACCAGAATGCCTTCTTCGCCGAGGCGGATGGGACGGTGTGGCTCGGCTCGAGCCGCGGACTGATCCGTTTCCAGGCGGGCGCGACACCGGCCCCGGAGCCGCCACCCCCGGTCGTGATCATCGAAGCGCGCGCCGGCGAGCGCGCGCTCGACCTCGCGCGGCCCGCGGTGCTGCGCGCGAACGAGCGCAACTTCAGCGTGTCCTGGGCGGGCCTGACGTTCATCGAGTCGCGCAAGGTCCGTTACAAGCACCGGATGGTCGGCCTGGTCGACCAGTACACGGAGAGCGAGCTGACGGAGGCGCGCTTCCCGGCCCTGCCGACCGGCTCGTACACGTTCGAGGTCCTGTGCATCTCCGCGTCCGGCAAAGTCTCCCGGACTCCGGCGACCTTCCGGCTCGAGGTCCGCGCCGCGTGGTGGGCGACCTGGTGGGCGCGGGCGCTGTGGGTGCTGCTCGCGGCGGCCGCGGTGGTCGCGGTCGTGGGCTGGCGGACGCGGTACCTCGAGGCCGAGCGCCGGCGCCTGGAGGAGGCGGTCGCCGCGCGCAGCGCCGAGCTCGCCGCGGCCAATCGCGAGCTGCGCGAGGCCTCGTTCACGGACGCCCTGACGGGGGCGCGCAACCGTCGCTTCTTCTCGACGGTCATCGAGGACGACGTCAATCGCACGCTGCGGGTGCACTCGACGCCGGCGCAGAACCGGCCGCGCAACTGCGACCTCATCTTCTACATCGTCGACATCGATCACTTCAAGGAGGTCAACGACGAATTCGGCCACGACCGCGGCGACAACGTACTCGCGGAGGTGGCGCGCCGGCTCACGCAGGTCGTGCGCGACTCCGACCGGCTCATCCGCTGGGGCGGTGAGGAATTCCTGCTGATCTCGCGCGACGCCGACCGCTCGCGCGGCGACGTGCTGTCGGGGCGCGTCATGCAGTCGGTCGGATCCGATCCCTTCGACCTCGGCAACGGCCGGAAGGTCCGGCGCACGTGCTCGGTCGGATGGGCGCCGTTTCCCTGGTACCCGGACTCGACGCGCACCTTCGCCTTCACAGAGGTCTTGAAGCTCGCCGACCGGGCCATGTACCTCGCCAAGCAGTCGGGCCGCAACCGCTCCGTGGGGGTCCTGCCGGCCGGGCTCTACGCCGAGAAGGGCGGCCGCAACGGCGAATGGTGGGAGAAGCCCCTGACCGAGTGCGAGGGCACCGCCGTGACCCTCGTGCGCTCGGGGGGGCCGGTCGTCGTCCCGGAGGATTGATTTCCCGCAAAACCTTCCCTCCCGGCCCGGCGTCTTAGGGGGAGTGGGAGGAAGCATGACGACTTCACGCGGTTTCCAGGCGCTCTCTCTGGCGGCGGCCCTGCTGCTCGGACCCTCGGTCGCGCGGGCCGGACACCATGGCGTCAACGTGTCGATCGACGACGGGGACCACGCGGTCCGGTGCGACGACATCCGGGTCGAGATCGGCGACCGACCCGCCGCGCGGGCCGAGGAGCGCACGGTGATCGCGGTCCCGTCCGACGGCAAGGCGCTCGAGGTGCGCGCGGCGCAGAGCTCGGGCGTGCGGGTCCACGGCGCGGACCGTGCCGACTTCGAGGTGCTCCTCTGCAAGGCGGCTCCCGCGGGCGCCGATCTCGATGCGATCGGGCTGACGCACGACGGCGGCAGCGTGTCCGTCCGGGGCCCCGAGGAGGGGACCTGGGTCGGCTACCTGCTCATCGCGGCCCCGCGCGGCGCCGCCGTCAGCGTCCGCAGCGAGAACGGGCCGGTCTCCCTTTCGGCGCTCCAGGGCCACGTGCAGGCGAGCTCCCAGAACGGGCCGGTCTCTCTGGAGTCGTGCACGGGCGACGTCGACGTCCAGGCGCAGAACGGGCCGATCCACGTCCGCGGCGACGAGGGCCGGCTGCACCTGCGCACGCAGAACGGGCCGATCGGCGTCTCCCTGTCGGGGGCCGGCTGGAAGACCGGGACGCTCGATGCGAGCGCCGTGAACGGCCCGGTGAGCCTCGCGGTGCCCGCGGGATACCGGTCCGGAACGGTCGTGGAGTCGCTCGGCCACTCGCCGGTGCAGTGCCGGGGCGAGGTGTGCGCGGACGCCCGGCGCACCTGGAACGACGACGGCAAGCGGATCGAGATCGGCGATTCCCCGGTCGTGGTGCGGCTCTCGACCCGCAATGGTCCGGTCACCGTGAGGACGGGGACCGACGCGGACGACGACGGCGACGAGTAGAAGCTAGGGCTTGCGGCCGGCCTCGGCGAGGAACTGCGCCATCGCCTCCTTGCCGCGGTAGCCGTCGGTCTTCGCGATGAGCGTTCCGTCGGGCGAGGCGGCCACGATCGTGGGGAACCCGACGATCTCGAAGTGGCGCTGCAGCTCCGAGACGTCGGCGGGGTTGCGCCCGTCCTCGCGCGCCCGATCCACCACGCGCGTGGGGATGAAGGCGTCGTTGACCTGGTCGGCCAGCGCCGGATCCTCCCAGTCGCGGTCGACCATCTTGCAGGGAGCGCACCACGCCGCCGTGAAGTCGTAGAGGATCGGCTTGCCGGACGCGCGGGCGAGCGCGGCCGCTTTCTCGCGCGGTTGCCAGCGAACGAGCCCGACGGCGTCGGCGGCGCCGCGGTCGATCACGCCGGTCACCACGCGCAGGATCAGGGCGGCGAGCACGGCCCAGAAGAAAACCGGGGAGACCCGCGACTGCGACCGGGGCAAGGGCGTCGTATCAGTCCTGTCCATACGTGAGCTCCTTGCGGCTCAAGACGACGGCGGCCAGGACGAAGGACAGGGTGACGGCGAGGACCCAGCGGCCGAGCGCCTCCGCCGGGACGTGGCGCCCGGCGAGCAGCGCGTCCCACCGGACCTCGGGCAGCACGTTTTCCCGGGCGAGGTGCGCCAGCCGCCCGAGGTCCGCCCTCCCGAGCGAGGCTGCAAAGCCGGAGGACGCCGAGAAGGCGATCCATAGAAAGAGGTAGGCGAGCACGTCTCCGAACGCGGGGAGCAGCGTGGACAGGAGCAGCAGGAGCGCGGCGACCTGGAGGCCGTCGAGCAGGGCGCCCAGCAGGGTGCGCGCCAGGGCCGGGGACAGCAGCGTCGCCGCCCCGCCGTAGCGGGACGCGATCGCGAACGCGAGGACGGTCGCCGCCGCGAGGAAGAGCGCGTACGCCGCCATCATGCCGAGCAGGCGGCCCCCGAGGTACTCGGTGCGCGAGATCGGTCGGGCCAGCATCATCTGGAGCGCGCCGCTCGACGCGTCGCGCGACACGGCGCCCGAGGCGATCAGGAGCAGCGCAACCAGGCGCGCGGGGCCGCCCGCGAGCGCCGGCGGCGCGGCGACGAGCAGGGCCAGCACGGCCAGCGTGACCGAGACGAGCGGGCTCTCGAACTTCTGGCGGAGAAAGCGCTGCGCCATCACGATCATGATGGCGGCGCCTCGCGGAAGAGCTCCTCGAGCTCGGCCGAGGAGCGCACCTCGAGGACCGCGACGTCGGCGATCGCGAGCGCCTTCACGGCGGCGGCAACGTCCGCCTCCGACGGCGCCGCAAGCCGGAGGGCGCCTTCCGGCCCGGGCTCGGCGGAGATCCCCGCGGCGGCCAGCGCCGCGCGCGCGGCCTCCAGGCGGTCGGCGGGCACCCGGACCACCGCGCGGCGCCGCGACGCGGCCTCGCCCGTGAGGGTCTCGGTGCGCGTCAGTTTCCCGTGGTCGATGAAGACGACCCGGTCGCAGACGCGCTCGACCTCGCTCAACTGGTGGGAGTTCAGCACGATCGTCGCGCCGCGGGCCTTGGCCGCCAGGATCTGCTCCCGCACGATGGCGACGCCGAGGGGATCGGTGCCCGACGCCGGCTCGTCCAGAAAGAGCAGCGCGGGATCGCGCAGGGTCGCCTGCGCCATGCCGATGCGCTGGAGCATGCCCCGCGAATACGTCCGCAGCTTCTTGCCCAGCGCGGAACGTTCGAGGCCGACCCGCTCGGCCGCGGCCGGGATCTCGACGCGCTCGCGGGCCGGGTCGCCTCCCGAGAGGCGCCAGTGGACCGACAGGAAGCTCGCGCCCGACAGGTCCCGGTCGAACCCGAGGCGTTCGGGCATGTAACCGGTCCGGGCACGGACCCACAGGTCGTCGACGGGGCGCCCCTCGACGGCGACCCGGCCCGCGTCGGGGCGCAGGAATCCGAGCATGCACGAGAGCAGCGTCGTCTTGCCCGCGCCGTTGGGCCCGATCAGGCCGAGCGTCTCGCCGCGGCGCACTTCGAGCGAAACGCCGTCGAGCGCCCGGGTCGTCCGGCCGAAGCGGCCGTAGGTCTTGGTCACGGATTCGACGGTGATCACGGTGGGGGATGATACGGGATTCGGGAATATGGTCTATTCTTCGGCGCGTTTTCAATCCGGTTTTGCATGATTGAAGTTCAAGGCCTCTCCAAGCGGTATCCCACGCGCCTCGCCGTGGACGATGTGACGTTCTCGGTCAAGCAGGGAGAGATCGTGGGGTTTCTCGGCCCCAACGGCGCGGGCAAGACGACGACGATGCGCGTGCTCACGGGCTTTCTGCCGCCGACGTCCGGCTCGGCGCGCGTGGCGGGGCACGACGTGGTGGCCGAGTCCGCAAAGGCGCGCGCGGCGATCGGGTACCTGCCCGAGTCCGCGGCCATCTACCTCGAGATGCGGGTCGGCGAGTACGTGGCGTTCCGGGCGCGCCTCGAAGGAGTCCCCGCCCGGGCTCTGCGCGGGCGCGTCGCCGAGGCGCTCGACCAGTGTCTGCTCGCCGAGGTCGCCGGCCGGAAGATCGAGAGCCTTTCGAAGGGGTTCCGGCAGCGCACGGCCCTGGCCGGCGCGCTCGTCCACCAGCCGCCGGTGCTCGTGCTCGACGAGCCGACGATCGGGCTCGACCCGGTGCAGATCATCAAGATCCGCGAGACCGTCCGACAGCTCGGCCGGGACCGCGCCGTCCTGCTCTCGACGCACATCCTGCCCGAGGTGGAGTCGGTATGCGACCGCGTGCTGATCATCGACCGCGGCCGCATCGTGGCCGAGGGCACGCCCGCCGAATTGCGCGCGAAGCTGGCGGGCACGCCGACCCTGCGCGCCGCCTGGAAGGGCAGCGTGGCCGTCCGCGAGGAGCTGGCGAAGCTGCCGGGCGTTTCGGCCGTGGAGGTCGAGGAGTCGGCGGGCGAGACCCGGGCGCGCATCCTCTGTCAGCCGGGCGCGGACCCGCGGGACGACGTCTTCCGCCTCGCGGTGGACAACGGATGGGTCCTGCGCGAGCTCGCCCGCGAGGCGCTCACGCTCGAGGACGTCTTCGTCCGCCTGACGCGCCACGACGAGGCCGCCGCTGCGCCCATCGCCGCCCCCGCTACCGAGGAGCCCGCGTGAGAAAGCTCCTTGCGATCGTCGGCCGGGAGTGGCGCGCGTATTTCCTGTCGCCGCTCGCCTACGTGATCCTGACGGCCTACATGTTCCTGAACGGCCTCATCTTTTCGCGCATCGTGGCCTTCCTGTCGTCCCCGGGCGCGCCGCACGAACGGTTCCTGTCGCTGATGTTCACGAACACGTACGTCTGGATCTTCACGCTCTTCATCGTCCCGATCCTGACGATGCGCCTGCTCGCCGAGGAACGGCGTTCCGGCACGCTCGAGGTCCTGCTCACCTCGCCGGTCTCGGAGGGGACGGTCGTCCTCGGGAAGTTCCTCGGGGCCTTCGGGTTCTACCTCGTGCTCTGGGCGCCGAGCGCGCTCTTCATCCTCTTCCTGCGCGCGAAGACCTCGGTCGACCTCGGCGCCGCGTCCGCGGGCTACGTCGGCATCGCCCTGATGGGGGCCTACTTCCTCGCGATCGGCACGTTCGCGTCGTCGTTGACGAAGAACCAGATCCTCGCGGCCATCCTGACCTTCGCGATCCTGATCCCGGTGTTCTCCGTGGGCCTCTTCGAGTCGGGTGCGGACCCCGCGCGCCAGAGCCTGATCGGGTACCTCAACATCTGGGACCACATGGACGAGTTCGCGCGCGGCATCGTCGACTCCCGGCGGATCGTCTACTACCTCTCCGGCACGGCGTTCTTCCTGCTGCTCGCGGCGACGATCCTCTCGTCGAAGAAGGAGACGCCGTGAGCGCCCGCTCCTCGCGTCTCTCGGCGTCGACCGTCGGCATCGTGCTGGCGGCCGCGATCCTGCTCGGCGTGAATTACCTCGCCTTACGCCACTGGAAGCGCTTCGACTGGACGCGCGCGCAGGTCTACGCCCTCTCGGAGACGACGAAGAAGACCCTCGACGCCCTGAAGACGCCGGTCCAGGTGACGGTATTCATGACGCCGCGCTCGCGCCTGGCGACCGAGGTCAAGGAGCTGCTCTCGCGATACCAGGCGCGCAGCTCGAAGATCGAGGTCGAGTACCTCGACCCGGAGCGCAACCCCGCGCGGGGCGAGGTGTTCGCCAGGGAGTCGGGCGCCAAGGTCGGCACCGTCGCGTTCCGCTCGGGCGACCGGCGCAAGTACGTCGAGGAGGACAAGCTCGCGGACTTCGACTACAGCGGCGCGGGGATGGGCGGAGCGCCGAGCATCAAGGCCTTCAAGGGCGAGGAGGCGTTCACGTCCGCCATCCTGTCGGTGACGGAGTCGCGGCAGCCGAAGATCGTGTTCTCGAAGGGGCACGACGAGCAGTCCCTCGATTCGGCCGAGCGCGGCCGGGGCTACGCCGAGGTCAAGCAGCTGCTCGAGCGCGACAACATGACCGTCGCGACCTGGGACTCGCTCGGCAAGGGCGGCCTGCCCGCGGACGCCGACGTCGTCGTCGTCGCGGGGCCGCGGCTCGCTTTTCTGGCCCCGGAAGCCGAGGCCCTCGAGAAGTATCTCGCCGCGGGAGGGCGCGTCCTCGTCCTGCTCGATCCGGTGCTGCCGGGACCCGGGGCGCCGCCGCCGGATCTCGGATTGAAGGGCCTACTGGACAAGTACGGCATCCAGGCCCCGGACGACATCGTCATCGACCCGGCCAACGCCCTGGCACAGATGGGCGCGGAGGTCGTGCTGGCGGACCGCTACGGCAGCCATCCGATCGTCCGCTCGCTCGCCGCCGCGAAGCTGCCCGTCATCTTCCAGCTCGCCCGTTCGATCACGAAAGCGGAGAAGCCACCCGAGGGCGTCGCCGAGACGATGCTCGTCGAGACGTCTCCCGAGGGCTGGGGCGAGACGAATCTGAAGCAGCTCGACGTCGGGATCAAGAAGGACCCCGGCGACACGCCCGGGCCCGTGTCCCTCGCCGTCGCCCTCGGTCCCGCCGACGAGAAGAAGGCCGACGCGAAGGCGCCGCGCGCGGTGTTCATCGGCAGTTCGCGCTTCGTCACCAACGGCGCGATCGGCAACGGCGCGAACGGCATCTTCTTCGCCAACACGGTCCACTGGCTCGCCGGCAGCGAGAAGCAGATCGGCATTCCTCCGAAGACCGTGGAGCAGTCGTCCCTGGCTCTGACCGAGACCCAGGTCATCCGCATCGGCTGGGCGGCGATCGTCGGCCTGCCGGCCTTCGCCATCCTCGTCGGCATCTGGGTCTGGTACCGGCGACGGGACTGACGCGGTGTCCGCGAAGAAGCTCCTCGCCCTGACCGCGGTGGTCGTCGCGCTCTTCGCGTTCATCGTGCTCTTCGAGCGCCGGATGCCGACGACCGAGGAGCGGACCCGCAAGGGCGACCTCTACTGGAACATCCCCCAGGAGCAGGTCGAGCGCGTCGAGCTCGTGCGCGCGGGCGAGACCCTCGAGTTCCAGCGCGCCGGCGGGGCGGGCTGGAAGATGGTCCGGCCCGACAAGTACCCGGCCGACCCGTTCGCCGTTGGGAGCCTGGTGACCGAGCTCGCCGAGTTCAAGCGGGCGGGAGGCGAAGACGCCAACGACGCACGACCGGCGGACTACGGGCTCGAGCATCCGACGGCAAAGGCCACGATCGTCTGGGCCGATCCCGCGGATCCGAAGTCCCGCAAGACGCGGACGGTCGAATTCGGTTCGGCGATTGCCGGCACCGACGTCGTCGCCGCGCGCGTGGAAGGAACGCAGAAGGTGCTCTTCGTGCCGGCGCCGCTCCTCGCCACGCTCAAGAAGAACGCGGACGACTTCGAGAGCCGCGAGGTCTTCGAAGGGGCCCCGGTCGACATCGCACGCATCGAGATCCTGCGCGGACGGGGCCGGCTCGTCTTCGCCCGCAAGGAGGGAGTCTGGTGGCTCGCGGAGCCGATCTCCGATCTCGCCGACCCGGGGGAGGTCGACGGGCTGGTGGCCCCGCTGCTGGGGCTGCGGGTCAAGGATTTCGTTCACGGCGCCCAGGACCTGCCGGCGATCGGCCTGAACCCGGCGCTGTTTCGCGTTTCGATCACAGGCGCAAAGGGCGCGGTCACGGCGGTCGATTTCGGCGCGACGCGCTCGGACGGCAACACGATCTACGCCCGCCGGGACGGGCAGGTCTTCACGGTGGAGCGCGACATCCTCGACGAGCTCTCCCGGGAGGCGGAGGCCTTCCGCGCCCGCGTGCTCGTCGCCTTCGGTCGTTCGGACGCCGTAGCGGTCGACGCGGCGTTCGGGAAGGCGAGCTATGCCCTCGAGCAGAAGGGCGGCGGCTGGAGCTCGGGCGGGCGGCCCGTTCTGGCGGCGGCGGCCGACGACGCTCTCGGCGCCCTCCTGAATCTGAAGAGCAGCGACTTCGTCGACGAGGCCGCGGTGAAGGCCCTCGCCGCGCCGACGGCCACCGTCACGATCCGCATGCGGACGGGAGAGCCGTGGACGATCACGCTCCATGCGGGGGCGACAGGGATGATCGCGAAGGTTTCGTCGCGACCCGGTGGGTTTCTCGTCGCGGCCGACACCCTCCAGAAGCTCGAAGCCGCGTTCCGCAAGGCCGTCGCGGAGCCGACGCCCTCGAAAAAGCCCTGAGGGGGTCGGGTCCTACCGTCTCCCGGTCAGGTGCGGCGCCTTCTTCGAGGCTTCGGCCTCGAGATCGGCGATCCGCTTCTGGCGTTTGGCTTCCTTCTCATCGGCCGCCTTCGTCTGCTTCTCCTTGGCCTTGGAGAACGTCGTGGAGAGCCAGAAGAGCAGGCCCCTGCCCCTGGGAGGCTTGGCGCGGCGCGCCGTGGCGCCCCAGAACTTCGTCCTCTTGAAGATGGCCTCGGTGAAGTCGGAGTTCGCGAGGTCGGCGCCCTTCAACTCCGCTCCGGTGAAGTTGGCCCCGATCGCGCGGGCAAAACGCAAGTCTGCGTCCTGCAGACTCGCCCCCTCGAAGTTGGCCCCGATCAGGAGGGATCCTGACAGGTCGGCGTCGAAGCCGCGGCAGCCCGAAAAATCGGCGCGTTTCAGGTTGGCGAGCCGGAAACTGCCGAGCGAGAGATCTGCCCGGGAGAAGTTGACTCCCTCTGCCTGGGCCTCCGTCAGGTCCGCGCCCGAGAAGGACGCCCCGACGAAGCTGTAGGGCTTGAGGTTGGCCCGCCGCAGCACGGCCTTCGACAGGTCCGCGCCCTGGAAGTTGGCCTTCTCGAACCGCGCCGAGCGCAGGTCCACCTCGATCAGTTTCGCCTCGGCAAAGCTGACGTCGGCGCCGCCGGCATCCAGGAACAGGGCGCGGCGCAGGTCGGCCTTCCGGAGCCGCGCCTTGTCGAAACTGGCCGCCGTGAAATTGGCTTCCACCGCCGAGATGAGCTCCATGTCGGTGTCGACGAATTCCGCCCGCTCGCAGTCGGCAGCGTTGATGGCGGCCTGGCGCAGGTTGGCGCCGTTGAACTTGGCGTGCCGCAGGTCCGCTCCCGTCAGGTCGCAGCCCTTCAGGTTCGCGCCCGTGAAGTTGGCATTTGGGAACGAGCCGCGCGTGGCCGCGATCCCCTCGAGGACGGCGCGCGAAAGGTCGGCGCCATCGAAGTGCGCGTTGGCGAGCTTGATGCCGCGGAAGTTGACGTCCTTGAGCATCGCGCCCGCCAGGTTGGCGCCCGAGAGGTCGGCGCCTTCGAGCCGCACGAAGGAGAGGTCGGCGCCGGCGAGGTCGGTTCCGACGAGCACGCAGCTCTGGAGCGAGGCCGAGCGCAGGCGGGCTCCCGCGAAGAAGGCTTTCGTGAAGTCCAGGAAATCGAGGTCGCAGTGCTCGAAGATCGCGCCCGGACCAGAGACGCCCTCCCATTTCGTGTGGCGCAGCGTCGCGCGTGTGAAGTCGGTGCCCGCGACGGTCGCGCGGGACAGGTCGGCGCGGGTCAGGTCGGCGCGCTTGAGGTCCTTGCCCGAGAGGTCCATGCCGGCGAGGTCGCCGCCGGTCAGGTCGGGCGTGACGTTGGAGTTCTTGACGCGCCACTCGTTCCAGCCCGGCGTCGCGAGGAGCTTCCAGTGCTCGGGATTTGCCATCGTCGGGCATTGTAACCGCCCGGCGGAGCGGGGCGCGTTACAATCCGGGGGATGAGCACCGCCGTCACGACTCCCGTCGCCGTTCCGAACCGGGCGATGGAGCGTATCCGCAAGGCGTTGCTCGGCGGCCACCCGCTGATCTACGTGATGAGCTGGGAGGAAACGCGGGTCGAGCGGCTGGCGCAGCATCTGGCGAAGACCTTCTACGGCACGCCCTGCCCCTACGGCGTATGGACGGTGGTCGACGGTCTCGTCGTGGACGGCGCGCCGGTGCCCGACACGGAGGACCCGCTGAAGGCCCTCGAGGCGATTCTCGCCGCCGCCGGGAAGGGTTTCTACCTGCTCAAGGACTTTCCGGCGTCCGGCAGCCCCGAAATCGTGCGGCGCCTGCGCGATCTCTACCGCGCTCTGAAGGACCGGGGCCGGCACGTGCTGATCGTTTCTCCCCATCTCTCGATCCCGGAGGACCTGAAGAAGGAGATTTACGTCGTCGAGTACGAGCTTCCCGACGACAACGAGATCACGAAGATCCTGGACGGGCACCTGCGGCGGAGGCTCTCCATTGCGATCGACGAGCCGCAGATGCGCCGGCTGTCCCTCGCGATGCGCGGCCTGACGGCGGACGAGATCGGGCACCTTGCCTCGAAAGTGTTCTCC
Source organism: uncultured Acidobacteriota bacterium (assembly GCA_963775725.1). Classification (GTDB taxonomy): domain Bacteria; phylum Acidobacteriota; class Thermoanaerobaculia; order UBA5066; family Gp7-AA6; genus DAHUXD01. The sequence continues at coordinate 1,474,776 of CAVZKA010000001.1, forward strand.
GCCCGGAAATCCTTCGACGAGGCGGGATTTCTCGAGGTCCTCGGCGAGAAGGAGCAGATGTCGCGCAAGGAGGGGGTCCTCGAGTTCGTGCCCCCGCGCTTTTCGCTCGACGACATCGGCGGCTACTCGGTGCTGAAGGCCTGGCTGCAGAAGCGCCAGGCCCTCTTCTCCAAGGATGCGATCGACGCCGGCATCCCGATCCCGAAGGGGATCCTGCTGATGGGGATCTCGGGATGCGGCAAGAGCCTGTGCGTCAAGACCATCTCCACGCTGTGGAACCTGCCGCTCTTCCGGCTCGACATGAACGCCGTGTTCGGCACCGACAATCCCGAGATGACCTTCCTCCGGGCGCTGCGCGCGGTGGAGTCCGTGTCGCCGGCCGTCCTGTGGATCGACGAGATCGAGATGGGAGTCGGCGGGTACAAGGAGGGCGGCGACGCGTCGATGTCGCGCATCTTCTCCGGCTTCCTGACCTGGATGCAGGAGAAGACCGCGCTCGTCTTCGTGGCGGCGACGGCCAACCGCATTCACCTGCTCCCCGCCGAGATCATCCGGAAGGGCCGCTTCGACCAGGTCTTCTTCGTGGATCTGCCGAAGGAGGAGGAGCGCAAGCAGATCTTCGCGATCCACCTGGCCAAGAACCGCTGCGACGTGGCGCGCTTCGACCTCGTCTTCCTCGCCAAGGCCACGAATGGCTGGAACGGCGCCGAGATCGAGCAGGCGGTCGTGTCCGCGGTCGTGGACGCCTACGCGGAGAGCCGGCCGCTCACTGAAGACGATCTCTACCGGATGATCGCCGCGACCGTTCCGCTGGCGGTCACGATGGAAGAGCAGATCAAGGCAATCCGCAGCTGGGCCCACGAGCGGGCGCTGAACGCCTCTCTCTAGGGCGCGGCCGGGCCGCCGAGCGACGACGGGCCTAGTTGTTCCGCGCGTCGAGCGCCGAGGGCCGGAACGGCGCCAGAAAGTCGAGCCGCTCTTTCCACTCGCGCATGCGCCCCTGGAGCGTCTCGAAGCGAGAAGCGAGCGAATCCGTCTCGAGAAGCCCCTGGAGCTCGGGCGCGGCGTAGCGCAGGCGCAGCGCCATCTCGGAGGCCAGGCGCTCCGGACCGATCGCCTCGGACGGCAGCGGGGGCAGGTCGAGGGCCCGCGAGATCTCGCCGAAGAGGCCGGTCGCGGCGGCGAGGATGCGCCCGCCCTCCTCCGTCTCCGGAATCGGAACGGTCCGCACCTCCTCGATGCGCGCGACGCGGTAGGGGTCGGGCGCGGCCTCGCCGAGCACGCGGAACCGGAAGCGCGCCTCGAGGAGAATGTTGTAGCGCCCGTCGGGCAGCGCCTCCGACTCGACGATCTCGCCGGCGGTCCCGATGCGGTGGATCGGCGGAACATCCTCGTGCGCCCCGGCGTCGGGCTTCAACATCGTCATGCCGATCGTGCGGTCGCCCTCGAGCGCGTCGGCCACCATCGCCCGGTACCGGGGCTCGAAGATGTGGAGGGGCAGCAGGGTGCCCGGCAACAGGACGACGTCGGGCAGCGGAAAGAGGGGAAGGCGGCGGCTCATCGCGCCCCCGCTCCGCCCGACGCAGTCGCCGGCGCGGCGTTGCGGGAGAGCACGCCCACGTAGGCAACGACCAGGCGGATCTCCTCGTCGGTCAACTTCCCCTGGAACTTCGGCATCGGATCGTGCCCCTCGCGCACCTGCTTCTCGATCGCGGCGGGGCTGCCGTCGGAGCGCCAGACGCCGTCGATGAGACTGGCGTAGGGGAGGTGGCCCGCCACGATCGTCTTGCCGTCGCCGTTCACGTTGTGGCACGACGCGCACTTGCGCTCGAAGATGCGGCGGCCAGCCGCGGCGTCGCGGTCCGCGCTCGCGACCTCCGGGAGGGCCGAGCGGCGACAGGCCGCCAGGCCGCAGACGAGGAAGGCGAAGGCGAGCCGCCGGAGCACGCGGGGCAGTCTAAACCAGCGGGCCCGCGCGGACCCGGTCTTGAGACGTCTCTCATTTGTCGGCTCCGGGGGGGCATGCTAAGGTTCCCGCCCTCATGGCCGACCGCAAGGACAAGGTGCCCGAGAGCGTGCCCGGAAAGTACTACGTGGACACCCAGTGCATCGATTGCGACGTCTGCCGCGTCACAGCGCCCGGAAACTTCCAGCGCAACGAGGACCGGGGATATTCGTACGTTTCGAGCCAGCCCGGATCCGCGGAGGAAGACGCGCAGTGCCAGGAAGCCATGGACTCCTGCCCGGTGGAGGCGATCGGGAAGGACGGGGAATGACGCTGCCCTAGAGGCTCCGGAAATACGCGATCGTCCTGGTCAGCCCTTCGTCGAGCTTCACTTTCGGCTCCCAGCCCAGTTTCTCCTTCGCCTTCGAGATGTCGGGCTGGCGGACCTTCGGGTCGTCCACCGGGAGCGGCTTGAAGACGATTTCGCTCTTCGTCCTGGTGAGGTCCCGGATCCGGCGCGCGAACTCGAGGACGGTGAGCTCCGCCGGGTTGCCGATGTTCGTCGGGTCGGGGATGTCCGACAGGAGCAGCCGGTAGATGCCGTCCACGAGGTCCGACACGTAGCAGAACGAGCGGGTCTGCGAGCCGTCGCCGAAGACCGTCATCGGCTCGCCGGCGAGGGCCTGGCCGATCAACGCCGGGACCACCCGGCCGTCGCGCGGGCGCATCCGCTCGCCGTACGTGTTGAAGATCCGGACGATCCGCGTGTCGACCCCGCGGGCGCGCCGGTAGGCCATCGTGATCGCTTCGCCGAAGCGCTTGGCTTCGTCGTAGACGCCCCGCGGGCCGATCGGGTTGACGTTGCCCCAGTAGGTTTCGGGCTGCGGATGGATGAGCGGGTCGCCGTAGACCTCGGACGTGGAGGCCAGGAGGAACCGCGCCTTCTTCTCGAGGGCGAGGCCGAGCGCGTTGTGCGTGCCGAGGGATCCCACCTTGAGAGTCTGGATCGGCAGCTCCAGGTAGTCGATGGGCGACGCGGGCGAAGCGAAGTGGAGCACGGCATCGACCGGACCGTCGACGAAGATGAACTGGGTCACGTCGTGGCGCACGAAGCGAAAGCGCTTCTCGGCCTCGAGGTGGGCGAGGTTGCGCGGATTTCCGGTCAGGAGGTTGTCCATGGCGATGACCTCGTGACCCTCCTTCAGCAGGCGGTCGACGAGATGACTTCCGAGGAAGCCGGCTCCTCCCGTTACGACGACTCTCATGGGGCGCGTCTCCTTCGTTTCGTCACTGGCGCCCGACGCAGGCGTACGTCCAGCCGGCGGCGCGCATTTCCTTCGGGTCGTACACGTTGCGCAGGTCGATCATCGTCTTCGTGCGCAGCAGGCCTGCCAGCCGGGCCAGATCGAGGGCCCGGAACTCGTTCCATTCCGTGGCGAGGACGAGGAAGTCGGCGCCGGACGCGCAGTCGTAGGCGTCGCGCGCGTAGTGGAGGTCGGGGTGGACGGCCTTCGTCGCCGGCATCGCGGCCGGATCGAAAGCGCGGACGGCGGCGCCAGCCCGGACGAGGTCGGCGACCACGGACAGAGCCGGCGACTCGCGGATGTCGTCGGTCTCCGGCTTGAAGGAGAGGCCGAGCACGGCGGCGGTCTTTCCGGCGAGGGGCCCCGCGGCGGCCGCGATCTTCTCGATCATGCGGGCCTTCGTTTCGGCGTTGACCCGCATCGTCGCCTCGATGATTTCGAACGTGTAGCCGTGCTGGCGCGCGAGATCGGCCGCGGCCGACGTGTCCTTCGGGAAGCAGGAGCCGCCGAACCCGGGGCCGGGATGGAGGAACTTGGAGCCGATGCGCTTGTCGAGGCCCATCCCCTTGGCGACGTCGTGGACGTCGGCGCCCATCAGCTCGCACAGCCGGGCGACCTCGTTGATGAACGAGATCTTGACGGCGAGGAATCCGTTCGAGGCGTACTTGATGAGCTCGGCGGAGGCGACGTCGGTGATCAGGAAGGGAGTCTCGATCAGGTAGAGCGGACTGTAGATCTCCTTGAGGACCTCGACGGCGCGCGCGTCGCTGGCGCCGATCACGACCCGGTCCGGGCGCAGGAAGTCCGCAACGGCGGAGCCTTCGCGCAGGAACTCGGGGTTGGACACGACCGAGAAGGGGTGGCGGCCGTTCTTCTCCCTGAGGATCTGCTCGATCATCCGGCCCGTCCCGGTCGGCACGGTGGACTTCGTCACGACGACCTTGTAGCCGTTCATGTGCAGGGCGACCGCCTCGGCCACCTGCGCGACGAAGGTGAGGTCGGGCGAGCCGTCGGGCTTGGGCGGCGTGCCGACGGCGATGAAGATCGCCAGCGCGTCCTCGATGCCGGACTTCAGGTCCGTCGTGAAGCGGAGCCGGCCGGCGCGCTCGTTGCGGGCGACCACCTCTTCAAGGCCCGGCTCGTAGATCGGCATCTCGCCCCGTTCGAGGGCGGCGATCTTTTCCGCGTCCTTGTCGACGCAGACGACGTTCATGCCGAAGTCCGCGAGGCAGGCGCCCGTGACGAGACCCACGTAACCGGTTCCGACCATGCAGATGTTCATGCGTTCTCTTCGACTTTCCCTGGTTTGCCCTGCGGCGCGCCGCCCGGCGTCTTCCGGTACCACTCGACCGCCCTCTTCAGGCCTTCGGCCAGTGGCACGCGCGCGCGAAACCCGAGCACGCGTTCGGCCTTCTCCACGGCGGCGTAGGTCACCGGAACGTCCCCGGGCTGCATCGGCTGGCGGTCCAGGCGCGCGCGACGGCCGGTCGCGGCCTCGACGGCGGCGACGAGCGCGGCGAGGGTGACCGGGCGCGCGCCGCCGAGGTTGACGATGTCGAAGGGGATGCGCCTCTCGAGGGCCGCCTCGACGCCGTCGGCGATGTCGTCGATGTAGGTGTAGTCGCGGCGCGACTGGCCGTCCCCGTAGTACGGGATCGGGGTGTCGGTCTCGAGGCAGCGGATGAAGCGCGCGATCGCCATCTCCGGCCGCTGCCGCGGGCCGTAGACGGTGAAGAAGCGCAGGCACACGCTGGTCAACCCGTGGAGGTGATGGGCGTTGAAGACCTGGAGCTCGCCCGCGCGCTTCGTCGTGGCATACGGGGAGATCGGGCGGTCGATCGGGTCCTCTTCGGAGAAGGGGAGCTTCGAGTTGATCCCGTAGACCGAGGAAGACGAGGCAAAGACGAAATGCGGCTTGCCGTGCGCGACGGCGGCCTCGAGCAGGTGCCAGGTCGCGACGCAGTTGACCTCCTCGTAGAGGACGGGCTGGGTCAGCGAAGGCCGCACGCCCGCGCGCGCGGCGAGATGGATGACGCCGTCGAATCCCTCCTCCGCGAACACGCGGAACATGAGCGCGCGGTCGCGGATGTCGCCTTCGACCAGGCGGTACCGCGGATCGCCGAGGTGTGCGGCCACGTTGCCGCGCTTGAGGCGGGGGTCGTAATAGTCGTTGAAGTCGTCGAGCACGACGACACGGTCGCCCCTGGCCAGGCGGCGGTCCGCGAGGTGCGAGCCGATGAAGCCCGCCCCGCCCGTGATGAGGAGCTTCACTGCGGGGGCGCGGGCGTCGGCGACGGCGCGGCGGCGCCCTGGGCGTTGACCGCGTCGTGGTATTCCTTCTTGATGCCCGCCTTCTGCCGGTCCTTGATCAGCCAGCGCAGCAGCGCCGACTCGTTGACGCCGACCACGAGGCGGTTGGCCCCGTCGAAGACGGACGGATCGTTGATGAGCTTGCCGGCGGTGCCCTGTCCGTCGTCGAGCTTGCGCGAGATGGAATCGAGGTGCTCCGAAAGGCTCTTCAGATTTGCGGTGAATGCCTTTCCGAACTGGGCGTCGTGCAGAAGAATCGGGATCGCCCCGTTGCCTTTCTGGAGGTTCTCGGTGATCTTCACGAGACCCTCCGCCGTCAGGGCGAGGTTGTCCACGAGGGCGTAGATCTTCTTCTTGCCCTCGGGGTCGGAAAGAAGCGCGGGGATCGCGCCGCTGCCCGTGCGCACGCCCTCGTCGATCTTCGCGAGCAGGGACTGGACGGACTTGATGGCGCCCGCCAGCGAGTCGCTGGTCTCCTTGCCGTACTTCTCGTCGATCAGGAGCCGGCCGGCGAGGCCGCGTCCGTGCTCGATCCTGGCGAGGATGGCGTTGAGCGAATGGAGGGTGGCGTTGAAATTGTTGCCGAGCTGCGCGCTCTCCTCGCTGTTCGACGTGATCGCGCCGAGGAACCCCTCGCCCTTCTCGGTGCGCCCGAGGATGTTCCTCAGCGACTTTGCGATCGCGCCGAGGTCCGTCAGGATGTCGCCGCTGCCGGCGAGGAGCTGTTCGAGCCCGGCTCCGGGGGCCGGCGGAATCTCGCCGCCGATCGGCACTTCGGGCTCGCCGGGCTTGCCGCCCTCGAGCTCGATGTACTTGTCGCCGAGCAGTCCGCGGGTCTTGATCGAAGCGCGCGTTCCCTTGCGGATCATCGGGGCCCAGCGCTTGACGACGTCGTAGACGATGCGCACGGTGCGGTCGGCGGGGTCGCCCGACAGGCGGACCTCGATGACGCTGCCGACGACGACGCCGTTCAACGACACGTTGTTGCCCGCGATCAGCCCCGAGGCCGAGTCGAAGTGCGTTTCGTACGGGAACTTGCTGCGGAAGAGGTTCGCCCTCTGTCCGATCATGAAGATTCCGATCATCGTGGCGACGAGCGCGATGAGGACGACGAGCCCCACCCGGAAACGCCGCCCGACCTGTTGTTCGGCCACCGTCACACTCCCTTCGGCGCCGTCTGAAAGACGCCTGTTCCACAGGGGAAGCCCATGGCGCGGAAATACTCCATGAGAACCGGATGCGTGCTCGACGCCGCTTCGTCGAACGTGCCGATGAACTGGAACAGACCCTGGTGCAGGAACACGACACGGTCCGCCACGGTGCGGGCGGCGACGATGTCGTGCGTCACGACGACGGACGTCGTCTGGAGGCGCTCGTTGACGCTGACGATGAGCTGGGCGATCTTCTCCGAGGACACCGGGTCGAGGCCCGTCGTCGGCTCGTCGTACAGGATGATCTCGGGCTCGAGGGCGATCGAGCGCGCAAGGGCCACGCGCTTGCGCATCCCGCCGGAGAGCTCCGACGGCATCTTCTTCTGGATTCCGGGCAGCCCCACCATCGTCAGCTTTTCCGCGACGAGGGCCGCGACTTCGGCCGGGTTCTTTTCGGTGTGCTCGCGCACCGGGAAGGCGATGTTGTCCTCGACGTTCATCGAGTCGAAGAGAGCGCCTCCCTGGAACAGCATCGCGAGCCGGCGGCGCACGGGCGAGAGCTCCTCCTCCGAGTGTCCGACGATCGACTCCCCGAAGACGCGCACGTCCCCGCTGTCCGGGCGCGTGAGCCCGTTGATGTGCCGCAGCGTCACGCTCTTGCCGGTGCCGGAGGGGCCGAGGATGCAGAGGACTTCGCCGCGGCGGATCTTCAGGTTCACCCCGGCGAGCACGGCCCGCCCGGAGTAGCTCTTCCAGAGCTCCTTGAACTCGACGATGGGCTCGCCCGCGTCGACGGCGTGCGGCTTCCGGCTCGAGGCCAACGGGGTTGCGCTCATCAGATCGCCAGGAACAGCTTGGTCAGGAAGAAGTCCGAGACCAGGATCGAGATCGACGCAAGGACGACCGTGCGGGTCGTCGCGCGGCCGACCGCCGCGGCGCCGCCCTCGACCTGGAGGCCGTTGTAGCAGCCGATGGCCGCGATCTCGAAGCCGAAGAACAGAGTCTTGCTCAGGCCGCTCGCGATGTCGGAGATCGCGAGCTGCTGGAGGATGCTCGTGAAGTAGTCCTGGAAGGTCATGCGCAGCTCGAGGACCGCGATGGCCAGGCCGCCCAGGATCCCGAGCGCGTCCGCGATGGCGGTCAGGACCGGCATCATCAGCACCACGGCCACGACGCGCGGCACGACCAGGCGGCGGGAAGGGGAGATCGCCATCGCGCGCAGGGCGTCGACCTGCTCGGTCACGGTCATCGAGCCGATCTCGGCGGTGATTCCCGATCCCACGCGGCCGCCGACCATGAGCGCCGTCAGGACCGGCCCGAGCTCGCGCACGAGCGACAGCGAGACGACGCGGCCCACGAACATCTTGCCGCCGAACGCTTCGAGGGAGTACGCGGTTTGCAGGGCGAGCACCATGCCGGTGAAGAGCGCCGTGATCCCGGTGATGGCGACGGATTTCACGCCGAGCTCGTCCATCTGCCGCATGACCTCGGTTCCGTAGAACGGCCGGGAGAAGCAATCGGCGATGGCTTCGCCGATGAGCTCGGCAAGGCCGCCGATGTAGTCGACGATGTACGAGCCCTTGCGCCCGAAGCGGTCGACGAACCGCAACCAGCCGAGGTTGCGATAGAAGATCGCCGTTGCAGACGGTTCTGGTGGAGCCATGGGAACGGCGCATTCTACGTCGCCGCTTCCCGCCGTGTAAACGCCGGATTCGCCGGGACTTGCGCCTCTGTTACCATCCGCCGCCGTGCGGTTCCTGCGCTCCCTGGGCGTCTGGGTCGTGATCTCCGCGGCCACGGTCCTGTTTGGTCTGCCGGCGATCCCCCTCGCGCTCTTGCCGCCGCGCGGAGAGTGGTTCCTGAAGCTGGCGCGGGGTTGGGCGCGGCTGATCCTGGCGGTTTCGGGGGTCTCCGTGCGCGTGCGGCACGCCGGGCGCCTCGAGGCCGGCGCGAGCTACGTGATCGCACCCAATCACGAGAGCTTCTACGACATCCTCGTACTCCTGGCGGTGCTGCCCGTCTCGGTGCGCTTCCTGGCCAAGCGCAACCTGTTTCGCCTTCCGATCCTCGGCTGGTCGATGTCGGCCGCCGGCTTCATCCCGGTCGACCGCGAGACGCGCTCGCGCAGCTTCGCGCTCGTGGATGCGGCGCTCGCGCGCCTGAAGGGCGGGCGATCGCTCATCGTCTTTCCGGAGGAGACCCGCACGCGGACGGGCGAGCTTTCCCCGTTCAAGGGCGGCGCGGCGCTGCTGGCCCTGCGGTCCGAGCTGCCGCTCTTGCCCGTCGGGATCGCCGGGACCCTCGAGATCCAGCGCCGCGGAGGATTCACGATCCAGCCCTCGCAAGTCTGCCTCGCCTTCGGCGCGCCGATCCCGACCGACGGGCGCGGGCCGCGCGACCGCTCCGACCTGACCGCCGAGCTGCGCCAGAGCGTGACGCTCCTGCGCGCCGAGGCGCGAGCCGACATAGAATCGGCCCGGGAGGAAGCATGAGCGCCACGGCGGAGCTGACCGAAGAGAAAGTGCTGGAGGTTCTGCGGACCGTGCGGTTCCCGGGGCTCTCGCGCGACATCGTGTCGTTCGGCTTCGTCAAGGACCTCGCCGTCGGCGGGGGCAACGTGTCGATGCGCCTCGAGATCATGACGGAATCCTCGGCGGCGGCCGAGGAGATCCGGCGCGACGCCACCGAAAAGCTGCGGGGCGTTCCCGGTGTGAACGCCGTGACGATCCGCCTCGAGGTCAAGCCCCCCTCGGCCGCCCCGCCGCGCGCGACCGGCGCGCCGCCCTCGGCCGAGATCCTCAAGGACGTGCGCTTCAAGATTGCCGTGGCGTCCGGCAAGGGCGGCGTCGGGAAGTCGACGGTCGCGGCCAACCTCGCCCTCGCGCTCGAGCGCGTCGGACATCGGGTCGGCCTCATGGACTCGGACATCTACGGCCCGTCGCAGCAGATGATGATGGGCATCGACGAGAAACCCTACATCAACGAATCGAACCAGATCGTTCCGATCGAGCGCCATGGCGTGAAGGTCATGTCGCTCGGCTTCCTCATGGACGTGGACCAGCCCGTCATCTGGCGCGGCCCGATGGTGATGAAGGCGGTCGAGCAGTTCCTGCAGGACGTGGCCTGGGGCGCGCTCGATTTCCTCGTGATCGACCTGCCGCCCGGGACCGGCGACGCGCAGCTGACACTGACACAGAAAATTCACCTCTCCGGCGCGGTCATCGTGACGACGCCCCAGGACGTCTCGCTCATCGACGCGCGCAAGGGCCTGGCGATGTTCCAGAAGGTCAACGTGCCCCTGCTCGGGATCGTCGAGAACATGTCCTACTACCTCTGCCCGAAGTGCGGGAACCGCGAGGAGATCTTCAAGCACGGCGGCGGGAAACGCACGGCCGAAGAGCTCAAGGTGCCATTCCTCGGCGAGATCCCGCTCGACCCGAAGATCGCGATCGGCGGCGACTCCGGCCTGCCGATCGTCGCGGGGGAGCCGAAGTCCGCGGTCACCGAGGCTTACCTGCGGATCGCGGAAGCGATCGTGAAGACGCTCGGAGCCTGAGGCCGGCCCCGACGCCATGCCCGCCACCATCGAGCTCTCGAAGACGGACATCACGCGGCTGCACGTGGACGCGATCGTCAACGCCGCGAACGAGGCCCTGCAGCTCGGTTCGGGCGTGGCCGGCGCGATCCGTCTGAACGGCGGCCCGACCATCCAGGAGGAGTGCGACCAGATCGGCACGTGCGCCGTCGGGCAGGCCGTCGTGACGCGGGCGGGCAAGCTGCCCGCGAAGTGGGTGATCCACGCGGTCGGCCCGGTCTGGAAGGGCGGCAGCTTCGGCGAGGAGATGCTCCTCGCGTCGGCCGTTCTCCAGGCGCTTCGGCGGGGCGAGGACATCGGCGCGACTTCGTTGGCGCTGCCGGCCATTTCGACGGGGGCGTTCGGATTTCCGCTGGAGATGGCCGCCGAGATCACCGTCGCCGCGGCGCGGTCGTTCGCGCCCAACTCCGAGTACGTCGAGAAGATCGTGTTCTGCGTCCTCGACGACGAGGTCTACGGGGCCTTCGAGAAGGCCCTCGGCGTCGAGAAGGCGTGAGCCGGCTTCCCGAGAGCCGAACCGCACCGCGGTGACCGGCATCCTCGGCCTGTTGCTCGCGGTGGCGGTTTCCGCGGCTCCGCCTTCGCCTTCCGACGCGCTGAAGCTCCAGACGGCCCGCAATGTCGGTCTCGCCGCGCTCGAAGAGGGCAATCTTGCCGAGGCGGCGGTGCAGTTCGAGACGATACGGAAGCTGGCGGCCTCCGAGCCGCTCGGTTGGGCCAACGGTGCCGTCGCCGCGATGCGCGCGAAGGACGAAGCTTTGGCGGCGCGCCTGATGGCCGAGGCGCTCCGGCTCGCGCCCGACGAGGCGCGCGTGCTCGCGCTCGAGGGCGCGCGGCGCGAGCTCGCCGGCGACCGGGCGGGAGCGATCGAAAGCTACCGGAAGGCCGCTGCCCTCTCGCCGCGGGACGTCGCCTCGCTGTGGAACGCGGCTCGGCTCGAGGCGGAGACGGGAGAAGCGTCCCGGCGCGGCGCGATCCGGAACCTGGAGGCGGCGCTCGTCGAGGCGCCCACGAACGTGTTCCTGCTCGTGCGCGTCCTCGAGTTGTACCGCGCGGACGGGGACACGGCCCGGGCCATTGCGGCGTCGGAAAGGCTGGCGGCCCTCGTCGCGGGCGAGACGAAACTCGACCAGGCGCTCGCGGAGGGCAGGGGCGCGCTCGAGGCCGGCGATGCCCGCGCGGCGTCGCTCAAGTACAAGGTCGCCGAGAACATCCTGCGCACGACGCCGAGCTACCAGGCTGCGCGCCACGACGTCGACCCCGGCGTCGTGGGCCTGCCACTCGAGGACTGGAGTGCCGCCCTCGCGGCCGCGCTGCGCGCGCGGGCCGCGCTCCCGATTCCGGTCACCTTCGTCCGGAAACCCGGCGCGGGGCTCGAGCAAATCGCCGGGGCCGCCGCCGTGCGCGTCGGGGGCAAGGACGCCCGGGACCTCGTCCTGGCGGGATCGCAGGGGCTGCGCGTCGCCGCGGCCTCGAAATCCGGATACCGAGCCGGGGCTCCAATTCCCGCATCCGCCTCCGGGGACCTCGTCGTGGCCGACGTCACCAACTCGGGTTCCCTCGATTTCGTCACGCCGGGAGCGCTGTGGAACCGGGAGGGCGACGGCTACCGGCGCGTCGCGATCGCTCCGGGTGAGCGCGTCGTCCCGTTCGACGTGGACGCCGACGGCGACCTGGACCTGTACGTGTCGGCGAGGGCGGGCGATCACCTGCTGCGCAACAACCTCGACGGGACCTGGACCGACATCACGACGGCAGCCGGCATTGCCCCTGGAACGGCCTCGCGCTTCGCGGTCGCCGCGGACTTCGATCGCGACGGGGACGTGGACCTGCTGCTGGCGCGGGAGGAGGGGGGATTCGTCCTCTACGACAACCTGCGGGGCGGACGTCTTGCCGTGCGCGAGGCGGGGCTTCCGAAGACGGGCGTCGTCCTCGCGGCCGCTGCGGGCGACCTGAACGGCGACGGGCGCGTCGATCTCGTTTGGACGGGCGAGTCGGGCGCTGTCGTGTCCCTCAATCGCGGTGACGGCACGTTCGGATCAGCGCGGCCGGTGGGCGCTGGAACCTCGCCGCTGCTCTTCGACTACGACAACGACGGATTCCTCGATCTCTTCCTCGGAAGCCCGGAGGGGACCTCGGCGCTCTACCGCAACGACGGGACCGGCAACTTCTCCGCCGCGAACGTCGGAGCGCTGCCCGCCGTCCGCGCCGCCGAGGCCGTCGACGCGGACGGAGACGGCGACCTCGATCTCGCGCTCGTCCTCTCCGACGGGACGGTCGCGCTCTACGAGAACCGCGGGGGAAACGCGAACGGCTGGATCGACGTCGCGCTCGAGGGCCTTCCCACCGGCTCGGCCAAGGTCAACCGGCTCGGCTACGGCTCCGACGTCGAGGCGCGCGCCCAGGAACTCTACGTGTACCGGGTGGCCTCGCGGCCGGTGACGCACATCGGGCTCGGTTCCCGCCGCCGCGCGGACGTGGTCCGGATCGTCTGGACCAATGGCGTGCCGCAGAACACGCTCGACCCGCCGGCGAAGACGGTGCTGCGCGAGGTCCAGCAGCTGAAGGGATCGTGCCCCTTCCTCTACGCCTACGACGGCGCGCGATGGCACTTCGTGACGGACGTCCTCGGCCGGGCCCCGGCCGGCCTCCTCTTCGACGGTGTCCACCAGGCGGCCGCGGACACGCGCGAGTGGCTCGTCATCCCGGGAGACTGGCTGAAACCCTCGGGGGAAACGCTCGATCTCGACTTCACCGAGGAGCTCTGGGAGGCGGCCTACTTCGATCTGGCCGGGCTCTCTGCCGTGGACCATCCGGCCGGCGTGTCGCTCGTCGCAAACGAGAAGATGGTGCCGCCGCCGTTTCCCGCCAAGGAGATCCTCACGGTCTCGCGGCCGCTGACCCCGCGCGCCGTGGACGGCGACGGCCGGGACCGCACGTCCGAGATCGCGGCCGAGGACGGCGTCTACGTCGCCGATTTCGCGCCGACGCGCTACCAGGGCCTGGTCGCGCCGCACGCGCTCGAGCTCGACCTGACCGAGGCCCGCGCGGCCGGCAGGATCATGCTCTACCTGACGGGCTGGATCTTCTACGCCGACACCTCGATCAACGTGTCGCTCGCGCAGCGCGGGGACATCGCCGCCGCGGCGCCGGTGCTCGAGATCCCGGACGGAAAGGGCGGCTGGAAATCGGCGATCCCGTCGATGGGGTACCCGGCGGGCAAGACGAAGACGATGCCGCTGGACCTGTCCGACGTGCTGGACCGTGCCGATCCGCGCGTCCGCATCCGGACCAATCTCGCCATCTTCTGGGACCGCATCTTCTACACGGTGGACGAGGCGCCCGCGCCAACGCGGTGGACGGCGCTGCCGCTCACCTCGGCCGAGCTGTCGTTCCGCGGGTTCTCGCGGATGCGGCGCGAGTCTGCCGACGGCCCGCAGGTCTTCGTCCACGACGACGTCTCGCGGCAGCCGCGCTGGGCCGACATGGCCGGGCTCTACACGCGCTACGGGGACGTGGCCGGATTGCTCGCCGCGGCCGACGACCGCTACGTGATCATGAAGGGCGGCGATGCGGTGCGCCTGCGCTTCGACGCCCGCGCGCTGCCGCCGCTGCCCGAGGGCTGGGTGCGCGACTACGTGATCGTCCTCGACGGCTGGGACAAGGACGCCGACAAGAACACGGTGGCCGGCCAGACGGTCGGGCCGCTGCCGTTTCACGGGATGGACGACGCGCGCTACGGCGAGCTCCAGTTTCCCGAGACCGATGCCCACCGCGAGTACGTCCGGACGTACCTGACGCGCCGCGGGGGGCCGGAGGAGTTCGTGGACGCGCTGCGGCCGACCGTCGAGGGTCGGCAGTAAGGCGGTGAAGAGCGTCCTCGGTCTCGTGCTCGGTGCTCTCGTGGCCCTTGCGGCGGCGCCGGCGAAGAAGGTCGGCGTCTTCGAAGACGTGACCCGCGCCTCCGGCGTGAAGATGGAGGTCCGGTCGGACCTTCCGCGGCTCAAGCTGATCGCAACGATGATCGGCGGCGCCGCCGTGGGCGACTTCGACGGCGACGGGCGCCCCGATCTCTACGTGACCAACTCCATTCCGCGCTGGGGCAAGCCCAATGCGAGTCAGTGCGGCAGGCTCTACCGCAACGTCGGGGGCGGCCGCTTCGAGGACGTCACGCAGAGCTCCGGCATCCGCGCCTGCGGCCTCGGCATGGGCGCGTACTGGGCCGACCTCGACGGGGACGGCCGGCTCGACCTCTACCTGACCAACGTCGGTCCGAACGCGGTCTGGTGGAACCGCGGCGACGGGACGTTCGAGCAAGGCAGGGACACGGGCCTCGAGGACCCGCTCTTCTCGGCGGGCGCCGCCTTCCTCGACTACGACGGCGACGGGAAGCTCGACGTCGCCGTCGCGAACTATCTGGACTCGACGCCCGAGTGGGAGGCGGCGCAGAAGCAGTTCGAGCTCCGCGTGCCCGAGGACTACAAGGGTCAGCCCTCGCATCTCTTTCGCAACGAGGGCGGCCGCAAGTTCCGCGACGTGACCGCGGAGGCCGGCCTGGCCATGCCCCCCGCGGACACGAAGGCGCTCTCGATCGCGGTGCTCGACTACAACGGCGACGGCCGCCCGGACCTCGAGTTCGTCAACGACCGCGTCTCCAACCGCCTCTTCGAGAACCGCGGTGGCGGCCGGTTCGAGGAAGTGACCGCCGAGACCGGCGCCGGCGTGCTCGGCGACCGGCCGCGGGCGGGGATGGGCGCCGCCGTCGGTGATCCCTTCGGCAGCGGACGCGACAGCCTCTTCGTGACCAACTTCGGGGCGGAGGAGAACAGCCTCTACCGCAACGTGGACGGCGTGCTCTTCGAGGACGCCGGCAAGACGTCGGGCGTTGCGCAGCTCGGGATGCCGTCCGTGCGCTGGGGCACGCACTTCGCCGACTTCGACAACGACGGCTGGCCCGACCTGTACGCCGTGGGCGGGCACCTCGCGCCGCGCCTGGTGCGCGCGCTCGGCCACTACCACAGCGGCACGGCGGCCTACGTCGACGCGGGCGACCGCAGCTTCGCGCAGCCGCCCGTGTTGATGCGCAACCTTGGCGGGGGACGTTTCGTCGAGTGGACCGATGCCGGAGACTTCGGACGCGCGCGGATGGCGGCGAGGGGCTCGGCGGTCGCGGACATCGACGGCGACGGGTCCCTGGATCTCGTCGCCGTCGACATCGACGGCCCGGTCCGCATCTTCCGCAACACGCTGCCCGCGGGTAACTGGATCGCGATCGAGCCGCGCGTCGGCGACGACGGGAAGACCGTCCTCGAAACGCGGGTCCGCGTCACCGCGAGCGGGCGCGTCCAGACCCAGACGTACCGGGTTTCGCCGTCGTATCTCTCGGGCTCGCTCGTTCCTCTTCATTTCGGTCTCGGAGCGGCCGGCAAGGCCGACGAGATCGAGGTCCGCTGGCCCGATGGACGGACGCAAACGTTTCGGGATCTGCCGGGCGGAAGGACGTACGCGCTGGCGCGCGGCGGGGAGCTCGCTCCGGCAGCGACCCACGAATAGAGCCTCTAGGGTGCGCGGCTTATGATTCGGAGCGCATGATCCCCATCGGCGACGACGATTCGGACCGGAGGGAGACCCCGTTCGTCACGTGGCTCCTGATCGGAATCAACGTCTTCGTGTTCGTCGTTCTCCAGGGGTTCGGATCGAACCAGCGCTTCACGATGGCGTACGTCACGGTGCCGGCCGAGATCCTGAGCGGGAGGGACATTGCCCAGGCGATCCCCATCCGGGACGACTATGGGCGCTCGGTCGGCAACCTCGAGCTCTTTCCGACGCCGATTCCCGTGTACCTCACCCTCATCACCGCGATGTTCCTGCACGGCGGCTTCGCGCACATTGCCGGAAACATGCTCTACCTCTGGATCTTCGGCGACAACGTGGAGGACGCGCTCGGCCACGGACGGTACCTCTTCTTCTACCTCGTGACGGGGGTCCTGGCGGGACTCGCGCACGTCGCGGTGACGGCGGCTCTCGGCGCGAATCCCCTCGTCCCCTGCCTCGGCGCCTCGGGGGCGATTTCGGGCGTGCTCGGGGGGTACATCGTCCTTTTTCCGCACCGCCGCGTGCGGGTGCTCTGGCTCTACTCGGTCATGGAGGTCCCGGCCATCGTCGCCATCGGCCTGTGGTTCGTGTTCCAGCTCGTCAGCGGCGCGGGCATGCTCGGCGGCAGCATCGGGGGCGTGGCGTACGGCGCGCACATCGGCGGCTTCGTCGCCGGCGTCGTGCTCGTGAAACTCCTCGGCGGGGACCGACGACCGGCGCTCGGGCGCGCCTGAGCGCCCGGGTCAGGACGCGAGCGGCTTCTCGAAGACGCGCTGCGTCTTGAGGCCGACGAAGCCTTCGCGCTCGTAGAACGCGTGCGCCCGCTCCCGGACGACGTTCGAGCGCACGCGGATGGCGCGGCATCCCCGCGCGCGCGCCCAGTCCTCGGCGGCCGCGACGAGTCGCCGTCCGATGCCGGCGCCGCGGGCAGTTTCGTCGACGATGAGGCCCGCGATCTCCGCCTGGCGCGGGGTCTCGAAGATGCGGGGCATGCTGACCTGGATCCAGCCTTCCACGCGGCCGTTCGACTCGGCGACGAGCAGGCCGTGGTCGGGGTGATCGGCGATCTCGCCGAGTCGGCGGACGGCCTCGTCGGGCGTCATCGGATAGCCGAGGGCCGTGGAGAGGGCCGCGAGCCGCTCGGCGTCGCCCGGCGCGGCCTTGCGCACCGTGGCGCTCACGCCGGCCCCGCGGGCAAGGAGATCGTCAGACGCGCTCCACCGGGAACGTCCTTGAGCGTCTGCGTCGTCCCGTCCGGCCAGCGGATCTCGAGCGTGTCGATTTTCGTGGCCGCGCCGAGGCCGAAGGTCAGCGTCTTCTCGGAGGCGGAAAGGTACGACTGGCCGCCGGAGACCTGCTGCGTGAGCGTCCGCCCACCGATGGTCGCGGTGACGCGCGCGCCGACGGCGTCGCGGTTGGACTTGCCCGAGCCGACCAACCGCACCCGCACGCTCTTTTCGGGCGCGTTGGTCGGGTTGAGATACACGCGGGCGGGGCCGCCGTTTTCCACCACGATCAGGTCGATGTCGCCGTCCCCGTCGAGGTCGGCGTAGGCCGCGCCGCGGCCGACGAGCGGCTTCGCGAGGTCGCCGGAGCGTTCGCCGAGGCGCGTGAAGCGGCCGTCGCCCGCATTCAGGTACAGGGCCGGCGCCTGCCGGTAGGCCACGTCCTTCTGGACTTCCTGCACGGTCGGCTCCACGTGGCCGTTCGCGAGGAACAGGTCCATGCGCCCGTCGAGGTCGGCGTCGAAGAAGAGCACGCCGAACGTCAGGTCGAGGAAGGAGGTCGGTCCGACGCCGCTCCTCGGAGACTCGTCGAGGAACACCTCTCCCGACTCGGTCCAGTAGAGCGACTTCAGCTCGTTCGAGAAGTTTCCGACCGCGACCGCCGCGCCCCTGCCGTTCTTCGTATCGGCCCACGCCGCGCCCATCGCGCCGCGCGCGCGGCCCGCCTCGTCCACGGCGACGCCCGTCGGGATCCCGACGTCCTCGAAGGTGCCGTCGCCCTTGTTTCGGAAAAGATTGTTCGGCGCGGTGTCGTTGGAGACGAAGAGATCCACCCGGCCGTCGCCGTCGAAGTCCCAGGGCGCGACGCCGAGGGCCTTCTGGTTCGCGTTCTCGAGGCCCGCCTTCTTCGTGACGTCCTCGAAGCGGCCGCCGCCGAGGTTGCGGTAGAGGCGCGAGGAGCGGCCGGGATAGCGCTCGGGCGTGCAGTACGACTTCGTCTTGCCGTCGAGCGTGCAGAAGAGGTCCTTGTCGGGGCTCCAGTCCACGTAGCGGCCGACGTAGAGGTCGAGCAGCCCGTCGCCGTCGTAGTCGAGCCAGGCGGACGAAGTGCCCCATCCCGATCCCGCCACGCCCGCGCGCCTGCCGATCTCCTCGAAATGGCCGCCCCGGTTGTGAAAGAGGCAGGTTGCCGTCGAGCGTCGTCACGAAGAGGTCGTCGCGGCCGTCGTTGTCGAAGTCGGCGACGGAGGCGCCCATCCCGTAGAAGACTCTCTCCAGACCCGCCTCCTTCGTGACGTTGCGGAAGCGGGGAAGCCCGGCCGCGTCGTTGCCCTCGTTGCGGTAGAGCGCGAGCGAGGACTTCTGTGCGGCGGCCGCCGGATCCCCGGGCCAGTGCGCGCCGGACACGAAGAGCAGGTCGGGCCGCCCGTCGCCGTCGTAGTCGAGGACCGCGACGCCGCCGCCCATCGTCTCGGGCATCCACTTCTTTCCGGTGGCGCCCGTGACGTGGGTGAAGTCGATGCCCATCGCGGCGGCCTTCTCCTCGAAGGCGATCGCCGGCGGGGGGGTGGGTCTCGGGGTCGGCGTCGGGGCCGCCGTCTCCTTCGCCGCGCGGCGGCAGGAGAGCGCGAGGCACACGACCCCGAGCGCAAGGGCGTCGCGGCGCACGGTCATTCTCCGGAGGGGACGGCCGGCCTGGCCGCGGCAACGGGTGCGGCAACGGGCGCGGCGTGCGGCGCGGCATACGACCACTGCGCGGCCTCGGCCGGCACGGGCGCGTGCGGCTGGTCGAGGTATCCGTGGTCCGTCTCGTAGCCCTTCGGCCCGATTTCCGCGACCCAGTGCGGCGGCACGGCGCGGGGCGGCTCGGCTTCCGCGTGAACGTGGATCGGCAGCGACTCGCGGTTGGCCCATTCGTGGTCGAGGCGGTAGGGGCCCATGAGCGCGCGGATCGACTCGTCGTCCTTGTACTTGCGGTAGGCCGCGTCTTCCTTGTCGGCGTTCTTTCGGTCGCCGAGCGCTCGGTACACGCGCATCAGGTTGTAGTGCGCGTTGACGTCCTCCGGGTCGATCGCGAGGGTCTTTCCGTACGCCGCGATCGCCTCGCGGAATTTCCCGTCGAGCCAGTCGACGAGCCCGAGGTTGTTCCATGCCACGCGGTCGAGAGGAAACTTCTCGAGCACGGCCTCGAGGTCGTTCTCCGCGTCCCCCAGGCGACCCTCGTCCTTCGCGACCGTCGCGCGGAAGAAGGCGGTCTTGCCCCAGCCCGGCCGCCGCTTCTCGGCTTGCGCGAGGGAGGCCTTCGCGTCGGCGAGCCGGCCCTCCGCAATCTCGGCGCGCGCTCGGTTCAAGGGGCCGTCGGGCTTGTCGGGGGCGAGCTCGGCGACCTTCGTCCATGCGCGCGCGGCGCCCTTGAGGTCGCCCTGGAGGAAGAGGCCGATGCCGTAATCGTTCCAGCGCAGCCAGAGGGGGTCGGGGTTGCCGCGGGCGGGACCCCTCGCCCCCGGCCCCTCTGCCGCCGGGAGAGGGGAGCCCGTCCTGGCCGGTGGGGACGAAGCGAGCGGCAGCGTCACGGAATCGCTCGCGAGCGTCGTGACGGGCATCGATGGCGACGCGGCGCCGAGAGTGAAGGTCGTGTAGTCGCGCGAGAACTTCCGGTAGTGCGTCCCTGCCGAGAGCGTGATCGGGCCCTTCGCGTCCTTCGGGATCGTGACGCGGTAGTGCACGGTGCGCGCGGCGCCGGGCCCGATGCCGTTGTTGTAGAGCGGCACGCGGATGTCCTGGGGCTGGCGCCGGTCCATGTGCCCGCCGTCTTCATCGATGACGAGCGTCGTGAGGCGGTCCGCCGCGGCATCGAGACGCCCGGTTTCGTCGAGCACGCCGCTCTCGAAGAACTTTCCCGAATCACCCTCGGCCGCGAGCGAGACCCATGTCTCGTTGGAGTCCGCGGTTCCCTGCGTGTACGGGTGTCCGATGCCGCGCGTGCGGACGACGACTTCGACATCGAGGGTTTCGCCCGGCCGGACCTCCGGGAGCGTGTCGCCGAGGACGAGGAGCTCGCCGCCGCGCCGGATCGCGAAGATGTCGACGGTCAGCACCTTGTTCTGGAGGAACTCGCGGATCTTCTTCTCCGTCTCCCTGTCGCCGCGCACGAAGGGCAGCGCCGTGTTCGCGGCGGGGAAGACGTGGTCGTGCAGAAACCCCTTCTTGTTGCCGAACTCGTCCGAGCGGTAGTCCGGCAGGTGGCAGTCGCGGCACGCCTTCGGCCTGGGCGGGTCGTAGAAGGAGCGCACGGCCCGGCCCGAGACGCCCGAGTCGTACCAGCTGTCGTAGTGGTCCTGGCCGCGCAGCCAGCGGTAGCCGTTCAGAGCCGGGATGAGGGCGACCTTGTGGCAGGTCGAACAGAACTCGGGCGTGCGCATGAACGGCTTCAGGAACGTCTTGCGGTGCAGCGACGGCTCCATGCGGATGAGCAGGCGATTGACGGCGCGCAGGGCGCGGCTCCGCGAGAAGGCGAAGGGATACTGCTTCGACTCCTCGATGACGTAGGCGCCGTTGCCCTTCACGTCCTTGATCTCGGCGATCGAGTGGCACGACATGCAGGTCAGCCCCTGCTGCGCCTCCCACGAGTCGTAGGAAAACGAGGCCTGGGTCGCCTTGCCCATCTTTCCCGTGAAGAGCACGACGGGGTCGTGGCACCCCGAGCACCACTTCGTCCGTTCCCGGCCGACGCGGTCGGCCATGAGCTCGACGCTCTTGCGGTAGAACGGATTGTTGAAGGACGAGAAGCGGTGCGCCGAGCGTTCCCACTGGTGGAACGAGTCCGGGTGGCACTGCTGGCAGTAGGCGTTGGCCGCGAGCTTCGTGCCGTCGAGCAGGCCCTGGTCGAACGTCTCGCTCGAGGACGGATAGAAGACGGTGTCGCCGTTGACGTTGGCGATGCGGCGCGGCGGCTTCTCCAGCCGCGCCACGATGGCCATGGCGCCGAGGAAGACGGCGACCGCGCCGCCCCAGGCGAACAGGCGGCGGAACTGGAGCTTGTGGACGTGCGCGCGGCGGTGGAGGATGAACGCCACGAGCGCCAGGGGCACGGCGCTGACGTGCGCGAGCCAGACGGCGCGATTGTTGAGCGTCGCTCCCTGGAAGGTCATGAAGACGCCGGTCGCGACGCACACGATCGCCAGGGTGAAGATCGCCAGGCCGGCGTACTTCGCGCGCTTGTTCCACATCCGGATCATGCGTTTGGCGTGCGTCGTCGCGAACACGAAGAAGGGAACGGCGATCAGGATCCCGAGCGCGAGGTGAAGGAGCAGCATCGCGTAGAAGAAGGTGCTGTCCCGCGTGAACGCGGCGATGTAGATCGAGTTGGCGGCCATCAGCCCGAGGGGGATCAGAAGGAGCCGGTACAGCCGCCGCTGCCAGGGCTGCAGAACGCCGGCGGGCCGGACGGGCGGCAGGTCTTTGGCCGACATGAAGGCCGTATTCTAGTGCGGGGCCCGGGGGATCGAACTCGGCTATCGTAGCGGCGATGCGCGCCGTGTTTGCCGACTGCCACGCCGGGCGCAGCCCCGGAGACGAGGGCCCGTTCCTCGACGCGCTCGACGCCGCGCGCAAACGCGGAGCCCGCGCGATCACGCTGCTCGGCGACGTCTTTCATTACTTCATCGCGCACCCGAACTTCGAAACGCCGGCGATCGCGCGGTTCCTCGAGGCCGCGCGCCGCCTGAAGCAGGCGGGCGTCGCCGTGACGTACGTCGAGGGCAACCGGGACTTCTTCCTGCGGGGCTCCTACGCCGAGAGCGCGTTCGAATCCGTCGTCGACGAGGAAGTCTTCGAGGCGGGCGGCCGGCGGTTTCTCGCGACGCACGGCGACCTGCTCAACGAGCGGGATCGGCCCTATCGTTTCTGGAGATTCCTGTCGAAAAATGCGGTCTCCCGCGCGGCGCTCGACTTCGTCCCGAAATCCGTGGCCAACGGCTTCGTCCGCAGGGTCGAGGCGCGGCTGTACACGTCGAACTTCAAGCACAAGACACGGCTGCCGGTCGAGATGATCCGGGGCTTCGCCGGCCCGCGCTTCCGCGGCGGCGTCGACGTCCTGCTGCTCGGGCACTTCCACAAGTCCTGGACGGAGGACTTCGAGGGGGGGCGCGTCGAGATCCTGCCCGCGTTCGTGGACGAGCGAAAGTGGATGGAAATCGCCGACGACGGGACGACTTCGCTCGTTTCCCTCTGAGAGCGGCGTGAGCGACTTCCTCGCGCTCCCGCCGGTTCGGTCCCTTTCCGGCGTGGTCCGTGTCCCTCCTTCCAAGAGCGCCACCAACCGCGCGCTCCTGCTCGCGGCGCTCACGGAGCTCCCGGTAGAGATCGTGCGGCCCCTCGCAAGCGACGACACGGCGGCCCTGCGGCGCTGCCTCGAAGCGATGGGAGCGGCGATCGTCGCGACCGGGGACGGCCTGCGGGTGTCCGGCCCGCTGCGGGGAGCCCGGGACCGCGTGATCGAGCTCGACGCGGCGGACTCGGGAACCGCCGCGCGATTCCTGGCGGCGGCAGCCGCCGCGACGGCCGGACGCTTCCTGCTCGGGGGCTCGCCGCGGCTCTGCGAGCGGCCGATCGGAGAGCTCGTCGAGGCCCTGCGCTCGGCCGGGGCGCGCATCGCGTATCGGGAGCGCGAAGGCTGCTTTCCCCTCGACATCGAGGGAGGCGCGCTCGAGTCCGCCGAGGTGGCCGTCGACGCCTCCCGCTCGAGCCAGTTCTTCTCCGCTCTGCTCCTCGCCGGGGTGGCCGTCGACGGCGGCCTGCGCGTGCGCGCCTCCGGCCGGGTTGCCTCCGGTCCTTACGTCGCGACCACGGTCGAGGTCCTTCGCGCCTTCGGCCACTCGGTTCAGACCGGCGCCGTTCTCGCGGTGCGGCGGGGAGCGGCCGTCGAGGTCCGATACGAAACGCCCGGCGACTATTCCTCCGCCGTGCCGCTCGCGGCGGCCGTCGGCTGTGCGGGGGGAGAGGTGACCGTGACGGGCCTGCGCTGGCCCTCGGCGGACGCGGATGCCGGCGCGCTGCCCGCCCTCGAGCAGATGGGGGTGCGCCTCGTCGGCAGTCCGGACGGACTGACGGTCTCGGCCGAACGCGGCGCGTCGCGCGCCGCTTCGATCGCGGCCGGCGATTTTCCCGACGCGGTTCCTGCACTCGCGGCGCTCGCGGCCCTGTCGCGGGGAGAGACCGTCTTTTCGGGCGTCGGACACCTGCGCTGGAAGGAGAGCGACCGGCTTGCGGCGCTTGCCCACCTCGTCGACGCGGTAGGCGCCAGGGCGGCGGTGACCGACGACGCCCTCGTCGTGGCGGGACCGGCAGGGGGAGCGGGAGGGGCGGCGACGCGGATCGCGACCTTCCGCGACCACCGCATCGCCATGGCCGCCGGCCTGCTCGCGCTGCGCCTGCGCGGCCTTCTCATCGAGGACCCGGGCTGCGTGGCGAAGTCCTACCCGGCGTTCTTCCGGGACCTCGAGACGCTCGCCCGGCGCTAGCCGCTCCGTCTCGCGACAATACTGAGGCAGAGGAGGTTCCATCGCGACGCTCGACGCCACGGGTGTGCCCGAACGGTTCCCGATCGCCGCCAGCCGCGAGCGCTGGCTCGACTTCGTCGAACTCGAGCACGCGGCGCTCGCTCCGGTGCGCGACTTCGGGCGCGAGGCCGAAGAGCTTCTCGTGTGGCGCGAGACCGCCGCGGGCCGGCGCATCGCCGAGGGCCGCGTGCCGCGGGCGCTCGCGATGCAGCTGTTCCTTCAAGCGGCGGCCGCGGCGGCGTTCTTCGCGTCGCGCGGCTTCGTCCTCGACCCGGCCGCCTTCGACGAGGCAAGGTGGGAGGTTTGCGCCGGCACCGCGTGCCTGTGGCTCGTGCGGACGCCCGTGGCGGTAGCGTCGAGGGCCATGCCGGGCGTCGGTCCGGCCGCGGCGCTCTTCGCCCTCCTTCGCCGGCTCTTCGAGCGTGGAGGGCGCATCACGACGCCGGCCGTGCGGGCGCTGCGCGATCGGCTCGATGCGCATGACGCGGCGGGGCGGCGCCCCGAGTTCTGGGTGGCCGGCGCGTTCCGGGCGTTTCCCGAGCTCGGATTGCCCGCGGCGTCGGGCGCCCGGCAGCGCTGCCTCGGGATTTCCGATCGGGCGTTGCGCACGGCCAGGGCGCGCACGCTCTGCGAGAAGTTGCGCGCCCTGCTCGCCGGATCGCAACCGCGGATCTTCGAGGTCGAGGGCTCCGGCGTCGGGCCCGCGTCGGCGCTCGGCCTCGTTCCCCTGCCGCGGGGAGCCGCCGAGGCGAGCCGGCGCCTGCGCGAGGAGGCCGGCCGCGCCGCGCCCGGCCGCCGCCCGGCCTGGATCGCCGTCGCACCGGAGCGTTGGGACGCGCTGTCCCGCCGCGCGTTCGACGCGGCCCGCCTCGCGCTCGCGGAGCGGGTCGACGTGGTGACTGTTCCGGAGGAGTTGCCGGCGCCCGATGGCCCGGACGGCTGGCGGCGCGCGCTGTGGGTTCCGAGCGGGACGATGGCGGCCTCCGTGCGCTACTACGAGTGGTTTGCGGGTGCGGTCTCGGGTGACCCGCGCGGTGCGATCGGGCGCGCCCGCGAGGCGCTCGCCGCTCCCGGTTTCGCTTCCTTCGTTGCGGATGCGACGGGGGAGGCCCCGTTGCCGGAGGGGCGGGCAGCCGGCCCGGCCCCGGGCGGCGGCGCCGTCCGCCCGCCGCACCGCGGAGACGATCCGGGCGTCCGTATCGAGGAGCTCCTCGGGTCGGGACGTCGCGGCGCGGCGCTCGAGCAGGCGCGGCTGTGGGTCGAGAGCGTTCCCGGGGCGCGTCCCGAGGCGTGGTTCTCGGTCTCGGCGCGCCTGGCCGCGGAGTGCGGCGAGGATCTCGCGCCCTGGCTCGCCGCGCTGGAGGCCGAGCGCGAGATCGCGGGCGGCCGCCCGACGGAGGCGAAGGCGCGGCTCGAGAGGGTCGTCCGCGATGCCGCGGCGGACGCCGGGACGAAGCGCCGGGCCGGCCTGCGCCTGGCCGAGGTCGCCGTCCTGCTCGGAGACTCGGTCCACCTTGCTCGCCGGGCGATCGCGTGGCGGACGGATCATCCGGAAGCGCCGGCCCGGGAAACGGTGCGGGCCCTGCGTCTGGAGGCGATAGGGCTCGCGCGCGAAGGCCGGAACGATTGCGCGCTCCAACGGCTCGACGAGGCGGACGGAGCCGGGTCGTTGGAATTCGGCGAGCGCGTCGAGACGGCGCTCGTGCGGGCCCAGGTCCACGCGCTCGCCGGCAACTTCGAGGCCGAGGACGCCGTGTATGCCACGCTCCGGCCGGCGGTCCTCGGCGCCGGCGACGACCGTCTCGAGGCGCGGTTTCTCGCCCAGGAGGCGCGAGGCCTGCTCGACCGCCGCGCCTATGCGCAAGCGCTCGTTCGCCTCGAGGAGGCGATCCGGGCCGCCGCGGACGAACCCGCGGAGCGTGCGGCGCTCGCCATCGACCTCGCGGCGACGCTCTACCATTCCGGCCAGCCCGACCGGAGCGAGGCGGCCCTGGCCGACGCCATTGCGGCCGCAGCGGCCGCCGGACGCGAAGACCTCGCCCGGATCGCGCGCAGCAACCGGATCGAGCTCTGCATCGATCGCTGCGCCTTCGCTTCCGCGGCGGCCGAGGTCGCGGAGCTCGAGAAGAGTGCCCGCGCGGAGAAGGACCGGACGCGGCTGCTCGTCGCGCTCCACCAGCGCTCGCGCCTGGCCCTGCGCCGGGGCGACCTGTCCGCGGCCTCGCGCGACAACGCCGAGGCGCGCCGGATCGCCGAAGCGATCGGGGACCGGCTCGAGATCGGAGAGCTCTGGCTCGAGGAGGGCGACCGGTGCGCATACGACGGCGACCGCGACGGCGCGAGGCGCGCGTGGGAGCGGGCGGCGCAGGATGCGCCCGATCGCTGCCAGACCGACCGCATCGCGCGGGAGCGGCTGGCCGAGCTCGACCGCGCGCCCGACGGGGACCTGCCGGATGGAATTGCGGCCGAGTCGGAGGCGCTGTTCGCGCGGGATCCCTTTCGCGCGGCGGAAGCCGTCGCGCGCTGGTGCGGGCTCCTTGGCCGCGCGCGGGTGGCCGGGACCCTGCGGGATCGGGCGGCCGCGGTCCTGCGCGGTGCGGGCGCGGCGGCCCTGGCCGAACGCGTCGCGGGTCCTTCCGGCGCGAAGGTCTCCGAGGACGCGCTGCGCGAGCTCCGGAGGGTCGTGGTCGCGAGGATCGGCGGCGCGCAGATCGATGCCGCGCCCGCCCTGCGCGCGATCGGGCTTTCGCGTCTGACGGTGCGCGACGGCGAAGGGCGCGACCTCGTGCGCCTTGGAGGCCCGGGGACCGGCGACGAGGCGTGGCGTCCGCTCGAGGCCGGAAGCGCCCGCTTTCTGCTCGCGCTCGCGCCGAGCGCCCCGGCGGAAGTCTCCGAGGCCGTGGCGCTGCTGCTCGAGACCCTCTTGTACCGCGCGGCGGCGGACGTCGCCCGGCCCGATGCGTCCGAGGCGTGGCGGCAACTCGGCATCGTGACCGCGGATCCCGCGATGGAGGAGCCGTACCGGAGGCTGCGCTCGTTCGCACCGCAGGCGGTCACGGTCCTGGTCCTCGGGGAGTCCGGTTCGGGCAAGGAGGCGGTCGCCCGGTCCATCCACCGGCTGTCGCCGCGCGCGTCGGGACCCTTCGTGCCGGTCAACATCCCCGCGATCCCGGAAGCGCTGCTCGAGAGCGAGCTCTTCGGGCACGCGCGCGGGGCCTTCACGGGCGCCGACCGCGAGCGCCGCGGGCTGCTCGAGGAGGCCAACGGGGGAACGATCTTTCTCGACGAGGTTGGCGATCTCGCCGCGGCGCTCCAGCCCAAGCTCCTGCGCGCCCTGCAGGAGCGCGAGGTCCGGCGTGTCGGCGAGAACCGCGCCCGCCCGATCGACGTCCGCGTGGTGTCCGCGACCTCGCGCGACCTCGCCCGCGACGTCGAGGACGGGCGCTTCCGCGAGGACCTCTACTACCGCCTGCACGTGGCGCTGGTGCGGCTGCCTCCGCTGCGGGAGCGCGGCCGCGACGCGCTGCTGCTGGCTCGGCACTTTCTCGAGCGCGCCGCGCGCGAATACGGCCGCGGGCCGCTGCGCCTGACCCCGGAGGCCGGGGCGGCGATCGCTTCCCACACGTGGCCCGGCAACGTCCGCGAGCTGCAGAACGCGATGGCCCAGGCCGCCGCGCTCTGCGAGACGGACGGCCTCGTCACCCTCGCGCTGCTGCCCGACTCCGTGCGCGGGGCCCGTCGCAGGGAGGCGCTCACGGGCGACTATCGCGCGCGGGTGGACGCGCACCGCCGCGACCTGATCGCCGACGCCCTCGACCGCACCGGCGGCAACCGCAGCCGTGCCGCGCGGGACCTCGGACTGTCGAGACAGGCGTTGCTGTACCTGATCCGGGAGCTGAAAGTTCCGGATCGGCGCAAGGGGTCCGGAGCCTAGCGTCGAGGCGCTCCGGCCCAACCTATACTTGCGCCGTGATTTCGCTTCTCGACATCGTCGGTCCGGTCATGGTCGGCCCCTCGTCCTCGCACACCGCGGGCGCCTGCCGCCTCTCCCGCGTGGCCCGGGCCCTGCTCGAGGAGGAGCCCATGGAGGCACGCTTCGAGCTGCACTCGGCGTTCGCCAAGACCATGCGCGGGCATGGCACCGATCGGGCGCTCGTCGCGGGCGCGCTCGGGCTGGAAGTCGACGACGCGCGCCTCAAGGACGCCCTCGACATCGCGAAGGCCCGGGGCTTTCTGTACGCCCTCAAGCCGAAGAACATGGGCCCCGAAGCGCACCCGAACAGCGTGGCGATTCACCTGAAGGGCGCGTCGCACTCGATTTCGATCCTCGGCGCCTCGATCGGCGGCGGGATGATCGAGATCCGCGAGGTCGACGGCTTTCCGGTGTCGCTCTCGGCCAAGGACCCGTGCCTGCTCCTCTTCTACGAGGACCGCCCGGGAATGGTCATGCGCGCGTCCGAGATCATCGGGCGCCGCGGCGTCAACATCGCGTCGATGGAGGTCCTGCGCCGCGGCAAGGGCGACCAGGCGTTCATGCGGATCGACCTCGACGCGCCGCTGCCGCACGACGACGTCGCCGCCCTCAAGCAGCTGCCGGGCGTCCACCGCGTCCACGTGCTCGACCGCGTGGCCGGCGGCGCGCGCATAACCTAGGAGACCCGGATGGCCTTGAACAGCTTCGCCGACCTGCTCCAGGACGCGGCCTCCACCGGACGCCCGCTCGATGAGATCTTTCTCGCCGAGGAGTCGGCCGAGCGGGACCTCTCGGCCGATCGCATCTTCCAGACGTTTCTCGAGCGCTGGGCGGTCATGAAGGACTCGGTGCGGCGCGGGCTCGAGGGCGGCAAGTCCTTCTCGGGGCTCGTCGGCGGGGACGCGAAGAAGGTCATGGACTTCACGCGCGACGGCGACATCGCGGGCGGCCGCCTCGTCGCGAAGTGCATCGCGTATTCGATCGCGGTCCTCGAGGAGAACTCGCGCATGGGGATCATCGTCGCCGCGCCGACGGCCGGCGCGGCCGGCATGGTGCCGGGGACGCTGCTGGCCATCTCCGAGGAGCGCGGCTACGACGACGCATTCGCGGCGCGTGGACTC
Organism: uncultured Acidobacteriota bacterium; assembly: GCA_963775725.1. Lineage (GTDB taxonomy): Bacteria > Acidobacteriota > Thermoanaerobaculia > UBA5066 > Gp7-AA6 > DAHUXD01. Next base: position 1,503,556 of record CAVZKA010000001.1, read on the forward strand.
GTGGTCGCCGGGGGCTTCGGTGCGCTGGTCGCCGGAAAGGCGGAGCTCTCGGGCGCGGCCGGCGGTTGCCAGGCCGAGCAGGGCGTCGGCGCCGCGATGGCGGCCGGCGCCCTCGCGTTCCTGCTCGGCGGCACGCCCGCGATGTCGGTGCACGCGGCGGCGCTGACGCTCCAGAACACTCTCGGTCTGGCCTGCGATCCGGTGGCGGGGCTCGTCGAGGTGCCGTGCGTCGTGCGCAACGGCTTCACGGCGATGCTCGCGCTGACCGGGGCGCAGACGGCGCTGGCGGGCGTCGAAAGCGTGATCCCGATGGACGAGGTCGTCGAGGCGATGGTGAAGATCGGGGAGGCGATGCCCCGCTCGCTGAAGGAAACCGCCGACGGCGGGCTGGCCATGACGCCGACCGGCTGCCGCATCCGGAACGACCTCTACCAGATCCGGTGAGCGCGGGTCGGCTCCGGCTCTCCTCGGCGCTGCTGCTCGCAAGCGCTTGCCTGCTCGCGTACGCCAACGGCCTGACCGGCGCGTTCGTCTACGACGACAAGGCCATCGTCCGCGACAACCCGCGGATCCGCGCGCCGCGGCGCGTCGACGAGATCTTCGCGACCCAGTATTTCGGCGGCAAGCGCGGAACGGGCACGGCCTACCGGCCCGTCCTGCTGCTGTCCTTCGCGGTCCAGTGGTGGATCCACGGAGCGGACCCGATCGCCTTTCACGTCGTCAATCTGCTGTTTCACGTCCTCGTCACGCTGCTGCTCGCGCGCCTCCTGCTGCGCATCGATTTGCCGCCGCCGACCGCGATCGGCGCCGCGCTGCTCTTCGCCGTGCACCCCGTTCACGTCGAGGCCGTCACGAGCGTCGTCGGTCGCGGGGAGACCCAGGCCGCGGCCTGCGTTCTCGGGTTCCTTCTGCTGTCGCTGCGAGCGATCGATCGGGTCGGTCGCCGACGGCTCGCGCTCGCCGCGGCGCTCCTGCTCTATCTCGCGGCCAACCTGACCAAGGAGAGTGCGGCGGTGGCGCCGGCGCTGCTGTTCCTGGTGCTGGCATGGCGCGCCGACGGCGGCCCGGGCGCCCGGCTGTGGGCGGCGCTGCGCCGGGGCCTTCCGGTTTACGCCGGCGCCGCGGCGGTCCTGTCCGGAGTTTTCCGGCTGCGCGCGGTCGTGCTCGGCGGGGCGATCAAGGCGAGGGGCACGGGCATCTTCGAGCTCGAGAACCCGCTGGCCCCCCTCGCGCCGTGGTCGCGCGCGGCCAACGCGTGCGCGATCTTCTTTCGCTACCTGGCGAGGATGGCCTTTCCGCTGCGCCTTTCCTCGGACGAGTCCGCGTGGTCGATCCGCGTGCTGACCCCGCGGGACGCGCTGTTCTGGGCGGCCCCGCTGCTGCTCGGCGGGATCGTCGCCGCGTCGCTCGTGCGGCTCTCCTCCCGCTCGGCAGCGGCGCTCGGCTTTCTCTTCCTGTGCATCGCGTCCCTTCCGACGTCCAACCTGCTTTTCCCGACGGGGACGATCTTCGCGGAGCGTCTCGCGTACCTGCCCTCGGCGGGCTTCTGCCTCGTCCTGGCGTCCTGGATCGTCGGCGGCGCTCCGGACCTCGCGGCGCTCTCCGGGCGCCGCGCCGGCGTGCTCGGGGGCGTCGCCCTGCTCTTCGCCGCGCGGACGCTCTTGCGCAACCCCGTGTGGTCGAGCGACGAAGCGCTCTTCACCGACATGGTCCGCGTTTCTCCGGCAAGCGCGAAGGCGCACTACGACTTCGCATACATGTCCGCGGAGAACGGGCATCCGGAGGCCGCGCTCGAGCACTACACGCGGGCCACGCAGATCTATCCGGGCTACTGGGATGCGTGGGCGGGCAAGGGCCGCGTGGAGCGGACGCTCGGGCGGCTCGAGGATTCGGAGCGCTCCTACGCGGAGTCGCTGCGCCTCTTTCCGGGCTACGAGAACGGCTGGTTTGGCGTCGGGCTCGCCCGCGAGGAGCTTGGCAACCGGGCCGCCGCCGAGGACGCGTACCGTCGGGGCCTGCGCGACAACCCGCAGTCTCTGCCGCTCGCGTACCGGATGGCGATCGTCGTCGGCGCCGAAAAGAGGCCGGCGTCGCTCTTTGCCTGGAGGCGGGCGCTCGCGATCGATCCGGGCTCGCTGCCCTCGCGGCTCGGGTACGCCGACTGGCTCGCTGGTGCCGGCCGCCGCGAGGAGGCGATCGCCCAGGTCCGCGAGGCGCTGCGGCTGGCCCCCCGCTACAAGCCGGCCCTCGGGAAGTTGAAGGATCTCGAGGCCGCGGCGCCGTAGGTCTCAGTGCACGCGGCCGTCGGGCTGGATCGGAGCCTCCTCGAGCGGGATCGCGGGTTCGAGAGGGATCGTGGGATGAGAGGCGGAGGCCATTTCGCGCCGGCGCGCGGCGCGCGCGGCCACGCGCGGGTGCCGTCGGTGGTAGAGCTTCAGAAATCCCCTCGCGAGCAGGTACGTGCCTGCGCCCGCCGCAATGGCCACGATCGTCGTGCCGAGGAGGAACGACGCGAGACGCGGTCCGAAGGCCGGGCCGCGGAATGACAGCCAGAAGTCGTGGTGGAGGATGCGCTCCCACTGCAGGGGAGGAACGCGCGCCGGCGGGTACCCGAGCACGGCCCGACCGAGCCGGTAGCCCATCGCGTAGAGGGGAGGCAGAGTCCACGGGTTGCCCGCGAAGGAGCCGAGGACGGTGTCGAACTTGTTCAGCCGGAACAGGAAGGCGAGCAGGATCGCGGCAAAGAAGTGGAAGCCGATGAAGGGCGAGAGCCCGACGCCGACGCCGAGCGCGACCGCGGCGGCGACGCGCTCGGGTTTCTCCGCGCGGCCCATGAGCTCGAGCAGGAGTTGGAGCCGCCGCCGCTTGAGCGACCTGTGCCGCTTGCGGTGCGGGCCGGTGCCGGGGGATGCCGGGGTGTCGTTCATCGGGGGACCTGGAGGTGATCGTGTCCGAAATCGGAGACGTCGCGCAAGGCCCCTCCGTCCGAGAGCACGGCCCCCGCGCCCGGCTCGGCACGGCCGATGCGCGTCACGGGGACGCCGAAGGCCCGGGCGTGCGCGGCGAGGAGGGCCTCGCGCGCCGCGGGCACCGTGAAGAGCAGCTCGTAGTCGTCGCCGCCCGCGAGCAGCAGGTCGAGCGGGTCGAGCCCGGCCTTCGAGGCGAAGGCGCAGAGCGCGGGAGAGACGGGGAGGCGGTCCTTTTCGAGCACGAGGCGGACGCCCGAGGCCCGGGCGAGCCGCGCGGCGTCGAGGCCGAGGCCGTCGGAAACGTCGATCGCGGACGAGGCGAGCCCCTCGCGCGACAGCGCCGCGCCGAGGGCGATGCGGGGAACGGGGTCGTGGAACGCGTCGCGCAGGGCGCGGCCGTGCTCCGGCGTCAGGCCGGCGACGCGCTGCCGCGCGAGGCGCAGCCCGGCGGCCGCCTGCCCGGGATGGCCCGAAACGTAGACGGCGTCGCCTGCCGCGGCGCCCGCGCGCCTGAGGGGCGGTCCGGCGGGCCTGCCCCAGAGCGCCACCGAGATGACCGTCTGCGGCGCCGCGGAGAGGTCGCCGCCGACGAGGTGCGCGCCGAATTCGCCGGCCCGGGCGATGGCGCCCCGAGCGATCGCGAGCGGATACTCCTCGCCCCTCTCCGGCGGAAACCCGATCGAGAGCAGGAAAAACTCGGGCCGGGCGCCCATCGCGGCGAGGTCCGACAGGTTCACCGCGGCGGCGCGCCGGCCGAGCCGCTCGGGATCCTCGCCGGGCAGAAAGTCCACGCCTTCGACGAGAAGGTCCGTCGTCGCCGCGAGCAGCCCCGCCTCGCGCTGGACGAGGGCGGCATCGTCGCCGGGCCCGAGCAGGGCGCCGCTCTCGGGCAGCAGGGCGCGCAGCTTGTCGACGAACTCGTCTTCGGGTTTCACGCGCGCGGCGCGGGCGGCGCTTTCCGTGGGGCGGGGGCGGTGACCGGGATCTCGCGGCCCGGCGTCTCGGGCGGTCCCGGCGCGGCGCCCGCCTCGGGGTCCGCCGGCAGCAGGGCGATGGCCAGGACTTCGTCCATGCTCTCGACGTAGCGGAAGGTCAGCCCATGGAGGATCCGCGGCGTGATCTGCGTGATGTCGCGGCGGTTCATCCTGGGCAGCACGATCGTGGTGATCTTCGCCGCGCGGGCCGCGAGCACCTTCTCCTTGACGCCGCCGATCGGGAGGACCTCGCCCCGCAGCGTGATCTCGCCCGTCATGGCCACGTCGCGGCGCGTCTTGCGCTGCGTGAAGGCCGAGATCATGGCGGTGGCCATCGTGATGCCGGCCGACGGGCCGTCCTTCGGGATCGCGCCCTCGGGCACGTGGACGTGCACGTCGTGCGTCTCGAAGAAGTCGTGGGGGATCTGGAGCTCCGCGGCGTGCGCGCGGGCATAGGACATCGCCGCCTGGGCCGATTCCTTCATCACGTCGCCGAGCTGTCCGGTCAGGCGCAGGCCGCCCTTGCCGCGCACGGCGAGCGCCTCGATGAAGAGGATGTCGCCGCCGACCGACGTCCAGGCGAGACCCGTGGCCACGCCGACCTCGTCCTTCTTCAACTGCTCGTCGCGGAAATGCTTGACGGGCCCGAGCATCTTCTCGAGCGACGCCGCGGCGATCCGGTAGCGCCGCTGCTTGCCCTTGGCGACGGAGACGGCGACCTTGCGGCAGAGCGCGCCGATCTCGCGCTCGAGGTTGCGCAGCCCGGCCTCGCGCGTGTATCCCTCGATGACCTTCTCGATCCCGCTGTCGGTGAACTCGATGTTCGCCTCGGTGACGCCGTTCTCCTCCATCTGCTTGGGGATGAGGTGCCGGCGGGCGATCGCCTTCTTCTCCTCGACCGTGTAGCCGGAGAGCCGGATGATCTCCATGCGGTCGAGGAAGGCCGGCTGGATCGGGTCGAGCACGTTGGCCGTCGCGATGAAGAGGACCTTCGAGAGGTCGTACGGCACCGAGAGGTAGTGGTCGCGGAAGGAGAAGTTCTGCTCGGGGTCGAGGACCTCGAGCAGCGCGGCCGACGGATCGCCGCGGTAGTCCGCGCCGATCTTGTCGATCTCGTCCAGCATGAACACCGGGTTCGACGTGCCGGCCTGGTGGATCCCCTGGATGATGCGCCCGGGCATCGCGCCGACGTAGGTGCGCCGGTGGCCGCGGATCTCGGCCTCGTCGCGCACGCCGCCGAGCGAGAGGCGCACGAACTTGCGGTCGAGGGCGCGCGCGATCGAGCGCCCGAGCGAGGTCTTTCCGACGCCCGGCGGCCCGACGAAGCAGAGGATCGGGCCCTTCAGGCTCTGCTTCAGGGCGTGGACCGCGAGGTACTCGAGGATGCGCTCCTTGACCTTCTCGATGTCGTAGTGGTCCTCGTCGAGGATCTTGCGCGCGCGCTCGATGTCCTTGGAGTCCTCCGACGTGTTGCCCCACGGCAGCCCCGTCATCCAGTCGAGGTACGTGCGGATGATCGCCGTCTCGGCGGAGTCGGGGTGGCTCCTCTCGAGCCGCTTGATCTGCTTCTCGATCTCGGTCGCCGCCTCCTGCGGGATCTTCTTGTCGGCGATCATCTTGCGGTAGGCGTCGAGCTCCTCGGAGATCTCCTCGCCCTCGCCGAGCTCCTGCTGGATCGCACGCAGCTGCTGGCGCAGGTAGTACTCGCGCTGGGACTTGTCCATCTCGCCGCGGGCCTGCGTCGAGATCTCCTGCTGCATCGTCAGGACGGTGATTTCCTTGGCCAGGCTGTCGTTGACGAGGCGCAGGCGCTCGATCGCGTCGGTCGACTCCAGGATCTTCTGCGCGTCCTCGAGCTTGAGGTCGAGGTTCGAGGCGGCGAGGTCGGCCAGGCGCGCGGGGTCGTCGAGGTTGCCCGCGATGACCATGACCTCGGGCGAGATGTTCTTGCCGAGCGAAACGGACTTCTCGAGGTTCTGCTTGACGCTGCGCAGGAGCGCCTCGTGCTCGGGCGGCAGCTCCTCGGGCGAGGGCGCCTCCTCGAGCCGCGTGATCTTGGCCTTCAGGTACGGCTCCTCGGCGAGGACCGAATCCAGCCGCGCGCGGGAGAGGCCCTGCACGAGCAGGCGGATGCGGCCGTCGGGCAGCTTGAGCATCCGCATGATCGCGGCGACGGTGCCGACCGTGTAGAGCTCGTCCGGGCGCGGCGTGTCGTTCTGCCCGTCCTTCTGCGCGACGAGCATGATGATGCGCTGCTCGGCGAGTGCGGCGTCCACCGCGTTGATGGACTTTTCCCGCGAGACCGAGAGCGGCAGGATGATGTATGGGAAGACCACGACGTCCTTGAGCGGCAGGACGGGGAGGATGTCCGGGATCGGAAGGTCGGCGTCGCGGTCGGTCGCGACCTCTTTTTCTTCGAACTCGCCCATGTTCGTTCCCCGTTACTCCTCGGGCTCGGGCTGCACGGCGATCTCGATCTCCTTCTCGCGCAGGTCCGGGACGCGCGGCAGGATCACCTCGAGCAGGCCGTTCTTCATGCGCGTCTTCGCGTGGTGCGAATTGACCGGGCGCGGGATGGCAATCGACTTCAGGAAGCCGCCGAAGTAGCGCTCCATGCAGAAGAACCGCATCCCCTCCTTGGCCCGGATGCGCCCCTTCTTGGTGCCGCGGATCATGACGACGCGGCCCCGGATCGAGACCTTGACGTCGCCGGCCTCGACGCCGGGCAGCTCGACGAGGATGCGGATCATCTCTCCGTCGTCCACGACGTCCACGTTGGGGTCCCAGGAGGACGCGGGCGTCGCGCCCTTGTCGTTGGTCTCGACGAAGGCCGCGAACAGGCGGTTCAGCTCGCTCTGGAGCCGCGAAAGCTCGATGATCGGGCCGTAGAAGCGGGCGGTGCGCTTCACCATGACGACACCCGGCTCACGGCGTCACCTTTTCTTTCTCTCCCCGGCCGATCAGCGTCTTCAACTCGTTCAGGAACTCGTCCACGTCCTCGAACTTGCGGTACACGGAGGCGAACCGGACGTAGGCGACCTTGTCGAGCTCGCGGATGCGCTCCATCACGATCGCTCCGATCCGGGAGGTGGCGATCTCCCGCTCCTCGGAATCGTGCAGGAGAGACTCGACCTCGTCGACGATCCGGTCGAGCTCCGTCGGGGGGACCGGCCGCTTTTCGCAGGCCTTGGCGAGGCCCGTGCGGAGCTTGTTGCGGTCGAACCGCTCGCGGCGGCCGTCGTTCTTGACCACCATGTACGGGATCTCCTCGATCGTCTCGTACGAGGTGAACCGGCGCCCGCATCCCGTGCACTCCCGCCGGCGCCGGATGACTTCCCCCTCGCGGCTCTCGCGCGAATCCACCACCCGGTCGTCCACGGCCGCGCAGAAGGGGCACTTCACGGGTTCACACTATCGCGGAATGCCGTGGCCCGTCATGCGGGCGGCTGTGTCGAGAGCTCCTGGAGGCCCTTCCTGCGCATCGGGCTCGCGGCGAAGAACGCAAAGCCGATCAGCGAAATGGGCACGAACGAGATGGCATGCGCGAGCAGCGCCACGCCGGTCGCGGCCGCGACCGGCACGTGGAAGAAGGTGGTGAGGGCGAATTGGACGGCCGCGTGGTACCCGCCCACGCCTCCGGGCGTCGGGACGACGAGCCCCATGACGGCCGCGGTGGTCACCACGAAGGCCGCGGAGAGCGGAAGCTCGAGGCCGAACGCCCGCATGGCGCAATAGATCTGGACGTTGATGATGAACCACATGAAGAGCGAGCTGCCGCCGACGAGAAGGGCGAGACGGGGGGACTTCAGGGAGGCGAACCCGTCCAGGAACGTGTGCGAGATCGTGGTTACCGGACTCCGGAACTTCTCGGGAAGCAGGCGGATGACCCGCTCGAGAAACCGCTCGGTGGCCGCACGCCACAGGACGGCGAAGAGCGCCACGCCGATCGCGGCGGCGGCGATCGCGGCGACGACCCACCGGATGCGGCCCGAGGCAAAGGATCCCATCGAGGCGGCCGTGGGGCCGGCCAGCGCGAGCCCGAGGAAGAAGAGCTGCGACATGGCGTCGAGGATGCGCTCGAAGACGATCGAGGCGAGCAGGGCGGGGAAGGGCAGGCCGCGCTCGCGCGCCAGAATGGCGGGACGAATGATCTCGCCGGCCCGCGCCGGCAGGACCGTGTTCGCGGCGAAGCCGATCGACGTCGCCCGGAAGGCCGGGACGATCGGCACGCGGCCGACCGGCCTCAGGATCCAGACCCAGCGGATGGAGCGCAGGACGAATGTCGAAAGCGAGATCAGGACAGTGGCCGCGAGCCAGGCGGGGGACGCCGCCGCGATCTGCCGCCCGATGTCGCGCAGCGGCACGCGGGAGAGGAAGAAGGCGAAGAGCCCGAGCGCGAGGACGATCGAGGCCGCCGCCTGGAACCGGCGAGACGACAGGAGCGCCTTCACGCGGTGACCGCGGTCACGCGGCCCCGGCGAGCCCGGTCGAGGCACCGCCGCCCGTGAGGCAGCCGCGGCCGGTCTCGAGGTCCACTCCGCGGTTTTAGCATTTCACGCCCCCATTTGCCTAAAAAAATGAGGCGAAGCGAGGACACCGCTTGACTTTTTGGGCTATTTTTCGCATCCTCATCATTAAATTTTCGGGGGAGGAATGCGCATGGACAGGAAGGCGCTCCGGATTGTGGCGCTCGTGGCAGCGGCAGCTTGTTTCTTGGCTCGTGGCGCCAGCGCCCAGCCGTTTGGAGCGATCGATACCCCGACCGACGGCCAGACCGTCTCCGGCATCGTTCGAGTCTCCGGGTTCGTGCTCGACATGCACGCGGTGAGCAACATCGACCTCCTCGTCGACGGCGATCTCGTCAACTCCGCGCAGATGAACCTGCCGCGCGTCGACGTCCTCGAGATCTTCCCGACGTATGCCGGCAGCCCGACCGCGCAGCCCGGCTACATCACTTCGTTCCTCGCCGGGAACTTCAGCGACGGGCCGCACAGCGTGGCGATCCGCGTGACGGAGTCCGACACGCAGGCCCAGACGATCGTCAATACGATCAACGTCGTGGTCGACAACACCATCAACCAGGCGCCCTTTGGTTACATCGACATTCCCGGTCCGGCCGGCACGGCGGGCGCCAACGGCTCCTTCCCGGTCGCGGGCTGGGCGATCGACGACGTCGAAGTCGCGCGCATCGACTTCCTGATCGACGGGCAGATCGTCGCCGGGGCCGTCGGCCGCGGCGAGCCCTCGACCGCCAACTACGGGTCGACCCGTCCGGACGTCGAGGCCGCGTTTCCCGACGTTCCGGATTCGCTGTACACCGGATTCTCGGCCAACATCGACGCGACGGCGCTCGTCAACGGGATCCACCTGCTCTCCGTGAGGGCTACGGACAACCAGGGAGCGTCGCGGGAACTCGGGACCCGCACGGTCCAGGTGATCAACGGCGGCCAGAACCTCGCGCCGTTCGGCAACGTGGATTTCCCGCTCGACAAGGCGTCCCTCCTCTGCGAGACGCTGAACAACTCGGGCGTCTTCCCGTCGCCCTGCACCCCCGAAACCTGCGTGCCCAACGCCTTCTTCAACATCGTCAACGGCTGGGCCCTCGACGTCGGCTCGCGCCTCGACAGGGGCGGGGTGGCTTACGTCGAGCTCCTGCTCGACGGGCAGATCATCGCGAATACCCGCAGCGATTGCGTGCAGCTCGGCCAGGCCCTGACCGATTGCTACGGCGTCAACCGGCCGGACGTGGCGCGGAGCTACCCGGGCTACGTCAATGCGGACAACGCGGGCTTCGCCTTCGCATTCGAGCTCCTGCGGCTTTCGGCCGATCCGTCCGGCACGATCGCGATCTACATCCCGACCGGCACGGGCACGAACGGTCAGAATACGGCGCTGGTCGGCTTCACCAACCCCGGCACGCACACGCTCGCCATCCGCGCGGGCGACGTGGAAGAGACGGTCTCGCAGTTCGGCGCGATGTCGGTCAACATCCTCTGCGACCAGGTCGACGGCGACCAGCCGGCGTTCGGCTACATCGACACGCCCCTGGACTACCAGTTCATCAACGGCACCTTCGAGGTCTTCGGATGGGCGACGGATCTCCAGGGCGTGCGGACGGTCGAGCTCGACGTGGACGGCCAGGTGGTGGGTACCGCGAACTACGGGCTCTACCGCCCCGACGTTCCCGCCAACGATCCACGCGTCCTCTTCCCGTACGTCGGGTTCTCTTACATCCTCGACACGACCCAGCTGTCCAACTCCGCGCACGACCTGGTCGTCTACGTGATCGACAACCAGGGCAACAAGTCCGAGATCGGCCGCCGCCGCGCCGTGGTGGACAACAACAACCAGTAAGCGAGTACGCGGGGAGCACCCCGAGAAACCTTTGCCCCGCCGCGAGGCGGGGCTATTTTTTCGGCGCGAGTGCTCCGCTCCGCATCTGCGCCCCTTGGGCGCACCGGCGGGCGGCTCGGCCAAGTGCCTCGACCGCCCGCCTGTTCCTGCGCTGCGCGCTCGCTCCCGCATCGCGAACCTCCTCCTCCCTTCGGTGGAGACTATTCGCGATGCGAGCTTCTGGACCTGCGCGGCTCAGAAGATGAGTTCGGGGATAATCGGGGCATGGCGAGTACGGAGCTTCGGGGGATTCCGGGGGTGGGGGCGAGCATTGCGAAGGATCTCGAGGAACTCGGGATTCGCAGGGTGGCGCAGCTGAAGGGGAGGAGCCCGGAGGGGATGTACGAGGCGCTGTGCGAGAGGCGGGGGCACCAGGACCGGTGCCTGCTGTACGTGTTTCGGTGCGCCGTGTATTTCGCCGAACGGCAGCGGCACGATCCGGAGCTGCTCAAGTGGTGGAACTGGAAGGATGCCCGGCCCGTCCGAAGGGCGCGCGCTCGGGCGCGTTGACCACCTCGTTTATGCGGCGCCGCACCTGGAAGCCGCGGTGGACGCGCTCGAGGCGAGGCTCGGCGTCCGCGCGGCTCCCGGGGGTCGGCATCCGGGAGAGGGGACGCGAAACTTTCTGATGGCCCTCGGTCCGGCGGTTTACCTCGAGATCGTGGGACCGGACAGGGAGGCGGCGGCGCCTCGCGGCCGCGCTGGTTCGGCATCGACGAGCTCACGGAGGCGCGCCTCGTGGCCTGGGCGGCGCGGGCAGAGGATCTCGAGCGGTCCGCGGCGGGCTCGAGGCTCGGGCGGGTCGGATCGGGCAGTCGCCAGACGGCGGAGGGACGCCTGCTGTCGTGGCGCTCTACCGACCCGCGGACGGTCGTGGAGGGCGGCGTGGTGCCCTTCCTCATCGACTGGGGAGCCACTCCCCATCCGGCCCTTTCGGCGCCACGGGGCCCAATCCTGGAGGGTTTGCGAGCGGAGCATCCGGATCCCGAGCGCGCGAGCCGGGCGATCTCGGCTCTCGGCCTGGATCTGCCCGTGGCCCGCGGAGGCGAGCCGGCCCTGGTCGCCACGATCCAGACGCCGCGGGGAGAAGTCGTGGAGTTGCGCTAGTCAGCCGGGCGGGTGCGAGCCCCGCCCCCTGCGGCACGCGCGCTTATTTCCCTGCCTTGACGGCCATCTCGCGCTTCTTCTTGGGAAGCGACGCGATGCGCGACGCTTCCCCGAATTCCGTCAGCGCCTTCTGGATCTGCGGGTCGCCCGAGACGAAGACCTTGCGGCCGGCTTCCGGCCCGAACTTGGCGTTGACGACCTCGATCTTCATCGCGAGATCGACGAGGCTGCGGTTCGGATCCGCGGCGTACGCCTTCTTGAGCTCCTCCGCCGTCGAGTACTTGGCGGACTTCTCGACGAACTGGAAGAAGTCCTCGCGGATCTCCGGGGTCACCTCGAAATCGATCGTGGCGTTCGGGTGGCGCGCGAGCCAGTCCACGGCGTAGTTGAAGAAGGCGTACCGGGCGAGCAGCTGCTGCAGGAGCTTCGAGTCCCGTTCGTTCTTGACGATGACGTCGGGCGTGATGCCGCCCTGGGCGTACACCGGGCGGCCCGCGTCGGTGTAGAAGACCGCGCCGTCGGCGGTCGAGTGCGGGGCTTCGTCGCCCGTCTCGGCGGCCGAGTCCGGATCGCCGGGGTTCACGTAGGCCAGCAGGTCGCTGTAGTCCCTCTGGATCCAGCGGCCCGATGGCGTGTAGTAGCGCGCGGTCGTGAGCGCAAGGCCGGCACCGTAGGACAGCGTGTAGACGCTCTGGACGAGGCCCTTGCCCCACGTGCGCTGGCCGACGATCAGGCCGCGGTCGTGGTCCTGGATCGCGCCCGCCACGATCTCGGAGGCCGACGCGGAGCCACGGTTGACGAGGACGACGAGGGGCGAGTCGAAATGCGGGCCGTCGCCGGGCGCAAAGTACTCCTGCGCCGAGGAGGCGGTCCGGCCCTTGGTGTAGACGACCATCGAGCCCTTCGGCACGAAGACGTCCGTGACGTCGACCGCCTGCTCGAGGACGCCGCCCGGATCTCCCCGCAGGTCGAACAGGAGCTTCTTCATGCCCTGTTTCTCGAGCTTCTCGATGGCCTCGTAGAGCTCCTTGCTCGAGGTGTGCGTGAAGTCGGAGAGCATGATGTAGCCCACGCCCGGCTCGAGCATGAAGGCGTAGCGCACGGACTTCGTCGGGATCTCGGCCCGCGTGATCGTCATGACGATGGGCTCGGGAAAGCCGACCCGGCGTATTGTGATCGCCACGGTCGTGCCCCTGGGACCGCGGAGCTTGCGAACGACGTCCTCGGTGGTGATGTCTTCCTTGAGTTCTTCGGCGCCGATGTGCGTGATCACGTCGCCCGAGCGGATGCCCATCTTGTAGGCGGGCGTTCCCTCCATCGGGGCGATGACCGTGATCTTGCCCATCCGCTTCTGGATCTGGATGCCGAGCCCGTAGAAGGACCCGTGCTGCTTTTCCTTCATCGCCGAGAACTCGTCGGGCTCGAGGAAGGCGGTGTGCGGATCGAGCCGGGCGAGCATCCCGTGGATCGAGGCATAGACGATCTTGTCGGCGGCGACCGGCTCGGGCGCCCAGTCGGACAGGGTCGTCAGGATGTCGGCGTACTCGTCGAGGGACGGGGCCTCGCGTTCCGGGGTGGCGTGGAGCTTCCCGGCGAAGACGCCGCCCGCCAGGGTCGCCGCGGCAACCAGGGCGAGGGCGAACAGAAAACGGGACTTCGGTAGACTCAAGGGCTTCCTCCCAGGCTCAACATTCTGGCATGCCGGTTGTCTAAAGTCTCTGCGGACTTCGGCAAAGGCAGCGTAAAATCGCCGTCTCGGGGGAAAGAACATGCTTGGCTCCATCGGAATGCCCGAATTGCTCCTGATTTTTGTCGTGGCGCTTCTCGTCTTCGGGCCCAAGAAGCTGCCGGAGATCGGCAAGTCCCTCGGAAGGGGCCTGGCCGAGTTCAAGAAGGCCTCGGACGATCTGAAGAAGACGATCGAGAACGAGATCGAACAGGGTAAGAACGAGGCCGCGGCGGTTAAGGCGCAGGTGTCCGAGGTCAAGAGCTCGCTCGCGGAGATCCCCTCCGCCATGACGCCGTCGGAGACCTCGGTGCCCCGGGCCGAGCCCCCGCCCCCGACGCGTCCCGCTTGAGCGGCTTCAACCCCCGGGACCTCATCGAGGGCAAGGTCGGTCCGCCGGCCGGGTCCGAGGAGGAAGAGCTTCCCCGGATGGGTTTCTTCGACCACCTCGAGGAGCTGCGCAAGCGGCTCGTGGTTTCGATCATCGCGGTCTTCGCGAGCTTCCTCCTGGCCTGGTCTCAGGCCGACGTGCTCTTCGAGTTCCTGGCTCGGCCGATCCGCCGCGTGCTTCCGCCCGGGCAAAACCTCGCCTACACGACGCTGACCGAGCCGTTCCTGATGTACTTCCGGGTGGCGCTGCTCGCGGGCACCCTGATCGCCTCGCCGATCCTGATCTGGCAGGTCTGGCTCTTCATCGCCCCCGCCCTCTACAGGCGGGAGAAGAGGTGGATCCTGCCGTTCGTCGGTTTCGGGGCGCTCTTCTTCCTGTCCGGATGCGCGTTCGCGTACTACGAGGCGTTTCCGCTCGTCGTGGGATTCCTGATCGGGATGGGCAAGGACTTCCAGGCCGTGATCACGATCAACGAGTACGTCTCGTTGGCCACCAAGTTGATCCTCGGCCTCGGCCTCTGCTTCGAAATGCCGATCCTCGTCTTCTTCCTGGCCCGGATCGGGATCGTGTCGGAGCGGTGGCTGCTGGCCAAGTTCAAGTACGCGGTCCTCATCATCTTCATCATCGCCGCGGTGATCACTCCCACGCCGGACATCGCCACGCAGTGCGTGTTCGCGTTTCCGATGATCGGCCTGTATCTGCTGGGTGTCGGAGTGGCGTGGATATTCCGGAAGCGCGACGCGCCGCCGGCGGCCTAGCGCCCGCCGTTTCTCTTCAGGATCAGCTCCACCAGCTCGCGCACGGCCCCGTCGCCGCCTTTCTTCTTGAGCACCACGTCGGCGGCCCGCCGCGCGGCGGGGACGGCGTCGGCGGGGCAGGCGGAGAAGCCCGTCGCCTCGAACATCGGAATGTCGGGCTCGTCGTCGCCGATCGCAGCGATCTCGGCGCTCGCGAGGCCGAGCCGGCGGCGCACCGTCTCGAGGCGCGCACGCTTGTCCTCGACGCCCTGGTAGCAGAGGCGCACGCCGAGCTCCCGGGCCCGCGCCGCGGTGGCCGGCGACGAGCGCCCCGAGATCCAGCAGACCGTGATCCCGGCCGCGGCGGCCTTGCGCAGGCCGTGTCCGTCCTTGGTGTTGAAGACCTTGAGCTCGCGGCCGCGCCCGTCGAGGTAGATGCGTCCGTCAGTCAGGACGCCGTCGACGTCGAGGAAGAGGGCTCGGATTTTCGCCTTCGCCGGCCGGCGGGTCGTCACTAGGCCAGGCCCGCCGCGAGCAGATCGTGCATGTGGAGGGCGCCCTCGAGCCGGCCGTCGTCCCCGCCGACGAAGAGGGAGGTGATCCGGTTCGAACGCATCACGTCGAGGGCCGCGGAGGCGAACTCCTCGGCGCCGATCGTACGCGGGTTCGGCCGTGCGCAGTCGCCCGCCGTCTTCCGGAGGTCGGCCGGGTTCTTCTCGAGCAGCCGGCGCAGGTCGCCGTCCGAGATCACGCCGGTGAGCCGGCCGCCGGCGCCGACGACGGCGGTCACGCCCATCATCTTGCGGGACATCTCGTGGAGGGCTTCGGTCATCGGCGCGGCAGCCGTGACCCGGGGGACGCGGTCGCCAGTGCGCATGAGATCCCGGACCTTCAGAAAGCGCCGGCCAAGACTTCCGGCCGGATGGAGCGCGGCGAAATCCTCGGCCTTGAATCCCCGGCGTTCCGAGATCGAGAGGGCCAGGGCGTCGCCCATCGCCAGCATCGCCGTCGTCGACGCGGTGGGAGCGAGGTTCAGCGGGCAGGCCTCCCGCGGGATCGCGACCGAGATCGTCCACTCGGCCGCCCGCGAGACCGAGGAGCCCGGCACGCCGGTCATCGCGATCGACCGGATCCTGCGGGAGCGCGCGAACTCGAGCAGGCGCACGACCTCGGGCGTCTCGCCCGAGTAGGACAGTGCGAGGACGACGTCTCCGGGCATCAGCATGCCGAGGTCGCCGTGGCTCGCCTCGCCGGAATGGAGGAAATACGCAGGCGTCCCGGTCGAGGCGAGGGTGGCGGCGATCTTCTGGGCAATCAGTCCCGACTTGCCGATCCCGGTCAGGCAGAGCCGGCCCGGGGACTTTTCGATGGCCTCGATCGCCGACAGGAACTCCGGGCCGAGGTTGTCGACCTGGCGGCGGACCGAGTCCGCCTCGATCTCGAGAACCCGGCGGGCTGCGTCGAGGCTCATGGGCCTATCTTAAGCCGGGCCCGGATCCTCTATGATCCGGCCTTTCATGGCACAGTTGACCCACTACGTCGTTGCCTACGGGCTTCCGCTGATCTTCGGGATCGTGCTCCTCGAGCAGCTCGGAGCGCCGATTCCCGCCATCCCGGTGCTGGTCGTCGCGGGCGCGCTGGCGATGGACGGGAACCTGTCGGCGTGGAGGGTCCTCGTCGTGGCCGTCGGCGCGTCCCTGATCGCCGACTCCCTCTGGTATCTGCTCGGAAGGTCCCAGGGCAGCCGGATCCTGAAGCTGCTGTGCCGGATCTCGCTCTCGCCGGACTCCTGCGTGCGCCAGACCGAGTCGGTCTTCGAGCGGTGGGGGATGCCCTCGCTGCTGGTGGCAAAGTTCATCCCCGGCTTCTCGACGGTGGCTCCGCCGATGGCGGGCGCGACCCAGGCGGGTCTCGGGCACTTCCTGCTCTACGACGGAGGCGGCGCCCTGCTGTGGGCGGGCACGGGCGTCGTCGGGGGCATGGTCTTCCACCGCGCGATCGACCGGGTCCTCGCCTTTCTCGCGTCGATCGGCAGCACGGCCTTTGCGCTTCTCGGAGGCGGGCCTCGTCGTCTTCATCGCGGTCAAGTGGTGGCAGCGCCGGCGCTTCTACAAGGTGCTCCGGATGGCCCGGATCTCGGTGGACGACCTGTGGCGCCTGATCAACGAAGGGCAGAATCCGATCGTGCTCGACGTGCGGACCGACAAGGGGCGCTCGCTGGATCCGCGCAGGATCCAGGGAGCGGCCGTCCTGGACGTCTACAACCTCGACCGGGCGCTCCAGGAGCTGCCCCGGGAGCGGGAGATCATCCTCTACTGCACGTGACCCAACGAAGCCTCAGCGGCCCGTGTGGCTCGCATGCTGATCGACAGGGGATTCAAACTGGTGCGGCCGCTCGCCGGGGGGCTCGACGCCTGGGTCCGGCGCCGGGTACCCGATCGCCGCGGAGCCACTCATCACGATCCAGGCGACCGGAGCGTTCGACCGCGCCGCGCTCGACAAGATCCCGAAGTAGAATTCCCGGCAGAAAAGGGAGGGCACGACCATGCGTCAACGGCGTTTGGGCATCGCGGGATTGCTTCTGGCGGGACTGCTCGCCTCCTCGGCGGCGATGGCGGCCACCAGGACGTACCAGGTCACCGGGCCGGTCCTCGAGGTCAACGACTCGATGATCGCGGTGCAGAAGGGCAAGGATCGCTGGGAGATCGCGCGGGACGCCTCGACGAAGATCACGGGCGAGCTGAAGGTCGGCGCGAAGGTCACCATCGAGTACCGGATGACCGCGACGGCGGTGGACGTGAAGGCCGCGGCGAAGACCGCGAAGAGCAAGTAGCTTCCGAGGGGTCGGAAGGAGCCTCCTAGCTCTCCCCGACCCTCTCGCAGATCTCGAGCAGCGAGCGGATCAGCCCCGCCACCATCTTCACGTCGAGCTGCGTCGAGCGGTCCGACAGCGCCCGGTCCGGGTCGTCGTGGACCTCCATGAAGAAGCCGTCCACGCAGCCCGTGGCGGCCGCCGCGCGCGCGAGGATGGGCGCGTACTGCTTGAGACCCCCGGTCTCCTTGCCGCTTCCGGGCAGCTGCAGCGAGTGCGTCACGTCGTAGACGACGGGGTATCCGAGGGCCTGCATCATCGGGAAGGCCCGCATGTCGACGACGAGGTTGTGGTACCCGAACGACGTGCCCCGCTCGCACAGGAGGATCTTCTCGTTGCCCTCGGCGCGGCACTTCTCGATGACGTGGGCCATGTCGTCGGGGGCCATGTACTGGCCCTTCTTCACGTTGATCGGCTTGCCGGTGCGCGCGATCGCCGCGACCAGGTCCGTCTGGCGGGCGAGGAACGCCGGGATCTGGAGGACGTCGAGCACGCGCGCCGCGACCGCCGCCTGCCCTGGCTCGTGGACGTCGGAGATGACGGGCAGTCCCGTCGCGGCCTTGACCTCGGCGAGGATGTCCAGGCCCTTCTCGAGCCCGGGGCCGCGGAACGAGTCCCTCGACGACCGGTTGGCCTTGTCGTAGCTCGACTTGAAGACGATGCGGGCGCCCGTCTCTTCGGCGATGGACCTGAGCCGCGCGGCCATCGAGAGCGAGTGCTCGCGCGACTCGATCACGCACGGGCCGGCGAAAAAGACGGGAGGAGCGCCCCCGCCGGCCGTGTAGCCCGGTGCGATCGAGACGCTCCTTGTCGCGGTCAGGCGTGTTCCCCGGAGATCGGCATGGCGACGGGAACGGCCGCGTCCTCCGTGGTCGCCGCCCGGTGCGCGCGCGCCGCGCGGATGAAGTCCTTGAAGAGCGGATGGCAGGCGAAGGGCTTCGACTTCAGCTCCGGATGGAACTGGCAGCCGAGGAACCAGGGGTGGTCCTCGTGCAACTCGATGATCTCGACGAACTTCTTGTCGGGCGACATCCCGGTGAACGAAAGCCCCGCCTCCTTCAGGCGCGGCAGGAACTCCTGGTTGACCTCGTAGCGGTGGCGGTGGCGCTCCCAGATCAGGTTCTCGCCGTAGGCCCGCGCCGCGAAGGAGCCCTGCGACAGCTCGCAGGGGTACTTGCCGAGGCGCATCGTGCCTCCGAGGGCTTCGACGCCGATCAGGTCGCGCAGCTTGTAGATGACCTTGTGCTTCGGCTCTTCGTCGAACTCGGTCGAGTTGGCCTCCTCGAGGCCGGCGACGTTGCGCGCGTACTCGATGACCGCCGTCTGGAGTCCGAGGCAGATCCCGAAGAACGGGACCTTCTTCTCGCGGGCGTAGCGGATCGCTTTCATCATGCCCTCGACGCCGCGCCGGCCGAAGCCGCCGGGCACGAGGATCGCGTCGGCCTGGAAGAGCACCTCCGGGTACTGGTCGCCCTCGAGGGTCTCGGCGTCCACGTAGTGCAGCTTGACCTTGACGTTGTTGGCGATCCCGCCGTGCGCCAGGGCCTCGTTCAGCGACTTGTACGAATCGCCGTAGTCCACGTACTTCCCGACGATCGCGATGTCGACCTCGCCCGTGGGATTCTTGATGCGGTTGACGAGACTCTCCCACTTGGACAGGTCCCGGTCGTAGTGGGGCAGCGAGAGCAGGTCGAGCAGGATCTCGTCGAGCCCCTCGGCCGCGAAGTGGAGCGGCACCTCGTAGATCGAGGGCACGTCCTTGGCGTTGATCACGGCCTCGACCGGAACGTTGCAGAAGAGCGCGATCTTGCGCTTGACCTCGTTCGGGAGCGTCCGGTCGGTGCGGCAGAGCAGCAGGTCGGGCTGGATTCCGATCGAGAGCAGCTCCTTGACGGAGTGCTGCGTGGGCTTCGTCTTGAGCTCGTCGGAGGCCTTGATGTAGGGCACGAGCGTGAGGTGGACGTTGATCGCGTTGCCCCGGCCGGCCTCCTGGCGGAACTGCCGGATGGCCTCGAGGAAGGGCAGCGACTCGATGTCGCCGACCGTGCCGCCGATCTCGACCAGGACGACGTCGGCGTCCGTCCCGACGTTGCGGATGGCCTCCTTGATCTCGTCGGTGATGTGCGGGATGACCTGAACGGTCTTGCCGAGGTAGTCGCCGCGGCGCTCGCGCTCGATCACGGTCGCGTAGATGCGGCCGGCCGTCGTGTTGTTGATCTTCGCGGCGGTCATCGACGTGAAGCGCTCGTAGTGACCGAGGTCGAGGTCCGTCTCGGCGCCGTCGTCGGTGACGTAGACCTCGCCGTGCTGGAAGGGCGACATCGTGCCGGGGTCCACGTTGATGTAGGGGTCGAACTTGGCCATCGCCACCGTGAAGCCCCGCGCTTCCAGCAGCGCCCCGATCGAGGAGGCCGCGATCCCCTTGCCGAGCGACGAGACGACACCGCCGGTGATGAAAACGTACTTCGTGCTCATGAAACGGTCTCCTTCGCCAGTCGTCGTTCCGCCTCGGCGAGATCCCCGGGCGTGTCCACGCCGATCGAGTCCCCCGCCGCGTCTCCCACCCAGATCGTATATCCCGCCTCGAGCCAGCGCAGTTGCTCCAGCGATTCGGCCCGCTCGAGCGGCGAGGGCGGCAGCGCCGCCACCTCCGCGAGCGTTTCGGCCCGGTACGCATAGATGCCGAGATGCTTGCGGTACGCCGGCGCTCCCTGGCGGTAGTAGGGGATCGGCGAGCGCGAGAAGTAGAGTGCGCGCCCGTCGCGTGCGACCGCGACCTTGACGGTGTTCGGATCCGCGGCCGCCTCGGCCGGGATCGGGTATGCCAGCGTCGCGAGCACGCGCCCCGGGCCGTCGGCCATCGCGGCGATCGTGCGGTCGATGTTCTCGGCCGGCATCAGCGGCTCGTCCCCCTGCACGTTCAGGTAGATGTCGGCCGAAACCCGGCGGGCGACCTCGGCGACGCGGTCGGTGCCGCTCGCCGCCGTCTCGGAAGTGAGGATGGCCTCGCCGCCCGCCGCCTGCACGCAGCCGGCGATGCGGGCGTCGTCCGTCGCCACCAGGACCCGGTCCACACGCTTCGCGGCCCGTACGGCTTCCAGGACGTGGATCACCATGGGTCGGCCGGCCAGGGAAGCGAGGGGTTTTCCAGGGAATCTGACGGAGGCGTAGCGCGCGGGTATTACGGCGATGACCGTCATGCAATCATCAGCGGCGATAGTATCCTCGGCCTCGCCGTGCGTCAAGAAACGCCTCCGCGCCCGCTCTGGTCGCGTCCTGTCCCGGCCGCGCTGTTCGCGCTCGCGCTCGTCCTGATCGGATCGGCGGCCGCGCTCGCGCTCCACCGCGCCAGCGCCGACCGCGCGCACGCAACGACCGGCCGGGCCGAGTGGATCTGGTACTCGAGCCGCGTGCCGAAGCCGGTGCCGCTGCGGTTCTACGCGGTGAGGGAGTTCGCGCTGAACGTGGTGCCGCCGCGCTCGACGGCCCGCGTGTTCGTCGACCGCGAGCACGTCCTCTACGTCAATGGAGAGCGCGCGGGCGGGGCCACGCAGAGGCCGGGAGACGCCCTGGCGACCTACGAGCTCGCGAGCCTCCTGCGGCCGGGCGGAAACCGCGTGGTCATCGAGGCGTCGAGTCCCACGGGGATCGGCGGCATCCTCTTCGCGCTCGATCTCGGCGGACAGACCCTGGTTTCGGACGGCCGCTGGCGGGTGGACCGCGACGCGGCGGCTCTGACGGGAGAGGGCCGCTACAGGCCGGTGGTGTGGGGGAGGCCTCCGCAGTATCCCTGGGGTTATCCCCGCGAGAACCGGTAGGGCGGCGGGCTAGGCGCTCGCGACGACTTCGGCCTTCTGGACGAGGGCATCGAGCGCCTCGCGCGCGGCGAGGCAGTGCGGGTCCGTACCTTCGTAGCCCGCCAGCGCGATGACCTTCCTGTAGCCCGCGACGGCGGCCTCGAGGTCGCCGAGACCCTTGTCGTGGATCTTCGCGATCAGCAGCCGCGCGGCCAGGTGCCGGGGCGCCACGTGTACGGCCTTGGCGCAGAACACGAGGGCGACGTCGAAGCGCTCTTCGGCGGCGGCGAGGCGGGCCCTGCGGTAGTACAGGTCGGCTTCGCTCGATGGATCTGATTGTCCCGGAAGGAGTTGGGAGAGATTCTTCAGCGTGGCGGCCAGGGCGGTCCAACCGTTCGGAATTGCTGACATCCAGGTACAGTGTACGACTTTTCCGGTGGCGAGCAATAAAAATTTAGAAGGATCTGACAGATTTCCTTTTTTTGTATGGCGTTGGGGGGCGTTTCTGCCTGCCTTATTTATTATGGTAATCCATATATTAACCCGAATTAAATAAGGGAGTGGCAGCCTCAGCGAATGCGGTCGATGACCGATTCGGTGGCGAGGAGGAGGCCTTCCCGGGCGGCGGAGTCCGGGAACGCACCGAGCGCCACGCGCGCCGCGCCGGCATAGTCGCGCGCGAGCGCCCGCGTCTCGGGAATCCCGTCGTAGCGGTCCACGATCGAGAGGATGTCGGAGGTCTGCACGCTCTTGAAGTCCCGCTCGCGCAGGACGGCCGCCACCTGTTCGCGCTCAGCCGCGTTCGCCCGGGGAATGGCGAGCAGCAGCGGCATCGTGAGCTTGCCCTCGCGCAGGTCGTTCAGGACGGGCTTGCCGACTTCCGCGACGCTGCCCGTGTAATCGAGAAGATCGTCGATGAGCTGGAAGGCCATGCCGAGGCACCGGCCGTACTCCGCCAGCCGTTCGGCGGCGACGAGGTCGCCCCGAGGGGCGAAGTGGGCCGGCAGCCGGCAGGCGGCGGCGAACAGGTCGGCGGTCTTGCGCCGGTTGATCTCGAGCGCCTCCTCCTTGGTGACCTGGATCGCGCCCTCCTTCTCGATGCCGATGATTTCGCCCTCGATCATCGAGAGCGTGGTGTCCGAAAGCACCTTCAGGATCGTGAGATCTCCCTCGTCGAGGGCGATGCCCATGGACATCGTGTAGAGGTAGTCGCCGAAGAGGACCGTCAGGTTGTTGCCCCACCGCGCGTTGGCCGACGTGCGGCCGCGCCGCAGGCGCGCCTCGTCGATGATGTCGTCGTGCACGAGGGTCGCCGTGTGGAGGAACTCGATCACCGCGGCGTAGCGGACGTCCTTGTCCCCGTCGCGGGTCTCGTAGCCGAGGAGCCTTGCCGACAGCAGCAGCAGGGCGGGCCGGATGCGCTTGCCGCCGCCCTGGGCGAGGTAGGCGCCGATGCGGTCGATCGTGGGGATCGGGGAACGGAAGTGGATGAGCAGCTCCTCCTCCACCTTCGCGAGCTTGTCGGAGATGAGGTCGTAGGCCTTCTTCAGGCGCAGGTTGTCGAGCAGCGGCGGCGTCATCGGTAGTTCGTGAACTGCAGCGGCACGCCGAAGTCGCCCCCGCGCAGAAGCGCCTGGACCTCCTGGAGCCCGTCCTTGTCCCGCCCTGCCACGCGCACCTGGTCGGCCTGGATGGAGGCCTGGACCTTGATCTTGCGGTCCTTGATCGCCTTGACGATTTCCTTGGCCTTCTCGATCGGGATGCCCTGCTGGATTTTCACGGCCTGGCGCACGGTCGTGTTCGCGGCCGGCTCGATCTTCTTGAAGTCGAGCGACTTGACCGCGATGCCGCGCTTGACGAGCCGGGTCTCGAGGATGTCGACCACGGACTTGAGCTTGTGCTCGTCGTCGGAAGTCAGCGTCAACTCGAGCTCCTTCTCGTTCCACTCGACCTTCGACTTCGAGCCCCGGAAGTCGAAGCGCGTGGCGATCTCCTTGGAGGCCTGCTGGACGGCGTTCAACACCTCCTGCAGGTCCACCTTGCTGACCACGTCGAACGAGAATTCCTGCGGCATGGTGGGATTCTATTAGAGGTTGCCGGATGCGGACGGCCCGGGTCTAGTTCTGCACCGTCTTCGTCCCCACCGGGCCCGCAACCTTGTAGTCGTCGGCGGGCCGGGCTTTTTCGGTCTTCCATCCGTCGAAGCGAAACTCGGTGCGGTTGCCGGAGGTGTCCTCGTAGGCGAGCGCCTCGACGGTGCCGAGGGGTCCGATCGTGAGCTTCAACCACGCCAGCTCCGAGTCGGCGGAGCGGGGCTTCAGGACGACGGTCGAGCCCCCCTCCAGCGTGATCTCGTAGCGGCGGGCGAGCTCCTCGGGCTTCTCGAGGAAGACGATCGGCAGGCGCGCCCGCTCGTCGGCCGACAGCCTGTGCACCGTGACCTGCTTGTCGTCGGGCGAGAAGAACCGGCCCTCGCCGTCGTCGTAGGTGAAGACCTTCCTTTCGGGGGCGGTGTAGTCGAAGCGCAGGCGCTGCGGGGCCTGGACCCAGACGGTCCCCGACTCGCGCTTCGCCGTGGCGAACCCGGCGGGCGTGTAGATCTGGGTGAACGGCGAGGCGTCGGCGGCGCCCGTGCTGTAGCCCTTCGCCACCTTCGCGAGCAGCTCCATCGGATCGCTCGCGGGAATCACCTGCGCGCTGCAGGCCGCCGCGACGAGCAGCAGCGCGACCCCCTCCGCCGTCCGGCGTCCGATCAATGCCGGAAGTGTCTCCGCGGCGCGATCAGGAAGGCCATGCCCCGCTCGTCGGCCGCGGCCACGATCTCCGGGTCGCGGATCGAGCCGCCCGGCGCCACGACGGCGGTCACACCCGCGTCGCCGAGCATGTCGAGGCCGTCGCGGAACGGGAAGAAGGCGTCGGAGGCGGCGCCGCAGTTGACGATCGGCAGCACGGGCTTGGTCACGGCGAGGCGGCAGGCGTCCACGCGGCTCATCTGGCCCGCGCCGATGCCGATCGTCTGGCGGGCGTTGGCGAGCACGATCGCATTCGACTTGACGCGGCGCACGACCTTCCAGGCGAGCTCGCACGCGGCGCGCTCGACGGCCGTGGGCTTGCGCTTGGACGCGATCTTCCAGGCGGAGGACGGTCCGGGCCCGGCGTCCGCATCCTGGAGGAGCAGCCCGCCCTCGATGCGCTTCCAGTCGAGGCCCGGTGCCGCGCGGCGGGAGACCGGCAGCTTGAGCAGGCGGATGTTCGGCTTCTTCGCGAAGAAGGCGAGCGCCTCGTCGGTGTAGCCGTCGGCGGCGACGACTTCCACGAAGTGCTGCAGCACGAGCGAGGCCAGCGCGCCGTCCACCTCGCCGCGGATCGCGATGATGCCCCCGAACGCGGCCAGCGGGTCGCACGCGAACGCGCGGCCGAACGCTTCGGAGATCGTGTCGCCGATGCCGGCGCCGCAGGGGTTGTTGTGCTTGACGATGACTGCCGCGGGGCCGGGACCATCGAAGTCGCGCGCGAGCATGACCGCCGAGTCCAGGTCGAGGAGGTTGTTGAAGGAGAGCTCCTTGCCCTGCAGCATCTGGAAGCGGACGGGCGCCTCCGCGGGCGCGGCGGGCTCGATGTAGAGCGCGGCGCGCTGGTGGGGGTTCTCGCCGTAGCGCAGGGCGCTGACGCGCTCGAAGGCGAAGACCAGGTTCTCGGGAAACGGATCCGCGCCCCCGATGGCGCCGGCGAAGTAGCGGGCGATGGCGGCATCGTAGGCCGCGGTGCGCGAGAAGGCGCGCGCGGCCAGGCGCTCGCGGGTCGCGAGGCTGGTGCCGCCGCTTGCGCGGAGCTCCCCGATGAGCGGGCCGTAGTCGGCCGGGTCCACGACGACGGCGACGCGCTTGTGGTTCTTGGCCGCGGCGCGGATCATGCCGGGGCCGCCCACGTCGATCATCTCGACGACCTCGGACCGGCCCTTGCCGGCCGCGACGGTCTTTTCGAACGGGTACAGGTTCACGACGACGAGGTCGAAGGGCTCGATGCCCGCCTGGCGCATGTCGTGCGCGTGCTCTTCGCGGGTGTCGTCGGCGAGGATGCCGCCGAAGACCTTCGGATGGAGCGTCTTCAAGCGCCCGCCGAGGATCTCGGGAAAGCCCGTCGTCTGCTCGACGAGCGTGACGGGGACCCCGGCCTGCTCGAGTTGCGCGGCGGTGCCGCCCGTCGAGACGAGCCGCACGCCGAGATCCGCGAGCGCCCGGCCGAGCTCGGCGATTCCGGTCTTGTCGTGGACCGAAACGAGAGCGCGGCGGACGGGGATGGTCGAAGGCGCGTCGATCATTGCGGGGGGAAATATAGCCGAGTCGACGGCCGCGTGGAAACTGCCGGCGCCGTCAGAATAGCTTCAGGACCTGCGCGTTGATCGTGAACCCCTTCACGCCCTGTGCGACGACGGGATAACCGACCTCCGCGCGGATGCGCGTCCCGTCCCACGGGCCGTTGACCGAGGTGGTGATGCCGAATCCCGAGAAGTACGTGTTGTTCCATCCCGCCTGGCGGTTCGTGACGACCGTCTGGTTGTACTCGAGCTCGAAGCGCACGATCTCCTGGATGTTGAGGCCGTAGGACACGTTGGCCTGGTAGGCGTGGTCGGCGAGCACCGCGCCGCTCGGGAAGCCGATCATGCTGTTCGTCGAGAACGGGCCGAAGTCCCACTGCGAGAATCGGTCGAGGTCCTGGCCCCCGAGGTACGACACCTTGAGGAGGAGCTTGCGGAACTTGGCGAAGTAGAAGCCCTTGGAGACGTCGACCGAGTACTTCCAGAAGTTCTTCTGGCTGGGGTCGTACCCGGAGGTGTCCGGGTCGCCCCAAGCCTCCCACTTCGCACGGGAGTAGTAGCCGCCGAGCGCCGCGACGTTGTAGCCGTCCTCGTTCCAGTTGAGCTTGAGCCCGGCGCCGTACGTGAACGTGGAGACGGGCGTGATGAACTCGATCCCGGTGTCCGAGTCGCGCTTGTAGTAGTCGTACTCCGCGGACAGCAGCGCGGATGCCTTGAAGTAGGGCCCGATCGGGTGCCCGATGTTGATCTGGAAGGACTCCGGCATCTGCTTGATGCGCTCGCTCCGGACTTCGACCCCGTTGCGGTAGCTCGTCTCCACGAAGGGGAACGCGACGGCGAAGACGTCGGCGCCGACGTCGAAGTGCGTGCCGAGAAACGCCGGGTCGGTGTAATTGGCGAAGAGCAATGCCCCGGCGAAGAACACCGAGAGCTGCTTGTTCTTGCCCCACATGTCGAAGTTGAAGTACTGGACGCCGAGCAGCGGGAACGGGTAGTCCTGGCCCCTCTGGTAGAAGGCGCCGGCGATCCCGAACATGCTCTTGCGGGACAGCTTGTTCTCGACCGTGCGCTCGCCGGGGTTGTCGGCCTCCGGGACGAGGTAGCGCAGGCCGTCGTCGGTGTCGCGAACCATCTGGTCCTTGGAGGCGTACGCTTCCTTCAACTGCGCCTCGAAAGTGGGCGGATTGATCACGACGTTCGACATCGTGACCTTGCGCTCGATGGCGGTCGTGCGCCCGGCCGTCGAGAAGACCTGCTGGCCGCGGATCTCGAGCGGGAGCACGACACCGGGCGCGCCCGGAACCTCGCGGTAGTACTCGGTCTGGAGGTTGGAGAGCGTGTCGCCCTTCAGGTTCAGCTGGATCGACTCGCGGCGCAGCAGCGCGAAGGTCTGGCGGTCGATCCAGGCCGTGCCGCGGTAGATCGGCTTGTCGCCCGCCTTCGACTTCGGCCGGAAATCGACGCGATAGGCGGGGCGGTCGTCGATCGTGGTCTCGCCGGCCAGCTCGTAGTCGTACTCCTCGGTCAGGCGGATGTCGAGCGGCAGCGTCGTGACCTTGTCCGGCTGCAGGATCGGCAGCTTCGGGATGGTGCGGCCCTTCCACTTCACGCCGTTCAGGAAGAACTCCTGCCAGGCCCAGTCCGAGGATTTGCCCTGCTGGTAGAAGTAGGGGCCGCGGATCGTCAGGTCGAGGCTGCCCGAGAGCTGCGCCACGCGGAAGCGCAGCGACGTGTCCATCGCGGCCGTGTACGTTTTCGTCTTGTCGCGCTGGCCCGCGTCCCACGCGCGCTCGCGCGCGATGATCTCGTCGGCCGTGAGGCCGCGGGTCGCGCCGACTTCGACGGCCGCCTTCGTGTCGCCGCCGGCGCGCTCCATGGGCGTCAGGACGACCGCGAGCGGCGCCCTCGAGATGTCGAGCGTGAGGGCCTTCGAGCCGTTCAGCTCGAAGTCGCGCCGGGCGCCGCTGGCCAGGTTCTCGACCGCCGCCTTCGAAAACGGGCCTCCCTCGAGCTCGATCGAGACCGGCCCGCCGGGAGAGTCGGGCAGCAGCAGCACGGGCGTGAACGTCTTCGCGTCGAACAGGCGCAGCGCCTGCACGGCCGTTCCGTCCTTGCGCGTGACGGGCGTCGCGGTCGGGTCGCGCGAGGTGTCGGCCGTGAGATACAGCTGGAGGCGCGACAGCGTCTCGAGCTGTGCCGCCTCGATGGGCTTCTCGCCGGCCAGCACTGCAACGAGGACCGCCTGCGGGAATTCGCCGAACGCGGCCAGCGCGGCCGAGGCCGGCGTTCGCGCGTCGGTCGCCGCGGCGAGCACCCATATGCGCTGCGTGGCTTGCGCCGTGGCGGCGGCGCCGGGGCGCACGATGAGGGCGTCGACGTACGGGGTGAGCTCCTCGGCAGTGGTTGCGTCGAGCGCCTGGGCCGTGTCGAGGGCGACCTGCCCGTCGGGCGATCCGGAGCGGAAGATGGACGCGAGCCGTTTGGCGGCGTACGCGAAGCGGTCGGCGTCGGTCGACACGGGCAGCGTCATCACGAGCCCTGCGGCCGAGTGGAGCTGGCCGAGAGACTGGACGGCCGCGTCGATCTCGGCGTCCGCGAGGTCCTTGAGCTCGACGAGGAACAGGCAGCCGGCCGGGGCCGATTCCGCCGGCAGCGCGACGCCGAGGCGCGCGACGCCGAGGACCTTCGCGTCGGGCGGGCAGGAACCGTCCGGCCGCTCGGCCGCCAGGCGCAGCCGCTCGCCGCGCGCGGCGCCGGCCGGCAGGACCGCCAAAAGGAACGCGCCCGCAACGGCGCGGGCGCGAAAGGACGCACTCATCATCATCGGAAACCGGATTGTGTCAGAGGTTCTTCCGGTTTCCCGTGTTTTGTCGAATCGCCTATCTCCGGGCCTTCTCCTTTTCCTTGACGGCTTCCGCGACGGCCGCGGGCACGGATGCCGCCGGAGCGGCTTCGATGACCGCGAGGCCGAGGCTCTGGCGCAGCTTGCGCTCGAGCTCGTTGGCGAGCTCGGGGTTGTCCCTGAGGAACTGCTTCGCGTTCTCGCGGCCCTGGCCGATGCGCAGATCGCCGTACGAGAGCCACGCGCCGGACTTCTCGACGAGCTTGGCCTCGATGCCCATGTCGATCAGCTCTCCGGCGCGCGAGATGCCCTCGCCGTAGTTGATGTCGAACTCGGCCTGCCGGAACGGGGCGGCCACCTTGTTCTTCACGACCTTGACCTTGGTGCGGGAGCCCACGACGACGTCGCCGTCCTTGATCGACGCGATGCGGCGGATGTCGATGCGGATCGACGAGTAGAACTTGAGGGCCCGGCCGCCGGTCGTGGTCTCCGGGTTGCCGAACATCACGCCGATCTTTTCGCGGATCTGGTTGATGAAGATCAAGCTCGTCCCGGACTTCGAGACGATGGCCGTGAGCTTGCGCAGCGCCTGGGACATCAGGCGGGCCTGGAGGCCCATCTGGGCCTCGCCCATCTCGCCCTCGATCTCGGCCTTGGGCACGAGGGCCGCGACCGAGTCCACGACGATGACGTCGATCGCGCCGGAGCGGATCAGCATCTCGGCGATCTCGAGGGCCTGCTCGCCGTTGTCCGGCTGGGAGACGAGCAGGTTGTCCGTGTCCACGCCGAGCTTCTTGGCGTACTCCGAGTCGAGCGCGTGCTCGGCGTCGATGAAGGCCGCGAGGCCGCCGGTTTTCTGCGCCTGGGCGATGACCTGCAGGGAGAGCGTCGTCTTGCCCGAGGATTCCGGGCCGAAGATCTCGACGACGCGGCCGCGGGGGATGCCGCCGATGCCGAGCGCGGCGTCGACCGCGAGCGATCCGGTCGGGATGACGGCGATCGCCACCTCGGGCCGCTCGCCGAGCCGCATGATCGAGCCCTTGCCGAACTGGCGCTCGATCTGAGTCAGCGCCGTCTCGACGGCGCGCCACTTTTCGTTGGATTTCACGCTGGACATGTCCTCACCTTTCTCGATCTGGAGAAAAATTCCGCGCGTTCTGCGCGATTATAGACTTCGAAGGAGGCGCTGCAGGACGCGATGAGGACCGAAGCATCTTCGCTCCGACACGATCCGGTGTCAATGTCGGACGCCCGCCGCGCGTTTGCCGCAAACCCGCTTGCCGCGTTTCTCGCGACGGGTTTCGGTTCCGGCCTCTCGCCCGTCATGCCGGGCACCGCGGGATCGCTCGTCGGACTCGCCATCGCCTGGCCGCTTTCCCTCTGGCTCGCTTCCCTTCACGCGGCCAGTGTCGGCCCGGTGGTCGGACTTTTGATGTCCGGCCTCTTCGTCGGGCTCGTGGGTGTCGGCGTCTCCGGTCCGGTCTGCCGGGCGCTCGGGTCCGAGGACCCGGGATGCATCGTCATCGACGAGATCGCGGGTCAACTCCTTGCCAGCGCCGCCGTTCCGCTCTTCTGGCCCTATTCGTCGCGCCTGGCGGAAGCCGTCGCGTGGACCGGGTCGTTCGTCCTCTTCCGCTTCTTCGACATCGTGAAGCCGGGCCCGATTCGCGCCTCCCAGAACCTGCCGGGCGGCTGGGGCGTCGTCGTCGACGACGTGCTCGGTGGACTGGCGGCGGCGGCGGTCCTGGCCGGGATCGGCTGGCTCGCGGCGCGGGCGGGGTGGATCTGAACCTCGACCCGGAGGATGGCGCCGTCGAACCCGGCCTGCCGCTCGCGCGGTTCACGACCTGGCGGATCGGCGGCCCGGCGCGATTCTTCTGCCGCGTGAAGACCGAGGCCGGTCTCGCGGCGGTACTCGCGGCGGCTTCGGCGGACGGCGAGCCGCTCGCGATCCTCGGCATGGGCTCGAACATTCTGGTCGCCGACGAGGGCTTTCCCGGTTACGTGCTGCGACTGGAAGGGCAGTTTCTCGAGGTCGCGATCGAGGGGGAGCGCCTGACGGCCGGCGGCGGAGCCGCCCTGGGCGGCGTCTGCGCGGCGGCCGCACGCGCGGGGTTGTCGGGCATCGAGGCGATCTCGGGCATCCCGTCGTCGATCGGCGGGGCGATCCGCATAAACGCCGGGGCCTATGGCGGCGAGATTTTCCAGGTGCTGGAGTCGGTCCGCCTCGTGTCGCGCTCGGGACAGCGGCGCGTGGCCGCGGCTGCTGAGATTCCGCACGGCTATCGGTGGTCGGGCCTGATCGAGACGCGCGAGATCGTCGGTGCCGCGACGCTCAGGCTCGCAAGCGCGCCGCGCGCGGACATTCAGGCCAGGACACGGGCGGTGTCGGAAAAGCGCCGGGGCGCGCTGCCGTCGGAGCCCAACGCGGGCAGCGTTTTCAAAAATCCGGAGGGCGACTACGCCGGCCGCCTGATCGAGGCCTGCGGCCTGAAAGGGGAGCGCGCGGGCGGCGCCCTGATCTCGCCGCGGCACGCCAATGTGATCGTGAACACCGGAAACGCGTGCGCGGCGGACGTCCTCGCTTTGATGAAGCAGATGAGGAATGCGGTCCGGGAGAAGTTCGGGGTTACCCTGATGCCCGAGGTGGAATTGCTGGGACTGAAATGGGAATGACCGGGCGACTTGCCTCCCTCACCCTCTCCCTCTCCCCCGGCGGGTGGAGAGGGAATTTCATGGAAGGGCCGGCCTCCCGAACTCCCTCTCCCGACGGGAGAGGGAAGGGGTGAGGGGCGCCCCTCTCGTATGAGAATCCTGCTCCTCGCCGGCGGCGGCGGGACGCGGCTGTGGCCGCTCTCGACCGAGGAGAAGCCCAAGCAATTCCTGGCGCTTCTCTCCGAGAAGAGCCTGCTCGCCGAGACCTACGAACGGCTTCGGCCGCTGTCGCCGGAGGTCTTCGTGGCGACGTCGGCGCGCCACACGGCGCTCGTTCGCCGGGAGCTTCCGTTGGTTCCAGCGGCGCGCATCTACGCCGAGCCCGCCCGCCGCAACTCGGGCCCCGCGGTCCTTGCCGCGGCGGTGCGGTTTGCCGCCGACGGCGACCCGGTCACGGTGGCCGTGCCCTCGGACCAGACCGTCCGGGACGGCGAAGCGTTTCGCGCCGCGCTGCGGGCGGCCGCGGAGCTGGCGGAACGGTCGAGCGTGGTCATCCTCGGCGTGCAGCCGACGCGCCCCGAGACCGACTTCGGGTATGTCGCGGTCGATGGCGACGCGGTGCGGCGTTTCATCGAGAAGCCGGGGCCCGAGAAGGCGCTGGAGTATTCGACCTCGGGCCTCCATCTGTGGAACGCGGGCATCTTCGTTTTCCGCCCGTCACGGCTGCTGGCCGAGGCGCGGCGGGTGGCGGGGGACCTCGTCGCCGGCGTCGAGCGCTTCGTGCGCACGGGGGCGGACACGGATTACGAGGCCCTTCCCGACATCTCGATCGACTTTGCCGTGATGGAAAAGATCTCCGGCGTGCGCGCCGTTGCCCTGCGGGCCGGCTGGAGCGACGTCGGCACGTGGCGTTCCGTGCGCGAGATCAAGGGGCCGAGCGACGCGGCGGGGAACCTCGTGATTTCTGCAGTGCCCGTGCTGGCGCCCGGGATGCGCGACGCCGCGATCGTCGTCGGGGAGAAGGGCGTCCTGGTCCTGCAGTTCGAGCGCGAGAGCGAGTTGAAGCCTTCTGTCGAGGCGCTCCGGCGACGCGAAGGCCCCGGGCCCCGCAAGGACTGAAGGAGCGCGATCACTCGATGAACACGTCCGCCGTCTCGCTGTCGAAGCTGCGCGCAAACGTGGCGCTCGCCTACCGCGGCCAGGCGCGCTCGGTGGACCTGCTCCTGACGGCGCTGCTCTCGCGGGGGCACGTGCTGATCGAGGACGTGCCCGGGGTCGGCAAGACGACGCTCGCCCGCGCGCTCGGGCGCAGCCTGTCGCTCGACTTCCGGCGCATCCAGTTCACGAGCGACACGCTGCCGGCCGACGTCCTCGGGATCTCGGTCTTCCACGCGCCGTCGGACCGTTTCGAGTTCCACCCGGGCCCCATCTTCGCGAACATCGTCCTCGCCGACGAGATCAACCGGGCGACCCCGAAGACCCAGTCGGCGCTGCTCGAGGCGATGAACGAGGGCGCGGTCACCGTCGAATCGGAGCGGCGGTCCCTGCCGCAGCCCTTCATGGTGGTGGCCACGCAGAACCCGGTCGAGTACCTCGGCACCTATCCGCTGCCGGAGTCGCAGATGGACCGCTTCCTGCTGCGCCTGACACTGGGGTACCCGGAGGCCGACGAAGAGAAGATGCTGCTGCGCCGCGGGGGCACGGAGCGCGTGCTCGCCGCGATCCCCGCCGTGCTCGGGCCCGAGCAGGTGCTCGCCCTCCAGGAGGAGACGGAGAAGGTCGCGGTTTCCGAGGCGCTGCTCGACTACATCCACGCGCTCGTGCGCGCCACCCGGAATACGGCGGAGCTGCGGCTGCCCGTCTCGACGCGCGGCGCCCAGGCGCTCTTCCGCTCGGTCCAGGCCCACGCCCTGCTGCACGGCCGGGCCTACGCCACGCCCGACGACGCGCAGGCCGTGGCCGAGGCGGTGCTCGCGCACCGCATCCTGTCGGTGTCCTCGGACGGGTTCGGCGCGGGCGGGCGCGAGCGAGAGATCGTGAAGAAGATCCTTTCGCAGGTCGCCGTCCCCTTGTAAGACCCTCGTGACCAAACTCGTTCCCGACTGGGAAATCCGCGTCACCAACTTCGGCCTCGGCTACATCCTGATGAGCCTCGTGGTCGCGATCGCGGCCATGAACACGGGCAACAACGGGCTCTACCTCGTGCTGGCGGGGATGCTGGCGGCGATGATCGTGTCCGGCATCCTGTCGCGAAGGAACGTCCGGGGCGTGGACTGCGAGATCGAGACCTCGGGCGAGGTCGTCGCGACGCGGCCGGCGTGGCTGAAAATCCGGCTCGAGAACCGCCTGAAGACGTCGACGGCGCAGGCCCTCTTCTTCCTGCACGAGTCGCTGCCCGGGCCGCTCTGGGTGGATCCGCTCGCGCCGGGCGAGAGGCGCGAGCTGGTCGTCGAGGGGGCGTTTCCGCGCCGCGGCGTCTATCGCGACGCGGACGCGGGGCTGCTGTCGCGCTTCCCGATGGGGCTCTTCCGCAAGTACCGCAAGGCGCGCCTTGCGCGCGAGATCGTCGTCTATCCACGGCCCGAGGCGATCCCCGTGCCCGAGCCTCTGCCCGAGGACGCGCGCGGCGGCCGCCCGCACCCGCGCTCGCGCGGCGGCGGGTCCGACATCCGCACGCTGCGCGACTTCTCGCCGGGCGACGACCCGCGCGACCTCCACTGGAAGCAGTCGGCGCGGATGGGGCGTTGGATCGTCCGCGAGCGGGAGGCCGAGCGCGACCGCGTGCTCTTCCTGGCGGTCGACAATGCGTTGCCGGCGGCGGATCCCGAGGCGCTCGCGCGGTTCGAGACCGCGATCGCGCGCTGCGCCGGGGCGGCCCTCCTCATGCTCTCGCGCGGCGGCGAGATCGGCTTCCACGCGCGCGGCGTCAAGGTCGCGGCCCGTGCCGGCAAGGCGCAGCGGGCGCGGATTCTGGAGGCGCTCGCGCGCCTGGAGCCCGTCGCGCCCGAGTCGGCGCCGGACTTCCCGGCCATGCGTCGGGGCGACCTGCGGCGGTTGGTGTCGTGACGCCTTCGATGCCCGTCGGGCTGTCGCGCGCCTATCTCCTCGTGCTGGCGCCGGCGGCCTTCCTCGCGCCACTTCCGCTGGCGTGGACGGGCGGCGCGAGCCGCGCCGCGATCCTGGCCTATGAGCTCGGACTCGCGTTGCTGTGGTGGCGCGCGCGCCGCGGCCACGCGGTCCGGATCTCGAACGCGGCGATGAACTTGGCCGGCCTCATCTACCTGGCGTGGCTCGGCTACTCGGCCGCGACGTTCCGGCCGGGATTGCTGCCGACGGTCGCACACCTTCTGCTCTTCACCGGCCTCGCGAAGCTCGCGTCGCTGAAGCGGCCGAGCGAGGCGCGCCTGGCGCTGCTCGTGATCTTCCTGCTGACGCTCGCCTCGGCGTCGTCCTCCACGCACGTGTCGTCCGCCCTGTACTTCGCGGCCGCGGCCTGGATCGGATTCCGCACGCTGGGACTGGTGGCCGTCCTCGCGGACTTCGACGACGCGCCTCCGGACCGCGTGCTCACCGCCGTGCCGACCCGCGGCCTGACGGCGGTCGCGGTCCTCGGCGGCGCGCTGTGCACCGCGCCGCTCTTCTTCGCGTTGCCGCGCCTGCATGGGCCCTTCGCGCTCACGCCCTTCCGCGCGGAGGACGCCTTCGGCAAGACCCTCGCTGCGGACCGGGTGGACCTCGAATCCTTCGGCGCCGCCAAGAGGAGCGATCGCGTCATTCTGCGTCTTTCGTCGGACCGGGAACTCGCGCCCGAGGACTCCCTGCGGCTGCGCGAGGCGGTCTTCACGGACTACCTCGACGGCGTCTGGACGCGCGATCCACGCCCGGGATCCCGGCGCGGCGAGCGGGCGGCCCACGCCGCGGTCCCGACGGGCGAGCGCCCGCGCGGTGCGGCCGTCATTTCGGTGGACCTGAACGTCTTCGGGCAGGGATTCCTGTTCCTGCCATACGGATCCTCGGCGGTCGACGTGGAGCGGGGGCGGGCGGTGGAGCTGCCGGACGGCGTGATGCAGGTGTCCTCGTCGCGCGGGCCGGTGCGCTACCGCGCGGAGGTCCGCCGGGTCCCGGCGCGGGGCCCGGGGCGCGGCGCCATCTCGCCGGGCGACGTGCCGGTGGAGATCCAGACCTACGCCCTCGCGCTGACGGCCGGCCTTTCCGAACCGCGGGCGATCGCGCGGCGCATCGCCGAACACTTCGCGAAGGACTTCGTGTACACGCTCGACCCGCCGCGCGGCACGGGGGATCCGCTCGTGCACTTCGTGCTGCGCTCGAAGGCGGGCCACTGCGAGTACTTCGCCTCGGCGGCCGCGATGATGCTGACCGCTCGCGGCATTCCCGCGCGGCTGGTGACCGGCTCGTACGGGGGCGAGGAAGGGCTGTTGTCGCGCACGATCGTCGTGCGGGCGCCGAATCTCCACGCCTGGGTCGAGGCGGACCTGGATGGAACGGGCTTCGAGGTCTTCGACCCGACGCCTCCGGGAGGCCTGCCGCCTGCGCTGCAGACGTTTTCGCTGCTCTCGCGGCTGGCGGCCCTCGGCCGGGAGATCGAGTTCTTCTACGACCGGCGCGTGCTCGGCTTCGACGCCGCCGACCAGGCCGGCGCGTTCGAGGCCGCGCGCGAGTCGCTGTCCCACGCCGCGGTCAGTCTCGCCGCGCTGCGGCTGTCGGCGCGCGACGTGTCGCCGTCGGCGATGGCGGGCGTCCTGGCGGCCGGGCTCTCCGGCTGGCTGCTCTGGCGCGGATTCGGAAAGGCGCGCCGGCGCCACGGCCCTGCGACGCAGGCCTACGTCGCGCTGCGCCGCATGCTCGCGCGCAGGGGGGCGGCCGTCCCCGCCTCGGCGCCGCCCGCGGAGGTGGCGCGTCTCTTCGCCGAGACGGTGCCGGGATCCGGCGAGGATGCGCGCGCGGTCGTCGCCGTCTACTGCGCGAGCGCCTTCGGCAACGTCGCGCTCGGCGCCGACGACGAGCGGCGCCTGTCGGAACGGATGCGGCGCCTGCGCAGGCTCGCCTAGCCGCCCTGGCGGACGCGCACGACGACCACCGTCATGTCGTCCACCTGCGGGGTGCCGCCCTGGAAGGACTCGGCGGACGACAGCACGACGCGGCAGAGATCGCGCGCCGGAAGGCTCGCCCGGTCGCGGAGGACCCGCTCCAGGCGCCCCTCTCCGAACTCCTCGTCGCCGGCGTCGGGCGCCTCCGTGATGCCATCCGAGAAGACGAGCAGCAGGTCGCCCTGGCGCAACCCGACCGTCTCCTGCCGGTAGGTCGAGCCCGGGAACACGCCGAGGGGCGGCCCGCCGACCGTCAGGCGCTCGAGCGTGCCGGAGGCGCGCAGCAGCATCGGCGGATTGTGCCCCGCGTTGACGTACGTCAGGGTGCGTTGGGCCTCGTCGAAGATCGCCCAGAAGAGGGTCGCGAAGCGGTTCGCTTCGGTCAGAATGTGGATCTGCGCGTTGATGTCGCGCGCCGCCTCGGCCGGGCCGCCGTCGGAGAGCGAGGCGTGGCTGCGCAGAACGCCCTGCAGGCTCGCCATGAGCAGTGCCGCCGAGATGCCCTTGCCCGCCACGTCGCCGAGGGCGATCCCGAGGTGGCCGCGGTCGATCTCGAGAAAGTCGTAGTAGTCGCCCGCGACGCCGCGCGCCGGCCGGCACACGCCGTCGCACTCGAGGGAGGCGGACTTCGGTACCTTCTGCGGAAAGAGCCGCGCCTGGACTTCCTGGGCGATCGCCACGTCGCGCTCCAGGCGCTCCTGCGACGCCTGCCGCTCGCGTTCCACGGCGTGCTTGAGCGCGGCGACGACGGCGACGAAGGCGATGAGGAACAGGAGTCGGACCGCGATGTTCCAGTCGGCCACCGGCACCGACGAGTGCGCGTGCGCCGAGAGGACGTCTTCCCAGGCCCAGAAGGCGGCGCTGGCGGCCGCGCCGAGGAAGCCCGCCCAGCGTCCGACGAACCAGACCAGAAAGAAGACCGGCCCGACGTAGAAGATGAGGAACGAGAGGTCGGGCGGCGCGATCCAGTCGATGAAGGCGAGCAGGGCGATGGACGCCAGGCCGATGAACGTCAGCACCGCGGGCGGCTGCCGCCGGAGGAGGGCCGTCAGGCGGGAAATCACCGTCGCGTCCGGATCAGTACGCGTTCCGATGCCGGAAGCCATGGCGCAGCGTCATCCACAGGATCTTGATGTCGAGCGAGAGCGACCAGTTCTCGATGTAGTAGAGGTCGTACTCGATCCGCTTGGACAGGCTGGTGTTGCCGCGCCAGCCGTGGACCTGCGCCCAGCCCGTGATCCCGGAGCGCACGCGGTGGCGCAGCATGTACTGCGGGAACTTCTCCTTGAATTCCCGCACGAACTCCGGCCGTTCCGGCCGCGGACCGACGAGCGACATCTCGCCGCGGAAGACGTTGTACAGCTGCGGCAGCTCGTCCAGGCTCCAGCGCCGCAGGAAGGCGCCCACGCCGGTGCGCCGGGCGTCGTCCTCGCTCGCCCACGTCGGCCCCGAATGCTCCTCGGCGTCCTCGACCATCGAGCGGAACTTCAGGATGTCGAACGGGCGGCCGTCCAGACCCATGCGGCGCTGCCGGTAGAAGACCGGTCCGCGGTCGGAGAGGCGGACGGCCGCCGCGATCACGGCGAAGACCGGCGACAGCGCGACCAGGGCCGCGGCGGAGATGCCGACGTCGAGCGTGCGCTTGACGAGGCTCATCCAGCCGGTGAGCGGGACCTGGGTGAGGTGCACGACCGGCAGGCCGTCCATGTCCTCGACGCCGGCGCGGAACGTGATGTGCTGCAGGAGGTCCGGAACGACGCGCACGTCGGCGATGGTACGGCCGACCTCCTGCAGGACGGCGAGCATGGTGTGGTGGGCCTCGAGCGGCAGGGCCAGGAAGACCGTGTCGACGCCCCGC
This sequence comes from uncultured Acidobacteriota bacterium, assembly GCA_963775725.1. GTDB lineage: Bacteria > Acidobacteriota > Thermoanaerobaculia > UBA5066 > Gp7-AA6 > DAHUXD01. Next base: position 1,541,303 of record CAVZKA010000001.1, read on the forward strand.
TCGTCCACGATGCGCGCGGCCTCGGCGGTGGCGCCGAGGACGGGCACGCCGAGATACTCGGACCCGCGTTTGGCGGCGTCGTCGTCCACGAAACCGACGGCGCGCATCCCCGACTCGGGGTGCTCGACGAGCTTCTCGACGACGGCGCGTCCGAGCCGCCCGGCGCCGACCACGAGCACCTGGCGGACGCCCACGCCGTGGCGCCAGGCCTCTTCGAGGTAGCGGCGGATCGCCGTGCGGCCCGCGAAGACGAAGAGCACGTCGAGGGCGAAGAAGAAGAGGAGCACGAGGCGCGAGTACGAGAAGCCGCGGTAGAAGGTCGCCAGGCCCGCGAGCAGCACCGTCGCGAGGCCCGTCGCGACGAAGACCGAGATCGACTCCTCGACGCGCGACCGGTTGCGGCTGACCTGGTAGAGACCGTAGAAGTAGTAGACGGCCGGCCAGAGCACGGCGATGAGCGGGCAGAGCCGGTAGTACAGGGCAACGTCCGGGATCCCGAGCGGAGCCGCGATGATCTCGGCGCGGAAGCGGAGCAGGTAGGCGGCCGCGAGCGCGGCCAGCGTCGCGCCGACGTCGGACACGAGCATGAGGATCGCGATGCGGCGTGTCGATTTCCGAATCACTTCGCCAGTTCCTCGATCGAGCCGCGAAAATCCGCGGCAAAGCGTTCCCCTCCGAACGGCAGCGCCGCGGCGCGCAGTCGAGTGTAGTCGAACCGGGCCACCTGCGCCCGCGCGATGGCGGCCGCCAGCGCCTCGGGCCCGTCGGCGGCGCAGAGGATCCCGTTGACGCCGTCCTGGACGATGTCGAGCGCGCCGCCGCGGGCGAGTGCGACGACCGGCGCCCCGCACGCGAGCGCCTCGACGGTCGCAATGCCGAAGTCTTCTTCGCCGGGCTGCAGGTACAGCGCGCACGAGCGGTAGAGGGCGCGCAGGTCCTCGGCTGAGAGCCCGTCGCGGATCTCGACGAGCGACGGGGCGAGCGCGGAAAGCCGGGCGCGCTCGGGCCCGCGGCCCACCAGGACGAGGCGGCGGCCGGAGAGGCGCGCGGCCGCGATCGCGTCGCCGAAGCGCTTGTAGGGCACGAGGGCGCCGACGGCGAGCAGGAAGTCCGAGCGCGGCTCGGGAGCGTCGGCGGGACGGAAGAAGTCCACGTCGACCGGCGGGGGGATGACCCGCGCCTGCCGGCCGTAGTGACGGTGGATCCTCGCGGCGACGGCGGACGAGTTGGCGAGGTAGCGGGTCGGGCGCGTGGCGGTCGCGCGGTCCCAGGCCCTCAGCCGTCCGATCGCCGCGGCCTTGAGCGCGCGCAGGCGCGTCCGCCCGGGCGGAAAATAGAGATCGAACTGCTCGTAGGCATACCGCACCGGCGTATGGCAGTAGCAGAGGTGCGGCACGCCGGCGGGCGCGATCGCGCCCTTGGCGACGCAGTGCGAGGACGACACGACGAGGTCGAAGCCCGAGAGGTCGAACGACTCGACGGCCGCGGGAAAAAGCGGCAGGAGGTGCCGGTAGAAGCGACGGGTCAATGGCAGGCGGTTGAGCCACGACGCCCGGATCGGGTGGCGCTCGATCGCCGGCGAGACCGACCCCGGCACGTGGAAGAGCGTGAAGATCGTGGGCTCGGGCACGAGCGGCAGGATCGCCTCGAGGACCTTTTCGCCGCCGCGCATGCCGTTCAGCCAGTCGTGGACGACGGCGGTTCGACGAAACGTCATGCGTCGCGCGTCGCGGTGCGCGCGTCGGCCTTGCGGCCGGCGGCGAGCGTTTCGGCATAGACCTTGAGCGTCTGCTCGGCGGCGCGGTCCCACGAGAACTCCGCGGCGCGGCGCTTGCCGAGCTCGGCGAGCTCGGCGCGGCGGGCGGGATCGGTCGCGAGGTCCGCGATGCCGCGCGCGATCGCGTCCACGTCCATCGGGTCGACGAGGTAGGCGTATCCGCCGGCGATCTCCTGCAGCGCGGAGGTCGACGAGGTCAGGACGGGCGTGCCGCAGGCCATGGCCTCGGCCACGGGAAGGCCGAAGCCCTCGTAGAGGGTGGGGTAGAGGAACGCGTCCGAGCCCGCGAACAGGCCGGGCAGGTCCTCCTCCGGAACGACGCCGGTGCGCACGACGCGGGTGTCGAGATCGAGCGCGGAAATCAGGGCCTCCACACGGCTGCGGTTCGGGGGCATCGGGCCGGCGAGGACGAGCGTGTGGGGCAGCGTCCGCTCGCGCCGCGCCTCGGCGAAGGCGCGCAGGACGCTGCGCACGTTCTTGTGGGGCTTCTCGCCGCCCAGAAAGAGCAGGTACGGGCGCGGCAGGCCGTACTTGGCGGCCACGCGGTCCCGCTCCGTGCGAGGCAGATCCGCCCGGAAGCGGGCGGCGACGCCGTTGTAGATCACCTCGATCCGCGCCGGCGCGATGCCGAAGTAGTCCACGAGGTCGCGCTTGCTGTTGTACGACACGGTCACGATCCGGTCCGCGCGGGAGAGGGCCCGGCGGATCATCACGCGCGCGTAGAGCAGGGCCGCCCGGTTCGGGAGGAACTGCGGATACAGGACGTGGATGATGTCGTGGATCGTCACGACGGCGCGGGCGCGGGCGAGCGGCGGGATCACGTAGTGGGTGGCGTGGAAGAGGTCGAGCCGGTCGCGCAGCAGGCGCCAGGCGAAGCCCGTCAGCTCCGAGATCGAGTAACCGGGCGAGTCGTCCTCGACGATTTCGAAATGGGAGGGAAGGGGCGGCAGCGCGCCGCGGTTGGCCCCGGGGACGTAGACCCGGAAGAGATAGCGCTCGGCCTCCGGGCGCCGCGAGATCCCTTCGATGAGGTTGCGGATGTACGACCCGATGCCGAAGTCCGCGACCTTGCGGGCGTCGATGCCGATCCGCGGCCGGGCCGGGCGCGTCATGCCGTTTCCCGGGCGGCCTCGGCGACGGCCGCGGCCGTGTCCCGCGCCGCGTCTTCCCATCGGAACAGGGCGGCGCGCGCATGGCCGGCGGCGCGCAGGGCGATGCGCGCGGCCTCGTCCTCGAGCGCGCGCTCGATCTGGCGCGAGAGCGCCTCGGTGTCGCGCGCCGGCGCGTAGAGCGCCGCCTCGCCGGCGACCTCGACGAGGGCGTCGGCGGTCGAACAGACGACGGGCGTGCCGCAGGCCATGGCCTCGAGCAGCGGAAGGCCGAATCCTTCGGCGAGCGACGGGTAGACGAACACCTCGGCCCCGCGGTACAGCTCGCGCGCCGCGTCGCGCGCGGTGTAGCCGGCCACGTGGATCTTGTCGCGGTAGGGCGAGCGCACGATCCGGCGGTGCAGTCCCGCGGTCTTCCAGCCGGCTCCGCCGGCGAGCACGAGGTCCGGATGCGACCGGCGCCGGCCCCACATGCGCTCGCAAGCCGCCACGAGCCCCTCGACGTTCTTGCGGGGCTCGAGCGTGCCCAGGTAGAGGATGTAGGGCCGCGAGTTGGAATACCGATGGCGCGTGCGCTGCCGGGCCGCGGGGTCGTCGGCGGGGCAGAAGAACTCGCGATCGACGCCGTTCCTGGCCACGCGCACCCGCGGCGCGGTCTCGGGATACCGCGCGACGAGGTCGTCGGCCGTGGTCTGCGAGACGCAGAGCAATCTCGCCGCCCGTTCGACCGTGTGCTCCCACATCGGCACGAAGCCGATCAGCGTGCGGCCGGCGTGCCATTCCGGGTGCGTGATGGGCGTGAGGTCGTGCACGACCGAGACGAAGGGCACGCGGGTGTGCGCCGGGCCGATCGTCAGGGCCGAGAGCAGGACGTCGGCCCCCCAGCGGGCGATGCGGCGGGGCAGCGTCGTCTGCACCCACAGGATTCCGGCGGGGTGGTGATCCGTGTGGAGGGAGAAGGCGCCTCCGCCGTCGAAGGACCTGGGAAAGGGCCGTGGAGCGAAGAGGCCCACCTCCGCGTCCTTCACGCGCGCCAGGCCCTGCGCGACGGCATATGTATAGGTTCCGATGCCGGTCCGCTCGGCAAGGAGGGCCCGGCTGTCGATGGCGATGCGCACGGAGCGAGCATACCGTCGACGGTCGGCCGTCAACAGGTTGAGCCTGCGGCCTTTGGCGGCGATTGGCGGCGTTCGGTTGGCGGCTGGACCGGAGTTGACCTCCGGCTGCATCCGGGTAGAATGCGCGGTTCGATCATGAAGCTGGACGCCGTTTCTCTCGATTCGGTGCTCGACGAGCCCCTGCGGTTCGAGAGCGCCCTGCCGGTCGCCGTCGCGGCGATCGACCGGGAGCCCCTCGTCGCGATTTCTCCCCTGGAAATGACGGGCGAGATCGTGCGCATCGAAGGGGGATACGCGCTCACGGCCCGGCTCGTCTACGGAGGGCAGCTCGAGTGCAGCCGCTGCCTCGCCAACTACCCGTTCCAGCAGGAAGAGGCCTTCTCGCTCGTCCTCTACCCGAAACGGGCGATGACCGAAGAGGAGCTCGAGCTCGCCAAGGAGGACCTCGACGCCCTCTTCTACGAGGACCCCGTGGTCGAGCTCGCGCCGATCGCGGAGGAGCGGGTCCAGATGGCGATGCCCATGAAGCCGCTCTGCCGGGAAGACTGCAAGGGCCTCTGTCCCGAATGCGGCAACGACTTGAATCTCGGTCCGTGTGCCGGCGCGCACGACACCGCCGACCCCCGTTGGGAGGCCCTCCGGGCCCTCAAGGAGAAAGTGTAGGAGCACGATGCCCAATCCCAAGCGACGCCACAGCAAGGCCCGCCGCGACAAGCGCCGCGCACACGACGCGCTGACGCCCCCGGCTCTCTCGGAGTGCCCGAACTGCCACGAGGCCAAGCAGCCGCATCGCGTGTGTCCGCGCTGCGGGTACTACAAGGGCAAGCAGGCGATCAACACCTAAAGGGCATGCGGGGTCAGGTTTCAACCTGACCCCCTTATAATCCCCGCACTCGTGATGCCTGCAGAGGAAAGGGGCTAGGGGTGCGGATCGCGGTGGACGCGATGGGGGGAGACGACGCCCCCCGGGTCAACGTCGACGGCGCGATCGCGGCCGTCCGTGAATTCGGCATCTCCTGCCTGCTCGTCGGCCGCGCCGCCGAGCTCGAGAAGCTCGTCGGCGAGACCGGGTACTCCGGCACCGGGATCGAGATCGTGGATGCCACCGAGGTCGTCACGATGGACGATCCGGCGACGACCCCGATCCGCAAGAAGCGCAACTCCTCGATCCGCGTGGCCGCCAACTGCGTGCGCGACGGCCGCGCCGAAGGGCTGGTCTCGGCCGGCCACACCGGAGCGGCCATGGTCTGCGCGAAGATGGTCGTCGGGATGATCGAGGGCGTCGACCGGCCGGCGCTCGCCACGGTCCTGCCCAACCTCAAGGGCCACTGCCTCCTGCTCGACGTCGGGGCGAACCCGGACACCAAGACGCCGCACTTCCGCGAGTTTGCCGTCATGGGGTCGATCTACGCCGAGCTCGCCTTCCACAAGAAGTCGCCCTCGATCGGCCTCATGTCGATCGGGGAGGAGGATTCCAAGGGCACGGACAAGACCAAGGAAGCCTTCAAGGCGCTGAAGGAGACCGGGCTCAATTTCATCGGCAACGTCGAGGGCCGCGACGTCTTCAACGGCACGGTGGACGTGATCGTGACCGACGGCTTCACCGGAAACGTGATCCTCAAGGTCTCGGAAGCGCTGGCCGAGATGGTCCAGAGCATGCTCCGGGAAGAAATCAAGCGCACGCTGCAGGCCTCGGTGGGCTTCCTCCTCTCGAAGGCGGCCTTCCGCCGCTTCAAGCAGCGCGTCGACTACTCGGAGTACGGCGGCGCGCCGCTCTTGGGCGTCAAGGGATGCGTCATCATCTGCCATGGCCGCTCGTCGGCCAAGGCCGTGAAGAACGCCATCAAGTTCGCCGCCGAATTCGCGCGCCAGAACACGGCCGAGAAGATCCAGGCCCAGATCGCCGAGCTGCACGCGCGCGAAGAGCGGCTGGCCGAAAGCCTCGCCGCGGGCGGCGCGAAGGGTCCGGAATGATCCGCGCCAAGATCCTCGGCACCGGAGCGGCCGTTCCGAAGAAGATCCTCTCCAACGCCGACCTCGAGAAGCTCGTCGAGACGTCGGACGAGTGGATCACGTCGCGCACGGGAATCCGCGAGCGCCACATCGTCTCCGAGGGCGAGCACTTCTCGGACCTGTGCACGCGCGCGGGCGAGCTCGCGTTGAAGCGCGCGCACGTCGGGCCCGAAGAGCTGGACATGATCCTCGTCGGGACCATCTCGGGGGACATGCCCTTTCCGGCGACCTCGTGCCTCGTGCAGCGCAATCTCGGCGCGACGCGTGCGGCGGCCTCGGACGTCGGCGCGGCCTGCGTCGGCTTTCTCTACGCACTCCACCTCGCCGACGGCTTGATCCAGTCGGGCAAGGCGCAGAACGTGCTCGTGATCGGCGGCGAGATCCTCTCCCGCTACGTGGACTGGACCGACCGAAACACCTGCGTTCTCTTCGGCGACGGCGCCGGGGCCGTCCTGCTCCAGGCCACCCGGGGCGACCACGGAATCCTCGGAAGCATCATGAAGGCCAACGGCGCGTACCACGACTTCATCTGCATGCCCGGCGGCGGCTCGGACCACCCCGCCAACGACCCGAAGTCGATCGAAGCGCGCCTGCCGTTCATCAAGATGAAGGGCAACGAGACGTTCAAGGTCGCGGTCAAGGCGATGGCCGACGTGTCGATGGAGCTGCTGACCGAACAGGGTTTCACGCAGGAGCAGGTGGATCTCTTCATCCCCCACCAGGCGAACCTCCGCATCATCGACGCGGTGGGCGATCGGCTCAAGATCGACCCCTCCCGAGTCTGCAAGAACGTGGACCGCTATGGGAACACCTCGGCCGCCTCGATCCCGATCGCGCTGGACGAATCCGTGCGCGAGGGAAGGATCAAGGACGGCGACATGGTGCTGATGACGGCGTTCGGCGCGGGGCTGGTATGGGGCTCCGTGCTGCTGCGGTGGTGAGGGCCGCCCGGCCCGGCGCATGAGCGCGCTCGCCCTCCTGTTCCCCGGCCAGGGCTCCCAGTCCGTCGGCATGGGCAAGGCGCTCTACGAGTCGTCTCCCGCGGCGCGAGCCGTGTTCGACGAGGCGGACGCGGCGCTCGGCTTCGCGCTGTCGCGGCTGTGCTTCGAGGGGCCCGAGGACGAGCTCACGCTCACCGCCAACACCCAGCCGGCCATCCTGACGCACTCGGTCGCGGCCTTCGAAGATTTGCGCGCGCGCTGGCCCGAGCGGCTCGAGGGCGCCGCGTTTGCGGCGGGCCACTCGCTCGGCGAGTACTCGGCCAACGTCGCCGCGGGCGCGCTCCCGTTCGCCGAGGCCGTGGGCCTCGTACGCGCGCGCGGGCGGTTCATGCAGGAAGCCGTGCCGGCGGGCGTGGGCGCCATGGCGGCCATCGTCGGCCTGGCGCCCGCGCAGGTGGAGGCCGCCTGCCGCGAGGCGGCGCAGGGCGAGTCCGTCTCGCCTGCCAACTACAACTCGCCCGAGCAGACCGTGATCGCGGGGCACGCGGCGGCCGTGGCGCGCGCCTCCGAGGGGTGCCTGGCGCGCGGGGCCAGGCGCGCGATCCCGCTCGCGGTGTCGGCGCCATTCCACTGTGCGCTGATGTCGCCGGCGCGCGAGAAGATGACGCCGCTGCTCGCCGGCGCGGCGTTCGTGGATGCGCGCCTGCCGGTCGTGACCAACGTGGACGCGGCGCCCGCGACCGCGGGGGCGGCGCTCTCCGACGCGCTCGTGCGCCAGATCGACTCTCCCGTGCGCTGGGTCGAGACCGTCCAATGGCTCGCGCGGCAGGGCGTGGACCGCGCGCTCGAGATCGGCCCGGGCAACGTGCTCGCGGGTCTCGTGCGGCGCATCGAGAAGGGCGTGAAGGTCGAGGGGTATGCGGGGTAGGAGCCCGGGAATCCTGGCGCTGGCCGTGCTTTCGGCGGCCTGCGCGACGACGTCGCCCACGGCGGTCTCGCCGCTCGACGCGGCCGTGGCGACGGCGGAGGCGCGGTGCAAGTGCCGCATGGGCGTGGCGGCGCGCCACGTGGAAACTGGCCGCAGCTACGAGCACAACGGCGCGGCCGAGTTCGAGTCGGCCTCCGTGATCAAGATCGCCGTTCTCACCGAGGCGATGGCGGGCGTGCGCGATGGCCGCGTGGATCTTTCCGAACGCTGGGACCTGACGGCCGAGAACAAGGCCGATGGTTCCGGGATGCTCCTCGAGCTCGACCCCGGATTGAATCCCACCTGGAACGACCTCGCGATCCTCATGATCGGGCCGTCGGACAACACCGCCGCGAACGCCTGGATCCGGCGCCTCGGCGTCGAGACCATCAACGCCCGGATGGTTTCGCTCGGCCTGTCGCACATCCGCCTCTTCGGGACGATCCCGATGTTGTCGCAGAAGGACGAAGAGCCCCCGCCGTGGAAGGGCTTCCGGCTCGGGACCCTGACGCCGCACGACACCGCGGAGTGGATGACACTCGTCGCGAAGGGGCAGCTGCTCGACGCCGAGTCGTCGAAGAAGGTGTTCGAGTACCTCGACAAGGACCCGAGCCGCCTGCGCATCGCGCGGCGGTTTCCGCCGAGCGACCTCTGGGCGGGCAAGACCGGCTCGATGTCGGGAGTGCGCAACGACTCCGGCATCCTGCGCACGAAGAAGGGGCGCTTCGTCCTCGTCATCCTGACCGACGGCACGAAGGCCGAGGGATTCGGGCCGGATCATCCGGCCGTGATGGCGATCGCGGACCTGGCGAAGACGATCGTGGACACGTGGTCGAGGGAGCTACCGGACATCACGGAGAAACCGGAGTAGGGGCGATAGACTTGCGCCGCATGAACCGCTTTGAAGGCAAGATCGCCCTCGTCACCGGCGCCTCCCGGGGCATCGGCGAAGCCATCGCAAGGCGACTGGCCTCAGAGGGCGCGCACGTCCTGGCCGCGGCGCGATCGGTCGACGCCCTCGAGCGCGTGGTCGCAGAGATCGCGGCTTCGGGCGGGAAGGCCTCGGCCCTCGCCCTCGACCTGGCCGACGCCGCATCGATCGACGCCGCGGTCAAGTCGGCGCTCGCCGCGCACGGCGAGATCCCCGTGCTCGTCAACAATGCGGGCGTCGCGGAGGACAATCTCATCCTGCGGATGGGCAAGGACGCGTGGGACCGCGTCCTCGCGACGAACCTCACGGGCGTCTTCCTCCTGACGCAGGCGGTGATCAAGGGCATGGTGCGCAAGCGCTACGGCCGGATCGTCAACGTGACCTCCGTCGTCGGACTCATGGGCAACGCGGGCCAGGCGAACTACGCCGCTTCCAAGGCCGGTCTCGTCGGCCTGACGATGTCGGTGGCGCGCGAGCTCGCCTCGCGCAACATCACCTGCAACGCGGTCGCGCCGGGATTCATCGCCACGGCCATGACCGACAGGATGACCGACGCGGCGCGGGAGACGATGGCGGGGCAGATCCCGCTCGGGCGCCTGGGCGCGCCCGACGACGTCGCGGCCGCCGCGGCCTTCCTGGCCTCCGACGAGGCCTCCTACATCACCGGAACGGTCGTCAACGTGTCCGGGGGCCTGTACATGTAGGCGTTTTCTGCGCACTTGCCCCGGCCCGGCTTCTAGGAAACAATACGGCGTCTTTCAGGACCAAGAAGAAGGGGGAATGGAATGGCCGTCGAAGAAAAGGTGAAGAGCATCATCGTCGAGCAGCTCGGCGTGGACGCCAACGAAGTCACTGCGGAAGCGTCTTTCGTCGATGATCTCGGCGCGGACTCGCTCGACACCGTGGAGCTCGTCATGGCCTTCGAGGAAGCCTTCAACATCGAGATCCCGGACGAGGCTGCCGAGAAAATCCAGAAGGTCAAGGACGCCGTCGAGTACATCGAGAAGAACTCCTCGAAAAACTGACAACCCATGCCCCGTTTTTCCTCTCCGCGCCGGGTGGCCGTGACGGGGCTGGGCCTCGTTTCGCCGCTCGGCATCGGCAACCAGAACAACTGGGATGCGTTGACGGCAGGGCGGTGCGGCCTGGGCCCCATCACCCGCTTCGACGCCTCCCGCTTCGCTTCCCGCATCGCCGGCGAGGTGAAGGGGTTCGACCCGTCCCTGTACATCGACAAGAAAGAGATCAAGAAGATGGACACGTTCATCCATTACGCGATGGGCGCGGCCCATCTCGCGATGGAAGATTCGGGCGTGCCCGTCACGGACGCGAACAGGGAGCGGTTCGCGGTCGTCGTGGGTTCGGGGATCGGCGGCCTGCCGCTCATCGAAGAGACGCAGCGCAAATACATCGAGAGCGGCAACAATCCCCGCGTCATCTCCCCGTTTTTCATCACGGGACTCATCGTCAACGAGGCGGGCGGCAACATCTCGATCCGGTACGGGATGAAGGGGCCCAACCTCGCCACCGTCACCGCCTGCACGACCGGCGCCCACGCCATCGGCGAGGCGTTCCGGATGATCCAGTACGGCGAGGCGGACCAGGCCATCGCGGGCGGGACGGAGTCGGTGATGACGCCGCTGGCCGTGGGCGGCTTCGGCGTCATGAAGGCGCTGTCCTCGCGCAACGACGATCCGCTCCACGCCTCGCGCCCCTGGGACCGCGACCGCGACGGCTTCGTGATCGCCGAGGGTGCGGGCATCGTCATCCTGGAAGAGATGGAAATGGCGAAGAAGCGCGGCGCGCGGATCTACGTCGAGCTCATCGGCTACGGGATGTCGGGCGACGCGTACCACATCGCCGCTCCCTCCGAGGACGGCGACGGCCCGGCGCGCGTCATGAAGAACTGCCTGGCGGACGCGGGGCTGAACGCGGACCAGATCGACTACATCAACGCGCACGGCACCTCGACGCCCCTCGGCGACAAGGCGGAGACCATCGCGATCAAGAGGGTGTTCGGCGACCACGCGAAGAAGCTCGCCGTCTCCTCGACGAAGTCCATGACCGGGCACCTGCTCGGTGCGGCCGGCGGGCTCGAGACGGGCATCTGCGCGCTGGCCGTGTACCACGGCGTGCTCCCGCCCACGATCAACTACACGAACCCCGACCCCGAGTGCGACCTCGACTACGTGCCGAACACGGCGCGCCAGAAGCGCGTCCAGTACGTGCTCTCGAACTCCTTCGGCTTCGGCGGCACGAACGGCTGCCTCATCTTGAAGAGGATGGACTGATCCCCGCATGAACTCCCTCGTCTGCATCGCCTACGTTCCCGACACCGAAACCCGCATCCGCATCGGCGCCGACGGCAAGTCGATCGACGAGGCGGACGTGAAGTGGATCGTTTCTCCGTACGACGAGTACGGCCTCGAGGAGGCGCTCAAGATCCGCGAGGCCACGGGCGCCGGCACCGTGACGGTGCTCGCCGTCGGTCCCGAGCGCGCGAAGACCGGCCTGCGCGAGTGCCTGGCGCGCGGCGCGGACGACGCGATCTGGGTGGACGCGACCGGCGTCTCCTACCTCGACGCACTCGGCACGGCCAAGGCGCTGGCGGCCGCCGCGAAGGGCGGCGCGTACGACTTCATCTGGTTCGGCCAGAAGGGCGTGGGCTACGACGAGTCGCTGGTCGGACCGATGTTCGCCGAGCTCTTCGGCGTGCCGCACGTCGGCAGCATCATCAGGCTCGAGGTCGGCGACGGCAAGGTCACCGCGCACCGGCGAGATCGAGGGGGCCCACGAGGTCGTCGAGTGCGCGCTGCCCGCGGTGTTCACGGCGCAGAAGGGCCTGAACGAGCCGCGCTACGCGTCGCTCAAGGGCATCATGGCGGCCAAGAAGAAGCCGATCACCGAGAAGAAGCTCGCCGAGCTCGGCGTCGCGGAGGCGGATCCGGCCCAGGCGAAGACGCGCTGGAGAAAACTGGAGCTTCCGCCCGCGCGCCAGGCCGTGAAGCTCGTTCCCGCGGACGATCCCGCCGCGGCCGGCAAAGAGCTCGTGCGCCTGCTGCGCGAGGAAGCGAAGGTCATCTAGCCATGAAATTTCTCGTCTTCATCGAACAGCGCGACGGCAAGATTCGGAAGGCCTCCCTCGAGGCGCTCTCGCTCGCGCGCAGGCTCTCGGGCGGCCCGGTCGCGGCCGTGCTCCCCGGCAAGGGCGTCACCGCGCTCGCCAAGGAGCTCGGTAAGTACGGCGCGGGCGACCGTGTACGTCGCCGACCGCGACGACCTCTCGCTCTACAGCAACAAGGGCTACGTCGGCGCGCTCGACGCGGCGGCGAAGAAGTGCTCGCCGGACGCCGTGCTCATCGCCGGCGACGTCCATGGGCAAGGACGTGGCCCCGCGCTTCGCGGCGCGCAACGACGTGTCCGCGATGGCCGACGTCATGGAGCTGCGCGCCGAGGGCGAGCGCCTCGTCGGCGTGGCGCCCGGTCTACTCCGGCAAGGCGCGCGCCGAGGTCGACTGCGGCGCGGCGAAGCTCCAGATCGCCACGCACGCGCCCGAACGTCTTCGCCGGCCGAGGCGGACGCGGGCGCGGCGGAGCCCGCCGTGGAACGCCCTCGAGCTCGGCGACATCGCGCCGCGCGCGAAGGTGCGTCCGCGTCGAGACCTCCGAATCGAAGGAGCTGGACGTCTCCGAGGCGGACATCATCGTCGTCCGGCGGCCGCGGCATCAAGGGGCCCGAGGGCTGGCCGCTCATCCGCGACCTCCAGCAGGCGCTCGGGGCGGCGCTCGGCGCCTCGCGCGCGGTCGTGGACGCCGGGTGGATCGACCACCAGTACCAGGTGGGCCAGACCGGCAAGGTCGTCTCGCCGACCCTCTACGTCGCCTGCGGCATTTCCGGCGCGATCCAGCACCTGGCCGGGATGGGCACGTCGAAGGTGATCGTCGCGATCAACAAGGACCCCGAGGCCCCGATCTTCAAGGTCGCCACCTACGGCATCGTCGGCGATCTCTTCCAGATCGTCCCGGAGTTCGCGAAGGCGGTCCGAGCGGCGAAAGCCGAGTAGGGCGCCCCTCACCCCAACCCTCTCCCGCCGGGAGAGGGAGTCCCGGAGTACTTCTCTCTCCACCCGTGAGGGGGGAGTGTTTGGCCCGGGGACATGATGGACGGGTGTTCGGGGACATGGTGGACACATTTCTGGTTGAGGATCAGGCCCCGAGAGGGGAGATCCGATGCCATGGAACGAGGTGTCCGTGATGGGTCAGCGTGAAGAGTTCGTGCGGTTGGCCGATGAGAGCAACGTTCGGCTCCTATGCCGTCGATTTGGGGTTAGTCCGACGACGGCTTACAAGTGGCTTGAGCGTTACCGGTCCGGCGGGCGCGAGGGGTTGATGGATGTTTCTCGTCGCCCGCACCACAGCCCGTCGCGATCGGGTCAGAGGATCGAGGAGGCGGTAGTTGCCTTGCGTGGGCAACATCCGGCCTGGGGGGCTCGCAAGCTTCGGCATCGGCTGCTCGCCAAGGGCGTGGCCGCGGTTCCGGCCACGAGTACGGTTCACGCGATCCTGCGACGTCACCAGCTGATCGACCCGACAGAGTCAGCCAAGCACAAGCCGTGGCAGCGCTTCGAGCATGACGCGCCCAATCGGCTCTGGCAGATGGACTTCAAAGGGCACTTCCCGATCGGGAGCAGCCGTTGTCATCCGCTCACCATTCTGGACGATCACTCTCGCTTTGCTCTGGGTCTTCAGGCCTGCTCGGATGAGAACACCCAGACCGTAAAGCAGCGGCTCTCGACGGTCTTCCGCCTCTACGGGCTACCCGAGCGCATGACCATGGACAACGGCTCGCCCTGGGGAGGCAACAGTGAGCACTTCTTCACTCCTCTGACGGCCTGGCTGATCCGTCTGGGTGTGCGCACCTCTCACTCCCGTCCCTACCACCCGCAGACCCAGGGCAAAGACGAGCGCTTCCACAGGACGCTCAAACTCGAACTGCTTCGCATGCATACCTTCCGGGACCTCGATCACGCCCAGTCTCACTTCGACACCTGGCGCCACGTCTACAACCTCGAGCGCCCCCACGAGTCGCTTGGCATGCAAGTCCCGGCAAGCCGATACCGGCCATCGCCGCGTTGCTTCCCCGAGTCCTTGCCGCCTGTTGAATACGATGCGAAAGACGTGGTCCGTAAAGTCCAAGAGGGCGGCGAAGTCTGGTTCAAATCTCGCCCCTACAAAGTCGGAACCGCCTTCCGAGGACACCCTGTCGCTCTGAGGCCCACTGCCTCAGGCGACGCGCTCGATGTCTTCTTCTGTCATCAGAAAATCTCTCAGATCAATCAAAACCCCTCCCCCAGCCCCTCCCCAAAAGACATATGAAAACCGTCCACCATGTCTCCGAACATGTGTCCACCATCTCCCCGGTCTATACAGGGAGAGGGCCAGGGTGAGGGGGGCGAATCCCTCTCGGGTTAAACTCCGACCGCATGCCGCCGCTCCCGACCGAAAGTCTTCCGGGCCGGGCCGTTTTCGCCCTCCTGGTACTCGCCTCGGTCGTCGCCTTCGTCTACTCCTGTTCGCGGCGCGTCCGGGTCCTTCTCGCGGGCCAGCCGGACAACCGTTTCACGCGCATCGGCGTGCGGATCGGGCGGACGCTCGAGTATGCCTTCGCGCAGAAGCGGATGTTCCGCGACCTCTACGCCGGCGCCTTCCACATCCTCATCTTCAGCGGGCTTCGTCGTCCTGACGGTCCGCACCCTCGAGCTCGTCGTCGAGGGGCTCATTCCCGGTTTCGTGCTGCTTCCGGGGCCGCGCCGGAAATGCCTACACGCTCGTCAAGGACGTCTTCGAGGTCCTCGTCCTTCTGGGCGTCGGCATGGCGGTCTTCCGGCGTCCCTTCGCGCGGCCCAGGCGCCTCGACCTCTCCTGGGACGCCTGGCTGATCCTCTTTCTGATCGCGTACCTGATCGGCGACGGACCTCGTCGCCGAGGGGGCACGCGTCGCGCTCGCCCCGTCGCTCCTGACCGCCGTGGGCGCCCGCGGTGGCGGCCGTCGCGGGGCTCGTTCGCCGGCTCGGCGCCCGCGAAGCTGCTGGCGATCTACGACTTCTGCTGGTGGATCGCATCTGGTGGACATCCTCTTCTTCGGCAACTACCTGCCGTACTCCAAGCACTTCCACATCCTGACCGCCATCCCCAACGTCTTCCTGATGAAGCTCGAGCCGATGGGCAGCCTCGGCACGGCGGACCTCGAGAACTCCGAGCACTTCGGCGTCTCGCGGGTCGAGCACCTCGACCTGGAAGCAGATGCTCGACGGCTACACGTGCACCGAGTGCGGGCGCTGCCGCGTCGTCTGCCCGACCGCGCTGACCGGCAAGCCGCTCGATCCCGAAGATCTTCATCGGCGAAGCTCCGCGACGCCGTGTACGAGGCGACGCCCGCAGATCCTCTCGGCGGCCGACGGGCGCGGCAACGGCGCTCCGGGCGGACGCAAGGACCTGATCGGCGGCTGGATCTCCGAGGACACGATCTGGGCGTGCACGACCTGCGGCTACTGCACGATCGGCCTGCCCGGTCTTCATCATTCCGGCGGTGGACAAGATCATCGAGATGCGCCGCTACCTGGTTCTCGACAAGGCGGAGTTCCCGAAGGAGATCCAGAACGCCTTCAGGGGAATGGAGACCAACGGCAATCCGTGGGGCATTGCCGCCTCCTCGCGCGCCGACTGGGCGAACGGGCCTGCCGGTCGACGACGATGGCCGAGGCCGGGGGCAAGGAGATCGAGGTCCTCTTCTGGGTCGGCTGCGCCGGCTCCTACGAGGACCGCGCCAGGCGCGTCTCCACGCTCCCTCGTCGAGATCCTGAACGCGGCGGGCGTCTCCTTCGCGATCCTCGGCAACGAGGAGACCTGCAACGGAGACTCGGCGCGCCGCATGGGCAACGAGTACCTCTTCCAGATGCTCGCGCAGCAGAACATCGAGACGCTGAACGGCTACGGCGTCAAGAAGATCGTCACCAACTGCCCGCACTGCTTCAACTGCCTGGGCAAGGAGTACGGCGGACTTCGGCGGCAAGCTACGAGGTCGATGCATGGCACGGAGCTCGTCGCGCGAGCTCATCGCCGCGGGTCGCGTCACGCATGGACGACGCCGATCCCGGAGACGATCACGCTTCCACGACCCGTGCTACCTCGGGCGCTACAACGACGTGCTACGACGCGCCGCGCGAGATTCTCCGAGTCGATCCCGGGCCTCGAGATCAGGGAGATGCCGCGCTCGCGCGAGAAGCGGCCTCTGCTGCGGCGCGGGCGGCGGCCGCATGTGGATGGAGGAGAAGCTCGGCACGCGGATCAACCAGACGCGCATGCAGCGAGATCGCCGACGCCGGCACGGACGCGGTCGGCGTCTCCTGTCCCTTCTGCATGGTCATGATCGGCAACGCGAAGGACGAGATCGGCGTCGCCACCGCAGCCCTTCGACGTCCTCGAGCTCGCCCGCAAGGCGATGGGTCCCGCCTCGGCGTGACGCCGCGGGCCCTTCTCGAGAAAATCCTCCAGGCCCTCCGGCCCGACCGCAGGGACGGCTACCGCGGACAGCGCGGAGTGGGGCAGCGTTGGGAGGCCCTCGCCGCGCGGCGCCTCGAGCGCGAGGGCTACGCGATCCGGGAGCGCAACTTCCGCGCGCGCGCCGGAGAGATCGATCTCATCGCCGAGGAGAAGGGCGTCCTCTGCTTCATCGAGGTCAAGGGCCGCCGCGGCGCGGGCTTCGGCGCGCCGGCCGAGGCCGTGACTCTCGAGAAGCAGCGCCGCATCGCGCTCGCCGCCGAGCAGTACCTCGCGCTCAGGCGCCTCGGCGCGCCGCCGTGCCGCTTCGACGTCGTCGCGATCCTCGAATCGGACGGAGGCACCGAGGTCACGATCCTGCGCGGCGCGTTCGAGCGCCCGGAGCCGCGATCGCGTCGGTGAATCCGCGGGCCGCATGCTAAAATCCGCGCCTCTTCGGGGGTTTTCGTTGAACGATTCCGAGCTCCGGTACACGTTTTCCTGTCCGAGCTGCGCGGAAAGCCTCTCCAAGCCGCTGGCGAACATTCCGCCCGTGCAGGCCCGCTTCGGCTGCCCCAAGTGCGGCAAGCAGATGGACTTCCCTTCCCGCGAGGAGGCGCGCGTCTACGCGATGCTCCAGGGCGGAGCGAGACCGGCCGAGCCCGATCCGCCCGCCGCGCAGCCCGCTCCGAAGGCGCCGCCCCCGGCGCCCGAAGCGGCTGTTTCCGCCGACCGGGTCTACCACGTCGAGCTGAAGGGCTTCGAGAACGACGTCTACGACCGCCGCGGAATGCGCAACCTGATCCGGACCAACGGCCTCAACGAGGGCGACCTGGTCCGCCTGGACGACGACGCGCCGCGTCGGGCCGGGGACTATCCGGAGTTGAAGTCTCTCTTCGAGCTGCGCAAGAGCGCGCGCGCCGTGCCCCCGCCCGTCTGCCGCAAGCACACGGACCAGATCGCCTACTACACGTGCACGGATACCGGCCGTCCCCTGTGCGAAGCCTGCGCCGTCGAAAAGAAGTTCGGGGGCACGTCCGTGCGGGTCTGCGACCACTGCGGGGGCACCGTCAGCGAGGTCCCCGCAGAGTCTTGACCCCCCGGGCCTCCTCGGCTATTCTTCGCCTCCCCGAGCGGGAATAGCTCAGTGGTAGAGCGCCACCTTGCCAAGGTGGATGTCGCCGGTTCGACCCCGGTTTCCCGCTCCAACATCTTCCCTTTCTTCCATCCGCAAGCCGCTGCCCTCCCGACAGAGGTACCTGCCTGGCGTCCGCGATGCCTCAGCGCCCGGAAGCGCTCGTTGCTGGAGAACGGCCGAGCAGTGTCTCCAACTCCTGCTCGAGGGCATCGACGCGGGTCCGCTGGAATCGAGCCTGCTCCTCGAGGCTCGCGATTCGCGCGTCGCGGGTCTCGATCTCGGCCTGCTGTTCCTGGACGGCCTTGACGAGCGGCGCGATCAGCTCGCTGTAGCGTATCGACAGGGTTCGCTCCGCGTCGCCGCCGACGTCGAGGACGTTGTACCCCTCGCCGAGGAGAGACTCCACGTCCTGGCCCACGAACCCCATGTCGATCCGGCCGTTGCCCGACTTATACCTGTAAGAAACCGGGCGCAGGGCGAGGACGAAGGAGAGACCCAGGTCCAGGTCCTGGATGTCGGACTTGGCTCTCGCGTCCGATAGCGCGCTCCAACCGACCTTGCCGCCAATGGAGGTCACGAAGTAGTTGCCGAGGCGGACCTGGTTGGTGGCATCGCAGTAGGCATCCATTCCGACCGCCGTACAGTTGTCGACATCGGCCGTGGACCCCGAGATGCCGAGGAAGGTGTTGTAGTTGCCGGTTTGCGTCGAGACGAAGGTCACGGGCGAGCCCGCGTAGCCGGTGATCATCTGACCGCTCCGGGCGCCGGACTGCCGTCCGATCGCCGTGTTGTCGAACCCCGTCGTGTTGGCGGAAAGGGCCAGCTCGCCCGCGGCCGTGTTGTTGGAGCCGGTCGTGTTGGCGAAAAGGGTATTCTCACCCACGGCCGTGTTGTTGTCCCCCATGGAGTGGAAGAGGCTCGAGTACCCCAGCGCGACATTGCGGATTCCGGTCGTGTTGTAGAGCAGGGCAGCCGCGCCGACGGCGACGTTGGCAGAGCCGGTGGTGTTGCTTTCGAGGGCTTCCGCACCGATCGCCGTGTTCTGCAAACCATTCGATGCCGAGGTCGGCTGATTGGCGTAGAGCGCCTTCCAACCGACGGCCGTATTCAGCGCGTACCAGCTGCTGCCGCCGTTGTCAAAGGATTGCGTCCACAAGGCCTGGTCGCCGATCGCCGTGTTGTATCCGGCGAACGTATTGTGACGGAGCGCCTCGAAGCCCAGGCCGGTGTTGTAATTGGCGAGGTCCCCCGGGCTCCAGGTCCCTGTGCCGCGCATCGCCTTTTCGACGAAGACGGCCATCTGAGCGCGTGTCACGGGACTTCCCGGGCAGTAGTTGCCGCCTCCGCAACCCCCCGTGATCTGGTCCGAGGCGTACTGCTCGATCCACGCGTCGAAGTTGGTCGAGCATGTCACGTCGTTGAAGACCGTGCCGGTGCAGGGTGGCGGCGAATAGGGGTTTTTCGGAGGTTCCGGCGTTGCTTCGCCGGGTGCGAGGGATTGGCACAAGGCGGAACCGGAAATCGCGACTACCAGTGCACAGGTCAGGAGCGAGGTGGGCGGACGGGAGTTTTTCATCATCTCCTCCTTCGGGGCCTCCGTCATCGCGAAGTCCCGGTCGACATGCAGTCCTGAGATCGAGGCGAGCGCACTGAGCGCGCCGGGGCGTCCTGCCCACCACCGGCTACGCAATGCGCGATCGAGCGCCAAGAGGGCCGTCCTGAAGTTCTTGAAGTCTAGCGCAGATCATCTCCGCTCGGTGGGACCTTCCTCGGGGTCTCGGGAGGCGGAGGTCTCCGCTGGGGACCGCGTCGGACCCGGTGTGCATGACCCGAGTCAAGAAGCTCATGACCTGCCTTCTACTCGGCGACCCGGCTCGGGTCGCGCACCCGGAAATCCAGGCGCCCGCAGTTGGTGCACACGTAGGCGTCGGGACGAAACTCACCCTTGCTCGAATCGGTCGCGTCGCCGAGGAGCACCGCGAGTTTCAGGGTCAGGTTGCGCACGGGGGTCATCGGCTTTCCGCAGGGTTCGCACTTGATCATCGGCATGAGGCGCGTCCTCCCACCCGCTCAAGCTACACCTTCTCGTCTCGATCGGGAATGGGTAGGTCCAGCGGAGGCGGCGCGCAGGCAGCGAAGGGCAGGGGTCGACGGCTCCGGCCCCGAACCGTGTAAGACGAGTCGAGAAACGCTAGCGGTCGTTCGGAACGGAGTCGGTTTTGGGGCGGCCCCCTGTTCCTTCGAGGGCTTGCCCTCGGCAGGCTTCGGCGTCGGAGTGGCGGCTGCGCGGCTACCGGGTCTCCCGCTGCCGTCCTGTGGGCCTGGATCCGGGCCGACGAGCCGCTGGAAGCCGCCGCGTGATCCGCCTGCGCGGGTGGCCAAGTCGGCCGCACCGCGCCTGCGTCTCGCGCAATCCCCCGAGGAGCACGGCAAACTTCACAGTCAAATTGCGTACCGGCACCCTGTGCTTTCCGCAGGGCTCGCATTTGCTGTTGGGCATGAGGCTGCACCTCCCGCCCTCACGCTACCCCACTTGCCCGGCGCCTCTCGACTAAGATCGGCGGATGCGAAAGACCTTCTGCGCGCTGCTGATTCCCGCGTTGCTGTTGACCTCCGCCGCCCTGGCCCAGCCGTCGATCACGGGCCCCATCGACCCGATGGGGTTCTCCCAGCTGAAGGACTTCTCGGCGCACCGCTCGTCATCGAACTCCCCGCTCGCCGACTGGAACGACGACAGCAAGCATCCGCTGCCGGGGGAGACGCTGACGATCGCCGACCTTTCCGGCCCGGGGATCGTGACGCACATCTGGACGACGGCCTCCGGGACCGAGTACGGTTGGCCGCGGCTCCTGCGCCTGCGCGTGTACTACGACGGCAGCGAGGTCCCCAGCGTCGACGTGCCGCTCGGAGACTTTTTCGCCGTTGGCCACGGCTTCGAGCGCCCGATCCGCTCGCTCGTGATCCGCAACCTCTCCGACGGCCGCGCGCGCAACAGCTACTGGCCGATGCCGTTCGAAAAGTCCTGCCGCATCACGCTGACCAACGAGGGAGCACGCCGCCTCGGCGTCTACTACCACGTGGACTGGGAGAAGGTGCCGAGCCTGCCGCCCAACACGGCGTACTTCCACGCGCGCTACCGCCAGGCCCTGCCGGCGCCGGCCGACGGGAAGCCGTGGGTGTTTCTCGACACGAAGGGCCGGGGGTTCTACGTCGGGACGGTGCTCTCGATCGTGCAGGCGGAGCCGGGCTGGTTCGGCGAGGGCGACGACATGTTCTACGTCGACGGCGAAAAAGTCGCGTCGATCCAGGGCACCGGTTCCGAGGACTACTTCAACGACGCGTGGGGCCTTCACGTGGCCGAGGGCGAGTACACGGGCTCGCCCATCTCGGAAGGGGAGGGGCTGGGCGCGCGGATGACGGCGTACCGGTGGCACCTCGTGGACCCGGTGCCCTTCACGAAGTCGATCCGCGTCGAGATCGAGCACAAGGGCTGGACCTACCGGCCCGACGGCCGGGTGAAGACCGCCTTCGGCGAGCGCGCCGACCTCATCTCGTCGGTCGCGTACTGGTACCAGAAGGGGATCGCGACCGACCAGCCGGCGGTGCCGTACGGCTCCGCGCGCCTGCCGCAGGGCAACGCGCAGCAGATCGAGGTGGAGAAGTCCGTGGGCGACGTGAAGGCCGAGAAGGGCCGGGTCTCCGTCTCGAGGGAGCTCTTCTGGGGCAAGGACGTGATCCTGTTCGAGGGCGAGGGCCCCGGCGCGCGGATCGAGGTCCCGTTCGACGTGAACGAGGACGGCGAGTACGAGCTCTCGACGCAGGTCGCGCAGGCGCCCGACTACGGCGTCTACGAGATCCTGCTCGACGGCAAGCCCGTGACGGGCCGCGAGCTCGAGCACGAGCCCGGCGCCGACATCCGGACGCAGACGCGGTTCGACGGCTATGCCTACGACACGTACGTCGGCCTCGACCGGCAGCTCGGATGGCTGAACCTTTCGAAAGGCCGGCACTCGCTGACGTTCGTGTGCATCGGAAAGAACCCGGCCTCGTCCGGCTACACGCTCGGCGTGGACAACGTCATCCTGGCGCGCACGGGCGCGAAGGGCTGGTCCGCGGCGGCAACGGTGTCCGAGCCGAAGCTCGCGGCCACGGACGTTCCGGGATTCGTCCGCGCGCTGTCCGATCCCGACCCGCGCGTCCGGACGCTGGCGGCCCTCGCCCTCGAGCGCGAGGGGACTGCCGCGGCGCCGGCGCTCGGCGCCCTGGCGGCGGCGTTGAAGGACCCGGATCCGAGCGTGCGCGAGGCAGCCGCACGGGCCATCGGCGCGCAGGGCCCGGGCGCGGGGTCGGCCGTTCCGGCGCTCGCCGCGACCTGCCAGGCGCCGGGCCAGACGGGCGCCGTCGTGCGCGCCTGCCTCTACGCGCTCGACGCCCTCGGCAAGGCCGCCGTTCCGGCCCTGCCCGCGATCCGCGCGACACTCACGAACCCGTCGGGGGGCTGGGTGGCCGAACGGGCGATCCAGGACATCGAGGCGGCCGCGCGAAACTGAAGGGGTCTAGCCCTTCACCCGCGTGAAGCCGTCGGCGCTCCACTCTTCGCTGCCCACGCCGTTGTGGACGAAGAAGAGGCCTGCGGGGTCGTACTTCCTCTTGGCCGCTGCGAGCCGCGGATAGTTCGCGCCCCAGTACGACTTCTGCCAGGTCCTGTCGAAGTAGTTGGATTCCGAAACGTAGGCGCCGGCGTTCGGCACGACCGCGCGCAGGGCATCCGCAGCGGCCGCCGTGGTCGCGGCCTCGACGCGCCCCTTTGCGAGATCGGGCTCGTGGCCGGGAAGGCCGGGCGCGCTGTGGAGCGCTCCCGTTGCGACGATCGCGAGGGCGAAGGCATCGAGGACGGCCGGGTTCGTCGCCGTGTCGCGCGCGGCCGATACTCGCTCCTCGGGAGCGCCGGCGAGGCCCTTGTTGAAGTGCAGTCCAACTTCGAGATGCCGCGTCGCGGCGAAGAGGGCGTCGGCGAGGCGGTCGGGCTCGGCGAGGAGGCCCGACGGAAGCCACACGGACTCGAAGCCGTAAAGAAACACGTTGACCTCGATCTCGTTGCCGGTCCAGTAGACGTTACCGGCGGGAGCGCCGGGTGTGCTGTCGCTCAGGATCGAACCGGAGTCGTGCGCCTTTCGATACGCGGCGTCCCACCAGTGTCGCGCGGGGAAGGTGGAGACATCGAGCTGCTTGATCCACTGGAAGTCCTGGGGAGAGGCCTCCACGAATTCCAAGAAGGGCATCCACGCCGCCTCGGCCTCCTTCAGAGAGAGTCCCTGCACGACCATGTTGAGGCTGAGCGTGTTCTTCGTCGTCAGGGTGGCCTGTTCGCCCCAGTGGGGGTTGAAGAGAGCCTTCGCGTAGAAGCGGACGAATTCGCCGATCAGGCGGCGGAACGCGGCGTCCGACTTGGCCTGAATGCTTCCCTCGGCCGCGCCGAAGTTCTCGGGTAGCGCGTGCGTGGCGAGCGTTACCTTCGTGACGACGCCGAGGCTGCCGCCCCCACCGCCCTTCAATGCCCAGAACAGCTCGGGCTCCCGGCAGGCGCTGACCGTGCGCAACCTTCCGTCGGCGGTCACGATCTCGGCCTCGAGCAGGCTCGCGGCGGCCGTGCCGTAGTTCTTCGAGAAGCTGCCGAATCCGCCGCTCTGGACGAGGCCGGCGACGCCCACCGTCGCGCAGCCCCCGCCCTGGACGTAGCGGCCCGCCCGGGTCGTGACCGCCTCGTAGGTCTGCAGCCATCGCGCGCCGGCTTCGACCGTGACGGCAGGACGGGGCGCTGCGCCCGCGCAGCCCGCGGCCACGAACTGGTCGCGCAGCGTGATGGCGTTCATGTGGCGGGTCCAGATCAGCAGCGAATCGGCGGAGTTGGACGTGCCCTGGTAGCTGTGGCCGCCGCCCTTGACCACGAGGCGCAGGTTGTTCTCGCGGGCAAAGTTCACGGCCGCGACGACGTCCTCCGTGCGCTCGGCGGCGACCGCGTACACGCTCGGAGCGGACGTCCATGCGTCGAGCCAGCCGGATGTCTGGGTGCCGCCGGGCTGCTCGGAGATGAAGTAGGGATTCTTCAGCTCCTCGATCCGCGCGGCGCATGCGGCGCTCGCCGGCGCGTCCTTGCACGGGGCGAGCGGCGACGGAACGGGGATGAGCCGCCCGCCGACCTGTTGTTTCAATTTGTCCCAGCTCGCGGCATTCGGCCACGTCGCATCTGCCGGCCGCGCGCGGCGCGCCGGGGCCGCTCCCGCGGCGCGCGCCGCGAGGAACGACGCGATGCCGGGCAGAGCGGGAATCGATCCAAGCTGCTTGAGAAATTTCCGGCGGTTCATGGGATCCTCTTTACGCGGGGAAGCATCGCATGGCGGCGCCGCTCGCACGGCATAGAATTCGGCGGTCCCGACAAATGAGGAGGCGCGACGTCATGAGATCGGTTCTCCGCAGGATCGGCTGGTCGCAAGGGCTGCTCGTTCTCTGTCTCGCGACCGCGGCCGCCGCGGCGCGTGCCCAGACGATGTCGATCGAGGACTACGAACCGAAGTCGACCCTCGTCGTGCCCGAGCACCATCCGGCGCACGCGAAGTACCCGTTCATCGACGTCCACAACCATCAGGACACCGACATCTCGGCAGCGGATGCGGCGAAGCTGGTCGCGGACATGGACCGCATCCACCTGCAGGTCATGGTGAACCTGAGCGGGGACCAGGGCGCCGAGCTCGAGAAGGGGTATCGCAACCTGCCGGGCCGCTATCCGGGCCGTTTCGTCGTGTTCGCGAACCTGGACTTCAAGGGGTTCGGGGGCGCGGGCTGGACCGAGCGCGCGGTCGCGCAGCTGGGCGAGGACTACAAGCACGGCGCGCGGGGTCTGAAGATCTTCAAAAACCTCGGGCTGTCCGTCGTCGACACCGCGGGCAAGCGCGTCGCGGTCGACGACCCGCGCCTCGACCCGGTCTGGGACAAGTGCGGCGAGCTCGGGATCCCCGTGCTGATCCACTCGGGGGAACCGCGATCCTTCTTCGATCCGCAGGACAAGTACAACGAGCGCTGGCTGGAGTTGAAGCAATTCCCGCAGCGCGCCCGGCCGCCGGAGAAATACCCGCCGTTCGAGCAGATCCTGAAAGAGCAGCACCACATGTTCGCCAGGCACCCGAAGACGCGGTACATCGACGCCCACCTCGGCTGGCTCGGCGGCGACCTTGCGCGGCTCGGCAAGCTCTTCGACGACCTGCCGAACGTCTACACCGAGATCGGCGCCGTGCTCGCCGAGCTCGGGCGCCAGCCGCGCTTTGCGCGGGAGTGGTTCATCAAGTACCAGGACCGCGTGCTCTTCGGCAAGGATGCGTGGGCGGCCGACGAGTACCTCGTCTACTTCCGCGTGCTCGAGACCGACGACGAGTACTTCGACTACTACCGCAAGCGTCACGCCTTCTGGAAGATGTACGGCCTCGCCCTGCCGGACGAGGTCCTGAAGAAGCTCTATTACAAGAACGCGTTGCACCTGATACCGGGCATCGACCCGTCCGCGTTTCCTCCTTAAGCGTTTCTTAAGCCCGGACGGAACGGGCGCCTCCCGCTCCCGGATGTGGTAAACCGGGATCGTCAAGGAGGCTCCATGCGCTCACCGGCACGCAAGACGCTCGGCGTGGGATTCGTCGCGGTCGGCGTCCTGACCCTCGCCTTTGCCTGCAAGGGGTCGTCGAACATGGTGACGGCCCCGGAAGTTTCGCCAGACACCGCCAACATGGCGGGCACGTGGACCGGGACGTTCCAGTCGGACTCGAGCGCGTGCGCGAGCTCTCAGCTCACCGCCACGTTTCAGCAGACCGGCTCCCAGGTCACCGGCACTCTCTCCGGCACCTCCTGCGGATCCTCCGGCGTCTTCAAGGGCACCGTGAGCGGGAACCACCTGACCGGGAGCATCGAGATGCTCGGCTGCTCGGGCGGGGCCGTGTCCGGGACCATGGAGGGAACGGGTCTCTCGCTGAGCGTCGGCGACCTCACGCGGCCGATCGTGTCGGGGACGGAAGTCGTGATGTACGGCGGCGCCGCGAACCTGCAGCGCTAGCGAGCCGCTGCGACCGGCGGGGTCGACGCACGGAGGCTCCTGCCACCTTCGCCTTGTCCGTCGTCGCGTCCACGCCGCGACGGGGACGATTCCCTCCCGGTCGGGATCGATCCCGGCCATAATATTTCCTGAATGAGGCGCACGAGCGGGCCCGGGAAGTTCGGAGTCCTTCCGATCTTCACCGCGGCGCTTTTCTCTTTGCTCCTCGTTCCCGCCGTCTCCGCCCAGGACCTGCACAAGTGGCTCAACGAGGACAAGCTGACCGGCAATTGGGGCGGCGAGAGAACCCGGCTCGAGCAGAAAGGATTCACGATCACGTTCCAGTACTTCACCAACCTCGCGGGCAACCCCGTGGGTGGCCGCGCGCGGGGATTCACCTACACCGACAGCCTCAACCTCGAGCTCGACTTCGACATGGAAAGGCTCGTGGCATGGAAGGGCGGCGGCTTTCACGTCACGTTCACCAATCGCGACGGAAGCAGCCTGACGAAGCAGTACATCGGAAACCTGTTCACCGTGCAGCAGATCTACGGCCCGACGGAGACGTACCGGCTGACCGAGATGACGGTCGAGCAGTCCTTCGACGGAGGCGTCTGGAACCTGCGGGCCGGCCGCTACCCGGCGGACGAGTTCGCGACCTCGCCGCTCTACTGCATCTTCATGAACAACGGCTTCTGCGGGTACCCGGGCGGCATCGCACAGAACCTCAACATGCCGTACTTTCCGGTGCCGTCCTGGGCCGGACGCGTGCGGTGGAAGCCCCGGCCGGAGCTGCTCGTCCAGGTCGGCGGCTTCGAGGTGAACCCGACGCTTGCCGACACGCACGGCTTTGATTGGTCCACGAGCGGATCGACGGGGACCGCGGCCGTGGGAGAGATCTGGTACGTGCGCGGCGACGGGGCGCCGGGACTCCCGGGCCACTACAAGCTCGGCGGCTGGTACCAGTCCATCTCCGCCGCGGCGGCCGGGCAGCGCGCCCCCGCGGCCCCGGGCACGGCCGGTCCGGTCGCGTTCACGAAACGCATCGCCGCAGCCGGACAGGACAAGGGCGGCGTCTACGCCCTGCTGGACCAGAACCTCGTCGCGGGCAAGGCCGGAACGGGAACGGACGGCGCGCCCTCTGGCGTCACGGTGATCGGTGGTGCGAGCTGGGGCCAGGGGCCGACGACGACCAACGACGTCGCGGCTTTCGGTGGCGTGATCTTCAACGGGATGATTTGCGACCGACCCTTCGACACGCAGGGGCTGGCGGTCACATGGGCGAACTTCACCGCCGCCGGTCAAACCTACGAGATGGTGGTCGAGTGGAACTACGGAATCGAAGTGACGAAGTGGTTCACGTTTCAGCCCGATTTCCAGTGGATCGTGCGGCCCGGAGCCACGGGTCAGATCCCGAACGCTTTCGTCGTCGGTGCCCAGGCCGTCCTCGATTTCTGACGGCCGGCCCGGCGGCTAGACGCCCATGAGCTCGGCGACGTGCTCCGCGATCGCGGGCGCCGCGGTCAGGCCCGGCGACTCGATGCCGATCAGGTCGTAGAAACCGGGGAGCCCACGCTCGCGCTCCTCCGCGATCACGAAGTCGCGGAACGGCTCGCCCCTGGCCTGCAGCTTCGGCCGGATGCCGCTGATGTCCGGCTCGAGGTCCTCCTCGCGGACGGCGGGGAGGATGCGGCGGGCCGCGGCCGCGAACTCGTCGCGCTTGCCGGGGTCCACGCGGTAGTCCGCGCGGCGATCCGCCAGGTACTCGGCGTCGGGCCCGAACCGCAGCCGGCCGCCGGTGTCGAGCACGACGTGCACGCCGAGGCTCTCGCGGGCGGGAACGGGGTAGACGAGGTGGGAGACGGTCTTCGCCAGGCGGGTCCCGGCGGAGAAGTAGCTGCCCTTGCACCAGTGGAGCCGGTAGCCCGCCGCATCCACGTCGACCCCCGCGAGCGCGGCGATCGTGTCCGCCTCGAGGCCCGCCGCGTTGACGACGCGTTCGGCGGTGATGCTCTCGAGCCCGCCGGCCTGCCGGGCGGTGATCCGGTAGCCCCCGGGCGCGGCCTCGAGCCCGACCACCTCTTCGCGGGGCTGGAAGACCGCGCCCGCCGCGAGCGCTTCGCGCAGAAAGTGGTCCATGAGCCCGTGCGCGTCCACGATGCCGGACTCGGGGGACCAGAGCGCCCCGACGGAGGCGATCGAGGGCTCGAGCGCGTGGGCCTCGGGTTCGGACAGGCGCGTCAGCGCGACCCCGTTCGCGCGAGCGGTCGCGGCGATCCCGTCGAGGGCCGCGAGCTCCTCGGCGCGCGTGGCCGTGATGAGCTTGCCGGTTCTGGAAAACGGGATGTCGTGGCGGCGGCACAGGTCGTACACGCGCTTGCGCCCCTCGACGCAGAGCCGGGCCTTGAGGCTCCCCGCGGGATAGTAAATGCCGGCATGGACCACCTGGCTGTTGCGGCTGGAGGTCTCCATTCCGTGTTTCGGGTTGCGGTCGAGGACGATCAGGCTCGCGCTCCGGCGCGCCAGCCGCGCCGCGACGGCCAGGCCGACGACGCCGGCCCCGATGACGACGATTTCCGTGTCCGGCACCGCGCGATCTTAAGGCCTGCTCAACCCGCCCGGATTCCGTTGACGCCCTTCCGGCCCCGGTGTACGGTGACCCCTCGCAGGAGGCGCCGTGAAGCGCTGGAAAGAGACCGCGGAGCTTTTCGCCAGCATTGCCCGGCTGCCCGAGACCGGCGGGCGCGCGGCCCTGGCGACCGTGGTCCACGTCGCGGGCTCGGCCTATCGCCGGCCCGGCGCGAAGTT
Organism: uncultured Acidobacteriota bacterium; assembly: GCA_963775725.1. Taxonomy (GTDB): domain Bacteria; phylum Acidobacteriota; class Thermoanaerobaculia; order UBA5066; family Gp7-AA6; genus DAHUXD01. The sequence goes on from CAVZKA010000001.1 coordinate 1,569,721, forward strand.
CCTGGTCGAGGAGGGCGGCGGCACGCTCGGCTCGATCAGCGGCGGATGCCTGGAGGCGGACGTGCGGGAGGCTTCTCTCGCCGTGATCCGGGAGGGCGTGCCGCGGCGGCTGCGCTACGACACGGGCGAAGACGACCGCGCCGTCTGGGGGCTCGGGCTCGGATGCCGCGGCACCGTGGACGTCTTCGTGCAGACCGCGACGGACCCGAAGACGCGCGAGGCGATCGAGCGAGTCCGCGAGCTTCTGGAAGGCGATCGCCCGTTCGCGCTCTCGACGGTCGTCGGGGGCGGGCGCGGCGTCGGCGGCATGCTCGTCTCTTCCGACGACGGCGCTGCCAGCGGGTCGACGGGGGACGCGGCGCTCGATGCCGCCGTCGCCCGGGACGCCGCCGAGCGGATCCGCGCGCGTGAGTGCAGGCTCCACGGGGTCGGAGACGCGGAGGTCTTCACCGAGGTGCTCGCTCCGCCTCCGCGGCTGCTGCTCTTCGGCGCGGGCGACGACACGCGGCCGATCTGTGCCTATGCCTCCGACATCGGGTTCCGCGTCACGGTCGTGGACCACCGCGAGCCTTTTCTGTCGGCGGAGCGTTTTCCCGGCGCCGCGGGGCGGGCGCTGCTGCGTCCCGAGGACGGTACGGGCTCGCTGCCGGTGGGCCCCCGCACACACTCCGTCGTCATGTCGCACTCGTTCGCCCACGACCGGGAGTGGGCGCGGCGCCTGCTCGCCGCGGGAGCGCCGCACGTCGGGCTGCTCGGTCCCCGCGCGCGCACGGAGGAGATCCTCCGGCAGATCGGCGCCGAGGGCGACGAGCGGGTCTTCGGTCCCGTCGGGCTCGATCTCGGGGCGGAGGGGCCCGAGCAGGTGGCCCTCGCCGTCGTCGCGGAGCTGCTGGCCGCGCACAACTGCCGGGAGCCGGCCCATCTGCGTCGGAGCGTCGGCGCGATCCATGCGAGGTGACCGTCGGGGCCCGGTGGCGGGCGTCGTTCTTGCCGCAGGATCTTCCATGCGGATGGGCCGGAACAAGCTCTTGCTGCGGCTCGAGGGCGAGGCCATCGTGCGGAAGGCGGCGCGGCGGGCTCTTGCCGCGGGCCTCGATCCGGTGATCGTGGTGCTCGGGCACGACGCGGAGATCGTCGCACTCGAGCTCGAGGGATTGGCCCTGCGGGTCGTGGTGAACACGGACCATGCCGAAGGCATTCACACCTCGAGGCGGGCAGGTCTGGCCGCGGTCCCTTCGGGCGCTCGAGCGGCTGTCGTTCTGCTCGCGGACATGCCTTTCGTCACCGAGCAGATGCTCGCGACCCTCGTCGCGCGCTACCGCGATTCGGACGCCCTGCTCGTGATCTCGGACTACGCGGGCGAGATCGCGCCACCCAACCTCTACGACCGGGAGCTATTTGCGGAGATCGCCGGCCAGCGGGGCGAAGGGCGCGCCGAACGGCTCGCGCGCCGGCACGCGGACGAGGCGCTCGCGGTCGCCTGGCCCGCGGCCGCGCTCGGAGATCTCGATTTCCCGGAGGACTACGACCGCGCGAGCGCGGCAAATGCCGCGGTCGGAGAGATCAAGTAGGAACGCCTACCAGCTCGCCTCGCTCTTCCCGTCCTTCGTCCGCGCGATCTCGACCGCCTTGCGGTAGCGGCCGTCGCCGCGCAGGTTGTCGAGGTCGTCGTCGTACCGCATCGTCCAGGTCTCGTCGAACCCGGCGTCCAGGGCCTTGAAAAGCCAGTCGAACGCCGCGTCCTTCTGGTCGAGCCGGGCGTAACTGCACGCGAGGTTATACATGGTGGTCGGCTTCCGGTAGCCGAGGTCGAGCGCCTTGCGGAAGGCGGCGGCCGCCTCGTCGGGCCGGTCGCCGGCGAGCGACGCGAAACCGAGGTTGAACCAGGCCCGGCCGACCGTCGGGTGCTTCTCCGCATAGGCGGCGAATCCCTTGGCGCTCTCGCGCCAGCGGTTGCGGGTCGAGCGCGAGCGCGCGCTCCAGGGGCCGTTGGAGTAACCCGGCAGCGAGAGCTCTGCAGCCTCGTCCGCGAGCGCCGCGAACCGCGGGTCCTTGCGGACGTTGTCGAGGTCGTCGTCGGTGTCGAACATGTCCGGCTGGTCGAACCCTGCGTCGAGCGCCTTGCGCAGCATGTCGATGGCCTGGTCCTTCTTGTCGTCGCGCGAGAGCGCGCAGGCCCCGTTGTAGAGCGACGTGCCGACGCGATAGCCCCGGTCGGCCGACGCCTGGAAGGCCTTGGCCGAGAGGTCGTACTGGTCGGCGTTCAGGAGCTCGCGCCCGATCTGGAAGAACGGCTCGCCGCTCTTCGGGTTCCGGGCGACGAGGCTCTCGTATCGCGACGCGGCGGCTTTCGCCTCGCCCTTGTGCTCGTCGGCCTTCTGCTCCCGCGCGAGCTTCCTGTATTGCGCCCAGCGCGGGTCGTCCCGCAGGCCGTCGAGGTCGTCGTCGTGGCCCATGTAAGCCGCGAGGTCGAAGCCCTCGTCCATAGAGCGCTTGAGCCACTCGAAGGCCTTGTCGTTCTGGCCGAGCAGGGCGTAGCCGCAGGCGATGTTGTAGCTCGCGGCCGCTTCTCGGTGACCGTCCTCGATCGACTTCTCGAAGGCGGCGATGGCTTCCTCGTACTTGCCCTTGTTGTGGAGGCGCATGCCCTGGTCGTACCAGTCGCTGCCGTCGCGGGGCGCGCGGGGATTGGACGCCTTCACGAAGCCCGTCAGCGTCTTCCGCACCTCATTCGTCGTCTCGCTCATCCGCGTCGACCAGATGGCCTTGACTGAGCGGCCGTTCTCGGGCTCGACCGCATCGGTCGCATCCGCGTCCGCTTCGGGAGCGTCGGGGGTCGCGACGACCGGGACGAGCCTGGCGCGGGCCGCCGGGCAGGATGCGCACGGGGACGCGGCGGCCGATGCGACAGGGGGCTGCGGCTGGATCGCCGCGACGACGGCGGAGACGGCGACCAGCCCGGCGGCCGCGAGGCGCGGGGCCCAGGAGCCCGGCCTTCTCGCGACGCGCGGATCCAGGATCGCGCGCAGGCGCTCCTCGAAGTGGTGGGGCCGCGCGATGGCCAGCGCCGGGGCGGCGGCCTGCGGCGTCGCGCCGAGCGCGCGGAAGATGCCGAGCAGGTGCGCGGCGTAGACGGAAGGCTTCGTGCCCGAAGCGATCACGAGCTCGTCGCAGGCCTGTTCCGCGTCGCGGCGCACACGCCGGCCGAGCCACTGTGCGACCGGGTGGAACCAGTAGACCGCAACCGCGAGCTCCGCCACGAGGAGCGCCGGCCAGTCGCCGCGCTTGACGTGGGCGAGCTCGTGCAGGAGGACCACCTGGCGCCGGTCCGCGGCCCAGAGGCGCGCCGCGCGGCCGACGAGGAGGAAGGGGCGGCGCCAGCCGGACGTGATCGCGACCGGGACCTCTTCGCTTTCCCGGACTTCGACCGGGCGGTGGAGGTCGAGGCGCCGGGCGGCCGCATGCTGGTCTTCGATCCAGTCGGCATCTTCCACGGGGACGGCTTCTCTCGCGAGCCGCTGCACGCGCAGGCCCCCGGCGAGCAGGCGCGCCGCGACGACGAGCGTGCCCGCTGCCCAGAATCCGAGCGCCAGGGCGAGCCATGGCATCCGGGGCGCCGAGGCCGTCCACGCGGCAAGTCGGCCACCGAGGGGCACGGCGAGGCGGGGAAGCACGAGGGACAGGGCGGGCAAGAGCAGCGCCAGGCCGAGCCCGGCGGTGCCGACGCGGTGGCGCGTCGCGGCGCTCGCCCTGCGCAGCGCGAGCATCGCGAGGGCCGCCGCGCCGAGGATGACGGTGGCTCGCGCCAGCAGTCCGAGGGCGAACAGGATTCCGGTACCGAGGATGCTCATGTCAGCGCCCCTCCAGTCGGGCCTGTTCGATCAATTCGGACAGGCGGTCGAGATCCGCGTCGGTCAGGTCGTTGCGCGAGAGATCGAGCAGGGCCGCGACGGCCTTTTCCGTCGAGCCCTCGAAGAACGTCTCGAGGACGGTGGCCATGGCCGGCCTCCCGGCGCGGTCGCGGGGCAGGGTCGGGAGGTAGACGTACCGATTGCCATCGGCGACGTGCCGGACGTGGCCCTTCTCCTCGAGAATCCGCAGCATGGCCCGGACCGCCGAGTAGCCCGGCGGATCGGGCAGCGCCGCGAGGACCTCGCCGGCGGTCGCCTGACGGTCCCGGTAGAGAACCTCCATGATCTGCCGCTCGCGGCGGGAAAGGCTCGAAAGGGGCTTCTTGCTGCGCATCCGCGGTCGCCCTCCGGTCGGGATTGTAATGCTAAAAATTTAGCATGTGCTGGAATTTTAGCTTCGTCGGAGAAGGGTACGCAGGCTCGTCGGGAAGGTTTCGGGGAGTTTCCCATTTCGGGGTCGGGTGCTTCCCGTCAGGGAACCTTTCTCCGGCAGTGGCGTAACTGTTTGAGGCTGCGAAGGCGGCCGTGGAGGTTGCATGCGCGTGGCACGACTGACTTTCGCCATTCTGACCGCGGTACTTTTCGCTCCTTCGCCCGTGCGGGCCGACGAGACCGTCCGGACACTCAAGGTCGAGCTCACGGGCCCGGAAGCGTCGCATTTCGCCATTGAAAATCTGCTCGGGACGATGCGAGTCTCGGTGGGCAGCGGATCGGCCGTCACCGTGACGGCGACGGTATACGGGGAGTCCTCCGAGCTCGCCGACGCCGTCCGACTCGAACGCATGGCCGGACAGGGCGGCGCGGCCACCGTGCGAGTCCGGTACCCTTATGACAAGGTCTCGACCTTCCGCTACCGCGAGCCCTCGGATCGGGGGGACGACCTCGGCTTCGGCAGCTGGGCGTCCTCGAGCGACTACGACTACGACGGCCACCACGTCCGCATCAGCCGCGGCCGTGGCAAGTGGCTCCACGCCGACGTCGAGATCCAGGTTCCCGCCGGTGCGCTGAACGCGAGCTTCCGCAACCTCGCGGGCCTGGTCGAGGCGGACGGCCTCAAGGGCCAGATCCGGTTCGGCGTTTCGAGCGCCGACCTGCGGCTGCGGCGCCTCGACGGCTCGATCGAGCTCGACGGGTCCTCCGGCGACGTGCGGGCACGCGACATCAAGGGGAGCTGGAAGTCGGACTTCTCGAGCGGCGATACGGACCTCGACGGATTCGAGGGGGACTCGCTCTCGTTCCAAACCAGCTCGGGCGACCTCGTGCTGCGCTCGATCCATGCGAAGACAGCCGAGTTCGAGACGAGCTCCGGCGACGTGCGGCTGGTCGACGCCAACCTCGAGCAATTCTCGGCCCGGGCGACCTCGGGCGACGTGGCCTTCGAGGCGGCAGGCAATGCCTTGAAGCAGGTCCGGATCACGACGTCGAGCGGCGACGTGTCCCTGCGGTTGCCCTCCAACGCGGCCTTCGACGTCGAGGCGAGCCAGTCGAGCGGAGACATGGAAGTGGGCTTTTCCGATGGGACGGCCGTGCGGCACCGCGACACGATGGTCGGGTATCACCGTGGAACGGGCGGCGCGCGGATCCAGGTGCGGACCTCCAGCGGCGACCTCTCGGTCTCTCCCGGTTAGAAGCTCCTCGTCCCCGGTTTCTGCCCGGCAACGCCGGATTTGAGACGTGCTCTATCTCTTTCGCTCTCTTTGAGTTACCCTAAGGTCGCCAGCGGGGGAAGAGGCGGAAATGAGCGGGCAACCACCGAACCCGGAGCTCGACGAGGCCCTCATCGAGCTGCACCAGTATCTGTCCGACGCGGTCGCGCCGTTGATCGTGGCGGACTCGGTGCAGCTGCTCATGAAGTATCCGCCCGAGGTCGTGGCCAACTCGATCCGCGCGTGGACGGGCGGCCAATACCGGCGGGGAGCCGCCGCGGCCGTTCCGGTCTCCGATTACCTGTTCCACACGCTCAAGAAGATCCACATGATGGCGGAGTTCAATCTCGTGCCGCGCGAGCCGCTCGAGATCTACCTCGCGGGCCTCCGGCCCCTGATCCTCGCGCTCTGCCCGCAGGAAGACCGGGCGATGCTGCTCGAGAATCTCGGGCGGCTCGGAGATGCGCCCGCCGCGGTCTCGCCGGCGCAGAACATTTTCCGGCAGGCCCCGACCGAGGGCAGCGGCCCGCGCGCGACCGCCTCTTCCTCGGCTCCGGGCGGCGGCTCCGGCGGTATCACTTCCGGTGACACTGCCGGCGTCGGAGACACGGCGGTCCGCGGATTGCACCGATTCTCACTCCTGCTCGACCGGCTGGAGGCGCAGGGCGGGCTCGTCGGCCCTGCCGCTTCGTCCCCGACACCGGTCCAGGCGGGCGCCGTCTCCCCGGCCGCCGCACCGCCGCCCGCGCCCACGGCCGGAGGCAACGAGGCTCTGGCCTACGCGGCTCGCAGCTCCCACTCGGGCCAGGAGCTCGACGTCTACCTCACGCGATTGAAGGCGCTCGGCCTCGAGGCCGGGATGGCCAACGTGTTCCGCGCGCTTTCGCAGACGCTGCCCGGCTGGGTCATGCCCACGCTGCCCGCGCCTGCCGGAGCGGCACCCGGTGCGGCGGCCGCGCCGGCTCCGCCCGAAACGGGTGCGCTCGGCGCCATGCGCCGCATCATCCAGGACGCCGACGACCCCGTCGAGACGGGCCGCCGCTTCCAGGAGATGGTCAAGGCCGGAATCGAGCGGTTCAACGAGGGCTCGCTGCCGCAGGCGGTCTCGATGCTCGAGCTCGCCGAGCGGTTGACGACCGAGAAGAAGGTGGATGCCGGTACGGTCGAGCTCGTGCGCCGCCGGCTCGGCGAAACGCTCGATGGCGAGCAGTTGAAGAAGTTCACCGAGAAGCCCGACCAGTGGGGTCACCTGCGCAAGGTCCTCCAGTTCTTCACCGCCATGCGCCCGGAAGGGCTGATCGAGGAGCTCCCGCGCGAGCAGAAACGGGACCGCCGGCGCCTGCTCCTCGCGTTGCTCGAGGTGCACGGCGCCCAGACGCGCGTCGCCGCCTTCGAGGGGCTCGCTCGCGTGCCGCCGACGGCGGTGGGGGAAGAGGAGTGGTTCTTCCGCCGCAACCTCGTCTACCTGCTGCGGCGCATCCCGCGGACCGCCGAAGCCTCCTTCGAGGAGGAGAGCGACGTCGTGCTGCGCCACGCGCAGCTCGGGCTGCCGCTGCTGCTCGTGAAGGAATCGATCGCGACGCTCGCCCAGTACAAGGACGAGCGCGCGGAGCAGGGTCTCACGCAGCTGCTCTTCGAGCTCGAGGCGATGCTCGGCCAGCAGGAAGAGGCGCCCTATGAGCCGAAGGACCTGCGGGCCCTGCTCGACCGCGTGGCGGCCACGCTCGGCAAGCTGCCGGCGCCGCGCGCGCGGCGCGCGCTGATCGAGCACGCCGGCAAGAAGCAGCCGCAGCTGGGCGACACGATCGCCCGCATTTCCGAGCTCTCGGGCCAGGACATGTCGGAAGACACCGAGACAGTCGACCAGCTGCTCGCGTTGCTCAAGGCCAACCTGCCATTCAAGCTGCTCGGTATGACGCTGCGCCAGAGCGACCAGAGCCTCGTGCGCGTCATCGAGGCGCTCTCCGGGACGCCTTCGCCCTCGGTGCGCCGCGTGATGGAAGAGATCGTTTCGCGGTTCGTGGGCCAGGACGCCGGCAAGGCCGCGGCGAAAGCGCTGGCCGGATTCGACAGGCCGAAGCCCGAGGCGCCGACGGCTGCGGCGTCGGATGCGGCGTCGGATGCGGCCGCGGCGGGTCCCGCGGTGAGCCTGCAGGGCGACCTCGAGGTGTTCGGTCTGCCGGCCCTCCTGCAGAGCCTCGCCGAATCGTCCGCATCGGGCGCGTTGACACTGCGTCCCCCGAAGGGCGGCGAGGCCTTCGCGTCGATGTCTCTGCGCGAGGGCAAACTGACGGACATCCAGCGCGGCCACCTGCGCGGCGAGGACGCGTTCTACCAGCTCCTCGAGCGGCCGCTACCCGGGCAATTCGCGTTCGTGAAGGGCGCGGCGGCCGAGAAGCCGGGCGAGAAGCTGCGCGAGATTCTGCCGCTGACGCTCGAGGCGATGCGGCGGTACGACGAGTTCCAGGAGGCCGCTGTCCTCGTGCCGGACACGGTCGTACTAGTCCGGACGGAGGTGACCGCAACGCCGCATCCGACCGAGAAGGACGGCAGCTTTCTCCAGGCGGTGTGGGAGCGCGCGAGTCAGGGCGGCACGCCACTCGACTGCGAGGCCGCCGTCGCGAGCGACTCCTACCGGATCCGGCGCGCGCTCGCCCACTGGGTGGAGTCGGGCGCGTTGAAGATCCGGAAGTAGACGGGGCCTTCCGGCTACCGCCGGATCGACAGGTTCTCGTAGTCGACGATCGGATTGCCCTGGCTGACGGACGCCAGCCCTTCGACCTCCGGCCGCGCGAAGCAGTAGGTCTGGTCGTGGAAGAGGGGGAGCAGCAGCGCTTCCCGGACGATGAGTTCCTCGACGCGCCGGTAGATCGAGTGCCGGACGCGCGGATCGATCTCGGCGCGACCGCGTTCGGCGAGCGCATCGACCTCGGGGCTCGCGACGAAGCGGCCGAGGAAGCCGGACTGGGAGTGCAGGAGCGTGAGCACGAAGTTGTCGGCGTCGGGATAGTCGGCGTTCCACCGCCCGATGTTCAGGTCGCCTTCTCCGGTGCCCTGCAGCTCGATGTACTCGGCCATCGTCCTGTTCAGCGGCTTGATGCGAAAACCGATTTCGCGAAAGGACTCGGAAAGCTCCCGGAAGTAGGCCGAGAACTCTCCGAAGAAGACGGGGTGGACGCCCGCCGTCAGGTCGATCGTCTCCCGCGAGACCGTCGCCTCGACGGAGCTGTCGGGGGAGCTCGAGGAGCCGGAGACGGGGCCGCTGCCCGGACCCGCGGGCGAGTAGCCGAGCAGGCCCGGCGGGATGACGCCGTGCGCGGGGATGGCGAGCCTGCCGAGCGTGCGGCGAACCAGCCCGCCGACGTCGATGGCGCCGACGAGGCGGCGGCGCAGGTCCGCGTCCCGAAGCAGGCCCCGAGCCGAGTTGAACGTCACGTAGTACGTCGTCAGGCGGGGGTTCTCTCTGTACTTCGACGCGAACCGCGGGTCGTGGCGGAACGCCTCGGCGTCGGCCGGGAGCAGATCGAAGGCGAGCGAGAACCGTCCGGCGAGGAACTCGCTGCGGATTTCCTCCGGGGAGACGCCGAAGCGGAAGACGATTCCGTCGGACCGCGGGTACCCCTCCCGCCAGTAGCTCGGGTTGCGCTCGAGCTCGAGCCTTCGGCTGGGCTCGAAATTAACGAGCCGGAAGGGGCCGGTGCCGACGATCCCCTCCGCATTCGTCCCGATGGCGCCGGTGCCTTCCGGAAGGATCGCCGTGGGCGCGTAGGAGACGACGGCCGGGAAGAAGGCGACCGGCTTGTCGAGCTCGACGAAGAACTCGCTCGGCGAGACAATGTGGAATCCCTCGAGGGCGGTGGTTTCTCCGTCGATGATGCGCCGGGCGCCCCGGATGGGCGTCAAGAGCGATCGGTTCACGGTGGGCGTCGTGAGGAGCCTTTCCCAGGAGAAGCGCACGTCGCGCGTGGTCAGCCTCCGTCCGTCGTGGAATTGGACCCCCGGGCGCAGCCGAAAGCGGTACCGCTTCGCGTTGTCCTCGGTGATCACTTCCGAGGCGATCCAGGGAACGACGCGCGTGCCGTCGAGGGCCCGCGTGAGCGTTTCGAAGAGGCTGGGCGAGACCTCGCTGTGCTCCAGGGTCTCGCACCGGGTCGGATCGAGGGACCGGATGACTCCGGCGATGGGCACGTGGAGGATCCCGCCGCCCGTCGTCCGATCAGCCGCCCGGTCCGTGTCCGCCTCCGCCCGTCCGAGCTCGGCATAATTGACGTACGGGGCGGTGCTCCGAAGCTGGAGTCCCCGGACCCGGGGGCCCGCGATCCGGTAGTCCACGTCGTGGAAGAGCGGCACGAGGATCGAGGGGTCGAGAAGGGCATGCTCGAATTTCCGGTAGAGCGCCTCGCGGGCGGCGGGCCGCACCTCGCTGCGGGCCTCCTCGAGAAGGCGGTCGGTCTCCGGCGAGGAGAAGTAGGCGCGCGCCGCCCCGTTGCCCGAGTGAAAGAGGGTGAACGTGAAGTTGTCGGGATCGTCGTAGTCGGCGATCCAGCGGCCGAGCATGACATCGATGCCCTTGTTGGTGTGCCACGACTCGAGGAACTCGGGCATCGTTTTCGTCGCGATCTCCACCTCGACGCCGAGATCCGCCCAGATCCGGAAGAGGGCCTCCGTCAACGCGGCATACTGATTGAGCAGCATCGGATGGATGCCGACGCGCAGCCGGATGGGGGCGGGCAGTCCCGCGGCGCGGATCATTTCGACCGCCTTCTCGCGCGAGAAGTTCGTCTGGCGGCGTCCGGCGTCGTGGCCGAGGATTCCGGGCGGGATCAGGCCGGTGGCGGGCAGGGCGAAGCGCCCGAGCGTGCCCCATACGAGGTCCTGGGTTCGGACCGCGTTGGCGAGGGCGGTCCGAAGGGCCGCGTTCGACCCGACCGTGCTTCCCGTGTGGAAAACGGCGAAGTACGTATTCTTCTTGGGCGTTTCGACCAGGCCCGCCCGAAAGCGCGGCTCGCGGAGGATCGCTTCCAAATCCTGCGGCAGCAGGTCGCGCGCGACGTCGAGCGAGCCATCGCGCAGGCCGTCTGCGATCGCGGACGCCGCAAGCGAGGCTCGGAAATCGATCCGGTCCACGCGCGCCGGCTCTCTCGCGTGGCGGGGGTTGCGCTCGAGGACGACGCGCTCAGGGGTGTGGAGGGCGATCTGGAAGGGCCCGGTGCCGAGGGGCGGGCCCTTTCCCGACCCGGGCGCTGCGACGATCGCGGTTCGCGGGTCGGTCAGCAGCGACGGGAAGATCGGAAGCGGGTCCGCGAGGCGGATCAGGATTTCCAACTCGGACGGAGCCGAAATGCCCTCGACGCCTTCCGCCTCTTCGTTCGCGTACCCGGAGGCGCCGCGGATCGCGACGAAGGCCGCGGGCATCTGGTCCTTCGAGAGGCGGATCGAGCGCTCGAGGGAGGCTTTGGCGGCTGTCGCGGTCAGGGGCGAGCCGTCCGAAAAGACGATGCCGGCGCGCAGGCGCAGCCGGACGACGCGGCCGTCTTGCTCGAAGGTCCATTTTTCGCAGAGTGCCGGAGCGAGGTTGCCCTGGGGGTCGGTCGTCACGAGCCGCTCGTAGACGTTGGCGAGGGCCTCCTGCTCTTCGTTGGTTTCGTACAGGCCCGGTTCGGTCGCCGCGATCGGGTTGGCGACGGCGACGACCAGCATGCCACCGCGCGGGAGCTCCTCCTCGGCGGCCGCCTCTCCGGGCTTCAGCTTGTCGATCTCTGCCTGGTAGGCTGCCGCCTTCGCATACTCGCCCCGCAGGTTCGCGAGGGTCGCTGCGAGCGAGAGCAACCCCGCCAGATGCTCGGCGTCGCCGCCCGAGCGGGCCATCTCGATGCCGCGTTCGGTCCAGTTGCGCGCCTCGTCGATGCGGCGGGCCTGCCAGGCGGTCTCTGCAACCAGCAGGACGGCGGCGGCGGCTCGGAGGCCCTGTTTTTCCGCCTCCAGGATGCGGATCGCGGCTTCCGCCTCCCGGAGCGCAGCGTCGATGTTGCCCGCCATGCGATGGCCCCGGGCCAGAAGCAACCGCGCCTCGCCCTCCCGCTTCCGGTCTTCCGCGTTCTCCGCGTCCTCGAGGTAGTCGAGGGCGACCTTCGCCACTCGGATCGCGTCCTCTGCGCTGAAGGCGTCGAGCGACTTTCGCACGAGCTTCAGGCCATACTCGACGGTCTTCTCGGGGTCGTCCGCCTGGGAGAAGTGATGGACGAGCTCGGGGTAGACGCGTTCGAGCCGCCCTGCGTTGCGCGTCTCCACCAGCTCGGCGTACTTGCGGTGGAGCGAGCGGCGTTTGCGCCGGGAGAGCCCGGCGTACAGGACGTCGCGGACGATCCCGCTCGAGAACGTCAGCCGGTCTCCCCGCGACTCGCGCTCCTCCTCGAGCATGCCCTCGCGGATGAGACGGTCGATGTCGTCGTCGAGATCCCCGGCATGCTCGGCGATCTCGTCGAGGTCCTTGGAATCAAAAGTCTTTCCGAGCACGGAGGCGACCGAGAGCAGGTCGCGCAGCTCCTGCGGCAGCCGTTCGATGCGCTTCTCGACCGCCTGCTGGATCGTCGCGGGCAGGGCGTCGGCGGAGATCTCCGCCTCCTTCGAGAAGCTCCAGGCCCCGGTGTCGTCCTTCGCGATGCCGCCCGACTCGACGAGCGAGCGCACGAGCTCCCGGGTGAAGAAGGGGTTGCCCTCGGTCGCCTCCCGCAGCCGTCCGGCCAGATCGTCCGAGACCCTCGGCGCCCCGACGAGCGATTCCACGAGCGACCGGTGCTCGGAGGCGGAAAAAGGCGGCAGGGTGATCGAGACGAAGCGGGGGTCGTCCGCGAAGGACTCGAGCATGCGGATGAGGGGATGGCGCTTGTCCGTCTCGTTCTGGCGGTAGCTGCCGACGAGGAGCGTCGGCGTGGGCCGCAGGCGCCGGACGATGTACTGCAACGCGTCGATCGAAACTTCCGCTGCGTGGAGGTTGTCGAGGATGAGGACGAGGGGCTTGCCGCCGGCAATGCGCGTCAGCGTCTTGGCGATGAGCTCGAAGACCTGGATCCGGTCCTCGGCCTTCTTTTCCTCGGCCGGGATGGCGATCCGGGAATCCCCGCTGACGGCCGCGCGCAGCTCGCCGATCTCGGAGAGCTGAGGGAAGAGAGCGACCAGGTCGGAGGCGAGGTCGGAGAAGTCGGGCCGCTCCGCCGAGCCGCCCGGATCGGGTGCCTGGAAGTAGTCTTCGATCAGCTCGCAGAACCCCTGGTAGGAGAAGGAGCGGTCCTGCTCGACGAAGCGGCCATAGAGGACGCGGATTTTCCGGACCACGGCGAGGTTCTTCAACTCCTCGAGCAGGCGCGTCTTTCCGATCCCGGGCTCGCCCGCCACGACGGCGAACTGGCCTTCGCCCGCGATCGCGGCGTTCAGGCGGCGCTGCAACTCGGCGAATTCCCTTTCCCGGCCGACGAAGACGGAACTCGCGGGCCGCTGGATGACGCGGCTCGCGGACAGGACGACCGACATTCGGAACTCGTCGCTCGCGAGGCTCGCCCGGTGGCGCTTCAGGGCCTCGGCGATCTGGCCCGCCTTCTGGGGGCGCTTGCCCGGGTCCTTCTCGAGGCAGCGCATCAGGATGTCCTGCAGCTCCTCGCGGATCTCCGCTCCGAGGGCGCGCGGCGGCTGCGGGACCTCGTGGACGATGCGGTACAGGATCGACTGGACTTCTCCGGTGAAGGGCGGCTCGCCGACGAGGCATTCGTAGAGCACGACGCCGAGCGAGTAGACGTCGGAGCGGCCGTCGAAGGCCCGCGAGGCGACCTGCTCGGGCGAGAGGTAGGCGACGGTCCCCACGAGCGTGCCCGTCTTGGTGAGGCGCGACTCGGTGGCGGAGTGGGCGAGGCCGAAGTCCATCACGCGCACGCGCACGCCCGAGCCGGCTTCCTCGCGCGTGACCATGATGTTGGCGGGCTTGATGTCGCGGTGAACGACGCCTCGCGAGTGGCTGTAGTCGAGGGCCTCGGCGGCCTGGATGCCGATGTCCACGACCTCGCCGAGGCGCAGCGACTGGTCGCGGATGAGTCGCAGCAGCGTCGTCCCCCCGACCAGCGGCATGACGAAGAAGAGCGACCCCTGGTCTCTGCCGAGATCGTGGATCGGGACGATCGTCGGGTGGTCCATCTGGGCGACCAGCTGCGCCTCGCGCTGGAAGCGCTCCTCGAGCTCGTTCGTGAGGTCGCTCGAAGAGATCAGCTTGACGGCGACCTCGCGATTCAGGAGCGGGTCGCGCGCGCGGTACACGACGCCCATGCCGCCGCGGCCGAGCTCCCCCAGGATCTCGTAGCGGTTGGCGAGCTTCGAGCCGATCATTCGCTTCCCGGCTAACGCCGGATCCAGAGGTCCTCGTAGGCGATCGTGGAGTTGGACTGGCCGATCGCGGTCAGCCCTTCCAGCTCCGGCCGCGCGAAGCAGTACACCTGGTCGTGGAACAGCGGAAGCATCAGCGCCTCGCGCGCGATGAGCTCTTCCGCCTGCCGGTACAGGGAGTGGCGGACCCGCGGATCGGTCTCCACGCGGGCCTGCTCGGAGAGGCGATCGATGTCGGCGTTGCCGACCAGATTGCGAAAGGCGCCCGAGGCGGAGTGCAGCGCGCCGAAGAAAAATGTATCGGAGTCGGGATAGTCGGCAGTCCATCGGCCGACGTCGAGGTCGACATCGCCGGCATCGGAGTGCTGCAGGTACTCGGCCATGGTCTTGTTGACGGGGCGGATGCGCAGGCCGGTATCGCGGAAGGCTTCCTCGAGACGCTGGAAGAAATGGGCGAATTCACCGAAAAAAACGGGATGGACCGCCGCGCTGATGTCGAGCGACTCGCGCGAGACGGTGGCTTCCACCGAGCTGTCGGCCTGCGCATGGGGGCCGGAGCCCTGGTGGTCGGAACTCGGTCCGGCTGCCGAGTACCCGAGCAGGCCGGGCGGCAGCAGGCCGTGGGCCGGTATCGCCAGACGGCCCAGCGTCTGCCGCACGAGGGCGTCGACGCGGATCCCACGCGCGAGGGCGCGCCGCGCCGCGGTGTCTTGGAAGGGACCCCGATGGGCGTTGAAGGCGACAAAGTACGTCGTCAGGCGCGGGCTCTCGCGGTAGCCCGAGGCGAAGCGCGGATCGTGCCGGAAGGCCTCGGCGTCGGCGGGCAGCAGATCGCGCGCGATCGAGAGCCGGCCGGCCAGGAACTCGTTGCGGATGTCCTCGGGCGGCACGCCGAAATGGAAGACGACGCCGTCGCTGCGGGGCCGGCCCGCGCGCCAGTAGTTCGGATTTCGCTCGAGCTCGAGGCGGCGGCCGGGCTCGAAGCTGACGAGACGGAAGGGCCCCGTTCCGATCGCGTCTTCGCGCGGGCTGCGGCCGATGACGGCGGTGCCCTCGGGCACGATCGCGGTCGCGGCGTACGAGATCATCGCGGGGAAGAACGGGACGGGCTTCTCGAGGTCCACCGTGAACTCGCCGGGCGAAAGGATGTGGAAGCCGGAGAGGTCCGTCGCCTGGCCGTCGAGCAGGCGCGACGCGCCCTGGATCACCCCGAGGACCCACCGGCTCTCGCTCTCCTTGTTCAGGAGCAGACGCTCCCAGGAGTGCCGCACGTCGCGCGCCGTCAGCCGCCGGCCGTTGTGAAAGCGCACGCCCGACTGGAGCCGGAAGCGGTAGCGCGTGCCCCCGTTCTCCATGATCACTTCGCTCGCCAGCCACGGGATGATCCGCGTGCCCTCGACCGCCCAGGTCAGCGTCTCGTAGACGCACGGGAGGGCCTCGGCCTGCTCGACGGTGACGATCAGGGACGGGTCGAGGCTGCGCACGACGCCCTGGATGGGCGCGTGCACGACGCCGCCGCCGATCGCGCGCTCGGGCGCGGCCGGCTGGTGCCTGGCCTCGGCCTTGCCGAGCTCGGCGTAGTTGACGTACGGCGGCGTCGAATGCAGCTGCAGCCCGCGGATCGCGGGGCTCGCGATCCGGTAGTCCACGTCGTGGAAGAGCGGAACAACGACGCCGGTCTCCAGCAGCGCGTGCTCGAGCTTTCCGGTAGAGGGCTTCGCGGGCGGCCGGCCTCGGTTCGGCGCGCGCCTCGTCGAGGAGGCGATCGGTCTCGGGCGAGGAGTAATACGCGCGCATGCGGCCGGTCCCGGAGTGAAAGAGGTTGTGCGTGAAGTTGTCGGGGTCGTCGTAGTCCGCGATCCAGCGTCCGAGAAGCAGGTCGACGTCCGCGTCGTCGTCCCAGGAGCCGAGGTACGCCGGCATGGTCTTCGTCACGATCTCGACCTCGACGCCGATCTCCGACCAGAGGCGCAGGAGCGCCTGGGTCAGCGCGGCGTACTGGGCCTGGAGGATCGGGTGGACGCTGGCGCGAAGCCGCACGGGAAGCGGCAGGCCGGCGGAGCGCACCAACTCGACCGGCCTTCTCCTTCGAGAGGTGCGGCTGGCGGCGCCCCGGGTCGTGCCCGAGGATGCCGGGCGGGATCAGTCCGGTGGCCGGAAGGGCGAACCGCCCGAGCGCCCCCCAGACGAAGTCCTGGGTGTGGGCGACGCCCGCCAGCGCCAGTCGCAGCGGCTCGCGGGAACCGGCGGGGCTCGCCGTGTTGAGGACGGCAAAGTAGGCGTTCTTCTTCGGCGTCTCGACGAGTCCGCCCCGGAAGCGGGGATCGCGCAGCAGCGCCTCGAGGTCCTGGGGGAGCAGGTCGCGCGCGATGTCGATTTCGCCCGCGCGCAGCGCCTCGGCGATCGCCGCCGGCGGCAGCGAGGCGCGGAACTCGATGCGGTCCAGGCGCGCCCCTGGAGTGGCGCGGTACTGCGGGTTGCGTTCGAGGACGACGCGATCCGCGGCGTGCAGAGCGACGCGGAAGGGCCCGGTCCCGATCGGCCCCTCCGCCGGCTTCGACCCGGAGATGGCGATCGCGGTCCGCCCGTCGGTCAGGAGCGACGGAAGGATCGGCACGGCATGCTGGAGGCGGATGACGACCTCGAGGTCCGTGTGGGCGAGGATCCCGGCCACGTCCGGGGTGCCGCCGTCGAGGAACTCCTTCAACCCCTCGACGGCGGTGAAGGCTGCCGGCATCACGCCGCGCGAGAGGCCGATCGAGCGCTCGAGCGCCGCCTTGACGGCCGGCGCGTCCAGGGGCGTTCCGTCGGAGAAGGCGACGCCCGGGCGCAGGTGGAGGCGCAGCGTCGCGCCACCGTCCTCGAGCGCCCAGCGCTCCGCGAGGTGGCCCGCGAGGTTGCCCTTCGCGTCGGTCGCGACGAGCGTCTCGAAGACGTTGGCCAGGACCTCGTGCTCCTCGGTGGTGTCGTAGACCGCGGGCTCCTTCGCGGCGAGGGGATTCGGCATCGCGACGAGGAGCGTGCCGCCGCGGGGCACTTCTTCCTCGACCGGGGCTGACTCCGCGCGTCAGCGTCCCGATCTCGGCCTGGTACGCCGCCGCGCGCGCGTACTCGCCGCGCAGGTTCGCGACCGTTGCGCCGAGCGACAGGAGCTTGGGCAGCGCGTCGGAGGCCGGCGCGGTCCGCGCCGTCTCGATGCCGCGCTCCACCCAGCGGCGTGTTTCGTCGATGCGCCGCGCCTGCCACGCGCTCTCCGCCGCGAAGAGGCTGGTCGCCGCGGCGCGGTCGGGCCGCCGGCTCTTTTCGAAGACGCGCAGGGCGGCCTCGGCCTCGCGCAGCGCGCCGTCGACGTTGCCGGTCATGCGCTGGGCCTGCGCCAGCATCTGGCGCGCCTCGCCCTCCAGCTCCGGGTCGCCCGACCACTCTCCGTCCTCGAGAAACTCGAGCGCGATCTTCGCGACCCGGGTGGCGTCCTCGGGGCTGAACGTGTCGAGCGATTTCTGCGCGAGCTTCAGGCCGTACTCGACGGTCTTCTCGGGGACGTCGCCCTGCCAGTAGTGCTGGACGAGCTCGGGGTAGACGCGCTCGAGCCGGCCGGCGGCGCGCTTCTCGATGAGCTCGGCGTACTTGCGGTGGAGCGACCGGCGGCGGCGCCGGGAGAGCGCCGCGTAGAGGACGTCGCGGACGATGCCGCTCGCGAAGGTCAGGCGATCGCCCCGCGACTCGCGGTCCTCCTCGAGGATGCCCTCGAGGATCAGGCGATCGATCGAGTCCTCGACGCTGCGGGCGCCCTCGGCCAGCGTCTCGAGGTCGCGCGCGTCGAAGGTCTTGCCGATCACGGACGCGACCGACAGGAGCTCGCGCAGCTCCTCCGGCAGCCGCTCGATGCGCTTCTCGACCGCCTGCTGGATGGTGGCCGGCAGGGCGTCGGCCGAGATTTCAGCCTCGGTCGAGAAGCTCCAGGCGCCGGTGGCGTCCCGGGCGATGTCGCCCGACTCGACGAGGGAACGGATGAGCTCCTTGGTGAAGAACGGATTGCCCTCGGTCGCCTCGCGCAGCCGGTGCGTCAGCCGGTCCGAGACCTTCGCCTCGCCCACCACCGATTCGACGAGGGAGCGGTACTCGGAGGGGGAGAACGGCGGCAGTGTCAGGGAGACGAAGCGGGGATCGTCGGCGAAGGAGTCGAGCATGCGGATCAGCGGATGCCGCTTGTCCGTCTCGGTCTGCCGGTAGCTCGCCACGATGAGGGTCGGCGTGGGGCCGAGGCGGCGCACGACGTACTGCAGCCCCTCGATCGAGATTTCGGCGCCATGCAGGTTCTCGAGGATCAGGACGAGGGGCTTTCCGCCGGCGATCCGGGTCAGCGTGCGCGCGAGCAGCTCGAAGATCTGGATCCGGTCCTCGACCTTGCGCTCTGCCGCGGGCACGGCGATGCGCGAGTCGCCGCTGACGGCCGCGCGCAGCTCGGCGATCTCAGAGAGCTGCGGGAAGAGGCTGACCAGGTCTCCGGCGAGGTCGGAGAAGTCGGGGCGCTCGCTCGCTGACGAGGCCGTCGCGTCGCGCGTCCGGAAGTAGTCCTGGATGAGCTCGCAGAAGCCCTGGTACGAGAAGGACCGGTCCTGCTCGACGAAGCGGCCGTAGAGGACGCGCAGCTTGCGCGCGATCGACGAGGTTCTTCAACTCCTCGAGCAGGCGTGTCTTGCCGATCCCCGGCTCTCCGGCGACGACGGCGAACTGGCACTCTCCGGCAATGGCCGCGTTCAGCCGGCGCTGCAGCTCGGCGAATTCCTTTTCGCGGCCGATGAAGACCGAGAGCGACGGCCGCTGGATGACGCGGCTGGCGGACAGGACGACCGACATGCGGAACTCGTCGGTCGCGAGGCTCGCCTTGTGGCGGCGCAGTGCCTCGGAGATCTGGCCCGCCTTCTGGGGCCGCCTGGCCGGGTCCTTCTCGAGGCAGCGCATGAGGATGTCCTGCAGCTCCTCGCGGATCTCGGCGCCGAGCGCGCGCGGCGGCTGCGGGATCTCGTGCACGATCCGGTAGAGGATCGACTGGACCTCTCCCGTGAAGGGCGGCTCGCCGACGAGGCATTCGTAGAGGACCACGCCGAGCGAGTAGATGTCCGAGCGCCCGTCGAAGGCGCGCGAGGACACCTGCTCGGGCGAGAGGTACGCGACCGTTCCGACCAGCGTGCCCGTCTTCGTGAGCCGGGACTCCGTCGCCGCGTGTGCGAGGCCGAAGTCCATGACCCGGACGCGCGCCCCGGCGCCCTCCTCGCGCGTGACCATGATGTTGGCGGGCTTGATGTCGCGGTGCACGACGCCGCGCGAGTGGCTGTACTCGAGTGCGTCGGCGGCCTGGATGCCGATGTCCACGACTTCGCCGAGGTGCAGCGACTGGTCCCGGACCAGCCGCAGGAGGTTGGTGCCCTGGGCGACGGGCATCACGAAGAAGAGCGAGCCCTCGTGCCGCCCGAAGTCGTAGATGGGCACGATCGCGGGGTGGTCCATCTGGGCGACGAGCTGCGCCTCGCGCTGGAAGCGCTCCTCGATCTCGGCCGTCAGGTCGGTCGAGGAGATGAGCTTGACCGCGACCTCGCGGTTGAGCAACGGGTCGCGCGCGCGATAGACGACGCCCATGCCGCCGCGTCCGAGCTCCCCCAGGATCTCGTAGCGGTTGGCGAGTTTCGTGCTGATCAGGCCCGTGTCCTCCGTCTGCCGTGCGGAGTCTATTCGATGGGGTCAGGTCTCTCATAGTGTGACTTCGAGCGTGGGCTGTCGCGTCCCGGCCGTATCAAAGTCACACATTGAGAGACCTGACCCCATATGATTCGACCGATGCAGGACTTCGAGAAGCTCGGCGTCTTCTACCTGGGCAAGGCCTTCGATCTCGCGAAGAAGGCGCGCAAGGACGACCTGGTCCTCTACGACTCGCGCGACCTCGTCACGCACGCCGTGTGCGTGGGCATGACGGGAAGCGGCAAGACGGGTCTCTGCCTCGCGCTCATCGAGGAAGCCGCGATCGACGGTGTGCCTGCGATCCTGATCGACCCCAAGGGCGATCTGTGCAATCTGCTGCTCGCGTTTCCCGACCTCGCTCCCGAGGACTTCCGCCCGTGGATCAATGAGGAGGATGCCGGACGCAAGGGGCTCTCGCCCGAGGACTTCGCGAAACAGCAGGCCGAGACCTGGAGGAAGGGCCTGGCGGAGTGGGGCGAGGACGGCGCGCGCATTCAGAGGATGAAGGACGCCGCGGATTTCGCCATCTACACGCCGGGCTCGACCGCGGGCCTGCCCGTCTCGATCCTGAGGTCGTTCGCCGCGCCCCCGGCCGCCGCGCGCGAGGACGAAGAGATCCTGCGCGACCGCGTCGGTTCCACCACGACGGGCCTGCTGACGCTGCTCGGCGTGGACGCGGACCCGCTCAAGAGCCGCGAGCACATCCTCGTGTCCACGGTGCTGGCCGAGGCCTGGAAGAAGGGCGAAGATCTCGACCTCGCGGCCCTGATCGGGCGCATCCAGAACCCCTCGTTCACGAAGGTGGGCGTCGTCGAGCTCGAGTCGTTTTTCCCGGCCAAAGACCGCTTCGCGCTGGCGATGAGCCTGAACAACCTGCTGGCGGCGCCGGGATTCTCGACGTGGCTCGAGGGCGAGCCGCTCGAGATCGGGCCGATGCTGCGTTCGGCCGGGGGCAAGCCGCGCGTCGCGATCTTCTCGATCGCCCATCTCTCGGACGCGGAGCGGATGTTCTTCGTGACGCTGCTGTTGAACCAGGTGCTCTCCTGGATGCGCGCGCAGTCCGGCACGACGAGCCTGCGGACGATCCTGTACATGGACGAGATCGCCGGCTACTTTCCGCCGGTCGCGACGCCGCCCGCAAAGGCGCCGCTGCTGACGCTGCTCAAGCAGGGCCGCGCCTTCGGCCTCGGCGTCGTGCTTGCGACCCAGAACCCGGTGGACCTCGACTACAAGGGCCTCGCCAACACGGGGACGTGGTTCCTCGGCCGCCTCCAGACCGAGCGCGACAAGGCCCGCGTCCTCGAGGGGCTCGAGGGCGTCGCCGCCGGCGCGTCTCAAAAGTTCGATCGCGGCAGGATGGAGCAACTCCTGGCCGGCCTCGGCAACCGCGTCTTTCTCCTGAACAACGTGCACGAGGACGCGCCCGAGGTCTTCGAATCGCGCTGGGCCCTGTCGTACCTCCGCGGCCCGCTGACGCGCGCGCAGATCAAGACGCTGATGGACCCGCTGCGCGTGGCGCAGTCGAAGGCGCCGGCCGCGCAGGCGTCGTCCGCCTCCGTGGGTGCGGCCGGGGGCGGTGGAGCTCGGCCGGTTCTGCCGCCGGACATCCCGCAGCTCTTCGCGCCGCTGCGGGGCACCGGAGAGGGGGTCGTCTATCGCGCCGCGATCCTCGGATTGGCCGAGGCGCACTTCGCGGACGCGAACAGCGGCGTCGCATCGACCGAGAAGGTCGCGCGGGTGGCCGCGGCGGCCGAGGCGCTCGACTGGTCCGGGGCCGGACCTCCCGCGTTCGACGTCGAAGAGTGCGAGTCGGAGCCCGCCGGCGGCGCGGGCTTTGCGCCGCTCGCGCCGGCCGCTGGCAAGCCCAAGAGCTACGACGGCTGGGGCAAGGACTTCGCGACGTGGATCTACCGCGAGCGCACGCTCGACCTGTTTCGCAGCGCCGCGGCGGGCGCCGTCTCCAAACCGGGCGAGAGCGAAGCGGACTTCCGTTCGCGTCTCGGCCAGGGCGGCCGCGAGGCCCGCGACGCGGCGGCCGACAAGCTGCGCCAGAAGTACGCTCCGAAACTGGCCGCGCTCCAGGAGCGCCGGCGGCGCGCGGAACAGACGGTCGCGCGCGAGAAGCAGGAGGCGACGCAGGCCGGACTGCAGACCGCGATCTCGGTCGGCGCGACGGTCCTCGGCGCGCTCTTCGGGCGGAAGGCCATCTCGGCCACGACCATCGGAAAAGCCACGACCGCGGCCCGCGGCGCCGGGCGGACGATGAAGCAGGCCGGCGACGTGGGTCGGGCCGAGGACACGGTCGGAGCCATCGATCAGCAGATGCAGGATCTCGACGCCGAGCTCCAGTCGGAGATCGCCGCCGCGACGGCGTCCGTGGACCCCGCGATCGAGAGGCTCGAGACGCTGACGCTGCGCCCGAAGAAGACGGACATCACCGTGCGCAAGCTCGCGCTCGTGTGGCTGCCGTACCGGGGCGACGCGCCGGCGTTCGGGTAGCGCCCGGCGTATTTGGGCGACCCTCGCGTTCGCCCTCCGAGTCGTGCTCCGCTTCAGTCCCGGTGTGGCTGAGTGAGGGTGACGCCCAGCCCCGGCGCGCCGGTCGTCCGCATGACGCCGTTCTCGAGCGTGAAGCCGCCTTCGACGACGTCGCGGGCGAGGTCGAGCGAGCCGTCGAGGTCGAGGTACCGCGTGGCGGGCGAGGCGAAGGCCGCGTGCAGCGCCGCGGCGATCGAGATCCGGCTCTCGTCCATGCACCCCCACATGAGCGCGATGCCGGCCGTCTCGGCGATCGCGGCGATGCGCAGGGCTGGCCGGATGCCGCCGCACTTCATGAGCTTGATGTTGTAGATCCCGCACGCGGACTCGCCGGGAGGGCACGCGAGCGCGAGTGCGTCCTTCTCGTCGTGCAGGCTCTCGTCGGCGGCGATGCGGGCGCGGGCGCGCGGCGGCAGCGTCCGGATCCCGCCGAAAGCCTCGCGCGGCACGGGCTGCTCGACGAACTCGATCGCGAGAGGAGCCGTGCGCTCGAAGAAGCGCGCCGTTTCCTCGACGGTGAAGCCGATGTTGGCGTCCACGCGGATCGTCACGGCCGGGCCGAGCCCCTCGCGCAACTTGCGCAGGCGCTCGAGGTCGACGTCGAGCGCGTCCCCGATCTTGACCTTGAGGACCCGGAAGCCGCGCCCGACATACTCCTCGCCCTCGGCCACCGTCTCGGCCACCGACTTGATCCCGATGGTGATGGAGGTCGGCAGCTCCCGGTGCGCGCGGCCGAGCATCTCGACGAGCGGCACGCCGAGGCGCTTGGCCAGGAGGTCGTGCAGCGCGATGTCGATCGCCGCGCGCGCCGCCGGCGTTCCGGCAGTCCGAGACGCCGCCTCGCGGCAGAGCAGCGGCAGAGTCCGGGCGTCGCGCCCGGCGAGCCAGCCGAGGCGTTCGGTCGTGATTGCCGCGCAACAGGCCTCGAGCGTCTCGCCCGTGACGTGCTCGCCGGGAGACGCGGCGCCGAGGCCGACGAGGCCGTCCTCGGCCTCGATCCGGACGATCACGTTGCCGACGCTCGCGATCAGGGCCTGCCCGGCGATCGCGTAGGGCCGCGTGAGGGCAAAATCCTCCAGGGCGCTCGACGCGCGAGCGATCTTCACGCCTTGCGCTCGCTCGCGATGAACTCCCGGATGACGGGGACGAGGGCCTCGACGCCTTCCTCGAGAGGACGCACGACCGGGATGCCGAGCCCCCAGCGCAGCCGCTGCTGCTCGGCGCGCAGCGCCTCGGGACGCATGGCCTCCCCGTTCAACGTCACGGCGAGGGTCCGCGCGCCGAGAGAGTGGATGAGCGCGATCTCGTCGGAGACCGGAGGGATCCGGAGGTCGAACTCCTCGAGTCCCTCGTAGTGGGTCCGCCCCGGCGCATGCTGGAGGATGACTCCGGCGGCGCGGCCCGAAAGGATGAACTCGGAGCCGGCGGGGCCGGAGGGATTGCGCAGCGCCGATTGCCCCTCGAGCAGGATGAGGTCGGGCCGCACCGCCTCCCAGCAGGAGACGATCGCGTGCTCGAGCTCGCCCGAGACGAAGTCGTTCGGGACCGAGTCGAAGATGAACCCGAAGGGCGCGCCCTGCATCCAGCCGGTCTGGCCGGTGAACACGAGCTCGGTCCGGATCCCGGCCGCGCGGCAGGCATGGAGCAGGAAGCGGGCGGTCGTGCGTTTGCCGAGCGCGCAGTCGGTGCCGAGGACCGCGATGCGGGGCGCGCCGACGGTGAGGATCCTGCCGTCCCAGAAGTGGAGATCCGTGCGGCGGGCGGTCTGGCGCACGTCGCGGATCCTCACGCCCCTGCGCGCGGCGGCGGCGGCGAGCGCGGGGTCGTCGCCCAGAAACTCGTGGAGCCCGTTGACGACCGACATGCCGGCGTCGATCGCCTCGAAAAGAAGAGCCCGCAGGCCGGGCGTCACACGACCGCCCGAGGTGGCCACGCCCACGATGCAGAAGTCGGGCTTCGTGCCGAGGGCCTCGAGCGCCCCGGCGATCGAGGCGTGCACGGGGATGCCGCGGCGCAGGCCGTCGAGCACCTCGCCGGCGTCGCGGCCGGCCATGGGCGCGTCGATCACGGCGAGGATCCGGTAGCGGTCGGTGCCGCGGACCAGGCCGTGCGCGGTCTTGCCGCTCGCCGTCGAAAACAGTCCGTCGCAGATGACGATCGCGGTCCCGTCCATCGCGCGCATTTTATGCGACGACTCCGAGCCGGTCCGGGCTTGCGGGGTACACTGCCGCGAGGGGGTTGCTTCTGGCGGAGAAACGACGCACCGGTCCAGTCGCGCGCGCCGGCTCGCCGGTTTACGGCTCCTCGCTCTTCGGCGCCGACGACCTCTACCTCTTCAACGAGGGGACGCACGCGCGGCTCTGGGAGCGGCTCGGATCGCATCCGCGGACGGTCGGCGGCGTGCCCGGGACCTCTTTCGCGGTCTTCGCGCCGAATGCCGCCGCAGTCTCGGTGATCGGCGACTTCAACGCCTGGAAGCAGGACGCGCATCCCCTCCGGGAGATCGCGCAGTCGGGCGTCTGGGAGGGTTTCCTGCCGGGCGTGGAGAAGGGAGCGATTTACAAGTACCACATCGCCTCGCGCCTGGCGGGGTACCGCGTGGACAAGGCGGATCCTTTCGCGGTGCGGCACGAGACGCCTCCGCGCACGGGCTCGGTCGTCTGGGACCTCGACTACCGCTGGCGCGACGACGGGTGGGCCGCCGAGCGCGCGCGGAAGCAGGAGCCCTCTGCGCCGATCTCGATCTACGAGGTGCATCTCGGCTCGTGGCGGCGCGTCCCCGAGGAGGGCAATCGGTCGCTGACCTACCGCGAGGCCGCGGGCCCACTGGCGCACTATGCGCGGTCGATGAATTTCACGCACGTGGAGCTGCTGCCCGTCATGGAGCACCCGTTCACCGGGTCCTGGGGCTACCAGAGCACGGGCTACTTTGCGCCGACCAGCCGCTTCGGCACGCCGCAGGACTTCATGCACCTCGTGGACACGCTGCACCAGGCCGGCCTGGGCGTGATCCTCGACTGGGTGCCCTCGCACTTCCCGTCGGACGAGCACGGCCTCGTGTACTTCGACGGGACGCACCTCTACGAGCACGCCGACTGGCGGCAGGGGTACCACCCCGACTGGTCGAGCTGCATCTTCAACTACGGCCGCAACGAGGTCCGCAGCTTCCTGCTGTCGTCGGCGCTGTACTGGATCGACCGGTACCACGCCGACGGCCTGCGGGTGGATGCCGTGGCCTCGATGCTCCACCTCGACTACTCGCGCAAGGCCGGGGAGTGGATCCCGAACAAGTACGGCGGGTGGGAGAACCTCGAGGCGATCACGCTCCTGCGCCGGATGAACGACGAGGTGCGCGAGAAACACCCGGACGTCCTCATGATTGCCGAGGAGTCCACGTCCTGGCCCATGGTTTCGCGGCCGACGTACGTCGGCGGCCTCGGCTTCGATATGAAGTGGGACCTCGGCTGGATGAACGACATGCTCGACTACATGAAGCTCGACCCGGTGTTCCGCAAGTTCCACCACACCGAGCTGACGTTCCGCCGGATGTACCAGTACACCGAAAACTTCGTGCTGCCGCTGTCGCACGACGAGGTCGTCCATCTCAAGTCGTCCCTGCTCTCGAAGATGCCGGGCGACGACTGGCAGCAGTTCGCCAATCTGCGGTTGCTCTTCGCGTACATGTGGGCGCAGGCCGGCAAGAAGCTCCTCTTCATGGGCGGCGAGATCGGCCAGCGGCACGAATGGAATCACGACGCGAGCCTCGACTGGAACGTGCTCGAGGAGCCGCGGCACGCGGGCCTGCAGATGTGGGTGCGCGACCTGAACCGCCTCTACGCCGCCGAGCCCGGCCTCCACGTCTTCGACTTCGAGCCGCGCGGCTTCGACTGGATCGACTGCCACGACGCGGACCACAGCATCGTCTCGTTCGAGCGCCGCGGTCCCGAGCCCCGCGACACGATCGTGGCGGCCTTCAACTTCACGCCCGTGCCGCGCTACGGCTACCTCGTCGGCGTGGACGCGGAAGGGGATTGGGTCGAGATCCTGAACAGCGACGCGGCCGAGTACGGCGGCAGCGGGATTGGCAATCGCGGCCGCGCCGTGGCGCTTGCCGTGCCGGCCCATGGCCGAACCCACAGCCTGTCGCTGACGCTCCCGCCGCTCGGCGCGATCTTCCTGAAGCCGGCGCCGCCGGACAACCCGCCGGCGGACGTCGCCGAGGCGGAAGCCGAGGCCGAGATCGATGCCGCGATCGAGGCTGCGATGGGATCGGCGCCGCCGCCCCCCGCGACGAAGTAGCGATGGAACGCTACGTCTGCATCCACGGGCACTTCTACCAGCCGCCCCGCGAGAATCCGTGGCTGGAGGCGATCGAGGGTCAGCCTTCGGCGTACCCGTACCACGACTGGAACGAGAGGATCTCTGCCGAGTGCTACGCGCCCAACGCCGACGCTCGCATCCTCGACGGGGACAACCGCATCGTTGCGATCGTCAACAACTACGCCTCGATGAGCTTCAACTTCGGCCCGACGCTGCTCTCCTGGCTCGAGGAGAAGGAGCCGGGCGTCTACCGCGCCATCCTCGCGGCGGACGCGGACAGCGCCCGGCGCTTCTCCGGACATGGTTCGGCGCTCGCGCAGCCCTACAACCACATGATCCTCCCGCTCGCGAGCGCGCGGGATCGCCGCACGCAGGTGGCCTGGGGCGTGCGCGACTTCGTCCATCGCTTCGGCCGCCAACCCGAGGGCATGTGGCTCCCGGAGACCGCCGTGGACACGGCCTCCCTCGAGGCGCTGGCCGAGGCCGGCATCGTCTTCACGATCCTCGCGCCGCACCAGGCGACCCACGTGCGCAAGGTCGACGAAGCGCAATGGCAGGAGGCGCCCGCCGGCGGCGTCGACCCGACGATGCCCTACACGGTGGCACTGCCCTCGGGGCGGACGATCGCGGTCTTCTTCTACGACGGGCCCGTCTCGCGCGCCGTGGCGTTCGACAACCTGCTTTCGACGGGCGAGCGCCTCGCGGAACGGCTGGCCGGCGCCTTCACGGAGACCGCGGCGCGGCCGCAGCTGGTGCACATCGCGACCGACGGCGAGACCTACGGGCATCACCACCGCCACGGCGACATGGCGCTCGCCTACGCGCTCCATACGCTCGCGTCGAAGGACCTGGCGCGGCTGACCAACTACGGCGAGTTCCTGGCGAAGCATCCTCCGACTCACGAAGTCCGGATCCTCGAGCGTTCCTCCTGGAGCTGCGCCCACGGCGTCGAGCGGTGGCGCTCCGACTGCGGCTGCGACTCGGGGAAGCGGTCCGGGTGGACGCAGGCCTGGCGCGCGCCGCTGCGCGAGGCGCTCGACGCCCTGCGCGACACCCTCGCGCCGCTGTGGGAGGCAAAGGCGGGCGCGCTCTTTCCGGACCCGTGGAAGGCGCGCGAGGACTACGTGCGCGTGGTCCTCGACCGGACGCCCGAAACGGTGCGGCGGTTCCTCGCGGCGCACGCGGGCCGCGAGCTCGAGGCGCCGGAGCGGATCGAGGCCCTGAAATTGCTGGAGCTCCAGCGGCACGCGCAGCTCATGTACACGAGCTGCGGCTGGTTCTTCGACGACGTGGGCGGCATCGAGGCGCGCCAGGTCATCCAGTACGCCGGGCGGGTTCTGCAGCTCTCGGGGGAGCTCTTCGGCGCGGGCTTCGAGACGCCTTTTCTCGAACTGCTCGAGAAGGCGAAGTCGAACGACCCGGAAGCGGGCGACGGACGGAAGATCTACGACGAGTCGGTACGTCCCGCGATGGTCTCGCTGGAGAAGGTGGGCGCGCACTATGGCGTCAGCTCGCTCTTTTCCGACTACGGAGAGTCGGCGCGCGTCTACTGCTACGACGTCGCGCGCGAGGACTACCGGCTCGTCGCGAGCGGCCGCGCGCGCCTGCTCCTCGGTCGTGCCCGCGTGCGCTCGGAGATCACCGCGGAGTCCGAGGACGTCGCCTTCGGCGTGCTCCACCTCGGCGATCACAACCTCTCGGGTGGAGCGATCCGGTTTCCGGGAAAGGTCCAGTACGAAGAGCTCGCCGCAGAGATCGCCGCGCCCTTCCGCCGGGCGGACCTGACCGAGACCCTGCGCGCGGTCGACCGTCATTTCGGCTCCGGCGTGTACACGCTGCGCCTGCTCTTTCGCGACGAGCAGCAGCAGGTCCTGGGGCGCATCCTGCGTTCGGTGCTCGGCGCCGCCGACGCCGTGTACCGGGAGCTCTACGAAGAGCACGCGGCGCTCATGCGCTTTCTCTCGAGCCACGGCATCGTGCAGCCGCGCGGGTTCCGGATGGCGGCGGAGTTCGCGCTCAACATGAGCCTGCGCCAGGAGCTGGAGGCCGAGGCGCCCGACCCGGCGCGGCTCGCGGCGGTCCTGGAGGAGGCCCGCAACGTCGGTGTCACGCTCCACGAGGATGGCCTTGGCCTGGCCGTCGAGCACGCGCTCGAGCGGCTGGCAGACGGCCTTCGCGGCAGCGCGTCGGACCTCGCGCGGCTCGAGGAGCTCGAGGGGGTCGTGGATCTGGGTCGCCAGCTGCCGTTCGAGGTGGATTTCTGGAAGGTGCAGAACGCGTACTACGAGTTGTTGCGGAGCCTCTTGCCCGGGCGGCAGCGCGAGGCGGAGGCGGGATTCGAGGACGCCCGGCGATGGGTCGAGCGCTTCCTCGCGCTCGGCGAGAAGTTGTCGGTCAAGGTGAATGGGGACCACAGGGGTTAGTGGGTCGGGTGGGTCTGCTACACTTCATATCGAGTTGACACCCGTTCTCGAAAAGGCCTTTCGGGTCTCCGGCGTTCCCGAAAAGCTCCTTCCTCTATTCGCCCTCTCCCACGATCTTCGGTGGACGTGGCGGTCCGACGTCCGCGCGCTCTTCGAATTTCTGGATCCGGTGGCCTGGCGGCGGGCCGGAGGCAACCCGGTCAGGCTTTTCCGGGAGGTGTCGGCGGAGCGACTTCGGCATGCGGCCGAGGACCCGACCTACCAGGCGGAGCTGCTCTCCAAGGTCCGGCAGCTGACCGAGGAAGACCTGGCCGAGCCGAAACACCCGGCGGCGCGGGAGCTGGTCGCCCGCGGAGAGCTGATCGCCTACTTCTCGGCGGAGTTCGGCCTGACCGAAGTCCTCCCGATCTACGCGGGCGGCCTCGGCGTCCTCGCCGGCGATCACCTGAAATCCTCGAGCGATCTCGGCGTGCCGTTGACGGGCGTCGGCCTCTTCTACCGGGAGGGGTACTTCCGCCAGGTCGTCAACGACGACGGCATGCAGAACGAGGCCTACCCGGTGCTCGAGCCCGACGAGCTGCCGCTCTCGGTCGCCGAGACGCCCGACGGCAGCCCTCCGATCGTCACGGTGGATCTCGCGGGCCGGACCGTGCACCTGCTCATCCGCATCGCGAAGGTCGGGCGCGTGCCGCTGCTGCTGCTCGACACGAACCTGCCCGAGAACGAGGCGACCGACCGCGAGATCACGGCGCGCCTCTACGGCGGCGGCTTCGAGACGCGGCTCCAGCAGGAGATCGTGCTCGGGATCGGCGGGCTGCGCGCCTTCGCCAAGCTGGGTCTCAAGCCGACGATCCGGCACATCAACGAGGGCCACGCCGCCTTCGTCTCGCTCGAGCGGATCCGTCGGCTCGTGCAGGAGGAGCACCTCTCCTTCGCCGAGGCCCGCGAGGTCGCCACGACCGGCAACATCTTCACGACCCACACGCCCGTGCCCGCGGGCATCGACGTGTTCGCGCCGGAGCTGCTCTGGAAGTACTTCGGCAGGTACGTCAACGAGCTCGGCATCAGCTTCGACGAGCTCTTCGAGCTCGGCCGCGAGGTCGGGGACCAGTCGCGCGAGCTCTTCTCGATGGCGGTCCTCGCGATGCGCCTCTCGACGCACCAGAACGCGGTGTCGCGCCTGCACGCGGGCGTCTCGCGCAAGCTCTGGCGCGGCGTGATGCCGGACCTGCCGCTCTCCGAGGTCCCGATCAAGCCGATCACCAACGGCGTGCACGCGCCGACGTGGACGGCGCCCGAGATCGCGGCGACCGGCGTGCTCGAGCATCCCGAGGACGTGGATCGCGGCGAGCTGTGGCGGGCGCACGAAGCGCTGCGGGCGCGGCTGGTGACGGCATGCCGCGAGAAGCTGGTCGAGGAGAAGCGTCGCCAGGGCGCCCGCGAGGAGGAAGTCGCGGAGGCCGCGCTCGCCCTCGATCCCCGGGCGCTGACGATTGGTTTCGCGCGACGCTTCGCGACCTACAAGCGCGCGACCCTGCTCTTCCGCGAGCCGAAGCGGCTCGAGTACCTGCTCCACCAGATCGGACGCCCCGTGCAGATCCTCTTCGCCGGCAAGGCCCATCCGCGCGATGAGGCCGGAAAGGAATTCCTCCGGACCGTCGCGCGCGCGGCGGAGCGGCCGGAGCTGAAGGGCCGCGTCCTCTTCCTGCCCGACTACGACATGGCGCTCGCGCGCACGCTCGTCGCCGGCTGTGACGTGTGGCTGAACACCCCCGAGCGCCCCCGCGAGGCGTCCGGGACGTCGGGCATGAAGGCCGCGATGAACGGCGCGCTCAACCTCTCGGTGCTCGACGGCTGGTGGGACGAGGCGCCGCACGACGAGGCCGGTTTCGCCATCGGGGAGGCGAAGGACCAGGCCGGGGACGAGGAGATCGCCCAGGCGCTCTACGACGCGCTCGAGAAGCGGCTGCTGCCCATGTTCTTCGACCGCGACGCCTCGGGCCTGCCGCAGCGTTGGATCGACCGCATGATCGTCGCGGCGTCGAAGGTCGCGAAGGCCTTCTCCTCCGACCGCATGGTCTCGGAGTATCTCGAGGAGTGCTATGTCCCCGGCGCATTTCACCGCCGCGCGCTCAAGGGCAACGACCGCGCGCCGCTGAAGCTGCTCGTCGCCTGGAAAGAGCGCGTGCGCGCGGCCTGGCCGGCGGTGGGATTCGAGGCGGTCGAGATCGACCCGGACCCGGCGACCCTTCCGTCCGCCTCGGCGTTCGACATCGTCGCGCGCGTGCGCTTGAACGCCCTCGACGCGGCGGACGTTGCCGTCGAGCTCTTCGAAGGGCAGGTCGAGGCGGACGGGACCCTCGAGTCCGGCACGGCTCTGCGCTTCGAGCCCGCCGGCCGCGACGGCGACGTCGGCGTCTTCAAGCTCTCGCACCGCAAGCCTTCCGGCGCCGGGCTCGGCTACACCCTGCGGGTCCGTCCCTGGCACACCGGCCTCGCCCATCCGAACGAGACGGGGATGATGGTCTGGTGGGGGCTGGCCAGCCGCGAGGCCAGGCGGTACCAGGCCGGCTCCTAGTCCGGACGATCCTGTGAGCGAGACGCCCGACTCGCGCGCCGCGGGGATCCTCCTCCATCCGACGTCGCTGCCCGGTCCCAACGGCATCGGGGATCTCGGGTCCTCCGCCGATCGCTTTCTCGACTGGGCGGCGGCCGCCGGGCAGACGCTGTGGCAGGTGCTGCCACTCGGTCCGACCGGGGGAGGCAGCTCTCCGTACACCAGCGCATCGGCGTTTGCGGGAAACCCGCTGCTCATTTCTCCCGAGCGGCTGGTCGAGGAGGGGTTCCTCCAGCGGGAGGCGCTGGAGAACGCGCCGCAGTTTCCCGGCGACCGCGTGGACTTCCCGGCCGTGCGCGACTGGAAGGAGCACGTCCTGCGGCTCTCGTGGGAACAGTTCGGGCACCTCGCCCTGCCGGCGCAGCGCGAATCCCTGTCGGAATTCCGCGATGCCGCGGAGCAGGCCGCGTGGCTCGAAGACTGGTGCCGCTTCGCCGCGCTGAAGGCGTACTTCTCCGGCCGGCCGTGGACGGAGTGGGGACCGGACCTCGCCTTCCGCGACGCGGACGCCCTCGCCGCGGCCGACGAGACGCTCGGCGACGAGATGGACTACGAGCGCTACGTCCAGTTCCTCTTCTTTCGCCAGTGGGCGCGCGTTCGCCGTGCGGCGCGCGAGCGCGGCATCGCCGTCGTGGGCGACATCCCGATCTACGCGGCGCACGACAGCGCGGACGTCTGGGCGCGCCAGGACCTCTTCCAGCTCGACGGGACAGGCGGGCCCACCGCCGTCGCCGGCGTGCCGCCGGACTACTTCAGCGCGACGGGGCAGCTCTGGGGCAATCCGCTCTACCGCTGGGAGGTGCTGAAGGACGAGGGCTACGCATGGTGGATCGCGCGCATCCGCTCGTGCCTCGCGACGTGCGATCTCCTGCGCATCGATCACTTCCGAGCCTTCTCCGCGTACTGGTCCGTGCCGGCGACCGAGAGGACGGCGCTCGGCGGCCGCTGGGTCCCGGGACCGGGCCGCGGGCTCTTCGACGCCGCGCGCGAGGCGCTCGGCCCGCTGCCGATCCTCGCCGAAGATCTCGGCGACATCGACGACGACGTCCGGGCGCTGCTCGCCGCCCTGGGATTTCCAGGGATGAAGATCCTGCAGTTCGGCTTCTACGGGTCCGACAGCCAGTACCTGCCGCACCGGTACCCGAAGAACTGCGTCGTCTACACGGGCACGCACGACAACGACACCGCGCACGGCTGGTACGCGGCATTGAAGCCCGAGGAGCGCGAGCGCGTATGGGACTACCTCGGCTGCGACGGCCGGGAAGTGGAGTGGTCCCTGATTCGCGCGGCCTACGATTCCGTCGCCGAGCGCGCCATCGTTCCCTTGCAGGACGTCCTTGGTCTCGGCAGCGAGGCGCGCATGAACACCCCCGCCAGGCCCGAGGGCAGCTGGGCGTGGCGCGCGCCGGAGGGCGCGTTCGGCCCCGAGGTGGCCGCGCGCCTGCGGCGGATGGCGGAGCTCTCCGGTCGGTTTGCTTCGCCGCCGCTGCAAGCGCCGAGCACCGCGCGCTGACGGTCGAGCCTCTTCCGCGGCGCCGGATCCGCCAAAGGGCATAGGATGGCACCCCGAAACGGAGGCCCCATCGACATCCTGGTGCGATTGTCGGCCCTGATCGAGCGGCATCGCGAAGACCTGCTGACGCGCTGGCGTGCGCAGGTGCGGGAACTCCCGTCCGCGCAGCATCTCGACGTTCCGACCCTCAACGATCACATTCCGGAGCTCCTCTCGGAAGTGGCTGCGGCCCTGCGGACCCACTCCGATGAGACGATCTCGGAGGCCCACCGCGAGGCGAGCCCACCGGCCCACGGACTGCAGCGGGTCGAGGACGGGTTCGACATCGAGGAGGTCGTCGCCGAGTACAACATCCTGCGGGGCTGCATCCACGACCTGGCCGACGAGAACGGTCTGAGCCTTCAGGGCCGGCCATTTCACATCGTCAACCGCGTGCTCGACCAGGCGATCGGCCTGGCGGTGCAGACGTATGCGACGCAGCGGGCGCTGGAGGTGGCGCAGCGCAGGGAAGAGTACCTGGCGTTCGTGGCTCACGATCTGCGCACTCCGCTCAACGCCATCGCCCTGACTTCGCGGGTGCTGGAGTCGGCCCTCCGCGGCCGGACCGAGGGCCCGGATACCTCGCGGCCCTTGAAGGCCCTCCACCGCAACGTGCAGCATCTCGAGGAGCTCGTCCGAAAGATCCTCGACGAGAATGTCCATACGGAAGTCGACGCCGCCGTGCGGCTCGAGCGGCGGACGTTCGATCTGTGGCCTTTCGTCGAGTCCCTGGTCGTCGAATTGAACGCCGTGGCGGAAATGGCCCGGACGCGGCTGGTCAACGCGGTTCCCGACGAGCTGGTCGTGTACGCGGACGCGAGTCAGCTGCGGCGGATCCTCCAGAACCTGTTTGCCAACGCGATCAAACACGCGCCCGGGGGAACGGTCGTCATCGGAGCCCGGGCGATGGACGCCGCGGGCGGCGTCGAGTGCTGGGTCGGCGACGACGGGAAGGGCATTCCCCGGGAGCTCATCGGCCGCGTCTTCGACAAGGGGGAGACCGATTCGCAGACCGGCGGAGCAGGCCTCGGCCTCGCCATCGTCAAGACGCTGACGGAGGCCCATGGAGGGACGGTATCCGTCGAGAGCCAGGAAGCACGAGGCGCGACGTTCCGCTTTTCGCTGCCCGGGCCCTCCGAAGGCGGGGCCTGACGAGGCCGGTGAGCCGCTACTCCGTGTCCGCCAGGAACGTCGACAGCAGCGCGCTGACGATCGAGACGACGAGCGCCCCGAGGATCGCGGTCCAGCAGCCGCTGACCTGGAAATTCATCGCGAGCTTGTTCGACAGCCAGGCGGTCAGCATCAGCATCATTCCGTTGACCACGAGCGCGAAGAGTCCGAGCGTCAGGAAGATGATCGGCAGCGTCAGGAGCTTGACGAGCGGCCGGATGAACGCATTGACCAGGCCGAAGATCAGCGCGACCCCGAGGAAGGGCAACCACTCGCCGGTGTAGGAGATCCCCGGGACGATCTTCACGGCCACCCACAGCGAGGCGGCGGTGATCAGGAGCCTCATCAGGAAACGCATCGAAACCTCCTTCGTGTGCCGGCAAGGCTATGCCGGTTCGGAGGCGTCGCATCGAGGAAAATGAACGCCTCTCTGTGTCATCGTGCGGTGTCGATCGACATGGGAGGTGCCCGGAGATGGGAGCGACGACGGTATCGGTCTTCGTCGGCACCAGCCTCGATGGTTTCATCGCACGGCGCAGCGGCGCGTTCGATTTTCTTCCAGAAGGCGGCGGCGAGCCGCACGGGTACGACGAGTTCATGGCCACGGTCGACGCGATCGTGATGGGGCGCAACACGTGGGAGGTCGTACTGGGTCTGGGCGCGTGGCCGTTTGTCGACAAGCGCGTCGTGGTCCTGAGCAGCCGCCCCGTCGACCTCTCCGCGGCCGCCGGGCGCCCGGTGGAGCAGATGGCAGGAACTCCGGCCGAGATCGTGGCGAACCTCGGGTCGCGTGGCGCCAACCATCTCTACGTCGACGGCGGAATCACGGTGCAGCGGTTCCTGCAGGCCGGACTGGTCGATCGCATCACGATCACCCGGGTCCCGGTGCTCATCGGCGACGGGATCTCGCTCTTCGGGTCCCTGCCGTGCGACGTTCGGCTGCGCCACGTGGCGACGCAGGCGTACCCGAGCGGCCTCGTCAAGAGCGAATACGAGGTCGTCGGGAATGGGAGATGAGCGCACCCGATTCACCGTCGTTCCGCAGCGCCCTTACTCGCTGACGCTGACGGCGGAGCGCTACACGCGCTTTCCCGAAGTCGTCGATCGCTTTGACGGGACGCTCTATCGGAGGCTTCTTCCGGTCGGCCGCGGGGCGCTTCTTTCGGTCGAGCAGGTCGGCACCGCGGCGCGCGGGGTCCTCGAGGCGACGCTGACCGGGCCGCAGGCCGGGTCCCCCGCGGCGCGCGCGGCGGCAGAACGGATCGTGCAGGTCGCCCTCGGCGCTTCGCAGCCGATCGCGGGCTTCTATCGCAGCTTTCGCGCGGACCCGGTCGTCGGGGCCGCGATCCGGGACTTCCGGGGGCTGCGGGGCGCGGGGGTGCCGTCGCTCTGGGAAGGCCTCGTGACGGCGATCCTGGCGCAGCAGGTCAATTTGCATTTCGCGTACGACATCCGGCGCGAGCTCGCCGAGACGTTCGGCAGGCGGGCGCGGTTCGACGCGGAGACCTTCATCGCGTTCCCGAGCCCGGAGTCCATGGCGGAGGAGACTCCGGCGAAGCTGCGGCGGTTTCGGCTTTCGGAATCGAAGGCGAAAGCGATCCACGGTCTCGCGCGGGCGTTCGCACAGGGCGCGCTGTCGGAAAGCGAGATCGCGGCGCTCGACGACGAGGCGGCGATCGAGCGGCTCACCGCGTTCCGGGGCGTCGGACGCTGGACCGCGGAGATCGCGTTGCTGCGCGGGCTCGGCCGGTGCGACATCTTTCCCGCCGGCGACCTCGGCGTCATCAAGTACCTCGCGCAGGGCCTGCTCGGCCGGAAGGAGAAGGCGAGGGAAGACGTGATGCGGCGATATGCCGAGCGCTGGCAGCCGTGGCGCGGGCTGGCGCTGGTTTACGGGTACGCGGAGTTGAATCGGCGGCGAGCGAAGGCCAGGGCCGCGGCGGACTGACGCCGGGAGCTAGTCGACGGAGATCGCGATCTGCTCCGCGGCCGGCTCCGTGCTCTCCACGGGGCATTCGGGGAAGTGCCCGGTCACGACGAAGTTGAGCACGGCCAGGCCCGCGAGGATGGCGAAGAGGGGCAGCAGCGACCGCTCGATTGCGACGCGGAAGCCTTCCACGGCGACGCCGCCGGCGGCCTCTCCTCCCGACGCGAGCAGGCGGCCAGCCGTCTCGGCCGCCGGGCCGAGGCGCATCGCGAGGCCGGCCGCGAGCAGCCCGCCGAGCGCGCCGACGCCGATCGAGCCTCCCACCGTGCGGAAGAAGGGAACGAGGCTCGTGGCGACGCCGCGCTGCCGCTCCGAAACGACGTTCTGGATCGAGAGGACCTGGGCGATGGAGGAGGGGCCGAGCCCGGCGCCCACGATGGCGCAGGCCGCCGAGATCCATGGCACCGAGGCGTTCATCCAGGCGGCCGCCACGAGGGCGGCCAGTCCCGTGAAGATGAGGACGGCGCCCCAGCGCGCGGTCCTGCGAAACCCGAAGCGGACGACGAGCTTCGCGCCGACGGCGGCCGACACGGCCCATAGAAAGACGAGCGGAGTGACGACCGCGCCCGCCGCCCCGGCCGTTCCGCCGCGGGCGCCCTGCACGAAGAGCGGCACAAAGGTGTCCACGCCGTAGATCGTCGTTCCCATCAGGACGCCCCCCAGGTACGGCGCGGCCGTGCGCATGTGCCGGAAGAGCGAAGGCGGGATCAGGGGGTGCGCGCGCTTCAACTGCAGCCGCACGAAGAGTGTCAGCGAGGCGGCCGCGGCCGCGAGCAGCGCGAGGCGCACGGGCAGGCCCAGGCCTCCGGAGCCGGAGCCGTGGAGGACGGCGAAGAGCAGCGCCGTGACGCCGGCGGCCAGGCTCGCGCCTCCGGCCACGTCGAGCGGGTCGGGCAGACTGGCCCGCGACTCGATCATCTTCGTCGCGACCAGGGCGAAGGCGACGATCCCGAGCGGGATGTTGATCGTGAAGATCGAGCGCCAGCCGAGAGTCATCGTCATCCACGCACCGATGAGCGGGCCGATCAGGCTTGCGACGCCCCATACGCCCGAGAAGAGCCCCTGGATCTTGGCCCGTTCTTTCAGGGAGTACAGATCTCCCGACACCGTCAAGGCCACCGGGACCAGGCCGGCCGCGCCGAGGCCCTGCAGCGCCCGGGCCGCGATCAGCTGCGGCATGGAGCGCGCAAAACCGCACGCGGTCGCCCCGAGCAGGAACACCGAGATCGCCACGAGCAGGATCCGGCGCCGCCCGTGGATGTCCGCCAGGCGCCCGTACACGGGCATCATGACCGTCGAGGTCAGCAGGTAGATCGAGAAGACCCACGAGTAGAGCGGGAGCCCTCCGAGGTCGCCGATGATCGTGGGCATCGCCGTCGAGACGACCGTGGATTCGAAGGATGCCAGCGCCGTGACGAGCATGAGCGCGAGCGTCACGGTGCGGCGGCGGCGCGGGTCGAAGCGGGGCGTCTCCATGAGAGCCGGAGAGTATAGAGTCTTCGCGTCATGCGCGTCCTCGCCGGGACGAGTGGGTTCAGCTACAAGGAGTGGAAGGGGAGCTTCTACCCGGAAGACCTTTCCGCCGACGCGATGCTCGCGTACTACGCCGAGCGCCTGCCGGCGGTCGAGATCAACAACACGTTCTACCGGATGCCGAAGCCGGCCCTGCTCGAGGGCTGGGCCACGCAGGTCCCGGAAGCGTTCCGGTTCGTGCTCAAGGCTTCGCAGCGGATCACGCACCACAAACGGCTGAAGGAAGCGGGCGACGAGGTCGCCTATTTCTTCGGCGTCGCCGCGACGCTCGGGGAGCGGCTGGGCCCGGCGCTCTTCCAGCTGCCGCCGAACCTCAAGAAGGACCTTCCGCGCCTCGAGGCATTCCTCGGAACGATCCCGGAGGGACGGCGCGCGGCCTTCGAATTCCGGCACGCGTCGTGGTTCGAGGAGGACGTCTTTGCGGCGCTGCGCTCCCGCGGCGCCGCGCTCTGCATCGCCGAGGACGAGGAGCTCGCGACGCCCCTCGTCGCCACGGCCGACTGGGGCTACCTGCGCCTGCGCCGCCAGGACTACGGCGGCGCGGACGTGGCCGCCTGGGCCGGGCGCGTCCGCGCCCAGAAGTGGGACGAGGCCTACGTTTTCTTCAAGCACGAGGATGCCGGGTCGGGACCGAGGCTGGCGGCGCAATTGCAGGGATTGTTTCCCTAGCCCCCCTCGCGTTTGCCCTTCGTCCGTTCCGTCAGCCGCGCGAGCGCCCGCTGGAGATCCGGCTTCTCGGTCAGCACGGGCGCGAGGGGATCCTTCTTCAGCTTCTTCATCCGCGCGGGCAGGCTCTTCAGCGTGTAGTTCTTCGGATCGAGCTTCGCGTTGACCTCGGTCCAGGAGAGGGGCGCCGAGCAGGACGCCGCGACGACCGGCCGCGCCGAGAAGGGTCCCGCGATCGTCTTGCCGTGGCCGTTCTGCAGGTAGTCGATGTAGACCTTGCCGTCGCGGGAAGAGATCGCGCGCGCGGTGGTCGCGATGTCGGGAAGCTGATGCTCGATGGTCTTCGCAAGGATCTCGCCGAGCGTCCGCGATTCGGCGTACGTGCACTGGCCGCCGAGCGGCAGCAGGACGTGGAGCCCCGTCGCGCCGCTCGTCTTGATGTAGTCCGGGAGACCGATCTTTCCGCAGAGGGCGTGAATCGCGAGGGCGATCTTCAGGACGTGCGAGAACGGCGCTCCCTTGGGGTCGAGGTCCAGGATGCACCAGTCCGGCCGCTCGGACGAGGCGACGCGGCTCGACCACACGTGCAGCGGGATCGAGCCGAGATTGGCGACATAGAGCAGCGACTCCAGGTCGTCGCAGACGAAGTAGTCGATCTCGCGCTCGGCATGCTCGCTCCAGATCCTCTCGAGGCGCAGCCACGACGGCGCGAAATTCGGAGCGTCCTTCTGGAAGAAGGACTTCCCGTGGATGCCGTCGGGGTAGCGCGTCATGACGATCGGGCGGTCTTTCAGGTAGGGGAGCAACCACGGCGAGATGGCGCGGTAGTACTCGATCAGGTCGCCCTTGGTGTAGCCCGCCTCGGGCCAGAAGACCTTGTCGAGGTTGGAGAGCGGGACGGTCTTCTCCTGCTCCTCGACCGCTTCGACCACCGGCTCGACCTCGGCCTCGACCGGCGCGGCGTCTTCGCAGACACACTCGGTCAAGGGCTTGTCCTCGCGGAAGCGGAGAAATGCCGGGTGGCGCAGGAGGCCGTCGCCGGTCCGTTCCTTGAAGCGGACCTCGCAGACGATCTCGGGCTCGACCCAGACGTGGCCCTTGCCCGCCGGCACGGGCCCCGAGCAGGCGGGCGTCTTGCGCGCGGCGCCCTCGAGGCGCTTGCCGACCTCGCGCAGCTGTTTCTCCGTGAACCCGGTGCCGACGCGGCCCGTGTAGACGACGCCGCCGTTGCGATAGCACCCCAGGTGCAGGGCGCCGAACCCCGTGCGGGCGCCCTCGGGCCGCGAGTAGCCGACGACGACGAAGTCGCCCGTGCGGTCCAGGCGCACCTTGACCCAGTCCTCGGACCGGCCGCCGCGGTACCTGGAGTCCGCCTTCTTTCCGATGATGCCCTCGAGCCCGAGGCCGGCGACTTGTTCGAGCAGCGCCTCGCCCTGCCGCTCGACGTGGTCGGCGTAGCGCACGGGCCCGAGGCGCGGCAGGACGCGCTGGAGGAGATTCTTACGTGTCTCGAGCGGGAGGCCGCGCAGGTCGAAGTCCTCGAAGCCGAGCAGGTCGAAGACGAAGAGCGTCGTCGGCAGCTCCACCGACGCGCGCTCGATGTCGAGCCGGCGCTGGAGAAGTGCGCGCTTCTGCAGCCGGCCGAAGCTCGGCCGCGCCCGCTCGTCGAGCACGACGAGCTCGCCGTCGAGGACGAGCGAGGAGAACGGCATCGCGCGCATCGCCCGCGCGATCTCTGGAAACGTCTCCGTCGCGTCCCCGCCGTTGCGCAGGCGCAGCCGTGCCTGGCCGTCGTCGCGCTCGGCGAGCAGGCGGTAGCCGTCGTACTTCAGCTCCCAGAGCCAGCCCTTCTTCGTGAACGGCGCGTCGCGCGGTTCGGCGAGCATGAGCTTGACGGCGGAGGCGTGGAGTCGGCGGCGCGGCGCTTCGAGGCGTTCGAGTTCGGCCCGCACCTCGGCCGCGCGGCTCTGTCCGGAGGCGAGGTCTTCGACCGTGAGCCCCGAGAAGATCGACTCCTGCGAGTACTCGGCCGCCGAGCCCTTGCGCGCCCACGCGTCGCGCTCCTTGATGAGGAGCCATTCCTTGCCGTCCGCCCTTCCCTTCTTCTTCATGCGGACGAGCGTCCACTTGCCGCGCAGCTTGTAGCCCTGGAGCTCGAAGAGGAGCTTTCCCTTCTTCATCCCCTCGTCGAGGTCGCCCATGGGGATCCAGCGGCCCTGGTCCCAGACGATGACCTCGCCGGCGCCGTAGTTGCCCTCGGGGATCACGCCCTCGAAGTCGGCGTACTCGACCGGATGGTCCTCGACTTCCATGGCCAGGCGCTTCTCGGACGTGTCGGGCGATGGGCCATGGGGGACCGCCCAGGACTTCAGGACGCCGCCCCATTCCAGGCGGAAGTCGTAGTGCAGCCGGGTGGCCGCATGTTTCTGAACCACGAAGAGATGCGGCCGGTCGGCGCTGGCGCGGCCGAAGGGCTCGGGGGTACGGTCGGCGGACCTTTTCTGGCGATATTTTTCGAGAGACACCCTCTGGATTCTCCCTCACCCATGTTACCCTCGTTGGTCCTAAACCCATGAGCGCCAGACCTATAGCCGCCGGGACGATCTCTTTCGGGCTGGTCTCGATCCCGGTAAAACTCTACGCGGCCTCCGACGCCTCGGCAGGCGTTTCCTTCAACCTGCTCCACGGCGCCGACGGGGCGCGCCTGAAGCAGCAGTACATCTGCACGAAAGACGGCGAGATCGTGCCGCGCGACCAGATGGTCAAGGGCTACGAGTTCTCCAAGGACCGTTACGTCACGTTTACGACCGAAGAGCTCAAAGCGATCGAGGAGCAGTCCACGCAGTCGATCGAGGTCGTCGAATTCGTGCCGATCGCGAAGGTGGACCCGGTTTACTTCGACAAGACGTACTACGTCGGCCCGGACAAGGGCGGAGCCAAAGCGTATGCGCTCCTGTCGAAGGTGATGCTGGAGACGAAGCGGGTGGCGCTGGCCCGTTATGCCGCTCGCGGCAAGCAATACCTCGTGCTGCTGCGCCCCGTCGACGGCGGGATCGTGATGCAGCAGCTTTATTACGCCGACGAGATCCGCCCCTTCTCGGAAGTCCCGCTCGAGCCCGCGGAGGTCACGGACAAGGAGCTCGATCTCGCCAAGCTCCTCGTGGACCAGCGCGCGACCGAGAAGTTCGCGCCCGAGACCTACGAGGACGACGTCAAGAAGCGCGTGCTCGGACTCATCCAGAAAAAGGTCGACGGCCAGGAGATCTCGCTCGCGCCGCCGGAGGCGGGCGGAGGCCAGATCATCGACCTCATGGAAGCCCTCAAGGCGAGCCTCGCCAAGAAGCCCGAGGCCGCGGCCGCGAGCGCCGCCGCTTCGAAGGCCGCCCCGGCCGCCGACGAGGGGACGCCCGCGCGCAAGCCCGCCAAGCGCTCCCCGGCGCGCGTCGCCCAGATGCGCACGGAATCGGGCCGCAAGGCCTGACCCCCTCGCCTCTCGCCTCGGGTATTCTCGAAGGCCCGTGAAGGGCTACT
This sequence comes from uncultured Acidobacteriota bacterium, assembly GCA_963775725.1. Lineage (GTDB taxonomy): Bacteria > Acidobacteriota > Thermoanaerobaculia > UBA5066 > Gp7-AA6 > DAHUXD01. Next base: position 1,611,724 of record CAVZKA010000001.1, read on the forward strand.
CCACGAAAGAGGTCGCGAAGCTCCTCGCCATGACCGAGGCCGAGGTCCGCGGCTACGTGCGCGCCGGATTGCTTTCCCCCGAGCGGGGTGCGCGGCGGGAGATGATCTTTTCCTTTCAGGACCTCGTCTTCCTGCGCACCGCGCACGGGCTCGCGGCGGCCGGCGTGACTTCGCGGCGCATCCGGGCGGCCCTTTCGCACCTGCGCGCGGGGATGCCCGACGGAAGGCCGCTCACGGCGGTGCGCATCGCGGTCGAGGGCAGCCGCGTCGTCGTCGAGGACGGCGCGCGCCGCTGGCGGCCCGAGTCCGGCCAGATCCTGTTCGACTTCGGCGTGGCGGATCTTGCGCGCAAGGTTGCGCCCATGGTGCGGCGCGCGTTTCGCGAGGCGCAGGAAGAAGGCCCGGAGTTCTCGGCCGACGACTGGTACGAGTGGGCCTGCGAGCTCGAGCCGTCCTCGCCGGCCGAGGCGAGAAAGGCCTACGAGGAGGCGCTCGTGCTCGATGCGGGCCATGCGCAGGCGCACGTCAACCTGGGGCGCCTCCTCCACGAGGCCGGCGACGCCGCGGCCGCCGCGCCGCACTACGAGGCGGCACTCCGGACGCGGCCCGACGACGGGACGGCGGCTTTCAACCTCGGCGTGGCGCTCGAGGATCTCGGAAAGACGCCGGAAGCGCTGCTCGCGTACGAGCAGGCCGTGAAGGTCGATCCCGACAATGCGGACGCGCATTTCAACGCCGCCGCGCTGGCGGAGAAGCTGGGGCAGCCAGCCGCGGCCTTGCGGCACCTCCGGACCTATCGGAAGCTGACGCGGTGAGCGCGATCGGCCGTGGAATCCGCGTGCCGGCGGGTCTGTTGTGAGACACTGTTGACGCACATGAACCGGATCTACAGGGGTTTGCTGGCCTTCGGTCTCGCTCTGGCGCTGTTGGCCGGGCCGGTCGGCGCCGTCTGCGTGGACTGCTGCCCCCGGGCCGACGCGCCGCTCACCCTGGCGGTGGCCGCGGCCTGCTGCGGCGACTGCGCCCCGACGATCGACCGGGCGCCGGACCCGGCCTCGCCATCCGTCAAGGCGGCTTCGTTCGGGCTCGAGACGGCCTTTGCCCTCATCGTGTCTTCGGCGCGACCCCATGTCGCTGTGTCCTTTCGCCCCCCCGTGACCGGCACCCCCTCTGCAGGCGTTTTCGCGCGAGCCCTTCCGGCGCCACTGCGCCTCTAAGACCCCCTCTTTCTTTCGACTGGTTCGAACGGTCCGGGGCAGACCCGGTCCGAAAGAGGGAGCATCACCATGCGTCGGTCTCAATTTGGATTGATCCTTTTTCTCGCCGCGGCCCTCGTGCGCGCGGACGGGCCGGACTGGCAGACGAGGCTGGCGGCGGCGGTAGCCAGGGCGGTCGCGCAGAACCCGTCGATCGTGCAGATGGAATCGGAAATCGAAGCGACGCAGCATCGCGTAGGCCAGGCCGCGGCGCTGCCGGACCCCGAGATCGAGGCCGGCATCGTCAACGTCCCCACTTCGGACTTTTCGCTCTCGCGCGACTTCATGACGATGGAACAGGTCGGGGCGCGGCAGAGGTTTCCCGCTGCGGGGGCGCGGCCGGCGCGCAAGAGGCTCGCCGAGGCGGCCGTGGCGTCCGCGTCCTCGATGCACGAGGATCACGTCGTGCGCCTGGCCGCCGAGGTGGCCGACGCGTTCTTCGCGGTCGCCGAGCTGGACGAGCGGATGGCCGTGCTCGAGCAGAGCCGCGAGCGTCTCCGGCGGGTCTCGGCGTCTGCCGAGGAGCGATACCGCGTCGGCAAGGGCGCCCAGGCGGACGTGCTGCGGTCGAACGTCGAGACGACGGCCGTCGAAGAACGGCTGGCCGGGCTGCGGGGCCAGCGGCGGGCGGCGGCGGCGCGGCTGAATACGCTGCAGAACCTGCCTCCGTCCTTTTCGGTGGCGTCGATCGCGATCCCGGATTCCGAGCCGTCGGTGCCCGACGAGGGCCAGCTCATGCTCCGCGCCGAGGGGGCCAGCCCGGCCGTCGCGGCCGCCTCGGCCCTGGTGCACGGCGCCGAGGAAGAACGCGCGCTCGCCGAGCTCGAGAAGCGGCCGGAGATCTCGGCGTTCGGCTACTACGCGCATCGCGTGTCGTACGACGACATGGCGGGCGCGACCGTGGCGGTGAGCCTGCCGTTCTTCCAGCCCAAGCGCCTGCGGGAGAAGGCCGCCGAGAAGGAGGCTTCGCTCTCGGGAGCCCGGGCGAATCTCGAGATCGTGAAGAACGACATCCGCCGGGGCGTGGCGCAGGCGTACGCGGACCTCGACGCCGCGGTCGAGCAGGCGCGCCTCTACCGCGGCTCGATCCTGCCGCAGGCGGAGACCAACGCGCGCGCGGCGGCGGAGGCGTATGCGGTCGGCCAGATCGACTTTCTGACGTACGCGCGGGCGGCGCTGGACCGGGACGCGTACGAGGCGGAGCTGGCGATGCGCCGGGCGGGCGCGTGGCGCGCGGTCGCCGCGTTGCAGAAGGCTGCGGGACTTCCGCTTCTGCCCGGCGTGCCCGAGGAGGGGATGAGCCATGAGTAGGCGAAGGACCGGCGATGCCGGAAGGTGGACGGAGATCGGGATTGGTCTTGGCCTGCTTGCGGCGCTGGCGTGCGGAAAGAAGGCGGATACGAACCCGGCCGCGGTGACGCCGGGAGCGAAGGCTTCCACGGACGCTTCGGGAAGGAGAGTCCTCTACTGGTACGACCCGATGGCGCCGGGCTCGAAGTTCGACAAACCCGGCAAGTCGCCCTTCATGGACATGCAGCTCGTGCCCAGGTATGCCGACGAAGCGGACGCCGGCGGCGGCGCGGCAGAGTCGGCGGCGGTGGCGCTCTCGCCGGAAGCCATCCGCGCAACGGGCATCGCGGTCGTGCCGGCGACCCGCGAGGCGCTCTCGAGGGTGATCCGGGCCGTCGGAACGGTCGAGATCGACGAGACCCGTCAGGTGCGCGTGGCCGCTCGCGTGGCGGGCCGGATCGAGAAGCTCTACGCCAACTTTACCGGGCAGCGGGTGAGCGCGGGCGCGCCGCTCTACGACCTCTACAGCCCGGACCTCGTCGCGACCGAGCGCGAGTATCTCCTCGCCCTCGAGAATCGGCGGGGGCTCTCGGGCGGAACGCCCGAGTCGATCCGGGCCGCGGACTCCCTCGTGACCGCGACGCGCGAGAGGCTTCGTCTCTGGGGGATCGGGTCGGGCCAGATCGCCGCGCTCGAGGGCAGCCGCACGCCGGACCTTGCGCTGACGTACCGCTCGCCGATCACCGGGACCGTGATGGAGAAGATGGCGGTCGAGGGCCAGTACGTGTCGGAGGGGACGGAGCTCTACCGGCTGGCGGATCTTTCGACCGTCTGGCTGATGGTGCAGGTCTACGAGTACGAGCTTGGCCGACTCGCCGTCGGGATGCCGGCCGAGGTCACGGTGGCCGCGCTGCGGGGCCGGACCCTGCGCGGGCGCATCGCTTTCATCGATCCGGTGCTCGACCGGGATGCACGCTCGGCCGGCGTGCGCATTGCCCTGCCCAATCCGGGCGGCGAGCTGAAACCGGGCATGTTCGCCGACGCGCGCCTCGAGATTCCAGCCGCGCCGTCGATCGTAGTCCCGCGCAGCGCGCTCATCGACACGGGCACGCGTCGGGTCGTGTACGTCGAGACCTCGCCAAACGTCTTTGCAGCCCGCGAGGTCAAGGTTGGCGACGCCTCCGGGGACCGGGTCGCGATCCTCGACGGCCTCGTGGAGGGCGATCGCGTCGTCGCGAAGGCCAATTTCTTCATCGACTCCCAGGCGCAGCTGGCCGGAGGCTCCGCGATCCAGTGGAGCGGGGCCCTCGACGTCAAGGAAAAGCCGAAGGAGGAAAAGCCGTGATCCGCCGGGTCATCGACTTCTCGCTCGACAACCGGTTCCTGGTGCTCGGACTGACGCTGCTGCTGGCAGCCGGCGGCATCTACGCCGCCCGGACGAACCCGGTCGACGCCATTCCCGACATCTCCGAGACCCAGATCATCGTCTTCGCAGACTGGCCCGGGCGATCGCCGCAGGAGGTCGAGGACCAGGTGACCTACCCGATGGTGGTGAACCTCCAGGGGCTCGCGGGCGTCCGGGCGGTCCGGTCGTCCTCGGCCTTCGGCTTCTCGATGATCAACGTCATCTTCGAGGACGGCACGGACCTCTACTTCGCGCGCACGCGCATCCTCGAGCGCCTGAACCTGATCGCCTCCCTCCTGCCCAAGGGAGTCACGCCGGTGCTCGGGCCCGACGCCTCGGCCGTGGGGCAGGTCTTCTGGTACACGGTCGAAAGCGATGGCCAGGATCCCGGCACGCTGCGCGCGCTCCAGGACTGGTACGTCCGCTATCAGTTGAACTCGGTCCCGGGCGTGGCCGAGGTCGCCTCGATCGGCGGCTTCGTGCGCCAGTACCAGATCGACGTGGACCCGAATCGTCTCTCGGCCTACGGCCTGACGATCCGCGACGTCGTCGAAGCGGTACAGATGTCGAACAACAACGTCGGCGGCAAGGTGCTCGAGAAGGGCGGCATCGAGTACATCGTCCGCGGGCTCGGCCTGATCCACGACGTGTCGGACGTCGAGCGGATCGTCGTCACGGCCCGGGCGGGTACGCCCGTCTACGTCTCGAACCTGGGCGCCGTGAGCCTCGGCCCGGAGTTTCGCCGGGGCGCCCTCGAGAAGAACGGCAAGGAGGTCGTCGGCGGCGTGGTGACGATGCGCTACGGCGAGAGCGCGCCCGAGATCGTCGACCGGGTCAAGGCGAAGATCGCCGAGCTCTCGAAAGGCCTGCCGCCGGGAGTCCGGATCGTCCCCTTCTACGACCGGTCGGCGCTGATCGCGCGGGCCGTGGGCACGCTCAAGAAAGCCCTCGTCGAGGAAATCCTGCTCGTGACGCTCGCCCATGTGTTGTTCCTGCTGCACTTCCGCTCGATTCTCATCGTGACGCTGCCGCTGCCGCTGGCGATCCTGACGTCGTTTCTCCTGATGCGCGTCTTCGGGATCACCTCCAACATCATGTCGCTCGGCGGCATCGCGATCGCGATCGGGGTCCTGGTGGACGCCGGCATCGTCATTACGGAAAACGTGTTCCGGCACTACGAGACCGACGCCGGCAAGAAGCCGATCGTCGAGATCGTGCGCGACGCCTCCAAGCAGATCGGGCGGCCCATCTTCTTCTCGATGGCGATCATCCTGCTCGCGTTCCTGCCGGTGTTCTCTCTCGCGGGCGAGGAGGGAAAGCTCTTTCATCCGCTCGCGTTCGCCAAGACCTTCGCCATGGTCGGCGCGACCGTGCTCTCGGTGACCCTCGTGCCGGTACTCGCGACTTTTCTCATCCGGGGCAAGGTCCGCTCCGAGGACTCGAATCCGGTGATGCGGCTCGCGCGCCGCGTCTACGAACCCGTGCTCGCGGCGGCCCTGCGGCACAAGGCGCGCACGATCCTCGCGGCGGTGCTGCTCTTCGTCGTCAGTCTCGTGCTGGTCGCGGGCGGGGGGCAGCTGCTCGCGCCCGCGGCCGCTCCGCTCTCGGTGCTGGCGTCCGTGACGCACAGCGAGCGGCTGCGGGCAGTCTCGGACCGGCTCGCGTCCGCCCAGGCATGGCTCGACGGCAAGCTGGGCGCCGGAGTCGGGCGGGAGTTCATGCCCCCGCTCGACGAGGGCACGTTGATGTTCATGCCGGTGACCTCCAACGCCGTGTCGCTCACCCAGGCGATCGACATCATGAAAAAGCAGGACGCGGCCCTGCGCAGCGTCCCCGAGGTGGCCGCGGTCGTCGGGAAAGTGGGACGCGCCGAGAGCGCGCTCGACCCGGCGCCCATCAACATGTACGAGACGCTCGTGGAGTTGAAGCCCCCGGCCGAGTGGCGGCGCGGGATGACCAAGGAGAAGCTGCTCGCCGAGATGACCGAGCGCTCCCGGCTGCCGGGCGTGACGTCGATCTGGCAGCAGCCGATCCGCAACCGCATCGACATGCTTGCCACGGGAATTCCGACGCAGGTCGGCGTGAAGATCTTCGGTCCGGACCTGGCGGTCCTCGAGAAGAAGGCCAATGAGATCGCCGATGTGGTCCGGACGGTGCCGGGCTCGGCCGACGTCTACGCGGAGCAGATCCTCGGGACGCCCTACCTCGAGATTCGGGTGGACCGGGAGGCCGCGGCGCGCTACGGGGTGCGCGTGGGCGACGTCCTCGACGTCATCGAGACGGCGATCGGCGGGGAAAATCTCACGACGACGATCGAGGGGCGCAACCGGTTCCCGGTCCGCGTGCGATACAGCCGCGAGCTGCGCGACGACATCGACAAGCTCGGGCGCATCCTCGTGCCGGCCATGGGGGCGGCGCCGATGCAGGCGGCCAAAGTCATGCCGCAGGTCCCGCTCGCGGAGGTCTCGGAGATCCGGCTGAGGCCGGGTCCCTCGATGGTCTCAGCCGAGAACGGCCTCCTGCGGGAGCGCGTGTTCCTGAACGTCCGCGGGCGGGACGTCGGCTCGTTCGTCGACGAGGCCAAGAAGACGGTCGAGCGCAAGGTGGCCCTGTCGCCCGGCTACTTCGTCCAGTGGGCGGGGCAGTACGAGCACCAGATCCGGGCGCGCAACCGCCTCGCGCTCGTCGTTCCCCTGTGCTTCGCGATCATCTTCGTGCTGCTGTACGTGACGTACCACTCGGCCCGGGAGGCGGCGCACGTCATTCTCGCGGTCCCGTTCGCGCTGACGGGAGGCAACCTGCTGCTCTGGCTGCTTCACCACTTCGCGGTCGCCAACGGATGGAAGACGGAGTTCCACATGAGCGTCGCCGTGTGGGTGGGCTTCATCGCCCTCTTCGGCACCGCCGTGCAGACGGCGGTCGTCATGGTCGTCTACCTGGAAGAAGCGCTCCACCGAAAGGCGGCGCAGGGCCCGCTCACGAGGGAAACCGTCCGGGAGGCCGCGATGGAAGGGGCGGTGCTGCGCCTGAGGCCCAAGCTGATGACCGTCTCGACGGTCGTGATGGGACTGCTGCCGATCCTCTGGTCCACGGCGACGGGGTCCGAGGTCATGAAGCCGATCGCGGCCCCCGTGCTGGGCGGGATGGTGAGCTCGCTCCTGCATGTGCTCATCGTGACGCCGGTCATCTGGACGCTGTTGAAGGAGCGGGACCTGGCGCGGGGGCGGCTTCTGCTTTAGCGTGCCGTCACGGAAGTTTCAGGTCTTCGTGCCGCAGATTCCCTGATCGCCGTCAAGGGCGGGGCTGGGTTACCGCCGGCCTGCGGCCGTCGTTGCCTACTGCCGCGGGTCTGCCTTCGCTGGTCGGCTGTCCCCCGCCCGCCTCCGCCATGCCGTGACTTGGGCGGGCGGCCGCAAGGGCCGCCCCGACGGCACCGGAATTTGTCCGATGTCCGCCTCCGGCAGGGGAGATCGTGGTCACGCCGCAGCGCTCGAGCATCGCGTCGATCTCGCCGCGCGTGGCGCCGAGCTTGTGCGCGGCGGCCCGGATGTCGTCCGGGTCGACCGGATACCAGTTGCGGCGCGAGGAGTCGCCGAGGCCGATGACGTCGAGCGGCTCGGTGGCCTCGCGGATCGCGGCGAGCAGCCGTTCCCGGTCGCCGGGCACGCCGTCGATCGCCATCCGGCAACAGCGGGTCAGCGCGGGGCCGAACACCGGGTGGTCCGCGGAGAGAAACGAGCCCGCCAACGCCGGCTTGTCGAGACGCCGGGCGCTCTCGGCAAAACTCGCCGCGGCAAAGTACAGCGTCGTCAGGGCGGCGAAGGCCGGGAAGTCGTGCATTCGCGCATAGAGCGCCGAGACCAGGAGGGCGGCGACGTCGACCTCGAACAGCGTCGTTGCGCCGTGGCGGCGCATCTTCTCGTCGAAGCTCGGGCGGCCCCAGTCGGCCCGCAGCACTTCGCCGAGCCGCTCGAGGCCGAGGAGCGTCAGCGGGAACCCGGTCGAGAGCAGGGGATCGACGAACGCGGCGGCCGAGGGCAGCATCGCCCAGCCCGGTCCCGCAGCCGAGGCGCTGCGGAAGGGGAGCCTCGGCCGGTGCACGAAGGGAATGGTCGGCCGCGCTCCGGCGAACTGGTCGCGCACCGTGGGAAAACGATCGAGCAGACGCTGCCACGCGGGCGCGCCATCGGCGAGCCGCAGGTCGCGGGCCAGAGTGGGTGTCGCGGCAACGCCGGCGCTCGCAATGCCGTTCTCGAACCGCAGCACCCAGATCCATCCTCCGTCGAAGACGTGGTGGAGGGCCGCGTCGTCCACCGGGTAGGGCGGCTGGTCCGGAGACGGGAAGATCCCCATCGCGTCGAGCCGCCGGACGCCCTGGAAGTGCGTGAAGAGACCCTCGGTCTGCGGCAGGTCGGGGAACGCGGCGGACCCGAGGGCGAGAGCGCGGTGAAGAACACCTCCGGGTCCGGACGCGTCGATGACGAAGCGGGCGCGCGGCCGAACCGCCCGCCCGTTCCGGGCGGCTTCTATGTCGAACCCGGCGGCGCCGCCGGAGATCCCGGCGATCTCGGTCCCATCGAGATACTCGGCGCCCTCGGCCGCGGCCTCGCCGGCGAGGAACCGGTCGAAGTCGGGACGGTACCAGTGCGTGTCGGCGACCGCGTCGTTGGGGCTCGCCGCGACGAGCAGCTGGTCGCTCCGGTCCCGAGCGCCGCGAAATGGTCGTCCGGCCTCGTGCCCGTAGAACGTGAAGCCGCGCTTCAAGCCGCAGCCGATCTGCGGGTAGATCCGCTGCCACGTGCCCCAGGCGGACAGCGGCCGGATGCGGGGCAGGTCGTATCGATCGGCGAGCTCCTCGAGCAGGAGGTTGGCGAGCGGGGAGGAAGATTCGCCGATCGCGAACCGCGGATGGGATCCGCGCTCGATGAGCACGACGGACCGCCCGGCGCGTCGCGCGAGCAGGGCGGCGAGAGATCCGCCGAATCCGGATCCAAGGACCGCGACGTCGAAGGCGCCGCTCACCCGGCCCCCCCGCAGGCCGGGCACGCGACACCTGGGAGGACGGTCTGCCGCAGGTTCGTCTGCCACAGGCGCGCCGCGCGCTCCGGGTAGCATGCCGCGCAGCGGCTGAATCGCGCGACGTCCCAGAGGTCGGCGAAGACGCGCCCCCGACCGAGCTGGATCCCGAAGTCCACGGCAGCCTCGAGGCTCTCGAGACCCGGCTGCGCGAAGTCTCCGCTGGCGGAGAGGGCATCGAGGGCGCCGTTGCCCCCTCGGGTCGGAATGAGGGACACGGCCGTAGCGCCGCAGGCGAAGGCAAAGTGGATCGAGCGGCAGGTCCAGTCGACGGTCTCCGCCTCCGCCAGCCAGGGCAGGCCGACGAGGACGAAGGCGCGCATCGCGATGTCGGCTTCGCGCAGGAAGGCGGCGGCGCGCTGGAAGTCGTCGGCCGACATGCGCTTGTTGAGGCGGGAGAGGATTTCCGGGTGGATCGTCTCGAGCCCGAGCGCGACCTCGAGCTCGCCGTCGAGCCGGTCGCGCAGGCGCAGGCAGCGCTCGCCGACGAGGGCCGGGTGCGATTCGACGATGATGCGCTCGAAAGGGCGGAGCAGACTTGCGATCTCGGCGTCTTCCTCCGGCCGGATCGCCTGCGCGTCGAAGAAGCTCCCGGCGTTGTAGAGCTTGACCTGCCGCGCCGGCGGCAGCGACGCGAGGGCGGCGCGGATCTGCGCGGCGACCGCGCCCGGAGGGGCCGCCTCCGGGAGGGTGTCCTTCCAGAGGTCGCACATGACGCACCGCCACGGGCACTCCCGATTGGTCAGGAAGATCGTGGCGACGGGGACGACCTCGCCCGACTCCGACGCCTCGTCTTCGACGAACGCGGCGTAGGGCCGCGACGGGTCGAGGGCATGACGCGCGGGGCGCCTCTCGAGAATCCACCGGTCGCGGTCCCGGTCGGCCGACGGGTAGGCGGAGCTCAACGAAGTCTCAGGCGTAGAGGGAGAGGAAGTGCTCCCGGTAGCGCGCTTCGCCGAACGCGAGCCGCCGGTTCTCTCCAGCCGCGAGCGCCCCGTGCTGGAACCGGCGCTTCGGGAATACGGGCATCGCGATGCCCATCACCGACTCCACGCCGCGGCGCACGACCTCGCCCTTGAGGGCATAGAGGCGCTCGGTGTCGCCCGCGGCCAGGTCTGCAAACGGGATCGCCTCCGCGACGGCGACGACCGCCGGCCGCGTGAAGGGGCTGAAGCCCTCGAAGCCATAGCGCCGCAGGGGAGCGTAGGTGCGGCTGTACGAGCGGCTCTGTCCGCCCGAGTACGTCAGGGAGTGCTTCATCTTTCCGACGCCCCAGCCTTCCTGGTAGAGCAGCGGATTGTTCACGACGCTGCGGATCGTCAGCTCCGGGTTCTCCTCGATCGGGTAGTCCTTCAGGTTCTCGTCGCCGCCGTCGCCATCGAGGAGGTATCGCCAGTCCGGATAACGCTCCCGGATGCCCCGGCAGAGCGCGAGCGCCATGGTCGCCGACTCGATGTCGAGAGGCTTGTAGTCCTCGACGACGCGCACCGCCTCGAAGGGGTCGACGGCGCCGGGCGCGGCCTCGACCGGCTCGAGGAAGAGGCCGAGTCCGAGCGGCGCGAGGAAGGCGCGGGCCTGCGCGAGGTCCTCGCCGCCGCCGATCGAGAGCGTGAACGCCTTGAGCCGCCCGAGATTGCCGCCGGACGCGCGCAGGACGTGGTGCGCCGCGAGGAACACGGCGCCGCTGTCGATGCCGCCCGAGAAACAGACGCCGATCGGCTCGCGTTCGGGAACCGCCCGGACCCACTTGGCGACCTCGTCCGCGAGTGCGGCGACGTAGCGCGGACCGATCGCCGCCGGGTCCGGCGGCAGGGCGTTGCGCTCGGGAGTGAAGTAGCGCGTGTACGTGGGCGCCGGGTCCGGGCATCCGAGCAGCTCGATCTCGACGACGTAGTGCGCCGGAACCATCCGCGTGTAGCTCGGATGGAACTGGCCGTCGAGGCCCTCGCTCGCGAGAAACGCGTGGATCGCGTCGATGCGGTCGGAGACGACGAGCGCCGGCCCCGCCGCCTGCTTCGCGAGGAAGTACCGCAGGGGGCGGTCGAGAGAGCGGGCGAGGACGACCCGCCGCCCGTCGCGCGCCACGAGGGCGAAGGAGCCGTCGATCCCGCGCACGGCGTCGGGGCTGCCGCCGGCCAGAACCGCCCGCGCTTCGTCGAGGGTCATGTTGTGGATGCGATTGCGGGCCGGATCGGTGAGATCGATCACGCGCTCGACGTACTGGTCGTTCATGAGCTGGCTCCTCCCATCGCCCACGCATCCTACAGCGGTCTCGAGGGTGCGATCCGCGAGAGACAACGGGGCGTAGATCGTTTAGAATGAGAGGAATGCCTGTGACATCGTCGAGGCTACCGATGCCGGCCGTACAGCCGGCCGTCGGCGGTTCTTTGTCCGCCCTGGTCGCCGCGGCGCGGCCCAAGCAGTGGATCAAGAATCTCGTTCTGCCCCTGCCGTTTCTCTTCGGCCGGGCCCTCGGGACGCCCGCCGGCTGGCTGCTGGCGGCGGCGGGTTTCGTCGTGTTCAGCTGCATCGCGAGCGGGATCTACATCGTCAACGACGTGATGGACCGGGAGCGGGACCGTGCCCACCCCGAGAAGCGCCACCGGCCGCTTGCTTCGGGCCGTCTGGCCGTGTCGACCGCGGTCGCGGCGGCGGTCGTCATGGAGATCGCCGGCCTCGCGGCCGCGTTCCTGCTGCGCGCCGACTTCGGGCGATGGTGCGCCGCGTATGCCGCCCTGATGATCGCCTACTCGCTCGTGCTCAAGCGGATCCCGTTCCTGGAGGCGCTGATCGTGGCCGCGGGCATGCCGCTGCGGGCGCTGGCGGGCGCGGCGCTGGCGGGCGTCTTCCCCTCGCGGTTCCTGCTGATCTGCGCGTACCTGCTGGCCCTCTTCCTCGTTGCCGGCAAGCGCCAGTGGGAGTTTCACAACGCCGGTGAGCGCTCGTCCTCCGAGCACCGGCCCGCACTGGCGGCCTATCGCGCGGAGGGGCTGGACTACCTGTTCATCGTCACGGGTCTGACGACCGTTTCGGCATACAGCGCCTACAGCGTGCTCGGGACGACGGCGGCCCACTATGGCCAGTCGCTGGCGGCCACGGTGCCGTTCGTCGTCCTCGGCCTCGCCCGATACATGCACCTCGTCTACCGCCGCGGGGGAGGGGGCAGTCCCACCCAGGCCCTCCTCGTCGACGACTCGTGGCTCCTGGTCATCGTGGTTGGCTGGGTGGCGACAGCAGGATGGATCATCTATGGTCACTGATCGGGAAGTCGGGGGCATGAAGGGCATTCCTCCCATCGAACGCCCGGTGCGTCTCGGCGTCGGGTTCCTCGCCTACAACGAAGAGGAGCTGATCGCGAAGACGGTCGGCGAGGCCGTCGCGTCGCTGTCGGCGATACCGGGCCTCACCTGGCACGTGGTCGTCGTCAACGACGGCAGCAAGGACCGGACGGGCGAGATTGCCGAGGATCTGTCGAAAAAGGACCCGCGCGTGTCCGTCGTGCACCACGACGGCAACAAGGGCTACGCGGTCGCGACGGAGACGGCACTGCGCAACGTGCCCGGCGAAGTCGTCATGGTGGTGGACGGCGACGGGCAGCACACGATGGCCGACGCCCCGCTGTTTCTCACGGCGATCGACCAGGGCTACGACGTCGTCTTCTGCTGGAAAAAGGTGCGGCACGACCCCGTCGGCCGGCTGATCCTCTCGCGCGGCCTGCGCATCCTGTCCCACTGGATCCTCGGCTCGCCGCTGCACGACATCAACGCGGGCTGCCGCGCCTTTCGCAAGGACGTGGCCCGGCGGATCGAGATCAAGCACCGGATCAACTTCGTGGGCGACGAGATCTACGCCCGCTGCCGGATCGCGGGCTGGAAGGTCACGGAGGTCGTCGTGCGGCACTTCCCGCGCGAGGCCGGCCAGTCGATCCACCGGCCCTTCAAGATGCTCGGGACGATCTGGCGGGTGATCCGATACCTCTTCGACCTGCGCGCCGAGATGAACCAGGCCGAGCAGCTGCGCCGTCTCGTGGTGAAGTCGAAGTGAGCGGCGGAATCGTCATCCTCGGCGCCGGGCCGACGGGACTCGGCGCGGCGTACCGGCTGCGCGAGCGGGGCGAGAGCGAGTTCGAGATCTTCGAGCGCTCCGGGCAGGTGGGCGGTCTCGCGACGAGCTTCGTCGATCCGAAGGGATGGACCTGGGACGTCTCGGGCCACATCATTTTCTCGGGCTTCAAGTACTTCAACGAGTTCCTGGGCAAGGTCCTTGGGCCAGACGGCATCCGCTGGATCGACCGCGAGAGCTGGATCAAGTTCGAGGACAAGTACGTCCGCTATCCCTTCCAGAACCACCTGTCGTCGCTGCCCGAGCAGGCGATGCTCGAGTGCCTGATCGGCCTCGTCGAGTCGCAGACGATCGACAAGGACCGGGCGTTCCGGAACTTTGAAGAGTGGGTGCTCGCGAAGTTCGGCGCGGGCGTCGCGAAGCACTTCATGAACCCGTACAACTTCAAAGTCTGGGCGACGCCCTTGAAGGAGATGGGTTACTACTGGATCGCAGAGCGCGTTTCGGTCGTCGAGTGGCGAAAGGCCATCGCGGCGACGGTGTCGTCGAAGACCACCGACTGGGGACCGAACGCGAAGTTCGGCTATCCGCTCCACGGCGGAACGCTCGGCCTCTGGAAGGCCGTGCTGCCGTTCGTGGGCGACCGCGTCCGATACCACAAGCGCGCGATCGGCGTGAACGAGGAGAAGCGGGAGATCGAGTTCTCCGACGGCACGACCCGCCAGTACGACAAGCTCCTGACGACGCTCCCGCTCGAGGCTTTCGTGTCGCGCCTGAAGCACGCGCCCGAGGCGGTCCGCGAGGCTGCGCAGAAGCTGCTCTTCAACCGGCTCTTCTCGGTCGGCGTGGGTCTCAAGCGCCCGTCGCCGTCGGACAAGAACTGGATCTACTTTCCGAACCCGAAGACGCCGTTCTACCGGATGACCTACCTCTCCAACTACTCCCCAGAGATCGTACCGGGCGGCGACACCAGCAAGTACTTCTCGGTCCTGACCGAGACCTCGTACTCGAAGTTCAAGCCGTTGCCTGATGGCGATTTCGGCGAGGCGGTCGTCGACGGCCTCGTGGCGGAAGGGATCCTGCAGCCGTTGGACCTGCCGCTCATCGAGACGATCTTCCTCATCCACGCCGGGCACTCGTACCCGATTCCCTCGGTCGACCGCAACGCGTCGCTCGACGTCATCCACGCCTACCTCGAGCCCCGCGGCATTTATTCACGCGGCCGCTTCGGGTCCTGGAAGTACGAGATCGGCAACCAGGACCACTCGCTCATGCAGGGGGTCGAGCTCGTGGATCGATGGATGGACGGGACGGAGGAGAAGGTGTTTCGGAGCTGACTCCGGTCGCAATTTCGCCTCCGGCAAGTCCAAAAGGGGGTAGGCGATGACCACGATCGGAAGAGTTGGAAGGGTGGTCGCGTTGGGTCTCGGCGCTTCCGCCCTCATGTTCGGCCAACCATGGCCGGCACAGAAGAGCGCGCCCAACTTCGGCACGCAGAACGTGACGATTACCGGGTTCCCGCATACGAGTTCTCGCCGCTCAATGACGACGCTTACTTGAATGGAGCACACCACGATCGTCACTCCAACGGGTCCACCGCCAACTTCGTCACCGTTGGTCAAATCAGCGGGCATGATTCGTTTGCTGCGGTCGCTTCGGTCGGTCTCGCGGCTGAGAGCAGGTAGGCCGTGTGCTAGGCTGTGCTATTCCTACCGGGAGCCCTCTCGCAGCATCAGGAGTCCCAAACCCGCCGCAAGCGCCTGCGGATTCGCAGCGCGCCAAAGGAGACCGCATGCATCGAAGACAGACCGTTTCGTTTGCGATTCTCGTCGCCGGAGCGCTCGCGACGTCCGCGCTGGCGCAGGAGACGCCGAGCGTCGTGAAGCCGAACAGGCCCGCGCTTCCGTCGCAGCCCCTCAAGGATCAGGCTCCGGCAACCTACGGAACCAGCTACAGCAGCTTCTACCGCATGGGAGGCTCGGAGTTCACCCCGGTCGAGGTTCCCGGGGTCGACAACTACTCCGACACCTTTTACTCGGGCGGCACATCTTACAGGCGTTTCGGGACGGTCGGCGCCGGCTACTTTATCGGTACCCCTCATCTGCCATCGGGCGCCAAGGTGATCGGCGTCATCGTCAACGGTTGCGTCGCCAGCACCGGCTCGCTCCATGGCACCGTCCAGTCGTGCAGTTATTTCGGAAGCTCCTGCGTGGAGCTCGCGCCATACCTCGGGACCACGGGCTGCGGAACGGATTACATCGATCTCGCCCCGGCGGGCTACGTCGTGGACAACAGCCGCTATGGTGACCAGCTCGTAATCCGCCTCATCACGAATGCCACCGACGGTTCCGACAGCTTCTCCGGCGTGACCATCGAGTATCAACTCCAGGTCAGCCCCGCGCCGATCACAGCGACCTTTCCGGACGTCCCGACCTCGGACTTCGGATTCCAGTATGTCGAGGCGCTCGTCAAGGCCGGTGTCACGGGCGGTTGCGGCGGCGGAAACTACTGCCCCGACAGTTTCGTGACGCGGCGCCAGATGGCGATCTTCATCGCCAAGGCGCTGGGCCTTCAGTGGAACTAGGTTAGGCCCTCCGCCCGCATCCTCGCGGCCGGCCTTCGGGCCGGCCGTTTCGTTCCCAGGCCGCCGAGCGGCTGGAGCCTGTCGTTCGCCCTGGACCAGTTTGCGGAGTCTTGTCTTGGGGCCATCGTGTATTTCTGTAGTTCGCGGGTGGAAATGGAGTGAAGTCAGGAACGCACGGCTGACCCCATCGGCGCCGGGGGCCCACTCGTACCCGATTCCCTCGAGCTAGCGAAATGCTTCACTCGATACGATTCACGCCGATCGAGTCGTGCGGCATCTTCTCCCGCGGCCGCTTTGGGTCGTGGAAGTACGAGATCGGCAACCAGGACCAATCCCTCATGCAGGGCGTCGAGCTGGTGGACCGATGGATGGACGGAGCGGAGGAGAAGGTGTTCCGGTCGTAAGGAGGGATGCACATGGAGGCCGGCCTGGATACTTTCCGCAGTCCTGGCCGGGCTGGACACCTTCGGCTGTTTGTTTGACCCTATGCGCGCAAGAAAAGCAGCCGAGCTCCAGCCGAAAAGGTCGAAGAACTGGTAAAATAGGCATCATTTCCAGCACACTGGCTATCCCCAGGAAACAACCGACCGGAGCATCGTCGTTGCCGGCCGCGTGGTCGAACCCAGTTGTTCGAAAAGGAGAATGAGGATGCGTAAGCGGGGTGTTCTGACTCTGGTGATCTCGTGTCTGGCTCTCGCGTTACCCCTTCAGGCCGCAAACCCGCGAAAAGGGTCGGCAACGGCAGCGCCGCGAGGAATCGTCGGCGTTCCGCCCCACAGCCCGGAGTACGGTCTGGGCGATTATTCGGTGACCTCGACCTGGACCGGGGGAATGGCAGTCGCGTACCAGCCGGCCACCATTTTCAAGATCAACGACGGGAACGGTTTCTACTATATGACCGCCGGTCCCGAGGACATGGCCGGCGGGATCAGCATCCCGTCGGGCGTGGACATCGAATTCCTGGCCTTCGAGAACTGCGACACCGTCGGAGGCCGGTGGGCGATGTATCTCTACGACGGCGACACGGAGATCGACTCCTTCACCAGCACGGCGAAGACCGGGTGCGGGTGGGAGTATCACCCGTTGTCGGCGCTCGGATACCCGTATAACGCCAACGAGTATCACAGCCTCGAGATCTACGTGCTCCAGAACCCGTCTGCCCCCACCGATGGTTCCGACGGCGTCCGCGGTCTCAACGTCTACTGGCTGCGCAAGGTGAGCCCCGCGCCCGCGATGCAGACCTTCCTCGATGTGGCGCCGGGGGATTTCGGTTACCAGTACATCGAAGCTCTGGCGGCTTCGGGGATCACGGGCGGCTGCGGTGGCGGCAACTACTGCCCCAATGGCACGCTGACCCGGGCACAGATGGCGATTTTCATCTCCAAGGCGCTCGGTCTCTTCTGGCCCCGGTAGGATCACTGGATCGCTGCTCTGGACGGCCGGCCTTCGGGCCGGCCGTCTCGTTTCGGGCTCCGTGAGCGGCTGGAATCGTCCGACCCAGGGCCGCCTTGAACATTAACGAGACCCAGACAGGAATGCGCCGGTTGGCGCCGTGGCTCGGCCTCGCCGGCCTGACGGCGCTCGTGGTGGCGACCACCTCCATGGAAGAGCAGGCGCTCGACTGGGGCCGTTTCTCTCCAAGGCTCTTGGCCTGAACTGGGCGCAGTAGGCAACCCGCCTGCCGTCGCGACTGCGCGGGCATGAAGCCGCCAGATGGCGATCTTGATCGCCGGAGCGATCGGCCTCTCGCTCAACGAGGCTTTTGATTCGGATAGCTCAACGGCCGGCCTTCGGGCTGGCCGTTTCGCTTTCGACGTTCGTGCCGGGTAGCATCTTCGCATCTACCTAGGAGGATCTATGAAAGCGCTCGTTTGGACTTTCGCTGTGGCGATTTCCGCGTGGCCCCTTCCGACGCAGGGCGGGGCCCAGGGGGGGCGGACTGCTGCCGTCAGCCTCGTGGTTCACGCCGGGGCCGGCCCGAAGACACCCGCATGGGGAACCGGCGGGACGACGTACGACAACATCGGCGCCGCCGAGTTCCTCCCCAAAGACTCGATTTCGACCTACGGGACCTTCGGGTCGCCGTCCGGACGCTACGCGACTTCTTCGGGGGCCCGCTTCCAGGCGACGCCGCACATTCCGGGCGGCGCGCTTCTCACGTACATGGAGTTCGACTACTGCGACGAGGACCTGTCTGGCGCCCTGACGCTGACGCTCTACGACTGCGACTATCTGGGCAACTGCGGGAATCAGCTGGGCTTCATCGAGACGCCGGTCAATACGCTCGACTGCGGCAACTACATGTGGGTGGACCTCGCGCCCCTCGGCTACACCGTGAACAACTACAGTCGGAGGCTGCTTCTCGAAGTCACGACGGGCAGCGGAACTATCGACAAGTCGTTCTACGGCGCGGTCCTCGGCTACAAGCTCCAGATCAGCCAGCCGCCGCCGACGCCGACCTTCAACGACGTTCCGGTGGCCGACATCGGCTACCAGTACATCGAAGCCCTGGCGGCCTCGGGAATCACCGGCGGCTGCGGGGGCGGAAACTTTTGCCCGGACAACCCCGTGACGCGCCGACAGATGGCGATCTTCATCGCCAAGGCGCTCGGCCTGAGCTGGAGCGGATATTGAGCATCATGGGGGCGACGGCCGAGTCCGGTCCATGGAATGCGCCGCGGCGCCAGATGGCGGTTTTCCTGGCCACGTTCCCGGGTCTCCGATCGTCCGACTGACGGGCTGCAGGACAAAAGTGTTCGCTCCTACGTGCCGCTGTCGAGCGGGCGCATAGAATGCGCTTGGAGGTGTTTATGTCGAAGAAATCCTGGATCGGCATGCTTTGCTTCGCCGCGCTTCTCTGGATGTGTTTGCCGGGCTCAGCGCTTGCCGGCGCACGTCATCATCAGCATCCGCAGGCCCGGCCCGGTACAACCGTGAGGCCCTCCAGGACCCACGGTCCGAATGCCTTCGGAGGGTCCCTGTACACGGTCTCGTCGATCTCGGACCTGGCCTTCTCGCCGTTTGATTCCGGCGTGACGTACAACGTGGACGACAGCGACTACTTCAAGTACTCGAGCAACACGCCCGCGGACTTCGGATCGACCGTGGTCATTCCCGCCGGCGCGATCATCGACTACGTTGGCTTGAGCTCCTGCGACGAAGCCGGGGGCAACATCGAGCTGGACGTCTACCGCGCCTACGCGGATGGCACGTTCGACACCATTGGGACCATCACGAGCTCCGCGCACGGGGCGGGGACTCCCTGCACCGTGGACTACAACGGGGCTGCCCTCGCGTATCAGAACGTCGAGAACGACGGTTCGAACATCCAGATCGACGTCTACCAGATGGGCGTGGACGACGGCAGCGTCCGATTCGGCGGGGTGGAGGTCTGGTGGTACACGGTCGTCAGTCCTGCTCCGGCGATGCCGACGTTCAACGACGTGCCGACGGACCATCCTTTCTACCAGTACATCGAAGCTCTCTACACGTCGGGCATCACGGGAGGCTGCGGCTCGGGCAACTACTGCGCGGACAACCCGGTCACGCGAGGACAGATGGCGGTCTTCCTCTCCAAGGCCCTCGGACTGGCCTGGCCCTCCTGGCGTCGGCCCGGGTCGAAATCGAACGGCCGGCCTTCGGGCCGGCCGTTTCGTTTCCGGGCCTCCGGCGGCTACAATCTCCCGACACCTTCTTGAGCACGACCGGGACGCTGATCGTGCGGGGCTTGGGGTTCAACTGTGCACCTCTGTATGTGGCGGGCGGAACCGGGGCGAAGTCGGGAACGCACGGTTGATCCCATCGTCACCCTGTCGCTCAGCGAGACCGTCCTCCTCATCCAAGCCGCGCACCCGTATCTATCGCATTCGGTCGATCGAGCGAAATGCTTCACTTGACAAGATCCACGCCCTTCTCGAGCTGCGCCATGTCTTCTCCCGCGGCCGCTTCGGGTCGTGGAAGTACGAGATCGGCAACCAGGAGCACTCGCCGATGCAGGGCGTCGAGCTCGTTGAGCGGCGGATGGACGGGATGGAGGAGAAGGTGTTGCGGAGCTGACTCCGCTTGCGAATACAGGAATACACGGTTGATCCCATGGGAGAGTCCATGGGACCCGTCGAGGGGGACCGGCGAGATGGTAGACCGAAAGTCTCATCGAGACTCAGGTGAGGGTGGTTTCCAGGAATTCCCAGGTCGGCTCGGGCCGACGGTGAGCCGTTCGTCCGGGCAATTTTGAAAGGAGATCGTGATGCGATCGTGGAGACTTGCCCTGTCCTTGCGGCGATAGTCGTGGCTGTTGCAGCGAATGGTTATGCGCAAGATAGTGACTCCGGGGTCCCGAGCAAGCCGATCGCTCCTCCCACGGCGCCGGCAGCACCGAAGGCGCGGCCGGTGAGCCCGGATTTCGGAACCGCGCAAGAGCATTACGTGCGGATCGGCGGCTCCGAATTTGTCCCGGACGGCTCCTCAGCCACCGGCTGGACGAACACCTGGATGCCCGAGGGTACGGGCTACTACTGGAGGGGCTTTTTCATCAGCAGCTTCGTCTACCCGCACGTGTACGCATGGATCCATGCCCCGGGCGGCTCCCAGTTGGCCTATGCGGAGCTCGATTACTGCAATAGCGACGCGACGCGCAACCTAATCATGAACATCTATTCCTGCGACTATACCGGCGCCTGCTTCTCGACTCCCATCGCGACGCTGACCGGAGGGGCGAACAGCGGCTGTGCCAGTATCCCCATCTACAGTATCGGATCCTCGACGGTAGACAATTATTTGCGCGAGTACCTGCTCGACGTCGTCTGGCCGACGCCCGGACCGCTGAACTCCTCGATCGCGCTCGCGGGCGCCATCATCGGGTGGAAGTATCAGGTCAGTCCGGCGCCCGGTTCGGCGACGTTCAATGACGTCGCTCCCGGCGACTTCGGATTCCAGTGGATCGAAGCCCTTGCGGCTTCCGGCATCACGGGCGGTTGCGGGGGCGGCAACTATTGCCCGAACGCGAACCTGACCCGGGCGCAGATGGCAATTTTCCTCTCGAAGGCACTCGGCCTCTACTGGGGCGGTTACTAGATCATCGTAGCGAGGGACCCCGAGCGGCCGGCCGTCGACGCCGGCTGTTTCGTTTCCAGCCCTCCGAGCGGCTACAATCTCTCGTCACACTCACTTGAGAACGACCGGGACGCCGATCGGACTGCGCCGGGTGGCGCCGTGGCTGGGCCTGATCGGCCTGGCGGCGCTCGTGGCCGCGTCGACCGCGATGGCCTCGCAGACGCTGCCGGCCCGCGCCGTTGCGTGCCTCGCGTTCGGGCTGGTTGCATGGATGGCAGTCGCGTGGATGGATCCGCCGGCGCCCGATGCCCTCGGACCGCTCGACGCGCCCGCGCGGCGGCCGCGGATGATCCCCCTCGTCGCGTCGCTCGCGGCGGCAGGAGTGACGTGCTGGAAGATGCCTGCGGAGGAATTCCGCCTTCCCGGCGTGGCGGCCTGGATTGCGGCGCTCGCCTTCTGGCTCTGGGCCTGGTGGCCGGCGCGGGCGCCGGCGTCCGCGCGGCCGGCGGCAAAGCCCGTTGGATCGGGACCGCGTTGGCTCGTCGCCGCCGTGCTCGCGGTCCTGGTGGCCATAGCGGCCTGGTTCCACTTTCACGATCTCGCCGGCGTTCCGTCCAATCCGGTCAGCGACCACGCGGAGGAGATGCAGGATTTGCGCGACCTGCTCGGCGGGCGGCACGGCATCTACTTTTTCGGCAACCTTGGAATCGCGCCGTTCCATTCCTACTGGACCGCGGGGTTCCTGGAGGTCCTCGACCTCCCGGTGCGATACCGGTGGGTGAAGGCCGCGACCGCGACGTTCGGCCTCCTCCTCGTCCCGGCCCTGTACCTCGTCGGGGCGGAGCTCGGCGGTGCGGGGCTGGGTCTGTCCGCGGCGGCTTTCGCCGCATGGGGCAAGTGGCCCGTATCGCTCGCGCGCCAGGGGCAGGAATACGACTATGCCGTGCCGATCACGGCCTTCGTGCTCTGGGCCCTGCTGCGCTGGCTGCGTCGGGGAGATCGGGGCTCCGTGATCGCCGCGGGCGTGGGTGTCGGCGTCGGGTTGTCGACGTATACGTCGTTTCGCATCGTCCCGCTCCTCGTGCCGCTGGCGGTGGCTGCGGCAATCTTCGATGGCCGCCGCCGGGGCCGACGATGGAGTTGCGTCGGGGACGGCGCCGTTGCGGGGGCGACCGCGACCCTCCTTTTTCTGCCGGTCCTCAAGTACGCGCTCGTCGGTGAGCATCGGGAGTTCTTCTGGGCACGGATCCTCACGCGCGCCACCGGCGCCGAGAGGACCGTCACGGGCAGCCCGCTCGCGATCTTCGTGAACAACCTCTGGAACATGGCGAGGGCCTTTCACTGGAAGGGTGCGTCGACCTGGACGGTGCTCGCCCAGTACGACCCGTTTCTCGATGCGATCTCCGGCGCGCTCCTGCTGGCCGGCCTCATCCTGGCGTTTCGCTGCGCGATCGGCGGCGCGTGGCGGTGGGCCTGGCTCCTGCCCGTTCTCTTCGTTCTGACGCTTCCCTCGACCCTCGTCTTTGCCTTTCCCTTGGAGAACCCGAGCCTGAATCGGGCCGGGAACGCGATCCCGGTCGTATTCCTCCTGGCGGGACTCTCGTTTGCCCACCTGTGGCGCGGGTTTCTGCGAGAGCGCGTCGCGCTGCGCGTCGCGGGCATCGTGACGCTGCTCGCGGGGGCAAGCGCATCCATGCGCGCAAACGCGGAGTCCTACTTCGTGCAGTTCGGAGTGTCGTACGACGCCGTCATCGAACACGCGATGGAGATCGCCGCAGTCATCGGCCAGTATCGCGCGCGGGGAGTCCCGATCGGGCAGCAGTACCTGCTCGCGGTCGACTACTGGGTGGACGCCCGCAACATCGCGCTCGAGCTCGGCGACCCGTCCTGGAGCGACACCAACAACATCGGGCCGCCGAAGATCCCGGAGGGGCTGACCGTGCGGCCGCTCGTCTTCGTGTACCGGGCGAACGACAAGGAGCGGGTGCGCGCGCTCGAGCGCCTCTATCCGGGCGGGAAGACCCGCATCATTCCGCAGTCGCAGCACGACCGCGACTTCGGCGTCTACGTCGTGCGCTGAGGGACGAGGGCGCCGTTCTCGGCGTAGAGGAAGCCGAGCTCGCGCCACGCGGGGCTCGGATGGACGCGCACGCGGAACCCCCGGGTCTCGAGGAAGGCGGCGAGCTCTTCGTGGGAGTGCTCCGTGACATGGTCGTGGAACTCGAGGGCGATGCGGGCGATCCGGGAGAGCGCCGCCTCCGGCAGGCCGAGGAGGATCTCGAATTCCGCGCCCTCGCAGTCGATCTTGAGAAAGTCGCAGCGAGTAATGCCGAGGCGCTCGAAGGCCGAGGCCAGCGTGCTGGCCCGCACGGCGATGGGGACGCCGGCGCGGTTGGCGCCGTCGCCCGCCGTCCTGTGCTGGCCGGAGAGTCCCGTGACCGTGTAGAGGGCGAGCATGCCGTCGGCCGCGGCGATGGCCTCCGGGAACGCGCGCGCGTTCCGGACCCCGTTGACGCGCAGGTGCTCCTCGAGCCGCGCGAAGGATTCGGGGAGGGGCTCGAAGGCGTAGATCCTGCCGCCAGGGCAGAGGCGCCCCGCGTGCACCGTGAAGTCGCCCATCCCGGCGCCGACGTCGACGACGGTCCAGTCCGGCTCGATGCGCGCGTCCCGTTCGTAGTCGCGGTCGAGGCACGACTCCTTGAGGATCCAGACGTCCATCCGGGTCGAAACGCGGAACCGCGCGCCGCCGTCGAGCGTGACGACGAGAGGAAGCGGAACGGGCAGCCCGAGGAAGAGCCGCAGGATCCCGCTGACCGGCCGCATCCCGAGCAGGATCGTCGGGATGGAGGAGAGATAGTAGATCCAGCGCGTCGCGCCCCGGCTGCCCGCGCGCCGCGTCGGCGTCACGATTTCTTCGCGGCCGCGTGGATGTGGATCGTCCCGATCGCGCTCGCCGCCGTGTCGACCACGTAGAGCACGCCGTTTCCGGCGTCGAGGGCGAGGCCGGTGGGCTTCAGGAACTTCTTGCCGGCGTCGTCGGCGTCCCACTTGTGGACGACCCTGCCGGCGTGGTCGATTTCCAGGACGGCGCTTCCAGCCGGGACCGTGGCGAAGATGTTGTCCTTGTCGTCCACCGCGAGGTAGGGCTCCATGGAGTCCGTCCATGCGGCGACCGGGATCGCGCGCTCGAACTTGCCCTGGGCGCCGAGGACCTGGATGCGATGGTTCCCGATGTCGGCGACGTAGACGCGGCCCGAAGCGGACACGGCGAGGCCCACGGGCGAGGAGAGGCCGTCCGCGCCCGCGCCGCTCTTGCCGACGTAGCGCACGGGCTGGCCCGCCGCCACGATGGCGATGCGGTTGTTTCCGGAGTCGGCGATCCAGACCGTGCCGTCGGGCCCGACCGCCACGCCGCGCGGCCCATAGAGGCCCTCGACGACCGTGTCGCGGAACTGGCCGGACGTCGTCAGGTGCTGCACGCGGCCGTTCCAGGTGTCCGCGACGTACACATCGTCACCATGCACCGCGACGTCGGCCGGGTCCTGCATCTGGAACTTGCCGTTGCCGCGCACGCCGCCCCATCCGCCGAGGGATCCGCCGGCGCCGTCGAAGATCGCCACGCGCGAGTGTCCGAAGTCGCTGACCCAGAGGCGGCCCTTGCCGTCGAGCGCGGCGCCCCGCGGCTCGGCGAGCCCGGCCCACGGACCCTTTCCGGGCTCCGGGGAGGACAGGATCACCGGGGGCGCGTCGACGGGACGAGGGGCCGGCGACGCGGCGGCGGCCGGCGGCGATGCCGCGCCCGCGCCGCCGGGCTTCTCCTGGCGCTTGCAGGCGGAAGCGGAAACGAGAGCAAGGACGACGCCGACGAGCGGCAATACGACGTTCCACCGTGGCTTGGTCATTGCAGTCGTGCTCCCTTTCAGCAAAGTCATGACTAGCGCAGCGCGTCCAGCGGCCAGGACAGGACGCGGTTCAGGTCGCGGTCGGTGACGAGGACATGTCCGAAGGCGTCGAGCGCGATGCCGGTGGGGCGCTTCAACGCGTCGGACTTGAACGACTTCAGGAACGCGCCGGTCGCGTCGTACTGGGCGAGGCGCGCCTTCCACGAATCGGTCAGCAGGACGCTGTCTCCCGGCCCGATCACGAGGTAGGGCTCGGTGTAGAAGTCCTTCCAGCCGTAGACCGGGAACTGCCGCAGGAACTTGCCGTCGGCGTCGAAGACCTGGATGCGATGGTTGCCGGTGTCGGCCACGTAGATGCGGCCCGAGGAGTCGGCGGCCAGGCCCACGGGCTCGATGAACTGCCCCGGATCGGAGCCCGCCCCGCCCCAGCGGCCCGTCACGGCGCCGGTCGCCGCGTCGAAGCGCACGATGCGCTTGTTCCCGGTGTCCGAGACGTAGAGGGCGCCGCGGGACAGGACGAGCGAGCGCGGCCCGAAGAAGGCCTTCTCCGGATCGGTCCAGACGCCGCCCCACTCGCCGTTCGGCCCGAAGCGCGCGATGCGGTGGTTCCAGGTGTCCGCCACGAAGACCACCCCGTCCGCCCCGACGACGACGCCGGAGGGCTCGTTCAGCTGGCCGTCGCCCGGTCCCTTGTTCCCGATCGCGCGCAGGAATCCGCCGTTCGGATCGAGGACCTCGATGCGCGAGTTCTTCGAGTCGGCCACGTAGATGTTGCCGCTCCCGTCCGCGGCCACTCCGCGCGGCTCGGCGAACTCGGCGGGACCGGGGCCGGCCGTCCCGAAGACGCGCGGGGCCGGAAGCTCGGTTGCGTCGGAGGGGTAGTCGCGCGACGACGTGTCCTGGACCTGGAGCTGCAGCGGTTCGAGGAGCCCCGTGCCGCCGAGGTCCTTGCGCACGAAGAACGTCGCGTCCTGCGACCCGATGGGGCTCCAGATCTCGTGGAAAAGCCACCAGCGCAAGGCGTCCCGAAGGGTCGGGCGCGAGACGCCGCCTTCCTTCGACGGCTCCGGGAACCACCAGGCGCGGATCGGCACCCGCCTGGCGTCGTACTTGGAGGCGAGCTGCTTCTCGAGAGCGCCCTCCGGATCCCAGTCGCCGACGATCACGGGCGTGGTGGCCTGGTCGATCCGCGAGGCCCACTGCGCATTGACGTCGCGCAGGTACCAGGTCAGCGGCCACGTGGCCTCGCCGACGATCGTGACGACCGGCTGCCCGGCGGGAACGCGGGATTTTGCGGTCTCCACCGCGGACAGGGCCCGGACGAGGTCCCTGGTTGTCTGGACGTAGGCGAGCATCTCGGCGTGGCCGGGCTCCTTCTCCTTGTCGTGCGCGCCGTATCGGAACGCGGCCAGGTACATGCCGCTCGTGTTCACCACGAGCAGGAGTCCGGTCGCCGCCAGCGCGACGGCCGCCCAGGGCCGGCGCCGGACGCCCCACAGCCGCACCACGCCGAGCGCGGCGAGGATGGTGAGCGGCAGCAGCGGGTGCACCGTGAGCCAGGGCACTTTCTCCCGCGCCCAGCCGTAGATCGCGAGCGATCCCACGGCCCAGAACGCGACGAAGCGCACGAAGAGGGGCGTCTCGGGCGGATCGGGGTCCTTCCACACGAAGAGCGCCACGGCCGCGGCCGCGAGCGCCAGCAGCAGGGCCCCCCATGCGGGCAGCATGGGCGACTCGGGGCGCATCGCCTTGTAGAGCCCGGCGACGAGGGTGATCGGGGCGAGCAGAAGGACCGCTCGCAGCAGCGGATCGCGCCGCCACTCCCTCCACGGAAACGCGAAGCACGCGGCGAGCAGGATCGCCGTGTCGTAGTACGCCAGCTGGGGGAAGTAGTAGTACCAGGGGCCCGGGATGCGCGCGATGGCGTGCTGGCCCATCCAGTACTTCACGGCCTTCGGGATCGCGAGCCAGTCTCCGGGGTACTTCCCGAACGCCGTGTACATCGTGGACCAGATGAGCAGGAAGAGAACGCCGGCCGTGATGATCGGCACGAGGTGCTGGAACGTCCACCCGACCGCGCCGCGCAGGGCCGCGCGCGGCCGCGGACCGAGGGGCGAGCCGATGCCGCGCACGAGGCACCAGAGCCCGTAGACGACGAAGAGGACGCCCGTCATGTAGGCGTTCTCCTTCGTCACGCCCGCGAACGCGAAGGCGGCGGCCGAGAGCATCAGCCACTTCGAGCGGTCGGTCTCCAGGAAGCGCTGGAAGGCGATGATCGTGGCGAACGTGAAGACGAGCGAATACAGGTCTTCCCGGATGAACCGCGAGAAGTACGTGAAGTGCGCCGAGGTCAGCACCAGGACGGCGTACACCGCGGCCGCGGGCTTGCCGATCCAGCGCCGCAGCGGCCAGGCGAATCCGATCAGGATCAGGCCGAAGATTGCGGGCATGAGGCGCGCGGTGAAATCGGTCGCGCCGAACACCTTGTAGACGAGCGCGTTGACGTAATAGAGAAACGGGCCGTGGTAGGCCGGGTCGTAGCGCCAGTCGCCGCCGCGCGAGAGCGACCACGACTGGTAGGCGTGGATCGATTCGTCGTGGTGGAGCGGACGCGCGCCGAGCGCCCAGAAACGAGTCAGGCCGGCTGCGATCGCGAGGATCGCGATGAAGAGCAGGGCGCCGGCCGTCAGCCGCGAGCGCTCCGGGGACCGGGCGAGCCCGGCATCGTTCAAGGAGTCCTCCTGTCCGACAGAGAAACTTTGGCGACCGAGGCGTTTCCGGAGTTGACCACGTAGAGGATACGGTTTTTCCGGTCGACGGCGATACCGGTCGGGCTCTCGAATTTGTGCCCCGCGTCGTCGACCAGGATCCGGCGCTTGACCACGCCCGACGGGTCGAGGGCGACGACGGCGGCCGTCCCGGGGTCCGTGGCGTAGATCGTTGCGTCCTTGTCGACCGCCAGGCCCGGCTCGGCGCTGCCCGCCCAGCCCTCGAAGGGCAGGCTCCCGACCAGGTCCCCCGTCGCCGAGAGAACCTGGATACGGTGGTTGCCGGCGTCGGCGACGTAGATCAGGCCGGATGGCGCCGCGGCGATCCCGACCGGGCTCGTGAACTCGCCCGCCGCCGTGCCGCGCTTGCCGATGCTCTTCGGATCCTGGAGCAGGGGATCGTAGGAGACGACGCGGTGGTTGCCCGTGTCGCTGACCCAGACGCGGCCGTCGGGCGCCACGGCGACGCCGCGCGGCCCGTACAGCTCGCCGACCGAGGCGCGCAACAGGCCGGCGATCGTGTAGCCCTGGATCCGGCCGTTCCACGTGTCCGCAACGTAGAGCGCGTCGCCCTCGATCGCGACGCCGCAGAGCTCCTTGAAACCGTATTCGCCGCTGCCGCGCCCGCCCCAGCCGCCGAGCGAGCCGCCGTCGGCATCGAAGATCCGGAGGCGGGAGTGTCCGAAATCTGCGACCCAGACGCGCCCGCGCGCGTCCACCGCGATGCCCCGGGGCTCGCGCAGGTTCGCGAACGGGGGTTCCGTCGTGTCCGCCTTTTCCAGGATGGTGGGCTTTTCCTCGGGCTCGTCCTGCGGCTCTCCCGCGGCCGCGGCCGCCGCGGGCAGGGACTCGCGGGCCGGAAGGAGCACGTCCTGCGCCGGCCCCCCGACCACGCGGTAGATCTGCGTTTCCGGATTCTCGTAGGCGAGCTCGAACAGCGCCTTCTCCGTGCGGAACTTCTGGAGGCCCGCCGCGGGATAGGTCTTGCGTTCGAGCCAGCCGACGTACACGTAGCCGACGCCGTAGCGCCTGAGGAAGGGCGTCGCGCGCGACGCGTCCGTTTCCGAGTAAATGGCCCTGACCGCGAGGCGGCGCGCCTCGATCTCCGTGTCGGAGTTGCCGCGCTGCTTGACGTGGTAGTCCCAGCCGAGAACGGTCGGCAGTCCGGTCAGCATCGAGATGCGCCCGAAGTCCTGGTAGGACGGGCCCTGCGCCTCGAGCAGCACCGGCGTTCCCTCGACGGTGCGCCGCAGCCAGACGACCGCGCGGTATTCGCCGGGATGCAGCTTCTCGAGGTAGCCGAGGCCGTCGAGCGACGGCCCCGTGTACGGCGCGAAGTGCCGGCTGACGGCGGCGCGGCCCGCCGTCGCGGTCGTGAAGAGGCCCGCGGCGGTCAGCAGGACCGCGCCGGCGCGCGCGGGGAGGGCCCAGCCGTCGATCACCCCGCGCCGCTCGCGCGCCCGGAAGACGAGGGCCGCGGTGGCCGCCGCAAAGAGCAGCCAGGCTTCGAGGTAGAGCTTGAAAAAGGTGTTCATCCGGTCGTAGATGTAGAAGCGCTGGCAGAAGAGCACCAGGAAAAACGCGGTCGCGATGAACCCGATGGCGAGCCGATCGTCGCGCGTCTCGGAAAACGCGAAGAAAGCGACGAGAAAGAGCGCGACGCCGGCAGCGAGGAACCAGTCGGGCCGGCGCACGGCGAGCCCTGCGAGTAAGAGCGCCGCAGCGGCCACGAGCGCCCACCGCACCAGGCGCGGGCCGCGGCCCGCCACAGCGGCGGCGAACCACCAGGCGAGCGCGAGAAAAAAGAAGAGGCCGAACACGGTGAGCTGGTCCGGGCCCGAGGCGGAGGGCTCGAGGTTCCTGCCGATGCCCGGCGCGCCCCCGACCCGGACCCACAGAGGCCGGGCGAGCGCGTAGCCCGAAGCCGCCGCGACGGCGATCGCCGCCGCGGCGCGGCCGGGCCCCGCCAGCGAGAGCTTCGCGGGCATCAGGGCGGCGGTCAGGGCGACGAGGCCGAGCAGGCCGCAGAGCAGCGGGACGTCCCAGGCGTTCGTCAGGGCCTGCGCGGCGCCGAGGAAGCCGAGCAGCACGGCGCCGACGAGGCGCGCGCGCCAGGACGCGACGGGGTCTCCATGGAGGCGGACCAGGTGGAGCGCCGCGGCACAGAAGAGAAGGAAGATCGGGATCGCGAGCACGTGGGCATGGAGGTCGGCAAACGCCAGGCTCCAGAAAGGGTATTCGTTGATGGTGTCCTTGATGACGCGCGAGGTGGCCCAGAAGTAGTCCCAGTCGAGGGTCCGCTTGTTCACCAGCCATTCGCGCAGCCCGGAAAGATTGCCGACGAGCAGCGTCAACCCTGCGCCGGCGATCCCGGCCCGGAGCCGGCCGCCCCAGCTGCGGGCGAGCGAGAACGCCCCCTGGAGGATCGTTCCGCCGAGCATGCCGAAGGCGAGGTTGAACGTCAGGCGCGTCGAAAGGTTGGTCAGCAGCGTCAGAAACACGACCATTTCCTGGCCGAACGTGTAGTAGCCGAGCGGCGCTCCCGCCAGCCACGGGTCCGACGCGGGCAGCGCGCGCGTGCGGACGAGGATGTTCAGGATCGAGAAGTCCATGGGCTTCTCGCCCCAGTAAATCTCGGGGTTGAAGACCCTCAGCCCGAGGAAGAGCAGGAAGCCGAGCGCGAAGACCATTTCGCTCTGGATGAGCGGGCGGCGGTGCTCGCGCAGGAAGCGCCGGAGGTCGTGCCGCTCGCGGATCGCGATCACCGCCGAGACGAACGCGAGGGCGGCCAGGCACACGACGGCTGCGGCGCGGCCGTTGCCCATCACCCGGAAGGTGAGGCCGACCGTCATCGCGTAGGTCGCGAGCACGAGGCCGAGCAGGCGCGAGAAGCCGAAACCGCGGTCCTGGAGGCGCGGGAAGAGAGTCCAGGCGATGGGCCACGCGGCGACGCCGACGAGGAGCATCGCGAGGTACCAGACGATCGCGGCCCAGAGGGAGCTCGGCGGGACTTCCGTCGGCTCGACCGAAGGCGCGTGCGCGGCCTCGGGGCGGTGGTCCGGGCGCACGGGCGCGCTGACCTGCCGCAGCGCGCGGGGCCAGCGCTCCCAGTCGTTCATCGTGGGGGGCGTCTTGGTCATGGCCGCGAGCAGCAGCTTGCGCGCCTGGCCCGGCGAGAACTTCGCGGTCTTCCGGAAGAGCAGGACGCGCGGATGGTCGTAGACGGTGAACTGCTCCTCGGCGCGGTCGTCGGAGATGTGCAGGGGCCCGAGCGAGGGGTAGGAGGTGAAGTCCGCGGCCCGCTCGAAGCCGAGGCTGCCGTCGAACAGCGCGCGGTAGTACGCGATCGACATCGGAAAGACCGACGGCACGCGCGTGACGTTGGCGTAAACCCGGTTCGACGTGACGGCAACCCAGTCCGCCTCGGTCAGCGCCTTGACGACGAGCTCGGCCTTCTGCGGCGAGTCGGGATCGAAGAGCGGCATCGCCGGCGGCCCCGCGTAAGAGCCCGGGTCGTAGCCGGGCTTGGGCAGGGGCAGCCCGTCGTCCCAGGATTCGTTGACGATCGTCTTGCGCGCCGGGATGTGGGTGTAGATCCAGTCGGTGGCCGCGACGCGCGTCTGCGGAACGCGGTAGATGTGCGTGAACGCCAGGGCCCAGAGAAACGTACCGGCGAGAACGCCCACGGCGATGGCGCGCCACAGGCGGGGCATGAGCGAACCCGTGAGGAGCGACGAGAACAGGACGCCGGTCAGCACCGCGAGGCCCGGGTAAGCGGGATAGAAGTACCGGACCGACTTCACCATCGTGAAGCCGTGGTAGCCGAAAAGGAAGAGAACGTAAAAGAGGATCGGCGCGAGGTCGAACACCCGACGCCGCACGATCGCGGCCACGGTCCAGGCCGCAGCGAAGATCGCCGAGATCCCGAAGAACACACCGGCGCCCCAGAGCACGAAGTTCTCGATCGGAAAGAAGACCGTGCGCCCCGCCCACTGCAGCGCGGGCGGGAACCCCGCCACCGACTGCGACAGCTGGGAGATCCGTTTCAGGTCGTCCACCCAGCGCGGATCGAGACGGAACGAGAGCACGCTCGGCCCGAGAAAGACGTAGGGCAGGAAGACCCGGACGACCACTGCCGCCGGCACGAGGATCGAGGCGCCGCGCAGGATCGCGCGGCCGAGCGCCGGCCCGAAGGGCTTGCCCTGGCGCAGCAGGAGCACGAGGACCCCGAGACCGAGCGGCAGCAGCAGAGCGAGCGCCGTGATCTTGCAGGCGACGGCCAGGCCGAACGCAATCCCCGTGAGCAGGTCGCCGCCGCGCCCCGAGCGATCCTGGGCGATGCGCACCGCGCCGAGCATCGCCGCCGCGGAGAAGGTCGTGAGGTACGTGTCGACGGCCCAGAAGTGCGAGAGCTGGATCCCGAGGACGCAGAAGGCCATCAACCCGGCCGAGAACAGCGCGGCGCGCCGGTTGGTGAAGCGCCGGGTCAGGCGATAGACGAGCCAGACCGTCAGCAGGTCGAAGACGCCCGAGAGCGCCCGGCCGATCTTGTAGGTCCCGTCGTATCCGGCCTTGCCGAAGGGCTGGGCGATGGCCTTGGCGAGCACCATCGGGAGGGTTCCGTAGACGAAGGATCCTTCGCCGCGGTTGTAGGGATTGAGGGTCGAGCGCCTGGAGTCGAAGTAGTCGCCCGCCGACTTCGGGAAGGCGATCTTTTCCTCGACCATCGAGATGAAGCGCTCGTCCGGATGGAGGTGGTGGCCGGCGTCCCAGGCGAGTCCCTGGAAGCGGAAGATTCCGCCCACGAGGAGCAGACCGAAAAGGAACGCGCGTGCGCGCTCGCGAGACAGGCTGGTTGACACTCGGTTCAGGCTCTTGTTCGCAAGCGCATCGCGTCTAAAGCGCTCATTCTACAGGAGAATCCGCCCTCCGCGTGCATGTGAACGCGATGCAGGAGCCGACTTCCGGCGCCGGCTCCTCGGCGAGGCGGCCGAAGCGCTGCACCCAGAAGGCGGTGTCCGTCAGCGCCGGGAAGGGAACCCAGCGGCCGGTCAGCTTGCGGGCGAGCAGGTGGGGCAGGCTCAGGTAGTGGTCCCGGTGCATGACGCGGGTTGCCTCCGGCGACAGGTAGTAGCGCCAGCTCTTCACGTCCAGGCCGGCGCGGGCAAAGCGCGCCCTCCAGACGTCGGGCGAGTCGAAGTGGAAGTGCGCCGCGTTGCGGTTGTACCAGTCGAGGTACGCGCGGTGGGCGCCGCCGAGGCCCCAGCGCCGCCACGCGCCCGCGTCCGTGAGGAGATCCGAGAAGCGGTCGCCGATGACCGTGCACGCGAAGACCCCGCCGGGCCGGAGCACGCGCCCGATCTCTGCGATGGTCCGATCGATGTCGGGGATGTGCTCGAAGACGCAGTTCGAAACGACCGAGGCGAAGTGCCCGTCGGCAAAGGGCATGGCGCCCGAGTCGGCGCCGACGAGCAGCCGGTACACGGCGCGCCCCCGCGATTCGGCGAGGTCGGCGAGGCCGCGGTCGAGGCCCACGTCGGCGCCGTCGGGAAAGAGGATCGAGCCGAAGTGGCCGTCGCCCGAGCCGATGTCGAGGACCGGCCGGGGCAGCGGGGTCGCGAGCAGGATCCGCGCCTCGATGGTGCGGATGAGGATCCGGTGGAAAGGCATCTCGCGCAGGTGCGCGCGCAGGATCCGCTCGGTCGTCTCGTCGGGCCTCATCCTCCATTCCCGGCGACGGACCGATAGACGGCCTCGTACTCATCGAGCGCGCGGTCCGGAGAGAACAGGGCCTGGATCTCGGAGTGGGGCCGCCGGTAGCGCTCGGGCGCCTCGAGGACGGCGAGAATCCGCCGGGAGAGGTCCGCCGCGTCGCCCCGCCGGGCGATCTCGCCCATGCCGGTCATGCGGACGGGCTGGCGGACGCCGGGAAGATCCGAGGCGACGACGGGGACGCCGCGCAGCATGGCCTCGACCTGGACGAGGCCGAAGGACTCGGTCGAGTTGATCGAGGGAAGGACGAGCACGTCGGCGATCGTGAAGAGGTCGGCCAGCGTCTCCGGAGGCACCGTTCCGGTGGCCGTCACTCCCGAGGACGGGTCCGCGATCAGCGGCGCGACCTGGTCGAAGACCGACTCCCCGGCGACTCTTTGCGCTCCGGCGAGAACGAGCGCGGCGCCGGGAAACCGGCGGCGGATGTCCGGGAACGCCGCGAGCAGCACGGGCAATCCCTTCTCCTCGGCGAAGCGGCCGAGGAAGAAGACGACCGGGCGGCCCGCGATCTTCAGGTCCCGGCGAACCTCTTCGGCCGGGCGGCCGGTCGCGGCCGGCTCGCGCACGGGCGGCAGGATCCATCCGACTTTCTCGGCCCGGTCCACGAGCGGGACGGGTGTGGCGCGCGTAGTCCTCGGTGTTCGCGATGACGCGGTTGGCCCGCTCGAGCGCGAAATCCTGCGAGGCGCGCGCCACGACCTCGACGAAGCGCTGGCCGAGGCCCGACGGCGGCTGCAGGTCGCAGTGGTACGTGACGACGATCGGCACGCCCTGGGTCGAGGCGATGAACGCGAGCGGCACGGCGTTGACGAGCGGGACGTGCAGGTGCAGGACGTCGGACCGCGGCACCTCGGCGAGCGCCCGCGCGAGGATGGCGGGCGAGACGAGGGCCTTTCCGAGCCGGCCGGCGACCGTGGCCCGGATGACGCGCACGCCGTCCTCCTCGGTCTCGAACGGCAGCTCGGGCAGGTGCTGGTGCGTGAGCACGGAGACCGTGTGTCCGCGGCGCGCGAGCCCGGCCGCGAGCTGCTCGGCGACGAGGGTCAGCCCGGAATGGTTCGGCCGGTAGTAGTCCAGCGCCATCAGGATCTTCATCTCTCGGGGCGAGCGACGGAGTAGATCGTCGTGCCGCCCGAGCTGAAGACCGGCGAGAGGAAGGGAAAGGTCTGCACGGCCGCGGCGCCGCCGTAGAGCTGGCGCTCCATGTCGCCGACGACGACGTGCGTGACCCCGTATCGCCGGATCGCGTTCCAGGCGACGCGGGGGTCGGGCGTCGTGTAGAAGAGCTTGATCTCCGCCTGCCGCGTGGCGACTTCCGGATCGTTCGACCGCCAGAGGCCCTCGTGGTTCGCCCAGCCGAGCACCGTCGGGATCCCCGTGTGGGAGGAGATCCGCGCGAATTCCGAGTACGGGTCGCCGGAGGCTTCGAGGACGACGGAGCCCACGTGGGCGTTGTGCATCATCCAGTCGATCGCCGCGGCGTCGCCGGCGCTCCTGCGAGCAAGGGGACCGCGCGCGTCGAGCGAGAGCGGTCCATCCTTCTGCCGGAACCGGGAGACCGCCGCATTGAGAGGCCAGAGCGCCGCGAGCAGGGCGCAGACGGTCAGGACGGCGCGGATCGCCAGGCGCTTGCGCGTCCCCGCGGCCAGGGCGCGCCCGGCAAAGACCGCGCCGCCGATGGCCAGCGAGGGGCCAGGCCTGGTGGTAGAACTTGAAGATCGTGTTCATGCGCTGCAGGTCCGCGCCGTAGCTGTCCTTGAAGTAGACGAGCTCGCAGCCGCCGATCATCCCGAGCCCGAGCAGCACCAGGAATGCGGCGAAGACGCCTTCGCCCTCGCCCCCGTCGGCGCGCAGGCTCTTCCACGCGGCGCGCGCGGCGAGGAATCCCAGGAACAGCACGACGGTCATGGCGGGCATCTGGAGCGCGAGGCCGGCGACGAGCGCGGCCGCGGCGGCCAGGGCGAGGCCGAGGTCGCGGCGGCGCGCGGCCGTCTCCGAGTCTTCCGCCGAGCGCGGCCAGAGGCCGACCGCGCAGCACGGCAAAGAGGATTCCCCACACGCCCGCAAACTCGATCAGCCCGGAGAACATCGTCGTGCGGCCGAGGCCGTTGTTCGTGAGCTGGAAGGAGGACGTGTAAGGGTAGAAGAGGATCCACGAGGCGAACAGCGCGGCCACGCCGGCGAGGCCGCCGATGACGGCCCCGGCGGGGCCCGGCACCCGCTCTCCGCGCGTCGTCAGGAACACGCCGCAGCCCACCAGCAGGATCGCCATGGCCGGGAGGTTCCAGAAATTCGCCGCGCGAGCCGTCCCCGCCACGAGAGCGACGAGGAGCATCGAGGGCCACGCGCGCAGTCCCTTTCCGCTGCCGATCTCGACCCAGCGGTGCGCGACCACGAAGGCGGCGATGAAAAAGGGAAACGCCAGCAGGTGCGGATGCAGGTCCGCGTGGAAAAACGTGAAGAACGGAAACTCGTTGATCGTCTTGAGATTGTCGGGGCCGATCACGCGGGAGGCGTGCCAGTAGTCGAAGTCGGCGGCAAAGGGAGCGTTCCAGGCGTCGAGGGCGCCGGCCAGGTTGCCGGCGAAGACCGCGCCCGCTCCCGCCGCGAGCCCCACGCCGAGGCGGCCCCTGGAGAGACGCAGCCCGAGGGAGGCCGCCGCCGCGAACGAGAAGCCGGCAAAGCTCGCGACCGAGAGGTTGTACGCGGTCATGGGAGCGACGCCGGAGAGCTGGGCCTGCGCGGCCGCGAGCAGGTAACCCCAGTAGTAGTAGTTGATCGTCTTGCCCGCCATCCACGGATCGGCCGGCGGCATGGCGGGAAAGCGCGCGAGCGAGTTCAGGAAGGCGAGGTCCATGAATTTTTCGGCGCCGAGAATTGCCGGGCCGGCCGCGCGGATCAGCAGGAAGACGCCGGTCGAGGCCCAGAAGAGGATGGCGCCGAGCTTCTCCTCGTCGCCCCACTGCCACCACCACCAGGGAGCGCCGGCGGCGGATTCTCCGACCGCGCGCCGGCGGAAGAGGTATGAGGCGCCCGCCACGGCGGCGAGCGCGAGGAGGAGCGTCAAGCGCCGGAACCCGAGCGGCGTCGCGAGCGAGAGCGCCCATCCCACGTAGGCCACGACCGCCAGGCCGATCGGCCGCGAGAGCAGGGCCGCGTCGCGCCGGTTGTCGAAGAAGGAGCGCAGCAGCGGGAGGATGGCGAGGCCGACGAGCTCCGTCGCGAGGGCCCACGCCAGGACGTCCCGGATCATTGCCCGCTAGTCTACAGGCTTGCTCCGAGACTTTCGAATGTAGATCGTCTTCTCGACGCTCGCGTGGACCGCGCCGCTCGCGTCGGCGAGCTCGACCGTGTAGACGCGGTCGATCGAAGGCGCGGTCTCCAGGAGCCGCCGAATCTTTTCGATCTCCTCATCGTCGAGCCGGAAGCGGGCGTAGAGCGTCGAGCGGCCGGGCTTTCGAAAGCGGATCGTGGCGGACTTGTCCCAGACGGTGTACGCGGGCCCGAGGACGTGGATGAGCATGATCATGTACATCGGATCGACGGCGCCGTAGAGGCTGCCGCCGAAGATGGTGCCGACGTAGTTGCGGGTGCGCCACGACAGCGGCAGTTGCACCCGGACCTCGCGCCAGTCCGCCGCGATGTACGTCACGCGCGCGCCCGTGCCGCGCCACGCCGGAAAGAGGTTGAAGCCCCAGCGCGTCCGGCGGGTGGTCCAGGATTCCGGCATGGCCCAATGCTAAGCTTTTGCGCGATGACCGAGCCGGGGTACCAGCGCCTTCTCGAGACGGGGGAGCTCGCCGAGCGCGTGGAGAAGCTCCATGCGCTCCTGCGCGCCTGCACGGTCTGCCCGCGCGACTGCGGCAACGACCGGCTGGCGGGAGTGCTCGCCTCCTGCGCCTCGGGAGAGAACCCGATCGTGTCGTCCTTCACGCCGCACTTCGGCGAGGAGCCCTCGCTGTCGGGCACGCGCGGGGCCGGCAACATCTTCTTCGGCAACTGCAACCTGCGGTGCGTCTACTGCCAGAACTACCAGATCAGCCAGGACTACCCGGCGCAGAAGACGAACGAAATCTCCGTCGAG
The DNA here is from genome assembly GCA_963775725.1 of uncultured Acidobacteriota bacterium. Lineage (GTDB taxonomy): Bacteria > Acidobacteriota > Thermoanaerobaculia > UBA5066 > Gp7-AA6 > DAHUXD01. Next base: position 1,648,975 of record CAVZKA010000001.1, read on the forward strand.
CGGCTCGCGGAGATGATGCTGGAGCTCCAGGAGCGGGGCTGTCACAACATCGGCTTCGTCTCGCCGACGCATTTCGCCCCGCAGATGGCCAGGGCCATCCTGTTCGCGGCCCGCGGAGGCCTGCGGATTCCGATCGTCTACAACACCAACGCCTACGATTCGGTCGAGGTGCTTCGCCTGCTCGATGGTCTGGTCGACGTCTACCTGCCGGACTTCAAGTACGCCGACACCGGGGCGGGCTCGCTCTACTCCAAGGTGCCCGATTACCCGGCGCGCGCGCGCGCGGCGCTCGTCGAGATGTTCCGGCAGAAGGGCTCGCGCCTCGAGATCGACGACGACGGGCTGCTCCGGAGCGGCCTGCTCGTGCGGGTGCTCGTGCTTCCCAACGGCGCCGCGGGCGTGGCCGAGTCGCTTTCGTGGATCGCCGAGACGCTGTCGCCCAACGTCGCCATCTCCCTGATGGCCCAGTACTACCCGATCCACCGGGCGGCCAAGAACGAGAAGTACGCCGCGCTCAACCGCTCCATCACCGACCGCGAGTGGAGCGAGGCCCTCGCGGCTCTCGAGGCGAACGGCCTCTTCAACGGTTACCAGCAGGAGCTCGATACGGCCAACCGGTACTACCGGCCGGACTTCCGGGACGCCGAAGCGCCGTTTCGCGACATCCGGGACTTCCAATAGGGCCGGAGGGCGCTACACTACCGGGAACGCCGGGAGGCGAGGCTATCGTGTGCGGGCCGGGGCATTCCCCGGCCCTGTTTTTTCCGGCCCGACCAGCGGCTCGCAGGCGTTGACGATCGCGGTCTCGAATCCCGAGGCAATGGTCACGGTCGCCGAGGCGAGCGGCTTCCCCTCGGCGCGCAGCTCGAGGCGGTAGTCGCCGCCCGCCGTGAAGAAGCGGCCGGTCTTCACGGTCTCCCGGATCTCGAGCGGCGCGGGCGCCGCGGGGATCGCGAGCAGCGTCTCCACGGCGCCGCCGGGCGCGATCGCGACGAGCGCGGCGCCCCGCGGCACCGCGCTGCCGACGTGGGCGACGAGCGTCAGGCGATCCACGCTGCCCGCCAGCTGCCACAGCGCTTCCTTCGAAACGCCGCCGGGGACGAAAGCGCGCAGGGCGTCGTAGGGCGGCTCGCGGCGGTTCGTCTTGAGGATCCCGCCGATCGGCATCCTGATCCAGCCGCGGACGGCGACGGGGTTGCCCTCGATCGTCCCGGGCGAGAAGGTCGCGTGTTGGAGCGAGGCCTCGGCGAAGGGTGCAAGCGGCGGGACCGAAGTCGCGACGAGCCGGATCGTGCCGGCCCGTCCGTCGCGCCCGACGACGATCTCCTCGACGACTTCGGCGCCCAGGCGCGCCGCGACGTAGCTCTGGGGCAGGGCCACCGGCCCGGCCGCGATCAGTGCGGGAGGGGTCAGGCCCGCACAGGCGGGCACGGCGGCCACGGGCGCGGAGCTCGTCGCGCAGCCGATCGCCGAAGCGATCACGGACACCGCGGCGGCCGCCAGGCGGGCGCGGGCGTGCCTCACGATTGGGGGATCACGAACTGGAAGTGATCCGGGTCGGCCGCGAGCCAGAATTGCCCGCCGCCCGCCGGCAGCCCGTTGACGGTGAACTTCAGCGCCCACACCCCGTCCTCCCAGTCGTTGCCGATCTGCGCGACGACGGGAAACCGCACCTCGGTCGCTCGGGCGGCGACGGCGACGGGCGGCTGGAAGACCGCGACGTGGCGTCCCTTCGCGGACACCGCCTCGACTTTCACGGTCAGCGTGCGCGCCTCCCCCATCGGCGGCAGATCCAGGAGCACCTCCGCACGCAGGGCCGCGTCCTTGCCGCGCTGGATCGGGAAGCCCTCGGGCGCGGTCGCCTTTCCCGCCGCATTGGCCGGTGCGATGGCGATGTCGCCGAGGATGGGCATCTCGATCGAGCCCCGTTTGTCGCCCTGGATGCGGAAGCGGACGCCCACGTTGGCGAAGATCTCGATCGGCTTGCCGTTCTTCGCAGCCGGCTTGAACCGCCACTGCTCGACGGCGTCGATCGCCGGCTTGATGAAGGCGTTGTTGCTCGTCGCGACGACGCGCAGGTCGCTGATCTGTCCCTTCGCGTCGATGCGTCCGGCCAGCAGCACGTTGCCCTGGCGCTCGGTCTTGAACAGGCCCTCGGGGTACACGGGGTCGACCTTCTTGGTCTGGACGGCGGCGCGATCCTGTCCCGTGGCCGCGACGGCGGCCAGGACGGCAAAGGCGCAGACGAGGAGCGTACGGCGGCTCTGGCGCATGGAGGTCCTTACGCCGCCGGCCCTTCGAGGGCGCGGCGGGCGTGGTACGAGGAGCGGACGAGCGGACCCGATTCGACGCGCGCAAAACCCATGGCTTCGCCCTCGCGCCGCAGCCGCTCGAATTCCTCCGGTGTGTAGTAGCGCTCGATCGGCAGTCGCCGTTCGTGCGGTTGCAGGTACTGGCCGATCGTGGCGATGTCGCAGCCGGCGGCCTTGAGGTCGCGCAGGAGCCGGAGCACCTCGTCCTCGGTCTCGCCGAGGCCGACCATGAGGCCGGACTTCGTCTTGAGCGCGAGCCCGTCGCGCCTCCGGCGTCGGGCGGCGCGCGCGATCAGCGCCAGGGACTGCGCGTACCCGGCGTCGGGGCGCACGCGGCGGTAGAGGCGCTCGACGGTCTCCATGTTGTGATTCAGGATCTCCGGCGCTGCGTCGAGAACGCGGTCGAGCGCGCCGCCGTCGCCCTGGAAGTCGGGGATGAGCACTTCGATCGTGCAGCCGGGAATGCGCCGGCGGATCGCGAGGATCGTCGCCGCGAAGTGCGCCGCGCCTCCGTCGGGCAGGTCGTCGCGGTTGACCGACGTCACGACGGCGTGCGAGAGGCCGAGCTCCTTCGCCGCCTCGGCCACGCGTTCGGGCTCTTCCGGATCGAGCGAGGCGGGCTTTCCCTTGCCGACCGCGCAGAAGCCGCAGTGCCGGGTGCAGATGTCGCCCATGAGCATGAACGTGGCGGTTCGCTCGCGCGCCCAGCACTCGTGGATGTTCGGGCAGCGGGCCTCTTCGCAAACGGTCACGAGCGAGAGGCGCCGCATCATGGCGCGGACCTCCTCGTACTCGCCGGTGGTGTTCAATCGGACCCTCAGCCACTCCGGCCGCTCGAGGCGGGAGGCGCGGCCGAGGGCGGGCAGATCGCTCTTCACGGACGGATTATCTCCCGGCCGAAGACGTCGCCGAAATGGGGCAGGACCACCCGCGCGACGTCCTCCGGGGCGAGTCGTCGGCCCGTGAGGCGCTCGATGGTGGTGACGCCGCCGTCCGTGATGCCGCAAGGGACGATCCCGGCAAAGTACTGCAGAGGCGCGTCCGTGACGTTGAGCGCGAAGCCGTGCGTCGTGATCCAGCGCGAGAGGTGCACGCCGATCGCGGCGATCTTGTCGTTGCCCACCCAGACGGACGTGACGCGCTCCTTCGTGGACGCGCGCGCGGCCCGCACGCCGAGCTCCGCGAGGGTCCGGATCAGGACTTCCTCGAGGTCCGTGACGTAGCGCTTCACGTCGCGCCGGTCGGGCGAGAGGTTCAGGATCGGGTAGCCGACGAGCTGCCCCGGGCCGTGGTACGTGACCTTGCCGCCCCGGTTGGACTCGCGGACCGCGACGCCGAGGTCGCGTCGGCGTTCCGGCGTGAAGAGGATGTCGGCGGCCGCCGCGTTGCGGCCGAGCGTGTAGACCGGCTCGTGCTCGAGCAGCAGGAGCCGTTCCGGACCGCCCGCGGCCACCTCCGCGGCGGCCGACGTCTGCCGTTCGAGCGCGCGGTCGTAGTCGATCCGGTCGAGCCACTCGGCGCGGACCATTCGGGTGTGACGGCGTGGGGCGAGGGCTGCCATCGGGCCAGTCTACCTTTGGCTTCAGCGCCCGAGCAGGAGCGTGTCCTGGCCCGTCACGTGCGCCGAGCCCGGGAAGTATCCGGGCGACATCCACTGTATGCGAAGGCCCGCCTCGTGGACGATGCGCTCGAAGGCCGAACGCTCGTAGGCGACGGCGGCGCTCGGTCTCGCCCGCAGCCGCCAGCGGAAAGTTCCGTCGTCCGAGGCGAAGGGAAAAGCGCGGCGCACGAGCGCCCGCCGTTCGGCGCCGCCCTCGAAGAGAAAGGCCGTGACCACGGCCGCGCTGCCGGGCTTCAAGGTCCGCCGGGTTTCGGCGAGATAGTGCGCGGCCTCGGGGGCGAGCAGGTGGGTGAACACCGATTTGGCGAGGATCAGAGTTGCCTCCGCGTCCTCGATGGGAAAGCGAAAGCTGGTGGCCGCGGGCCCCTCGGCCGAACCGTACGCCGACGCGATCTTCGCGAGGCAGAACGCGAGGCGGGGGTCCTTCGCGTAGTGGTTGCGGCACCACTCGATCGAGGGGGCGTGGACGTCGAACCCGACGTACCGGCCCCCCGGCCCGAGGCGCCGGGCAAGTTCGGGCACCATCGCTCCCGCGCCGCAGCCGATGTCGAGGACATGGGCGTCCGGGCCGACCAGTCCGAGGCCGTCGAGAAACTGCGCCGTCTCGCGCGCCGCGCTTTCGAATCGCGAGACCGGTCCCGTATGGCGCCGCAGCCACAGGGGGGGCAGGGGATCCTTCCCCGCCAGGGCGCGCCAGGCCCGGTCCGCCGGCCCGGCGAGGCGGTAGGCGAGCGTGCGGACGCGAACGAGCGCCTGCGCGATCACGGTGCCCGGGGCGGCTCGGGCCGCCGCGCCGAGACCGTGGCGGCGCCGTAGGCCGCATACAAAATGAGGACCGGGTCCCAGTACGTCGTGCGGTACCTCCAGTTGACCTCCAGCGCGACGTGCTCGAGCATCGTGACGGCGAGGAATACCAGGCAGAACACCCGCACGCCGGGGCGCTCGGCGCGCGCGAATCCGAGCCCGCCGAGGACGTAGAGAACGACGAAGAACGTTCCGACTCCGGCGACCGCCCAGCCCGGCCAGTAACGGGGATCGGGGTACGGCCGCAGCCAGGTCATCGTCTTCCAGGTCAGCAGGCGGACGGTGCCCTCAGGGTTTGCGCGGCGCTCTTCCAACGCCGCCCGCACGAGCGCGCGCGAGAGTCGGGATGGAGAGTCCTGGACCTCGGCGGAGAGGCTCGCGATGCGACCGCGCAGCGCGCTCTCGATCCGCAGCGCCGCCCGGTCGATCTCCGCGCGATTCCGCGCGTTGGCGGCCTCCAGCGCCACGTCGGCATTGCGCCCGTAGAAGACGCACCCGGCGCCGTCGTTGACGAGAATCAGCTCGTGAAAGACCAGCGCGTTCCGGACCGTCCACGGCAGGAGCACGGCGCCGAAGCCGAGCAGGGCCGAAAGGACGATGTGCTCACGTGCCCGGAAGGGAACCCGCCGATCCCAGAGCGCTCCGAGCAGCAGCGGCGGCAGCGCGAGCGCGGACGAGCGCGTCAGCGCCGCGGCGGCCAGAAACGCGCCTGCGGCGACCGCGAGGTTGGAGGAGGGGCGATCGGTCGCGGCGAGGAAGAGGTAGCCGGCGGAAAGAAGCAGCACCAGGAAAAGCGGTTCCGACTGGATGTCGAGGGCAACGAGGACCTGTGTGGGGCAGAAGGCGGCGATCAGACCGGTGCCGATCGCCAGCCGGCGCCGTCGAAAGATCCGCGCCGACAAGGCCGCGACGATGAGCGCCGCCAGGGCCCCGAGCACGTCGTTGGCGAGCTTGGCGACCGGGGTGCGCTCCGGATGCCCGAGCGTCACGAGGGCGAGAAACGCCGGGTACCCTGGGGGCCGGAAGATGTGAAGCGTGGGGTCGGTCCGGCGCGGGTATTGCCCCGTGTCCGCGAGCGCGCGGGCGCCCATCACGTATGCCGGGGCGTCGGGAAACCGGGCGGTCGCGAAACCGGCGACGGCGGTCGCGACGACCCGGACCGCGAGCGCGACGAGAAAGATCGCCGCGCTCGCCCGGCGCCCGAGCCGGGGAATCGGACGGGGACTATCCGAGGTCGAACTCTCCGGATTCGAGCGTCGTCTTGATGCTCGCCATGAACTTGTCCGCGTCCGCGCCGTCGATCAGGCGGTGGTCGAAGGAGAGCGCGAGGTACCCGACGGTGCGGATGCCGAGCGCGTCCTGGCCGTGCTCGTCGGCGACGACGACGGGGCGCTTCTCGATCGTGCCGACGCCGAGGATCGCGACCTGCGGCTGCGGGATGACCGGAGTTCCAAAGAGGGAGCCGAAGACGCCCGGATTTGTGACGGTGAACGTGCCGCCGTGGATCTCTTCGGGCTTCAGGCGCTTGGTCCGCGCCCGCTCGGCGAGGTCCTGCGTGGCGCGCGCGAGGCCGAGGATCGACTTCTCGTCGGCGTTCTTGATCACGGGCACGATCAGGCCCCAGTCGAGGGCGACCGCCATCCCGAGGTGGATGTCCTTGTGGTACACGATCGACTCGCCGTCGATGGACGCATTGACCTGCGGGAACTGGCGCAGGCTCTGGATCGCGGCGCGAAAGATGAAGGGCAGGTACGTCAGCTTGACGCCGTTCTTGGCGAGGAAGTCGTCCTTGTGCTTCGACCGGATCCGCGCGATGTTCGTGTAGTCGACCTGGAAGACCGTCGTGACGTGGGCCGAGGTCCTCTTGGAGAGGATCATGTTCTCGGCCGTGATCTTGCGGATCTTCGTCATCGCGACGACCTCGTCGCGGTCGGTCACCGAGATGGCCGGGCGCGGCACGGGCGCCGGCGCGGGCTCGGCCCTGCCGACCACGGGCGCCGGGGCTTCGAGTGCGGCGGCGGCCGCCGCCGGGGCCGAGGCCACCTTGCGGTTCTCGATGTAGGAAAGGATGTCGTTCTTCGTCACGCGGTTGTGGATGCCCGTGCCGTCGACCTCGCCGACCTCGATCGCGTGTTCCTGGGCGATCTTGCGGACGAGCGGGGACGAACGGCGGCGGATGCGCTCCTCGATCGACTCGACCTGGCCGCCGGTCGCCTCGACGGGGACCGGACGGGCGGCGGCGGGAGGCGCGGGCGCGCGCACTGCTGGCGGCGCAGGGGGAGCCGGTGCGGCCGGAGCCGGGGCGGGCGGAGGCGGCGCGACGGGCGCGGGCTCCGGCGCCTTCGGCGCGGCGGCGACGGCCGGTGCCGCCGCCAAAGCGGGGGCCGCGGCGGGCTTCTCGGCCGCCTCGCCGATCACCCCGACGACCGTGTTGATGGCGACGGTCGCGCCCTCCTGGACCTTGATCTCGATCAGGGTTCCGGCGACGGGCGACGGGATCTCGGCGTCGACCTTGTCGGTCGAGATCTCGAAGATCGGCTCGTCGCGCTTGACCGCGTCGCCGACCTTCTTCAACCACTTCGTGATGGTTCCCTCGGCGATCGACTCGCCCATCTGCGGCATGATGACTTGGGTGGCCATGGTTCCTTCTCCTCTTCGCGACCGAAGAATAACATCCGTTCGCCGGCAATAAGACGCCGTTGGCCGAAAAGAGAGAGACACCTCCGTGCGGCTCTCGTAGCGTGTCGTTGGAGGACGCCCCATGAACGACGCTCAGGGTTTCCGGATCAACGAGAAGATCATCACGGGAGTGCTCCTGCTGTTGCTGGGAGCCCTGTTCATCCTCGACAACTTCCACGTGATCGATGCGGGCAGCCTCTGGGACTACTGGCCGCTCTTCCTCATCGGGCCGGGCCTCTCGCGGCTGCTGATGCCCGCGCGGCCGGGCCAGAGGGTCGGCGGCCTCATCCTCGTCGTGATCGGTTCCTTCTTTCTCCTGAGGAACCTCGGCTTCTTCTGGGTGTCCTTCCACAAGGTCTGGCCGTTCGCGCTCGTGGCCCTCGGCCTCTACGTGATCTGGCAGGCGGCCTCGCCGCGCGTACCGGCGGCGATGACGGGCTCGATGGGCGGTGGGCCGGCCAGCCTGGCGCCGGGCGCCCCGGCGGGTTCGGGCGGACCGCCTGCCCTGAGCGAGTTCGCGCTCTGCGGCGGCGGTCACCGCATCGTCCAGACCTCGGACTTCCGCGGTGGAACGGTCACGGTGATCGCCGGCGCCTTCGACATCGACCTGCGCAGGACCACGATCGCGAGCGACAGCGCGAGCGTCGAGATCTTCGCGATGATGGGCGGCTGCGTATTTCGCGTGCCGGAGACCTGGAGGGTCGAGCTGAACGTCACGCCGCTGCTCGGCGGCGTCGACATGAAGGCGCGGATGGTCGCGCCGGCGGAAGGGGCTCCGAAGATCCTGCGGATCAACGGCTTCATCCTGATGGGCGGCGTGGAAGTGAAGAACTAGGGCCATGCAGAGCCGTCACGCAACGACCGACGTCGACTGAGCCATGCATCCCATCCTCGCTCACCGCGGCCGCCTGCTCCCGTACCTCGCCGCCTGCGCGCCGCTCGGCCTGATCCTCACGGGGCTGCTCGCGCGGCCCGGAGCCCTCGCGCTCGGCCCGGCGGCGGCGCTTGGTTTCCCGCTGACCCTCGCGTTCGCCTTCATGGGCCTCTCGGCCTGGTACCCGTGCCGACGCCTTCCGGTGAAGGCGACCCGCCTTTCGCTGCTGCTCGCGACGCACGGGGTGGCGGCGCTCCTGACGAGCAGCGTCTGGGTCGTCCTCGGCGCGGGCCTGGCGCGTCTGCTGGCGCTCGCGCCCGGGTGGGAGGCGCTGCCGGTGCAGTACGACGCGGAAGTCCCCTCGCTCTTCGCGGCGGGCGTCCTGCTCTACCTGCTCTCGGTCGCCATGCACTACGTGCTCGCCGCCATGGAGGCGGCCCGGGAGTCCGAGCAGCGGGAGGCGGAGCTCACGATCCTGGCGCGGGAGGCGGAGCTGGCGGCGCTCAAGGCCCAGATCCGCCCGCACTTTCTCTTCAACAGCCTGAACTCCATCTCGGCGCTCGCCGGGAGCGACCCGCCGCGCGCCCAGCAGATGTGCGTGCTGCTCGGCGACTTCCTGCGCAAGAGCCTCGCGCTCGGCGAGAAGGCGAGCATCTCGATCGGCGAGGAGCTGGCGCTGTCGCGCTCCTACCTCGCCGTCGAAGAGCTCCGGTTCGGCGCGCGTCTCGACGTCGAAGAGGACCTCGACGAGCGCGGTCGAGGCTGCCTGATTCCGCCCCTGCTGCTCCAGCCTCTGGTCGAGAACGCGGTCCGGCACGGGATCGCGACGCGGGTCGACGGCGGAAAGGTGCGCCTCGGCATTGCCTGCGGCGGCGGCCGCGTGAGGATCCTGATCGAGAATCCCTTCGACCCCGAGAGCCCCGTGCGTCGGGGCAGCGGCCGCGGGCTCACCAACGTGCGCCAGCGCCTGGCCGCCCGGTACGGCGACAGCGCGATGTTCGCGGCCAGGCCGCTCGGCGACCGGTACCTCGTCGTGATCTCGGTGCCGGCGGAGATGTCGGCGTGAGCGACGATGACGCCGTGGGCGTCCTCATCGTCGACGACGAGGAGCCCGCCCGCACGATCCTGCGCGAGCACCTCGGAACGGTCGGCGGCGTGCGCATCCTCGGCGAGTGCGCCAACGGGTTCGAGGCCGTCCGCGCGGCGGGGGAGCTTTCTCCCGATATCGTCTTTCTCGACATCGAGATGCCGAAGCTCAACGGGTTCGAGGTGCTCGAGCTGCTCGAGCCGGGCATCGCGGTGGTGTTCGTGACGGCCTACGACGAGCACGCTGTGAAGGCCTTCGACGTCCACGCCGTCGACTACGTCTTGAAGCCGTTCTCCCCGGAGCGCATCGCGGCGGCCGTCGCCCGCGCGCGCGAGCGTTTGCGCCGCGGGGAGACGGTGGCGGCCTCGACGGTCGCCGCGGCGGCCCGGCCCGAAGGCACGTTCGCGACCCGCATCGTCGTCCGGGACGGCAGCCGCGTCCATCTCATCCCGGCCGACCAGCTCGATGCCGCGGAGGCCCAGGACGACTACGTCGCGTTGAAGAGCGGCGGCAGGACGTACCTGAAGCACCAGACGCTCTCGGCGCTCGCGGCCTCGCTCGACCCGGCCCGGTTCGTGCGAGTGCACCGCTCGCACATCGTCCGCCTGGCGGCGCTCGCGCGCCTCGAGGCATACGCGAAGGGGAGCCACGTCGCGATCCTGACCGACGGCTCGCGTGTTCCCGTCAGCCGCGACGGCCACGCGCGGTTGAGAGAGCTGTTCGGCTAGCCGGCTGCGAGTGTCCCGACCGAGCCGCCGCGTGGCGCTATCGACACTTCCGTGACGGAACACTAGACTCGGGCCCCGTGCGGTTTTTTCGAACGCTCGCGCCGGCACTCGCGGTCCTCGTGGCGCTCGGCTGCGCGGCGCCCCCCAGGCCCGACGGCTTCTACATCGCTCCCAAGCGCAAGAAATCGGCCGTGTCGGAGGAGCGCGAGTCGGTCCGGCGCCGCAGGCCGGGGGACCTCCTGCGCTCGGAACCCATGACACCGCCCTTGCCTGGCACGGCGGCGTGGAAGATCCTGTACGCGTCGACCGGGCTCGACGGGGAGAGCATCGAGGTGTCGGGCGTGGTCATCGCGCCGACGCGGCAGGCCCCCATCCACGGCCGCAACGTCGTGGCGTGGGCGCACCCGACGACCGGAGTCGCCCGGAACTGCGCGCCCTCGATCCTGAAGGGCGTGTTCGACACGATTCCGCACCTGCCGGCGCTGATGGCGCTCGACGACGTGGTCGTTGCCACCGACTATCCGGGCCTCGGCACCAGCGGGCCGCACCCTTACCTCGTCGGCTTGAGCGAGGGGCGCGCGGTGCTCGACTCGGTCCGCGCGGCGCAGCAGGTCGAGAAGACGGGCGCGAGCTCGCGGTTCGCGGTGTGGGGCCACTCCCAGGGCGGGCACGCTGCGCTCTTCGCGGGGCAGCTTGCGAAGACCTACGCGCCGGACCTGACTCTCGTCGGCGTGGCCGCGATCGCACCGGCGACGGACCTCGAGCAGCTCCTGAAGGACGACCAGGACGAACGGGCGGGGAAGGTCATCGTCTCCTACTGCGTCTGGTCGTGGTCGCGCATCTACGGGATCCCGATCGAAGACTGGGTCGCGGGTGGCGCGGTGTCCGCAATCGACCGAGTCGCCGGCGATTGCATCGAGTCGGAGGGGGAGGCGTACGGGGCGCTGATCGCGACGTTCCCGATTCCGTCCAACTACCTTTCGCCCGACGTGTTCAGCAACGAACGGTGGCGTCGTTTGCTGGCGGAAAATCGGCCCGGCAACGCCCCGGCGGGCGCGCCGCTCTACGTCGCGCAGGGGACCGACGACCCGGTCGTGCGGCCCGCCGTGACCGCGGACTTCGTCGCCGGGCTGTGCCGCGCCGGCGAGACCGTGCGTTACGAAACCTTCCCCGGCGTCGCCCATCTGAAGGCGGGCCGCATCAGCGCCTCGAGCGCGATCCAGTGGATGAAGAGCCGCTTCGACGGCACCCGCGCGCCGAATACCTGCCCGCCGCTGTAGGCGGCGCTACTTCTTCTTCGGCGCCGCGGTGGGGGCCGGCCCCGGGGTCGCGGGCGCGGGCGGAACCGGCGTCGGGAAGACGGGCTTGTCGAAGAGCTTGGCCTCGACGCCCGGGTTGATCTTGCACTCCTCGAGGGCGAGGACCTGGTCCTTGCTGCCGTTGCTCATCACCTCGAGGTGGAAGGCGACGGGAAATCCGTCCACGACCTTGTAGTCGGAGTAGTCGGAGACGATCTTCGCCTCGCCCTGCGGTCCGACGGACGTGTGGGCCGAGCGCAGGATCCGGTACGTGGTGGGATCGAGGTACCAGCGCACGGAGGCGCCGTCGTAATTGACGTCGAGAATGCGCGCCTCGACGTCGCCGATCTTTTCGGTGCCGGCCGCGGCGACGACGAGCTTTGGATCGTCCGCCTTCTGGGCGATCAGCAGGGGCACGCGCCGCACCTGCTTGAGCAGCTCGTCCTTCATCCCGGGGGGAAGGTCCTGGACGGCGTTGGGCCCGACGATGAATGCGCCCGAGGGCGTGGCGACCATGGCCATGCGCCCGAAGGGCGCGTCGAGCTGCTGCGCAATCCGGTCGGGAAAGATCATCGAGGTCTGGACCTCCATCGACATGTCGCCCTCCGGCCCCTTGGCCGTGACGAGGCCGCGCGTCTGGACGTCGTGGACCGTGCGCACCTTCGCCGGGCCGCCGAGACCCTCCACGAACTTCGCGAAGAGCGCCTTGCCTTCCTTGAGGGACTCGGGCGAGGGCTCGGGCTTCTTCGTGGGCGCGGCGGTCGGAGCCGGAGGAGCCGCCGGCGCCGGCGCCTGCGCGGCGAGGGGTCCCGCGAGCGCGGCCAGGGCGAGGGCGGCCAGGAGCGGTCGGACGTTGCGGGCGTTCATGTTTCCTCCGAGCGCGCAAGCTTATATCGAAGTAGCATGCGCGCCGTGCCGAACCGCATCGACTCCCTGCTCGCCCGCCTCGAGCGGGCGCGCCACGTCCGCCCGGGCATGCGCAACGCGGAATCCCTCCTGCGGGCCGCCGGCCGCCTCGTGATCGGCGACGCGGAGCGGCTGGTCCGCCTGCACGAGGCGGCCCTCTTCCTGCGCGCCTATCCCCACGGCCCGGGCGTGCTGAGGCTTTCCGAGCGGATCCTCGACTCCTTCGAGAAGCGCGTGGCGCGGCTGGCCGCGCGCGACGAGGACCTCTCGCTCTTCGACGCGCCCGAGATCGCCGGTGTCGCGGGCACGCTGCTCGGGACGGATTTCTCCTACGACCTCGCCCGCTGGCTCGTCCGACGCCACCCGAAGAGCGTGCGCGTGGACTGGGCCGCGGCCGACGAGGGGGACCGGATGCGGGCCACCTGGCCGGCGTTTCTTCCGCTGCTCGAGGAGGAGGCGCTCGCGGACGCGAACGTGCCGTACCTCGCGTGGCTGGCCGCGGCGGCCGGAAGGCGCCGGGACGATCTCGGCTGGCTGCTCGATCGCTACGCGCGTCTGCCGGAGGGGGAGGGCGGCCGCGCCGAGCGCTTCGACTCGCTGGGACTCCCGATCGCGTGGGACCTCGGCGCGGGCCGCGCCTCGCGCACGAAGATGCGGCGGCCCGGGCCCCGGCCCTTCTTTCACGACACGCCGCTGCTCGCGCGGCGAGACGTCTCGCTGGACTCGTTGCTGTCCGCGCCGCCCCTGGCCCTGCGGCGCCTCTCTCGCCGCGAGGGAGAGCGGATCTGCGACCTGGTTCGCGAGACGACGGCGGCGCGGTATCGCGAGTTCTACACTTTCACCCACGCCGACCCGGCATCGGTCGTCGCGGCGCGCCCGGGGCGGGGCGTCGAGCTCTTCCTGATGGGTATCCGGCCGGACCGCCGCCTGCCGCTGCGTGCCGCGTACGGCGGATTCGTCGTCAAGAACGGCGTGCCGATCGGGTACATCGAGGGTCTCGCCTTCTTCGAGCGCCTCGAGATCGGTTTCAACATGTACTACACGTTCCGCGAAGGCGAGTCGGCGTGGATCTACGCGCAGGTGCTGAAGTTTCACCAGGACGCTCTGGGCGTGACGTCCTTCTCGATCGACCCCTACCAGCTCGGATACGAGAACAAGGAGGCGATCGAGTCGGGCGCATTCTGGTTCTACCGCAAGCTCGGGTTCCGGCCGACCGACGCCGGCGTGCGCCGCCTGCTCGATCGCGAGGAGCGGCGCATCGCGGCGGATCCGTCGCACCGCTCGTCGCCGGCCACGCTGCGCCGCCTCGTCACGCACAACCTCCTCTACGAGATCCCGGGGTCGCCGCGGGGCGAGTGGGACCGGTTCCACATTCGCAACCTCGGCCTCGCCGTGAATCGCCGCATGGAGCGGAGATTCGACGGCGACGCCGCGAAGCTGCGCGCGGCCTCCGAGAAGCGCGTGGCCCGCGTGCTCGGCCTCTCGCCCGACCGGCTGACGGCACTCGAGCGGGCGGCCTTCCGGGAGTTCGCGCTCGTGCTGGACATGATTCCGGATTTTGGCCGTTGGAACCGCGACGACAGGAACGGCGTCGTCGAGATCCTCCGGGCCAAGGCGCGCGGCCTCGAGAGCCGCTACCTGCGCCTTCTGCAGCGGCACGCGCCACTGCGCGCGGCGCTCATCCGCATGGGGTCAGGTCTCTCATAGTGTGAGTTTTCTCGGCTGGACCTGAGAAAAGTCACATCTTGAGAGACCTGACCCCGTTACGGGCGGCGACGATCTGGGCCAGGATCGCGAGCGCAATTTCTTCCGGCGAGCGGCCCCCGAGGTCCAGGCCGATCGGCGCGTGCAGCTTCGCGAGGGCGACCTCGCCGACGCCCGCGGCCAGCAGGCGCGCGCGCCGCTTCTCCTGCGTGCGCGTGCTGCCGAGCGCGCCGACGTAGAAGGCGGGGCTGGCCAGGGCGGCAAGGATCGCGGGGTCGTCGAGCTTCGGATCATGCGCCAGCACCGCCACCGCCGTGCCCGCATTCAACGCCAGCCGAGCGAGCGCCTCGTCGGGCCACGCCGACACGATCTCGTCGACGTGCGGGAAACGCCTGACGCTGGCGAACGTCTCTCTCGGGTCCACGAGGACGGTCCGGTAGCCGAGCTCTTTCGCCAGCCGGACCAGGGCTATGGCGATGTGGACGCCGCCGACGACGATCAGTCGCGGCGATGGCATCAGCACGTCCACGAAAAGCTCGCCGTCGCCATGCGGCAGCCGGCGGCTGCGGCCCTCGGCAAGAGCGGCGCGCGCCTTCTCGAGCGCGTCGTCGTCGATGGCCCCCGCCGTCGAGCCGTCGGCCAGCACGGCGAGCTTTCGGCCGACCTGCGATCCGGCGATCACCGTGGCGACCGCGACGGGTTCTTCTGCGGCAAGCGCGTCGCGCACCGGAAGGTAAGTGGTGTCGTTCAGCGGCTCGACGAAGACCTCGATCGCGCCCCCGCACGCCAGTCCCACGCTCCACGCGGTGTCGTCGGCGACGCCGAACTCGAGCAGCCGCGGCGTGCCGTTCGCGAGGACCTCGCTGGCGGCTTCGACGACCGCGCCCTCGACGCACCCGCCGCTGACGGATCCGACGATGCGCAGGTCCAACGTGACCGCCATCTTGCCGCCGATGGTCCGCGGGGCGGAGCCCCACGTCGCGACGACCGTGGCGAGCGCAACGGGCTTTCCCTCGGCGCGCCAGCGCTCGACCTCCACCAGAATGTCTCTCACGCGGCCCCTCCGCCGGCGGCGCGGGGCCGTGTCTGCTGCCGGCGCGCGGGCCGGTCGGCGGGCAGTTCTTCGAGGCGACGGCCGAGCGCTTCCAGGCTCGCGAGGCTGTGGACCGGAAGGAAGTCGTCCACGAACGGTAAGGCCGCCCGCATCCCGCGCGCGAGCGGCTCGTAGTCGGGGGCGCCGAGCAGGGGATTGAGCCAGATCAGGCGGTAGGCGCTTCTCTGCAGGCGCGCCATCTCGGTCCGAAGGGTGTCGGGGTCGCCGCGGTCCCAGCCGTCGCTGATGAACAGCACGACAGCCCCCTGCCCGAGCACGCGCCGGGCCCAGCGCAGGTTGAATTCGCGCAGCGTCTCGCCGATCCGCGTTCCTCCGGACCAGTCGGCGACGGTCTTCGCGATCCGATCGAGGGCCTCGGCAGGGTCGCGGTCCTCGAGCTCGCGGGTGACGCGCGTCAGGCGGGTTCCGAAGAGGAATCCCTCGACCCTTCGCCCGAGACCGCGCGTGAGCGAATACAGGAAGAGCAGCAGCAGGCGCGTGTAGCGTTCCATCGAGCCGCTGATGTCGGCGAGGACGACGATCGGGCGCGGCCTGGTGCGCGGCCCGCGGCGGGACCAGTCGAGGATTTCGCCTCCGCGCGGCAGGCTGCGGCGCAGCGTCCGCCGCAGGTCGACCGTGTTCCCGTCGCCCGGGCGCAGCCGGCGCGTGCGCCGCCCGGCGAGCCTGCAGGCCAGATCGCGGATCGCTCGCTGCACCTTTTCGAGCTCGTCGCCCGTGAGCTCGCCGAAATCCTTGTGGCGCAGCAGTTCCTGCGCGCTCCAGGTCAGCGTGAGATGAAGCAGTGGCGGCGGCTCTTCGCCCCGCGCGTCGTCGCCCTCGGGAGCGGGCAGCGCGCCGGGCGGAGGCGCGGACGTGAACGCGGGGCGCCGCAGCTTGCGGCGCTCGCCCAGCGAGCGCAGGTCGAGCGCGGTCGAGCCCTCGGCGGGCTTTCGCCAGAATACCTCGAAGGCCTCGTCGAAGCGGGAGATCTCGTCGCGGCGGCGCACGCAGAGGGCGCGCGCCGCGTTGCGGAAGTCGGTGCGCGATCCGACCGGCACGTGGTCGAGGGCGGCCACGAGGTCGAGCATCCGGTCGGGGCCCGCGTCGAGGCCGAGGCCGCGCAGGACACGCCCGAAGGCGAGGACGTTGGCGAGGAGTTGCCCCGTCATCCGGCGGCCCGGACGCGGTCCACGATCGCGCGCGCCGTTTCGCCTCGCACCTTCTCGACGTCGTCCTGGTACTTGAGGAGGATCCCGAGGGTGTCGCCGACGATGTCGGCGTCGAGCGCGCGCCGGTCGAGCGCGACGAGGGCGGCGGCCCAGTCGAGCGTCTCGGCGATCCCGGGTAGCTTGTAGAGCTCGGCCGCGCGCAGCTCCTGGACGAACCGCGCCACTTCGCGCGAGAGCTTCTCGGAGGCGCCGGGGACCTTGGCGCGCACGATCGCGAGCTCCTCCTCGAAGGAGGGGTAGTCGATCCAGCAGTAGAGGCAACGGCGCTTCAGGGCGTCGTGCACTTCTCGGGTGCGGTTGGAGGTGACGACGACGACCGGGGGGTGCGTGGCCTTGATCGTGCCGACCTCGGGGATCGTGACCTGGAAGTCCGAGAGGACCTCGAGCAGGTACGCCTCGAACTCGGCGTCGGCGCGGTCGACCTCGTCGACGAGCAGCACCGGGGCCTTCGTGCGGACGGGGTCGATCGCCTGGAGCAGCGGCCGCTGTTCGAGGAAGTCCGGGCTGAAGAGCTCGCGCTCGGGCGGTGTCTCGTCGCGCGACTCGAGCAGGCGGATGTGCATCATCTGCCGGGCATAGTTCCACTCGTAGACGGCGTGGTGGACGTCGAGTCCCTCGTAGCACTGCAGGCGGATGAGCTCCGTGTCGAGGATCGCGGCGAGGACCTTGGCGACTTCCGTCTTTCCGGTGCCGGCCTCGCCTTCGAGGAAGAGCGGACGTCCGAGCTTGAGCGCAAGGAAGATCGCGGTGCTCAGCCCGCGGGGCGCAAAATAGTTGCGCTCGCGCAGCGCGGCATCGAGCGCCTCGATGGAGGCGAAGGGGCTCGGGCCGGGCCCGCCGGGGCTAGGCCCGCGCGTGCTCGACGGCGGCCGTGAGGGCACGTTTGGCGAGGACGGTGGCGAGGTGAACGCGGAATTCTCCGGAGGCGTAGGTGTCTCCCATCGGGTCGGGGATCGCGGCGGCGATCTCGGCCGCGGCCTTCGCGATCGCCGCCGCGTCCGGCTTGCGGCCGACGAGCGCCGCGCCGGCCGCGGCGACCGGGACCGGATTGGCCGTGGCGCCGCCGATGACCAGCTCGGCGCGCACGCAGGTACCGTCCTTGCCCACTTCCACGACCGCGGCAGCGGCGGCCACCGCGTAGCGGGAGGCCGGGTGCGGGTGTTTGAGGTAGGAGGCGCCCGTGCCGCGCCCGTACGGAGCGACGAGGATCCCGATGACGATCTCGCCGGCCTTCAGCGCGGTCGTGAAGAGATCCACGAAGAACTCTTCCGCCGGGATCTTGCGCTCGCCCTTCGGCCCCCGCGCAACGATCGTGGCGCCGAGCGCGACGAGCGCGGTCGGAAAGTCGGCGGCCGGATCGGCGTGGGCGATGGACCCGCCGATCGTGCCGCGGTTGCGCACCTGGAGGTCTCCGATCTGCGCGGCCGTCTCGGCGAGCATCGGGCAAGTCTTGCGCAGGATGGGGGAGGAGGCGACCTCGGTGTGCGTCGTCGTCGCGCCGATCCAGATCGCCTTGCCGCGGGTCTGGACGCCGCAGAGGCCCTTGATCCCGCCGATGTCGACGAGCGCCTTCGGGTTGGCGAGGCGGAACTTCATGGCCGGCAGCAGGCTGTGTCCGCCCGCGATCAGGCGCGAGCCCTTGTGCTTCTTCAGCAGCGCCGACGCCTCGGCGACCGTGCGCGGGCGGAAGTAGGCGAAGTGGTCGGAGTACATGGCGTTACCTCCGCGCGCTCTGGATCGCGCGCCAGACCCTCTCGGGCGTGAGCGGCATGTCGAGCTTGCCGATGTGGAACGGCGCGAGCGCGTCCATGACGGCGTTGTAGACCGCCGGGGTCGAGGCGATCGTGCCCGTCTCTCCGATTCCCTTGACGCCGAGCGGATTGACGCTGGTCGGCGTCTCGGTCATCGCGAGCTCGAAGAGCGGGAAGTCGTCGGCCTTGGGCAGCGCGTAGTCCATCATCGAGCCCGTGACGAGCTGCGCGTTCTCGTCGTAGACGGCGCCTTCCCAGAGCGCCTGCCCGATGCCCTGGACGATCCCGCCGTGGATCTGGCCCTCGACGATCATCGGGTTGATGACGCGCCCGCAGTCGTCCACGGCCACGTAGCGCTCGAGCCGCACCTCGCCGGTCTCGGTGTCCACGCGCACGACCGCGATGTGCGCGCCGAAGGGATAGACGAAGTTCGGCGGATCGAAGAAGGCGGACGCCTCGAAGCCGGGCTCGAGGCCCTTCGGATAGTTCCAGGCGACGTTGGCCATGAGGGCCACGTCCTGGATGGTCTTGAACTTGCCCGGCGAGCCCTTCACGAAGAACTTCCCGTCCGCATAGTCGATGTCCTCGACCGCGGCCTCGAGAAGGTGCGCCGTGACGATCTTCGCCTTGTCCTTCAACTTGGTGATCGCGCCCATCAGCGCCCCGCTGCCGACCGGGGTCGAGCGGCTGCCGTAGCTGCCCCAGCCCATGGGCGTGCGCTCGGTGTCGCCGTGGGTGATCTCGACGTCGTCCACCGCGACGCCGAGCTCGCTGGCGACGATCTGGGCGAACGTCGTCTCCTCGCCCTGCCCGTGTGGCGAGATGCCGACCATGACGTTGACCTTGCCGGAGGGATGGAAGCGCACGATCGCGCTCTCCCACAGGCCGCCGCCGAAGCCGACCGCGCCCGCGACCTGCGAGGGCCCGAGGCCGCAGATCTCCGAATAGGTGCAGAAGCCGACGCCGATGAACTCGCCCTTCTTGCGCAGCTCCGCCTGCGTCCTGCGCAGGCCGGCGTAGTCGAGCATGTTCAGCGCCTTTTCGAAGGCGGCAATGTAGTTGCCGGAATCGTAGGTCAGGCCGGTGGCGACGGTGTGGCCTTCCTTGAAGGGCGGGATGAAGTTCTTCTTGCGGATGTCGGCCGGGTCCATCCTGAGCTTCGCGGCGACGAGCTCGACCAGGCGCTCGACCATGAAGGTCGCCTCGGGGCGGCCGGCGCCGCGGTAGGCGTCGGTCGGAGTCGTGTTCGTGAAGACGCCGTAGACGTCCTCGTGGATGTTCTTGATGTCGTACGCGCCCGAGAGCATCAGGCCGTGCAGGATCGTCGGGATGCCGGTCGAGGCGGTCGAGAGGTAGGCACCGAGGTTCGCCCAGACCTTCGCGCGCAGCGCGAGGATCGTGCCGTCCTTCGTCGCGGCCATCTCGACGTCCTGGATGTGGTCGCGCCCGTGGATCGTCGAGCGGTAGTTCTCGCTGCGCGTCTCGGTCCACTTCACCGGACAGCCGCACATCTTCGAAGCGAAGATGGCCATCGAGTCTTCCGGGTAGTGCGGGATCTTGCTGCCGAATCCGCCGCCGACCTCCGGCGCGATGACGCGGATCTTCTGCTCCGGGATCCCGGTGTCGAGCGACAGGAGGAAGCGCACGATGTGCGGGTTCTGCGAGGTGGCCCAGAGCGTGACCTCGTTCATCGCGGAGTTGTACTGGGCCAGCGCCGCCCGCGGCTCCATCGCGTTGGGGATGAGCCGCTGGTTGATGATGCGTTCCTTGACGACGACATCGGCGGCCTCGAAGGCCGCGTCCACGTCGCCGCCTTTGACGGTCCACTTGAAACAGACGTTGTTCGGGACGTCGGCATGGAGCTGCGGCTGTCCCTTGGCGGTCGCCTTCTCGGCGTCGGCGACGGCGGGCAGCGGGTCGTAGTCCACCTCGACGGCCTCGGCCGCGTCGCGGGCGACGTAACGATCCGTCGCGACGACGATCGCCACGGCGTTGCCGACATAGCGCACGGTGTCGATCGCGATCGGCGGATACGGCGGAGTCTTGGTGTTCGAGTTCGGCACGACCCACGCGCAGGGAATCGGGCCGAAGCCCGCGTCCTTCATGTCCTTGCCGGTGAAGACGCCGAGGACGCCCTCCATCGCGGCGGCCTTCCTGGTGCGGATGGCCTTGATCTTCGCGTGCGCGTACGGAGAGCGCACGACCGCCATGTGGACCATACCGGGAAGGACGAAGTCGTCGGTGTATTTGGCCTGGCCGGTGATCAGCCGCGGGTCCTCCCGGCGCTTGATCGCGGATCCGAAAATGCGTGACGACATGGCCGCCCCCTACGCTTTCATCCGGGTCGCCGCTTCGCGGACGGCGGCGACGATGTTCTGGTAACCGGTGCAACGGCAGAGATTGCCCTCGAGGCCGTGGCGGATCTGCGCGTCCGAGGGCTTCGGGTTCTTCTCGAGGATGTTGGCGGCCGTGAGGATCATGCCGGGCGTGCAGAAGCCGCACTGCAGGCCGTGTTTCTCCCAGAAGGCGTCCTGCAGCGGGTGGAGCTTCCCGTTCTCGGCGAGGCCCTCGATCGTCGTGACCTTCGCGCCGTCGGCCTGGACCGTCAGGACCGTGCAGGACTTGACCGCCTTGCCGTCCATGAGCACCGTGCACGCGCCGCACTGACTGGTGTCGCAGCCGACGTTGGTGCCGGTGAGACCCAGGGTTTCGCGGAGGTAGTGGACGAGGAGGAGGCGCGCGTCGACGCTGTGCTTTCGCTTCGCGCCGTTGACGGTGACGGAGACGGGGTACTGCATGCGGCCTCCGATTTGCCGATGTGCGATCGGGCCCGCGGAGTATACCAACCGGAGCCGGGCGGCCTATTTTCTTTCGATCTCCTTGCGCACCGAGTCGAAGAATGCGGCGGTGAGCTTCTTCGTCACGCTGCCCATCAGGCGCGCCGCGAGGCTCGCGATGGTGCCGACGACGTTGACGTCGGCCGTCCACGCGAGGTCCGTCGCGCCGCCTTGACCGTCGGTCAGCGCCATGGACGTCGTCGCGTCGACGCCGGAGCCCGGCGCCGTCCCGTGTGCTTTCATCTGCGCGCGGTTGGGCGGATCGAGGTCGACCCACTCGACGTCGTTGACGAAGCGCACCTTCACGGAACCGAAGCCGATCGACGTCGTCGCCCGGAACTTCCTGCCCGGCTCGACGATCTCGAGCGATTCGAGCCCGGGCGCGGACCTGGAGACTTTCTCGGGATCCGTCAGGTAGTCCCACACCTTCGCGCGGGGAGCCTGGATGGAGAGGTTGCCTTCGAAATGCACCGGCTCTCCGGGCTAGTACGCGACCAGGGCGCGGGCCGCCCGGCAAACGAGTGGGCGGCCGCTCGACGCGGCCGAACGGGAGCAAAGAGCGAGTGTGGCCTGCATTAATACGCCACCAGGGCGCGTGCCGCCCGGCAAACCTTCTCGGGATTGGGCAGGAAGAACTCCTCGAGCGGCGGCGAGTAGGGGACGGGCGTGTCGGGCGCGGTGACGCGCACGAGCGGCCCGTCGAGGTATTCGAAACAGCGCTCGGACAGTACCGCCGCGATCTCGGCGCCGATGCCGCCCGTGCGGGTGGCCTCGTGGAGCAGGATG
This sequence comes from uncultured Acidobacteriota bacterium, assembly GCA_963775725.1. Classification (GTDB taxonomy): domain Bacteria; phylum Acidobacteriota; class Thermoanaerobaculia; order UBA5066; family Gp7-AA6; genus DAHUXD01. The sequence goes on from CAVZKA010000001.1 coordinate 1,670,684, forward strand.
GCCTTGTTCGTCTTCGCGACGGATTCGAGGACGGTCTGCTCGTCCATCGGGAACAGCGTGCGCAGGTCCACGACTTCCGCGTCGATCCCCTCGGCCTCGAGCGTCTTCGCCGCCTCGAGCGCGGTCCACATCATTGCGCCGTAGGTGATGATAGAGAGGTCCCGGCCCGGCCGGCGCACGATGGCCTTGCCGATCGGCACGACGTAGTCCTCCGTCGGCAGTTCTTCCTTGATGCGGCGGTAGAGAAACTTGTGCTCGAAGAAGAGGACGGGGTCGTCGTCGCGGATCGCGGCCTTGATGAGGCCCTTCGCGTCGTACGCCGTCGCCGGCTGCACGACTTTCAGGCCTGGCGTGTGCGCGAAGTACGCCTCCGGGTTCTGGGAGTGAAAGGGGCCGCCGTGGACGCCGCCGCCGGACGGGCCGCGGATGACGAGCGGCACGCCGACGCCCGTGCGGTAGCGCGACTTGGCGGCGAAGTTGGTGATCATGTCGAAGGCGCACGAGATGAAGTCGATGAACTGCATCTCGGCGACGGGCCGCATGCCCATCATCGCGGCGCCGACGGCGGCGCCCACGATCGCGGTCTCGGCGATGGGCGTGTCGATCACGCGTTGCTCGCCGAACTCGGCGATCAGGCCGTCGGTGACCTTGAAGGCGCCGCCATACACGCCGATGTCCTCGCCGAGGAGGAAGACGCGCCCGTCCCGGAGCATCTCCTCGCGAATCCCCTCGCGGATGGCATCGACGTACGTCGTCTGGCCCTTGACGGCCGGCGTTCCCGTGTCCGTGCCGCCGAAGTGGGGTGCGCTGCTCACGGGTTTCTCCGCACGACGGCGGCCTCGCCGTCCGGGATTCCGGCGGCGTAGACGTTCTTGAGCGCGTCCTCGGGCGAGGGGAGCGGGCTCCTCTCGGCGGCCTCCACCTCGCGGTCGATCTCGTGGGAGACGGCGCGGTCGATCGCGGCGAGTTCCTCGGCCCCGGCCGCGGCCGAAGCGACCAGCTCCCGCGCGAACCGGTCGAGCGGATCGCGCCGGCGCCACTGCTCGAGCTCTTCCTTCGGGACGTACGCCTGCGCGTCGTGTTCCGCATGGCCCTTCATCCGGTACGTCATCGCCTCGATGAGGGTCGGGCCGCCGCCTGCGCGGGCGCGGTCCACGGCCCGCCGGGCCGCGCCGTGCACGGCGAGCACGTCGTTGCCGTCCACTTGCTCGCCGGGGATCCCGTAAGCGATCGCCTTGTCCACGAGATTCTTCGACGCGGTCTGCTTCTTGAACGGCGTCGAGTATGCCCAGCCGTTGTTCTCGGCCACGACGACGAGGGGCAGCGTCTGCACGGCGGCGAAGTTCAGACCTTCGTGGAAGGCGCCCGTCGACGTGCCGCCGTCGCCGATCCACGTCATGGCGACGAGGTCCTTCTTCTGCATCCGTCCCGCGAGCGCGATGCCGGCCATGACCGGGATGAGGGCGCCGAGCATGGAGATCGGCGAAATTACGCCGCGATCGGGGTTTCCGAAGTGCAGGTTGCAGTCCTTGCCGCCGGAGGGCGAGGTGCCGCGCGCCATGTACTGCGTCATGACGTCGCGCGCCGAGTAACCCATCACCAGGACGACGCCGAGGTTGCGGATGAGCGGCCCGACGATGTCGCCCTTCCTGAGTGCGTAGGCCGATCCGACGGACGTCGCCTCCTGGCCGAGCGAGCGGTAGAGGCCGCCGACGACCTTGCCCTGGCGGTAGAGGTTCACGAGCCTCTCCTCGACGACGCGGTTCAACCGCATGTACCGGTAGAGCTCGAGTTTCTGTTCGCGGGTCAGGTCGGTCACGGCGACTCCGGGCCGGAGTTTATACGAGCCGGGCGGTTCCGGGATCCACCCCGAGCCGCCGGCGCCGGCCTGCGAAGGCCGTGCTCCATGTTCGGAATTCTCGCCGTCTTCGGGCTGCTCGCACTGCGGCCGACGGCGCCCGCGGAGCGCATCCGGTGGGGCCCTGCCCGCCCGGGCGCGCCCGGCGTATCATTTGGACATGAGCGAGAAAGACCCGCTGGTTCCGCACGACGTCGCCGCCGGGCGCGAGCGCTTCGACGCCGCGGCAGAGAAGGCCCTCTCGAAGTCCCCCGCCTGGAAGAAGGATTGGACGACCGTCTCCGGGGCGCCCGTCGTGCCGCTGGCCGGGCCCGACACGCAGCCGGGCTTCGACTTCGAGCGCGACCTCGGCTGGCCGGGCGAGTATCCCTACACGCGCGGCGTGCACCCGACCGGGTACCGCGGCAAGCTCTGGACGATGCGCCAGTTCGCCGGCTATGGCACGGCGAAGCAGACGAACGAGCGTTTCCACTATCTCCTCGACCACGGACAGACGGGGCTCTCGACCGCCTTCCACCTGCCGACGCTCTACGGCTACGACTCGGACCACTACATGGCGCGCGGAGAGGTCGGCAAGTGTGGCGTCGCGATCGACTCGCTGCGCGACATGGAGGTGCTGTTCGACCGCATCGACCTCGGCAAGGTGACGACGTCGATGACGATCAACTCGACGGCGCCGATCGCGCTGGCGATGTACCTCGCGGTGGCCGAGAAGCACGGCACGCCGTGGGAAAAGGTCGGCGGCACGCTCCAGAACGACATCCTCAAGGAATACATTGCCCAGAAGGAGTACATCTTCCCGCCGCGCCCGTCGATGCGGCTCATCACGGACCAGTTCTCCTTCTGCGCGAAACACGTGCCCAGGTGGAACACGATCTCCATCTCCGGGTACCACATCCGCGAGGCCGGCTCGACCGCGCTGCAGGAGCTCGCGTTCACGCTGCGAGACGGCGTCGAGTACGTGCAGTACGGCATCGAGGCCGGGCTGCCGGTGGACGAGTTCGCGCCAAGGCTGTCGTTCTTCTTCAATTCCCACAACGACTTTTTCGAGGAAATTGCCAAGTTCCGGGCGGCGCGCCGCATATGGTCGAAGACGATGCGCGAGCGTTTCGGCGCCAAGGATCCGCGCTCCTGGATGTGCCGGTTCCACACGCAGACCGCCGGCTGTTCGCTCACCGCGCAGCAGCCCTACAACAACGTCGTGCGCACGGCGATCCAGGCGCTTGCCGGTGTGCTCGGCGGCACGAACTCGCTCCACACCAACTCGCTCGACGAGACGCTGGCGCTGCCGACGGACTTTGCGGTCAAGCTCGCGCTGCGGACCCAGCAGGTCATCGCGCACGAGTCGGGGGTCGCGAACACGATCGACCCCCTCGCCGGGTCGTACTTCATCGAGGACCTGACGACGAAGATGGAGCGGGGCTGCTTCGACTACTTCCGCCGTATCGACGAGCTCGGCGGCATGGTCGAAGCCATCGAGGCCGGGTTTCCGCAGCGAGAGATCATGGACGCCGCCTACGCCTACCAGCGCGCCCTCGACTCGGGCGAGAAGATCGTCGTCGGCGTCAACGACTTCGTGGATTCGGTCGAGCAGCCGCTCGAGACGCTCTACATCGACGACGCCGTCGAGGATCAGCAGAAGCTGGCCGTCAAGGAACTCCGACGCACGCGCGACGGCAAGGCCGTCGCGTCGACCCTGGCCGCCCTGCGCCAGGCCTGTGCCGACGGCAAGAACGTCATGCCGCCGCTGGTCGAAGCGGTGAAGACTTACGCCACCGTCGGGGAAATCTCAGACGTGATGCGGGAAGTGTTTGCGACATACGAGGAGCCGGCCGTCTTCTAAACGGGGTCAGGTCTCTCATAGTGTGAGTTTTCTCAGGCCCCTGGGCCGCCCAGCCGGTCCGAGAACCCGGAAGTCACACTTTGAGAGATCTGACCCCGTGAGAAACTAGGTGCCTTATGTCCGACCGAGACACATTTGCGTTCGCCTCCATCGAGACCGCCCTGGCCGCCCTGCGGGAGGGCAAGTTCGTCGTCGTCGTGGACGACGAGGATCGTGAGAACGAGGGGGACCTGGTCCTCGCGGCCGAGAAGGTGACCCCGGAGGCGATCAACTTCATGGCGCGCGAGGGCCGCGGCCTCATCTGCCTGGCGCTCACCGAAGAGCGCTGCGACGAGCTGGAGCTGCCGCCGATGGTCACCGAGAACACCTCGAACTTCGGCACTGCCTTCACCGTGTCGATCGAGGCGCGGGGACGGACGACGACCGGCATCTCGGCCGCGGACCGGGCGGCGACGGTCAAGGCCGCGATCGACCCGGCGAGCAAGCCGGCGGACCTGAACCGTCCGGGCCACATGTTTCCGCTCCGGGCGCAGCGCGGCGGCGTCCTGAAGCGCGCGGGCCAGACCGAGGCCTCGGTCGACCTCGCGCGCATCGCCGGCATGAGCCCGTCGGCGGTCCTCTGCGAAGTCATGAACGAGGACGGCACCATGGCGCGCGTTCCGGACCTCGCCAGGTTCTGCGAGCGCCTCCATCTGCCGATGGTCACGGTCGCCGACCTCATCCGCTACCGCCTGAAGACCGAGCGGCTCGTGCAGCGGATCGCGTCGCCGCACCTGCCGACGCGCCTGGGCGAGTTCCAGCTCTACGCCTATCGCAGCGACGTCACGCAGGAGGAGCATCTCGCCCTCGTCCACGGCGCGATCACGGAAGGGGAGCCGACGCTCGTGCGCGTCCACTCGCAGTGCCTGACGGGCGACGTCTTCGGCTCGGCGCGCTGCGACTGCGGCGAGCAGCTCGAGCTCGCGATGGAAAAGATCGTCGAGGCCGGCAGAGGCGTCTTCCTCTACCTCCTGCAGGAGGGGCGCGGCATCGGCCTCATCAACAAGCTGAAAGCGTACGAGCTGCAGGACCAGGGGCACGACACCGTGTCCGCCAACGAGAAGCTCGGCTTCCCGCCCGACATCCGCAATTACGGCGTCGGCTGCCAGATCCTGCGGGACCTCGGTGTGCGCAAGATGCGCCTCATGACGAACAATCCCTCGAAGTACGTCGCGCTCGACGGTTACGGGCTCGAGATCGTCGAGCGCGTTCCCCTCGAGGTGAGCCCGACCGACCGATCGCGCAAGTACCTCGAGGCAAAGAAGAACAAGATGGGGCACCTGCTCAAGCTGGTGTGATCGGGATCAGGTCGGAGACCTGACCCCGCATCCTCTTCGGCATATCCTCCGTTCGTGGCCGATAACGGCCCAGGAGGACACTCATGTCGGGTAAGCCATTCGAGCTCGTTCCGCCGGCGGGGCCGGGCCCGCGGTTCGTGCGGCGGGCGATCATCGCGCTCGTGCTCTTCGTGCTGGTCGTGATCGGGGGGCCGATCACGGTCGTCCCCGCCGGGCACGTCGGCGTCAAGGACCTGTTCGGCAGCGTTTCGCCGAACGTGCTGCCGCCGGGCGTTCATCTCATCGTGCCCTTCACGCGCGTCCACAAGATGTCGATCCGGACGTTCGAGTTGAAGGAGACCGCCGAGGTGCCGTCGAAAGAGGGCCTGATGATGGACCTCGAGGGCTCGGTCCTGTACCGCCTCGACCCGACCAAGGCGGCCGAGGTGTACAAGACCGTCGGCATCAACTACGCCGAGGTCATCCTCGTCCCGCAGGTGCGCTCGGCCATCCGCGAGATCACGGCCTCTTACGACGCCAAGGCGCTCTACTCGTCCGAACGCGAACAGGTCGCCCGCGAGACCTTCGACCTCACCCAGAAGATGATGGGGGGCCGCGGCGTGATCGTCGAGTCCGTCCTGCTGCGCAAGATCGGCCTGCCGGCGATCGTCGCCAACGCCATCCAGGAGAAGTTGAAGCGCGAGCAGGAGTCCGAGCAGATGAAGTTCGTGCTGGCCAAGGAGCAGCAGGAGGCCGAACGCAAGCGCATCGAGGCCCAGGGCATCGCGGACTTTCAGAAGATCGTCGCGGCGGGGATCAGCGCGCAGCTGCTCGAGTGGAAGGGCATCGAGGCGACCGAGAAGCTGGCGATGAGCCCGAACGCGAAGGTCATCGTGGTGGGAAACCCGAAGAACGGCCTGCCGATCATCCTCGGGGGCGGATCGGACACCAAGTAGTGCGCATCCCGATGCCGGCCGCGGTGCTGGCCGGAGGGGCCTCGCGCCGGATGGGCCGCCCCAAGGCCGAGCTGCCGTACGGGGCGGGGACGCTGCTCGCGTTCCAGGTGGCGCGTCTGGCGGAGCTCTTCGAGGAAGTGCTCGTCGTCGCCAAGGCCGCGCCGGCGTCTCCGGTCGCTGCGGCCCGCGTCGTCCTGGACGGCTCGCCCGAGCACGCGGCGATCCACGGCCTCGTGCGCGCCCTGCGCGAGGCGTCGGACCGGATCTTCGTCCTCGGCGTGGACCTGCCGGCCGTTCCCGGCGCGCTCGTGCGCGCGATCGCGGAACGCTCGCTCGCGGGCGACGCGGCGGCGGTCGTCCCGCGGGCCGGCGGCCGACTGCAGCCCCTCGCGGCCGTCTGGCGGCGCTCCGCGCTGCCCGTCGCCGAGCGCCGGATCGCAGCGGGGGAGCTTTCCCTGCATGGACTGGCCGAGGAAGTCGAGGCCGAGGTCCTGGAGGAGATCGAGTGGCGCAGGGTCGACCCGTCCGGAGCGGCCTTCGCCAACCTGAACACGCTCGAGGAGTACGCTGCAAACAGGGAGAGGGCATGAGCGAAGCCGACAAACCCGCTCGCGGCAAGCCCCGGCGGCCGAGAACGGCCGGACCGCTGCGCCGCAGCGTCCTTCACGTGGACGCACGCGGGCGCGCGCGCATGGTGGACGTCGGAGAGAAGGGCGCAACGCGGCGCGTCGCGGTGGCGCGCGGTGCCGTCGGAATGGGCAAGGCCGCCTTCGAGGCGCTCGCGTCCGGGGGCCTGGCCAAGGGCGATGCCATGGCCGTCGCGCGCCTGGCCGGAATCCAGGCGGCCAAGCGCACCTCGGACATCATCCCGCTCTGCCATCCCCTCGCGCTCGAGTCGGTCGAGGTGGACGTCGCGCTCGTCCGCGCGCGGCGTGAAGCCGTGGTCACGGCGACCGCGCGCATCACCGGGAAGACCGGCGTCGAGATGGAGGCGCTCACCGCGGTCGCGGCGGCCTGTCTCGCCATCTACGACATGGTCAAGGCGCTGGATCGGGGCGCCGTCATTCGCGAGATCCTCCTCGTCGAAAAGTCGGGAGGCCGATCGGGAACGTACCGGAGGACGTGAGGGCGGATGCGCTACCGGTACCTCGTCTGCGACGTCTTCACCGAACGGGCGTTCGGCGGCAACCCGCTCGCCGTCCTGCCCGATGCCCGGGGTCTTTCCGAGGCGCGGATGCAGCAGGTCGCCCGCGAGTTCAACTTCTCAGAGAGCACCTTCGTGCTGCCGGCCGAATCCGGTCACACGCGCCGGGTGCGCATCTTCACGCCGACGATGGAGGTTCCCTTCGCCGGGCATCCCAACGTCGGGACGGCCTTCGCCCTTGCCGGGGCCGGCGAGCTCGGCCCGCTCGATCCGCCGATGACGGTGACGTTCGAGGAGAAGGCGGGGCTCGTCGAGGTCACGATCGAACGTGGCGAGGACGGCGTCGTGCGGTGCGAGGTCGCCGCGCCCGAAGGCCTCTCTTTCGGAGGGCAGGCCGATGCGGCCACGGCCGCGGCGGCCGTGTCGCTTTCGCCCGGAGACGTCGTGACGGGGATCCATCCGCCCCGCGTGGCCTCGGTGGGCCTCCCGTTCCTCTTCGTGGAGCTCGCCGACCGCGGCGCCCTCGAGCGCGCCTGCGTGAACCTGGCCGGCCTCGACGCCCTCCGGGCGCTCGGCATCACGCCGGACGTCTTCCTTTACGTGCACAGCCGGGACGAGTTCGATCTGCGTGCCCGCATGTTCGCCCCGCTCGACGGCGTGCCCGAGGATCCCGCGACCGGCAGCGCGACCTGCGCGCTCGCGGCGATGCTCGCGCACGAGGACGCGCGGGAGGACGGAACGTTTCGCTGGCGCATCGCCCAGGGAGTCGAGATGGGCCGCCCGAGTCTTCTCGAGGCCCGCGCCGAGAAGAGGGGCGGGGCTGTCGTCTCTGCGACGATCCGCGGGGCGAGCGTCCTGGTCGCCGAGGGCTGGATCGAGGTGCCCTGAGTCCGTTCGGCGCCCCGCGGCTCAGCCGCCCCGGGTGTGCATCTCGAGGTGCGGGTCCTTTTTCAGCTCGGTCAGCAGCACGAGCGGGGAGCGCTCGCGCAGCGCCAGCCGGTCCTCGGCGCCGCGATCGGAGCGACCGGCCCATGCCGAGGCAACGAGGGCGCGCAGCTCTTCGCCGGTCGCTCCCTCGCGCAGCGGCTTTCGCAGATCCAGGCCGCGCGTGGCATAGAGGCAGAGGTACCAGAAGCCGTCGGCCGTCAGGCGGCTGCGGTCGCAGGCGCTGCAGAAGGGCGCGGTCGTCGAGGCGATGATGCCGAAGGTCGTGCCGTCCTTCAGCCGAAAGCGCTCGGCGGGGGCCGCCGACTTTTCCACGATCGGCTCGATCTCGCCGTGGCTCGCGGAGATCGCCTGAAGCATTTCCTGGCGCGCGACGACGCGTTCGCGCGACCAGTGCGTGGCGCCGCCGACGTCCATGTATTCGATGAAGCGGATTTCGGCGCCCCATCCCTTCGCGCGGTCGATCAGGGGGCCGAGCTCGTCGTCGTTGACGCCGCGCATCACGACCGAGTCGATCTTGAGCGCGGCAAAGCCGGCTGCGGCCGCGGCCTCGATGCCGCGCAGCACCCGGGGCAGCTCGTCGAAGCGCGCGATCTTCTGGAACCGTTCGGGCTGCAGCGTGTCGAGGCTGACCGTGATCCGATGCAGGCCCGCGGCGCGCAGGGCCGACGCATGCTCCTCGAGCAGCACGCCGTTGGTCGTCATCGCGAGGTCCTTGAGCCACGGCTTTTCAGCGAGTATCCGGACGAGGGCGGGAAGGTCCTGGCGCACGAGGGGCTCGCCGCCGGTCAGGCGGATCCGGTCGACGCCGGCGGCGTGGAACACCTCGGCGAGCCGGCCGATCTCCTCGAACTGGAGCAGGTCGCCGCGCGGCAGCCACGCGTACTCCTTCTCGGGCATGCAGTAGTCGCAGCGCAGGTTGCACCGGTCCGTCACCGACAGGCGCAGGTTCCCGAGCGGGCGGCCGAGACGGTCCGTGAGGGCCATGGGCGGTCTATATTACCGGCATGACTCTGCGCATCGCGATCGTCACGGTTTCCGACGGGGTGGCCGCCGGGGCGCGCGCAGACCGCGGCGGCCCGGCGTGCGAGGAGGCGCTGCGCCGGTCGGGGATCCCGCACCGCGTCGTCGCGCGGGAGACCCTGCCGGACGAGCCCGAGCGGGTGGCGCAGGCGATCCGCGGGCTCTCCGACGCCGACGAGGCCGATCTCGTCGTGCTGACGGGCGGAACGGGCGTTTCGCCGCGGGACCGCACGCCGGAGGCCGTTCGCGCGGTGATCGAGTTCGAGGTCCCGGGCCTCGCCGAGAAGATGCGCGCCGAGACGTCGCGGGACTTTCCGGCGGCGTATCTTTCGCGCCAGGTCGTCGGCGTCCGCAAGCGGGCGCTCGTGGTTGCGCTGCCCGGCTCCCCGGCCGGGGCGGCGGATTGCCTGACGGCGATCCTCGCCGTCGTGCCCCACGCGATCGCGCTCATCCAGGGCCGCGCCCCCGAGCACCCTCCCGCTCCGCGCTAAGATTCGCGCCCGGATGGACAAAGCCCGCTTCGGAATCGACGTGCTCCTGGAGAAGCCGTGGCCGGTGGCCGGCAAGCGGATCGGCCTCATCACGAACGCGTCGGGCATCACGGCGCAGGGCGTCCCGACGTGGAAGGCGCTCAAAGCCGCGCCCAACGCGCGGCTGGTGCGGCTCTTCGGTCCGGAGCACGGTCTGGAGGGCGGGGCGGTCTACATGGAGGCGGTCCAGGGCTCGATCCACGCGCCGTCGGGTCTGCCGGTCGTGTCGCTCTATGGCGCGGCCGCGGAGAGCCTGCGCCCGCGCCGCGAGCACTTCGCGGACCTCGAGGCGATCGTTTTCGACGTCGCCGACGTCGGAAGCCGCTACTACACGTACATCTGGACGATGCTGCTCGCGATGGAGGCGTGCGCCGGCTCGCGCCTGCGCTTCGTCGTCTGCGACCGCCCCAACCCGATCGGCGGCGAGGTCGAGGGCGCGCCGGCGTCGACGGGCTACCTGACGTTCGTCGGCCTCCACCCGATCCCCGTGCGGCACGGGATGACGGCCGGCGAGCTCGCGCGGCTCTTCGCGGCCGAGCGCCGCCTCGACCTCGACCTCGTCGTCAGCCCCGCGGCGGGCTGGGCGCGGGACGTCACGTTCGAGCAGGCGGGGCTGCCATGGGTCGCGCCGTCGCCGAACATGCCGACGACCGACACCGCGCTGGTCTATCCGGGCATGTGCCTGCTCGAGGGGACGAACCTCTCCGAGGGACGGGGGACGACGCGGCCGTTCGAGGTCTTCGGCGCGCCCTGGCTCGAGAGCGTGGCGTTCACCGAGGCGCTGAACGGCCTCGGGCTGCCGGGCGTGCTCTTCGTGCCGGCGCAGTTCCGCCCCATGTTCGACAAGCACGCCGGCAAACAGTGCGGCGGCGCGCGCATCCACGTCACCGACCGTGCGGCGTTCCGGCCGTTCCAGACGGGACTGCGCGTGATCGAGGCGGCGCGCAGGGCGGGGCCGCTCGAATTCCGCTGGCGCACGGAGCCCTACGAGTACGACGACCGGCCGGCGATCGACCTCCTGACGGGATCGACGCGATACCGCGAGACGATCGAGTCGGGGGAGAGCCTGCGCGCCGAGATCGCACGCCACTTCGAGGGAGCGCGGCAATTCCGGACGCGCCGCGAGGCGCACCTGCTCTATCCCGATCGCAAGCCCGCGGTCGTCGCGTTCGTGGGCGGCCACGACTCCGGGAAGACCTCGGTCCTCGTGGAGCTCGTGCCGCGGCTGAAAGCGAAGGGCATCGTCGTCGGCACGATCAAGCACACGACGCGCGACCTGGAAGACGACGCGGCCGGCAAGGACTCGCAGCGGCATGCGGCCGCCGGGGCGGCCGTCGCGGCGCTGGTCACGCCGGGCCGCACGACGGCGCGGCGGTTCGGAGAGGAAGAGCACTTCGCCGAGGTGATCCGCCGGGAGTTCGGCGGCTGCGACCTCGTGCTCGTCGAAGGGTACAAGTCGCTGCCGATCCCGAAGATCGAGGTGATCCGCACGGGCATTGCGCGGCCCGAGGTGATCGAGCCGGTGGCGCGGATCTCGGACGGTCCCTTCCAGGGCTCGGTCCCGACGCTGTCCTTCGGCGACTGGGACGCGATCGTCGCGACGGTCCTGCACGCGTCCGGGCTCGACCGCCAGAACCGGGATTCGGCAAACGGGTCGCGAAAATCGGCTTGAGCGACCGGCCGCTCCTCGTCTTCGATCTCGACGGCACGCTCATCGACGGCTACGCCGCGATCGGCGACGCGCTCGCGTACGCGATGGAGCGGCTCGGGCGGCCGCCGCTGTCCGACGCCGTCGTGCGCGGCATGGTCGGGCACGGCCTGGACAGTCTGCTCGAGGAGGCGGTGGGGTCCGAGCGGGCGGCCGAGGGCGTGCGGCTCTTCCGCGAGCGGTACCCGGTCGTCGCGGTCGAGAAGTCGCACCTGCTGCCCGGGGTCCGGCGAGGTGCTGGCGACGCTGGGGGCGCGGGGCCATCCCCAGGCCGTGGCGTCCAACAAGCCGCCCAGGTTCTCGCGGATGATCCTCGAGGCCAAGGGCGTGGCCGGCTGCTTTCGCGCGGTCGCCGGCCCGGACGCGGAAACTCCGGCCAAGCCGGATCCGGCGATGCTCCGCGCGCTGATGGCCGAGCTCGGCGCCCGGCCGGACGAGACCGTGGTCGTCGGGGACATGGAGGTCGACTTCGAGTTCGCGCGGGCGGCCGGATGCCGCGTGGTTCTCATCCCGGGCGGATCGCGCACGCGGGAGGAATTGGCGGCGCTCGCTCCGGATGCGTTTCTCGAGAGCATCGTCGAGCTGCCGGACTGGCTGGTCCGGCGCTGACGCCGGACGAAAAGCCGCGGGAAGGTAGAATCCCGCTCCTCATGACGACCTTCGATTCGACGGGCGGAAGGCCCGGCCAGGTGCGTTTCTTCCTCCCGGGACCCGTGTGGGTCCGCGATGCCGTCCGCCAGGCGATGGCGCACGAGGCGATCGGCCACCGCGGCAAGGCGTTCGCCGATCTCTACGCGCGCATCCCGCCGCGGCTCCGGAAGGTGTTCCGCACGGAGGGGTTCGTCTTCACGACGACGTCCGCCGCCACCGGCCTCTGGGAAGCGGCGCTGCTCAACCTCATGCCCGAACGCATCCTGGCGATCGCCTCGGGCGCCTTCTCGGAGCGCTGGGCGGGCTGCGCGCGCGACCTCGGAATGGCGGTCGACGTGCTCGAGGCGCCGTGGGGAAGCCCCGTCGACCCGGACGAGGTCCGCCGCGCTCTCGGAAAGGGGCGGTACGAGGCGGTGACCGTCGTGCACTCGGAGACTTCGACCGGGACGCTCAACGACCTCGCCGGGATCGCTAGCGCCGTGCGCGAGGCATCGGACGCCTTCGTTCTCGCCGACGTCGTGACCTCGATTGCCGGCTCTCCCGTCGAGTGCGATGCCTGGAACCTCGACTTCGTCCTCTCGGGCTCGCAGAAGGCGCTCGCGCTGCCGCCGGGCCTCGGCGTCGCCTTCGCGTCGGCGCGCTTCCGGGCGCGGGCCAAAGAGCGCTCGCGCGCGCACTACCTCCGCCTGTCGGAGGCCGAGGCATTCGCGGAGAAGAGCCAGACGCCCTACACGCCGTCCACGCCCCATCTCTTCGCGCTCGACGTGCAGCTCGACCACATCCTGGAGGAGACCGTCGAAGGCCGCTGGGCGCGGCACGATGCGCTGCGCCGGCGGGTCGAGGCCTGGGCCGCCGAGCGCGGCCACACGTACGCGCCGCCCGCGGGCGCGCGGTCCTGGACCGTCTCGTGCCTGAAGCCCCGCCCGGGCGTCTCGTCCGAGGCCCTCGTCGCGAAGGTCAAGGAGCGCGGCTTCACGATCGGCGGCGGCTACGGCAAGTGGAAGGCGTCGACCTTCCGGATCGGGCACATGGGTGACGTGGACATGGCTTCGCTCGAGGCCCTCCTTTCCGCGCTCGACGAGAGCGCGAGGGAGGCGTCGTGAGCCGCGTCGTCGTCGCCGAGAAGGTCTCCTCCGCCGGGCTCGACCTGCTGCGCCAGGCGGGGCACGAGGTGATCGACCTCGCGGGCGTGTCCCGCGAGGACCTGCTCGCCGCCCTCGAGGACGCCGACGCCCTGCTCGTGCGCAGCGCGACGAAGGTGGATGGCGAGCTCTTCGCCGCCGCGCCGAAACTCGCCGTCGTCGGGCGCGCCGGCGTCGGGGTGGACAACGTGGACGTCCCGGCCGCCTCGGCGCGGGGCGTGCTCGTCCTGAATTCGCCGACCGGCAACGTCGTCTCGGCCGTCGAGCACACGTTCGCCGTGCTCTTCGCGCTGCTACGCCGCATCCCCGAGGCCGCCGGATCCATGGCGGCGGGCAAGTGGGAGAAGTCGAAGTTCGTCGGCACCGAGCTCGCGGGCAAGACCGTCGGCATCGTGGGCCTCGGCCAGGTCGGCTCGCGCGTCGCGTCGCGGGCGCGCGCGTTCGAAGCGCGGCTCGTCGGCCACGATCCGTACCTTCCGGCCGACAAGGCGCGGGAGATGGGCGTGCCCCTCGTGCCGCTCGACGAGCTGCTGGCCAATTCCGACGTCGTCACGCTGCACTCGACGGCCGTCGGCAAGGGCAGGCCCCTGCTCGGCGCGGAGGAGCTCGCCCGGATGAAGCCCTCCGCCGTGCTCGTCAACGTCGCGCGCGGCAGCCTCGTGGATCGCGCTGCGCTCTTCGCCGCGCTGTCCGAAAAGCGCCTGGCCGGAGCCGCCCTCGACGTGTTCGATCCCGAGCCGCCCGATCCGAACGACCCGATGCTCCGGTTGCCCAACGTCGTCGCCACGCCGCACCTGGGCGCGTCGACGGTCGAGGCGCAGGAGCGCGTCTCGATCCAGACGGTCGAGGCGCTGCTCGCGGCGCTGGCCGGGGCCGCCTACGTGCCGGCCGTGAACATGCCGTTCCGCGGGCCCAAGGACTCGGGCGCGGCGGGGTGGATGCGCCTGGCGGAGCGCACGGCGCATTTCCTCTCGGTGCTCCTCGGCGGCCACCTGGCGCGCCTCGCCGTCGAGACGTGGGGCCTGCCCGAGGACATGCTGCACCCGGTCGCGGTCGCGGCCGTCAAAGGCGCGCTCGAGAAGCACACTCCCGAGATCGTGAACTTCGTCAACGCGCTCCTCGTCGCGCAGGATCGCGGGCTCGCCGTCTCCGAGACACGGCACGAGGAGCCGGGGACCTACGCCCGCTCGCTGCGCGTGACGCTGTCGGGAGCGTCGAGGAGCACGAGCGCGAGCGCGACGCTCTTCACGGGAAGCGACGCCCGCGTCGTCGAGGTGGACGGCCTGCCGCTCGAGTTCCGGCCGGAGGGCACGATCGTCTTCCTGCGCAACCGCGACGTGCCCGGCGTCGTCGGCAGCGTCGGCACGATCCTCGGCGGGGCCGGCGTGAACATCGCCGACTTCTCCCTGGCGCGCGGACCCGGCGCCCGCGCCGCGGCCGTCATCGCCGTCGACTCCGCCCCCTCGGAAGGCGCACTCGCACTGTTGCGCGCGGTGCCGGCGATCGAGGAGGTGCGGGTGGTCTCCTGGTGAACCGAACGCGCATCGCCGTCCTTTACGGGGGCCGGTCAGTCGAGCGGGAGGTGTCGCGAATCTCGGCCCGGACGATCGTGTCGTCGCTCGACCCGTCGCGCTATGAGGTGATTCCCCTCGCGGTCGCCGAGGACGGCCGGTTCCTCGCGCCCGAGGAGTCCGCGAAGCTGCTCGCGACGGGCGTCGTGCCCGAGCGGTTCCGCCGCGGCGCGGGCGCGGGCCAGGCGTTGGTCCCGGCCGAGATCGCCCCGGGCGAGATCGACGTCGTCTTTCCGATCATCCACGGCACGACCGGCGAGGACGGCGCGCTCCAGGGCTTTCTCGAGACGCTCGGCGTCCCGTACGTCGGCGCCGGCGTCACCGCGTCCGCCCTCGGCATGGACAAGGCCGTCTTCAAGGCGGTTCTGCGCGACGCCGGGCTGCCGACGCCGCGCGCGGTCGTCGTGCGCAGCGCCGCAGACGCGCCCCTCGCGGCAGCCCTGCCGCTGCCGGTCTTCGTCAAGCCGTCCAACGGCGGTTCGTCGGTGGGCGTGACGAAGGTCAAGCGCGGTGCGGATCTCGCGGCGGCGATCGCGCTGGCCCTCCGCTACGACGAGCGCGCGCTGGTGGAAGAGGGGATCGACGCGCGCGAGCTCGAGTGCGCGGTGCTCGGCAACGAGACGCCGCGCGCCTCCATCCCGGGCGAGATCATCCCGGGGCACGAGTTCTACGACTACGACGACAAGTACCGCGACGACAAGGCGCAGCTGCTGATTCCCGCGCCGGTCTCGACGGCGGTGGCGGAAGAAGCGCGGCGCCTGGCCGTCGCGGTCTTCCGGCTCTGCGGCGTCTCCGGGATGGCGCGCGTGGACTTTTTCCTCGAGCGCGGCACCGATCGCGTCCTGATCAACGAGATCAACACGCTTCCGGGGTTCACCGCCATCTCGATGTACCCGAAGCTCTGGGAGGCGAGCGGCGTCCCGCTGCCTCAGCTTCTCGACGAGCTCGTCCGCCTCGGCCTCGAGCGGCACGCGCGCCGCGGGCAGCGGCTGACCAGCCCGCCGGCGGAGCTCGCCTAGGAGCCGTCAGCCGGAGTTTTCCGCGTCGTCCTCGAGCTCCTCGCCGTCGCCGGTCTCGAAGGCGGTCAGCTCTTCCTTCGCGACGACCATCTCCGCGGGATTCTTCGGGATGAGCTGGCTGTAGACCTCGACGCCGTGTCCGAGGGATTCGGCCGCGATTTCCGTCAGGTCGGCGAGGCCGATGAACGCGACCGTGACCGAGACCCCGTCCTCGTCCTCGTAGGTGTCGCTCGCTTCCTCGCCGAGCGCGAGCGCCTGCTCGTAGGCGCCCTCCGCGTCGGCCGCCTCGATGAGGCAATAGAGCCTGTCGCCCAGCCGTTCTTCGTCGAGGACGCCGTCGACGTGCGCGCCGCGCACGAGAACCGCCATGTACCACATGCCCGTAGCTTATACGCGCCGGGCTAAGCTTGGGCCATGCCGGAGTTGCCGGACATCCTGGCGTACCTCTCGGCCCTGGAGCCGCGGGTCGTCGGCCAGCGTCTCGTCGCGGTCCGCCTGGGCAGTCCCTTTCTCCTGCGCTCGATCGCGCCGCCGCTGAAGGAGGCCGAGGGCCGCGCGATCGTCGGGCTCGATCGCATCGGCAAGCGGATCGTTCTCGAGCTCGAGGGCGGCCTCTTCCTGATCCTGCATCTCATGGTCTCCGGGCGCCTGCACTGGAAAAAGAAGGCGGGCAAGGTCGGCGGGCGCGGCGCGGTGGCCGCGTTCGACTTCGCGGACGGATCGCTCGTGCTTTCCGAGGCCAGCACGAAGAAACGCGCTTCGCTCCATTTCGTGGCGGGCCGCGCCGCCCTCGCGGACTTCGACCGCGGGGGCATCGAGGTGCTCGACGCTCCGCTCGACCGGTTCCGCGCGGCCCTCACGCGGGAGAACCACACGTTGAAGCGCGCGCTGACCGACCCGCGGATCTTCTCGGGTATCGGCAACGCGTACTCCGACGAGATCCTGCACCGGGCGAAGCTCTCCCCCGGCAAGCTGACGCAGCGGATCCCGGAGGAGGAGATCGCACGGCTCCATGCGGCCACGCGGACCGTCCTTGCGGAGTGGACCGGGAGGCTCGGCGCCGAGGCCTTGGCGGGCTTCCCGGAGAAGGTGACCGCGTTCCGGGAGGGAATGGCGGTCCACGGCCGGTACGGCAAGCCATGCCCCGTCTGCGGTACGAAGGTCCAGCGCATCGTCTACGCGGAGAACGAGGCGAACTACTGTCCGACCTGCCAGACGGGCGGGAAGCTGCTCGCCGACCGGGCGCTCTCGCAGCTCTTGCGCGGCGACTGGCCGAAGACGCTCGAGGAGCTCGAGGAACGCAAGCGGGACGCGGCGACCTAGCGCGGCGTCTCGCCGCGCAGGATCGCCGCGAGGACGCCGGCGTCGATGTTCCCTCCCGAGACCACGCAGACGACCTTCCCGGTCCCGCCGCGGCCCGTCAGCGCGGCGGCGACCGACGTCGCGCCCGCGCCTTCCGCAACGACCCGCGCCCGCGCGACGATGAGGCGGAGCGCGGCCGCGATCTGTCCGAGCGACACGACGATCGATCCCGCGATGAGCGCCTGCGCGAGCGGCCACATTTCGGGCAGGAGGCCCCGCGCTCCGATCCCGTCCACGAAGCTCGGCGTGTAGTCGACGGCGACCGGGCGGCCGGCCGAGAGGGAAGCCGCCAGGGGCGCCGCGGTGTCGGCCTCGCAGCCAAATACTTTCGCATCAGGGCGCAGAGCGGCGAGCGCGGAGGCGATCCCGCACGAAAGGCCGCCGCCGCCCCACGGAACGAGAACCGCGTCCACGCCGGGAAGGTCCTCCAGGATCTCGAGGCCGAGCGTGCCGTTTCCGGCGACGACGGCGGGGTCGGAAACGGGATGGACGAAGAGGCCTTCCAGGCCGGGGTAGCGGTGCTCCACGAGCACCCGCCACCAGCGCTCCATCGGCACCTTCACGATCCGGCCGCCGAGCCGCTCGATCGCCGACAGCTTGGCCGCGGGGGCGTGGTCCGGCACGACGACCGTGCACGGGATGCCGAGCCGGCGAGCGTTCCAGGCCACGCCCTGCGCCATGTTGCCCGCCGATGCCGTGTACACCCCGCGCGCGAGGGCCTCGCGCGGCGCGAGGGCCATCGCGTTGCCGGCGCCGCGCAGCTTGAAGGATCCGATCGGCTGCAGGCACTCGAGCTTGAGGAAGATTTCGCAGGGGGCGTCCGCGTCCAGGCGGACGAGCGGGGTGCGGATGGCGGAGTCGGCGATGCGCGCCCGGGCGGCGCGGATTTCTTCGAGGCCGATCGGGGCAATCGCTGGAATCGGCTCAGTCGGCCTCGTGGCGGCCTCCGCCGAACTCCACGAACTTGCCGAAGCCCGAGCCGCGCGCCTTCGAGTAGATGTGCTGCGCGGCGGCGAGGTCCTCGATCGCGAGGCCGACCGACTTGAACACCGTCACGTCGGTCGGCGCGAGGCGGCCGGCCACCGCGCCGACGACGAGCTGGCCGAGCTCCGCGCGGATGTGCGCGTCGTCGATCGCCCCCTCGGCCTTCGGGATGAGGAAGTCTCCGGCCTCCGCGAGCGCGGCCTCACGGCGGTCGACGAAGAAGCGCGAGCGCAGGACGGCGAGCGTGTCGAGCTCCCGGGCGGAGGCGACACTCGATCCGATCGCGTTGACGTGCGCTCCCGGCGAAAGCCACTCGCCCTCGAGCACCGGTTCGCGCGACGAGGTGACCGTGCAGACGATGTCGGCGCCCGTGACGGCCTCTTCGACCGTCGCGCACGGCGTGACGACGATCGCGTGCCGCCGAGATTCGCGCTCGGCGAACGCCTTCGCGCGTTCGAGCGTCTTGCTCGCGACCCGGACGCGGCGCAGCTTGCGGACCGCGAGCATCGCCTCGAGGTGCGTGCGCGCCTCGACGCCCGAGCCGACGAGCGCGAGGTCGCCGGCGTCCTCGCGGGCGAGCAGGCGCGTGGCCAGGCCGCTCACGGCCGCGGTGCGGACGGAAGTCACGGACGTGGCGTCGATGATCGCGAGCAGGCGCCCCCGTCCCGATTCGAAGAGCAGGACCGCGCCCTGGTGCGAGTCGAGCTCGGTGCCCTCGTTGCGCGGAAAGAACGTGACGGCCTTCAGGCCGAGCGCGCCGAGCCCGGAGAGGTGCGCCGGCATCAGTCCGAGCGCCCCCGACCGGTCGCCGAGCCACACGATCTGCCGCTGCGGCATCGTCGCCTCGGAGCGGGCGAGCGCCGCGAAGGCGCGCGCCATCACCTCGATGCAGTCCTTCATGGGGAGCAGGCGCGGCACCTCGGCCTGGTTGACGATCAGGGTCTCGATCACGGCACCTCCGGAGGCGTCACGGCAACGGGGAGGGAATGGATCGGAAGGATATCGCGGCCGCCCGCCGCTATTGCCACCGGAAAATCTTCAGGGCCAGACCGAAGGACACGATGCCCCAGGCCGCGATGACCGCGAGTTCCGGCCCGATCGCCGGCAGGCTGCGTCCCTCCAGCATCACGGCGCGCAGGGCGTTGTTGAGTGCGGTCAGGGGCAGGGCCTGGATGAGCGGCTGCGCGACTTTCGGAAAGCGCTCGGAGGAAAAGAAAACGCCGGAGAGCAGCCACATCGGGACCATGATGAGGTTCATCAGCCCGTTGGCCGCCTCGAGGGTTCGGGCGCGCGCGCACGTCAGCAGGCCGAGCCCGGCGAACGAAAGAGCCCCGAGGACCGTCACCAGGCCGAGGACCGCGAGCGAGCCGCGGATCGGGACCTGGAAAGCCAGGACGCCGAAGGCCAGGATGATGCCGACCTCTCCGACGAGGAAGACGAAGCGCGAGAGCATCTGGGCCAGCAGGTAGTCGCTCTTGCGCATGGGGGTCGCGGCCATCAGCTTGAGCGTCTTCTTCAGCCGCGCGTTGACGATCGAGAAGCCGATCCCCCAGATGCCCGTGCCCATCAGGTTCAGGCCGAGGATGCCGGGCAGCAGGAAGTCGATGTAGCGCGACCCCTTCTCGTGGACGAGCGCCTCGCGCGCGGGCGACGGGTCCACGCGGCCGCGGGAGCGCTGGATCGCGGCGTCGGCCTCCAGGCGCGCGATCCGCGCGTCCGGCCGCGTCGCGTCGAGGTGGTACGTCAGCGAAGCCGTCTGCTCGACGAGCAGCGCGATCCTCCCGGTGCGCAGCGCCTCGAGCCCTTCGGCGAGCGTGGCGTAGCCGGCCGGCTTGACCGTCCCGGACGCCGCGAGGGCGTCGGTGATCTCTTTCGAGACCGACCCGGCGACGACGCCCACCGGGACCGGGTCGGGCGGCCGGTCGCGGAACGCGAATCCGAGGACGAGCGCCATCAGGATTGGAAAGGCGAAGACCCAGAAGAGCGCCTCGGGCTCGCGGACGAATTCGAGGATGCGCGTCTTCGTCAGCGCGGCGAGGGGATGCCGGCGCTCACTCATTGCGCAGCTCCCGGCCGGTCAGCGAGATGAAAACGTCTTCGAGGGTGGCCTGGTGCGTCGAGAGGGACACGAGCTTCGCGCCCGCGCCATCGAGCGCGGAAAGCAACGCCGGGACGGCCTGCGGCAGCGACGCCGCCGCGAGCAACCACTGGCCGTCGCGCTGGCGGCGCTCGCCGATGCCCGGGATCTTCGCGAGGAGCGCGTCGAGGACGGCCGGTTCGGTCGAGAACTCGATGATGTGCGGCGCGTGGAGGCCGGCGATCAGCTCCTCGGGGGAGCCCTGCGCGATGATCTTCCCGTGGTCGACGACGGCGACCCGGTCGCAGAGACGCTCGGCCTCCTCCATGTAGTGCGTCGTGAGAAGGACCGTGCGCCCGGCGGCCTTGTACGCGGCGATGCGCTCCCAGAGCTGCAGGCGGCTCTGCGGGTCGAGCCCGGTCGTCGGCTCGTCCAGAAAGAGAATCTCCGGGTCTCCGGCGAGCGCGCAGGCGACGGCCAGGCGCTGGCGCTGCCCCCCGGAAAGCTTGCCGACCCGTGCGTTGCGCTTTTCCTCGAGCGAGAGATCCGCCATGAGCTGCTCGGGGTCGCGCCCGCGCACGTAGAAGGAGCGAAAGAGCCAAAGCGTTTCGAATACGGTGAGCTTCTCGGTCAGACGCGTTTCCTGCAGCGAGATGCCGAGGCGCTCGCGCAGCTCGCGCTCGTGGCTGCCCCAGTGGCGGCCGAGGATCGTCACCTCGCCCGCATCCGGCTTCGTCAAGCCCTCGAGGATCTCGATCGTCGTCGTCTTTCCCGCGCCGTTGGGGCCGAGCATGCCGAAGCACTCGCCCGCGCGGACCTCGAGGTCGAGGCCGTCGACCGCCCGGACGTCGCCGTAGCGCTTCTTCAGGGCGGAACAGGAAATCGCCGCGTTCATGGACGCGGGATTCTACTTGTTCGTCGGCACCACGATCCCTTCGAATCCGGCCTGCTCGAGGCTGGCGAGCTTGCTCTCGGCGTCGCCGCGCGAATCGATCGGTCCGACCTTCACGCGCGTCAAACCCGCGTAGGGCTCGAGGAAGACGGTGAATCCTGCCGCGCGCACGCGGGCGGCGTGCCTGTCCGCGCGCGCCTTCTCTGCGAAGGATCCGACCTGGACGGCCCAGAGGCCCGTGGGCGAGACCGGCACGGTCTCGACACCCTCGACGACGACGACGACCTTCACGCGCGCGACGCCGGGGCCGATCATCTGGATCTCTTTCGCCGCGGCCTGCGAGAGGTCGATGATGCGGCCCTGGATGAAGGGGCCGCGGTCGTTGATCCGCACGCGCGTCACGCGGCCGTTGTCGAGGCTCGTGACGTCGACGACGGTGCCGAGCGGCAGATCGCGGTGGGCGGCGGTCAGCTTCGAGGAGTCGTAGATCTCGCCCGAGGCCGTCGGCTTGCCCTCGAAGCCATCGTTGCCGCCGTACCAGGACGCGAGGCCTTCCTCGCTCCAGCCCTTGACGGCGTCGCCGGGCGGCACGGGATGGGAGACAGGGGGCTTCGAGCGCGACGACGTGCAGGATGCGAAGAGCAGCGAGACGAGGACGACGAGGCCGAGGCCCCGGCGCGTCGTCACACGCGCACGGGAGCGCTCGCGGCGGTCGCGGCGCCTTCGAGCGCCGGGTCGAGCTCCTCGCGGACGAAGGCTTCGACCTGCTCGGAGGAGCGGCCCGTCAGCTTCTCGGGCGCGGCGGCCGCGTCGAGTTCCGGGCGCGAGAGGCCGAAGGCGGCGTCGCCGGCCAGGCGGTCGAAGAGGTCCGCCGGCGCTCCGGTCGCCGCGCGCGCGTCGGCCGAGGCGCGGGCGTGGACGCGCAGGCGCTCGTGGAGCTCCTGCCGGTCGCCGCCGCGGCGGACGGATTCCATCATCAGGTTCTCGGTGGCGAGAAACGGCGCCTCGGCGGCGAGCTTGCGGGCCGACACCTCGGGATGGACGACGAGCCCGCCGAAGACGTTCTCGAGGAGGATCAGGATCGCGTCGGAGGCGAGGAAGGCCTCGGGCACGGCGATGCGCTTGTTGGCGGAATCGTCGAGCGTGCGCTCGAGCCACTGCGTGGCCGAGGTCATTGCCGTGTCGAGGGACAGTGCGATCACGTGGCGCGCCAGCGAGCACACCCGCTCGGCCCGCATGGGGTTCCTCTTGTACGGCATGGCGGAGGAGCCGACCTGCGACTTCTCGAACGGCTCCTCGAGCTCTCCCTCGTGCTGGAGCAGGCGCAGGTCCGATCCGATCTTGTGCGCCGATTGCGCCAGGCCCGAGAGCGCGTGGACGACGCGGTCGTCCTGCTTGCGCGAATAGGTCTGGCCGGCGACGAGCTGCCGCTTCGCGAACCCCGCGCGGGCGGCGAGCGCGCGGTCGAGCTCTTCGACCCTGGCCGAGTCGCCGTCGAAGAGTTGCAGGAAGGACGCCTGCGTCCCCGTCGCTCCCTTGGCGCCGAGGAATCGGAGGTCGGCGCGCGCGGCGCGCACCTGCTCGAGGTCCATCAGGAGGTCCGACGCCCACAGCGTCGCACGCTTGCCCACGGTCGTCGGCTGTCCGGGCTGGAAATGGGTGTACGCGAGCGCGGGCAGGTCGCGGTGGGCGAGGGCGAAGTCGCGCAGCTTCCGGAGCGTTGCGACCAGGCGCTTCTCGACGAGCGTCAGTCCCTCGCGCATCTGGATGAGATCCGTGTTGTCCGTGACGTAGGCGGAGGTCGCTCCCCAGTGGATGATCCCCTTCGCGGCCGGGGCGGCCGCGCCGAAGACGTGGACGTGCGCCATCACGTCGTGGCGCGTCTTCGACTCCTCGGCGGCCGCGGCCTGGAAGTCGACGTCGGAAAGGTGCGCGGCCATCTGCGCGATCGCTTCCTCCGCGATGGGCAGCCCGAGCCGCCGCTGCTCCTCGGCCAGCCAGAGCCAGAGCCGGCGCCAGGTTTCGAACTTGAAGCGGGGGGAGAAGACGGCGGACATCGGCGCGGAGGCGTAACGCTCCGTCAAGGGATTGACGTAGCCCTCACTCATCGTCGGGTCCGCCCTCCCCGATGTTGAAGAGCGCGATCTCGTCGTTGCCGCAGGTCAGGCACATCGCCTCGAGGATGCGGTCGCCCTCCATCTCGAAGACGTAGCAGGGCGTGCCGCACTGGGAGCACATGAGGTAGTCGACCTCCTGGTCCTCCCGGCTCTTCCTGGGCTTGTCCTTCGGACCGTCCAACGGCGACATCCCTTGATTCTAACCGCTGCGCCCGGACGTCATTTGTCCTTTCCGGGGCTATCCTGTAGTCGATGGCCTCCGGAACCGTCCTCATCGGCCTGGCGCTGGCGATCCTCGTCCTCGGGGCGGCAGCGGTCCACCTCTTCCTCGCCCGGGCCCGGGAATCGGGGTCCCGGCTCGACCAGGTTCTCGCCGAGACGGCCAGGACGCGGGAGGCCGCGCAGTCCGTAGACCGGCGGTTCGAGGAGCTGCGCCGCGGGATGGAGGCTCGGGTCGGAGGCGTCGAGAAGCGCCTGGACAGCGGGCAGCAGAGCATCGCCGAGCACCTCGGGCGCTCGGGCCACCTGCTCCAGGAGGTGGGGGAGCGGCTCGGGCGGCTGCACGAAGCCTCCCAGCGGATCGAGAAGCTCGCGGGCGACGTCACGCGCCTCGAGGACCTCTTGAAGCCGCCGAAGCTGCGCGGCACGCTCGGGGAGATGTTCCTCGAGCAGGCGCTCGTCCAGGCGCTGCCGCCGGGATCCTTCGCGACGCAGCACCCGCTCGGCGACGGTGTGATCGTGGATGCCGTCGTGTTCGTGCAGGACCGCATGGTCCCGATCGACAGCAAGTTTCCGCTCGAAAACTTCCGCCGCGCGCGCGAGGTCGAGGACGAAGGCGAGAAGAAGCGCGCGCGGCTGCAGTTTGCTCGCGACGTGAAGAAGCACGTGGACGCGATCGCGGAGAAGTACATCCGCCCGGCCAACGGGACCTGCGACTTCGCGCTGATGTACGTGCCGGCCGAGGCGGTGTACGCCGAGATCGCGGCCGACGGGGAAGAGTCGGCGCTGGCCGACTACGCGGCGGGAAGGCGCGTCATACCGGTCTCTCCGCGCCTGCTGTACGCGTACCTCTCGACCGTCGCCCTGGGGCTGCGGGGCATCGCGCTGCAGGAAAACGCCAAGGAGGTCCACCAGAACCTCGCGGATCTGTCGCGGCTCTGGGACCGCGTCGGCGGCCCGCTCGAGAAGCTCGGAGGGCACCTCGTTAACGCGCAGAAGCAGTACGACGAGACCTCGAAGGCGTTCGAGCGGTTCACGACCCGGCTCGAAACCATCGCCGAGAAGGCCGACGACATCGACGGGGTCGAGGCTCCCATCGCTCCGCTGCTGCCGCCTTCCTGACGCCGGAGCCGGATATAGAGTCCGCGCGCTCAACAGGTTGCGCCTGATTCGAAGTCTCCCGGCTTCCGAACTTCGACTGCCGTCCTGTAGTATCCGCCCTTCTCTCGAGAGCCCCTTATGAGCCTCAAAGTCACTTCCGAGATCGGCAAGCTCAAGTCCGTCCTCGTCCACCTGCCCGGCCCCGAGATCGACCGGATGGTGCCCGCGATGATGGAGGAGCTCCTGTTCGACGACATCCTCTACGGCAATCGGGCCCGGGAGGAGCACCGCCGCTTCCAGCAGGTCCTCGGCTACGTCGCCGACGAGGTGCTCGAGATCCAGGACCTGCTCGAGGAGGTCCTCCAGGTCCCCGAGCAGCGGGGGGCGATCCTGGACGACCTCGGCAAGACGCTCGGCTGGGGCCCGGACATGGACTACCGCCTGCGCGACCTGACGGCCGAGCAGCTGGCCGCGGCCCTGGTGACCGGCATCGAGAAGCCCGCGCCCGAGATCGCGGCCGCGGCCGCGGCCTCGGAGCTGTATGCCCTCGCGCCGATCCCCAACTATTTCTTCCAGCGCGATCCCCTGGTCGTCGTCGGCGAGCGGGCGATCCGCGCGTCGATGGCGACGCCGGCGCGCCTGCGCGAGCCCCTGCTGTCCGGGTACGTGATGTCGCTCCATCCCCGGTTCGCGACTCCGGAGGGCGGGAAGTTCTGGTTCCAGGAGTTCTCGGCCGATTACGGCAAGCCGTCCTCCTACGCCCGCATGCGCCCGACGCTCGAGGGCGGCGACGTGCTCGTCCTGCGCGAGGACCTGCTCGCGATCGGCTACACCGAGCGCACCGAAAAGACGACGATCGAGCGGCTGGCCGAGGCGTTCAAGAAGCTCAAGTCGCCCATCCGGCGGATCCTCGTCGTCGCGATTCCGCCGGCGCGGTCGTACATGCACCTCGACACCGTCTTCACGATGATCTCTCAGGAAGAGTGCCTCGTGTACGGCCCGATGATCCTGCCCGACGGCGCCGAGGAAGCGGACGTCTACGAATGCGACCTCACCAAGCGCGAGATCACCTGGACCTCGGAGAAGGACCTGCTCTTCGCCCTCAAGGCGCAGAAAATGGATCTGAAACCCGTCCGCTGCGGCGGCGAGGACCCGATCGCCGAGCGCCGCGAGCAGTGGACCGACGGCGCGAACGCGTTCGCGCTGGCTCCCGGCGTCGTCCTGATCTACGACCGGAACGAGGCGACGGCCGCCGAGCTCGCGAGGGTCGGCTACACGGTCGTCGACGAAGCGGACCTGCTCCTCGGCAAGGAAGAGCTCGAGCTCTGGAAGCCGTCCAAGAAGTACGTGATCCTGCTCGCCGCCCACGAGCTCTCGCGCGCCCGGGGCGGCCCCCGGTGCATGACGATGCCCCTGGTGCGCGAAGACCTGAAGCCCTGAAGCGGTGAATCCCACTCCCTTCTTCTCTTTCGTCCGGCCGCTGGCCGTCGTCGCGTTCGGCGGCAACGCGCTGCTGCCGCCCGAGGACGACGGCTCGACGGGGCAGCAGCTCGCGCGCGCGCGCGAGGCCGTGCGCAAGCTCATCCCGATCATCGGCAAGGGCTACGAGCTGATCGTCGTGCACGGCAACGGCCCGCAGGTGGGCAACATCCTCATGCAGGCCGAGGAGGCCGCGGAGAAGATCCCGCCGCAGACGCTCGACTTCTGCGTGGCGCAGACGGAAGGGTCGATCGGGTTCCTGCTCGAGCTCGCCTTCGACAACGAGCTGCCGCGGGCCGGGTTCCGCAAGCAGGTCGTGACGATCATGACGCAGGTCGAGGTGGACGCCGCGGACCCCGCGTTCCTGAAGCCCTCCAAGCCGGTCGGCCCGTTCTTCTCGAAGGAGAAGGCGGAGATCCTGAAGAAGACCGCCGGCTGGACGATGGTCGAAGACGCCGGCCGGGGCTGGCGCAAGGTCGTCGCGTCGCCCAAGCCGCGGGAGGTGCGCGGCGTCGAGGTGGCGGCGGCGCTCATCAACCGCGGCCACATCGTGATTGCGGCGGGAGGGGGCGGCATCCCGGTCGTCGTTACCGACGAGGGCGAGGTGCGGGGCGTCGAGGCCGTGATCGACAAGGATTACGCGGCGTCGATGCTCGCGGCCGCGCTCTCGGCAAACCTCTTCATCGTCCTGACGGGCGTCGATCGCGTGTCGAAAGATTTCGGCAAGCCCACGCAGACGGAGCTCGCCGAGATCGACGTGCCGACGGCGAAGCGGCTGCTGGCCGAGGGGCAGTTCCCCCCGGGCAGCATGGGCCCGAAGATCGACGCGGCCATCCGCTTCGTCGAGGCGGGAGGGCACGAGGTCCTCGTCACGCGCGCGGAGTCCCTGGCGCAGGCGCTGGAAGGCAGGACCGGAACCTACATCCGCCCGAAGCGATGAGCTCCGCCGAGCCCGTCCCCGGGCCGCGCCGCCGTCTTTTCGCGGAGTTCTGGCCGCTCGGCGCGGCCCTCGCTCTCGTCTTCGCGACGCTCGTCGCCGTCTTCGTGCTGCTGCACCCGCGGCGCGCCGAGTCCGCGGGCGACGGCGGCGAGAACGCGCCGGCCGTCGCGACCGCGGAACGGGCCGACTTGCGCGAGAAGCCGTCGTCCAAGGCCGCCGCCGTCGCCCAGGTGTCCGAGGGCGCGCCCCTGCGGGTGCGCTCCGAATCGGGAGGCTGGTTCGAGGTCGAGACGAGTGCCGGCGCGCGCGGCTACCTGCCGGCCGAGGCGGTCGAGCGCGAGTCCGACCGCGACGCGCGGCAGCGCAGGGCGAAAACGCTGCTCGCGTTCGCGCCGGTCTACGGCGTCGTCGGCGAGGACGCCGACATCAACCTCGCGCCGTATCCGCTGGCGGCCCGCGGCGGGCGCCTGACGCGCGGGACCGTGATCGCGATTCACTCGGTGGACCATTCGTACTTCGCGTTCGCCGACAAGAAGTGGGGCCTCGCCTTCGTGGATTCCTCGCGCGTGGACCTCGTGCCGCCGGATCCGCGCCAGCCCGGCGTCACGCCCGAGAAGGTGCGGCCGCTGACCGACCTGACGATCCTCAATCTCGAAGGAGAGCCGCCCCCCGAGGAGGAGCCCCAGGGCGACGAGGCGCCCGAGAACGAGACGACGCCGGTCCCGGCGGCCGCGGTCCCTCCGGAACCGGCGCCCGGGCTCGTCGAGCCGGCGGCCGTCCTGACCCGCGTCGACCCGGTCTATCCCGACCTCGCGCGCCGCGCCGGGATCGAGGGGACGGTCGAGCTCGAGGTCGCGATCGACGCCGCCGGCAAGGTCGCCGACGTCGAGGTCGTGCGGGGCCTGCCGCTCGGCATGTCCGACGCGGCCACCGATGCGGTGCGGCGGTGGACCTTCCGTCCCGCACGGACCGCGGCCGGTCCGGTGGCGTCGCGCAAGACGATTCGAATCCGTTTCGTCGTGCGCGCCGAGGACGCGCACTAGACGAGGTCTATAATTCCGGTTCTCCCATGTTTCAGGTCGTGTACGAGGCGGACGGACGGCAGCAGACCTTCACCGTCCTGAAGGACGTCCTGTCGATCGGGCGCGCCAACGACAACGACATCGTTCTCAACGATTTTTCCGTCTCCCGCCGCCACGCGTACTTGAAGAAGGAGGGCGGGGCGTGGGTGATCCACGACAACCAGTCCACCAACGGCGTGCGCGTCAACGACCAGCTCGTGCCGACGGCGACGGTCAAGGACGGCGACGCGGCCGTGATCGGCACGTTCGTGCTCCGATTCCGCGACGACCCGACCGTTTCGCGGCACGACCGGGCGCGCGTTTTCGACGCGACGTCGACCTGCATCCGCCCGATCTCGGAGTTCAACGAGGACTTCGGGCTCGAGAAGCGGGGCGGGCCGATCTCGGAATCGACCGCCGAGAGGAAGCGCGTCGTCCTGGACCTCGCCTACAAGAACAAGGTCTTCGAGATCCTGGTCCAGGTGGCCAAGGCGCTCATCTCCGCCGACGACCTCGCCACGGTGCTCGACAAGGTCATGGACCTGATCTTCGAGTTCCTGCCGGCCGACCGCGGGTTCCTCCTCCTCGACGAGGGCGGCGCCCTCCAGCTCTCGGTGTCGCGCTTCCAGTCGGGCAAGCGCCCGACCGCCGACGGCGGCGCGCCGTACTCGCGCACGATCGTGGACATGGTCGTGCGCCAGAAGGTCGCCGTGCTCACCTCGGACGCGCAGGCCGACGAGCGCTTCGAGGCCGGCGAGTCCATCCGGATGCAGCAGATCCGCTCGGCGATGTGCGCACCCCTCTGGAGCCGCGACGCGGTGATCGGCGTCATCTACATCGATTCGCCGCTGCACGCCGGCACGTTCTCGGGCCAGGACCTGGACCTCCTGACGGCGCTCGCCAACTTCGCCGCGGTCGCGATCGAGCGCGCGCGCCTTCACGAGCACGTGCTCGAGCAGAAGCGCATCCGGGGCCGCCTCGAGCGCTACCACTCGCCGGCCGTCATCGAAGAGATCATCGCGGACGTCAGCGCCACGGGCGACATCAAGCCGGCGCGCACCAAGGTCGTGACCATCATGTTCGCGGACCTCGTCGGGTTCACGACGTGGTCGGAGAAGACGCCGGTCGAGACGCTGGCGAAGATGTTGACGGAGTTCTTCACGCTCGCCTCCGACGCCGTCTTCGCCTGCGGGGGCACGATCGACAAGTTCATCGGGGACGCCGTGATGGCGTTCTTCGGGGCGCCGCTCGAGCAGGCCGACCACGCCGACCGCGCGGTGGCCGCGGCCCTGAAGATCCAGGAGGAGATCGCCGCGTGGAACCGCGAGCGCACCGGGCGGGGCGAGCCGCCGCTCGAGGTGCGGATCGCCGTGAATACGGGGGAGGCGATCGTCGGGGACATCGGCTCCGAGCGCCGCGTGGACTACACGGTCCTCGGCAACGCCGTTAACGTCGCCGCGCGGCTCGAGGAGTTCGTCGCGCAGCCGGGCGACGTCGTGATCGGCCCCGACACGTTTGCCGCGATCGGCGACCGTTTTGCCTGCGCACAACTCGGCTTCTTCGCGCTGAAGGGCCTTTCGGCGCAGGTGCCTCTCTACAAGGTGATCGGCGGCAAGTAGGCCCTCCGGCCCGGGTCAGTCGGGCGGGACGCAGGGCGTGGGAGAATCGGGGCATGCGCGCGCTGCCGATCGTCTTCGTCACGAGCCGGGCGGAGAAGGCGCGCGAGGCCGAACGGCTCGGCTTCGAGATCGAGCGCCTCGACATCGATCTGCCCGAGCCGCAGGCGCTCGACCCGTCCGAGATCGTGGAGGCCAAGGCGCGCTCCGCGTACGCGGCGATCGGGCGACCCGTCCTCGTCGAGGACAGCGGCCTCGCGATCCGGGCATGGGGAGGCTTTCCCGGCGCGCTCGTCAAGTGGCTCGAGAAGAGCGCCGGCGTCGACGCGATTCCGCGGATGCTCGACGCGTTCGCGGACCGCGGCGCGGCGGCGGTCTGCGCGATCGGGTACTGCGACGGTGGCGAGGTCCTGACGGCGCGCGGAGAGATCCCCGGGGCGATCGCCCGCGCGCCGCGCGGCGCGGAAGGATTCGGGTGGGACTCGATCTTCGTCCCGGAGGGCGAGGGCCGAACGTTTGCCGAGATGGCCCCGCAGGAGAAGGACCGCATCTCCCACCGCCGGCGCGCGTGGGACGCGATGGCCGCGCGGCTGTCCCTGCAGAGGCGCCCGTGAAGCCCGCGCGATCGGCCGCCGCGGCCCTCGGCGCCATCGCGATGGTTGCGGCGGCGTGCGCCCGCCCGGCGCTTCCGGACGTGTCCTCCGCTCGCGACGTGCCGACCAGATCGGGCGCGGTCCTGAGGATCGAAACGTTCGTCTCCGGCCTCGAGGTGCCCTGGTCGATGGCCTTCACGTCGCCCGACCGCCTGCTCGTGACGGAGCGGCCCGGGCGCGTGCGCATCGTCGAGCGCGGCGTGCTCGCGCCAAAACCGATCTACGTCGTCCCGGACGTCGAGGCGAAGGGCGAGAGCGGCTTGATGGGTCTGGCGCTCGCTCCCGATTACCCGGCGTCGCGGTTCGTGTATCTCGCCTACGCCTACGACGGCCCGCGCGGCTCGGCCGTCCGGATCGTGCGGTTCCACGACGACGGCGATGCGTTCTCGCAGCGCACCGTCCTCATCGAGGGGATCCCGGCCGCCCGCTACCACGCCGGCTGCCGCCTGCGGTTCGGTCCCGACGGCAAGCTCTACGCCACGACCGGCGACGCGACGGATCGCGAGATCGCGCAGGACCTGAAGTCTCTCGGCGGCAAGACGCTGCGCATGAATCCCGACGGGTCCATACCGGCGGACAACCCGTTTCCGGGCTCGCCCGTATTCTCGTACGGGCACCGCAATTCCCAGGGGCTGGACTGGGACCCCCGGTCGGGGCTGCAGATCCAGACCGAGCACGGTCCCTCGGGCTTCGACGGGCCGCACGGGGGCGACGAAATCAACATCGTCGAAGCGGGGAAAAACTACGGCTGGCCGATCGTCCACCACCGCGCGTCGCGAGAGGGGATGGTCTCGCCCGTACTCGAGTACACGCCGGCGGTGGCCCCGTCGGGAGCGTCGTTCTCGCGGGGCGCGCTGCTGCCGACGTTTCGGGGAGATTTCTTCTTCGCGACGCTCATCGGGGAGCGCCTGATCCGCGTCCGCTTCGACCCGGCCAGTCCGCGGCAGGTCCTGGAGACCGAGGAGCTCGTGCAGGGCGTCTACGGCCGGCTGCGCGACGTCGTCTCCGGGCCCGACGGGGCGCTCTACGTGGCGACGAGCAACCGGGATGGCCGCGGAAAGCCCCGTCCCGGCGACGACCGAATCCTGCGGATTGTCGAAAAACCGGCCGTGCGTTAGCATTCGGCCTCTCAAAATCACATGGAACTCGCGGAGGTCGTCGGAGCGCTCGCCGGGCTGCGGCGCTTTCCCCTTCGGGCACTGGGCGGTGAGGCCCCGGATGAGGCTCGCGTCGAGGGCTCGGGGCTGGTGGGCGACCGCGTGTACGACCTCTACGACGAACGCGCGGGCGAGCTGCTGCACGCAAGGAGCGCGCCCTTCCTGCTGCGCTACAAGGCGCGGTACCTCGACGCGATGGTGCGGGGCACGGACCTGGGACCGTGGATCCGCGTCAAGAAGCCGGATGGCGTCGAGGTCCCGCTGTCGGACCCCGAATGGGTCGAGGAGGTGTCGCGCCGGAGCGGTCGGCCGCTGCGGCTGCGCCCGCGGCCCGACGCCGAGGCGGACCCCGCGCCGCTGCACGTCCTCTCGGTGCCGACGCTCCGGTTCCTCGAGCAGCAGTACGGGGGCGCGCTCGAGCCCGTCCGTCTGCGCGCCAACGTGCTGCTCGATCTGCCGGAAGGCCGGCCCTTCGAGGAGGACCGCTGGATCGGGCGCCAGCTCTGGATCGGCGACG
This sequence comes from uncultured Acidobacteriota bacterium, assembly GCA_963775725.1. Taxonomy (GTDB): domain Bacteria; phylum Acidobacteriota; class Thermoanaerobaculia; order UBA5066; family Gp7-AA6; genus DAHUXD01. The sequence continues at coordinate 1,702,565 of CAVZKA010000001.1, forward strand.
TCCTGGTGGAGATCGTGCGCCCGAGCGACGCGTGCATCGTGACGAGCCTGGACGCCGAGACGCCGGAGCGCGCGCCGGGCCTGCTCGCCGCGATCGCCCGCGGCCGGGCCGGGGCGCTCGGGGTCTTTGCCCGCGCGCTGACGGGCACGCGCCTGCGGGTGGGCGATCCGGTCGCGATCATCGACTGATAAACTGCCCCCGAGCATGTCCCGACCCATCCGCGTCCTCATCGCCAAGCCCGGCCTCGACGGCCACGACCGGGGCGCCAAGGTCATTGCGCGCGCGCTGCGGGACGCCGGCATGGAGGTCATCTACTCGGGCCTGCGGCAAACGCCCGAGCAGATCGCCGCGGCCGCGGTGCAGGAGGACGTGGACGTGATCGGCCTGTCCATCCTTTCGGGCGCGCACAACGTGCTCTTCCCCGAGATCCTGAAGCTCCTGAAGGAGCGGGGCGGCGAGGACATCCTCGTCGTGGCCGGCGGCATCATTCCCGAGAAGGACATCGCCCCGATGAAGGCCCTCGGCATCCGCGAGATCTTCCTTCCGGGCACGCCGACGCAGACGCTCGTCGACTTCATCCGGAAGGCGGCGGACGAGAAGCTCGCGCAGGCGTAGGGCCGAGAGGCGAATGGAGCAGCTCGAGAGCCGCATCGACACGGAGTCCCCGGAGTTCCAGGAGCGGGCGCGCGCGACGGCCTCGCTCGTCGACGGGCTGCGCCGGGAGCTCGCGCGCGGGAGGCAGGGCGGCGCGGGCCGCGAGCGGCACGCGGAGCAGAAGAAGATGTTCGTGCGCGAGCGCGTGGACGCGCTGCTCGATCCGGGCTCGCCCTTTCTCGAGCTCTCCCCGCTGGCGGCCCACGGAATGTACGACGGCGAGGCGCCGGGAGCGGGCCTCGTGACCGGCATCGGCCGCGTCGCGGGAAGGGAAGTAATGGTCGTCGCCAACGACGCGACGGTCAAGGGCGGCACGTATTTCCCGCTCACCGTGAAGAAGCACCTGAGGGCGCAGCAGGTCGCCGAGGAGAATCGCCTTCCCTGCGTCTACCTCGTCGACTCGGGCGGCGCGTTTCTGCCGCTGCAGGCCGAGGTGTTTCCCGACCGGGAGCACTTCGGGCGGATCTTCTACAACCAGGCGCGGATGTCGGCCCTGCGCATCCCGCAGGTCGCCGTGGTCATGGGCTCCTGCACGGCGGGCGGGGCGTACGTCCCGGCGATGTCGGACGAGGCGGTGATCGTCAAGGGCACCGGCACGATCTTTCTCGCGGGCCCTCCGCTGGTCAAGGCGGCCACGGGCGAGGAAGTGACGGCCGAGGATCTCGGCGGCGGCGACGTCCACACGCGCATCTCCGGCGTGGCCGATCACCTTGCCGACGACGACGCGCATGCGCTCGAGATCGCGCGTTCGATCGTGGGGACCCTCGGCGGCGGCAAGTCGCTGCCGGCCGACCGCGAGGCGCCGGAAGAGCCGGCCTTCGATCCGAAGGAGATCTACGGCGTTCTGCCGCGGGACCTGCGCGAGACGTACGACGTCCGCGAGGTGATCGCGCGCCTCGTGGACGGCTCGCGTTTCCAGGAGTTCAAGGCGCGCTACGGCACGACGGTCGTCTGCGGTTTTGCGCGCCTGTCCGGGTTTCTCGTCGGCATCGTCGCCAACAACGGAATTCTCTTCTCCGAATCCGCCCTGAAGGCGACGCACTTCATCGAGATGTGCGCCGGGCGCAAGGTGCCGCTGCTCTTCCTGCAGAACATCACCGGCTTCATGGTCGGCAAGGACTACGAGCGCGGCGGCATCGCCAAGGACGGCGCCAAGATGGTCCACGCGGTCGCCAACGCGGCGGTGCCGAAGCTCACCGTCGTCATCGGCGGCTCCTTCGGCGCGGGCAACTACGGCATGTGCGGGCGGGCCTACGACCCGCGCTTTCTCTTCACCTGGCCCAACGCCCGCATCTCCGTCATGGGAGGCCCGCAGGCGGCGTCGGTCCTGTCGACGGTCAAGCAGGAGCAGCTCGCGCGCGGCGGCAAGCCCGCGATGACGCCCTCCGAGGTCGAGGTCTTCGAGCGCCCGACGCGCGAGAAGTACGAGGCCGAGGGCAATCCCTACTACGCGACCGCGCGGCTGTGGGACGACGGCGTGCTGGACCCCGCCGAAACCCGGGCCGCCCTGACGCTCGCGCTGTCCGCTTCCTTCAACGCACCGATCCCCGACACCGAGTTCGGCATCTTCCGGATGTAGCCCATGACTTCCCTGGCAGTTCTCCTCTTCGTTCTCCGGGCGGTCGTTGCGGCGCCGGCCGCGCCCATCGGGTTCACGCTCGGCGTTCACGGACAGACGGATCTCTCCGTCACGCTCTCGGGACCGGAAGCCGAGCTCGCTCCCGGTCCGTTCAAGGGTTGGATCGCGATCAACGGCTCGGCAGTGGAGATGCCCGTCGCGGGCACGGTGACGCACGCGGGCGGGCGATTCCTGCTGCCGTTCGTCGTGCGATACGCCGACGTGCCGGCCGACTGGGCGGACCGCTTTCAGGCGGACGGTTTCGCCTATCGCCTGCGCTCGGCCGGCAGCCCCGCGCGCGAGTGGACCGGGACGCGGCGCTGGAAGGATGTCGAGGTGGACGGTGGCCGCGACACGATGGCGGAGTTCCTTGTCCTGGAAGACGTCGCTCTGACGGACGTGTCGCTGCTCTCGAGCGAGGCGAGCGCCCGGGCTTCCGTGCGCAACCCGTTCGCCTTTCCGCTCAAGATCGCCCAGATGACCTACACGCTCTTCGCCGAGGGGCGGGAGGTGGGCTCGGGCGGCACGCAGGGGATGATCCTGCATCCCGCGCAGAAGAACGTCCTTGCGCTGCCCATCGACGTGGACCACGCCGCGCTGCTTTCGGCCGCGGGCGGCGCCGTCGTCTCGGGCGGCGACGTCGCGGTCAAGCTGACGGGGAGACTGGTGATCCGGTTGAAGGGCGGCGACGTGGCGGTTCCGATCTCCCTCTCGGGCAACCTTTCGGATCGCTCATGAGCGGCACCCCGTACGAGAGCCTGCGGCTCGAGAGGCAGGGCCCCGTGGCGCGCGTCGTGCTGGCCCGGGCCGCCGTCCGCAACGCGTTCGACGACAGTCTCATCGCCGAGCTGACGCGCGCGTTCGGCGAGGCCGGATCGGATGCGGCGGTGCGCGTCGTGGTCCTGTCGGGCGACGGCCCCTCGTTCTGCGCCGGCGCGGACGTGACCTGGATGCGCAAGGCGGGCGGCTACTCGCGCGCCGAGAACGAAGAGGACGCCCAGAAAATGGCGCGGATGCTGCGCGCGATCGACGCGTGCCCGAAGCCCGTCGTCGCGCTCGCCCACGGCGCGGCGATCGGCGGCGGCGTCGGTCTGGTCGCGGCCGCGGATATAGCGATCGCGGCGGAGGGGACCGTGTTCTCGCTCGCCGAGGTCCGGCTCGGCATCCTTCCGGCGGTCATCTCGCCGTACGTCCTGCGGGCGATCGGGGCGCGCGCGGCGCGGGACCTGTTTCTGACGGGCGACCGATTCGACGCGCGCGAGGCGCACCGGATCGGGCTCGTGCACCAGGTCGTCGCGCCCGAGGAGCTCGAGGAAGCGGGGCGCCGCAAGGTCGCGTCGCTCCTCGCGGCGGGGCCGGAGGCGGTCGGGGTCGCCAAGAAATTGATCGAGAAGGTGGCTGGAATGAACCCGGACGAGGCGATGCCGCTGACCGTCGCGACGATCTCGGAGCGGCGCGCCTCGGCGGAAGCGAAAGAGGGCCTGACGGCGTTTCTCGAGAAGCGCAAGCCGTCCTGGGCAAAGGAGATGGAGAAGTGAAGGGAATCCAACGCCGGTTGGCGTGTCCGAAGTGCGGCAAGGCGTTCTTCGCGTGGCGGCCCGACGACCTGCCGGGCGCGAAGGTGAAGTGCTACTTCTGCGGAAACCAGTTCGACGACGAGGCCGCGCTGCGCAAGCCGCTCGCGCCGCCGGCGCCGGCTCCCGCGGCGGAGCCGAAAGCGAACTGAGGACCCCATGACGATGACGCGTTGGGCGCCCGGCCTCGTTCTGCTCGCCGTGGCCGCCGCCGGGACCGCGCCGGCGCAGGACTCCACGGTCCTCATCGAGCGACTGACGGGGCCGTCCTCCCGCCTCGCGAACGACCTGGAGGTGCTGACGGACCAGATCGGCGGGCGGGTGACGGGCAGCGCCGGGTACGAGAAAGCGCTGCAGTGGGGAGTGGACCGGTTTCGCCGCGCCGGGGTCGATTCGGTGAAGCTCGAGTCCTATCCGATCCCGGCCAGCTGGGAAGGGATTTCCGCCACTGCCTCCGTGGTGGCGCCGGGCGAGATCCCGCTGCGTGTCGTTTCGCTCGGCCTCGCCCCTTCGACGCACGGGCCCGTGACGGCGGCGATCATGGACGTGGGCGACGGGCGCCGCGCCGATTTCGACCGGGTCGGCGCGACTCTGCAAGGGCGCGATCGCGCTCGTGCACTCCAAGCCGATGACGTCCTTCGACGACCTCTTCGCGGAGTACCAGCTCGGCCCCGAGACGATGCAGGCGGCGGTCGACCACGGGCTGGCGGCCATCCTGTTCACATCCACCCGACCCCGGGACCTGCAGTATCGCCACACGATGACCTGGGGCCCGATCGCGCCGATCCCGATGGCGCAGCTGGCGCGCGAGGACGGGCTGCGCCTGGCGAGGCTCGTCGAGGCGGGCGCGGCGCCGCGCGTCACGCTCGACATCCGGAACAAGGTCGGCGGCCCCGGGCGGGCGCGCAACGTCGTCGCCGAGATCCGGGGCAGCGAGAAGCCGGAGGAGATCGTCCTGATCGGCGCGCACCTCGACGCGTGGGATCTCGGCACGGGCGCCCTCGACAACGGCGTCAACTGCGCGCTCGTCGTGGAGGTCGCCCGCGCGATCGCGGCGGGGCCCAGGCCGAAGCGCACGATCCGCTTTGTGCTCTTCACGGGCGAGGAGGCGGGCCTGCTCGGCTCCCTCGGGTACGTGCGCGCGCACCGGGGCGAGCTCGACCGTCACGTGGCCGTCCTGATCCACGACATCGGCGACGGCAAGACCGTCGGCTACTTCACCAACGGCCGTCCGGACCTCGACGCCAGTGTGAAGGCCGCCCTCGCGCCGGTCGCGGCCTGGGGGGCGGACGGGACCAGCGAAGAGGCGATCCTCGGCACGGACAACTTCGATTTCCTGCTGGAGGGCGTCCCGAATCTCGTCGCGAACCAGGAGACCGCGCGCTACCTCGCCGACTACCATGCGGCCTCCGACACGTTCGACAAGGTGGACCTGGAGCTCGCGCGCGCGAACGCGGCGATCGCGGCGGTGGCGGTGATGGCGATCGCCAACTCGCCCGCGCGCCTGGGTCCGAGGCAGACCCGCGCCGAGGTGGCGAAGATCCTCGCCGATCCGCGGTGGACGCTCGGCGAGCAGATGAAGACGTACGGGATCTGGCCCGACTGGGAGAGCGGGGCGCGGGGCCGGGAGCCCTGACGCGCCGCGGCGCCGCTCCGATCGAAATGGCCATCACCCGCCTCCTGATTGCCAACCGCGGCGAGATTGCCGTCCGCGTCATGCGCACGGCGCGCGAGATGGGCATCGAGACCGTTGCGGTCTACTCCGATTCCGACGCGGGCGCGGTGCACGTCGCGCAGGCGGATCGCGCGGTCTCGCTCGGGGCGGGGCCGCCCGGGCAGACGTACCTCTCGATGCCGCGGCTGCTGGAGGCCGCGAGATCTGCCGGTGCGGACGCGGTGCACCCGGGCTACGGATTCCTCTCCGAGAACGCGGGTTTCGCGCGGGCCGTCGCGGCCGCCGGACTCCTCTGGGTGGGCCCGCCGCCCTCGGCGATGGAAGAGATGGGCGGAAAGCTGCGCGCACGCGCGAAGATGGAGGCCGCCGGCGTTCCGGTCGTGCCGGGCTCGCGGCCCGGAATCGCGGACGACGCGGGACTGGCGGCCGAGGCCCGGCGCATCGGCTTTCCCCTGCTCATCAAGGCCTCGGCCGGCGGCGGCGGCAAGGGCATGTCGCGCGTCGAGCGGCCCGAGGACCTCGCGGCGGCGCTCGCGGAAGGCCGCCGGGTCGCCGCGGCCGCGTTCGGGGACGGGACCGTGTACCTCGAGCGGCTGCTCGACGGCGCCCGTCACGTGGAGTTCCAGGTTTTCGGCGACGGCCAGGGAAATGCCGTGCATCTCTTCGAGCGCGAGTGCAGCGTGCAGCGCCGCCACCAGAAGATCGTCGAGGAGACGCCGAGCGCCGCGCTCGACGCGAAGCGGCGCGAGGCCATGGGGGCGGCGGCCGTCGCCGCGGCGCGGGCCGTGGCCTACGTCGGCGCCGGGACGGTCGAGTTCCTCGTGGACCCGTCGGGAGGCTTCTACTTTCTCGAGATGAACACGCGGCTGCAGGTCGAGCACGCGATCACGGAGGAGACCCTGGGCTGCGATCTCGTGCGCGCGCAGCTCGAGGTGGCGCAGGGGGCCGCGCTGCCCGAGGCGTGGCGCAACGGGACCCTGCGCCCGCGGGGGCACGCGATCGAGCTGCGCCTCTATGCCGAAGACCCCGTGGATTTTCTTCCGCGCGCCGGACGAGTCCTCGTCTACCGGGAGCCCGGAGGACCGGGTGTTCGCATCGATGCGGGCGTCGCCGAGGGCGGCGTCGTGGGCGTCGAGTTCGACCCGCTGCTGGCCAAGCTCATCGTGCGGGGCCTCGATCGCGACGCGGCGATACGCCGCGCGCGGCGCGCTCTTTCGGAATGGGTGGTCCTCGGCGTCGAGACGAACATGGCGCTGCTCGCGGCGGTCCTCGATGCGCCCGAGTTCGTCTCGGGAAAGTACGACACCGGTCTCGTCGGCAGCCTGCCGCCGGGAGCCGCGGCGCCGGATCCGCCCGAGGCCGCGTGGATCGCGGCGGCGCTCGCGGCGTCCGGACCGCAGGCGTCGTCGCGCGGCGGAGGGTCGGCGGTCTCCGCGGATCCCGATCCGTGGGAAGCACTGCCGGGCTGGAGGGCCGGAGCGTGAAGCCGGTTCGTCTTCGGCACCGCGGACAGACGCGGGAGATCCGGCTGCCCGCGGACTCCGCGCGCGTCGCCCGGTCCCCCCGCATCCTCACGGCGGTCGCGGGCGACCAGATCTTCGTCTGGTGCGATGGGAGGACGCACACCTTCGAGCGGGTGCGTTCCGCGCGCTCCGCCGCGGGGGGCGAGCACGGGGGCGACCTTCTCGCGCCGATGCCGGGGAGGGTCCGCAAGGTGTCCGCCGCGGCCGGCGATCGGGTGGAGCGGGGCATGGTGCTGATCGTGCTCGAGGCCATGAAGATGGAGCACGCGATCCGGGCCCCCAAGGACGGGATCCTGAAGCGGCTTCTGGTGAAGGAAGGGGACCTCGTCGATGCCGGCGTGGAGCTGGCCGAGATCGGCTAGCGGCGCGGCGGGCGGATAATGGACACCATGGAACCCTGGGAAGAGCACGCGATCCGGCGGCCGCACCTGCCGGAGCGGGTCACCGTCTACGAGGTCGGCCCGCGCGACGGGCTGCAGAACGAGGCCGAGACGCTTTCTCTCGAGGCGCGCGCCGCGTTCGTCGACGGGCTGACCGAGGCGGGCCTTCCGGCGATCGAGGTCGGCTCCTTCGTCTCGCCGAGGGCCGTGCCGCAGCTGGCGGACACGGAGGATCTCTACCGGCGCATCCATCGCGCGAGCGGCGTGCGGTATCCGGCCCTCGTGCCCAACGAGAGGGGTCTCGAGCGGGCGCTCGCCGCGGGCGTGCGCGAGATCGCCGTCTTCACGGCGGCCTCCGAGACGTTCAACCGCAAGAACATCAATGCCGGCGTGGACGAATCGATCGAGCGCTTCCGACCCGTGATCGCGCGCGCCAAGGAGGAGAAGGTCCGCGTCCGCGGATACGTTTCGACGGCGTTCGGCTGCCCCTACGAAGGGGAGATCGCGCCCGAGGCCGTGCGCGAGGTCGTGCACAAGCTGCTCGACCTCGCGGTCGACGAGATCTCCATCGGCGACACGATCGGCGTGGCGACCCCGGCCGGTGTCTACGACGTGATCGAGGCGCTCTACGAATCCGGCGTGACGCGCGGCGTGCTGGCGCTCCACTTCCACGACACCCGCGGCACCGCGCTGGCCAACGTGTTCGCCGGCCTCCAGTGCGGCGTGACGACGTACGACGCTTCCGCCGGCGGCCTCGGCGGTTGTCCGTACGCGCCGGGCGCGTCCGGCAATCTGGCCACCGAGGACCTCGTGTACCTGCTCGAGGGCCTCGGGATTCAAACGGGGGTCACGCTCGCGCGCGTGGTCGAGGCGTCGCGCACGCTCGCCGAAAGCCTCGGGCACCGTCCTCCGGGTCGGTATCTGTCCGCGGTTTGGGGGTCGCCGAGTTGACAGATTTCGCGGCGGCGTGTAACCTCCTGTCCTACTGAAGGTTAACGTGGCAAAGAAGATCCTCCTCGCTGATGACAGCCTCACGATTCAAAAGGTCGTGGAGTTGACCTTCTCCGATAGCGAATACGAGCTCGCCTGCGTGTCGAACGGCCAGCGGGTGCTCGACCGGATCGAGGCCGGCGAGATGCCCGACCTGATCCTTGCCGACGTCGTCATGCCCGAGAAGAACGGGTACGAGGTCTGCGAGGCGATCAAGGCGAACCCGGCGACGGCCCGGATCCCCGTGGTCCTGCTTTCGGGGACCTTCGAGCCCTTCGACCGGGACCGCGCGGACCGGCTGGGCTGCGACGCGATCGTTTCGAAGCCGTTCGACTCCCAGCAGCTGCTGCGCCAGGTCGAGGCCCTCCTCGCGCGGCCAGCCAGCCAGATCCCCACGACCGCAACGATGGCGATCCCCGTCATGACGATGGCGGCGCCCGTACCCCCTCCGCCGCCACCGCCCGCGGCGCCCGCGCCGCCGGCCGGCGAGGCGGGTTTCGCGCCCGAGGACTTCACCGGCTCCATCCGGACGCCCACGACGGTTGCCGGCGGCCCCGATCTCTTCGAAGAGGAGTACGGGCAGGTGGATGTCGAGTCGGCGATTGCGGCGTTCGAGAAGGCGCACCCGGAATTCGAGTACGGCGAGGCAACGGCTCCGGGCTCGGTGCCCGGCGACGTCGAGCCGGGCCCGGAGCCGGACGTGCCTTCGGAGCCCCCTCCGGCCGCCGAATGGCTGCACGAGGAACGCGAAGCTGCTCCGCCGCCCGCGTCCCCGGCGCCCGCGCCCTTCTGGGTGCCCCGCGCTCCGGAACCGGAGCTCGCGCCCATCCCGTTCGGCGCCGACGACTCGGGCGTCGGGCGGCCCACCGAAGCGGAGGTCCTGCGCGCCGACGAAGCGCCCACGCAGCAGATCCCGCTCGCCGCCGAGTACGCGGCGCTCGGACGCACGACCGACTCGCCCGCGGACCGGGAGACCGATCCGACCGCGCCCCGCGCCCCGGAAGAGCGGACCGCCGAGATCGAACTTTCCGAGACGCGCTCGATTCTCACGGCGCCGTCCGCGCCCGCCGAACCCGCGGACGGAGTTCCGTCGGAGATCGAGGTGCTGGCGCAGAACACGTCGATCGGGCAGTTGAAAGAGATGCTGTCCTCGGTTTCGCGGCCCGAGGGCGGGCTGTCGGACGACGAGATCGACCGGCTCGCCTCCCGCGTCGTCGAGCGGCTCTCCGAGCGGATCGTGCGCGAGATCGCCTGGGAGGTGATCCCGGACGTCGCGGAGATCGTCATCAAACAGCGCATCAAGGAGCTCGAGTCGGGCGTCGAATAGAAACGGCCCGCCTTCTGATATATGAAAGGGCTCGCAAAGAGCCCTTTTTTCATGCCCGAAAGTAGAGTGATGGATTCAGCGGCCGACCCGGCGAAGGCCCTCGAAAAGACCTTCGACCCGGCACATTTCGAGGAACGCTGGTACTCCCTCTGGGAGAAGGAAGGACGCTTCCAGCCCACCGGAGCTCCGGGCTCGCCGCGGTTCGTCATGGTCATCCCGCCGCCCAACGTCACGGGGCGGCTGCACATCGGCCACGCCTACGGCCGCACGGTCGAGGACATCCTGGCCCGCTGGCAGCGGATGCGGGGGCGCCGTGTGCTGTGGCTGCCGGGGACCGACCACGCGGGCATCGCGACGCAGATGGTCGTCGAGCGCCAGCTCGCGAAGGAAGGGGTCCGCCGCCGCGATCTCGGCCGCGAGAAGTTCGTCGAGCGGGTCTGGCAGTGGCGCCGCGAATCCGGCGACATGATCCTCGGCCAGCTGCGCCGGCTCGGCTGCTCGCTCGACTGGAGCCGCCTGCGCTTCACGATGGACGAGGACCTCTCGCGCGCCGTGCGGCACGCGTTCGTGCAGCTCTACCGGGACGGCCTGATCTACCGCGGCCGGTACGTCGTGAACTGGTGCCCGCGCTGCGAGACGGCCGTGTCCGATCTCGAGGTCGTGTACCGCGAGACGGAGGGCGCGATCTACAAGATCCGCTACGACGTGGACGGCGTCGCGGGCGGAGCGGTCGTCGCCACGACACGCCCGGAGACCATGCTCGGCGACACCGCGCTCGCGATCCATCCCGATGACCCCCGGACTGCGGCCCTGAAGGGGAAGACGGCGGTCCTGCCGATCCTGGGCCGCAGGATTCCGGTCATCGAGGACCCGATCCTGGTCGACCGCGAGTTCGGCACCGGCATCGTCAAGGTCACTCCCGCGCACGACGCGAACGACTTCGCGTCGGGGCAGCGCCACGGCCTTCCCGCCGTGGTCGTCATCGGGCCGAACGGGAAGATGACCTCCGAGGCGGGCGACTACGCCGGCCTCGACCGCTTCGAGGCGCGCAAGCGCATCGTGGCGCGGCTCGAGGAGCAGGGGCGCCTCGTCGCGACCGAGAAGCACGTCCACAACGTCGGCCACTGCCAGCGCTGCGACACCGTGATCGAGCCCTACCTCTCGACGCAGTGGTTCGTGAAGATCCAGCCGCTGGCGGATCCCGCGATCCGGGCGGTCGAGGACGGCACCGTGCGCTTTGCGCCCGAGTCGTGGGCCAAGACCTACTTCGAGTGGATGCGCAACATCCACGACTGGTGCATCTCGCGCCAGCTCTGGTGGGGCCACCGCATCCCGGCCTTCACGTGCGAGAACGGGCACGTCACCGTGGCCGACGAGGACCCGTCCGCCTGCGCCACGTGCGGATCCCGCAGGCTCGAGCAGGACCCGGACGTGCTCGACACGTGGTTCTCCTCGCAACTCTGGCCGTTCTCGGTGTTCGGCTGGCCGGAAGAGACGTCCGACCTCGCAGATTTCTATCCGACCGACGTGCTCGTCACCGGCTACGACATCCTGTTCTTCTGGGTGGCGCGGATGATCATGGCCGGCCTGCGCTTCACGGGGAAGGCGCCGTTCCACACCGTCCACCTCCACGGGCTCGTCCGCGTCGGGGGCGAGAAGATGTCGAAGACGAAGGGCAACGTGATCGACCCGCTCGAGGCCATCCAGGAGTTCGGCGCGGACGCGGTGCGCTTCACGCTTGCGTCCGCGGCCTCCTCGGGCCCGACGGTGTCGGTGGAGCGGGGGCGCATGGCGGGCTCCCGGAACTTCGCGACCAAGCTCTGGAACGCCGCGCGCTTCACGCTCGGCCAGCTCGAGGGCAAGAGCGCGCCGGAAAACCTGCGGGGCCGCGTCCTGTCGCTGCCGGACCGCTGGATCCTGTCGCGCCTGGACGCGGCGGCCTCCGCGGCGAACGGGCACCTCGAGGCCTTCCGGTTCGACGAGGCCGCGGCCGCGATCTACGGCTTTCTCTGGCACGAGCTCTGCGACGGCTATCTCGAGATGGTCAAGCCCGTGCTCAACGGGGAGGACGCGGCGGCCGCTGAGTCGGCGCGGGGCGTGCTGCATCGCTGCCTCTCGGGCGCGCTGGCGCTGCTTCACCCGTTCATGCCGTTTCTGACCGAAGAGATCTGGGAGAAGCTGACCGGCCGGCCGGGCACGCTGATCGTCGCGCCGTATCCCGAGGGCACCGGCGCGTGGGCGGATGCGGACGCCGAGGCGGCCGTCGAGGCGCTGCGGGCGGTCGTCACGCGCGTGCGGAACTTCCGCTCGGAGCGCGGCGCTTCGCCGACCGAGCCCGTCGCGCTCTCGATCGATCGCGGGTCGCCCGGCAAGTCCGTGATTCCGGCGCTCGAGGCGCTTTCGCCGCTGCTCGTGCACCTCGGCCGCCTCTCGACGCTCGAGTTCGCGCCGGCCCCGGCCGGGCGTTTCCAGGACGTCGTCGCGGGCCTTTCCCTCGGCCTGGGCCTTCCCCCGGGGGCGGCGCCGGAGGCGGGCGCGCGCACCGCGAAGGAGCTCGCGGCCGTGGACGCGGAGATCGCCGAGATCCAGGCCAAGCTCGGCAAGCCTTCCTTCGTCGAGAAGGCGCCCGCCGCCGTGGTCGAGAAGAACCGGCAGCGGCTGCGCGAGCTCCAGGAGAAGCGCGCGGCGCTCGGGGGCGCGGCGTCGTGATCTCCTACGCCGAAGGCTGGCTCGATCCGGACCCCTGGCGGGTCCTCGAGAACTGCATCTGCCTCCATGCGATCCCGTCCTCCAACGCGCTCGCGCGGGACCTGATCGAGCTCTACTTCGAAGAGGGGCAGGCCTTCCGCACGACCGTTCTCGCGGCCGAGGCGCAGCCGGGCGCCTACGGGAGAAACGACCGCCGCTGGGAGGCGCCCGTGGGCCAGGGCCTCTACCTGACGCTCGTCCGGCGGGTCGAGGAGGGCGAGCCGCTCTCGATCGTGCCGATCGCGGTGGCCCGCTGGGCGCGCGAGGTTCTGGTGGCGGAAACGGGCGCGGCGATCGCGCTCAAGTGGCCCAACGACCTCTATATCGGCCGGCACAAGCTCGGCGGCGTGATCGCGGAGTCGCGCACGCAGGGCGGGGACACGTACGTCGCGATCGGCATCGGCATCAACGTGAAGGGGGCCTCCGCGGCGCTCGGCGTGGCCAACGCGACGACCCTGGAGCAGGCGACGGGCAGGACGCTGCTCCTCGCCCCGCTGCTGCAGGCGCTCCTCGACCGCTTCGACCGCGAGCTTTCGGCGCCCCGCTGGGACGAGGAGGTGCGGGCGTGGGAGCTCGTCGCGGCGCACCGGCCGGGCGACCGCCTCACGGTCCGGAGAAACGGCGAAGAGATCACGGGCGCCTACGTGGGGCTCGACCCCTCGGGCTTCCTGCGCCTCGCGACGGACGCGGGGGAGACGACCGTCGCCTCCGGGGAGGTGGCCGCATGGTGAGCGCTCCTTCGGGCGGCGAGGCCCTGCTCGCCGTCGACGTCGGCAACACGAACACCGTGCTCGGCCTCTGGCGTGGAGCGGAGCTCGTCCGGCACTGGCGGCTGACGACGCGCCGCGAGGCGACCGCCGACGAGATCGCGCTTTCGGTGCGCGGGCTGCTCGCGGACGGTCCGTTTTCGGCGGGGCTCGCGGCGGCGGACGGCAAGCCCGGCCCGGTCCGCGTCATCGTCGCGAGCGTCGTGCCGTCGCTCAAGTTTTCGCTCAAGCAGGCGTTGCGCCAGGTGCTCGGGCGCGAGCCCGTCTTCGTCGAGCCGGGGATCAAGACCGGGATGCCGATCCTGTACGAGGTCCCGCAGGAGGTCGGTGCGGACCGCATCGTCAACGCCGTCGCGGCGCTCGATGCGGTCGGCGGACCCTGCATCGTCGTCGACTTCGGCACGGCGACGACCTTCGACGTCGTGACGGGCAAGGGCGAGTACGCCGGCGGCGTGATCGTGCCGGGCATCGCGATCTCGGCCGAGGCCCTTTTCGAGAAGGCCGCGCGCCTGTGGCGCGTCGAGATCCGGCGGCCGGAGAAGGTCGTCGGCAGGACCACGGCGAGTTCGATCCAGTCGGGCCTCTATTTCGGCTACCTCTCTCTCGTGGACGGAGTCATCGACCGCATCGCCGAGGAGATCGCGGCGCGGCCGCGCGTCATCGCCACGGGCGGGCTCGCGGAGCTCTTCGGGGGCGGTTCCGGGAAGATCGAGCAGATCGACCCGCTCCTCACGCTGAAAGGCCTGCGTCTCATCGATGAGCGCAACCGCGGAGGATAGGGTCTACTACGAGGCGGTCGAGGCCGCGTTCATCCGAAGGCGCGGCACCCCGTTCCTGCTGTCGCCCTCGGACTTTGCGCTGCTCCGGGAGTGGCGCGCGCTCGGCGTGCCTCTCGAGGCCGTCGAGGCCGGCATCGACGAGGCGTTCACGCGCCGCGAAGAGCGCAAGGCCCTCGGCCGCGTCAACTCCCTCTCCTACTGCCGCGACGCGGTCCTCGCGGCGTGGGAGCGGCGGGCGGAGACCTCGCGCGGGAAGGGCTCGTTGGACGCCGGCGCGGAGGTCGACGCACAGGGAGCGCTCGACGCGCTCGCCCTCGCGCTCGAGGCGGCCCGGTCGCGTCGTCCGGACCTCGACGGCCCGCTGGCCGTGGCCCTCGCCGCGGTGGCCCGCCTCCGGGCGACGCTCGGGACGGCCGAAGAGGTCGAGGGCAAGCTCGCGCGCGTGGACCGGAAGCTGGCAAAAGAGCTTTACGCCGCGCTGCCCGAGGAGGAACGCGCCGAGCTCGACCGCGACGTCGCCGTGCAGCTGGCGGGAGCCTCCTCCCGGATGGATCCGCCCACGCTCGAGAAGACGACGAAGGCGCTGACGCGGCGCAGCGTCCGCGAGCGCCTGGACCTTCCGCGATTGAGCCTGTTGTGAACGCCGACGGCGCGCGGCAGGTCCGCATCGGAAAGCTCGCTCCCACCGGGGAGGGCATCGCCCGTTCCTCCGACGCGGTGGGTTTCGTGGACGGGGCCCTGCCGGGCGAGCTCGTCGCGACAACACTGTATGAGGTGAGAAAAAGTTTCTGGAGGGGGAGCCTCCGCGCGGTGCTCGAGCCGTCCCCCGACCGGGTGGACGGCCCGCACGCCGGGTGCGCCGGCTGCGACTGGGCGCATTTCGCGCCGGACGCCGCCCGGGCGGCCAAACGCGAGCTCTTCCTCGAGACGATGCGGCGGATCGGCAGGCTCGACCCGGCCGGCTTCGGCGAGCTGCCGATCGCGGCGTCGGCCCCGGGCTACCGCCTGCGCACGCGCCTGCATGCGGCCGGCGGCGAGCCCGGCTATTTCGCGCCCGGGACGCACCGGGTCGTGTCCGCGGCGGCCTGCGAAGCCATCGCCGGGCCGACGCGCGCGCTCCTGCCCGGGACGGGCGACGTCATCGCGTCGACCGGCGCGGCCGTGTCCGAGCTCGCGACGCTCGAAGACCTACCCGGGGCCCGCCGCCTCGTGCGCGCGACTGTTTCGGGCGATCCGGCCCGCGCGGCGGAGCTCGGCCTCGCCCTGTCCGGCCTCTTCCAGGGAGTCCGCATCCTGGACGCCGACGGCAAGAAGATGCTCGAGCGCGGGGCGCGCTTTCTCGATCTCGCCGTCGGCGGCCGAGTGTTCGACGTCTCCGTCGACAGTTTCTTCCAGGGCAACCGGTTCCTCGTCGCGGATCTCTTCGCCGACGTCCTGGCCGAGGCCGGGCGCGCGGCGCCCGGGACGGCGCTCGATGCCTTCGGCGGCGTCGGCCTCTTTGCGGGCGCGCTGGCAGAGGCCGGTCACCGCGTCGTCTCCGTCGAAGCCGACGCCGAGGCAGTCGTGGACGCGCGTCGCACGAAGGAGCGCTGGAAGGACGGCGAACGCTGGGAGATCGAGGGCCCGACGACACTCGCGCGGTTCCTCCGGGAGGACGACCGGCGCTTTGCGTGCGTCGTTGCCGACCCGCCCCGCACGGGGCTCGGCGCGGAGCTCGCGGCGGAGCTCGCTCGGCGCAGCGAGAAGCTCCTTCTCTACGTCTCCTGCGATCCGGCAACGCTCGCCCGCGACCTGCCGGCGATCCTCGCCGAGGGTTTCCGCATCCGTGACGCGAAGCTGTACGACCTCTTCGCCCTCACCCATCGGGTGGAGGCGCTCGTCGCCCTCGAGCGGGCGGCGTGATCCGGCCGGTCCTCGCCGAGGGCGAGGCGCCGGCAGCCCGCGCGGCGGTCTGTCTCGTTGTCGGGATCTTCGTCGGGGCGTGGTCCATCGGCGGAGCGAGCAAGGCCGCCGCGCTGGTCGTCCTTTCAGCCGCGGCGCTCGCGATCCTCGACCGCCTCGACCGGCGGCGCGCCGCGTTCCGGCTCGCGTTCGCCGCCTTCTGGCTGGCGGCGGGGTTCCTGCTCGGCCGAACGCGCATCGCGGTGCGGGCCGATGCGGCGCGCGACGCGTTTGCCGGGATGCCCGCGGCCTCGCGGCAGGCCGCCGTCCTGGAGGGGGTGCTCACGGACTTCTGGAGCGGCCAGCCGCCGCGGGCGCGCACGTCGCTCCACGCCGAGGAGATTCTGCTCGAGGGAGCCTGGATCCCGTTCCCGGCCGAAGTCGTCGTGTTCGTCTCGGGGCAGACTCCCGCCCTGCCTCTGGCGGACCGCGGCGATCGCGTGCGGGTGACGGGGCACCTCGAGCTCGAGGAGATCCCGGCCTCCGTGCGGGAGCTGCCGCTGCCGTGGCCGCGCTACCGGATCTCGGTGAAGAGCGCGCGGATGGTCGAATTCGAGCGGGCCACGCTGCTCACGCTCTTGACCTGGCCCAACCGGCTTCTCTTTTCGCGTCTGCCCGCGGATCGGGGCCCGGCATTCGAGCGCGACGTCCGCGGCCCGCTCGCCGCGCTGCTGCTCGGCCGCACCTCCGAGCTCGACCGCGGGATGGTCGCGCGCTACCGCCGCGGCGGCCTCTACCACCTGCTCGTCGTCTCGGGCCTGCACGTGGTGCTGGCGGCGGGGCTCGCCGCGTTCGCGCTGCAGGGGCTCGGCATCGGAGGCAAGGCGCGCGACGCCGCCCTGATGCTCGTGGTCTTTCTCTTCGTGCTCGTCGGCGGAGCGAACCCTCCCGCGGTGCGCGCCGGGCTCGTGGTCGCGGTCTTCCTGGCGACGCGCCTGCTCGAGCGGCCGATCACGAGCGCGCAGGCCATCGGCCTGTCCGCCCTGATCCTCTTCGCGGGACTGCCCGAGCAGATCTTCTCCGTGGGGACGGTCCTGACCTTCGCGGCGGTTTGCGGGATCGCGCTCTTCTCGAGGCCCATCCGGGCGCGGCTGCCCGCGCGGCCGGCATGGCTCTGGTCCGGCCTCGCCGTGGCCCTGGCCGCCGAGTGCGCCACCGCGCCGGTGTTGTTCTGGAGGTTCAACCTCGTCGCCGCCGGAGCGTGGCTGACGGCGCCCTTCTCGATCCCGCTGGCGGGAGCGCTGATCGGCCTCGGCGGAGCGATCCTCGTGTTCTACGCGGCCGGCATTTCCCCGGGCCCGCTGGCCGCGTTCTTCGGCCTCGGGAGCCGGACGCTCGAACTGCTCGCCGAGCGGGCCGCGGGCTGCGCGTTCCTGCGGCCGACGCCCGCGCTCTGGGCGATGGTCCTGGTCGGCGCCCTGCTGATCGCGGCCGGCCTCGGGCCGCAGCGACTGCGTGTGCCGGCAGCCCTCGGTGCCGGCGCCGCGTTTCTCGCGGCCGCGCTCGCTCCGGGCCCGTTGGGGCCGCCGCGGGGCTTCTCGATCGAAGCGCTCGACGTCGGACAGGGAGACGCGATACTCCTGCGCTGGAACGACCGGGCGATACTGGTGGACGGAGGAGGCCCCTTCGATCTCATGGCCGCCGACTTCGGGCGCACGCGGCTGGTGCCGAAGCTCCTCGATCGGGGAGTGACCCGCCTGGACGCCGCAATGCTCACGCACCCGCACCCCGATCACGCGCTCGGCCTGTTCGCCGTGCTGGAGGAGCTCCCGGTCGGAGAGCTCTGGCGCTCCGCGGGCGACGACGAGGGGGATCTGGACGCTCGCCTCGCGGCGGCGGCGGCGGATCGGGGTGTCCCCGTCCGCGTGCTTTCGGCGGGAGACGTCTGGGAGCGCGAGGGCGCGCGTCTCGACGTGCTGCAGTCGGGCGGGCCCGCTCGCAAGGCCGACGCGGTCAACAACCAGTCCATCGTGGCCCTGTTCGCGCGCGACGGGCGGCGCGCCCTCCTGACCGGCGACGCGGGGGCGCCGGCGGAAGGAGAGCTGCTCGCGGCCGGGGCTCTTCCACCGGTCGACGTGCTCAAGGTCGGCCACCACGGCAGCCGCACCTCGACCACGGCCGGCCTGGTCCTGGCGACCAGGCCCCGTGTCGCGCTCGTCTCCTGCGGGCGGCGCAACCGCTTCGGCCACCCCGCGCCGGAGACGCTCGCCACGCTTTCGCGTTTCTGTGTCCCGGTCGTGCGCACGGACGAGCGCTCGGATGCGCGCGTGGATCTGCTGCCCGGGGCGACGCGCCTCGCGTGGCGCGGGCTGGAGGGACCGTGAGCGCCGACGCGCGGCCCGTCCTGCTCGTCCTCTTCGGCGAGACCGGCGCCGGAAAGACCGATGTCGCGCACGCGGTCGGCCTGCGGTGCGGCGGCGAGATCGTGTCGGCCGACGCGTTTGCCGTGTACCGGGGCTTCGACGTCGGAACGGCGAAGCCCTCGGCGGCGCGGCGCTCCGAGGTGCCGTATCACCTGGTCGACGTCGCCGAACCGGAGGAGCGCTACTCGGCGGGCCGGTGGGCGAGCGAGGCCCGCGCCGCGATCGAGGACGTGGCGCGGCGCGGAAAGCTGCCGATCGTATGCGGCGGCAGCGGCTTCTACCTTTCCGCTCTGCTCGACGGGCTGCCGCCGGGAGACGCCCGCGACGAAGGCCTGCGCGACGCGCTGTTCGACTGGGCCGAGCGCCGGGGCAACGCCGCGGCGCACCGGTTTCTCGCCGTCAACGATCCGGCCGCCGCCGCGCGGATCCCGGTCGAGAATCTCAAGTACACGCTGCGCGCCCTCGAGATCCTGCTGTTGACCGGCGCGCCGGCGTCGGCGCGGCGGCGCGCGCGCGAAGGCGACGGTTGGTCCGAGCGGTATCGCGTCGTGAAAGTCGGGTTGCGCCCCGGCCGGGACGCGCTTGATGTTAGGATTGAAATGCGCGTCCGGCAGATGCTGGACGGCGGGTGGGCCGAGGAGGTCCAACGGCTTCTCGGCCGCGGCCTCCCGGTCGAATCGAATTCCTTCCAGGCGATCGGGTATCGCGAGGTGGCCGAGTGGGTGCTCGGGCGCATCTCGAAGCATGAGGCGGAGGAGCGGATCGTGAAGGCGACGCGCGGGCTCGCCAAGCGCCAGAGGACCTGGTTCGCACGCGAGCGCGACGCGCACCGGGTCGAGCCGAGGGAGGCCCTCGATGTTGTTCTCGCCCTCGTGGGCGGGACGGGGGAAGGGGAGACGCGATGAACAAGGCTCCGATCAACGTCCAGGATTCGTTTTTCTACAACCTGCGCAAGGACAACGTCCCGGTCACGGTGCGGCTGGTCTCCGGCGAGGACCGCCTGGGACGCCTGCGCCGCTTCGACAAGTTCGCCCTCGTGCTCGAGGTCGAGGGCCGCGAGGAAATGATCTACAAGCACGCGATCGCGTCGATCCGCCCGGAGAGCAATCCGCCGGGTGCCTGATCCGGCCGCGACCCGGCGGGCCCCGCGCGCGCCCCGGTTCGCGCTCGCCCAGGCGGCGCTCGCCGTTCTCCTGGCCCATGGCTGCGCGAGCGCTCCCCCTGCCGCCCCGCGCGACCATTTCCCGCTCGACCCCCGCGAGGGGCTGACCGGGCCGTTCGACGCCGCGGTCGGGGACGGATGGCGGGCGCTCTCCGAGGGCGACGCCGCGCGGGCGAGCAGGGAATTCGCCCGCGCCGCATCCGGGCCGTCCGCGCGCGCCGGTGCGATCGGGCGCATCGAGGCGCTCGTTGTTGCCGGACGATCGAGCGAGGCGCTCGCTGCCTGTGAAGCGGCGCTCGCGAAACCGGATCCCACGCTTTCGCTGTACGTTGGGTGCGGCGAGGCGCGGGCACGCACCGGCTCTCCGGTGGACGCGTACGAGCTCTACGCGCGCGCCGCGGAGATGGCCCCGGGGCGTCCGGGGCTTGCCGCGCGGGCGCAGAAGCTGCTCGCCGACGCGACCGACGCGACCCTGGCGCAGGCGGACCACGACGCGGCGCTCGGCCGGTTCGAGGCGGCCCGCGCCGGGGTCGCCCGCGCGATCGCCTGGAATCCCCGCTCGGCCGCGGCCCTCGTGCGCGCGGCCGGCGTCGAGTGTGCGGCCGGGGAGAAAGATCGCGCCCTGCAGTACGACCGCGAGGCCCTCGCGCTCGGGGGTCTGGATGCCGATGCCCGGGCGAGCGCCGGCCGCCTCGCCCTCGAGGTGGGCGACGACGCCTTGGCGGTGTCGGTCTTCGACGCGCTCGCCGCCGAGGATCCGCGTTTCTCGGACGAGGCCGCCGCGGCGCGGCTGGCCTTCCGGATCTCGAACTGGCCCGAAGCGGAGCGCCAGGCCGCCCGGGCCCGCCGCCTGAAGCGCGCGGGGGCGGCCTCGCTCGTCTGGTGGATGTTTCCGGAGGTGCGGGACGCGAGGGTCTCGGGCAGCGTGGTCGCCACGGACGTGCTCGAGCGTCGCGACAGCCGGCCGATGATGCGGGCGGTGGCCCTCGGCCTGCTCGACGTGGACGGCGACACGCACCGCGCGCGGCCGGACGCTCCCCTCGGTCGGGCCGCGGCGGCCCAGCTGCTGCTCCGGCTCGCCGGGGTGCTTCGGGGCGCCGACGCGGGTCCCGCGTGCCTGCAGGGCTCGCCCGGCCCCTGGCGTGGCGCGGCCGATGCGATCCGACTGGCGGCCGCATGCGGCCTGCTGTCAGAATCGGGGGGCTCGTTCGTGAGCGGGCCCGAGCTCACGCGGGCGCTGGACAGGCTGCGTTCCCTGTTGCAGGCGGGAGAGGGGAAAACGTCGTGATCGATGCATCCGTGTTTCGTCGGGTCGCGCTCTTTGCCGATCTGGACGCCGCCCAGCTCCAGGCGCTGTCGAAGCTGGCCACGGTGCGCCACGTCGCCGCGGGAGCGCCCATCCTGCGGGAGGCCGAGCCGGGCGACCTCTTCTTCGCGCTCGTGCGCGGCGAGGTCAAGGTGTTCGTGGATTCGCCCGACGGCCGCGAGGTCGTCCTGACGCACCTGCAGGCGGGCGACTTCTTCGGCGAGATGGCGCTGCTCGAGGGCGAGCCGCGCTCGGCGTCGGTGACGGCCCTCATCGAGTCGGAGCTGGTCGCGATCGCGCGGGAGGACTTCTTCGCGCTGCTCGCACGCGATTTCGCCCTCACGCGCAAGATCCTCCAGACGATGTCGGCGCGCCTGCGGCGCTCGAACGAGGTCATCGAGTCTCTCGCCCTCCAGGACGTCGGCGGCCGCCTGGCGCGTTACCTCGTCCGCCTGGCGGACGAATCGGGGCAGTCGCCGGTGGACGGCTACTTCGCGATCCACCGCCCGACGCACCAGGAGATCGCCAACTCGATCGGCGCCACCCGCGAGACCGTGACCCGGATGCTCAAGCAGTTCGAGGACCGCAAGCTCATCCGGATCAAGGGCGCGACGGTGTGGGTGCCGGCCGACGTGCCGGCGGGCGCGCGTGAGAACGAGTGGAGGCGCCGTTGAGGGGTCCCTGGACGCTCCCCAATTTCATCACCCTCGTCCGACTCGCCGCCCTCCCGTTCTTCCTGGTCTCGATCGCGGGAGGCCGCTTCGGAATCGCGCTGGCGATCTTCGTCGCCGCGGGGCTCTCGGACGGGGTGGACGGCTTTCTCGCGCGGCGCTTCGACATGGCGTCGGCGCTGGGCGCCTACCTGGATCCGATCGCCGACAAGCTGCTGCTGATGACGTCGTACCTGTTCCTCGCGATCCCGTCCTACCCGGCCCACGTCAAGGTGCCGGTCTGGCTCGCGGTCATGGTGCTGTCACGGGACTTCCTGCTGATGGTCGTGGGGCTGCTGCTGATCCTGACCTCGGGCCGGAAGAAATTTCCTCCCACGTGGGCGGGGAAAGTCACCGCCGTCACGCAGATCGTGAACGTGCTGTTCGTCCTGTGCGCCAACATCTGGGAGTGGCCGAAGGAGATCTTGCTGATCGGCTCGGGCGCGGTGGCGAGTGTCACGGTCTACTCCGGCTTCGACTACGTGTACCGCGTCGCGCGCAACCCGGACGAGCCGGTCTCCGCGCACGCATGATCGCCCTCAAGCTTCTCTCCCGGCCGGGTTGCCACCTGTGCCAGGAGATGCGGGCGGACGTCGATCGTTTCCTCGCGGAGGAGCCGCACGAGTGGGAGATCGTGGACGTGGATTCGGACGACGAAATCGCGCGCCGCTGGTCGGACTCGATCCCCGTCCTGTTCGTGAACGGACGCCTCTTCGCCAAGGTCAAGATCCCGCGCCTGGCCGCGCGCCTGCGCCTCATGCGGGCGGCCGCGGGCGAGGAGGTACGACGGCCCTGACGACCTTGCGTCCGGCGTTGCTGATTGCCGCCGCCCTCGCCCCTGCGCCGCCCGTCCCGGGATCCTGCTCGAGGACGGCGTAACCCGCCCTTCAGGGGAACGCAATCGTGTTCGGCCAGTGCAGGCCGAGCGCCTTGGCGAGGAAAACCGCCATCTGGCCGCGCGTGAGCGGCGCGTCGGGGCAGAAGTTCCCGCCGCCACATCCGGCCGTGATCCCCGACTGGTAGAGCGCTTCCACGAACTGGAAGAAGGGATGCGAGACCGGCACGTCGCCGAAGTCGGGCGCGGCGGGTGCAGCGCTCACCGCGAGCCGATAGAAGACCTCGACGCGGTCGAACTTGACCGTGGCGTCCGTCGGGCCGCCCACGTCGATCGAGAGCAAGAGGTGATGCCCGAGGTTCGCCACGTTCTGGTAAGCCGGGATGATCAGCGCGACGTCGTTGCCGCATCCTGCCCGTGGGGTGGAAGCGACACTGCCGAGAATCGCGGATTCGTGGTCGCCGGAAAAGTCGATGAGGAAGGCGACCATGTTCCCGCCAGCCGGATCGCAGTTGTGAAAGCGAAAGAAGTCGATCACTGCGCCCTCCGGGAGATGGAGGGGAGCAAGGAGGAACAGGAACGTGGACGGCGGGGCCATGTAGCGATATGCATCGGCGTCCGTCCCGATAGGGGCCCTGGAGTCCGTGGCCTGAAAATCGAACGCGGTCGCCTGGTAGACGGATTCGGCGCCGACGCCGTAGGTTTCCGGAGTGCCGGGCACCGGGCCGGGGAGCGCGAGGGCAACCAGCGCCGTGAGGTTTCCCAGGGTGAATCCGATCGTCAGCTGGAGCCTTGCCATTGGACCCCTCCCTGGTCACACACTCGACAAACCCCGGGGAAGCGGACACGAGCGGGTCCGAGGAGCGAGCCCGAGCCCGGGTTGTTCGCCGCGCGTCTCTTCGCTAAGATCCGCCCCGATGCGGGCATAGTTCAGCGGTAGAACGCCAGCTTCCCAAGCTGGATGTCGCCGGTTCGATCCCGGTTGCCCGCTCCACTGCTTCCGCTTGCGCCCCGATGGGGTTTTCCCGATGTCCAGGTCGTGGTACACGCGGGGCAGAAAGTGCCCGACCGTTCGCTCCGCGCGAGCCTTGCCACGGGGCGTTGTAGTCTTGGGCAGTCCGATGACACTCGCGGCCGGAACCCGGCTCGGCCCGTACGAGATCCTTGCGCCGATCGGGGCGGGCGGGATGGGGGAGGTTTACCGGGCAAGGGACGAGCGGCTGAAGCGCGAGGTTGCGGTCAAGGTGCTACCGGCCTCGTTCTCCATGGATCCGGACCGCCTGAGGCGCTTCGAGCAAGAGGCGCAGGCCGCCGGGGCACTGAATCATCCCAACATCACCGCGGTCTACGACATCGGCCAGCACGACGGCGCTCCATACATCGTCTCGGAGCTGCTCGAAGGTGAAACGCTGCGGAGTCGTCTTCTGATGGGCGCACTGTCACCCCGCAAGGCCACCGAGTATGCCGCCCAGATCGCTCAGGGCCTCGCCGCAGCGCACCAGAAAGGGATCGTGCACCGCGACTTGAAGCCAGAGAACCTCTTCGTGACGAGCGATGGCCACCTGAAGATCCTCGACTTCGGTCTCGCCAAGTCCGTGATGCCAGGATCCGCCGAGCCTGGCCAGTCCACAGCGGATACCGCCGCCGCCACGAGACCCGGAGTCATCGTCGGCACGACGGGCTACATGTCGCCCGAGCAGGTTCGAGGCGCGGTCGTCGATCACAGATCCGACATTTTTTCCTTCGGCGTGATTCTGTACGAGATGCTCTCCGGGCAGCGGGCTTTCCAGCGACACAGCGACATCGAGACGCTCATGGCCATTCTCAAGGAGGAGCCGCCGCAACTGGAGGGGGCCAGCGGGCTCGTGACGCCGGAGCTTGCCGACATCGTCGGCCACTGTCTCGAAAAGAGCCCCGCCGAGCGGTTCCAGTCGGCCCGCGACCTCGCCTTCGCCCTTCGAGGAGCAGATCGCGAGGCGCACGTCGCCCCCAGCGGTTCTCGCTCGGGCGTCACCGCGGAACGGGCGGAGGCGATTGACGCGGGTTCGGGTGAAAGGCCCGTTCGTGTTCCCGATCCCTCCGCGCCCGCTGGAAGAGAGCGGCGGTTCGCTCCCCTCGTGCTCTTCGCGCTCGTTGCGGCGGCTACGGCCGGGGGAGCCGTCTTCTTTTGGCGGGGACGATCGAGGCACTCATTCGCGGCGAGCGCCGTAGCCCGGGGCCGCCGATCCGTCGCCGTTCTCGGGTTTCAGAACCTTTCGGGTCGCGAGCAGGATGCGTGGCTATCCACGGCTCTTTCCGAGATGGTGAGCGCAGAAGCCGCGGCCGGGGGCCGCGTGCGAACGATCGACGGGGAAGACGTGACGCGAATGAAGGCGGACCTCGGGCTCGCGCCAACGTCTAGCCTGTCCGCTGAATCTCTTTCGAAGATTCGAGATCGTTCAGGGGCGGACGACGTCATCGTCGGCTCTTACCTCTTCCTGGGCTCGCCCGCGGACGGGCAGGTTCGGCTCGACGTTCGCGTTCAGGACACGCGCACGGGCGAAACGGTGGCGACCATCACGCAGGTCGGCGACGAGCCCCGTTTGTTCGACCTCGTCTCGCGGGTCGGTGGCACGCTGCGCGAGGGTCTGGGCGAACCGCGGCTGTCCGAAGAGCAGTCCGTCGCCGTTCGCGCGGCTCTTCCCTTGGACCCGGGGGCCGCTCGGCTGTATGTCGAAGGGCTCGAGAAACTGCGCTCCTACGACGCAACGTCGGCGCGGGATCTGCTGACGAAGGCGGTCGAGGCCGAGCCGGCATCGCCGCTCGCCCACACCGCGCTGGCACAGGCCTGGAGCCAGCTCGGTTACGACCAGCGGGCCGTCGAGGAGGCGCAGAGGGCATTCGACATGTCCGCTGGCCTGCCGCGCGAGCAGAGGCTGTCGATCGAGGCCCGACTCGCCCAGACTCAAAAGAAATGGGACGAAGCCGCTACGCTTTACCAGACTCTCTGGAAGTCGTTTCCGGACGAGGTCGAGTATGGCCTGCGCCTCGCTCAAGCCCAGGTTGCCGGAGGTCACGCGAGAGAGGCGCTCGCGACCCTGGACTCCTTGCGCAAACAGCCCTCACCGCAGGGAGAGGACCCGCGGTTCGACCTTGCGGAGGCCGACGCTGCCGGGGCAACCTCGGATTACCCGCGCCAGAAAGCCGCCGCCGCCCGCGCCGCGAGCAAGGCGCAGCGACTGGGCGCGCGAATGATTCTGGCGCAGGCGCGAATAGAAGAGGGTTCTGCCACGGAGAGCCTCGAAGACTCCGCGAGCGCCAAGCCCAAATTCGAGGAGGCGAGAGCGCTCTACCATCAAGCCGGCGATCGCCGCGGAGAGGCCAGTGCGCTTCGGCTTCTCGGCGGCGTTCGGCTGGGGGCCGGAGACAACGCGGCGGCGCGCGTGATCTACCAGCAGGCGTGGGGGACCTTTCGGGAAATCGGCGATCGCCGCGGAGAGGCGGCCGCCTTGACGGACATCATCAACCTGGACTGGCTGCAAGCGGGAAATCTCCCGCTGGTCGCAAGCGAACTCGAGCAGCTCAGAACGTTGTACCAGGACATCGGTGACCAGGCAGGGATCGCGTGGGCACTCAACGGAATGGGAACCGTCGCTTGGGATCGGGGCGATCTCGAACGCTCGATGGACCTTCACCAACAGGCGCTGGCGATTTGTCGCAAGATCGACAAGCCGGCTTGGGAGGCTTGGTCGCTCGAATCCATCGGGGACGTTCTTCATTCTCGAGGAGACCTGGCTGCGGCTCAGCGAGCGTACGAAGAGGCCATGGCAATCCGGAAGAAAGTGCAAAATGAGAGCGGCAGGGCGGGGATCCTCGACTCCCTTTCCGGTCTGTTGTTCGACATGGGTCACCTCGATCAGGCGCAAGAGGCCGCGCAAGAGGCCATGGCAATCCAGGCGAAGCTTGGCGAGAACGAAACTCGTGCGGCAACGGCCCTTTCGCTGGCCGATGTGCTGATGGAGAGCGGGCGCGCGGAGGAGGCAGTCCGGCTCGCACGGGAGGCGAGCACCCAGTTTGAGAAGTCTCGTGAAGCAGGCAACGAGGCCCTCGCGCAGGGAACTCTCGTGCGCGCGCTCCTCACGCTCGGTAGAAATGGCGAGGCGCAGGAGTCCGCGACCCGCGCGAGGACGCTTCTCCGAGGTACCGACCTGAACGAAGGGCTTCCGGCTGAGATTGCGTGCGCCCGAGCGGATGCGGCTTCCGGCCGCGGAGACCAGGCCCGAAGGGAAGTCGAGGCGATCCTTCAGAAGGCCGTGCGCATCGGCTGGGTCAACTTTCAGCTCGATGCGCGGCTCGCATTGGCGGAGATCGATCTCAACTCGGTCGACCGGGCGCGAGGCCGGACGGAGCTTCAGGCGCTCGCTCGAGACGCCAGTGCGAAAGGATTCGAGCGCATCGCGAAGAGGGCCCGCCAGCTCCTCGGCGATCGAGGCTAGATGGCTCCAATGGCCTGCGTCTCCACGCACGGATCGCGCGGGCGCTCGGGGTGCAGCTTCTTTCTTGATGACCCCGAGAATATGCACCCGGCTCCTCCCCTACGAGATCC
Source organism: uncultured Acidobacteriota bacterium (assembly GCA_963775725.1). Classification (GTDB taxonomy): domain Bacteria; phylum Acidobacteriota; class Thermoanaerobaculia; order UBA5066; family Gp7-AA6; genus DAHUXD01. The sequence continues at coordinate 1,729,502 of CAVZKA010000001.1, forward strand.
CTGCGCTTCTCGGCACAGTCGGGATGAGCGAAGTCTACGGGGCGCGGGACTCCAACTTCCAGCGCGAGTCAATCAAGGTCTTGCCCCAGTCGCTCGCCTGACTGTTCGCAGACTGTTCGCGCCGGGTCTTGGGGATGCCTGGGGATGACCGGGTACGGCTGGGGACATCAATTCCGGGCCCCGTCCCCAAAGATCCCCAGCCGTCCCCGGTTCCGCCACCGATCTTCCCAAGCTGGATGTCGCCGGTTCGATCCCGGTTGCCCGCTCCACGCCTCTTCCCGCGTCCCGGCGTGCCCGCTCCGTTTCCCGGCGCGGTACGGTCCGGGCGCTACGAAGATCGCAGAGCGAGCAGCGGATCTCCGGCCATCGCTCGCCGCGCGGGGAGATAGCACGCGAGAAGGGCGACGAGAGCGAGCGAGAGGGTCGCGCCCGCGAGCGTCAGGGGATCGGAAGGGCTCACGCCGAAGAGGATGCTGGTGAGGACGCGCGGCACCGCGAGCGCCGCTGCCAGCCCGACGAGCGCCCCGGGAAGAACCAGCCTGAACCCGTCGCCGAGGACGAGGCGGAAGAGATCGCCCGGCTTCGCACCGATGGCGATCCGGATCGCGATTTCTCTCGCGCGCTGGACCACGTCGTAGGCGAGGACTCCATAGAGGCCGATGGATGCCAGCAGGAGCGCCAGGATCGCGAACGCGCCGGCGAGCTTCGACATCAATCGTTCGGTCCCGAGCGATTCGGCAGCGAACTCCGACTGCGTTTCCACGCTGACGATCGGCAGGTCTCTATCGACCGCCTGCACCTGACGCCGGATCGCGACCGCGCCGGCGGCGGCATCCCCAGCGGTACGGAGCGCGATCGTGATCTGACCGAGTCGATCGGCGGGAGTCTGCGCAATCGGGATGTACACGGCGCGACTGGAGTCCTCGTCCCGGAGGCTGAGCGATTTCACGTCCCGAACCATACCGACGATCTCCAGTTCCTTCCCGATGTCAGTTTCATCTCCGAACCGGAAACGCCTGCCCAGAACGCCGCCATGGGGAAAGTACGCTCGCGCGAACGCCTCGCTGACCACTGCGACTCGAGGTGCCGCGGGCCCGTCCGCGGGCCCGACGTCGCGCCCCTGGAGCAGCGGCACGCCCATGGTCTCGAAGAATCGCCACGAGACGGGGTAGCAGAAGGCCTTCGCCCCGTCCGGCGCATCGGCGGCTGCGCCTCCCGGAAGCGAGATCCGCCTGAGCCACCGGCCGGCCAAAAAGCCGAAACGGGAGAGGCTCGCGGAACGCACACCCGGAATCGCCTGGAGCTGCTCCTGAAGGCGTGAATACAGTTGCAATTCCCGCGTTCCCGCGTATCCGACGATCGTGGGGTAAGCCCGGACGAGAAGGACCCGGTCTCGTTCGAATCCCGGGTCCACCCGGAACAGTTCGTGGAGGCTTCTCGCCAGAAGTCCCGCCGCGACCAGCAAGACCACGGAGAGCGACACCTGGAGTATCACCAGCGCCCCGCGCAGGCCGGTCCTCCGGCGGCCGCCACCCTGGACGGAGGAGTCCTTGAGCGCGGAGTTGAGGTCCGTCGTCGTCGCGCGCAACGCCGGCGTCAGCCCGAAGAGGATTCCGATCGCAAGGGAGAGCGCGGCGGTGAACACGAGGACGCGCGCATCGTGGTGAAGCTCGAGCGACATCGGGGCCGGTCCGTTGTCTGCGAGTTTCAACAGCGCATCGCTGCCCCAGGAGGCGAGCAAGAACCCGAGTAGTCCGCCTGCCAGCGCGAGCAATACACTCTCCGTGAGGAGCTGTCGGATCAGCCGGGCCCGGCCCGCCCCGATCGCCAACCGGAGCGAAATCTCCTTCCGGCGTGCCGTCGCCCGCGCGAGCATGAGGTTAGCGACATTGGCGCAGGCGATCAGGAGGACTGCCAGCGCGACGGCCATCAGGATGCCGAGCGGAAGGGAGAAATCGTCCCGAAGATTCGACAGGCCGCGCGCCCCCGATGTGAGCACCAGCCGGAACAGTGGAGACCTCTGTCCATTCGCGGAAACAGCAGAGCCGGGCGGCTGGACCCCGGACGCCTGGTAGATCGAGTCCAGCTCGGCTTGCGCCTGATCCCGCCGGACGCCTGGTTTGAGTCTGCCCAGGATCCCGACAGAGACATGGTCGTTGAGGCGGACGCGAGTCCAATGGGCCATGGGCATCCAGAGGTCCGGGGACCGTCCGGGTTCGATTCCCAGAAATCGTTCGGGCGCTACTCCGACGACGGTGAACGGGGCGCCCTTGAGGGTGATCGTTTTCCCCACGACGGCGGGATCGAGGTCGAAGCGGCGCTTCCAGTACCGGTGGCTGATCACCGCCACAGGCGGGCTCGCGGGCAGGTCGTCTTCGCCCGTGAGGGTGCGGCCACGCCCGGGCCTCACGCCGAGGAGATCGAAGAAGTTACCGGAGACACACTCGCCCCAGAGAACGTCCGGCTGACCGTCGACGCGAGCGCTCAATCGGGTCCCATCGAAGGCGACGACGCCGGCCAGGGACTCGTTGCCGTTGCGGATCTGTTCGTAGAGGGCGAGAGGAAAGCCGCCGTCCGTTCCTCCCCGCGACACGGCCTCGAGAAAGACCAGCCGCTCGGGATTCTTGACCGGTAGTGTCCTCAGGATCACGGCGTCGATCAGACTGAAGATGGCGGTGTTCGCTCCGACGCCGAGAGAGAGCGTGAGAATCACGGCTGCCGAGAAGCCGGGACTCCTTCGGAGGGTGCGCAGCGCAAACCGAATGTCTTGAGCGAGGATCTCCATCTGCCGAAAATTTAGCGAGGAGCGTGCCAGCGGTCGTATCGTCTAAGTCCCTGACAAAGCGAGGACGAAGAGTTTCGAGGCGGCCCGCGAATGTCCGCTTGCGGGACGGGCCTGTCCGATTCTGAACGCCTTCCTGAAGGATGCGTCACGACTCGAGCCGCTCCATCAGAAGAGGTGCGTGCAGGAGAACAGTTCAACCGGTTCGATCCCGGTTGCCCGCTCCAACGTCTGCGCCCGGCTGGTCCGCCTCGCGTTGTAGTCTCCTGAACGACATGACGCTTGTTCCCGGAACCCGTCTCGGCGCCCACGAGATCGTCGCGCCGATCGGCGCGGGCGGGATGGGCGAGGTGTACCGCGCGCGGGACACGAAGCTCGGCCGCGACGTGGCGCTCAAGGTGCTGCCGGTGGAGATGGCGTCGAGCCCCGAGCGGCTCGAGAGGTTCCAGCGGGAGGCCCGGGCGGTGGCCGCGCTGAATCACCCGCACATCGTGACGATCCATTCGGTGGAGGAATCGGGCGGTGTCCACTTCCTGACCATGGAGCTCGTCGAGGGCCGGCCGCTCGACCTCGTCATTGCCGAGGGGATGTTGCCGGTCGTCCGGCTCGTCGAGATTGCCACCGCGCTCGCGGACGCGCTGGGGGCGGCGCACGAGAAGGGGATCATCCACCGGGATCTGAAGCCCGCCAACGTCATGGTGGGCGCCGGCGGGCGGATCAAGGTGCTCGACTTCGGTCTCGCGAAGGTCGACTCGTCCGCGGGCGCGGCCTCCGACAGCACCGGGCTGCCGACCGAGATGAAGACGCAGGAAGGCGTCGTCATGGGCACGGTGCCGTACATGTCGCCCGAGCAGGTCCAGGGCCGGCCGCTGGACTTGCGCACGGACATCTTCTCGCTCGGCATCATCCTGTACGAAATGGCGACGGGACAGCGGCCGTTCCACGGCGAGTCCTCGGCCGAGCTCATCTCGTCCATCCTCCGCGACACGCCGCCGTCGGTCGTCGAGCTGCGCGCCGACCTGCCGTCGGAGCTCGGGCGCGTGATCGGGCGCTGCCTCGAGAAGAGCGTGGCGGAGCGATTCCCGTCGGCGCAGGAGCTGCGCTACGGCCTGCGCGGCGTGCCGACCGGGGCGATTCCCGTCCGGGCCGCGGCGACTCCCGTTTCGCGCCCTCCGACCGCCCCGGTCGACTCGGGCGCCGAGCGCGCCGGCAAGGGGGCGTGGGTGGCCGTCCTGCCCTTCAAGCACGTCGGCGACGACGCGGACCTCGCGGCTCTGGCCGACGGGCTGACGGAGGAGATCGGGACCGGCCTTTCGCGGTTCCCGTACCTGTCGGTCGTTTCGAGCGCTTCGGCGGCTCGCGTGAAGGGCGAGGCCGGTGACGAGCGCACGCTCGGCGCCAGGCTCGGCGCGCGCTACGTGCTGGAAGGAAGTCTCCGCAAGGCAGGCTCCGCCATCCGCGTGAGCGCCCAGCTCGTCGACACGGGACGGGAGCCCGGCTCTGGGCCGAGACGTACAACCGGGACCTCCGGACGTCGAGCACCTTCGAGGTCCAGGACGACGTTGCCGCCCGCATCGTCGCCACGGTGGCCGACAGCTTCGGGGTGCTCGTGCACGCGTTGAGCTCCGCGAGCCGTCAGAAGGACGACGCCCACTTGACGCCCGCGGAGTGGCAGTTCGAGTATTTCGCCTTCAGCGAGCAGTTCACGCCCGCCAGACCACGCGGCGCTCAAGAGCAGGCTGGAGCGCGTGAAGGGGCAGGGCGACCGCCAGTCGGACGTGTGGGCCTGCCTCGCGCAGATCTACGCCGACGAACATGCGTTTGGTTTCAGCGAGGACGCGACCGTTCTCGATCGGGCCCTGGCTGCGGCCCGCCGCGCGGTGGAGCTGGATCGGGCGAACCAGTTTGCGCTTCTCGCGCTGGCACGCGCGCACTTCTTCCGCCAGGACCTCGCCGCGTTCGGCCCCGCGGCCGAGCGCGCGATGGCCTTGAATCCGCTCAACACCGCCAGCCTCGGGATGTTGGGACTGCTGATCGTGCACACCGGCGAGTTCGCGCGAGGCGCCGCGATCGTGCGCCGGGCGATGGAGTTGAACCCCAACCACGCGGGCTGGATGCACTTCGCTCCGCTCTGGGAGCACTTCCACAAGGGGGAGTACGAGCAGGCTCTCGAGCGCGCGAACCGGGTGGACGTGCCCGGCGCCTTCTGGCCCTATCTCGTCATGGCGTCGGCCTGCGGTCACCTCGGCCGGCGCGCCGAAGCCGCGGCGGCGGTCCGGGATCTGCTGTCGCTCGACCCTGATTTTGCGGCGAATGCGCGCTCGAACGTCGGGCCCTGGCATTTCGCGAGCGGCCTCATGGACCCGATCCTCGAAGGGCTGCGCAAGGCGGGGCTGGAGATTCCCCCGGAGCAGGCAACGGCCGCCGATGCGCCTGGAGGGCCCCTTCATCCGCCCAGGTCGCATCGGGCGCCGCCCGCGCCGACGAGGGATTCTGGGTCGCGGTGCTGCCCGTTCAAGTACGGCGGGGCCGACGCCGTCACTCACGGCCCTCGCCGATGGGCTGACCGAGGACATCGTCACGGGCCTTTCGCGGTTTTCCTATCTTCGCGTGATCGCGCGCGGCTCGACGGCGCGCCACATGGACAGGCGACCGACCTGCGGGTCGTGGGCAAGGAGCTCGGCGCGCGCTACGTGATGGAAGGCAGCCTGCGCCAGGCAGGAACCAAGCTGCGCCTCGCGGTGCAGCTCGTGGATGCGGTCTCCGGCGCGCATCTCTGGGCCGAGAACTATGAGCGGACCTTCAACCCGGAGGCGGTGTTCGAACTGCAGGACGATCTGGTTCCGAGGATCGTCTCGACCGTTGCCGACATTCACGGGATCCTGGCCCGGAGCATGAGCGAGGCCGTGCGCGGCCGCCCTCCCGAGCAACTGAGCCCCTACGAGGCGGTGGTGCGCAGCTTCGGCTATTTCGATCGGGTCACCGCGGAGGAGCTTGCCGCCGCGCGATCAGGCCTGGAGTCGGCGGTCGAGAAGGCGCCGGATCATGCCGACGCGTGGGCCATGCTGGCGCTCCTGTGCGTGCAGGACTACGCGCAGGGTTTCGAGCTACAGAAGGATTCCCTGGCGAGAGGGTTGACCGCCGCGCGGCGCGCCGTCGAGGCGGCGCCTTCCAACCACCTGGCGCATTTCGCGCTGGCTCAGGCGCTCTTCTTCCAGAAGGAATTCCAGAGCTTCCGCAACGCGGCGGAGCGGGCCCTGGCGCTCAACCCTTGCGACGGCAACTCCATCGCCTTTCTCGGAGAGCTGCTGACCTACGCGGGCGACCGGGAGCGCGGCCTCGCGCTGGCCGAACGCGCCAAGCGATCTCAATCCCCATCATCCCGGATGGTACTGGTATGCCGACTGCTTCGACGCGTATCGCCAGGGCGACGATCGCGCCGCGATCGGCTTCGTGCTCAAGGCCAACCTGCCGGGCCACTGGGGTTCGCACGCCGCGCTGGCGGCTGCTTACGGCCAGCTCGGAGAACGGGACGCAGCCGGAAAAGCCCTGCGCGAGCTGCTCAAGCTCCGGCCGGATTTCGGCGCCACGGTACGCAGGGAGTCCGAGAAGTGGTGGGATCCCGAATACGTGGAGCGATGGATTGACGGCCTGCGCAAGGCGGGTCTCGCGGGGCCCCTGTCGACGCAATCCGATCCGGCGGCCAGGCCCTCGACGGCCATCGCGATCGCGGTTCTGCCGTTTTCCGACATGAGCCCCGCGAAGGACCAGGAGTACCTCTGCGAGGGCATGGCCGAGGAGATCATGAACGCGCTCGTGCGGATCGAGGGCATTCGCGTGGCGTCGCGGACCTCGGCGTTCCGCGCGCGGAAAGATGGCGGCGACGTGCCCGCGATCGCCCGCGCCCTCTCCGTGAGTCACGTGCTCGAAGGCAGCGTGCGGGCGGCGGGTGACCGGCTGCGAGTGACCGCCCAATTGACCGATGCCGCGAGCGGCTTTCAGCTCTGGTCGGAACGATTCGACCGCAGAGGCCGAGGACGTCTTCGCGGTCCAGGACGAAATCGCCGCGGGCGTCGTCGTCGCCGTCAAGGCGCACCTCTCTCCGGGGGAGCGCGCGGTCATCGTCCGGCCGCGGATCCGCGGACCTCGAGGCCTACCGAAGCTACCTGAAGGGTCGGCACCTTCGCGGGAAGGAGGACCTCGCCGGGGCCCTCGGCGCCTTCGAGGAGTCCATCCGCCGGGACCCGACGTACGCGCCTTCGTGGACCGGCCTCGCGGAGGCCACTGTCCTTGCGTCGGTCTTCGGCGTGATCCCCGCGCGCCAGGCCTGCGCCACCGCGCGAGAGGCCCTGGCCAGGGCGAGGCAGTTGGAGGGGGAGTCGGCCGACGGCCTGCACGTCGAGGCGTTCGTGGCCTGGATCGAACGCCGATGGGTGGAAATGGAGAACGCCTGGCGGCGGGCGATCGAGCTTCAGCCCACCCACGTTCAGGCCCTCGCGTCGTTCGGCATCGTCCTCTGTTCACGCCAGAGGCTCGAGGAAGCGTTGCCGTTCTTCGAGCGGGCGCGGCAATCCGATCCCCTCGCCTCCTTTCCCTACAGCCTGACCGGAAGCGGCCTGCTCGGCTGCGGAAGGCCGCAGGAGGCGCTGAGCTACCTCGAGGACGCGCTCTCCTTCGAGAAGGAGGACGCCACGGCTCTGGACAATGCGGGCATGGCCAGGGTCGTACTCGGCCGTCTCGACGAAGGCATCGCCATGCTCGAGCACGTGGTCGCGATATCCAACCGGGGGGCCCACTTCCTCGGCACGCTCGGCTGGGCGTTGGCGACCGCCGGCCGGACGGCTGAGGCCCGGACGATCCTCGAGGAGCTGCGAGCTCGGCCGCCATCGGCGGCCCCCGTGGTCTCGGAAGCCTGGCTTCTCGGCGCGCTCGGAGAGGCCGACGCGGCCTTTTCGGTCGTCGCGCGCGCCGAAGAGGAGTGCGTGGCCTACCTCTACTTTACCGGTCTACCCGGCTTCGATCCGCTGCGCGGGGACCCGAGATTCGGAGCTCTCCTCGCGAGGCTGGGGCTCGCGCCGGCCTGAGAAGCTGCGGCGACCCGAACTTCGCTCGGCGGATTGTGTGTTCGCGTCTCGACTTGGGGACCTCCGGGGACGGCTGGTGACGGCCGGGGCCCTCTTGTTTGACACTCGCTCCCGAAGATCCGCAGCGAGCCCCGCCTCCAGGCTCGATCTTCCCAGGCTGGATGTCGCCGGTTCGATCCCGGTTGCCCGTTCCAGTTTCCGACCTGCCCCGGGTCGACCTTGCTTGTGTGCGGGAACCGAGTTTCCTTACAATCCGAGGGCTTCGCGGATTCCCTGATGCCTCATCCTTCCCACGATTTCTACGAATTCGGAGCGTTTCGGCTCGAGACGGCCGAAAGGCGTCTGTCTCGCGACGGCCAGGTCGTCGCGCTCACGCCGAAGGTCTTCGACACTCTGGTCCTCCTTCTGGAGAATGCCGGCCACCTCGTCAGCAAGGAAGAGCTGCTGGCGGCGCTCTGGCCGGGCATGGTCGTCGAGGAGGCGAATCTGACCAAGAACGTCTGGCTTCTTCGCAAGGCGCTGGGGGGCGCCGACGGGGCATCGCCATTCATAGAGACCGTGCCGAAGGTCGGATATCGGTGGGTGGCTCCCGTGCGGCGTGGTGTGGTCGCTCGAGAGGAGCCGGCGGTCCACGTCCCTTCCGGGGTCGTGATCGATGGAGGCTCCGTCGCGGATGGCCCGACGCGGCGATCCCGACCCCTGTTCCCGATTGCCTCGGTCCTGCTGGCAATCGTCGGCGTCGCGGCCGCGATCGCGTTCGCGCGGGGCAAGCCCGCTCGGGCCGGGGCACCCGGCGCGCGAACGGCTTCCGTGCAGATCCGCCCGTCCGTCGCGGTACTCGGGTTTCGGGACCTGTCTCCCGATGAGAAGTCCGCCTGGCTCTCGACCGCCCTCGGCGAGATGATCGCATCGGAGCTCGCAGCGGGGGAGCGGCTGAGAATCGCGGCTTCCGACGATGTTGCCCGCCAGAAGCTCAGCTCCCCGGCCGGAGCTCTGTCGGCAATTACCCTCGAGAGGCTCCGGCGCAATCTCAGCGTGGACTTCGTCGTCAGCGGTGCCTACGCAACGATCTCCGGCAGGAATGGCAAGCGCCTGCGGCTGGATGTCTTCGTCCAGGACACGCGGACCGGCGAGCCGGTCGGGAGTGCGTCCGCGACGGGGATGGAAGGGGACCTCTTCCAGCTCGTCTCCTCCCTCGGAGTCAGCCTGCGTGAAAAGTTGGGGCTCGGGGTCGCGACGGCGGCGGAGCAGGCAACCGTCGCGACGACGTTGCCCCGGGATCCCGAGGCGGCCCGCCTCTATGCCGAAGGCCTCGAACGGCAGCGCCTTGCGGACGCGCCAGGGGCGAGGCCGTTGCTGGAGCAGGCCATCGCGCGCGAACCCGGCTTCGCCCTGGCGCATCACGTCCTCAGCGCCGCCCTGAGCGGCCTGGGGTACCAGGCGAAAGCACGCGAAGAGGCAAAGAAAGCCGTGGAACTCGACGCCGGGATGTCGCGAGAGCAGCGCCTCAAACTCGAGGGCCGGCTGCACGAGGTCAATCACGAGGCGGACAAGGCGGTGGAGACGTTCCGGACCCTGAACACATTCTTTCCGGACGATCTCGAGTATGGCCTGCGCCTCGCTCAGGATCTCTCGGTGGCCGGCCGCCCGGAAGAGGCGTTGCGCACTCTCGCCGAGATCCGCCGGCTCCCGGCCCCCCTCGGGACCGATCCGCGCATCGACTATGCGGAAGCCAGGGCCCGGGAGTACACGGCGGACTGGAACGGCGTCATCGCGGCGGCCGATCGCGCGGTGCGGGGCGCCGTGGGGCGGGGCTCCAGTCAACTCGCGGCGGAAGGCTGGCTGGCAAGGGCGTACGCGCTCGATTCCCTGGGGCGGCTGGACGAGAAGAAAGCCGCAGTCGAGGCGGCCGCGCAATTGTTCTCGGCTGCCGGCGACTCGAACGGGCAGGCGCGCGCCACGAACAGTCTGGGAAACGTCGCGCTCTCCTCCGGAGACCTCGACGAGGCCGAGCGGCTCTACAGGCGCGCCCTCTCGACTTTTCGAAGCATTGGCAACCAGGAAGGCGTCGCGGTGGCCTTGAGCAACCTGACCACGGTCGAGTGGCTTCGCGGACAGTACGCGGACAGCCGTCGCGACGCCGAGTCTGTCCTTGCGATCCGCAGGGACCTCGAAGACTCGCACGGCGTGGCCTGGGCCGAAGCCAACCTCGGGGAAATCCTGGCCGACCACGGCGACATCGACGAGGCCTTGCGTCTGGAGGGGGATGCCTTCGCAATCGCGCAGCAGGCTGGCTACCGGGACTACGTTCTCTACGCTCACTACTCCCTCGCGCACACCCTCGACATTTCCGGAAAGCTGGCCGACGCGCGGACGCATCTGGACTCCGCGCTCGCCCTCTCCCGCGAGATGTCGGACCCGTCGAACACGGCGGGCCGGCTCGACGACAGGGCCCGCCTGTCTCTCGAGCAGGGAGACCTCGAGGCCGCCGATCGGGATGCCCGCGAGGCGCTCGAGCTCCAGCAGAAGGCCGGGTTTCGTCAGGAAGCCGCCCAGACGGACCTGATTCTGGCCCGGCTGCGCAGCGACCAGGGTCGATTCGCGCAGGCCAGGGATCTGGCTGGAATCGACCTCGCGGCGGCACGGGCGCAACACCTGCCCCCGGAAGAGGCGGATGCGCGCGCGGTGCTGGCGGGGGCCTTGCTCGGCCTCGGCCAGAAGGACCGTGCGGTGCAGGAGGCCCGAAGGGCCGTGGCCCAGCTCCAGGAATTCGATCAGAACGCCGTGCGGCTTCCCGTCCTGCTGGCAGCGGCCCGCGTGGAGGCGGCCACCGGGAATCCGTCCCGGGCGCGCGCCCTCGCTGCCGAGGCTCTCCGGCAGGCCGTAGCCGCGCGCTGGCGCGTCTACGTCCTGGAGGCGCGGCTCGTCGAAGCCGAGCTCGACCTTGCCGGCGAGCGCCATTTGGCCGCCCTCGCGGCCCTCTCGACGATCGCGGGCGAGGCTCGGGCCGCCGGATTCGGCCGCACCGCGCGGGAAGCCGAGGCCGTCCGGCACACGACGGCGAGTTAGCCCCGGCCGCGACAAATAATCCAGAAAAATCCGACGCGGGCGGCCATGACGGCGCGCGCGGCCGCGGCCAGAGTGCGCGCATGGCGCCACGCGGTCCCTCGGCCCTTCCGGAACATTGCACGGCCTGCGGCTGCCCTCTCGTGGGCAACGAGTTCTTCTGCAGCAACTGCGGCCTTCCCCTCGTCGGCAGGCCGCGCCGGGGCGTCATCCGGGTGCTGGCGGCGGTCGGGCTCGTCGCCGCGCTCATCCTGGCCGGAATGTGCCTCGGTCGGGGCCGGCCTCCAAAGCCTCCTCTCCCGTCGCCGCGCGTGCAGGAAGTCCCGGCGGCGAATTCCTGATCCGGAGTTTTTCATGAGCCACCCCCGCTGCAATCGATGCGACGCCCGGATCCAGGAGCCTTCGCGCTTTTGCCCGGAGTGCGGCGAGGCCCTCTCCTCGGTCTCGCAGTTGCCGACCGGGCTGGCGACGCCGTCGGCGGCGGCCGCGGCCCTGAGAATGCCGACACCTTCTCGCGTCGGGCGGCTCGCGTCCTCGGATTCGATTTCGACTTCCGGCTTCACGCCAGGCGCCATTCTCGCGCAACGCTACCGGATCATCGGCCTTCTCGGCCACGGCGGGATGGGAGAAGTCTATCGGGCCGATGACCTGAAGCTGGGCCAGCCGGTCGCGCTCAAGTTCCTCCCGCCGCAGCTCGCCGCCGATGCGGGCCTTCTCGATCGCTTCTTCGCCGAGGTCCGGCTGGCGCGCCAGGTCTCGCACGCCAACGTATGCCGCGTGTACGACGTCGGCGAGGCGGACGGCCAGCAGTTCCTCTCGATGGAGTACGTGGACGGCGAGGACCTGGCGTCGCTGTTGCGGCGGATCGGAAGGCTGCCCCAGGACAAGGCGCTCGACATCGCGCGGCAGCTCTGCGCGGGACTCGCGGCCGCGCACGGCAAGGGCGTGCTGCACCGCGATCTCAAGCCGGCCAACGTGATGATCGACGGGCGGGGCCGCGCGCGCATCATGGACTTCGGCCTCGCGATCGCGGAGAACGACGCCGCGGAGCAGACGGGCGGCACCCCGGCCTACATGGCGCCGGAGCAGTTCGCGGGCAAGGGCGCCAGCGTGCAGAGCGACCTCTACGCCCTCGGCCTCGTCCTCTACGAGCTCTACACGGGCAAGCGGGCCTTCGACGCGGTGACGCTCGACGGATACCGCCAAAAGCACACGGACGAGAACCCGACGGCGCCGTCGTCGCTGCTCAAGGACCTCGACCCGGCCGTCGAGCGTGCGATTCTCCGGTGTCTCGACAAGGACCCTCGCCGGCGCCCCGGCTCCGCGGCGCAGGTGGCGGCGGCCCTTCCCGGCGGCGATCCCCTCGCCGCGGCGATCGCCGCGGGCGAGACGCCGTCACCGGAGATCGTTGCCTCGGCCGGAAGCGAAGGAGGGCTGACCCTGAGGGTCGCCCGATGGCTGTTGGCGGGCGCGGTGGCGCTGATGCTTGCGGGGGTCGTTCTCGATTCGCGAACGATTCTTCTTCCGGTTGTCGGCTCCGAGAAGTCGCCGGAGGTCCTTCGCGCGCGCGCCCGCGAGATCCTTGCCGAGCTCGGTATGACCGAGCGTCCCGCCGACTCGGCCGGGGGCTTTCTCGAAGGGGCCGCGTTCCTCGAATGGGTCGCGCAGAGGGATCATTCGGCCGGCCGCTGGGACCGAGGCATCGGGCGCGACGCCCTGACTTACTGGTATCGCGAGAGCCCGTCGCCCCTCGTTCCCGATTCCTTCCTGCCCGGACCGCAACCGGGCCCCGTCGTCAGCGAACAGGACCCACCTCCTCTGCGACCGGGCATGAAAGAGGTGCGTCTCGACGTCTCGGGGCGGCTCAAGTTCTTGAGCGTCGTGCCGAAACAGCTCGAGAAATCCACGGAGCCCGCTTCCGCGGCGGACTGGACGCCGATCTTCCGCGCCGCAGGCCTCGACCTGCGTTCCTTCAAGGAAGTCCCGCCGCAATGGACGCCGAACACATATGCGGACACGCGGGTCGCCTGGGAGGGACCACACCCGGAGCGGCCGGATCTGACGATGCGCGTCGAGGTGGCGGCGTACCGCGGGCGCCCGGTCTCGTTCCGATGGATCGGGCCCTGGGAGCATCCTCGCGACAACGCGGAAGGTCACAGCATCGGGAACCTGGTCTGGATCGCCATTCTCCTCACACTTCTCTTCGGCGGAGCATGGATGGCGCGTCGCAATCTCCGCGCCGGGCGGGGCGATCGCCGCGGAGCCGGTCGGCTGGCCGTGGTGGCTTTCGCGCTTCAACTCGGGATGTGGCTCCTCGGAGCGCACCACGTCTCGTCGCTGACCGGCGAATTCGACTCTTTCGGCTATGGACTGGCGAACGCACTGCTGATGAGCTCCACTCTCTGGGTCGTCTACGTCGCCCTGGAGCCCTTCGCGCGCCGGCACTGGCCTCGAATGCTCATCTCGTGGGCACGTCTGCTGGACGGAGGCTGGAAGGACCCGCTCGTGGGCCGCGACCTGCTCGTCGGGGCCGCCGCCGGATGCCTGATCGCCGCCCTGGGCCCGTTGCGCCTGATCATCCCGGCGTGGCTGGGCGCTCCGCCACCGGCTCCCGACGCCATCACCGTGGATCTCTCGGGCGTGCGAGCCGTGCTCTCGAATTTTCTGGCACCGGCGGTGGGCTCCTTCTGGTGGGTACTGGGAATCGCGTTCTTCCTGGTTCTGGCCCGTCGGATCCTGCGCTTCGAATGGCTGGCGGTGCTCGTGGTGACACTGCTCTTCTCGGCTAACTTTCTGGGACATCCGCCACTGGAAATCGCCCTGCCGTTCGCCCTTGTGATCACGGGAATTCAAGTTCTCATCGCCACTCGCTACGGGCTACTCGCCGCCATCGTCAGCGAGTTCTGCCTGGACGTGCTGTCGAACTTCGTGATCACGCCCGATCCTTCGGCCTGGTACTTCTACCCGGGGGCGATGGCGATGGCCGTCGTCCTCGCCATCGCGGTCTTCGGATTCGTCACAGCGACAGCGGGCCAGAGAGTGCCCCGAGTGATCGAGGAGTTCGAGATGCCGGGGCGAACCTCGTGAAGCTCCCTGCACGCTCCCCGTCGGTGGGGCCCGGTCCCTGCGAGCGCCAGTCGGAGTTGCGGCGCCCGATGGCGGGCAGGTCGCCTCCTCCGGGACGGGAAGGAGCCCAGTTCGCGCGCTCACGTTTGAGGAGGCGACGCTCGAAAGGAGTAGGCAAATGCAAAGGAAATGGATCTCCGTCCTGGGAAGCCTTGCGCTCGGAATGATCTCCACCGGGGCCGTCGGTCAGCCGTTCGGGACGCCTGCGGAGGCGGCGAGAGTCAAGAGGGTCGACACGTTCGGTACGACCTCCTTCTCGTACCAACGCGTCGGCTTCAGCACGTTCGTCCCGATGGATTCGAGCATGACGTACTCGGACCTGAACTTCTCATCGTCCGTATTCTCGAGGTACCCGACCAACGCCAACGGCTCGGGGATCTTCGTCGCAGTTCCGCAGCTGCCGTCGGGAGCTCTCATCAGCGGGGTCGAGTTCGACTGGTGCGATACGAACGCGGCCTCCGATCTGCAATTCGAGGTGCTGTCCTCCGGCTACACCGGCGAGACCATCGAAAGCCTGGGATCGGCCAGCAGTTCCGGTTCGTTGGGATGCAGCTTCACGACCATCACCCTCGGGTCTCCGTTCACGATCAACAACAACGGGACTCAGTTCATCCTCGAGGTCACCGTCCCGACCCATGACGGCACGACCTCGATCTCGGGAGCGGTCGTCCGATACGTCCTCCAGGTCAGCCCGGCGCCCGGCACGCCGTCTTTCAATGACGTCCCCACCGGCGACCAGGGATATCAATACATTCAAGCCTTGCTGGCATCCGGCATCACCGGAGGGTGCGGCTCGAATCCACCCTTCCCGCCGCCGGTCTACTGCCCCGACGCCTTCGTGACTCGTCGACAGATGGCGATCTTCATCGCGAAGGCGCTCGGCCTGCAGTGGCCGTGATCGCCGGGCGGCCGCTTTTGAACCCCACGGCCGGCCATCGGGCCGGCCGTTTCGTGTGGCGAGTGGTTTCTCCTCGCTGCGCAAGGCGGGGTTGGGAGTCCCCGCCGCCTGAAGTCGCGCAGCTATTTTCCCCACTCGACCCGGATCGCTGGCGGTTTCAGGAGCGTCTGCATGACGACGCAATACTGCTCGGTCTTGGCGCGCAACGCGGTCAATTGCTCCTCCGTCGCCTTCGGCGCGTCGATGTCGAAGCGCATCCGGACGTCCTGAAAGCCGACGGGGACTTCGCGTGAAAGGCCGAGGGTGCCGCTCAGGTCCAGGTCGCCCTCCACTTCGACGCCGATCCGCTCGGTCGGAATCCCCATTGCGGCGGCGACCATCTGGCAGGTGATCTGCGCGCACGCCGCAAGGGCGCCGAGCAGCAGGTCCCCCGAACAGCCGGCGGTGCCCGCGCCCCCGACGCCCGCGTGGGCCTGCGCCTCGTAGGCCGCCCGGCCGATGTCGACGGAGCAGGCGATCGGCGCGCCGGTCTGGCCGCCGCGGGCGCGCAGCGTGATGCGCGAGGACTCGGGGTCGGATCGGTAGAGTTCCTTGAGCGGCTTCTGAAGGGACTTCAAGTCCATGGTCACGGCGGCTCCCTTCGAAACGGTGCGGGGAATCATACCCTTCGCCCTCGCTACGGTATGCTCCGCCGGACACCGAAGACAGCTGGAGGACGCGGACATGTCGAAAGAGAGACCCACGACCGGGACGGACGGACGCCCTCTGCCCATCCTGCCGCCGGAGCGCGACGCGCGCGTGTGGGCGCGGCTGGTCCGCGTGATGTTCTACACGCCGGGCTTCCTGGCGCTCCTGCTCCTGAAGGCGGGGGAGCCCACGAGCTTCGGGATCACCGTAGAGCTCCTGATGCTTGCGAGCGCGGCGGCGGTCGTGGGCGGCCTCTTCATCGCCTCCCATTCCGAGGGGGGAGGAGCGGACCAGTCGTCGCGCGTCGGCGTCGCCAGCGGGGCGCTCGTGCTCGAGCTCCTCTCGACGGTGCCGTTCCTCGCCGCCGTGCCGGCGCTCTTCCACGAGCTCGCCAACAGCACGCTGCTGCACGCCCATGCGCCCGGCGCCGTGGATGTGACGCTCGGGGCCTCCGAGCTGCTCCCGGCCGTCGCGATCCTGCCGTTCATGCTCTACCAGCTGTCGGGTTTCGGCACCCTGCACTTCGTGGTCTCGAAGCCCGTGAACTGGGCGATCAACGCCATGATCTTCGTCCTGATCGTCGCCTCCTCGACCGCCAATCGCCAGGGCGATTATCTTCTGGAACGCAGGTTCGTGGGCGTGCTGGTCCTCGTCATGGCCGCCACGGTGTTCTACGGCGTGCTCAAGTTGAAGCGCATGCAGACGGATTGCCTGCAGCGCTTGCCCGCGAAAGAAAAAGACAAGGACAAGAAAGACAAGGACTGAGGGAAAACACCCATGTGGTGGATCAGCTATCGCGGTGAAGGCAAGCAGGGCGTCGACAACATCGGCGTCTTCGAGGACGACGGCGCGCCCCGCAAGAAGCATCCCCTGCTTCTCGACACGGCGCCGGACGCGCACCCCCTCCACATCGCGCGGGGCTTCGCGCTGGTGGGCGACGACCTCTACATCGCCAATGCGTGGCGCCGGGACAGCCACGTGGCCCGCTACCGCCGCCGCGGCGACATGTTCCATTTCGCCGGCGTGGTGGTCGCCACGAAGCACATCTCCGCGATGGTCCATCCTTTCGACGTGGAGCTCGGCGACGACGGCCGGCTCTACGTGTCGTGCCAGGACACGAACACGGTCGTCGCCATCCTTCCGAAGACGCGCAAGGCGGCGCCCGTGGCCCCGCACCTGGTCAAGACGTACCCCGACGGGAACTTCCTCCCGGGCACGCTCGTCGCGTCGAGCCAGGGCCAGCTGCCCGAGGTCGGCGACCGGGCCGTCGTGAGCGTGCCTTCGCCGCAGGGTCTCAAGGTGGTGCTCGACGAGCACGGGAAACCCCGGCACTCGGTGCGCGGAATCATCGTGCACCGCAATCACCTCTACGTCGCGGACGAGGCGGGCGACGCGGTCAAGATCTTCGAGGTCAAGACGGGGCGGCTGGTGGCGCGCGTCAGGGGGAGCCGGCTGACGAAGCCCGTGCACCTGATCCTGAACGGCGACACCCTCTTCATCGGCGCGGCCGGCAGCGGCAGCATTCTGGCCTACGACATTCCCGCAAAGGCGCCCCGCGGCAAACTCAAGGCACGCACGGTCATCGACGGCAAGCTCAAGGCCCCGTCCGGCTTCGCGATCGGCCCGGACGGCGACCTCTACGTCGCCGAGCGACTGAAGCAGCGCATCCGGCGCTTCTCGGCCAAGGGCAAGAAAAAGGGGACGTTCATCGACGGCCTGCCGGACATGCCGGAGTTCCTCGTGCACGTGCCGGATCGGGAGCCCGCCTCGCGCAAGGGCGTTTAGCCTTTTCGGCGAGCGGCGAGGTCATCCCGCGGGGTGACTCGGCGGTCGATCCGGTTGGTCCGCAATTTGCTGGTGGGATAGGTTGACCGATCCACATGCGCAGCCAGCACTCGAGAAGGCGACCCCCACGCGGACACTGGTACCACGCCGCGGCGCTCGCGCTACTCTTCACGGGCGCGATCGCTCGCGGCCAGGACGACGTGGAGCGGCAGTTCCAGCAATCGGCGATGACGCACTACCGCGCGGGGCGCTACGCGCTCGCCGCTCGGGAATTCCGGGTGGCGCGCTTCCTCTCCATCGAGAACCCGGGCCGTTTCCTCGAGGTGCTTGCGCGCCTGGCGCTCGCCGAGGACGCCGGGGGCGCGATCGGAGCGCGTGACGCCACACTGGAGCGATTCCTGATCACGGAGGCGCGTTTCCAGGAGTTCGAGGCGCTGTCGCTGGAGCCCGACCTGCGCCTGCGGTTTCAAGCGCTCGTGCTCGGCCGCTACCCCCGCGACCGGATTCTCGGGGTTCCCTCGCTGGCGGCCCAGTTCGGGCTGATTCCAGCCCCGAGGAAGCCGAGGCGGTCACCGATGGCGATCGCGGCGAGCCCGAGGAGTACCGGCCCGCCTCAGGCGCCGTCGCCGACGCCCGTCGCCACGCTCCTGCCGACGGTCGCTCGAACCCCTCTCGAAGCGATGCCGAATCCGACGCTGACCGCCACGGCGCTTGCCTTCGCGACCGGGACGTTGTCGCCTTCCGTGACCGCCACGGCGACGTTCTCGGCGACGCCGAGCGCCTCGGCGTCGGAGACGGCGACACCGCGCCCCACGGCAACGCGGACCGGTACAGCCACGTTCACTCCGACCGTGGTCCCGACGGCGGTGCCGACGTCTCCGCCGACGAAGACGGGCACGGCGACCGCCGCGCCGTCCGCGACGCGCACCGCGACCTTTTCGCCGACGGCGACGCTGACTCCTCCGCCGACGAAGACGGGCACGGCGACCGCCGCGCCATCCGCGACGCGCACCGCGACCTTTTCGCCGACGGCGACGCTGACTCCTCCGCCGACGAAGACGGGCACGGCGACCGCTGCGCCGTCCGCGACGCGCACCGCGACCTTTTCGCCGACGGCGACGCAGACGCCAAGGCCAACGACCACGCCGACAACGACGCCATCGCCAAGCCCCACGAGCACGCGAACGCTCACGCCCACACGGACGGCGCCGACTCCCACGCTCACCCGGACCGTCACGGCTTCCCCGACCGCAACGGCGACGCCCAGGCCGTCGGCGACTCGGACGGCTTCCGCAACCGCAACCGCCACCCCGACGTCGACCGCCACGACCGTTGCTTCCGCGACGCGAACGGCGACCCCGACCCTTCCGCCCTCGCGGACCTCGACGCCCCGTCCATGGCAGACCCGCACGCCCGAATTCGTCGCGCCCAAGGCCGTGGACGTTGCGCCTCGACCGGTCGAGCGCATCCTGCCGATCTATCCGGAGAAGGCCCTGAAGGAGAGGGTGCGCGGAGTCGTGGTCGTCCGGGTGGTGGTTTCGGAGGACGGGTCGGTCCTCGAGGCGAATGTGGAGAAAAGCGCGAGGAGCGACCTCGATGACGCCGCGGTCGCGGCCGCGCGGCGATGGCGATTCGAGCCCGCCCGCAAAGGGAGCCGTCCGGTGCGCACATCCACGACCGTGCGTTTCTCGTTCGAGGGGGTTCAGTTCGCGAGGACGCCGTTCCCGCTGGACCTGCCTGCCGAAAGCCCGATCAGGACCCCGACGCCCGGCCGATGAAGGGCCAGCCGCGAACACGGCGGCACGGCCCTTGCACCTTCGTCTTGACGAGGAGGATTGCCATGACGAACAGGGTTCGATGGAGCGCGGTTGGCGTTATTTTCGGTCTTGCAACGGGGTTCGGAGGCTGTGTCACATCGGGTTTCGAGCCGATTGCAGTGACGAAGGATCAGGCTGTCGTATCGAGCTGCCAGAACCTCGGCGACGTTTCGGTGCCGGCGAGCAAGACGTACGACGATTCCTTGAAGGCGCTCATTGAAGTCGCGCACACCAAGGGGGCGAACACCCTCTTCGTTGCCGGCGCGGAGCCGACGGACCATCCCACCGACGACGATTTGAGCGGTACCGCCTACCGATGCTCGATGCCGGCGGGGACGACCGCCGCGGGCGCCGGGCACTGAGGTCGTCGAAGGGAGTCGAGCCGTTCGACCTTACAAGAGCGGTGGCGCGAATCGCGCGGCGGACCCGGGCTGAAGATGAGCGGGCCGGCGGGACGCGCGGATTGGGAGCGAGCCCGGCTTCTGACGCTGGTGCATGATGTCGGGGGAGTATCGCGAGCATGATCGTTCACCTCGTCGACGGCACCTACGAGCTCTTCCGCCAGTTCTACGGAATCCGGCGGGGACGCGGAATGGATCCTGCCCTTGGCGCGGTGGCGGGCGTGCTCCACACGGTGGCCCAGATGCTGGAGGGCGATGCGACCCACATCGGCGTCGCGACGGACCACGTCATCGAGTCCTTCCGCAACGAGCTCTGGCCGGGTTACAAGACCGGCGAGGGAATGGATCCCGCCCTCTGGTCGCAGTTCCATCCGCTCGAGCGGGATCTCGCCGCCATGGGCGTCGTCGTCTGGCCGATGGTCGAGCTCGAGGCCGACGACGCACTCGCCTCGGCGGCGCATCTGGCTGCGAGCGACCCGCGCGTCGAGAAGGTCTGCATCTGGACGCCCGACAAGGACCTCTCGCAGTGCGTCGTCGGGGATCGCATCGTGCAGGTCGACCGCAAGAGGGGGCGGGTTCGGAATGCCGACGGCGTCCGCGAGAAGTTCGGCGTCGGGCCGGAGCACATTCCGGACTACCTCGCCCTCGTTGGGGACTCCGCGGATGGATTTCCGGGGCTCGCGGGCTACGGGCCGAAAACCGCCGCCCGGCTGATCGGGCGCCATGGCCGGCTGGAGGATTTTCCGGCCGAAGTGCTCGGAGACCGGCGCGGGGACGCGCTGCTCTTCAAGAAGCTGGCCACTCTGAGGACCGACGCGCCCCTCTTCGGCGACGTCGAGGAGCTCCGGTGGCGCGGTCCGACGCCGGCCTTCGGGGCCGCCGCCGGGCAAATCGGCGACGCGAGGCTCACGGCCCGGGTGCAGGAGCTCGAAAGGGCCCTGGGCTCGAAAATCCCCTGAATCCCGGCCGGGATTCCTGCGTAGATCATGGATGGACCGGGGTTTCTGTACACGGACGCCTTGCCGGATCGGCGGCGGCGATTGATAGGCTAAGACCCCCGAGCGCCCGGTTTCCCGCATCCCGTTCCCCAGGCCGAACGTCGGACCTGCAGGCGGGGACGGGCGGCACGCGCAAACAACGGAGGTTTCTCGGATGAAAAAGCGGATGGTCCTGATGCTGATCGCGGCGGGTGTCTTCATCGCCGGGATCGCCGCCGTCAAGACGCGGCAGATCCAGGCGGGCATGAAGGCCCACGCGGCGTTCCAGATGCCGCCGGAGGCGGTGACGACCGTCGTGGCGAAATCGGAAAAGTGGGCGGCGACCTGGAACGCCATCGGGTCGGTCGCGGCCGTTCAGGGCGTGACGGTCAGCGCGGATCTGCCCGGCATCGTCGAGACGATTTCCTTCGAGTCGGGGCAGATGGTCGCGGCCGGCGCCGTGCTCGTGCGGCTGGACACGAAACAGGAACAGGCCCAGCTGGCAGCGGCGGAGGCCGCCAAGGAGCTTGCGGCCCTGAATCTCAAGCGCGCGAAGGATCTGGTCGAACAGGGCATCCAGGCGCAGGCCGACCTCGATCGGCTCGACGCCGAGTACAAGCAGGCCGACGCCAAGATCGGCGAAATCCGCGCCACCATCCAGCGCAAGACGATCCGGGCTCCCTTCGCGGGTGTGCTCGGGATCCGCCAGGTCAACCTCGGCCAGTATCTCGACGGCGGCGCGCCGGTCGTTCCGCTGCAGGCGATCCGGCCCGTGTACGTGAACTTCGCCGTCCCGCAGCAGCAGGTGACGGAGCTGAAGATCGGCCTTCCGATCCACGTCACGGCCGAGGGCGCCGAGCGCGTCGCCTCCGACGGGAAGATCACCGCGGTCGACGCCGTCGTCAACGAGTCCACGCGCAACGTCCAGGTGCAGGCCACGCTCGACAACAAGGACGGCAAGCTGCGCCCCGGGATGTTCGTCAAGACGAACGTCGGCCTGGGGGCCGGCGACGCGGAGGTGACGATCCCCGTCTCCGCGGTGGCCTACGCGCCGTACGGCGACTCGGTCTTCGTCGTCGAACAGGTGAAGGACCCGAAGGGCAAGAGCTACCTCGGCGTGCGCCAGCAGTTCGTCAAGCTCGGCGCCTCCCGCGGCGACCAGGTCGCGGTCGTCTCCGGGGTCAAACCGGGAGAGACCGTGGTGACGTCGGGAGTCTTCAAGCTGCGCAACGGGGCCGCGGTCCAGGTCAACAATACCGTCCAGCCCGGCAACAATCCGGCGCCCAGGCCGGCGGACAGCTAGAATGAAGTCGTTCACCGATCTCTTCGTCCGGCGGCCGGTCCTCGCGATCGTCGTCAACCTCGTGATCCTCATCGCGGGCGTGCAGTCGATCCGCTCGCTCTCGGTCCGCCAGTACCCGCGCAGCGACACGGCGGTCATCCAGGTCTCGACGGTGTACGTCGGCGCCAATGCCGATCTCGTCCGGGGATTCCTCACCACCCCGCTCGAGCGCGTCATCGCCAGCGCCGACGGGATCGACTACATGGAGTCCTCGAGCGCTCAGGGCGTCAGCACCATCACGGTGCACCTGAACCTGAACTACGACGCCAACGCTGCGCTCACGCAGATCCAGGCCAAGGTGGCGCAGGTCCGCAACGACCTGCCCCCCGAGGCGCAGGCGCCGGTCATCGATCTCCAGACGGCCGACACACAGTTTGCGTCGATGTACATCGGGTTCGCCTCGAAGGAGCTCGACCAGAACCAGATCACGGACTATCTGACGCGCGTCGTGCAGCCGAAGCTCTCGGCGGTCTCGGGCGTGCAGAAGGCCGACATCCTGGGGGCCCGGGTCTTCGCAATGCGCATCTGGCTGAAGCCCGAGCGAATGGCGGCGCTCGGCATCTCGCCCTCGCAGGTGTGGGACCTGCTGGCGGCCAACAATTACCTCTCGGCCCTCGGCAACACGAAGGGCTCCATGGTGTCGGTCAACCTCGTCGCGAATACCAGCCTGAAGACGGCCGAGGACTTCAAGCAGCTCGTCGTCAAGGAGGAGAAGGGCAACGTCGTGCGGCTCTCGGAGATCGCCGACGTGGTGCTCGGTGCCGAGAACTATGACCAGGACGTGCGCTTCAACGGGCAGACCGCGACCTTCATGGGCATCTGGGTGCTGCCGACGGCCAACTCCCTCGACGTCATCAAGCGGGTGCGCGCGGAGTTGAAGGAAATCCAGCCCCAGCTACCCTCGGGGATGACGTCCGGGATCCCGTACGACTCGACGCTCTACATCCAGGAGGCGATCAACGAGGTCCTGAAGACGCTGACGGAGACGCTCGTGATCGTCGTCATCGTGATCTTCCTGTTCCTCGGTTCTTTCCGCTCGGTGCTCATCCCGATCATCGCGATCCCGATCTCGCTCATCGGCGCGGTGTTCCTCATGCTCATCGCGGGATTCACGATCAACCTGCTGACGCTGCTCGCGATCGTGCTCTCGGTCGGCCTCGTCGTGGACGACGCGATCGTCATGGTCGAGAACGTCGAGCGCCATCTCCAGCTCGGCCAGAAGCCGTTCGAGGCGGCCCTGCTCGCCGCACGCGAGCTGCGCGGTCCGATCATTGCCATGACGATCACGCTGGCCGCCGTGTATGCCCCGATCGGCTTTCAGGGCGGCCTGACGGGTGCGCTCTTCCGGGAGTTCGCCTTCACGCTGGCCGGAGCGGTCATCGTCTCCGGCGTCGTGGCCCTGACGCTCTCGCCGATGATGGGGTCGAAGCTGCTCCGCAGCGGCGACGCCGAGAAGGGGTTCGCCGGGATGGTGAACCGGCACTTCGACGCCGTGCGCCGGACGTACACGCGCATGCTCACGGGCACGCTGAAGTACCGGCCGGTCGTCTACGTACTGTGGGCGATCGTGACCGCGCTGATCTTCCCGTTCTACATGTTCTCGCAGAAGGAGCTCGCGCCGACCGAGGACCAGAGCGTCGTGTTCGCGGTCGTCCAGGCGGCGCCCAACGCGACCCTGGACCAGACGCAGCTCTTCACGAAGCAGATCCAGGACGTGTTCGCGAGCTTCAAGGAAATGCACGCCACGTTCCAGATCACCTCGCCGAACGGCGGATTTTCCGGGATGATCACCAAGCCCTGGGACAAGCGCAAGAAGACCACGCAGCAGCTCCAGGTGGAGGTCTCGGGCGCCCTCTCGAAGATCCCGGGCGTGCGCGTCATTGCCCTCGTCCCGCCGGCGCTTCCGGGCGGCGGGAGCTTTCCCGTGGATTTCGTCATCTCGTCGACGGCCGAGCCCCGGCAGCTCGCCGACTTCGCCAACCAGCTCGTCGGCAAGGCCTACGCGAGCGGGCTGTTCATGTATGCCGATTCGGACCTGAAGTTCGACCAGCCGCAGGCCGAGGTCGTCTTCGACCGTGACAAGCTGCGCTCCCAGGGAGTCGACCTCGCGCAGGCCGGCAAGGACCTCTCGACGCTGCTCGGCGGCAACTACGTCAACCGGTTCAGCATCCAGGGGCGCAGCTACAAGGTCATCCCGCAGGTCAAGCGCGCGGAGCGCCTCACGCCCGACCAGCTCTCGCAGATCTACGTGCGCGGCTCCAACGACAAGCTCGTTCCGCTTTCGACCTTCGCGACCCTCAAGACCACGACCGAGCCGCGCGAGCTGAAGCGCTTCCAGCAGCTGAACGCCGTCCACATCCAGGGCGTCATACCGCCCGGGGTCTCGCTCGTGACCGCGCTCACCTTCCTCGAGAACGAAGCAAAGAAGATCCTGCCCCAGGGCTTCATCGTGGACTACGCCGGCGAGTCGCGCCAGGTGCGCACCGAGGGCGGGAAGTTTCTCGGCACGTTCCTGCTCTCGGCAATCCTGATCTACCTGGTGCTCGCCGCCCAGTTCGAGAGCTTCCGCGACCCCTTCATCATCCTCGCGGGGTCCGTGCCGCTTGCGCTCGCCGGGTCGCTGATGTTCTCGTTCCTCGGTTTCACGACGCTCAACATCTACAGCCAGGTCGGCCTCATCACGCTCGTCGGCCTCATCGCGAAGAACGGCATCCTGATCGTCGAGTTCGCCAACCAGGTCCAGGAACAGGGCAAGGACAAGACCCATGCCGTCATCGAGGCGGCGTCCACCCGGCTGCGGCCCGTCCTCATGACGACGGCCGCGACCGTCATGGGCCACCTGCCCCTCGTCTTCGCGCGCGGTCCGGGCGCGGGCGCCCGCAACAGCATCGGCATCATGCTGGTCACGGGCATGATCATCGGAACCGCGTTCACGCTCTTCGTCGTGCCGTCGATCTACGTCCTCGTCGCCAAGACGCACAAGGCCGAGGAGCAGGAGGCGCAGAGCGAGAGCGGCGCCGGCGGCCTCGCGGAGGCGGCCGGGTAGGGGCGCGCCCCGCACCCACGCCGCGGTGCCGATTCTGATAGTGTGAGTCGCGTCTGGCGCCGTCCCGGCGCCCGCGGGGCCACTTGGCCGCCTGGCTCCTGAGAAAGAACTGAGATTGCGGTGAGGACATCGTGTCCGCGCGTCGGACACGATGGGGTTCTCGATTTTCCTAGCACTGTGTTTAAGGAGGTTCCAATGCGTTTCTGGAAAACCACCCTGGGTCTGGCCCTCGCGGTCCTCGCGGCTACGTCGCTCCGCGGGCAATCCGTCCTGACTGCCGGCACGAAGACGCCTTTCAAGCTCACGCGCACGCTCGGGGGCAACTTCCTGCTCGCCGAAGGCGGCACCGGGGTCAACGACGGAAAGGTCACGCTCGTCTCGCTTTGGGGGAGCCGGTACCCGCTGCTCTCCGGGCTGCCCTCCGGAACGACGCAGGAAGGGGCTGCCCTCGGTCCGACGGCCGTCGCCGACGCGCACGGCACGCTCTACATCACGATCGGGGAGGGCGACGTCCAGGGCCCGTCCTCGCAGCCGCCGAAGCAGGTTCCCAACCCGAACGGGCCTTCCTCGCCGCTTTTCAGCTCGGTGATCCGCGCCCGCTTCACGCCGGTCCCGGATGGGATCCGAAGCGGGTTTGCGCTGAGCGCGCAGGACATCGCGTCGCTGACCGACGGCAACGAAATCACCCTCCACAATGACGCCGGCGAGTCCGTTGCCATCCTCGTGCTGTCGGACTTCAGGGACTTCGTGCCGGATCCGGTCCTCGCTTCGCGGCAGTCCGATCCGTTCGGCGCGGCCGTGACGGGCAGCGTGACGGCCGATGACCTGGCGGAGTTCGGCTACACGGGCACCCTCGCCGACGCGAACTTCGCCGCCGCGCTCGATCCGACGAGTCCCCTGGGCGTTCGCCTCGAGCAGCGCAGTACCGTCTACGTCGCCGACGCCGGTATGAACACGATCGTGCAGATCTCCGCCTCCACCGGCCGGACGAAAGTTCTCACGCGCTTCGCCCCGGTGCCGAACCCCCTCTTTCCGAACCTCGGGGGTCCCGTCAGCGATCCCGTCCCGACCAGCGTCTCCGTCCGGGCCGACGGCTCGCTGCTCGTCACGACGCTCGGCGGCTTTCCGTTTGCCACCGGGACCTCCACCGTCTGGAGTGTGGACGCCGCTACGGGCGTTGCGACGCCCTGGATCCAAAACCTGACCCGGGCGACCAACGTCCTCGAGGTGGGCGACGCGATCTACGTGCTGGAGGTCTCGACGGATCTGCTCGCCGGCGCCCCGGGGCGGCTGCTGCGCTTCGACTCGCCCACCGCGATCCCGACCGTCGCGCTCGGGGGCCTGATCGGGCCCACCGGCCTCGCGTACGACCCACATCGCAACGAGCTGATCGTGTCGGAGACGTTCACGGGCGTCGTCCGGCGTATTCCGCTGACCCCGTAGATCGATCCCTGGACGGGCGGGGTGCGGCCGACCGCCGCGTCCCGCCGTCCGTTTTTTCCCGAGGTCCCTCCCGGTTCTCAAACCTGGGCCCCCTGCGTTCGTATGAACGTGCATGGTCAGGCTCCTGCTGTGGCTGCTCCTGCTCGTCCTCTGCTGGCCGCTGGCCCTGGCGGCGCTCGTGCTGTACCCCTTGGTCTGGCTCGTCCTGCTGCCGTTTCGCGTCCTCGGGGTGGCTGTCGAAGGCATTCTGCACGTGCTCCGGGCGCTTTTCCTGCTGCCGGCGCGGGCGCTTCGGGCGCTGGCTTGAGCCCGCCCCCGGAGAGCTCCCGGGATCCCGTGACCGCCGATCGAAAGAGGGAGGCATCGTTGCGCAATTTCGTGAGGGTCGTTCTCGCGCTGCTGCTCGCGGTCGCCGGCGGTTCCTGCCGGAATCGCCTGGAAGAGCCCGCGAAGAAGGCACCCGCCGTCGACGTCGCCGGCATGGACCGCGCGATCGCCCCGGGCGACGACTTCTACGGCTACGCCAATGGCGGATGGATGAAGGCGACGGTGATTCCTCCCGACCGCGCCGTCTTCGGGTCTTTCACGATCATCGAGGAGGAGGTCACGCGGCGGACGGCCGATCTGGTCCAGGCCGCAGGAAAGTCGAAGGCGGCGGCCGGGTCGCCCGCGGCCATGGTCGGCGCCTATTACGAGGCCTACATGAACGAGGAGGCGATCGAGAAGAGGGGCCTGGTGCCGGTCCAGCCCGAGCTCGACGCCATCGCGAAGATCCAGGATCGGGCCGGGCTCGCCCGGGTGCTCGGAAGCGGGCTGCGGGCGGATGTCGACGCGCTCAACAACACGAAGTTCTTCACGGAACGGCCTTTCGGGCTCTGGGCGGCGCCGGACTTCGCCGACCCGAGCCGCAACGTCGGCTATCTGATGCAGGGCGGGCTCGGGATGCCGGATCGCGACAACTACCTCGACACCGACGAGAAGGCCGTCGCGCTCCAGTCGAAGTACAAGACCCATGTCGTGACCGTGTTGAAGCTCGCGGGCGTGGCGGATGCCGAGGCGCGGGGCGCGCGGATTTATGAGCTGGAGCGCAAGATCGCCGGCGCCCACGTCAGCCGCACCGATTCCGTCGACGTGTCGAAGGCCAACAATCCGTGGCCCCTCGAGGAATTCCCGAAGCGGGCCCCCGGGCTCGACTGGGGCGCCTATTTCGAGGCAGCGGGTCTCTCGGGTCAGCCCATGCTCATGGTGTGGCACCCATCGGGCATCCGGGGAATTGCGCAGCTCGTCTCGAGCGAGCCGCTCGACGTGTGGAAGGACTACCTCGCGTACCACGCGGTCAATGGCGCCGCGCACCTGCTCCCGAAGGCTTTCGCGGACGAGCGGTTCGGGTTCTACGGCACGGCGCTCTCCGGCGCACAGAAGCAGCGCGACCGGTGGAAGCGCGCGGTCGGCGCCACCAGCGGCGCCCTCGGCGACGCGGTCGGCCGGCTGTACGTCGAGCGGTACTTCCCGGCGTCCGCCAAGGCGCAGGCGCAGGAAATGGTCAAGAACATCGTCGTGGCCTTCGGCAAGCGCATCGACGCGCTCGCGTGGATGGCGCCCGCGACGCGCGCGAAGGCCAGGGCCAAGGTCGCGACCCTGTACGTCGGCATCGGCTATCCGGACCACTGGCGGGACTACACGGGCCTCGAGGTCGATCCGACCGACGCGCTCGGCAACGAGCGACGCTCCGAGCTCTTCGACTATCGCTGGAGCCTGTCGAAGCTCGGCAAGCCCGTGGACAAGACGGAGTGGTCGATGACGCCACAGACCGTCAATGCCGTGAACCTGCCGTTGCAGAACGCTTTGAATTTCCCCGCCGCCATCCTCAATCCGCCGTTCTTCGACGCCCAGGGCGATCCCCTCAGGAACTACGGCGCGATCGGCACGGTCATCGGGCACGAGATCAGCCACAGCTTCGACGACCAGGGCGCCCAGTTCGACGCCGACGGCCGGCTGGCCAACTGGTGGACGCCGGAGGACATGGCGCACTTCCAGGCCGCGGCCGCCAAGCTCGTCGCGCAGTACGACGCTTACGAGCCGCTGCCGGGCCTGCACGTCAACGGCAAGCTCACGCTCTCCGAGAACATCGCCGACGTCGCCGGCATCGCGGCGGCCTACGACGGCTACCGCATCGCCTTTGCGAAGACGGCGGACCTCGACGGGTTCACGGGCGACCAGCGGTTCTTCATCGGTTTCGCCCAGGCCTGGCGCAGCAAGGAGCGCCCCGAGGTGGCGCGCCTGCAGGTGATGACGGACGGCCACTCTCCGGGGCAGTTCCGCGCCGATACGGCCCGCAACATCGACGCCTGGTACGCGGCCTTCGGCGTCAAGCCCGGGCAGAGGCTGTACCTCGCGCCGGAGGCCCGCGTCCGGGTCTGGTAGACGGCTCGCGGGCCGGGATGAAAATGGCCGCGTGAACGAGGACCGGCCGGCGGGTCAGGGGCAGGAGCGCGAGCTGCCGTTTCCCGACAGCCTCTGCCATGCGTGCGCGGCACCGCCGCGCTACGTCCGCACGGAACGATCCGTCTTCATCCACTGCCCGATCCTGAAGCGCTACCCGCCGCAGCCCGTCTGGTCCTGCGACGAGTTCGTGCCCCGGACGCGGTGATCACGGGTGGAAGAACGCGCGGGGGCGCGTGCGCGCCGCCCGTCCTGCTAGACTCGACGCCGCCCCATGACGACCGCAGCGACCGCGCCGGGCCGCCGGTTCCGTTTCTTCGGCTACTTCCTGTGGATCCTGCCGCTCGCCGGCGTCTGCGTGATGGTAGCGCTCGACCCCCTCAAGCGCTCGGTGACCCCGGTCTTCCATCTCGCGGCCGAGCGCTGGTGGGCGCGCGGGCAGCTCTACGCCGACGTGCGCGGCTACCACTACCTGCCGCAGTTCGCGCTGCTGTTCGCGCCCTTCCACGCGCTTCCCGTTCCGGTCGGGGACATCGTGTGGCGCACGATCTCGGTGGCGCTCGTGTTGTGGGGGATCGCGTCGCTCGTGCGGCTCTTCCTGCCCGGTGACACCGGGCGCGCTTTCTTCTTCGCGTGCCTGCTCGCGCTCGCGCCATGCCTCGGGGCCGTGCGCAACGGACAGACGAATCTCGCGTTCGGGGGGCTCTGCCTCCTGGTCGCGTGCTTTCTCGCCACGTCGCGCTGGAACGCCGCGGCCGCCTGTCTCGTGGCGCTCGTCGCCGTGAAGCCGCTCGGTCTCGTGCTGATCCTGCTGGCGCCGTGGGTCTACCGCCCGCTGCTGCGGCCGCTGCTGATCGGCCTGGCGATCCTGGCGGCGCTCCCGTTCGTGTTCGCGGGTCCGCAGTACGCCGCGGCGCAGTACCGGGCCGCGGCGGAGCACGTCGCCGGGTGGTCCGGGACGACGGAACACCGGTTTGCCGACCTGACCGCCATGCTGCGCACGGCGGGGCTACCGCTCGGGGCCACGGCCGCCCTGCTGCTCCGCGCCGTCGCCGCCCTGGCCGCATTGGGGCTGTGGCTTGTGGCGGGCGCGCGCTGGAAGGAGCCCTGGCGCGCGCTGGCGCTGATCTTGCTCTCGACCATTTACCTGATGCTCTTCAACCCCATGACGGAAAAGAACAGTTACGCGATCGTCGCCCCGGTCTTCGCGGTCGCCGCCGTCGCCTGCCTCGCGCAAGAGCGCAACCGGCGGTTCGGGTGGCTGCTCGTCTTCGCCGTCGTCTCGATCGGGATCTTCCCGGAGATGTTCTGGCGCGTCGACAAGGGGTTCGGCCTCTGGTGGGACCCGCTCGTCGCGGCGGTTGCCGGAGCGGTCCTCGCGTTCGCGATCGCGACGCGCCGGCCGGTCCTTCCGCGGGCAGGGACGGCATGAAGAGCCTCGAAGTCGCGCCGGAGGGCGAGGGATACCGCGCGAGGGTGGCGGAAGTGGAGCGCCCGGTTCCCCGCGCCGACGAGGTGCTCGTCCGCGTGGCGGCGTCCGGTCTCAACCGCGCTGATCTCCACCAGATCGCCGGGCAGTACCCGCCGCCCCCGGGCGAGCCGGAGGGCCTGGGCCTCGAGCTTTCCGGAACGGTGCTCGAGACGGGGGAGCGCGTCGGCGCGCTGGTCGCGGGGGGCGCGCACGCGGAGTACGCCGCGGTGCCGAAGGGCCAGCTGTTCCCGGCGCCGGGGACCCTCTCGCTCGCCGATGCCGCCGCGATTCCCGAGGCGTTCCTGACCGCCTACCTCAACCTCGCGATCGAGGGCGGGCTCGCGCGGGGCGATCGGGCGCTCATCCACGCCGGCGCCTCGGGAGTCGGACTTGCCGCGATCCAGACGGCGAGGTACCTGGGGGCGATGGCCGGCGCGACGACGCGCAGCGCCGCGAAACTCGGGGCGATCCGGGACGCGGGTGCGGATCTCGCCATCGACGTGGCGGCCGGTCCGTTCGCCGAGGCCGTCGAGCGGGCGTGGGGCAGGGACGCGGTCGCGGTGGTCCTCGACCCCGTCGGCGCCCTCACCCTCGCGGGGGATCTTCGCGTTCTGGCACGGGGCGGCCGCGTGGTGTTCCTCGCCACGATGTCGGGGGCGCGCGGCGAGCTCGACATCGGCGTGCTGATGGGCAAGCGCGGGCGCCTGATCGGCTCCACGCTGCGCGCGCGTCCACGGGAGGAGAAGGCGCGGATCGTCGCGCGCTTCCGGGAAGACGTGCTTCCCGGGTTCGAGTCGGGCGCGTTGAAGGTCGCGATCGACTCGCGGTTCCCTCCCGATCGCGCCGCGGAGGCGTTTTCGCGGATGCGGGCCAACCTCAACACCGGGAAAATCCTGATCGCGTGGAGCTAGGGGATCCGTATCACGCCGACGCCGCCTTCGATCTCGATCGTCGTCCCGTAGGGTCTCGAGATGCGCTGGAGCCGCTCGAGGATCGAGCGGGCCATGGCGGGAGAGGCGACCCGCGGCGTGCCGCTCTTCGTCAGTGGCAGGCCGTAGCCGAGGTCGACGGGATGCAGGCGCACTTCGGCAACCTTTCCGCCCCGCCACCGGCAGACCGCGACGACCGTCTGGAAAACGCGTTCGTCGTCGAACCCGTCCGCATTGATGACCGCGTTCAAGTCCGCGTCGGTCGGCTTCGTGGTCGCGCCGTAGGCCTTCGCGAGGGCGTCCCGGTGGTCCTCGCGGACGTCGGCGGGCAGCGGCTCCTGCATGTCGCTCCAGAAGAAGTTCGCGAGGCTGTAGAAGATCGGGCGGCCCTCATAGATCTCGATCGGCATGAGCCGGTGCTCGCCCGTGCCGATGAAGAGTCCGGCGCCCGCGTCGATCGCGGCATGCGCGAGCAGGGGAAAGAAGTCGCCCGGCTGTTCGCAGCCGAGGCCCGTGTCGTGCGAATGGATCGTCGCCACGAGCAGATCGGAATGCTGCTTTCCGAGGCGCACGCTGCGGAGAATCTCCTCGAGGTCGATCGGGTTCATGCCGTACCGGACTCCGACCTCGGCGCCGGCTCGGAAGTTCGTGCCGAGGACGGTCAGCTCTTCGGAGGCCTTTGCGTCGGCCTCCTTGCGGTGCGCGATCTCGGACGGAGGCTTCTCGCACGAGTTGCCCGGAGCCTCCAGTGCGTCCTTCACGGCGCGCAGTTGCCGGAGCGTTTCGGGCGTGAGGACGTACGTCTTCGTCGTGCGCAGGGCGTTGATGCCGGGCCGGCCGGGCGCCCGCCCTTCCGGCGGCAGGGCGTCGGCATAGTCCCGGTACGTCGAGGCCATCGAGACGATGCCGATGCGCGCCGTCGGCAGCTCGAGATAGTGCGCCGCTCTTGCCTCGCCGCGGTTCTCGCCGATCCCGGCATAGACGATGCCGGCGTCCTCGAGCCAGCGGCTGGTCTCGCGCATGCCCTCGATCCCGTAGTCCATCGCGTGGTTGTTGGCCCGCGAGACGAAATCGAAGCCGAGCGAGCGCAGGTCCCGGGCGACAGCGGGCGGCGCGGCGAGCGGCCAGTCGTCGCCGCCCGGATACGACTGTCCGGCGAAGCGGCCGAGGTCGATCGCCGTCGTTTCGAAGTTGCCGTACGCCGTGTCGGCGTCCCGGAGGATCTTGATGACGGCGGCAAAGCCCGGATCGTTCGGCAGGGTCTGCGCCAGCGGCCGGGTCGTGATGAGGTCGCCGACCGCGGCGAGCGTGAACCCGTCCGGCAGGTGCGTCTCGAGCTCCCGGGCGGGCGGCCGCCGGGGGTCGAAGGCCGACGGCGTGGGCGTCGGCGGGGGAGCTTGCGGCGCGGGCGCGGACTGCCCGGCGAGGCCGGCCGGCGCCAGGGCGACGGCGAGAAGAATGACCGCGGAAATGTCCGAGCGGCGTCCTGTCTGCATGCTGTTCTCCTGGCTCGACTTGCGGCGAATGGTATCGCGCCGGCGCCGGTCGTCGTTTTGTTAGACTAACCGGCCTCTCGGAGGGTGGGTGGCGATTTTCGGAAAAACAGACAGCGCGCCGGAGCCTTCTGCGAGCCAGGAGCGGCCCGGCGCCGCGCCCGCGCCGGCCACCGTCATCGGAGCCAGGGCGCGCTTCGTCGGCCAGATCACCGGGGACGAGGACATCCTGATCCAGGGCCGCTTCGAGGGCGACATCCGGGTCGACCGCAGAGTCACGGTGGCGCCCTCGGGAGACGTCGAGGGAGACATCCACGGCCGGTCGGTCGTGGTGGGCGGGCGCGTGCACGGCCAGGTCCGCGCCGACGAGCGGGCGGAGCTTCTCGCATCCGCCTCCGTGCAGGGAAACGTCAACGCTCCCAAGGTCGTGATCGCCGAGGGGGCTCAACTCCAGGGAAACGTGGCGATGTCCCTGCCGGACGCGCCCTCGGCCCCTGTCCAGAAGAAAGTGGAGGCAGAGTGATGGCGACGGAGATCGCGGTCGAAACGCAGCACAACTACGTCGGCGGCAAGTGGGTCCCCTCCGTTTCGGGGGCGACGTTCGAGGACCGCAACCCCGCCGACAACGACGATCTCGTCGGTCTCTTTCCGAAGAGCGATCACCGGGACGTGGAAGCCGCCGTCGCGGCGGCGAAGAAGGCCTATCCGGGCTGGAAGAACACGCCGGCGCCGCGGCGCGCCGAGGTCCTCTACGCCGCCGGCGAGATCCTGAAACGCGACAAGGAAAAACTCGCGCGCCTCATGACCCGCGAGATGGGCAAGGTGCTCGCCGAGACGCGCGGCGACGTCCAGGAGGCGATCGACATGGCCTTCCTCGCCGCGGGCGAGGGGCGGCGGCTGTTCGGCTTCACGACTCCGTCGGAGCTGCCGAACAAGTGGGCGATGTGCGTGCGCCAGCCGGTCGGCGTCTGCGCCCTGGTCACCCCGTGGAACTTCCCGATGGCCATCCCGGCGTGGAAGTCCATGGCGGCGCTGATCGCGGGCAACACGATCGTCATCAAGCCGGCGACCGACACGCCGGCGTCGGTGGTCGCGCTCGCGCGCGTGTTCGAGGAGGCCGGATTGCCGGCCGGCGTCTTCAACGTCGTGATGGGCTCGGGCGGCGAGGTCGGCGATCCGTTGATTCAGCACCCGGACGTCCGGGTCGTCTCGTACACGGGCTCGACCGAGGTCGGGCGCAGCATCTCGAAGGCCTGCGCGCCGACGTTCAAGCGCCTGCACCTAGAGATGGGCGGCAAGAACGCGATCCTCGTCATGGACGACGCGGACGTGGACCTGGCCGTCGACGGCGCGGTGTGGGGCGCGTTCGGCACGACGGGCCAGCGCTGCACGGCGTCGTCGCGCCTGCTCGTGCACAGGAAGGTCTACGACGAGTTTCTCGAGAAGCTCGCCGGCCGCGTGAAGGCGCTGCGGGTGGGCAACGGCCTCGACGACAAGGTCGACATGGGGCCGTGCGTGTCGGCGAAGCAGCGCGAGACGGTCGCGAAGTACGTCGAGATCGGAAAGGCCGAGGGGGCGCGCCTCGTCACCGGCGGCGAGAAGCTGTCGACCGGAGCCCTCGGCAGGGGCTGGTTCCACGCGCCGACGGTTTTCGCCGACGCGAACGCGAAGATGCGCGTCGCCGCCGAAGAGATCTTCGGGCCCGTGACGACGGTCGTGCCGATCTCCTCGCTCGAGGAGGGGATCCAGGTGGCCAATTCGGTGGCCTACGGGCTCTCGGGCTCGATCTACACGCAGGACGTCAACAAGGCCTTCACGGCGATGAACGCGTTCGAGACCGGGATCTTCTACGTCAATTCCTCGACGATCGGCGCCGAGGTGCACCTGCCGTTCGGCGGCATCAAGGACACGGGCAACGGTCACCGCGAGGCGGGCATCGCCGGGCTCGACGTGTTCACGGAGTGGAAGTCGATCTACGTGGACTTCTCGGGCAAGCTGCAGAAGGCGCAGATCGACACGCATTGAGCCGATTCGCGGTTGTGAACCGAGAGGAGTACGGATGATCGTCGGGTTGCCGAAAGAGATCAAGGACAACGAGAACCGGGTCGGCCTCGTGCCCGCAGGCGTGAAAGCCCTGACGTCGGCCGGCCACGAGGTGTTCGTCGAGCATGACGCGGGCCTCGGCTCGGGCATCCCCGACGAGCAGTACGTCGCGGCGGGGGCGAAGATCCTCGCGACGGCCGACGAGGTCTTCGCGAAGGCGGGGATGATCGTCAAGGTCAAGGAGCCGGTCGGGCCCGAGTACCAGCGGCTGCGCGAAGGCCAGATCCTCTACACGTACCTGCACCTGGCTCCGGCCAGGGCGTTGACGGACATGCTCCTCGAGCGCAGGGTCGCCGGCGTGGCCTACGAGACGATCACCGCCGCCAACGGCTCGCTGCCGCTGCTCACGCCGATGTCGGAAGTGGCCGGCCGCATGAGCGTGCACGTGGGGGCGTACTACCTGCAGAAATCCAACGGCGGGCGCGGCATCCTCCTTTCCGGCGTGCCCGGCGTGGCGCCGGCCGAGGTCGTGATCATCGGGGGCGGCGTTGTCGGGACCAACGCGGCCAAGGTCGCGGCCGGTATGGGCGCCGACGTGACGATCCTCGACGTGACGCCGGACCGCATGCGCGAGCTCGACGACATCTTTCTCGGGCGCGTCAAGACGATCGCGTCGAATCCCCTCACGCTCGAGGAGGGTTGCCGCCGCGCGGACCTGCTGATCGGCGCCGTTCTCATCCCCGGCGCCGCGGCGCCCAAGCTCGTCTCGCGCCACCTGATCGCGCAGATGAAGAAGGGCTCAGTCGCCGTGGACGTGGCCGTGGACCAGGGCGGCTGCTTCGAAACGACGAAGGCCACGACCCATTCCGATCCCGTCTACACCGTGGACGGCGTCATCCACTACTGCGTCGCCAACATGCCCGGGGCCGTGGCGCGCACGTCGACCTTCGCGCTGACCAACTCGACGCTGCGCTACGCGCTGCAGCTCGCGGGCAAGGGCCTGAAGAAGGCGGTGGCCGAGGACGCGCATCTGGCCGAGGGCGTCAACACGTACGGCGGCAAGCTGACGTACCGCGCGGTCGCGCAAGCGCAGGGCCGCCCGTACACGCCGCTCCAGGAGGCGCTCGGCTAGCGTCCGGAGCCGGAACAAAATACAGGGTTGACCCTCCGGGGCGGGAACCTCCCCGGGCCCCGTGCGTATTGGGGGAAGAGGGGGACCCTATGAACCGTCGTATTTTCCGCGGACCGCTGCTGATGGCGGCCGGCCTCGTCCTGGCCGCCCTGCCGGCGCTGGCCGAGACCCGGATCGAAAAGGACCTGAAGCTGTCGCCGGGCGGCGACTTCAAACTCGAGACCGACATGGGCTCGGTGACGGTCACCGGGAGCCCCGATGCCGGCGTCCACGTCGTGATCACTTCCCGGCGCAAGGAGCTGGAGGACCTGCTCACCTTCCGCTTCGAGGAGGGGGCGGCCTCGGCGGGCATCGTGGCCCGGAAGAAGCACGTCATGTCCGGCTGGTTCTCGAACAACGGGGGCTCCGTGCACTACGAGGTCCGGGTGCCCGCCGAGACTCGGCTCTCGGTCGACACCTCCGGCGGAAGCATCAAGGTCCTCGGCATGCGCCTGCAGGCCAAGCTCGACACGTCGGGGGGCAGCATCACCGTGAACGACCTCGTCGGTGACCTCGACGCGAACACGTCCGGAGGATCGATCGACCTGAAGGACATCAAGGGCCGCGTGCGCGTCGAGACGTCGGGCGGCGGCATTGAGGGCTCTTCCCTCGACGGGGCCGTCCACGCCGAGTCCTCGGGCGGCTCGATCGAGCTGCAGAAGGTCACGGGCGACATCGACGCCGAGACCTCGGGCGGCGGGATCCGCATCGTCGACGCCGGCGGCCGCGTGCATGCCGACACCTCGGGCGGCTCGATCGAGGCGTCGTTCACGAAGGGCAACTCCCGCGGCGGCTCGCTCGAAACCTCGGGCGGCGGGATCGAGGTTTCCCTCGACGCCGCGGCGGACCTCGCGATCGACGCCTCCGGCAATTCCGTGAAGTCCGACGTCCCGATCACGGTCCACGGCGAGATTTCGCGCGGGAACCTGCAGGGCACGCTCGGCAAGGGGGGCAACACACTGCGACTGCACACGAGTGGGGGGTCGGTCCGCATCCAGGCGCTGTAGCCGCGCGCGGCCGGTAGAATGCCGGCGTGACGGACCCAGTCGCAATCGTCGGCGCCGGGCCGACGGGGATCGCCTGCGCGATCGAGCTCGGAAGGCGCGGAATCGCCGCGGTCTGTTACGACCGCGGCGGGATCCTCGACTCGATTTACCACTTCCCCGAAGAGATGCGCTGGTTCTCGACGCGCGACCTCCTGGACATCGCGGGAGTTCCGTTCGCGTCGCCCGACGCCCACCCCACGCGTCTCGAGACGCTGGCGTACTACCGCGGCGTGGCGGAGCGATTCGGCGTCCGGGTGGCGGCCAGGACCTCGATCGAGCGAGTGACGGCGCGTCCGGGCGGAGGCCTCTTCGTCGAGGCGTCCGGTCGCGCCGGTGCGCAGCGATTCGAGGCACCCGCCGCGATCCTCGCGACCGGCTTCTTCGGCAACCCCCGCCGGCTCGGCATCCCCGGCGCGGACCTGCCGCACGTCGCATCGCGGTACGTCTCCGGTTACCCGTTTCACGGCCGGGAAGTCCTCGTCGTGGGCGGAAAGAACTCGGCGGCCGAAGCGGCGCTGGACCTCTATCGCCACGGCGCGCGGGTCACGCTCGTGCATCGCGGCCGGGCCCTGTCCGACCGGGTCAAGTACTGGATCAAGCCCGACCTCGAGAATCGCATCGCCTCCGGCGCCATCCGGGCGCTGTTCGGATCCGAGGTGCTCGAAATCCTGCCCGACGCCGCGCGTGTCCGGACCCCGAACCGCGAGGAAGTCGTGCCCGCCGACACGGTCTTTCCGCTGATCGGCTACCAGCCGGACTTCGCGTTCTTCGAGCGCTGCGGCGTCCGCCTCGAGGGGGACGCGCTCGTCCCCGCCCACGATCCGGCGACTCTGGAATCCAACGTCCCGGGCCTCTACCTGGCCGGGGCGATCCTCGGCGGACGGGAGATCGGGCGGATCTTCATCGAGAACAGCCGTCACCACGCCGAGTTGATCGCCGCGGGCATCGGAGAGCGCGTGAAAACGAACCCGTAGAGGCTGCAACCAACGGCCCTCCCGCCGTGTTTCAGGAGTTGGTGGAGGGCATGATGATCAGTCGAAGCGCCCCCGGAATGGGGCAGGTTCCGAGGCCACCGGGAGGAGCGTCCGGCTTCCGGTTGGTGCTGGGGCAGCCGGAGCAGTGGAAAGGCGGGGCGTTGGGCGCGACAGAGGACGAGACGCTTCGGAACGGCCTGGCGGAGGACCTCGACGGCTCCTTCGAGCAGCTCGTCACGACCTACCAGGATCGGCTCTACTCGTTTGCCCTGCGGCTGACCGGCAGCCGCGAGGACGCCGAAGAGGTCGCCCAGGACGCCTTCGTCCGGGCCTACCGGGCGCTCGGGACCTACCCGCCCGAGCGAATTCGGGCGATGGCCCTGCGGGCCTGGCTCTACCAGATCACGCTGAACGTGGCGCGCAATCGGTTTCGCGGAAAGAAGTTGAAGCTCGTCTCGCTCGACCACCCGCTGCCGGGCGGGGGCGACGCGACGTGGGAGGCCGCCGACGACGAGGCGCGGCGGCCCGACGCGCGCTACGAGCGGGCGCGCGCGCACGCCGACATCGCGTCGCTCGTCGCGGGGCTGCCCGAACGCTACCGCGCGCCGCTGATCCTGCGTTACGTCGAGGGCCTGCGCCTGGAAGAAGTGGCCCGCGTGCTCAAGCAGCCGGTGGGCACCGCCAAGTCGAACGTGCATCGGGGAGTCAATGCCCTGCGCGAGGCCCTTATGGCGTCGCGTAGCGCAAGGAGGGGGTGAGAAAGTGAAGACGATGAAAGACGCTCTGACGGTGGCCCGTGCCCTGCGAGGGGTACCTCTCGAGAAGGCTCCCGCGACGCTGCTTCCCGCCGTGATGCGGCGGGTGGGCCTGGCCGACTCCTACTGGCGGCTCGAGTCCCCGGTCGGCCCGGTGTTCATCGCCCACAGCAAGGCGGGCATCTCGATGGTGCGGCGGGCGAAGTCCGCGGCCGAGTTCGAGCGCGGATTCCAGAAGCACTTCGGGCGCGAGATCCACGTCGAAAAGACGGTTCCTCCGGCGGCCGTGCGGGCGCTCGTGAAGAACCTGAAGGGCAAGGGCAAGGATCGGCGCGGGCTGCGGTTCGACCTGCGGGGCCTGTCCGAGTTCGAGCGGGCCGTCCTGATGAAGGCGCTCGAGATCCCGCCCGGCGAGGTGCGGCCGTACAGCTGGATCGCCAGGGAGATCGGCCGTCCGGGCGCGGTGCGCGCCGCGGGATCGGCCCTGGCGAAGAACCCGGTGCCGCTGCTGATTCCGTGCCATCGGGTCGTGCGCAGCGACGGCCACATCGGCAACTATTCGCTCGGAGGGCCGCGCAACAAGCGGACGCTGCTCGAGGCCGAGGGCGCGCAGCCGGACCTGCTCGAGCAGCTGGCCGCCTCGGGCGTCCGCTACCTCGGCAACGCGGAGGCACGACACTTCTGCTACCCGACCTGCGGGGGAATCTCGACCCTGGTCGCGACGAACCGGGTGAAGTTCCACTCGGAGCGCGAGGCGATCGCGGCGGGGTTCCACCCGTGCGGCGACTGCCGGCCTCCGGTGGCCCTGGCCTCCTGACCCCGGCGGGCGCGACGTCCGGACCCTCTCCTCCGTAGAAGGAGGGGAGGGTCCGTTCTGTCCTGCACTAAGCTAGCCCCGGACAGCATGTACAACGAGTTCTACGGCTTCCGCGAGGCGCCCTTCAACATCACTCCGGATCCGCGTTTTCTCTTCTTCTCGGACAAACACCGCGAGGCGTTCAACCACGTGCTCTTCGGCATCCGGGAGCGCAAGGGGTTCATCCAGATCACGGGCGAGGTCGGGGCAGGCAAGACGACGGTGTGCCGGGCGATTCTCACCGAGCTCGGGGAGAACTGCAAGACGGCGTTGATCCTGAACCCGATGATCACGGCCACGCAGATGATGCGGACGATCCTGACCGAACTCGGCCTCGAGCCGCGAAAGCTGGACCGCACCGCGTACCTCGACCTCCTGAACCGGTTCCTCCTCGAGCAGGCCGAGGCGGGCAACGACGTGGTGCTCCTGATCGACGAGGCGCAGGACCTCGAGCCCGACCTGCTCGAGCAGGTGCGCCTGCTCTCGAACCTCGAGACCGACCAGCGCAAGCTCCTGCAGATCGTCCTGATCGGGCAGCCGGAGCTCCGCGAGAAGCTCGACCAGCGCGGCCTGCGCCAGCTGCGCCAGCGCATCACGGTGCGGTACCACCTGAAGCCGCTCAACCGCTTCGAGACCGAACGTTACATCCACCACCGGCTGCGCGTCGCCGGCGCCGACGGGCGCCCGACCTTCACGCCCTGGGCGATCCGCCGGGTCCACGGCTACGCCCAGGGCGTGCCGCGCCTGATCAACGCCGTGTGCGACAAGGCCCTCCTGTACGGCTACGTCAACGGCACCTACGAGCTCAAGTCGCGCGCCGTCGGCCGGGCGATCCGCGAGCTGGAAGGCGAAGTCGCTTGAGCCTGATCGACGACGCGCTCAAGCGGGCGCAGGCCGCGGGCCAGGGGGATGCCGGGAAGCCGGCGACCCGCCCCTGGATCCCCACGCCCCTGCCCGATCCCGGGATCGCCCGACGCCGTGCGGTCGTCCGTTGGCTGGGAATCGCGGTCGCCGCCGTCGTCGTTGCAGGCGCCGG
Organism: uncultured Acidobacteriota bacterium; assembly: GCA_963775725.1. GTDB lineage: Bacteria > Acidobacteriota > Thermoanaerobaculia > UBA5066 > Gp7-AA6 > DAHUXD01. The sequence goes on from CAVZKA010000001.1 coordinate 1,770,172, forward strand.
TGCCTGGTTCGTCCGGAGGGAATTCGGCTCGCCGAGCCCCCTCCCTCTCCCGGCGGGAGAGGGCCGGGGTGAGGGGCGCCCCTCTGCCGCCGTCGCCCCGCAGGCAACTGCAACACCCGACGCCGTCACCCTCGCGACGCCCATCTTCGTCGGGCAGCCGCCAATGGCGCGTCCCCCGCGGACAGCCGCGCCCGCCCCTGCCGAAGGCGAAAGGCAGGCGGTCGAGCCCGCTCCCGCGCCCGTCCCTCCCCGCGCCCCCCAGGCGATCGCCGATGGCAGGACCTACTCCGGCTCCGTCACTCTCCCCGGCGGCGCAAAGATCGAGCTCGGCGGGATCGTCTGGTCCGAAACCGAGCCCCGCGCCCTCCTGAACGACCGCATCGCCTCCGTCGGTGCCTACGTCGAGGGCTACAGTCTCACGAAGATCGAGGAGGACCGTGTCGCCCTGGAGAAGGACGGCGTCACGATCTACGTCTCCGTCAAGTAGCGCGGTGCGTCATCGCCGGCCGGCGAGGTAAAGGCCTGCCCAGATCTTCGGGTCGATGACGGCGCCTTCGGCTTCGCGCGCCTGAGCCCAGCCGGGCAGCCCGGCGATCGGGACGACGTGGACGCGGATCCTGCCGGCGTCGTGCGCGGCCTGCTCGCCGGAGCGCACGGCGCCACGCGCCAGGAAGAACGTGACCATCTCTGAGCTCTGTCCCGCGGAACCGGGACCCTTCGCGAGCAGCTCGAGCGCGGGCGCCGCGAATCCCGTCTCCTCCTGCAGCTCGCGCCGCGCGGCATCGATGGCGTCTTCGGGCCCCTCGTCGCCGATCAGTCCTGCGGGCAGCGACACCACGGGCGCGTTCATCGGAAGGCGGAACTCCTCCGCGAGGACGATCTCATCGTCGGGCGTGATCGCCACGACCATCGCCGCCTCGGGAGCCGTGCGGTGCTCGAGATACTCCCAGCCCTTGCGGCGCAGGAAGACCATGTGCCGGCCTTCGAACAGGACTTCGGGATCGTCGCTCATGGACCAGACGATAACGCGAATGCGGGATCAGGCGGGCGCCCGTCCTGCCGCGCCGATCTCTTCGAAGAGCGCGGCGAGGTCCTCCGGGATCGGCGCGACGATCTCGACCATCTCCTGGCTGGCCGGATGCCGGAACGTGACCCGTTCGGCATGCAGCGCCTGTCGCGGAAACTCGGTGAGGCGCTTCTTGAGCGGCGCGCTCTTGACCCGCTGGTACGTCGGGTGCCCGTACGTCGGGTCGCCGACGAGCGGCAGGCTCGACGCCGAGAGGTGGACCCGGATCTGATGCGTGCGGCCCGTGACGAGGCGGCACCGCAGGAGCGTGAGCCCGAGCGCAAACCATTCCCGCTCGATCTCGTAGAGCGTGCGCGCCGTCCGGATTCCGGGCGGCAGGTCGTCGGCCGTCGGGCGGAATGCCTTCATCTTCTTCCGGTCCCGCGGATCGCGCCCGACCGAGAGAGTCACTTCGCCCTTGCGCACTTTCGGCACTCCGGCCACGAGCGCGAGGTACTCCTTCTTCATGGTGCGCTGGCGAATCTGCCGCGAGAGCAGCTGGTGCGCCCGGTCGGTCTTCGCCACGAGGAGCACGCCCGAGGTGTCGCGGTCGAGCCGGTGCACGATGCCCGGCCGGCGCTCACCCCCGATGCCGGCGAGGTCCCGGACGTGATGGAGGAGCGCATTCACGAGGGTTCCGGAGGCGTGGCCGGGAGCGGGATGGACCACGAGGCCGGCCGGCTTGTCGATGGCGATGAGGTCCTCGTCCTCGAAGAGGATCGATAAGGGAATGTCCTCGGCTTCGAGCACGCTTTCGCGGGGCTCGGGGACTTCGACCGTGACCTGCTCGCCGGCCCGCACGACGTGCGAGCGCTTGGCGGCCTCGCCGCCGACCCGCGCGGCGCCGTCGGCGATGAGTTTCTGGATGCGGGAGCGGGAGAGGTCGGAGCAGGCGGCAACCAGGAAGAGGTCGAGCCGGGTGCCGGAGGAAGGGGCTCCGACCTGGAACCGCCGGAGCACGAAGCCTTACGCCTCGGCGCGGCTTCGGCGCGAGAGGAAGACGAGCATTCCGATGGCGAGCGCCGCGAGGAGGATCCCGATGAACTGCGACGTCGAGAGGACGTCGGGGATCACGAACCCGCGCACCAGGTCTCCGCGCCAGTTCTCGATGATGCCGCGGGTGATGGCGTACAGCAGCACGTAGAGCCAGAAGACCTCGCCGTCGAACGTCTTGCGCCGGTACGCCCACTGGAGGATCAGGAAGACGAGGAAGGCGCCGGCCGAGAGGTAGAGCTGCGTCGGGTGGAGCGGGACGCCGAGGGGAGTGCCGACGGCGTCGTGGGCGAACGGGTCGGTGAAGGTCACGGCAAACGGCCCGTGGCTCTCCTTGCCGTAGCAGCATCCCGCGGCGAAGCAACCCCAGCGGCCGATGGCCTCGCCGAGCGCGATCGAGGGCGCCCCCATGTCCGCGATGGCCCAGGCGGGCAGCTCGTGCCGGCGCATGTAGACGATCGCCGTGGTCGTCGCCGCGATGAGGCCGCCGTAGAAGACGCCGCCCGAGCGCAGGATCTCGACGAGGTCCTTCGGGTTGGCGAGGTAGCGCTTCCACTCGACGGCGACGAGCAGGGCCTTGGCGCCGAGGATCGCGGAGGCGAGGATGTAGAGCGAGAGATCCAGGACCTTCTGGTCCGGCAATCCGGCGGCGAGCGCCTTGCGGCGCAGCAGCCAGATCCCGGTGAGGTAGGCGATCGCGAGTATGACGCCATAGCTCGGGAGATAGAAGCTGCCGACGTGGATCAGGCGGGGATAGATGGCCTAGCTCCCGGGCGCCGGGTCGGGGCGCGGAGCGGACTGCTCGTCATTGCGCAGCATGTCGAGAAAGAGGAGGCCGACGCCGATGCAGATCGCGGAGTCGGCGACGTTGAAGGCGGGCCAGTGATGACCGGAGATCGCGAAGTCGAGAAAGTCCACGACGTACCCGAACCGGACGCGGTCGAGCAGGTTGCCGACGGCGCCGCCGAGGATCAGGGCGAGCCCGACCTGGAGCCGGACGCTCTTGTGCGAGGAGCGCAGCGCGTACGCCGAGACGATGAGGAACACGACGACCGCCACGCTGTTCAGGACGATCGCCTTCATCGAGGAGTCCACCGAGGCGAAGAGGCCGAAGGCGGCGCCCGTGTTGCGCACGTAGGTGAGGTCGAAGAAGTCGTCCAGGATCGTGCGCGACTGGTGGACCTCCATCGTGCGGGTGATGATTCCCTTGGTCCACTGGTCGAGGAAAAGGACGGCCAGCGATACGGCGAGGTATGCGCCGCGGTACAGCGTGGATTCCCGCAGGGAGGTGCTCACGCGGCCGCTCCGCCGATCACGGCGCGGCACCGCAGGCAGAGGCCCGTGCCCTCGGCCTCGGGCGTCACCTTCCAGCAGCGGTCGCAGCGGCGGCCGCGCGCCCTGCGGAAGGCGAGCTTCAGCCCCGGGTAGGCCTGCGACTCCCGCCAGCCCTCCCCGGCCGCGGAAGCCTCCTCGAGCGTTTCGGACACGATGAAGAGGTCGGCGAGGCCGGCGGCCGCGGTCCCGGTGGCCGCCCGGTCCTCCGCGAGTTCGGCGGGCAGGCCGGCCAGCGCGATGGCCCCCTCGAGGGAGGAACCGATCACTTTCTCTCGGCGGGCTTCTTCCAGGATCACGGCGGCCTCTTCTCGCAGCTTGGTCAGGCGCTCCCACGCGGCGGCGGCAACAGTGCCCCCGCCGAGGTCGTCCAGCCGCTCGAAACGCGCGAGGTGGACGGATTCTTCCTTCTTTCCGGGCAGGGCCGCCCAGATCTCCTCGGCGGTGAAGGCGAGGACCGGGGCGGCGGCCGTCGCGAGGGCCCGCGCGATCCAGTACAGGGCGGTCTGCGCCGAACGGCGTTGCCGCGACTTCGGGGCCGAGGCGTAGAGGCGATCCTTGATGATGTCGCAATAGAAGGCCGAAAGGGTGGTCGCGCAGAAGTTCACGAGCTGGTGGTAGATCACGTGGAATTCGTACGCCTCGTAGGCCTGGTGGATGCGTCCGACGAGGGCGCGGCTCTCGGCCAGGGCCCACGCGTCGAGGGGCTCGCGCTCGGGCGCGGAAACGGCGTCGGTGGCCGGATCGAAGTCGTAGAGGTTGGAGATCAGGTACCGCGCCGTGTTGCGGACCTTGCGGTAGGCCTCGGCGCAACGCGCGAGGATCTCCTCGGAGATCGGGTCATCGTCGCGGTAGTCGAGGCTGGCAACCCACAGGCGCACGATGTCGGCGCCGTACTTCTTGATGAGGTCCTGCGGGGCGACGACGTTGCCGAGCGATTTGGACATCTTGCGCCCCTGGCCGTCCACGACGAAGCCGTGCGTGATGACGCCGTCGTAGGGCGCGTCGCCGTAGAGCGCGACGGAGGTGAGCAGCGACGACTGGAACCAGCCGCGGTGCTGGTCGTGTCCCTCGATGTAGAGGTTCGCCGGGCGCTGGCCCGCCGGGCGGACGAGCTCCGGCCACTGGCCCGAGCGCAGCACGGCCATGTGCGAGACGCCCGAGTCGAACCAGACGTCCATGATGTCCGTCTCGGCCTGGAAGTCGCCGGGCGCGAAGCCGCGCAGGTCCGCCCCGGGCGGCACGAAGTCGGTCGCGGGCCGCGCGTACCAGGCGTCGGCGCCCTCGGCCTGGAAGAGACGAGCGACGTGGTCGAAGAACTTCGCCTGTTCGGCCGGCGCGTCGCTCCAGGGGTACGTGCCCGCGCGCTCTCCGTCGCGCATCGCGTACAGCAGGGTGATCGGCGAGCCCCAGCGGCGCTGCCGCGAGATGACCCACTCGCGCCGGTTCTCGACCATCCCGGCGATGCGCTGCTCGCCCCACGAGGGCGTCCAGCTCACCTTCGCGATCGCCTCTAGGGCGCCCGCGCGCACGTCGGTCGATGGAAGGTCCAGGCGCACGAACCACTGGACCGTCGCGCGGAAGATGACGGGATTCTTGCAGCGCCAGCAGTGCGGGTATTCGTGGCGAAACTTCGCGTCGAGCCCGACGAGCGCTCCGGCGGCCTTCAGGTCTTCGACGATCTCCGGATTCGCATCGAGGACCTTCTTGCCCTTGTACTTCTCGACGGTCGTGTAGCGGCCTGCGTCGTCCACGGGGGAGAGGACCGGCAGGCCCTCGCGCTGTCCGGTCAGGAAGTCGTCCTCGCCGTGGCCGGGGGCCGTGTGGACGAGGCCCGTGCCGGCGTCCATCGTGACGTGGTCGCCGAGAACGATGCGGAATGAGGCGGCGGTTTCTTCGGGCGTCAGCTCTCCGCGCGAGGCGGCGGCGAGGGGATGGCGGTACTTCAACCCCTCGAGTCGCCTGCCCGGCAGCGTCGCCGCAATTTTCCAGCTTGCCCAGCCGGCGGCCTTCGCCACAGACGCCGCGAGCTTCTCGGCCACGACGAAGTGGCGCCCATCCGCTTCGACGACCGCATAGGTCTCGTCGGGATGCACGGCGATGGCGACGTTCGAGGGGATCGTCCAGGGCGTCGTCGTCCAGATCAGAAAATGGACTGGCGCCGAAGGCAGCTCGGCGAGCGGCCGTTCGGCCGCGAAGGCGACGTGGATCGCCGGATCGGTGCGCTCCTCGTACTCGAGCTCGGCCTCGGCCAGCGCCGTGCGGTCCGTGAAGCACCAGCGCACGGACTTGAGCGCCTGGTAGACGAGGCCCTTGCCGTAGAAGCCGCCGAAGGCGCGCGCGATCTCGGCCTCGTAGGGAAAGGCCATCGTGGTGTACGGCCGCATCCAGTCGCCGCCGACGCCCAGGCGCTGGAACTCCTCGCGCTGGATGCCGATGAACTCCTCGGCGTAGGCGCGGCAGGCGCGGCGGATCTCGACCGCGCTCATGTCCCTCTTCTTCGAGCCGAGCTTCTTGTCCACCTGCTGCTCGATCGGCAGGCCGTGACAGTCCCAGCCCGGCACGTAGGGAGCGTCGAAGCCCATCATCGCGCGGCTGCGCACGACGACGTCCTTCAGGATCTTGTTCAGGGCGTGCCCGATGTGGATGTGGCCGTTGGCGTAGGGCGGGCCGTCGTGCATGACGAAACGGGGCCGTCCGGCTGCCGCCGCCCGAATGCGTCCCTCGAGGCCGCCCTTTTCCCACGCCTCCAGCTGCAGGGGCTCGCGCCGCGCGAGGTCCGCCTTCATCGGGAAGTCGGTCCGCGGCAGGTTCAGGGTGCTCTTGTAGTCGGTCGGCTCGCTCATTCGAGGGCGCAGTTTAGCGTAGCGGCGCCCCCGGAGAAGGCCGGGTGAGCAGGGCGACCACGGCCGCGGCGATGTCGCGCCCGTGGGTGATCGAGACCTCCGCCGAGAGGACCTCGAGAGTCCGCGAGCGCTCGAGCGCCCTGCCGTGAAACGCGATCAGGGGCTTGCCGTGCGCGTCGCGCCCGACCTCGATGTCGCGGAAGGCGAGCCCGCGCCAGCCGAGGCCGAGCGCCTTCATGGCGGCCTCCTTGGCGGCGAACCGGCCGGCGACGTGCTCGGCGAAGGCGCGCGGGTGCCGCCGCGCGCGCCGGATCTCGCCGTCGCGAAAGATGCGGGACAGAAAGCGCTCTCCGTGGCGCTCGAGGACGCCGGCGATCCGGTCGACCTCGGTCAGGTCGAGTCCGAGCAGCAGTCCCCCGGGCATCAGAGCCCCTTCAAGCCGAAGAACCGGGCGATCCTGCCCCGCAGCGACTCGGGTTCCTCGGCCGCCTGCCCCTCGCGCCCGACGACGAGCTCCTTGGCGGTCTGCCGGCGGCGCTCCCGGATCACGGCGTCGAGCTTCTCGACGAGCGACGGGTTGGCGACGAGAACGGGGGCGAGCGTGGCCTTGTCGATCTCGACGAGCGTCGCCTCCGTGATCGCACGCACCGTGGCCAGTCGTGGCTCGCCGGTGAGCAGGCTGATCTCGCCGAACGCGGCGCCGGGATCGAGGACCGCGACCTTGCGACTGGTGCCGACGTCTCCGTGGACGGAGACCCCGGCCCTTCCGGCGGCGATGAGGAACATGGAGGAGCCCGTGTCGCCCTCGCGCACGACCGTCTCGCCCTCGGCAAAGCGCACGAGGCGCGCGCCGCCGGCCAGAGTGAGGCGCTCGCCCGACGAGAGGGGACCGAACAGCGCGGTCGCCTCGACCGCGGCGAGGATCAGGTCCGCGGGGTTGCGGCGCGGCAGAGGGCCCATGGGGTACTGCAGCTGCCGGATGAGCGGGTACGCGATCGGGATCCCCTCGCGCTCGAGGCGGTACCAGACGCGTTCGCGGACGCGCGAGTCGACCTCGAGGTAACGCGCGTAGTCCTCGAGCCAGTAGCGCAGCTCGTACTCGATGGAGAAATCGTGGAACCGGACGAGGTAAGAGGCCGGCGCGGGAAGCGCCGCCACGCCCTGGACGTCCGCGGCCGCGGCTTCGAGCGCGGCGCGCGCCCGGGCGGGAGCCAGGTCGTACTCGAGGCCGACCCGCATCGTGCGGGCCATCGGAACGCTGCCGCGGCGGAAGACCTCGAGCCGGTCGCGGCTGGCCATGCTGTTGGGGATGAGGAGGGAGTTGCCCTCCATCGTGCGCACCTTGATGGCGCGCCAGGACAGCTGCTCGACGAGGCCGACGGTCTCGCCCGAGCGGATCATGTCGCCGACCTGGACCGTGCGCTCGATCGCGAGCGCGATTCCCGAGAAGAGGTTGCCGAGCGTTTCCTGGAGCGCGAGGCCGAGGACGGCGGTGATGATCGCCGAGGTCGTCAGCAGCGCGGGGAGGCTGACAGAGAGCTCGAGCTTGAAGAGGATGCCGAGCAGCAGGCCGAAAACGAGGAGGCTGACCACCTGCCGCAGCAGCTCCGGCGCCGGGGCGCCGCGCCGGAGGCGGAAGCCGACGTCGAAGAGAATGAAATCGAGGATGCGGACGACCAGCAGCGCCCCGGCCAGGCCCACGGCGAACGTGCCGTAATCCTTCGCCGAACGGGAATCGATCAACGGGACGCCCGCGCGCGCCAGGATCGGGACGAGCCCCGCGACGGCGGCGAAGACGAGCAGCGCCGGCAGGACGCGGCGCGCCGCTTCGGCCATCCTCGATCCGGCGGCGCTCATCGGGCGGCGATCCTCTCCGCGGCCGCGCGGGGGTCCGCCGACTCCTGAAAGAGCCGGATCGCCGCGACGCCGGAAATGCGGTCGCGGTACGGGTCGAGCTCCGGGAGCCGCTCTTCCGAGATACCGCCGATCGCGTAGACCTCGCAGCCGTGCGACGCCGCGGGCGGCAGGGCGCGGAGCGCCTCGACTCCGAGGGGAGGGCCGAAAGCGCGCTTGGAGGGCGTGTCGAAGATCGGGCCGATGACGACGAGGTCCGCTCCCGCGGCGATCGCCTCCCGGACTTCTGCTGGAGCGTGCGTCGAGACGCCGACGCGGAAGCCCCGCGGCGTCCAGGCGCGGACGCGGGAAGGCGGGAGGCCGTTCGCGGGCAGGTGGACGCCCGAGGCCCCGGCGGCCAGCGCCACGTCGAAGCGCCGGTGGACGTAGAGCGGGACGTCCGGCCCGAGCCGCTCGCGGGTCGCTTTCGCGAGCGCGACCTTCTCGCGGTCGTGGCCCGAGGTCTCGCGCAGCTCGACGGCCAGGGGGCCGCCGGCGAGCGCGTCGAGGACGCGTCGGTAGCGTTCGTCTCCGATCGCGCCGCGGTCCGTCACATAGAGGGCCCTCATTCGCTCTTCACGGCGTCCGGCCGCGCGCTCTTCACGGCGTCCGGTCGCGGCCCTTCGAGCCCCTGCGTGAGATAGCGCAGGTCCGCGACTCCGGCCGCGAGGTGGACGAGGCCGAGGCCCGAGACGAAGCCCCGGAAGAAGCCCGAACCGAGAATCCCGGGAAGGGACGCGGGGACCGTCCACGGACGCAGGAAAAGGTAGACCCCTACTGCGGTGCAGTAGAAGACGAAGACGGCACTGGCCAGCAATGACAAGACGCGGCGCACCTGACGGCGATTCTAGCCCGGACGCGCCCGCGCCCCCGGGGCGGCGCCGACGGGGACGACGAAAAAAACCGCGCCCGAAGGCGCGGTGAAAAGAGGAGGAAACCTCGGAGAAGTACCTTTGTTCAGCGGCGCCCGGGGGGCCGGTTGCCCGAGCTCGACGGCGCAGGCGCCGCCCTCGGCGCGGGCGCCGAGTAGGCCGGGGGCGGCGCGGAGTGCGAGGGCGGCGCGGGCGCGGCCTGGCGCGGCGGCCCCTGGGGCTGAGGCCGGGCAGCCGGAGCCGGCGGCGCCGGCGCCCTGTCGATCGCATGCGGCGTGCCGCCGCGCGGCGACTCGCGCGGCGCGAACTCGTTCGAGCGCGAGGACCCGCCGTTGCCGGGGTCGGGACTGTGGCGCCCTGGCACGGCGCCCTCGATGACCCGACGCGCGGGCGGGACCTCGCCGCGCGAGCGCCAGTCCCCGGCGGGCTTCTGTTCGGACGAGAACCGCTGCTCGTTTCCGGGCGCTCCCGCCTGGGGCGCCGCCGTTCGCGGGCTCGAGCGCCACGACTGGGGCGCCGGGGCCTCGCCGCGCGCGCGGGACCCGTCGCCCGTGGAGCGGCCGGCAGGCTCCGCCACGTTCGACCGGCCGCGCCAGGGCTCGGACGGATCGGCGGAACGCGTGTCCATCCGGCGCGACTCGGGGTGCGTGCCGCGATCGGAAGTCGCGGGCGCCTGCGCGGGGCGTCCGTTGTCGCGCAGCACCGTTCGGCCGGTCGCGCGGTCCGTCTCGATGCGCTTGGTGCTCTCGATCCGGACGGCGCCGCGCCCGCGCTCGACGATCGTGGCTCCGCGGGGCGCGAGGTCCGAGGCGCCGGGTCCCGTCAGGCGGCCGCGCTCGGCCACCACGGTCCGGCCGCGCAGGGCCTCGACGGTCGCGCGGGGCAGCGTGCGGTCATGGGCCAGCACGGGCTCGAGCCGGTCGGCGTCGCGGCCGGCCGTTCGCTCGATGACGCGCGGGGCTTCCCGCACGTAGTCGCGCATGGACTCGCGCACGCCGGCGCCCGTGCGCGTGGACAGGACGATCGGGCGCGACGAGATCGCCAACTGTCCGCCGAGCCGGTCCACGACGCGCGGACCGCCAACGACATCCACGCGGCCGCGCGTCGTGCCGAAGCCGTTCGCTCCCGTGAAGTTCCAGCCTCGCATGTCCACGCGGCGGGTCGGGTAGGTCCCATGGATGGCGAAGGCCAGGCTGCTCCGGGGATACGACCAGCTGCGGTAGTAGTTGTCCCACCAGGGCGAGTTGTACGGTCCGTACCAGCCCATCGGGCACCAGCCGACGTACGAGGGCGTGTACGCCCAGTAGACCCACGCCGGCGAGTAGACGTAGCCGGGCGACCAGCACCAGCTGTTCCAGCCGGAGTCGAAGAACCAGTTGCCGTAGTGAAAGGGGTACCAGCCCCACGAATCGAGCGACCACCAGGTCAGGCCGGCCGGCGTGTAGTACCAGGAGCCGTTCGAGTAGGGCGTCCAGCCCGGGGCGACGCTCGGCCGCCAGACGTAGGACGAGTAGGTCGAGTTGTAGTCCCAGTCGCCGTAGCCGTCGAGGGACGCCACGTCGCTCGCGTAGTCCTCGCCGACGTACTGGCTCGACGCGTTGCGCGGCGCGTCGTAGGTGGCCTGGAGGCGGTCGGCCGCCCAGCTGTCGAAGCGGTCGCGCGAGAAGCTGCCGCGGGCGATCTCGGGCTCGTCCTCGCCGTGGGCGAGCAGGTAGTTGCCCGCGCGCACGGTGTAGGAGCCGGCCGGCGTGCGGACTTCGACCGAACCCGCGCGCACGACGACCGCCGTGCCGCGGCGCGGATCCGCGTTGACGCGCACGCGCGCGCCCGAGTTCGTGTACACGGTGACGTCCTCGGTGTCGATGCGGGGCACCGCCTTCTCATCCGATCCGACCACGGAGAGGAGGATCGAGCCTTCCCTGAGCGACAGGGCCGAGACGTCGTCGTCGGACCCCTGCTGGGCGTAGAGCGAGACGAACTGGACGGCCGTGCCGCCGCCCACGTGCAGGACGTTGCCGTCGGCCAGCGCGATCTCGGCGCGGCCCGGGTCGTCGGTCCGGAGCTCGTCGCCGGGGGAAATCGGCAGGTTGCGCCGGGCCTCGACCGTTCCGTTCAGCCCGGAAACGACCGTCACGTCGCCGGAGGTCTCGCGCACGTACGAGTAGGCGCTCCGGCGCTCGGTCTGCCCGAGAGCGGCGCAAGCCGCCAGGCCGACCATCGCTGCCACAATGCCAATTCGCTGAGCGTTCATCGTGTCTCCCGCACCATGAGGAGAGCGAGCCGCGTGCCACCTTCGCGGCTTGCCCGGCGCGGAAGAATATGCTCTAAATCAAGGACTTATGGTCGAGGCCGGCAGAGAGGCAGGGCGCGGGCTGTCACGCGATGGAGACACGCCTTGGAGCACCGAGGACAGGCCGCGGTCCGCCGCCCCGGTCCCGCAGTCCCGGGGGAGACGGCCTTGATCCGGGACATCGTCCGGTTCGGGGACCCGCGGCTGCTCGCGGAAAACGCGGAAGTCGATCCCGTGCGCGAGGAGCTCGCGGGCCTCGTGGCCGACATGGTCGAGAGCTGCCACGCGGCGCCGGGAGTCGGCCTGGCGGCGCCGCAGATCGGCGTCAACAAGCGGGTCGCCATCATCGACCTTTCGGTCGGGGCGGACCCGAACGGCGTGATCGTGCTCGTCAACCCGGTCGTCCTCGAGGCCTCGGGCGAGCAGAAGGAGGAGGAGGGCTGCCTCTCGGTGCCCGACCTCGCCGAGAAAGTCGTGCGCCCGGCCAGGGTGCGCGTCCGGGCCGGCGACGCCTCCGGCGCGGTCCGGGAGATCGAGGGCACGGGCCTGCTCGCCCGCGCGCTCTGCCACGAGACCGACCACCTCAACGGCATGCTCTTCGTAGACCGCCTGCGCGGCTTGAAGCGCGACCTGACCTGGCGCAAGGTCCGCCGTCAGAAGGAAAAGGGGATCTGGTGACGCTCAGGGTCTTCAACACGCTCGGCCGGAAGATCGAGGATTTCGCCCCCCGCGAGGACGGGCACGTGCGGCTCTACACGTGCGGCCCGACGGTCTACAACGTGGTGCACATCGGGAACCTGCGGACGTTTCTGTGGGAGGACATCCTGCGGCGGCACCTGCTGGCGAAAGGCTGGCGGGTCACGCAGATCATGAATCTGACGGACGTCGACGACAAGACGATCCGCGGCGCCGCCCAGGCGAACCTGTCGCTGCGCGACTTCACCACGAAGTACGCCGATCTCTTCTTTCGCGACATCGACCGGCTCGGGATCCAGCGCGTGGAGGGCTACCCGCGGGCGACCGACCACGTCGCGGAGATGCAGGAGATCACGACGAAGCTCCTCGAGCGCGGCCACGCCTACGAGTCCGAGGGGTCGGTCTACTTCCGCATCGCGACGTTTCCGGATTACGGAAAGCTCTCCGGCATCGACCTCACGCAGGCGCGCCGCGGCGACCGCGTCGCCGACGACGAGTACGAGAAGGAGGACGTCAAGGACTTCGTCCTCTGGAAGGCGGGCAAGGAGGGGGAGCCGACGTGGGATTCGCCCTGGGGCAAGGGGCGCCCGGGGTGGCACATCGAGTGCTCGGCCATGAGCATGAAATACCTCGGCGCGCACTTCGACATGCACACGGGCGCCGTCGACAACATCTTTCCGCACCACGAGAACGAGATCGCGCAGAGCGAGGCCGCGACGGGAGAGCGCTTCGTCGACACCTGGCTCCACGCCGAGCACCTGATCGTGGACGGCGAGAAGATGGCCAAGTCCAAGGGCAACTTCTTCACGCTCGAGGACGTGCTCGCAAAGCGCAACGATCCGGTGGCGGTGCGCTACCTGCTGCTCTCCGTGCCGTACCGGACGAAGCTGAACTTCACCTTCGAGCTGCTCGCCGGCGCGGCCGCGGCCGTGGGCCGCATTCGCACTGCGGCCGTGCGTCTCGACGAGGTCGCGGCGAGCGGCGCGAAGAAGCCGGGCGCGTTCCCCGCCGCCGCGCGGGCGGAGAAGTTCGCCCTCGATTTCATGGCCGCCATGGACGACGACCTGAACACCTCCGAGGCGCTCGGCACGCTCTTTCCTTACCTGCGCGAGCTCAACGCGGCGATCGACAGCTACACACTCGACGCCGAGGGCGCCGCCGTCGCCGGAGCGATCCTGCGCGCCGCGGACGGCGTCCTCGGGATCCTGCCCGCCGCCGCCGAGGTCCTGCCAGCGGAAATCGAGGCCCAGATCGAGGCTCGCCTGGCCGCCCGCAAGCGCCGGGACTTCGCCGAGGCCGACTGGATCCGCAACGAGCTTGCGGCGAAGGGCATCGTTCTGGAGGATGGGCCGGCGGGCACGAGGTGGAAGAAGGCCTAGAATCGAGGCATGGCTTTTCTGGCCGTCCTCGTCTTGGGACTGGCCACCGGTGTCCCGAATTCTGCCTTGAAGGTGAGCGAGCGCAACGCCGCCGCGGACAGGGTGGCCGAGAAGGCACTGGCGATCGGAATCGACTTCGACGAGGGCAACCCGGACGCGCCGCGCCCCGCGCCAGTCGAGGTCCAGGCCCTGGGGGACGCTGCTCCCGGATCCTGGCTCTTTGCCCAGGTCCAGACTCCGGACGACAGGATCGCGGAGCCGCCTGCCGCTCTTCGGGAGTGGCTCGAGAGTCATGACCAGCCGCTTGCCGCCATCGTTGCCGTCCTGGAGAAGGACTCGCCCGAATGGAAGGTCACCGGAGACGAGCTGGCACAAAAACCGTCGCTGCCGTTCCTAGCGATCATTCGCCTGGAAAAGGTCCTCCTCGCCCTCGCGCTCAGCGAGGAGCGGCATGGTGAGTCGGCGCTTGCGGCGAGTGCCCTGGAGGCTTCCTGGTCTCTCGGGAAGAGTGTGGCCCTCCGCCCAACGATGATCGATCAGATCATTGCGGTCGCAATCGACAAGTTTCAGGCGGGCGCGCTCCGAAAGATTCCGGATCCCCCGCTCCAGTGGATCGGCAGGATGGGCGGGAACGACACATGGGAGCGAATGCTGGACGCCATCGCGGTCGACTTTCGATTCGCCGGGGACTCCACGTTCAGCGATTCCTCGGACCCTTGGGTCGAGATCTCCCGAAAGCTTCCCAAGGCTCTCAGCGACGCGCTGCGGAAGCGATCGCCTTGCGAAGCATCGCTCATGAGCGAGGACCAGATGACCCAGATCGTGGAGCGAGAGTTCTCCATCCCGTCGTCGGCCGAGATCTCCGAGATCCGGAGGATCGCTCTCTCCATTATCCTGCCGAGCATCCTGAGCGCGAGCCGCCGCGCCGCCCGCCTCTCAGTTGACCGAGAGCTTTCGCTGAAGGTCCTCGAGCTCCGGCTGGAGCGAGCGGCGTCCCGAGAGAAGGAATGGCCAAGCAAGCTCGTTCTGGACGTATCAGCCGTATGCCCTGAGGCGACGTACGCGTATCGCCGCGACGGGAATGCGATGGCGCTTGAATTCGTCGGTTCGGTGGACTCACCGAGCTCGGGCCCGGTGCTGCCGCTGGTATTTCATTCCACCTCGGCGGCCGCTGCCCCCGGGCCGAGTCAGACGCCACCCGAGGCGCCTCCCTTGACACCACCCCCCGCGGGCGGGATGATCACGCCGTGACGACGCACGGTTTGGTTCGCGGCTGGTGGTGGCGGGGGCAAACCCGGTAGGGCGAATGCCCTGCCGACGCTTTCGGCCGGGGCGCACCAGAACGACGATAATTCGAACCCCCGGCCCGAGAGGGCTCGGGGGTTTTTGATTTTCATGGCGAACAGAATTCTTCCGATACCGGCGCAGATCGCGTCGCTCGCGCCCAAAGACGCGGCGGACGCGCTGCGGCTGGTCGGCCGCGTCCCGGAGGGGGCGAGCGCGATCGAATTCCGGATGGACCTTTCAGAGAGTCCGATCCCGGCTGCGGCGCTCGCGGGGCTCGATCCCCGGCCCCTCATCCTGACCTGGCGCTCGCTCGCCGAGGGAGGGAGCTTCTCCGGCTCGGCCGAGGAGTACCGGCGTTTCGTCGACGAGGCCTACGCCTCGGGGGCGACGGTGGACGTGGAGCACGCGCGAGGCCTGCTCGGCGACCGGGACGCGTTTCCGGAGCGGGAGCGCGTCGTCGTCTCGCTGCATTCGCCCTTCTCGCTGCCGACCGACTGGGAGGCGAGACTCTCGTCGATGCGCTCCGTCGGCGCGCACGCGGTCAAGCTCGTTGCGGGAGCCGCAGACCTGGCCGGTGGGCTGCGGATTGCCGCGCTCCAGAAGGGACAGGGCGAGAGTGTCTCGATCTTTCCGATGGGGCCGGCGAGCGGCCCGGGCCGCGTGCTCTCGGCGCTCTTCGGCGGAGCGCTCGTCTATGGTCCGGTGGAGCGCGAGACGGCAGCGGGGCAGATCGCGATCGGAGATCTCCTGTCGATCTACGAGGTCGATCGCCCGCGGACGATCGAGGCGCTCTTCGGCGTCATCGCGGGCAGCACCGCGCGGTCGCTGTCGCCGCTGCTGCACAACACGCTTTTCCGGGAGCACGGGCTGCCGTATCTCTATCTCCCGCTCCAGGTCGCGGACTTCGATCGGGAACAGCCGCAGGACGTCGTGATCGATCCGCCCTTCCGCGGCTTCGCGGTCACGCAGCCGTGGAAGCTCGCGGCGGCGCGGGCGGGCCGGCCGTCCGAAGACGTGCGTCTGATCGGGGCCTCGAACACACTCGTGCGTGACCGCAAGGGCGCCTGGCGCGCCGAAAACACGGACGTCGACGGTGTCTTCGATTCCCTGTCGGACCACGGAACCGGGGAGGGTCGCAGTGCCGTCGTCATCGGGGCGGGAGGGGCTGCGCGCGCCGTGATCGTCGCTGCGCGGCGGCTCGGGTACGAGGTCGTGGTGACGGCGCGGCGTGACGCCGAGGCGGACCGGCTGGCCGAGGCGTTCCACGTCGACTCGATGGCCTGGGACGACCTGCCCGAAAGCGAGGCGGACCTCTACGTCAACGCCACGCCCGTCGGCTGGCGCGACGAGGATCCGTCCGCGGTCCCGGAAAACCTGCTCGAGGAGCGGCCGCTCGTCTTCGACTGCGTGTACCGGCGCGACGGGCGCGAGACATCGACGATCCGCGCGGCGCGCGCGGCCAGGTGTCCGACCGTCGAGGGTCTGCGCATGTTCACGATCCAGGCGGTGCGCCAGGCGGAGCTCTTCGGCGTCGACGGCGTGACGCCCGAAGAGGTGATGGCGATCCTGCGCGAGGGGATGCGGGCGTGAGGGACCGGGCGGCGGAGCGGCGGGAGTTCCTCGCGCGGGCGCGGCCGGGCGCCTGCGTTCCCGTCGCGCGCGCTTTTCCGTCGGACCGGCTCACTCCCGTGATGCTCTTTTCGCGCATGCGCGCCTCGGGCTCGGAGTGTTTCCTGCTCGAGAGCGTCGAGGGCGGGGAGACGGTGGCTCGCTACACGTTTCTCGGGGCCGGGCCGGTCGCCCGGTGGACGGTCGAGCGCGCGAAGTCGCGCCTCGAGCATGATGGCATCTCGGAATCCTGCGAGGGCGCCCCACTCGAGGCGCTCGAACGCATCGTGCGGCGGGAGCGGTTCATCGCCGACCCCGAGCTGCCTCCGCTTGCGGCGGGCGCCGTGGGCTACCTCACGTACGATGCGGTCCGTCTCTTCGAGGCGATCCCCGACCGGCACCCGCGCGAGGGCGCGATCCCGGACGCGCGGTTTCTCCTCTACGACGCGGTCGCCGCCTTCGACCATCCCCGCCAGCGCCTCCTGCTCCTGACGACGCTCGATCTGTCGAGCCACTCCGACGCAGGGCAGGAGGTGGACGGCGCGGTCGCGCGGCTCGACCGGCTCGAGGCTTTTCTCGGGCAACCCGATCCGCCCCGGCGCGAGGAAAGTGGCGACACCGGGCAGTTCGCGCCGGTCATGGAGCGGCGCGCGTACCTCGACGCCGTCGGCGACATCAAGGAGGCGATCGCGGCGGGCGAGGTCTACCAGTGCGTCCTCTCGCAGCGCTGGACGGGCCGCGCCGGCATCGATCCCTTCGACGTGTACCGCGCGCTGCGCGCGCTCAATCCCTCGCCGTACCTCTACTACCTCGAGACACGGGAGGCGAGCGTCCTCGGCTCCTCGCCTGAGATGCTCGTGCGCTGCCGCGGACGCGAGGTGGAGACGCGGCCGATCGCGGGAACCGTCCCGCGCGGCGCGACGCCGGAGGAGGACGCGCGGCTGGCGGCGGCGCTCTGCGCGGACCCCAAGGAGCGGGCCGAGCACGTGATGCTCGTCGACCTCGCGCGCAACGACCTCGGGCGCGTCTGCGAGATCGGCAGCGTGACCGTTCCTCGTTACGCCTCGGTCGAGAAGTTCTCCCACGTCCAGCACCTCGTCTCCGAGGTCCGCGGGCGGCTCGCGGCCGGGCGCGGCGCCGCGGACGCCCTGGCGGCGTGCTTTCCGGCCGGCACGCTCACCGGCGCGCCCAAGATCCGCGCGATGGAGCTGATCGACGCCCTCGAGGCCGCGCGGCGCGGCATCTACGGCGGCGCGGTCGGCTATTTCGACGCCGCGGGCAACTGCGACCTCGCGATCGCCATTCGCACCGCGGTCGTCGAGAAGGGCCTCTGGCGCGTCCAGGCGGGGGCGGGCATCGTCGCCGACTCCGTTCCCGAAAAGGAATACGCCGAGGCGGAGTCCAAGGCCGCGGCCATCTTCCGCGCCATCGACCTCGCCCGCGAGTGGTTTCCGGTCCAGGTGGCGTCGTGATCTTCGTCGTCGACAACTACGATTCGTTCACCTACAACCTCGTGCAGGCGCTCGGCAAGCTGGACGACCGCGTCGAGGTCGCCAGGAACGACCGGTTCGACCCGGATGCGGTCCTCGCCCTGCGGCCGCGCGCGATCGTGATCTCGCCCGGCCCCGGGCGGCCCGAGGATGCCGGCCGCTCGATCGCGATGATCGCCGCGGCCGAGCGCGCCGGAGTGCCTCTGCTCGGGGTCTGCCTCGGGCACCAGGCGATCGCGGCCCTTCACGGGGGCATCGTCGAGCGGGCGCCGGCTCCGCGGCACGGCAAGAGCTCGCGGGTGCGGCACGACGGCTCGGCGCTCTTCGACGGGATCGCCAATCCGTTCGAGGCCGGGCGTTACCATTCGCTCGTGGTTCGCGAGGACGGCCTGCCCGCGGATCTCGCCGTCACGGCGCGCAGCGACGACGGCCTCGCCATGGCGCTGGCGCACCGATCGAAGCCGGTGTTCGGCGTCCAGTTCCACCCGGAGTCGGTGTTGACGCCCGAAGGGGAGAGGATCTTCGCGAACTTCCTCGGGGCGCGGGGATGACGCCGTCTGTCGCCGAGGCGCTGCGTTTGGTGGCGGCGCGCGAGTCACTCTCCCGCTCGCTCGCCGAGGATGCCTTCGGCGACCTGATGGACGGACGGGCGACCGACGCGCAGAAGGGCGCGCTGCTCCTCGGGCTCGCGGTGCGCGGCGAAACGGCCGACGAAATCGCCGGGGCGGTGATCGCCCTGCGCCGCCGGATGCGCCGCGTCTCGACCGGGCGATCTCCTCTGCTCGACACGTGCGGCACGGGAGGGCTCGGGAGGAATCTCTTCAACATCTCGACGGCGGCCGCGATCGTGGCGGCGGGCGCAGGGGCCGCCGTGGCCAAGCACGGGAATCGCTCGATCTCCTCGCGCGTGGGCTCGGCGGACGTGCTGGAGTCGAGCGGGGTCCATCTGGACCTCGACGCGACGGGGGCCGGGCGCGTGCTCGACCAGGTGGGGATCGTGTTCCTGTTCGCGCCAGCATTCCACCCGGCGATGAAAGAGCTCGCCGGCGTCCGGCGCGAGATTGGTATCCGCACGATCTTCAACGTGATCGGCCCCCTCGCCAATCCGGCGGGCGCCGCCCGGCAGCTGATCGGCGTCGGGCGGCGGGAACTCGTCCCGCTGCTCGCGAGCGCGCTGTCCGCGCTCGGCTGCGAGCGGGCTATCGTGTTCCATTCCGACAACGGTCTGGACGAGCTGGTCCCCGGCGAGGCGGCCGCGGGCATCGAGATCGCGGACGGAAGGATGCGGCCCTGGCGCCTCGACCCGGGCGCGCTGGCGCAGAGGCCGGTTGCGATCGAGGAGCTCTCGGGCGGCGACGCCTTCGAGAATTCCGCGATGCTGGCGCGGCTGCTCGACCGGGAGCCCGGAGCCCGCCGCGAAGCGGTGCTTCTCAACGCGGCGCTGGCGCTCGTCGTCGAAGGCCGCGCTGCCGACGCCGGCGAGGGCTACGCGCGCGCGCGACACGCCCTGGACAGCGGCGCGGCGGCGGGATGTTTCGAGAGGCTCAAGGAGGCTTCGCGGGCGGCATGAGCGACGTTCTCATGGAGATCCTGGCGGACAAGCAGACGCGTCTTTCGCGCGGCGAGTTTGCGGCCCGCGGCCCGGCCGCGCGCCCGAGCGACGGCGCGGGGTTCCTGGCGTCCCTGCGCCAGCCCGGAACTCGGATCATCGCCGAGTTCAAGGCGCGCTCGCCGTCCGCGGGCGAGATCCTGTCGAATCCCGACGGCAAGGTGGAGAGCTTCGCGCTCTTCTACCGGCGGGGCCACGCCGCCGCCATCTCCGTCGTGACCGAGCAGGACAACTTCGGCGGCGACCCCGGCTGGCTGGTCCGCATCAAGGCGATGTCGGGCCTGCCCGTGCTGATGAAGGACTTCATCCTCGACGAGCGCCAGCTCGACTTCGCGGTGTCTCTCGGGGCCGACGCCGTCCTGCTGATCGTGCGGGCCCTGCCCGAGCGCGATCTCGCGCGGCTGCGCACGGGGGCCCGGGACCGCGGCCTCGCCGTCGTCATCGAGGCGCACGGGGCCGTCGAGATCCGGCAGGCCGCCGCCCTCGCGCCGGAAGTGCTCGGCGTGAACGCCCGGGACCTCACGAGTTTCCGGACGGACCTCTCCGCGCTCGAGGCGATGGCAAAGGAAATCCCGCCCGGCCCGGTCCGCCTCGCGGAGAGCGGGATCCGGGCGCGCGCCGACATCGAGCGGCTCGCGAAGGCCGGCTTCGGGGCCTTCCTCGTGGGCGAGGCGCTGCTCCGCGCCGAGGATCCCGAGGAAGAGCTGCGGGGACTGCGCGGATGACGGCCGTCAAGATCTGCGGGCTGACCCGGGCCGAGGACGTCGCCGCGGCGTGCGAGCTCGGCGCGGCGTACGTCGGGTTCAACTTCACGGCCTCGTCGCCGCGGCGGATCACGCCCGCGATCGCGCGGGAGATCTCGGCGGCGGCGCCTCCCGGCGTGTTGCGCGTGGGGGTCTTCGCCGAGGAGGGGGCCGGGGCGATCGCGCGGGCGATCGA
Source organism: uncultured Acidobacteriota bacterium (assembly GCA_963775725.1). GTDB lineage: Bacteria > Acidobacteriota > Thermoanaerobaculia > UBA5066 > Gp7-AA6 > DAHUXD01. Next base: position 1,790,472 of record CAVZKA010000001.1, read on the forward strand.
GGCCGCCGGTCTGCACCTGGTCCAGCTCCACCGCCGGCTCACGGAGGAGGAGGTCGCGTCGTCGCCGCTGCCGATCATCGCGGTGGCGCGCCAGGCCGGGGAGGACTTCGCGGTCCCGCGCCACGATCTGCTGGTGCGCTGCCACGCCGTGCTCTTCGATCCGAGCGAGGGAACCGGCAGGGCCCTGGATCCCGCGCGGATCGAAGAGGCCAGCTGGCCCGTGCCCGTGCTCGTGGCGGGAGGCCTCGACGCGGAGAACGTGGGCGCCGTAATTGCCCGCCTGCGGCCCGCCGGGGTCGACGTCGCGTCGGGCGTCGAGAGCGCGCCCGGCATCAAGGACCGCGCGAGGCTCGAGCGCTTCTTCGCGGCCGTCAAGGCGGCCGACGCATGAAGCGCAAGGGATACTTCGGCGAGTACGGCGGCCAGTTCGCGCCCGAGACGCTGATGGCGCCGCTCGTCGAGCTCGAGAAGGCCTTCGCGAGATGGGGCCGCGACCGCGCCTTCCGCGCCGAGCTCGACGACCTGCTGCGGACCTACGCCGGCCGCCCAACGCCGGTGACCTTCGCCCGCCGGTTGAGCGAGCGGTGCGGGGGAGCGCGCATCGCCTTCAAGCGCGAGGACCTGCTGCACACCGGGGCGCACAAGTTGAACAACGCGCTCGGGCAGGTGCTCCTCGCCCGGCGGATGCGCAAGACCCGGGTGATCGCGGAGACGGGCGCGGGCCAGCACGGCGTCGCCACGGCGGCGGCCGCCGCGAAGATCGGGATCCCGTGCCGCGTCTACATGGGAGTGACCGACATGGCCCGGCAGTCGCCCAACGTGTCGCGCATGCGGCTGCTCGGGGCCGAGGTCGTTGGCGTGGACGCCGGGTCGAAGACGCTGAAGGACGCCATCAACGAGGCGATGCGCGACTGGAGCGAAAACGTCGCGACGACGCACTACGTGCTCGGCTCGGCGCTCGGACCGCATCCGTATCCGACGATGGTGCGGCAATTCCAGTCCGTCATCGGCCGCGAGGCGCGCGCCCAGTTCCGCAGGCTCGCCGGACGCGACCCGCGCGCGGCCGTGGCGTGCGTGGGCGGCGGATCGAACGCGATCGGTCTCTTCTCCGCATACCTCGCGACCCGCGTGGCCCTCTACGGCGTCGAGGCGGGAGGCAGCGGCGCGGGACCGGGCGAGCACGCGGCGCGTTTCGCGGGCGGAGCGGCGGGGGTCCTTCACGGAACCCGCACGATGCTCCTCCAGGACGCGGACGGGCAGGTGCTGCCCACGCATTCCGTTTCGGCGGGGCTCGACTACCCGGCCGTGGGCCCGGAGCACGCGGACCTCCACGACCGCGGCCGGGTGACGTACGGGAAAGTGTCCGACTCCGAGGCGCTCGACGCGTTCGCGCTCGTCTGCGAGCTCGAGGGGATCCTGCCGGCCCTCGAGTCCTCTCACGCGGTCGCCTTCGCGTGCCGGCTCGCGCGGAAGTGGCCGCGCTCGTCGTGGATCCTCGTCAACCTCTCGGGCCGCGGCGACAAGGACCTCGACGAGTATCTGCGCGCCCGGGGGACGCGCCGTCGTGACCCGCATCGCGGAAGCCTTCGCCCGCGCCCGAGGGCAGGGCCGGGCGGCGTTCGTCGCGTACGTCACCGCCGGCGACCCGTCGCCGGGCGCGACGGTCGGCCTCGCGAAGGCCCTGGCCCGCGCGGGCGCGGACGTCCTGGAGCTCGGCGTGCCGTTTTCCGATCCCATCGCCGACGGCCCGGTCCTCCAGCGCTCGGCGGCGCGGGCGCTCGGGGCCGGCACGACGCTCGAGACGGTGTTCGCGATCGCGCGGCGCATCCGCGAAGAGACGGAGCTGGCGCTCGTGCTCTTTTCGTACCTGAACCCGATCCTGCGCCGGGGAGCGGCCCGCGCGGCCGCGGATGCCCGCGACGCAGGCTTCGACGGAGCGCTCTTCACGGACCTTCCGCCCGAGGAGGCGGCGTGGACGGTGCCGCCCTTTCGCGCGGCCGGTCTGGACACCGTCTTCCTCGCGTCGCCCACGTCGCCGCGGCCCCGGATGGCGGCCGCCGCCGCGCTCTCGAACGGATTTCTCTACGTCGTCTCGCGATCGGGTACGACGGGCGCGCGCGCGGCGCTGCCGCGCGATCTCGCGGCGACGGTGCGCCGCGCGCGGAAAGAAGCGGGAGCGCTTCCCGTCGCGATCGGCTTCGGCATCGCGACGCCCGAGGCCGCGTCGGGCGCCGCGTCCCTGGCCGACGGCGTCGTCGTCGGGTCGGCCCTCGTGCGCGCCGCGGAGGAGGCCGGGCCGCTCCGCGATTCCGCGGTCGAGTCCCTGGCGCGGTCGCTCGTCCTTGCGTGCCGGCGCCGGCCCCAATAAACAATGGCGGGGATGCGCACCGAGGGCGACTGCCTGAAGCTGCTCCGCCGGGCAAGCCTCCCTCTCGAGACGCTTCAGGAGATCCTGAACGATCCGGCCGCCCGGAAACTCCACGCGGTCCGGCGGGCGCTCGCCGCACATCCCCGCACCCCGCGCGCGGACGCCCTCGCGCTCGTCGCGACCCTTTTCTGGAGGGACCTGGCCTTCCTGTCGGGGGACGCGCGGGTCCACCCGGCGATCCGCCGGGCGGCGGACCTCGACCTGCTGCGCCGGCTGCCCGACATGGCGCTGGCCGAGAAGGTGGACCTGGCCCGCAGCGTCGGCCGGGGGACCCTTCAGGTCCTTCGCCTCGATCCCGACCCCCGGGTCCTGGTCTCGGTCCTCGAGAACCGCTTCGCCATCGAGGCAGACGTCGTCCAGGCGGCGATACGGCCCGGCGCGAGTCCCGAGATCCTGTTCCTGATCGCGGAGCATCCGCGCTGGGGGCCGCGACCCGCCGTTCGGAGCGCCGTTCTGCGCAATCCCGGCCTGCCGCCGCCCCTCGCCCTGTCCCTCCTGACCCGGGCAAGCCTCGAAGACCTGCGCGGTCTGCGGGATTCGACCCGTGCGCCGGAGCTGCTAAAGGCTTGTGCGCAAAGAGTTCTTGCGGAGAGGAGCGGCGAGGTCTAGCATCGAAAGTCCAGATTCCGGGAGACGACTATGGGTGAGACACCGACCCTGACGTTCGGAGAGGAGCTCCGCCGGGAGAGGCTCATCCGGGACGTGTCGCTCGAGGAAATCTCCACGGCCACCAAGATTTCCGTACGGCTGCTGACCGCTCTTGAAAAGAGCGATCTGGCCCGCCTGCCGGCTCCGGTTTTCACGCGCGGATTCATCCGCTCCTACTCCCGGCACCTGGGCCTGGATCCGGACGAGATGGTCAACGCCTACCTGGCAGACCTGGCGCCCGACAAGGCGCGCGAGGGCGGATTGAAGAAGGGCGGGCTGCGGTCGCGCTTCCTCCGCGGACGCCGCGCGGCGGCGAGCACGATCGTCGTCAGCGTCACGGCGATCCTCCTGCTCCTCGGATTGATCGCGCGTCCGGCGCGCCATGGCAGCGCGTCGACGCCGATCGCCGCGCGCCGCGCCGCGCCGGTCTCGTTCAAGAACGTCTCCGTGTCGCCGGGTCCGGCGCCGGCGATCCGCGACGAGGCCATGGTCGAGCCGCCGAAGGTCGCGGGCGTTTCGATGGTGCTCGAGTTCGAGCAGGATTCGTGGACCGAGGTCTCGGCCGACGGCCAGACGATTTTCTCCGGCCTCTCCCGGCGCGGAACGAAGCAGGCGTTCGAGGCGCGCGACGGCTTCCGCCTCACGCTCGGCAACGCCGGCGGCGTGCGCGTCACCGTGGACGGGCACCCGCTCGAGCCGCTCGGCGGCGCCGGTCAGGTCGTCCGCGATCTTCCCGTGCCGGCCCGACAGAGCTAGATCCGGGCCCGTCTCCTTGGCCGAACCCGACACCCTCAGAACCGTCGATACGCAGGACCTGCTCGCGCTGGTCCGGTCCCAGGATTCTCCGCGCGAGCTGAGGGTCTTCGCGGCGCGCGGCCTGCTCCCCCTCGAGAGCGACGACCGCCTGCGGGCGCTGCTCGCGGTGGCCGGGGACATCGACCCGGACATCGGGCCGCCGGCGGCCGAGACGCTCGCGCGCGTGCCGCCCGACGACCTGGCGCGGTTCCTGGACGAGGCCGATCCCACGGAGATCGAGCTCGACGTCGTCAGCCGGCACAGCGAAGACCATTTCGTGCTCGAGCGCATCATCCGCAACCGCTCCGCGGGCGACCAGACCCTCCTGGCCCTGGCCGCCAGGGTCAGCGGGGCGCCGCAGGAGGCGCTGATCGTCAACCAGGTACGGCTGCTCCGTTACCCGGCGCTCATCGACGCGCTCCTCGAGAACCCGGAGCTCGCGCCCGACGGAAAGCGCCGCCTGCTCGAGATGCGCGAGGAGTTCTTCGAGAAGGAGGAGCGCCGCAAGGAGCAGGAGCGCCTGCGGGTCGAAGAGGAGGGGCGTCGCGCGCGGCAAGAGGCGGCAGGCATCGTCTTCGAGGAGCCGGAGGAAGATACGGCGGGCGCCCAAGGCGAGACCGCCGAGACCGGCGGCGGCGCCGAGCTCTCGGACGAGGAGGCCAACCCGAGCGCCCTCGCGGCGGTCTTCCGCCGCATCTCCATGATGACCGTCAAGGAGAAGCTCGGCCTGGCGCAGCGGGGGACCAAGGAGGAGCGCCGGATCCTGATCGGCGACGTCAACAAGATCGTGAGCATGGCGGTGCTGCGGTGCGAGTCGCTGTCGCTGGCCGAGGTCGAAACCTTCTGCGCCATGCGCCACCTGCACACCGATCTCTTCCACGAGATCGCATCGACGCGGGAGTGGATGAAGCGGCCCCGGATCCAGCTCGCCCTCGTCACCAACCCGGCCGTTCCCATCTCCATCACGCTGCCGCTCGTGAAGTTCCTCGGCATGCGGGACCTGCGCAACCTGTCCCGCGACCGAAACCTGCCCGAGGGCATCCGGGTGGCGGCCCGCAAGGTCCTTCTCGACAAGCGCGGATAAGCTCGCCCGCCGGCGCGGCAGCGCCCGCGAGGGCGCCCGTGCCCGGGTGCGGCGCTTGCCGAAGCCATTGCTTTCTCGTATGTTAACCTTCGTTGAACTTCTGCAGCGCGATCGAGGTTTCATCGTAAATGCCCCGAGACATGGACTATTACGGGTTGCTGGGCGTGGCGCGTGACGCCAGCGAGGCCGAGATTCGGGAGCGTTTCCGGACGCTCGCGCGCGAAGCCCACCCGGACCGGGCGCCCGCCGCGAAGAAGGCGGAAGCGGAAGGGAAATTCCAGGATTTGACCGAAGCCGTGAACGTGTTGACGAGCTCCGAACGGCGCAAGGCCTACGATTTCGACCTGGCCGCGGCCGCCGGCATGTCCGAGGGCGCGGACATGGTGGCGCAGAACTACCTCGGCCAGGGCATCGCGGCCTACAAGGACCGCAAGTTCGCCGAGGCCGCCGGCAACTTCCAGCTCGCCGTGGGGCGCAACCCCAAGGACGTCAAGGCGCAGCACTATCTCGGCCTCGCCTCGGCGCGCGCGGGCGACGTGCGCGTCGCGGTGAAGGCGATCGAGTCGGCGCTCCTGCTCGAGCCGCACAACGGCGCGCTCTTGAAGGACGCCGGCGCGATTTTCCGGCAGGCGGGCCTCCTCCTGAAGGCGGAGAAGGCCTACCAGGAAGCGATCCGCTGGGACCCGGCGGCCGGCGAGGCGCGCAAGGCGCTCGAAGAGATTCGCATCCAGCGCTCGGGGCGGGGATAGGCGCGATGGCCCGGATCGATGTGTTCGGCCTGACCGACGTCGGCAAGAAGCGCAAGCACAACGAGGACGCATTCGCGCTCGAGGAGGTCGAGGGCTTCTTCGTCGTCGCGGACGGGATGGGCGGGCACGCGGCCGGGGAGGTCGCGGCCAAGATCACCGTCGAGACGATCGGGGAGTTCATCGCGGCGACCCGCCAGAAGGAAGAAGCGACCTGGCCGTTCAAGTACAACCACGAGCTCCACTTCAACAGCAACCGGCTCGCCGTGGCGATCGAGAAGGCCAACGAGCGCGTGATGGCCGCGGTCGCCGCCCAGCCGTGGCTGAAGGGCATGGGGACGACCGTGGTCGCCGGCCTCCTGAACGACAAGAGCGTGTCGCTCGCGCACGTCGGCGACAGCCGTGCGTACCTGTACCGTGCGGGCGAGCTGACGCGCCTGACCGATGATCACTCGTGGGTCCACGAGCAGGTCACGGCGGGGATCCTGACCGAGGATGAAGCCAAGACGCACCCGCTGAAGAACGTCGTCACGCGGGCCCTCGGCGGCGGGGCGTCGGTTTCGCCGGACCTGCGCGAGATGGAGTTCAAGGTCGGCGACATGTTCCTCTTCTGCTCGGACGGGCTGACCACGATGCTTTCGGACGAAGAGATCCGCGACATGATCGCGGCCGACGACACGAAGCGCTCCGAGGACCTCTGCCACGCCCTCGTCGACCTCGCCAACGAGAAGGGCGGGGTCGACAACATCACGGTCGTCTTCGTGAAGGTCGAGCAGATCGGACCGCCGCCGGAAGTCGAGTAGCCCCTCCCACCCCCCAACGCCCGCCCCGTTCGATCCGTACACAGATTGACGCGCCCATGCCCGAGGACTACCCTCCGGAAATGATTCCCCTGCGCCGGCTCCGCTTCGGGACCGGCCGGGCGCTGTTGGCCCTCGCGGCGGTCGCGGCATCGGTGCCGGCGCGCGCGGCCGCACTGGACGGCGTCGCGCCGGCGTCGCGGCTCGCGTGGGCGCAGAGCCCGGTGCTGCATTTCCGGCCGGCGCGCGCCCTTCCGGCGGCGCACGCCCTGCTCCTCGACGAGGCGGACGACCCGTCGCTCGCCGCGGCTTTGACGGCCGAGCTGGAATGGCTTTCCGAGGAGCTGTACGCGAAGCAGGGCTGGCGCTCGCCGTTTCCGGACGATGAGCCGCTGCGCATCTACGTGGCCCGGCGCGAGTCGGGCGGCGTGCGCGCTTTCGCGGGGCGGCCGGGCGCGAAAGGGCGCCTCGAATCGGCCGCCATCCTGATCGACGCGTCACGACTCTCGACGCCGCAGATCGCCCGCGAGGCCGGCCGCCAGGTGGTGCTGGCGACGCTCGCCGGCTACGACGTCGAGGACGATTTTCTCGCTCCGGCGATCGCCGAACACCTGTCGGGGCGCGCGGGCGGCGCAGGGTCCGAGGATGCCTGGATGGCCGCGGCCGCGCCGACGCTCGACTTCCGCGCCCGGCCCGAGGTCCTGGGGTCGCTCTGGGTGGCCGAGGCGGCGTTGGCCGCCGGCGGCAACGGCATCCTGCGGGAAGCGTGGGAGCGCGCGGCGTCCCAGGGCGAGACGGCGACGGAGGCGCTCGCGAGCAGGCTGGCCGAGCTGACGGGCCAATCCGCCGACCGGATCCTTTTGCGGGCGGCCGCGCGTCTGTACGCGGCCATGGAGCCGGAACCGTCGCCGTCGCGGCTGCGGCTGCTCGATGTCCAGTCGGGCGCGATCGACGCCGCGGCGCCGGCCGCGTTCACCGTGCGACACCGCGCGTTCCTGCCCGAGACCGACGAGACCCTCCGGGTCGCGTGGCCGCCCGACGGCGCGGCCGGTGCCGCTGTCGTGCGCTACCGCGACGCGGGTCTTGCGCCGGACGTGGTGTTCTTCGCGGCGCGCGACGCGCGCGCGGTTCCGCTCTCGGGCGTTGCGCGGATCGACTGGCTGGTCGCCGGGAACGCCGACGGCGGGAGGGGGGTCGCGGCGCCCGTCTACGCCGTACTCACGCCCGACGTCCCGTTTCGCCGGCTCGAGGCACGGGCGGAGTCGGGATCCGACGGGGCCCGGCTGATCTGGACGACCGCCAGCCACGAGGGGATGTGGGGCTGGGCGGTCTTTCGCGAGGAAGTGAAGGCCGACGGGCGAATCGCGCGCACGGGTCCGGAGATCGTGCCGTCCTCCGAGAGCGCCGAGGGGTCTTTCCGGTACCAGTACGTGGATTCGGATGCGACGCCCGGCGTGTTCTATCGCTACACGGTGTGGGCGGTCACGAGCGAGGGCGTGCTGGCGCGGGCCTTCGCCGCGACGCTGAAAGTGGAGCCGTAGGGGAGGGGCTTGCCCCTCCCGCGGGCGGTCCGGGGGGCCGACCCTACGACACGATGCCCCGTTTCGTGCCCCGCTTCCGGTCCCGAGCGAGCTGCTCCATCACGATTTCGCGGTGATCGAACGCGAACGCGAGCGTGCGGATCTGGGCCGGCGTGAACCATCGCGCCTCGGCCGCGTCGTCGCCGCCCCGGACGCGCCCGCGCAGGACCCTGGCCGCGTAGAGCACGGTGACGTTGTGGCCGCGCGGGTCCCGGTCCGGCTTCGAGTACACGCCGAGGAGCCTCCCGACCCGCACCGCGAGGCCCGTTTCCTCGAGCGTCTCGCGCGCGCAGCAAGCCTCGGTCGTCTCCTTCCACTCGCAGAATCCTCCGGGCAGGCCCCAGTGTCCGAGAAATGGCGGCCGCCCGCGGCTGACGAGCAGGACGCGGCCCCTGCGGTCACGGACCCAGGAGTCGACCGTGAGGCGCGGCATCTTTGGATTCGTGTAGGGGCTCTTCACTGGTACCTCTCGAAGAATTCGCGGATCTCGTCGGCCGGCCGCTTCGTCGCCAGCTCGCGCGGGCTCTCGTCGTACCAGTCGCGCGGAAGGCGGCTCGCGTACGGCTCCTCGAGAAAACGCGCGCAGACCAGGGCGATCACGCCCCGGTCGTGCTCGCTCCGGATCAGCCGGCCCGCCGCCTGGACGACGCGCGTCATGCCCGGCTGCAGGTAGGCGTAGTCGAAGCCGGCCTCTTCCTTGTCGTCGAAGTAGCGCCGCAGCAGCTCCCGCTCGAAAGAGACCTGCGGCAGCGCGGGCGACACGACGAAGACCGCCGAGAGCAGCTCGCCTGGATAGTCCACGCCCTCGGCGTACATGCCGCCCGACACCGCGAAGAGCAGCGTGCCGCCGGGAGGCGGCGAGGAGAGGGCCTCGAGCAGGTGCTGGCGCTCGAAGGCCGTCAGGTCCGGACGCTGGACGAGCAGGCGCGAGCGCGTCGGCGGCATGTGCCCGGATACGGCGGTGAGGAAGCGGTAGGAGGGAAACAGGACCAGGTCGTTGCCGCCGTGGGCGTCGGACATGCCGGCCAGCAGGTGCGCGATCCGCTCGTAGTTCTTCTCGCGCGCCTTGAAGGTCGTCCGCACGGTCGGGACGATCATCACCTTCCGGTTCTCCGGCGGAAACGGCGGGGGCAGCGAGATCGAGGACGTGCGGTCCTTCTCGAGCCCGAGCACGCGTCGGATCGCCTCGGGCGGGGTGAGCGTGGCCGAGAGCAGGATGGTCGAATGGGCCGCCCGGAAGACGGGCGCCAGGGCCCGCGCCGGATCGAGACAGACCAGGCCGAGCCGGATCCCGCTCGCGCGCCGCTCGACGACGCTCGTGAAGTCGGGCCCGAGCATCGAGAGAACGGCGGTGAAGCGCTGCAGCGTGAAGTGGAAGTCCATGACCGGATCGTCCACGAGCGCGAGCCGCGTCTCGCGCTTCCAGGCGAGGTAGCGCATGAGCTTGGCTTCCCAGTCCAGGCGCAGGTCGAGGATCCGCTCGGTGGGCGGCACGATTTCCGCGATCGCTTCTCCCTCGGGCAGATCCTCGGCGGCGGCGGCGAGGATCTCCATGAGCTCCTCGATCGAGATCACGATGTCCGCGAAGAGGTCGCCGGCCTGGAGGGCGAGGCGGTTCTGCAGGGCCGCGAGGTCTTCCTCGAGGATCTCGGGCGAGAAGATCTGGCGCGCGCGGTCGGGGAGGTTGTGGGCCTCGTCGATCAGCAGGATCGCCTCTTTCAGGTCGTCCCCGGTCAGGTGACGCAGCGCGGCCGCGGGCTCGAAGACGTAGTTGTAGTCGGCGACGATCGCGTCCGCGCGGGACGCGACCTCGAGCTGCACCTCGAAGGGGCAGACCTCCTCGCGCCGGGCTTCCTCGAAGACGGTGTCCGGGTCGAGGTGGGCGTAGCCGTCGCGCAGACGGCCGAGCAGGTTCGAGCGCTCCATCTTCTCGGGATAGTCCCTGGCAAAGCGGCAAAAGTCTTCGTGGCAAAGGATCCGGTCGTTCGCGCACATCCGCTCTTTGGCGCGGACCTGGACGGTCTGGAACGCCCGCTCGTTCATCGCGACGAGCGAGGAGACCGCCATCTTCTGCTGCAGGGTCTTCGACGTCAGGAACACGATCTGGCGCCCGGACGCGAGGCCCTCGGCCAGCGCCGGGTAGAGCGCGGCGGCGGTCTTGCCGGAGCCCGTCGGCGCCTCGGCGATGAGGTTCTCGCCGGAAGCGACCGCGTTGCGGATCGCGTCGATCAGCTTCTCCTGGATCGGGCGCGGGGCCGTGTGCGGGAAGGGCAGACGGTCGGCCGCCGCGGCCTTGCGTCGCCGCGCGATCTTCGTGTTGCGCCAGATCGCGAGGGCGCGCGCGAGCCGGCGCTCGACCTCGCGCTCGATTTCGTCGTCGAAGGGCACGTCGAGCGAGAGCTCGGAGCCGGTCTCGATGTCCACGTAGACGAGGGCGCCGTTCACGTTGCTGCCGTGTCCGAGGCGGCGCCAGAGGTAGCAGTACCCGAGCAGCTGCCGGCGGTCGCGCTCGAATGCGTAACCGGAGGGCCGGACCCCGTCGACCGTGAGGTTGGTCGACTTGAGCTCCTCGATCAGCCACTGCCCCGGCGAACGCTCGATGCAGCCGTCGAGCCGGCCGGTCAGGACTGCGATCCAGTCCTCGACGGGAAGGCGCGCTTCCAGATGCACCTCCGCGCGGTAGGTCGGGTGCGCATTGCGTCTCTCGTTGAGGACACGGCTGTGGATCTGCGCGCCGAGGCCGAGGCGCCGCCAGCCGTCCCCGCGGTCGAAGCCGACGCGGCGGAAGCCCTCGTCCTCCGCAAGTTCGCGCACGGAGATTTCAAATACGCGGTTGGTTTCGTCAAATCGCAAGAAGGGTCGATTATAATTTGCGGGTGAGTCGAGTGCCGCTCCATCGAAGCCGGGTCCTGGTGGTCGCGGCGGTCTACGCCCTGCTTGCCGCTTCTTCCGCGCGGGCCGCCAAGCCCCGCAAGCCGGCGCATGCCGCGCCGCAGACGCTGCAACAGGTGCTCGAGCAGGCGGGTCGCCGCTCCCCCGTGCGCTCGGCCGCGGTTTCGGTCGCGATCACCGATCTCGCGACGGGCGAGGTCGTCTACGCCCGCAATCCCGACCAGCCGGAGACGATCGCCTCGGTCACCAAGATGCTCTCGTCGGCCGCGGCCCTGCACTACCTCGGGCCGACCTACAAGTTCCACACGACGTTCTGGCGGCGGGGCGAGATCCACGATGGCAATCTCTCGGGGTCGCTGCTCGTCGTGGGCGGGGGAGACCCCAACATCTCCGGCCGCTTCTACGAGAACGATTCGTTCGCCGTCTTCGACCGGTGGGCGGAAGGCCTGAAGCAGGCCGGGATCGTCCGCGTCTCGGGCGACCTGATCCTGAACGCCAGCGCATTCGACGGGATCTACCGGCATCCCGACTGGCCGCCCGACAGGGACACGCGCTGGTACCAGGCGCCCATCTCGGCGCTCTCGTACAACGACAACGTCGTGATCGTGTCCGTGGGCCGCGGCGCGCTGCCCGGCGCTCCGGCGATCGTCTCGATCGATCCCGACACCGATGTCGTTCAGAGCGTCTCGCGCGCTCGGACGGTTGGCAAGACGGGCAAGGTGCGAATCGCCGTGGCGCGGCCCGGCGGATCCGACCAGGTCTTCGTCGACGGAACCGTGCCAGCGCGGTACTTCCGCTACTCGGTGCCGCTGGCGATCGACGACCCGCCGAAGTTCTTCGGCGCCGCCCTGAAGAGTCGGCTCCGCGCCGCGGGCATCGAGCTGACCGGCGCCGTCGTCGAGCGCGCGGTCAAGCCCGATAATGCCTGGGCTCTCGTCGCGTCGACCGAGTCGGACCTGATCCCGACGATGTCGGTCTCCAACAAGCACAGCCAGAGCTTTTACGCCGAGCAGATCTTCAAAACGCTCGCCGCCGAGAAGACCGGGAGGGGCACCTGGGAGGGCGCCCTCGCGCTCTCGAGGCAGTTTCTCGCCTCGATCGGCCTCGACCCGGCCCGCTACGACATCCACGACGGCTCGGGCCTCTCGGCCGAAAACCGGGTCGCAGCGGGCGACCTGGTCAAGTTCCTTCGGGCGATGAGCCTTCAGCCCCAGGGAGCCCTGTGGCGGTCCACGCTGGCCGTCTCGGGAGACCCGGAAGGGTCGCTGCGCAGCCGCCTCACGGATTCGGCGACCCGGGGCCAGGTCCAGGGCAAGACGGGCACACTGAACGGCGTGTCGACCCTGGCGGGGTACGCCCAGGCGAGCTCCGGCAAGACCTACGCCTTCGCCATCCTGTTGAACGGCGGCGTCAGCGAGTCCCGCGGTCATGCCTACCAGGACCGCCTCGTCCGAACCCTCATCCTGAAGGGGTAGGGTGGAACTCCCGGTCACACGGGACTGCCAAAAATACTTGACACCCTCGGCCTGAGGCTGTGATGAAATACAGCTGATTCGTTTTTGGGCCGCACTGTCGGCCCGCTGATAGGTGGGAATCCATGAGGTCTCGGTCGGTGTACTGGGCGAAGCCTGCCCGTTTGGGCCGGTTTTCCAGTATCGCTGTGTCCGCAGGACTAGGTTTCTTGACCCCGGGCATATGGCCAGGGGTCTTTGGCGAAAAGGGGTTCGTTATGAACGAGCTCGCCGGCGGCGTTCCCAAACTAACAGGGATCTAACTCAAAATCTAAACACTTTATTCTGCTATCGCCGAATATGCGATAGAGGGACTTGTGTTTTTTGTTGCACAGATGAGGTAGCCTGTCCAAGTTAGACTCCCCTTGGAGAACAGGAGAGTCGGACAATCTCGGACAATCTACGAATCGAGGTGCCCGGCGCGGAGACCTGTTCGAAAGGGAGATCGAGCGGTCTTTCAGGAGACCCTCGGTCTTGTCCATATCGCGTTCGTCTCTCACTATCAGTTGAGCGAACAAGAAGCGACGGAACTTGAGAAGGACTCTTTGTTTGGTTCCGCCGTTTCTGTATCCGCCCTGGCGCTCGCATTAGAGAGAACCGTCCGTTCTTGCTCGTCGCCTGTTGTCAGTTCGCTCGCGAATATCAAAAGTACGTCGTAGGAACCGGCGTTCGCTCCTCCGACGAAAAATTGCAATTCGCTGCTCGATCGTGAGCCGGCGGACGTCGCTCACGACTTTTCCCGCAGCCTTCAGCTTTATGACTTTCGGCGGTCCGATGCCTGACACTGCCAAGATTCCTCCCTTCCCGAGGCGGGTCGACCGAGGCGAGTTCATCGAAGGAGGATCGGCTTCGCGCGCAAGGCGTACTATGGCGATCCCGGAAAGGATCGCTCGACAAACTCGTTGCTGACGCCTGGGGAAGGCGGACGTGCTGACGTCCATCTGCGGTCACTCTGGGATGTGATCAACACCGAGTCCGGTTGAAGTTGGCCGCGAATCGCCATTGGTTTCACAAGGGGCTGGCGGCGAAGGCGCCGGAAGGAAGTTCTTCTTTGACGAGCGCGACTACTTTCTTGGTGAGATGGCACTTCTGGCAGGCTGGCGGATGCCGGCTCTTGGAAAACGCGAAGAAGCAGAGCCTGGTTCGACAGAGCGGACGCCAACTTTAGGAACACCGTCTCTCCCGAGGCGCATCTCGCAAGGGTCGCTTATATCCGGTTGGCGCTCGGTACGACATGAGGGACATGCAGATGTGCTCGAGCTCTTGCCCTCGGTAGCCGGACGTTCCGAAGCTCGGCATGCATGCGGACCTTGCGAAATGTCTTTTTCTAGAGGCGATGAGTCTCAAAGACACTTGGTAGACTTGATGAGGCGGCGCCGTTTCGAAAGGTTGGCTCTGACCGGGAGCACGAGTGGGCCTTCCTTCGGGGAATGGCGCTGTCAACTTGGAAACCTCTTTTCGAATCAAGAGCTCTTTGATCGTGCACTGGGAGTCTACGGCCAGGCTATGCCACTCCTGCAGGCCTCAAAGCGTCTGTCGACGCTTGCCGATCTGAAATTCATGTTCGGCGAAACATCTGCGAGGCCATGGGCAGGGTTTCGAGTGGCGATCTCGACGCCTAGCGAGAGGCCATTGAAAGATCGCGTATCGCTCGGAATGGTCACTCGCGCGGCTTACTTGAGGGTGGCACTTGCTCAGGTTTTACTCGAAGCCAACAAGCCGCGCGAAGCCGAGTGGGAACTCTTGGCCGCGCTGCCCACTATCCATGATCAAAGGATGGTGCCTGAAGGGATTTGTGGCCGTCGCGCTCCTTAAAGAGTCGGTTCGCCTGCGCAAGACCGATCCAAAGTCGCTGTTGGAACTCCGGCAGTACTTGCAGGCGCAGGGCTAGCGATCCGCCGACGCGCTAGGGCCAAAGGGTCCCTCCCAAGGGCTCGTGACAATAAGTAAGTAAAAGATCCCGGTTTCCGAAACCGGAGGTGGGGATGCCGTCACGAGTCAGACGGGAGCGATTCCCGGGTCCAGGAGCTACGGCGCCTCAAGTGCGCATGTCGAACGCAGACATGTCAGCCTTCTACCGCGAGATATTCCTCCCCCTGGTCCGCCGCGCTACGTGGAAGTTCGGCCTTTCGAAGGACGACGCCCGCGACATCGTCCAGGATGCCTTCGTCCTAGCTATCGATCGGTTGGACTCGGCCCGAAACCCCAAGGCCTGGCTGATTCAAGTTGTCGATCATTTGGCACTTAATCATCAGCGCAAAGTCACCCGGCGCACAAAGCTCGCTGAGCGTTGGATAGGGCAGGGCCGTCGAGAGCCTTCCATTGACGAAGAGGAGGTGGGCCATTAGCGTTGGCTGCACTTCAGAAGCGCTGTCTGATTGGCTGAATTTCACGGCCGACCAAGCGGCGCCGGCTGGGCTTGACGTCGGCACTTCGCTCGCTCGCGCGAGGCGCTTTGCCGAGAGACTTAACGACGAGAAGGGTGTGACTCTCGGATGGAGCGATGAGCTACCTGATGTTCTCTACGCGCTTTCTTGGCTGTTGGTTCGGGCAAGTGACCCATGTTGGGCGCTCTCTATCGCGGGAAGGGCCTATGACGTCGCGGTGCGTCTCGAATGGCCTAGCCAGGTCATTGACGAGAAAAGCGGGATTCTCGCCACACTCGCGTATGCAGCCTGGAATGCGAGCCGGAAGAGCCTAAGACTCAAGGATATGCGTCTTTACGAGGCCCGATGTGAAACACATGTCGACGAGCAACCACATGCTCGGGACTTTTTCGGCCTTTCGCCAAACCAACGTTCACGAGTGACCAGTCGCTTCCTTTCGGATCCTCCTGTCCTATTGGTGGCGTGGCTAAAGGTCCATCGACTTCTGAACTCAGATCCGGTGGGGGCAGCTGACGGCGGCCGCGAGCTGGTCGACTGGATCGGTCGTTCTGCGGACGGCCCGTCGTCCGACGAGGCGGCTTGGTTTGAATGCCAGGCTGCCATCCTGGTCGTCGGGGGGCTGCGTCACCTTGGCGAAATTGCTAGCGCGGCGAAGTGGCTAGAGTTCGCGGACCTTGCCGCGAAACGAACCTGTTGTTATTCAGTTCTACGTCTTCAGATTGAGTACCACCGGTTGGCAACAATGTACTCGCGGCGCCAGATAAACGACGTCATCGATGGCTGCGTAAAGCTTATCGACAGTTTGGAGACGATGGGAATCGACTCTGAGCTGGGGAAGGCGCGGTTTCTGTTCGCATCTGCGTTAAAGGACGGAGCGGACGAGAGGGCACTTGAATCTTTCGAGGCGCTGCTCGTCAAGCCTGAGGTGCGCTCTGACCCACTTCTCCTCGGTCTCTCCATGCTGCATATCGGCGATCTGCGCGGGTCGCGGGGAGAGTTCCGCGCCTCCGGAGAAATCTTTAGCCAAGCTCTACCTCTGATCGAAGCGTCGGGAGTGCCATGGGCCCTCGCGGACTTTTTCGCGGTAGTTGCGGAGAAGCTTCGTGACCAAGGCTGCCTTCCGGCCGCCATCGACGGCTATCGGTCGGCCATTCGTGCGTACCGTGAATACGGAGGTTCCGTACGGGAGTGCTACATCCGCGTGCTCCTTGCGGAGACCTTGATCGCTGAAGGGCGCTGCGCTGAGGCTGCTGCCGAGCTGGTGGCGGCTCTTCCGATCATTGAGCGGGAATCGCTCGAGAAAGAGCGATCTGCAGCGATAGCGCTTCTAAGGGAAACGCTCACTAGGAGCAAGAATGACAAAGAAGCCTTCCGAGCCATTCGGAGTCAGCTCGAGCGAATAAAGAAAGGGGACTCATGAGACTGCTTGGCGTCTTGATCCATGCTCGGCTAGCCTCCGACGCATCGAGCGCAATGTCCTCGCCGACTTCGGCGTGAGTCCGTTCTTCCGTTACTGTTCAAGCAGGTCGCGATGAGTTCTCAGGTATCTTCCGTGGTATCAGCAGTCCTCTACCTCCACGGCTTCGCCTCCTCACCCGCCGGTCGAAAAATCGCGCTGCTGCGTGACGCGCTCCCTGCAAAGGAATTCCGCGTCGTCGCCCCCGACCTGAACCAACCTTCCTTCGCGCAACTCGACTTCCGGCTAATTGTCGCTGCCGCCATCCGTGCTGCGGAGGCCGATCCGCCGGCGGTGGTTGTCGGCAGCTCGCTCGGAGCGATGGCGGCGCTGGAGGCGTCGCGAAAGGGTCTGCGGGCGCCGTTGGTCCTGATCGCTCCGGCCCTGGCGTTCGGCAATCGGTGGATCGAGAAGCTCGCTGCCGGCGATCCCCTCCCGTTTTTTCATCACGGGATGAATCGCGAGGTCCCGATCCACCGCCGCTTCTTCGAGGAAATGGCGCTCGTCGACAGCGACCGGGACGCGCCGCGTGATCGGGTGACGATCCTGATGGGGGCGAAAGACGAAAGCGTGCCCTTCGATGGCGTCTATCAGACCTGGCGGCGGTGGGAGGCGAGTGGGGGCTTGAAGCCGGGGTCGCGGTTCATCGCGCTGCCGGACGGCGATCACGGGCTGATCGACTACGTGGGGCAGATCGCGGACGAGGTTAAGGCGGCCGCGGCGACCGGATAGAATCGGCGCCGCATGGCGCTTTCGGGTCTCGGTCTTTTTCTGCTGGAGGCCTGCGCGGGCACGGCCTTCCTGCTTCTCTTTTTCCCGCCGACGGTGCTGGGAAGGGGCTTCTTTTCGCTCCATGGGGCGCTGGCGGCGATCTTCGGGGGCCTGGTGCTCCTGGTGAAGCCGGCGGGGCTCCCGCACGGCATGACGGTCGCGGCGGCGGGGCTGCTGGCGGTCTACACGCTCCTGGCGCACTGGGGCTGGGCCTCGCCGGGGCGTGCGGTGCTTCTTGCGGGTTCGATCTGTGCGAGTTGGAGTCTGGCGCGCGTGGCGCTCGTGGCGCCGCTCGATTCGGGCAGTGGCTGGACGGTCGTCGGCGCGATGGCGGGGGGGCTCTTCTTCGGATCGGTCGTCCTGATCATGAACCTGGGTCACTGGTACCTCGTGTCGCGGTCGCTTCCGTTCCAGCTGCTGGCGCGGGGCGCGGCGCTGTTCGCGGGGCTGGCGGTGTTCCGGACTCTGTACCTCGCGCTTTCGGTCGCGACGCATCCAGCGTCCGAGGGGCTGCACACGCTCCTGTCGCTCGAGAAGGACGCGCTCTTCTTCCTCTTCCGGGTCCTGTGGGGCATCGTGGGGCCGCTGGCGCTCTCGTACTTCATCTGGCGCACGGCGGAGATGAAGTCGAACCAGGCGGCGACGGGGCTGCTTTACGTCGCCCTGGTGTTCGTCCTGATCGGCGAGCTGCTCTCGTCCTACCTGACGGTGGCGACCGGGTTCCCGGCGTAACGGCCTGCCGAGAACGATGCGGGCGAGGTACTACTGCGCGGATTGCTTCACGGCGCGCGAGCACGCGGAGAAGGACTCGGGCGAGTTTGCGTGCGCCAAGTGCGGCAAGGCGTACGCGGCCCGGTTCGAAGAGGTGCTGTCGTCCGAGGGCGTCGAGCAGTGCGCGTTCTGCGGCAATCATGCGTTCTTTCTCCAGAAGGACTTCGACCAGCGGCTGGGCTGCCTGATCATGGGCGTGTCGCTGGCGGCGGCATTTTTCGTCGGCTGGAAGTTCGGGTGGATCTGGTTCACTCCCGTGCTCCTCGCGACCGTCGTCGTCGACTGGATCGTGGCCGCGAAGATCCGTCCGGTCACGATCTGCTACCGCTGCGACGCGGAGTACCGCGAGATGCCGGTCCACCCTCGGCACAAGGGCTACGACCCGCACGTCGCGGAGCGCTTCGCCGAGAAGAAGACCGTGCGCCGGATGCGATGAAGATCTACGACATCTCGCGCCGCCTCGACGAGGAGACGCCGGTGTGGCCGGGGGACACGGCGTTCAGCTGGCGTGAGACGCGGAGCCCGGGCGACGGATCGCCGTGGGGCTCCACCAACTTCTCGATGAGCGCCCACTGCGGGACGCACGTGGATGCGCCGAGCCACGTGTTTGCCGACGGCAGGACGATCGGACAGATTCCGCTGGCGGCCTACGTGGGGCCGGCGCGCGTGGTGGACCTTCCCGGGTTCGGAGAGGTCGGCCCGGATGCGCTGCCGCGCAAGGCGCTCGGCATCGCGCGCGTCCTCTTCCGCAGCGGGGGAAAGGCCTCGCTGTCGCCTTTTGCGGCGATGCTGCTGGCCCAGAAGGGGACCGTGCTCGTCGGGACGGACGCGGCGTCGATCGATCCGGAGGACAGCGAGGATCTGCCGGCGCACCGCGCGTTGCTCGGCAACGGCGTCGCGCTCCTCGAGGACCTGGACCTCTCGGCTGTACCCGAGGGCGCTTATCAGCTCGTGGCGCTGCCCCTGCGACTCGAGGACCTCGACGCGTCGCCCGTGCGGGCGATCCTGATCCAGGAGTCGGAGCCCTAGACGTCCGGCCTAGGGGAACAGTCCCCGCAGCCGCGTCGCCTCCTCGACCCGCCCGACCGCCAGGATCAGCGCCCCGGTGCGCAGGTTCGTATCGTGCCGGCGCGCGGTCTCGGCGACGTCCTCGTAGGCGCGCCGGATCGATCGCTCGAGGTGATTGCGGACGACCTCCGCGTCCCAGAAGAACGAATAGAGGTCCTGAACCCACTCGAAGTACGACACCGTGACGCCACCGGCGTTGGCGAGGATGTCCGGGATGACGATGGTGCCGTTGGCGCGCAGGATGTCGTCGGCGTCGGGCGTGGTCGGGCCGTTGGCCGCCTCGGCCACGATCTTGGCCTTGACGCGCGCGGCGTTCGACCGCGTGATCGCTCCCTCCAGGGCGGCGGGCACGAGGATGTCGACGGGCAGCTCGAGCAGCTCCGCGTTCGAGATCTTCTGGCCTTCGGCCGCGTTGACGCTGCCCTTCTTCTTCTTGGCCGCGTTCACGAGCTCCGTGCGCAGGCCCTTCTTGTCGTAGATGCCCCCGCGCGAATCCGAGACCGCGAGCACCTTGACGCCGGCCTCTTCCAGGAACCGCGCCACGTGCATCCCCGCGTTGCCGTACCCCTGGACGGCCGCGGTCGCGCCCTTCAACGGCAGGTGCATGCGCTTGGCGGCCTCGTCGATCGTGACGAAGCAGCCCTCGGCCGTCGCCTCGTTGCGGCCGGCCGAGCCGCCGAGCGGAATGGGCTTGCCCGTGACGACGCCGAGCGTCGAGTAGCCTTGCGTCATCGAGAACGTGTCCATGATCCAGGCCATGTGCTGCGGCGTCGTGTAGACGTCGGGAGCGGGGATGTCGCGGTCGTGGCCGAGGACGATGGCGATCTCCGATGTGTACCGGCGGGTCAGCCGCTCGTTCTCGTCCATCGAGAGCGCTTTCGGGTCGACCGTGATGCCTCCCTTGGCGCCGCCGAAGGGGATGTTGACGACCGCGCACTTCCAGGTCATCCACATCGCCAGCGCCTTGACCTCGTCGAGCGTGACGCCCGGGTGGAAGCGGATGCCGCCCTTGGAGGGACCGCGCGCGATCGAGTGCTGGACGCGGTAACCCGTGAAGACCCTGATCTTCTTGTTGTCGAGCTTGATCGGCACCGAGACGGTGAGCTGCCGTTTCGGCGTGCTCAGGAGTTCGCGCGTTCCCGCGTCGAGCTCCAGGAACTCCGCGGCGCGCTCGAACTGGGTGAGGGCAAACTCGTAGGGGTTCAGGTTCTCCGGGGAGGCCGGGGCGGGCTTGCGCTTCTGTGCCATTCGTCTCTCCTTCGCGGTTGGCGGGATCGACTGCCGGTGAACGGTTGGCTCAGGGACCTGCGAACGGGAGGGTCGCCGCCGCGTTGCGGGCGACCTCCCAGAGGGTCGACGGGAAGATGCCGAAGCCCAGGATCGCCGCGGCACACAGCGCGAGCGCGAGGCGGTCCGCGGGCGCGAGCGCCGGCGGCGCATCCGCCTCGACGGGCTCGCGCATGTAGAGGATGTAGACGACCTTCAGGTAGTACCCGATGGAGATCAGGCTGTTGGCGATGCCCACGAGGGCGAGCGTGTAGAAGCCCTTCTCGAGCGCGGCCTTGAAGAGGAAGAACTTCCCGATGAAGCCGGCCGTGGCGGGGATGCCGGCCAGCGAGAAGAGGCACAGGGCGAGCACCGCGGCGGCGAACGGGGCGCGGCGTCCGGCGCCGGCGAGCAGCGCGACGGGGTGCGGTTTCGTCTCGTCGCGGTAGAGGGACGCGACGGCGGCGAAGGCTCCGGCGTTCGAGGCCAGGTAGGCGAAGAAGAAGACGATGGCGGCGGCGAGCGCGTCCCGGCCGAACACGGCGAGCGCGATCGTCACGTAGCCCATCTGCGCGATGCCCGAGTAGGCCAGCAGCCGCTTGATGTCGCGCTGCGCCAGCGCCACGACGTTGCCGAGCGTCATGGAGAGGATCGCCAGGCCGATGATGCCGGCGCGGAAGCGATCGGGCATCCCGCCCTCGAACGCCGCCGAGAAGACGCGGTACAGGACGATCACGCTCGCGCCCTTGGGCGCGACGGAAAGGTAGGCGACGGCGGGCGTGGGCATTCCCTGGTAGACGTCCGGCGCCCAGGCGTGAAAGGGCGCGAGGGACATCTTGAAGCCGAAGCCGACGAGAAGCAGGAGCAGGCCGAAGATCACGGCCGGACTGTCCGCGAGCCCCGGACGGGCCAGCCCCTCGATCTTCGTCCCGCCGCTCGCGCCGAAGAGCAGCGCCACGCCGTACAGCGTGAAGGCCGAGCCGAACGCGCCCGTCAGGAAGTACTTGAGCCCGGCTTCCGACGAGGCCGCCACGCTGCGGAAGAAGCCCGCGAGGACGTAGAAGGCGAGCGACAGCGTCTCGAGCCCGATGAAGACGATCACGAGGTCGAGGCCGCGCGTCATGAGCGAGACGCCCAGGTGGCCCCAGAGCAGCAGCGCGTAGAACTCGCCCTTCTCCTCGCCGGCGCGCTCGAGATACGGCCTGGCCATGAGGATCGCGAGGACCGCGGCCGCGCCGAGGAAGAGGCCGATGAGGACCGTCAGCGTGGACGTGTCGAAGCGCCCGCCGAAGGTCGTGACACGGGGCGCCTCGAGCAGGAAGTAGAGCGAACCCGCGACGCCCGCGAGCGCCAGCGTCGCGAACCAGCGGCGCAGGCCGGGCGCGAAGGCCTCGACGAGCAGGATGAGGCAGCCCGTCAGCGCGAGCACGATCTCCGGCGCGATCGACAGCAGGTCCGCGTGCGTGAATCTCACGAGGTCCGGCGTCACGGCGCCGTGCTCCCCGTGAAGGCGGCGGCCCGCTGCTTGGCGGCGACCACCTTCTGGAGGTGCTCGACCGACGGGCGGATCCGGTCGAGGACGTCGTTGGGCCGGACGCCGATCCACACCATCAGGACGACGAGCACGGCGGCCGCGACGAATTCGCTCGGCCGGACGTCGGTCAGCTTCCGGTTCTCCTCGTGGGCGAACGGGTTCCAGAACACGCGCTGCACGAGCGTCAGCATGTAGATCGCCGACAGGATCACGCCGCTCGTGGCCGCGGCGGCCCACCAGCGGTGGGGCGACGTCCACGTCCCGAGGAGGATGAGGAACTCGCCGACGAACCCGTTCAGGCCGGGCAGGCCGATCGAGGAGAGCGTGGCGATGACGAAGAGTGTGGTCGTGACGGGGACCACGCCGGCGATGCCGCCGTAGGCGTCGATCTCGCGCGTGTGGCGGCGCTCGTACAGGACGCCGACGAGCAGGAAGAGGGCGCCCGTCGAGAGCCCGTGGTTGATCATCTGGACGACCGAGCCCGTGAGCGACATCGTGGTGAAGGCGCCGACCCCGACGACGACGAGGCCGAGGTGCGACACCGAGGAGTAGGCGACGAGCCGCTTCATGTCGTGCTGGGCGTAGGCCACCAGGGCGCCGTAGACGACCCCGATGACGCCGAGGACCCCGAGCCAGGGGGCCAAGCGCATCGCCGCGTCGGGAAAGAGGGGCAGGGCGAACCGCAGATACCCGTACACGCCGAGCTTCAGCAGGACGCCGGCCAGGATGATCGAGCCGGCCGTGGGCGCCTCCGTGTGCGCGTCGGGCAGCCACGTGTGCAGCGGGAAAACGGGCACCTTGATCGCGAAGGCCAGGGCGAAGGCGAGGAAGAGCAGCGTCTCGACGCGCCCCGTGAAGAGCGCCGGCCGCGTAGACGTCCTCGAGAGCGAACGACCAGGCGCCCGTGGCGGCCTGGTAACGAATCGCGATGAAGAGGATGGCGAGGAACATCAGGAGGCTGCCCGCCATCGTGAACAGGAAGAACTTCATCGAGGCGTAGATCCGCCGCGGGCCGCCCCAGATGCCGATGATGAAGTACATCGGAACGAGCATGACCTCCCAGAACACGTAGAAGAGGGCGAGGTCGAGCGCGACGAGGCTGCCGAGCATCCCGGTCTCGAGGATGAGGAAGGCGATCGAGAAGCCGCGGACTTCCTTCTCGACGTGGGAGTACGAGAACAGCAGCGACACCGGCGTCAGGACCGTCGTCAGCAGCACGAGCAGCAGCGAGATCCCGTCGATCCCGACGTTGTAGGAGATTCCGAGCTGCGGGATCCAGGCGATCTTCTCGCGGAACTGGAAGCCCTGCTGCAGGAGGTCGAAGCGCGTCCAGAGGGGGAGCGAGAGGACGAGCTCGAGGACCGAGACGGCGAGGGCGAAAGCGCGCGCGGCGCCCGCCGCCGAGCGCGGCAGGAGCAGCAGCAACACCGCGCCCGCCAGCGGCAGGAACACGAGAACGGACAGCAGGTGGTCCGCCAGCAGCCGCTCCATCAGAGGGCTCCCACGACGAAGAGGAGCAGCGCGATCAGGCCGAGGAAGAACGTCAGCGCGTAGTTGCGCACGTTGCCCGTCTGCAGGAAGCGCAGGAAGTCGCCCGCGAGCTCGACCAGGAACGCGCTGGCGTTCAGGATCCCGTCGATGATCAGGACGTCGACGACCTTCCACAGCATGCGCGCGATCCAGGCATAGGGGCGCACGAAGAGAACGTCGTAGAGCTCGTCGATGCGGAACTTGTCCGCCACGAGCGCGTACGCGCCCGGCATGGCGGCGGCAATGCGCGCGGGGGCGCGGCCGCCCTGCTTCGCGTACCACTGGTAGGCGAGGTACAGGCCCGACGCCGCCACGGCCACGGAGACCGCCATGAGGATCCATTCGGTGGCGTGGGGAAGGGCCTCGTGCGCCGCCTCGTGCCCGGCGATGGGCGCGATGATCGGAGCGAGGAAGGGCTCGATCACGTTGGCGTGCTCCCCGAAGACGGCCGGCAGGCCGAGCCAGCCGACGACGACCGAGAGAGAGCCGAGGACGACGAGGGGGAAAGTCATGGAGGCCGGCGACTCGTGCACGTGGTGCGCCTGCTCCTTCGTGCCGCGAAACTGGCCGAAGAACGTCAGCGAGACGATCCGGTACATGTAGAAGGCGGTGAGCCCCGCGGTGAAGAGGCCGACGAACCACAGCAGCCTGCCGAGGCCCGGCGCCTCGAAGGCGCTCGCGAGGATCGCGTCCTTGGAGAAGAACCCGGCAAACGGCGGGATGCCCGCGATCGCGAGGGTCGCGGCCAGGAACGTCCAGTACGTGATCGGCATTTTCGCCTTCAGGCCGCCCATGTGGCGGACGTCGAGGTCGTCGGACATCGCGTGCATGACCGAGCCCGCGCCGAGGAAGAGGCAGGCCTTGAAGCAGGCGTGCGTCATGACGTGGAACATGCCGACCGAGAAGGCGCCCACGCCGCAGGCGAGGAACATGTATCCGAGCTGCGAGATCGTCGAGTAGGCGAGGACCTTCTTCAGGTCGTTCTGCGCGACCGCGATCGTGCCGGCGAAGAGGGCGGTGAAGCAGCCGATGGCCGCGACGAAGAGCATGACCTCGGGGGCCAGGCGAAACAGGACGTTGCAACGCGTCACCATGTAGACCCCGGCGGTGACCATCGTCGCGGCGTGGATCAGCGCCGAGACGGGCGTCGGACCGGCCATGGCGTCCGGCAGCCAGACGTAGAGCGGCACCTGGGCGCTCTTGCCCATCGCCCCGATGAAGAGGCAGAGGCAGATGGCCGCCAGAGCCGGCGAGAACAGGGCCGGCTGCTCGGCCGCCTTCTTGAAGACCTCGGTGTAGTTGAGCGAGCCGAACGTGGCGAAGATGCCGAACATGCCGAGCAGGAAGCCGTAGTCGCCGATCCGGTTGACGACGAACGCCTTGCGGCCCGCGAGCGCCGCGTACTCCCGGTCGAAGTAGTAGCCGACGAGCAGGTACGAGCAGAGGCCGACTCCCTCCCAGCCCACGAACATCAGCGGGAAGCTCTCCGCCAGCACCAGCGTCAGCATGGCGAAGAGAAAGAGGTTCAGGTACGCGAAGAAGCGGGCGTAGCCGGCGTCGGTCGCCTCGTGGTGCATGTATCCGATCGCGTAGATGTGGATCAGGAAGCCTACGAGAGTGACGAACGACAGCATCAGGGCCGAGAGCGGGTCGAGGCGGAACGACAGGTCGATCGACAGGTTCCCGACCGCGATCCAGCTCGCGACCGGTTCGATGACCGTGGCATGGTCTCCCTGCGCGAAGGGGATCAGCCGCGCGTAGGCGGCGAGCGTGACGAGGCCGGCCGCGCCGCAGCCGACCGCCGTCACGAAGGACTTGCCGAGGCGCGTGCCGAGCAAGCCGTTGATGGCAAAGCCCACCAGCGGGATGGCGGGGAGGAGCCAGAGCGGCGGCGTCATGCGGTCGTCGGCCTCACCACTTCAAGAGGTTGATCTTGTTCACGTCGATCGTCTCGGTGTGGCGGAAGAGCGCGACGAAGATCGCCAGGCCCACGGCGGCCTCGGCGGCGGCGATGGCGATGACGAAGAACACGACGATCTGGCCCTCGCGCGTGCCGAGCGCGGCGCCGTAGCCGATGAGGGCGAGGTTGGCGGCGTTCATCATGAGCTCGATCGACAGGAAGATCTGGATCGCGTTGCGGCGCAGGAGCGCGCCGGCGATGCCGATCGAGAAGAGCGCCCCCGAGACGAGGAGCACGTCGGAGAGCGGGATCGCGCCGATCACGATGCGTGCTCCCGGCGGGCCAGAACGAAGGCCCCGACCAGGGCCGCCAGCAGCAGGACCGAGATCGCCTCGAAGTGGAGCAGGTAGTCGGAGTAGAGCAGGCGCGCGAGCGCCGCCGGGTCTCCGAGCATCGCCGGGCTGACCGGATCCGCCGCCGCCGGGACGGAGGAGCCGCTGTGCCGAAACATCCCGAGCAGCAGGCCGGCGAAAACGAGCACGGCGGCGCTGCCCAGAACGGCCTGGATCGGCCGGCCGGCCTTGTCAGGGACCTCCCGCCCGACGTTCAGGAGCATCAGGACGAACAGGAAGAGGACGAGGATCGCGCCCGCGTAGACGATCACCTGCAGCGCCGCGATGAACGGCGCCAGCAGCAGCACGAAGCAGACCGCGAGCGCGAAGAACGCGACGACGAGCGACAGCACGCTGCGGACGGGGTTGCGGCCGACGACCATGAGGCCGGAGAAGAGGATGGCGGCCGCCGCGGCGAGATCGAAGATCAGGCGCCCTGCCGTCATGCGCGCATCTTCCACATCTCGAGCGCCGCGATCCAGAGCAGGTTGGCGAGGGCGAGCGGCAGCAGGGCCTTCCAGCCGATCTTCATGAGCTGGTCGTAACGGAAGCGGGGCAGGGTCCAGCGGACCCAGATGAAGACGCACACGAAGAAAAAGGACTTGGCCATGAAGATCAGGAGCGAGGCGATCGCTCCGAGGACCCCCTGGGGGTGGAACCCCGGCAGCGACCAGCCGCCGAAGTAGAGGGTCGTCGTGATCGCGGAGACCACCATGACGTTGACGTACTCGGCCATCTGGAAGGCGCCGAACCGCATCGCCGAGTACTCGGTGTGGTACCCGGCGACGAGCTCGGCCTCCGCCTCCGGCAGATCGAAGGGCAGACGGTTGGTCTCCGCGAAGGCCGAGATGAAGAAGACGACGAAGCCGAAGAACTGCGGGATGACGTTCCAGCGCGGGATGACGCCGAGCCAGGTGCCCTGCTGCATCGCGATCACGTCCGCGAGGCGGAAGGAGCTCGAGGCGAGGATCACGCCCGCGGCGGCCGTCGTCATCGCCAGCTCGTAGGAGATGATCTGCGCGCTCGACCGGATCCCGCCCATCAGCGAGAACTTGCTGTTCGAGGCCCACCCCGCCAGCACGATCGCGTAGACCGAGAGCGACGTGATGGCGAAGATGTAGAGGATGCCGATCGACAGGTCGGCGCCGAGCATCGGGATCTCGCGGCCGGAGACGTGGATGGTCGAGCCGTAGGGCACGACCGCGAAGGTCGAGAGCGCCGCGAAGACCGCAATCGCGGGCGCGAGCAGGTACAGGAAGCGGTCCGCGCTCGTCGGCGTGATCGCCTCCTTGAAGAACATCTTGATCATGTCGGCGATCGGCTGGACGAGCCCGAAGGGGCCGACGCGGTTGGGCCCCGGGCGGTCCTGGATGAACGCCGCGCCGCGCCGCTCGAGCCAGGTCAGGGGCACGACGAAGAGGGGGAAGATCAGCACGGGCAGCGCCACGCGCAGGATCACGATCACCCAATCGAGCAGGCTCAAGGGGTTCCCGCCCAGGCGAAGTCGCCCTTCTTGAGCAGCGCGCCGCCCTCGAGCTCCGCCGCCTTCACGGCGCCGTAGCCCTCGACCTCGGCCGCGATCATCGCGAGCAGGTCGGCCGGCGTCCAGTTGCGGTCGCCGTAGCCGAGGGCGGTCGCGAGCATCAGGATGTGCTCCCAGTGCGCGCGCACCGGGGGCTTCGGAAGGAACGCGCGCTCGAACTTCTGGACGCGGCCCTGGACGTTGGTGAACGTGCCTTCCTTCTCCGCGAGCGAGGCCGCGGGCAGCACGACGTCGGCGCCGCGCGTCAGGGCGTTTCCGTTGCGGGCGGCCACGACGAGGAAGCGGGCCCTGCGCAGAACGGCGACCTTCTCCGGGTCGTCGGCCAGCGCGGCAAATCCGGCGTCCGACACGACGATGACCTCGGGCGTGGCCTTGCCCGCGAGCACCGCGTCGAGACCGAATCCGTTCTTCCCGGGCGCGAGGCCCATATCCCGCGCGCCGCGGAAGTTGGGGGCGGCGTCGTCGCCCTCGACCCACTCGGTCTTCGACTTGATCTTGCGCGGGCGCGACGTGTCGACGACGACGTCGCGGTTGGGGCACGCGAGATGGTCGGCGAGCTTGCGCAGCAGGAAGTTCTCTTCGTTCGCGAGGTGGGCCGAGCCGAGGAAGAAGAGGCCGGCGGGGCCGGTCTTCTCGATCGTCGTCCGGATTTCCCGGGCCGCGCGCTCGATCGCGACCGGAACGATGGCGTCCCGGACGTCCGCGCCCTCCCGGATCGACGCCTTGTGGACGTCCCGGGCATTCAGCGACTCCGACAGGAACCGGCCGTGGTCGCACAGCCAGTAGTCGTTGACCGCCGGGTTCAGCCGCGGCAGGAAGCGGTAGACGACGTCGTCCTTCGACTCGATCGAGACGTTGCAGCCGACGTTGCAGCCGGGGCACACGGACCTGGTCTTGTGGAGATACCAGACGCGGCTGCGGAACCGGAAGTCCCGGACCGTCAGGGCGCCCACGGGGCAGACGTCCGCGGCGCAGCCCGACCAGTCGTTGGCCAGAGGCGAGCCGTCGTGCGTCCAGACGAGCGTGCGCCCCCCGCGGTCGAGGAAGGTCAGCTCGCTCGTGCCGGCGATCTCCTGGGTGAAACGAATGCAGCGCGTGCACTGGATGCAGCGCGTCATGTCCGCGACGACGTGCGGGCCGATCATCGTGCGGTCGAAGGTCGGATACTGGCGCTTCTGCTCGTCGTAGTTGGAGAGCTGCTGCCCATAGCCGAAGGAGTTGTCCTGGAGCGTGCACTCGCCGGCCTGGTCGCAGATCGGGCAGTCGAGCGGGTGGTTGATGAGCAGGAACTCCATCGTCGCCGCGCGCGAGCTCTTGACCTTGTCGGTCGTCGTCTTGACCGCGAGCCCCTCGCGCAGCGGCGTCGTGCAGGCGGCCTGGATCTTCGGCACGCCCTCGATCTCGACGAGGCACATGCGGCACTGGCCGACGACCGACAGGCGCGGGTGGTAACAGAAGTGGGGGATCTCGACGCCGGCGAGCTTCGCCGCGTCGATCAGGTTGAGGTTCTTCGGGACCTCGACGGCCTTCCCGTCGAAGGTCACCGTGAACGTGTCCTTCGGGGGGCGGGGGGGCCGCGGGCGGGGGCGCCGTTGGCGCGCTGCTCATGCCGTCACCAGCTGGGGCTTGCCGGCCCCCATGCAGCGCTTGTGCTCCACGTGGTACAGGAACTCGTCGCGGAACTTCGGGACTGCCGAGAGGACGGGCGCCGCGGCTCCGTCGGCGAGGACGCAGATCGTCATGCCGTTGTTCATCTGGCCCGCGACGCGCGTCAGAAGGTCCACGTCCTCGACGCGGCCCTCGCCCTTCTCGATCCGCGCGAGCACCCGGTAGAGCCACGTCGTGCCCTCGCGGCAGGGCGTGCACTGGCCGCAGGACTCGTGCGAGAAGAACTTGAGGATGTTCATGATGGCCGCGACGATGCAGGTGTCCTCGTCCATCACGATGATGGCGGCCGAGCCGAGCATCGAGCCCTTGGCGGCGACGCCGTCGAAGTCGAGCGGGCAGTCCTCGATCTCTTCCGGCTTGAGCAGCGCGGCCGAGGCGCCGCCCGGGATGACGGCCTTGAGCTTCTTCCCGCCGCGGATGCCCTGCGCGTACGCCTCGCCGTAGATCAGGTCCTTGAAGGGCAGCCCCATCGCGGCCTCGTAGACGCCGGGACGGTTCACGTGCCCGGAGATGCAGAAGAGCTTGGGCCCCGCGTTCTTCTCGTTTCTCCCGAGCGTCAGGAACCAATCGGCGCCGCGGTCGATGACGTGCTTGACGCAGCAGAGCGTCTCGACGTTGTTGACGATCGTCGGTGCGGCGAAGGCGCCGGAGATGGCGGGAAAGGGCGGCTTGATGCGGGGCTGGCCGCGCTTGCCCTCGAGGCTCTCGATCAGGCCCGTCTCCTCGCCGCAGATGTAGGCGCCCGCGCCGCGATGGACGGTGAGGTCGAGCGAGAAGCCGGAGCCGAGGATGTTTTCGCCGAGAAAGCCCTTCGCGTACGCCTCCTCGACCGCCCGGTCCAGGATGCGCGCGCCGTCGTAGAACTCGCCGCGAATGTAGATGTACGCGTTGCGGCAACGGATCGCGTAGGACGCGAGGATCATGCCCTCGAGCAGCTGGTGCGGGTCGTTCTCCATGACGAGCCGGTCCTTGAACGTCCCGGGTTCCGACTCGTCGGCGTTGCAGAGGAGGTAGACGGGTTTGCCCTTCGTGTCCTTCGGCAGGAAGCCCCACTTGACCCCGGCCGAGAACCCGGCG
The DNA here is from genome assembly GCA_963775725.1 of uncultured Acidobacteriota bacterium. Lineage (GTDB taxonomy): Bacteria > Acidobacteriota > Thermoanaerobaculia > UBA5066 > Gp7-AA6 > DAHUXD01. The sequence continues at coordinate 1,820,319 of CAVZKA010000001.1, forward strand.
CCGCCGCGTCCGCGGACGTTGGCCTTCTTGACCTCTTCGGTGACCTTTTCCGGCGGCCAGGACTCGGTCAGGACTTTCCGCAGGCCCGCGTACCCGCCGTCGGCGAGGTAGGTGTCGATCGACTGCGAGTTCGCGACCCCGACGCGGCGGCTCAGCACCTTGTCCATCAGGACTCCCGGGCGAGCCGGTCGAGGAGCTGGTCCAGCTTCCTCTCGTCCATCGGCTCGTAGTACTTGTCGTTGACCATCATCGAGGGGGCCTTGTCGCACCCGGCGATGCATTCGACCTCGACGAGCGTGAACTTGCCGTCTTTGGTCGTCTCCTCGACGCCGATGCCGAGCCTCCTGCCGCAGTGCTCGACGAGCGCCTCGGCGCCGAGCAGGTGGCAGGAGATCGAGGTGCAGACCTGCAGCAGGTTCTTGCCGACCGGCTTCAGGTTGAACATCGTGTAGAAGGTCAGCACGCCGTCGACGTGCGAAACCGGCAGGCCGAGCAGCCGCGCGACCTCTTCGGAGCTCTCCTTCGAGATCCAGCCCCACGTCTCCTGCGCGACCCAGAGCACGGGCAGCAGTGCCGCCTGCTTCGTCGGGTAGCGTTCGAGCAGCTTCTCGATCCGCGCCATCGCCTCCGGCGGGAACGGCCGCGGCTCTCCCGCGGCCTCGATGTGGTACCGGGTGTGGCTCACCAGTCGAACGCTCCCTTCTTCCAGATGTAGGCGTAGCCGACGGCGAGGACCCCGAGGAACGCGAGCATCTCGACGAAGAGCGGCCAGCCCACCGAGCGGAAGACGAGCGCCCACGGGTAGAGGAACGCGATTTCCACGTCGAAGAGGATGAAGACCATGGCGATCACGAAGAACTTGATCGAGATGCGCTTGTGGGACGCATCGACCATGGGCACGCCGCTCTCGTAGACTTCGAGCTTGCGGCGCGTGCGCAGGCGGGGGGCGAGGAGCGCGTTCAAAAGCAGGACGGTCGCCGCCATCCCCGCGGCGAGACCGAGCAGGACGAGTATCGGAATGAAACTCTCTGGCATGGGGCGCCCGAACTTTTTCACAAGGGCCGGTGCGAGTCAACGCATGTCGAAGAGCCATAAGGGATAAGGGTTTTCGGGAGGGCCCGCAAGACGTTACGATCCGTGCGTGCCGAATCCCTTCCGTCCATGGGCCCTCGTTCCCGCGTACCAGGCCGAGAAGACGGTCGAGGCGGTCGTGCGCGGACTTGCGCCGAACGTCGAGCGGGTCATCGTCGTGGACGACGGGTCGACGGACCGGACCGGTTCCGCGGCGGCCGCTGCGGGCGCCGAGGTCCTGCGACTTTCGGAGAACGGCGGGAAGGGGACGGCGCTGCGGGCAGGCCTCGCGCGGGCTCTTTCGGGCGGCGCCACGCACGTCGCCTTCGTCGACGCCGACGCGCAGCACGACCCGTCGGACCTGCCGCGCATGCTGGACGCCGCCCGCGAAGGCGACGATTTCGTGATCGGCTCGCGCATGGCGGATCTCGCGGCGATCCCGTTCTACCGCTTCCGCACCAACGAGATCGGCAGCGAGGTGCTCTCCCGGATGGCCGGGCACCACGTGGAGGATGCGCAGTCTGGCTACCGCGTCATCGCGGCGGACGTCCTGCGCAGGCTCGACCTGAACGCGCGCGGATACATCATCGAGACGGAGATCCTCCTGAAGGCGTCGCCCCACGTGCGGCGGTTCCGCCACGTTCCGATCCGGGCGATCTACGGCGGAGGTTCGCACTACCGGCCCTTCCGGGACACCTGGATCATTTCCTGGGGGGCGGTGTACTACAAAGTGTTCGAGATGGATTGAGGCTCGTCCTGACGGGGTGAGGGGAGCCCCGGCTACAATCCTCGTCCAGTGTCCGACCCCATCGTCACCCCCCTTCGCGTCCCGGGCCGCGCGCCGCGGGTGCTGACGATCGACGCGGAGGACTGGTTCCACGTCTGCGGGGATGGCTATTACTCGGATCCCCGCCGCTGGGATTCGTTCGCCCCGCGGGTCGAGAAGACGCTCGTTCTCCTGTTCGACGCCCTGGCCGGAGGCCGGCACCGCGCGACGGTGTTCTTCCTGGGCTGGATCGCCCGGCGCTACCCGGGCCTCGTGCGCGAGGCGCGCCGGCGGGGCCACGAAATCGGCGTCCACGGCGACCTGCACCGGCGGGCCGACGAGATGACCGCGGCGGAGTTTCGCGAGGACCTGCTGCGGGCGCGGCGGTCGATCGAGGACGCCGCGCAGCTGCGCACGAGCGCGTACCGCGCCGCCGAGTGGTCGATCCGGGACGCCGGGTCCTCCGCGCTCGGCGAGCTGGCCGCCGCAGGCTTCCGGTGCGACGCCTCGATGATGCCGGTGCCGCCGCTCGGAAGCGCGGACAACCCCCGGGGACCCCACCGGATCGAGCGGGACGGATGGTCCCTGACGGAGCTGCCGCCCCTGACGGGACGGATGTTCGGGCGTCCGCTTCCCTTCGGGGGGGCGTGGCCCTTCCGCATGCTCTCGGAGACGCGGCTGTCCGAGGCGGAGAGCGCGTTTCGCGACCGCGGCGCGCCGGCCGTCTTCACGCTGCACCCGTGGGAGCTCGATCCCGCGCATCCCGCGATGGACGGTCTGCCGGCTGCCACGCGGGCCGTTCACTTCGGCGGCTTGAAGCGCTTCCCCGGGCGCCTGGCGCGGTGGCTCGCGAGCGACCGCTGCGTGGCGATCGCCGACGTGCTCCCGCTGCTCGTGCCGGCATGAGCGGATCCGCCGCCTTCCTCTTTCCGGGGCAGCTCGCCGAGTGGGTCGGCATGGGGCGCGATTTCTTCGACGCGGACCCGGAGGCGCGGCGGCTGTTCGCGCTCACGTCCGAGCGCTGCGGGCGCGACCTCGAGCGGCTGGCCTTCGAGGGACCGATCGAGCAGCTGCGCGAGAACCTGGCGGCGCAGGCCGGCGTCTATCTCGTTTCGACGCTGGCCGCCCGGGAGCTCGTGCGCGCAGGGCGTCCGCCCGACGGCGACGGCGGGCTACAGCCTCGGGAATTACGCCGCCATGGTCGCCGCGGGCGCGATCGGCTACGAGGAAGCGCTCGACGTCCTCGTCGCGGTCTGGCGGGAGACCGAGCGCCTGCAGATCCGCGGCGCGATGGCGGCGGTCATCGGGGCGCGCCGCGACGCCGTCGAGGAGGCGCTCACGGGCCTGCGCGCGCGCGGCGCGCTCGTCTGGATCGGCAACGTGAACGCGTCCACCCAGTTCGTCCTGACCGGCAGCGCCGGGGGCGTCGAGGCCGCCCTCGAGGAGCTCGCGCCCCGCGCCCTGTCGGTTCTGCCGCTCACCATGAGCTGGCCCATCCACAGCGAGCTCATGCGCCCGGTCGCCGAGGCGATCGCGCCGCGGATCGCTCGCCTTTCGACCGTCCGCAAGCCCGACGTGCCCTACTACGGACCCGAGGGCGTGCCGGTCGCCGGGGCGGACGACGTGCGGCGCCTGCTCGGTACGGCCTTCTGCTTCCCGACGCTCTGGAAGGAAACGTTCGAGGCCCTCGTGGCCGACGGCAATCGGGTCTTCGTCGAGGCCGGCCCCGGGGAAATGCTCTCCCGGATGGTGCGCTGGATCGAGCGGACGACCCGTTGTCTTCCGGCCGGCACGCTCGCGAAGATCCGGTCGGCCGTGGATATAGTCGGCGTCGCATGAAGACTGCCGTCGTCACCGGGGGTTCCCGCGGCATCGGCCGCGCGATCTCCCTCGAGCTCGCGGCCTCCGGGGCGCGCGTGGTCCTGACCTGCCAGCGCGACCTCGAGGGCGCCGAGGAAACCGCCGGGCAGATCCGAACCGCCGGCGGCCAGGCGACCGCGCTCGGGATGGATGTCCTGAAACCCGAAGAAATCAAGGCCATGGCCGACCGCGTCGGGACGGATTTCGGCGGCGCCGACATCCTGGTCAACAACGCGGGCGTGATCAAGGACGCGCTCTTCCCGTTCATGAAGGAAGAGGACTGGGACTACGTCCTCGACGTCGACCTGAAGGGTGCCTTCCGCGTGACGAAAGCGCTGATCCGGGGCATGCTGCACAAGACCTCCGGGCGCATCGTCAACATCGTCTCGGTCAGCGGCATCTCGGGCCACGCCGGCCAGGCGAACTACTCGGCGGCCAAGGGCGGGCTGATCGCGTTCACGAAGGCCCTCGCCCTGGAGCTCGCCCCGCGGGCGATCACGGTCAACGCCGTGGCGCCCGGCCTCGTGGACACCGAGATCATCGCGCACCTGAAGGAGGAGGCCCGCCACGAGTTCCTCGGCCGGATTCCCATGGCCCGATTCGGCAGGCCCGAGGAGATCGCCGCGGTCGTCGGCTTTCTCGCCTCGGAAAAGGCCTCCTATGTCACCGGGCAAGTGTGGCGGGCCGACGGCGGCATGGCCTGAGAAGACCCGTCTATAATCGGCCTTTAAGGAGCTTTCAATGTCCCGGCAAGAACTCGCGTCGCAGGTCAAGGACTTGATCGTGCGGCGCTTGAAGCTCGACATCGACCCGAAGACGATCGAGGACCAGGCGCCGCTCTTCGGCGAGGGCCTCGGGCTCGACTCGATCGACGCCCTGGAGCTCGTCCTCGGGCTCGAGCAGGAGTTCCACATCAAGGTCGAGGACGAGGAGGTCGGGGTCAAGGCCTTCGCCTCGGTCGACGCGCTCTGCGATTTCATCGAGCAGAAGAAGACCGCCTGATGCCCGCCGCCGCGATTCCCCACGAGTACCCGTTCCGATTCGTGGACGCGATCGTGGAGGAGCGCGACGCGGCCTTTTCCCGGGGCACCGTCCGCGCCCGGATCACCGCCAACGCCCGGGGATCGATGGGCGCGGGCTGGCAGAGCTCGCTCCTCTACGCCGAGGCGATCGCCCAGGCGGCGCTGCTGCTCGAGGGCGGCGACGCGGAGCTCGCGCGCGCCGGATTCCTCGCCGGAATCGAGGGTTTCGCGGCCGAACGGCTGCCGCAGGCGGGCGAGACCCTGGACATCACGGTGCGCCTCGCGGCGCACTTCGGCGCGATCTTCCGCTTCGACGGCGAGGTGCGGTCGGGCGAGGAGCTGGTCGCGCGCGGCGGCGTCCTCGTGCGCAAGGGCGGCAGCGAGAGCCCCGCGGCGCACTGAGGGGGAACGATGAAGCTGTCCGAGGAAGAGCGCGGCTCCCACACGATCCTGAAGATCGGCGGCACGCTCGCGCTCGGCGACGCGACGCGGGCGCTCCAGGAACGCTTCGAAAAGATCGGCAACGACCGGACGGGCGCCGTCGTCCTGGACCTCTCGGACCTCGAGCACCTCGACTCGACGGCGATCGGTGTCTTCGTCGGCGGGCTGAAGAAGTTCGAGGCGCAGGGCCGGCGCTTCTACCTCGTGAACCCGCGCGACCGCGTGGCCTCGGTCTTTCGCATCACGCACCTGGATTCCGTGTTCCGCGTCTTCCCGAGCGTGGACGCCGCGCTCGCCGTGGCGAACCTGGCGTCGCAGGAGGAGGAGACCAGTGAGCACTGAGGTCGCCGCCGCCGCCGTGTGCCAGTGCACGCACGAGCCGCCGCACCAGTTCGTCATCGCCCAGCGCGCGCGCCTGCGCGGGGGCGTCCTGCTCGCGCTGCAGCGCGTCGACGAGCGCTACCCGCGGCGCGAAGTCTTCGTCACGGCGCGCGAGCTCAAGATGGCGACGGACAGGACCTTCAAGGCCTGCTTCGTGTGCGTGGACATGGGCTTCCGGGAGACCGCGATCGGGATCCCGAAGGAAGACATCGAGCTCGGACTTCCGCCCGCCTGAGCCGGCGCCCATGACGGAACCGGGCGGCGACCGCTTCGCGGCCTTCAAGAAACAGGCGGGGCAGCGCGCGGCCGCGCTCGTCGCTTCCGGGATGGTCGTCGGCCTCGGCACGGGCTCGACGGCGATCTTCGCGACGCGTCGCCTCGGAGAGCTGCTCGCCTCGGGGGCCCTCCGGGACGTTGTCGGCTTTCCCACCTCGCGCGCGACGGAGGAGGAAGCGCGGCGCCTCTCGATCCCGCTCCTGTCCGAGGACCTGCCGCGGGCGATCGACCTGACGATCGACGGCGCGGACGAAGTGGACCCGGCGCTGAACCTGATCAAGGGCGGGGGAGGCGCGCTCTTCCGAGAGAAGATCGTCGCCGAGGCGAGCCGCCGCGTCGTCATCGTCGTCGACGAGTCGAAGCTCTCGGGAGCGCTCGGCACAGGGCACGCGCTGCCCGTCGAGGTCTCCCGCTTCGGGTGGCAGTCCCAGCAGCGGTTCCTGGAGTCGCTCGGCGGCAAGCCCGCCGTGCGCAGGGCGGCGGACGGGAAGCCGTACGAGACCGATCAGGGCAACTGGATCCTCGACTGTGCGTTCGGGCCGATCGCCGATCCGGTCGGGCTCGCCGCCCTTCTGGCCGCGCGCGCCGGCATCATCGAGCACGGGCTCTTCTGCGGCATCGCCTCGCAGATGATCGTCGCGGGCGAAGGCGGAGTCCGCGAGATCGTCCGCCCGGCCTGAACTCCTCGAGGCGAAACGTCGTCGAGAGAAATGCGGCGGGCTGGCCCGCGCCGCCCGTCCGAGCTAGTCGCGGGACGGGATGTCGAACGCGTGGTGAGGTGCCGTGCGGGTCACTCGGCTCGCGTGCCCCTGCGCCGCGGCCGGCTCCACGCCCAGGCGCATCAGGCACTCGATCACTTCGTCCATCGTCTTGAGCGAGGGTTCGGTGCGCCTTCCGTCCACGGTGATCTGCCACGGCGCCCTGGGGGACGACCCATGTTCGGGGAGGTCGAGGCGGATCTCGATGCGCACGCGGGAGGATAGAACTCGGCGAATGAACTCCGACTAAATGCCTCGCCATGGCGAACGCGCAGCCGGAATTCGACGCGAGTGTCCCCGAGCCCGTCCGCCGAGTCCGCCATCATTCGCGTGGAGGACGTCCACACGTTACGGCCTCGGCGAAACCGCGTGCACGCGCTGCGTGGTGTCAGCCTGGATGTCGAGCGCGGTAATTCGCTCCCGACCCTGGAGGACTGAAGGCCGGTCAGGTCGAGACAGCTGAAGGGCGTTGGTGCGAAAGGGGGGACTCGAACCCCCACGGTGTTACCCACAGGTTCCTGAAACCTGCGCGTCTACCAGTTCCGCCACTTTCGCAGGGCCCGAGAGATTATCGGCAAGCCGCTCAGGAATCAAGCGTTAGAGCAGAATTTTCGAGGAGAATCGGGCGATCTTCCGTCGTTCCAGTGAGCCAGCGGGTACAATCGGGACATGAAGCACATCGAAGTCGCCCTTCACCGCGTCGCCGTCGGAGGCTCGATCCGCGTCGTCATCAACGGGGGTCGGCCGATGTATCTCTCGGACCGCGAAGTGCGCGACCGGCTGAACGGTCAGCCGCGGCTGGATGCCGAGCGGATGGACGACATCGTTCGCAATCTCAATCGCAACGGCGGCGAGCACACGCTGCGTTACGGCCACCCGACCAAACAGCACGGGGACGACATCAAGAACCTGTGGGCCGGTTCGGACCGGCCGCTCGAGTCAGAACCCGCCGAATAACGGGGAGTCCCGGCTCGCGTCCCTCTTCAGGTCGTGGGGCGCGCCTGCGGACGCGAAGGCACAGCGCTGTACTTGGTATTGCAACCCCGGACGCAGGCCCACCATCCGTCGGGGTCGGAGCTGCGGCGATCGGGGGAAACCTGGCTTCCACAGCGAAGGCAGTAGACGAGCGTCACCGGCTCACCCGCCGGGGGATTGCGCTGGATGACGGCGAGGCCGCAGCGCTCGAGCTCCGAATGACTGAGATCGCGAGGCCCGGACATCATCCCCGAGGGTAGGGGCGAGAGGCCTGCGCGCGCTGTGACGGAGGACACAACAAGCCCGAATGCCACCCGTGAGCGGCTCGAGCGCGGGCGTCTCTTCTTCAACGCGGGCAGGTATTTCGAGGCGCACGAAGCCTGGGAGGAGGCATGGCGCGTGGAGAGGGGCGACGTGCGGCTTCTGCTCCAGGGCCTGATCCAGATCGCGGCAGGCTGTCACAAAGCGGCGCAGGGTCAGGCCGCGGGGTGCGCGCGCCTGGTCGGCGCGGGGCTCGAAAAGCTCGGCCGCGTGGAGGCGCTCGCGCCGGAGATCGCGGGGTTCGCGCGGGAGATGTCCGCGGCGCACGAGCGCGCGATGCGCTGGCGGCGCCGTGAAGCGGACGGATTGGGCCCGCTCCCGGTGCTGCCGCCGCCGGCGCCCGGGCCCGCCCGAAAGACCCCTGCAAGATAGACTCCGGCCCGTGCTGCCACCCGATTCCGACATCCTCGAACGCCTTCGCGACAAGGGCTCCCGGGTCCTCTCCTTCCAGGAGCTGATGAAGGCCTTTCGCCTCCGCGACATGGAGGAAACCGCCTTTCGCTCGCGCCTGGACGCCCTGGAGCGGCGCGGGGAGATCACCCGGGTCCGGGGGGAGAAGTACTCCGCGATCGAGTTTTCGAGCATGATCGCCGGCCGGATCACGGTCCGCCCGGAGGGGTTCGGCTTCGTCCTCGTCAAGGAGGGCGACGACCTCTTCGTCCCCCGGATCGGGATGCACGGCGCGATGGACGGCGACACGGTCCTGGCCCGCGAAGAGAAGGCCCGGGCGACCGGTGGACGCAAAGGCGGCAGGGATGCCGGACGCACGTCGGGCGTCGTCGTCCGCGTGCTCGACCGCGCCCGCGAGAGGGTCGTCGGGCGCTTCGAGACCAAGGACGGGCGCAAGATCGTCCTGCCGTACGACCCGAAGATCGACGCCGTCATCCGCATCGAGGACGGCGAGACCCTCGGCGCGCGCGAAGGGGAGATCGTCCAGGCGCGGCTGACCGACTTTCCGGACGGGCGCCGCGTCGCCCACGGCGTCGTCGAAGAGAAGCTCGGCTTTCTCGGCGAGCCGGGCGTGGACATCGAGATCGTGCTGCGCTCGCACAACCTGCCGACCCGCTTTCCGGAGCCGGTCGTCGCGGCGGCCGAGCGCTTCCCGGAGGAGGTCCGCACCGACGACCTGCTCGGCCGGCGCGACTTCCGCGACCACCGGATCATCACGATCGACGGCGAGACCGCGAAGGACTTCGACGACGCCATCGAGGTGACGAAGACGGGGTCCGGCTACCGCATCGGCGTGCACATCGCCGACGTCTCGCACTACGTCGAGGAGGGCTCGGTGCTCGACGACGAGGCGCGCTCCCGCGGGACCTCCGTCTATTTCCCCGGGCGCGTGCTGCCGATGCTGCCGGAGCGGCTGTCGAACGGTCTCTGCTCGCTCAACCCGCACGTCGACCGGCTCGTGCTGTCCGCGATCCTGGAGCTCGACGCGAGGGGCCGCGTCACGGGCTCGGAGTTCACGAAGGGCGTGATCCGCAGCGCCCACCGGATGACGTACACCGAGATCGCCCGCATCCTCGAGGGGCCGTCGAATCCGGACGACGCCCGCCGGTACGGCCGGTTCCTCGAGGACTTCCGCCTGATGGGCCAGGTCGCGGCGCTGCTGCGCGAGCGGCGCGAGGCCCGCGGTTCGATCGACTTCGACCTTCCGGACGCGGACATCGTGCTCGACGACGCGGGGTTCGTCGTCGGCATCATCCCCGAGTCGCGCAACGTCGCCCACCGCCTCATCGAGGAGTTCATGCTGGCCGCCAACGAGGCGGTCGCGAAGAAGCTGCTCTTTGCAAAGCAGCCCGCGATCTACCGCGTCCACGACAAGCCGGATCCGGACCGGCTCGTCGACCTGCGCGAGATCCTGGAGACCTTCGAATACAAGATGAAGGGCGACCTCGCCGAGTTGCCGCCGTCCGAGTTCCAGCGCCTGCTCAAGGAGATCGACGGGAAGCCCGAGGAGCGCCTGCTCCACGACCTGCTCCTGCGGGCGCAGCGCAAGGCCGTCTACAGCGAGGAATGCCGCGGCCACTACGCGCTCGCGGCGCCCTACTACTGCCACTTCACCTCGCCGATCCGGCGGTATCCCGATCTGATCGTGCACCGCCAGCTGTCGCGCCTGCTGGCCGACGGACGGCCCATTGCCGCCCAGGACCTCGAGGCGATGAACGGACGGCTGCGGGAGGTCTCGACGTTCAGCTCGGACCGCGAGCGCCGGGCGGAGCAGGCCGAGCGCGAGAGCCTGCTCTGGAAGAAGATCGTATTCATGAAGGACAAGCTCCAGCGCGAGTTCGACGCGTACGTGACGGGAGTGGCGTCCTTCGGCGTGTTCGTCACGCTCAAGGACTTCTTCGTCGAGGGGCTCGTCCCGATGACGGCCCTCGGCAACGACTTTTTCGTCTACGAGGAGAAGCAGCACCGGCTGCGAGGCCGGGCGAGCGGGACGACCTACCGCCTCGGCGACTCGATCCGGGTCAAGCTCGTGGCAATCGACGAAGTGCGGCGGCGGCTGGACTTTCGCCTCGCCGGAACGAAAACGGCTCCGGCTCCGGCGCCGCGCAAGCCCCCGGTCAAGGGCGCGGCCGCGGCGACGTTCGGGCGGGACAAGGCAAGACGGAGGAAATCACGATGAGACGGATGCTGACGATCGGGGCAGGTGTTGCGATTTGCGTCGGGACGTTCGCCTGCAAGGAGCACGGCCGGCCGGACCCCAACGTCCGGATGGCGGTCTCTCACGAGGTGGCCGTCGCGGCGACGGCAGACTCCGGCAGCGGCATGAACGCCGGGCCCGGGGCGGACGTGCCGACGCGGCTCGAGGTCCCGCCCGAGGTGGCTCAGGCGTACACCGGGATCAAGATCGCCTGGAAGGACAAGTCCGACGGGAAGGAAGGGGTCATCGAGGTCCCGCTCGGGGGAGCCACACCGCTGCCCGATCCTTCGCTGGTCGTGCGCGCGGACACGTTTCTCCCGGCCTTCACGATGGGCGGCGGCGCGATCACGTCCGACGGCGTCGAGCCCCAGAATCCCGCAGCGCGGATCACGGTCTTCGACAAGGGCAAGGAAATCTTCGGGGGATGGATCTTCACGCGGTTTCCCGACGTCCACCCGTTCACGCATCCGCGTTTCGAGCTGCACCTCGAAGGGGGAGTGACGAAGGCGAAGAAGTGACGAAGAAGAAGGGCGGCCCGTTCCGCGTCGTCATCGCCGGGCGCCCGAACGTCGGGAAATCGTCGATCTTCAACAAGCTCGTGCGCCGGCGCAAATCGATCGTCCACGACCTGCCCGGAATGACGCGCGACGTCCTCGAGGCCGAGGCCAAACTCCCGGACGGCCGCGCCTACCTGCTCCTCGACACCGGTGGGTACGACCCCGGTGGCAAGGAGAAGATCCCCGCGGCCGTGCGCGACAAGGCGGTCGCGGCGATCAAGGGCGCGGACCTCGTCTTCCTGGTCATGGATGCCTCCGCGGGCGTGCTCGCGGGCGACCGCGCGGCGGCCCGCGTCATCCGCGAGGCCGGCCGCGAGTGCGCGGTCGTGGCCAACAAGATCGATCGTCGCGCCGGAAGCGAAGGCGAGGGAGAAGCCTGGGAGCTCGGGTTTCCCGAGGTCTATGGCGTTTCGGCCGAGCACGACATCGGCATCGACGACCTGCAGACGGTGATCGCGGAGCGCCTGACGTCTTCGGGCGGCACGGGCGAATCGCGGGCCGACACCGATGGCCCGGGCCACGAGATCGCGCTGGCGGTCGTCGGGCGGCCCAACGTCGGAAAATCGTCGCTCGTCAACGCGCTGCTCGGGGAAGACCGCGCCATCGTGTCGGAGGTCGCGGGCACGACGCGGGACTCCGTCGACGCGCGCATCGAAGTGGCGGGGCGGCGGTTCCGACTGGTCGACACGGCGGGGATCCGGCGCCGCGGCAAGACCGAGCAGGGGCCCGAAGTCCTGTCGGTTTTGCAGGCGAAGAAGCGCATCGAGGAGTGCGACGTGGCCCTCCTGGTCGTGGACGCGAGCGAGGGCCCGACGGGGCAGGACGCGAGCGTGGCGTCCTACGCCGTCGATGCGGGCCGCGGCCTGATCCTCGTGGCCAACAAGTGGGACGTGGCGGGAGACCGCGAGACCGGGACGGCGGAGGACTTTCAGGCGGCGCTCGCGTCCCAGATCCCGTTCGCGCGCCACGCGCCGGTGATCCTGACGTCGGCGAAGACGGGCCGCGGCGTCTCGCGCATCTTGAAGACGGCCGCCCAGGTGGCCGAGAACCGGCACCGCCGCATCTCGACGGGCGAGCTCAACCGGGTGCTCGGCCGGGCGCTGCGGGACAAGGCGCCCCGCTCGGCGTCGGGCCGGCCCTTCAAGGTCTTCTACGTCGCCCAGACGGGGGTCGCGCCGCCGACCTTCGCCCTCGTGGCCAGTCGCGCCGATCCGCTGCACTTTTCGGAGGAGCGGCGCATCGACAACCTCATCCGCGAGGGAGCGGACTTCGCCGGGGCGCCGATCCGCATCCTCGTCCGTGAACGCTCGGGCCGCCGCGCGGGGGAATCGCGCAGCCGCTCAAAGTCCTCCCAACGCAAGCCCCGTTCGGGGTAGATTACGGCCGTGGCGAAGGGGGAGGCCGAGGTCTACAGGCCCGCCGAGGCGTGCCGTATCGCGGAAGTGGCGCCTTACGTCCTGCGCTACTGGGAGACGGAGTTCCCTTCGCTCTCGGAAGGCAAGGACAAGGGCTCGACCAGGCTCTACACCGCCCGCGACGTCAAGATGATCTCGCGCATCCGCGAGCTGCTCTACGACGAGGGATTCACCGTCGCGGGCGCCAAGAAGCGGCTCGAGGCCGAGATCGTGGAAGGCCGCTTCGACGGAGGCCTCGCTCCGGCGCCCCCCATTGCCGAACAACGCAAGACCGTCGCCGCGCCCGCGGCTCGCAAGGCCGAAGCGCCGGCGCCGCGCGCCGCGGCATCCGAAAAACTGCAGGTCACCGCGAAACCCGCGCCGGCCGAGCCCTCTCCGGGCTTCGATCGCCGGGTCGTTCTCAAGGAGCTCAAGGACATCGTGAAGCTGCTCGATCGGAGCGGCAAGCGAGGCTGATCCCGTCTCGCTTGATCACTTGACACCGCGATTGCCGCGGCCTTAGCGTTAGCCAAAACTGAAAACCGCAAGGAGTTCCCCATGAGAAACCTCGTGGTACGCGTGTTCGCGGCGCTCATCCTGTTGTCGGGCGGTCTGGTTCCACTGTCTGCCCAGACGACCGGAAGCATCCGGGGTGTCGTGGAAACGTCGCACTCGGCCCTGCCGGGTGTCACCGTCGAGGCCAAGAGCCCCAATCTCCAGGGCTCGCGAATCGCCGTCACGGATGCCGAGGGGCGCTTCGTCCTGACGCTGCTCCCGCCGGGCAAGTACACGGTGTCCGCCACGCTCGACGGGTTTGCCCCGCGCAGCGAGACGGTGCAGCTGGCCCTGACGCAGGCCGCCTCGATCACGATCGAGCTGATCCCCGCGAAGACCGAGGCCGTGACCGTCACCGCGGAGGCTGCGGCCGTCGAGACGGACTCGACAGTCGTCGGGCGCAACCTGGACGCGAAGACCTTCGAGGCGCTGCCCACGGGGCGCAACTATTCCTCGGTCGTGCAGCTGGCCTCCGGCGTCGGAACGGACAATTCCGACTCGCGCAACACGGCCATCACCGTCTACGGTGCGACCGGCCTCGAGAACACGTACAACGTCGACGGGTCCAACACGACCGGTGTCGAGTACGGCGGGCAGGGCAAGACGCTCAACTTCGAGTTCATCCAGGAGGTCGAGTTCAAGGCCGGCGGCTACGACGCGGAATACGGCGGGGCGCTCGGAGGGATCATCAACGTCGTGACCAAGTCCGGCGGCAACGAGTTCCACGGAGACGCCTTCGGCTATTTCAACAGCGACGCCCTCCAGGCCTCGAGCAAGCACCAGGACGTGGTGTCGCCCCAGGGCATCCCGACCGGCTTCACCAAGGAGGACTTCGGCGCCGACGTCGGGGGCTACATCCTCAAGGACACCCTCTGGTTCTTCGGCGCGTACGACCGCGTCGACAACACGCAGAAGACGAGAGTGACCCAGGGACCGGTCGCCGGCCTCCAGACGCAGCTCGACACCACCAGCAACCTCTACTCCGGAAAGCTGACCTGGCATCTCAACGACTCGAACACGGTCATCGGGACCGTGTTCGGCGATCCGACCGACGACGTGGGCGCCGTCGCGGACCCGATCGGGCCGCCTTCCACCTACCTCGGAACCAACGCGGTGGGCGGCACCGACTGGGCGGCGCGGTACCAGGGGATCCTGAGCGCGAAGTTCCTGCTCCAGGCCCAGATCGGGCAGCACCACGAGTCGAACAACCTCCTGCCCGGGCCCAACGGCGACCAGATCCGCTACGAGGACAACACGACCGACGTGGTCACGGCCGACGGCGGATTCGGCAACAACGGTCAGTGGGAAACCAAGACCTTCAAGCGCACCGACGCCGTCCTCGGCGCGAACTATTACTGGGGCAACCACGACATCAAGGGCGGCTTCGGCTACGAGAAAGTCTCGGCCGACGTCGAACGGCGGTTCTCCGGCGGCCAGCTCGTGCAGATCGGCAACCCGCTCGACAGCGATCCGCTCCAGCGCCCCCTCTACACGCACATTTTCTTCGCGAGCCAGGACTCCACGGTCGACAATCCGGTGTCGGCGCCGCTCGTCGCGACGCCGAACCACGAGATCTTCTCGGGATACCTGCAGGACACGTGGAAGGTCCTCCCGAACCTGACCGTCAACGCCGGCGTGCGGTACGAGCAGCAACTCTTGAAGGGGCTCGGCAACGTCACGTACATCAACGTGAACCACTTCTCGCCGCGCGTCGGATTCTCGTGGGACTTCCTGAACAACGGCAAGAGTCGGTTCTACGGCTCGTACGGGCAGTTCGTCCAGGCGATCCCGCTCGACATGAACATCCGGTCCTTGAACGGCGAACGCGATGCGACGTTCTACAACTTTTCGCCGACGTCGCTCAACTGCGACCCCGCGGCGGAGACCGAGGACGCGTTCTGCCGCATCGCGGGCACGGCGGTCAACGACATCGACCCGAACCTCAAGTCGGAATACCAGATGGAAGGCATCGTGGGCGTCGAGTACCAGGTTCTGCCGAGCACCGTGGTCGGCGTCCGCGGGATCTACCGCAGCCTGCAGCGCGTCATCGAGGACACGTGCCACCCGTACGACACCTGCGACAACTATGCCTTCGTCAACCCGGGGTCGAGCGTGCTGGCTCCGGAGCTGCCGTTCGCCAAACGTTACTTCAAGGGCATCGAGGTCACGATCCAGAAGAGCCTGTCGGACCGCTGGCAGGTGTACGCGAGCTACCTCTACTCCCATCTGACGGGCAACTTCGACGGCAGCTTCCGCGAGATCGGCGGCTTCAACGCCAAGGACCCGAACATCACGGACGACTTCGACTATCCTGCGTTCGTCGTCAACTCCTACGGTCTGCTGACGATCGACCGGCCCAACCAGGCCAAGGTGCAGGTCGCGTACATGTTCCCCTTCAACCTGAACCTGGCCGTCACCGGCTACTACGCCAGCGGCACGCCGCTGTCCCAGGTGGGCTGGTACGACAACTACGGCGGCCCCGAGCTCTTCCTCGCGCCGCGCGGGACCATCGGGCGATCGCCCGCGGTGTACGAGATGAACGCCCAGCTGGACTACGCGCTGATGTTCAACCCGGTCACGATCCACATCCTGGCGGACCTCTTCAACATCCTCAACAAGCAGCAGACGACCCAGGTCGATCAGGTCTACGCCTTCAGCCAGGCGGACAACTCCCTGCCCGAGGCGACCAACGCGCAGTACCTGAGTCCGACCGCCTTCCAGCAGGCGCGAACCCTGCGGCTCGGCGTGCGAGTGAGCTTCTAGCCGCGGCCTCGTAGGGGCGGGGACCACCCGCCTGCGGGCGGCGCGCGCCGCCCCTACGGCCGTCTGCGGATGGGGATGCCGGGCGAATACAGCGTCGAGATACGGGGCCTGACCAAGCGCTTCGGGGGCGCGGCGGCCGTGGACGGGATATCGCTCGACATCCGGCGCGGCGAGTTCTTTTCGCTGCTCGGCCCCTCGGGCTGCGGCAAGACGACGCTGCTGCGCATGATCGGCGGGTTCGAGCTGCCGAGCGAGGGCTCCATTCTCATCAACGGCGCGGACATGACGTTCGCGGCCCCGTACGAGCGGCCCGTGAACATGGTCTTCCAGAGCTATGCCCTCTTTCCGCACCTGACCGTGGAAGACAACATCGCCTTCGGGATGCGCTACAGGGGCACGCCGCGGTCGGAAGAAGGCAGGCGCGTGGCCGACGCGCTCGCGCTCGTGCAGCTGGACGGCTTCGAGAAGCGGCTCCCGTCCCAGCTCTCCGGGGGCCAGCGGCAGCGCGTCGCGCTCGCCCGCGCCCTCGCGCTCGAGCCCGAGGTCCTGCTGCTCGACGAGCCCCTCGGCGCCCTCGACCAGAAGCTGCGCAAGGAAGTGCAGGTCCAGCTGAAACACCTGCAGCGCGCGCTCGGCATCACCTTCATCTTCGTGACGCACGACCAGGAGGAGGCGCTGACGATGAGCGACCGGATCGCGGTCATGAGCCGCGGCCGGATCGAACAGGTGGACGGGGCCGCGCGCGTGTTCGAGAAGCCGGCGACCGAGTTCGTGGCGAATTTCATGGGTGCCTCGAACTTTTTCGCCGCGCGCGTGAGCGCATTGGTCGACGGAACGGTCGCGTTGACCCTCAGGGCCGGAGGGGAAATGCGCCTGCCCTCGGAAGGCGCCGTCTACCGGGTCGGCGAGGACGTCCGGTTCGTCGTCCGCCCGGAGAAGCTCGACCTGCGCAGCCGGGACCTGTCGGCGCACGGAGTGCCGTCGTTGCCGGTGACGATCGAGGACCGCGTCTACCAGGGCGTGAGCACGGTGTGGATCGTGCGCGACGGGGCCGACGAGCGGTTCTTCGTCTACGAACAGAACGAGAAGCCCTTCGAAGAGGCCGCGAAGTTCACGGTCGGCGGAGGCGCCTTCCTCTGCTGGAATGCGAAGCATGCCGTCGTGATCCGCGGCGGGGCGCCGGCGAAATGAAGCGCGACCCCGCGGACAGGGCGGGCCGCGCGGCCTACCCGCTCGTCCTTCCGACCTGGGCCACGCTCGGCGTCTTCTTCCTGCTTCCCCTCGGGATTCTCTTCCTGGTCAGCTTCGGCCAGCGCGCGACCTACGGGGGGCTGAAGCCGATCGAGGACCTCGGCCTCTACATCGCGTCGGGTAAGTTCCTGGCCAACTACGCGCGTTCGTTTCACCCGATCTACCTGCAGATCTGCTGGCGCTCGATCTGGATGGCCACGGTGACCACGGTGCTGTGCCTGGCGATCAGCTATCCGATCGCGTACTACATCGCGGTGACGGCGCCTGCCCGCCGGCGCAACCTGCTTCTCGGCCTCGTGGTCGTGCCGTTCTGGACGAGCTTCCTGATCCGCACCTACGCCTGGATGTTCCTGTTGCGCACGGAGGGACTGGTCAACCGCGTGCTGCTGGAGACGGGCCTCGTGTCCCACCCCGTCGAGTTGCTCTACAACAACTTTGCCGTGCTCATCGGCCTCGTGTACGGAGAGCTGCCGTTCATGATCCTTCCTCTCTTCGCCTCGCTCGAGAAGCTCGACCTGTCGCTGCTCGAGGCGGCGCAGGATCTCGGGGCGGGACGGGCCGCGGCATTCCGGCGGGTGACCGTGCCCCTGACGATGCCCGGGATCGTGGCGGGCGTGATCCTCGTGTTCGTGCCGAGTCTCGGCCAGTTCATCGTGTCGGACCTGCTCGGCGGCGCCAAGACGATCCTCGCCGGCAACCTCATCCAGAACCAGTTCGCCGTGGCGCGCAACAAGCCGTTTGGCGCCGCGGTGGCCTTCGAGCTGACGGCAGCGGTGCTCGCGCTGCTCTTCGCCTACACGCTCTACACGAAGCGCAAGGGGCAGGACGTTCTCCTGTGAGGGGCAGGGGCCGGCTCCTCGCGGGGTACGCCTGGCTGGTCTACCTCTTTCTCTACGCGCCGATCGCGATCCTCGTCGTGTTCTCCTTCAACAAGGGGACGCAGACGGCCGTTTGGGAGGGGCTGACGCTCGAGTGGTACCGCAGTCTCGCGCGCAACGACCTGATCCTCGCCGCGGTCAAGAACAGCCTGATCGTGGGCGTCATCGCGACGGCCGTGGCCACGGTCTTCGGGACGCTCGTCGCGCTCGCGCTCGGCCGGTACGAATTCAAGGGCTCGGGATTCACGAAGAGCCTGCTCTACCTGCCGATCATCATCCCGGAGATCGTCGTCGGCGCGGCCCTCGTGACGTTCTTCGGCGCCGTGACGCTGCGGCTCTCGCTCTGGACGGTGGTGCTGGCCCACGTCGTGTTCAGCGTCTCGTACGTGGCGATCGTCGTGCGCGCGCGGCTGTCGGGCTTCGACCGTTCGCTCGAGGAGGCCGCGCTCGACCTCGGCGCGCGGCCGGTCCAGACGTTCTGGCGGGTGACGCTGCCGCTGATCGCGCCCGGGATCGTCGCCGGGGCGCTGCTGTGCTTCACGATCTCGATCGACGATTACGTCATCACTTCCTTCGTCGCGGGCGTCGGAGCGACGACGCTGCCGCTCCAGATCTACTCGATGCTGAAGGTGGGCGTGACCCCCGAGGTCAACGCCGTGTCGACGCTGCTGCTCGCGGCGACCGTCGTGTTGATCGTCGTCGCCCAGCGGCTGCAGCAGCCGCCGGCAGAGAGGGGAGAGACGTCCTGAGCCGCCTGGGCGCCTTCGCGCTGGCGCTGGCCACGGCCGTTGCCGCCTCGGGGTGCGGCCCCGGGAAGGACGAGCCGCTCTACCCAGGGCCCGGCGAGAAGAAGCTCAACGTCTACATCTGGTCGGAATACCTCCCCAAGGAGGTCATCGACGAGTTCACGCGCCGCACCGGCATCGCGGTGCATTACGACCTGTACGACTCGAACGAGCCGGTGCTGGAGAAGCTGCAGTCGGGCGTCGCCGACTACGACCTCGTCGTGCCGTCGGACTACATGGTGCGGATCCTCGTCCACCTGAAGCTGCTCCGGCCGCTCGACCGCGGCAGGCTCAGGAACTTCGGCAACCTCGACCCGCGTTTCCTGGACAAGCAGTTCGACCCGAAGAACGCCTATTCGCTGCCTTACGTCTGGGGAACGACGGGCTATGGCTTCAACCGGGAGCGGTCGGCCGGTACTCCCGACTCGTGGGCGCCCCTCTTCGATCCGGCGAACAAGGGCCAGATCCTGATGCTCGACGACATGCGCGAGTGCTTCGCGGCGGCGCTGAAGTACCAGGGCCAATCCCTGAATTCCACGGACGAGGCCGTGCTCAAGCGCGCGGCCGACCTGCTCAAGAAGCAGAAGGAGCTGGTCAAGACGTACAACAGCGGCGACTACGAGAACATCCTGGCCGCCGGTGACGTCGCGTACGCCCACGGCTACAACGGCCAGCTCGCCAGGCTCGTCGCGAAGGAGCCCCGGAAGTT
Source organism: uncultured Acidobacteriota bacterium (assembly GCA_963775725.1). Classification (GTDB taxonomy): domain Bacteria; phylum Acidobacteriota; class Thermoanaerobaculia; order UBA5066; family Gp7-AA6; genus DAHUXD01. Next base: position 1,839,729 of record CAVZKA010000001.1, read on the forward strand.
CGGCTTCGTGCTGCCGAAGGAGGGGGCGACGATCTGGATGGACAGCGTCTGCATCCCCGCTCGGGCCCGCAACATCGAGTCGATCTATGCATTCCTCGACTACATCCTCGAGCCGGAGGTCAATGCGAAGATCGTCAACGGCATCAGCTACGCGAGCGCCAACGCGCCTGCGCGCAAGTTCATCCGGCCTGAAATCCTGAACGACCCCGCGATCTACCCCTCGGAAGAAGCCCTCTCCCGGTGCGAGTTCATCGAAGACATCGGGGAGACCACCTCCATCCTCGACGAGTACTGGACCGAGATCAAGGCGCAGTAAGATGCCCGGGGTCAGGTCTGAATTCTTCGGAGCGTGGGGGGAGTCCGGGCTGAAAGTCCGGCGATTTCAGACCTGACCCCGGTAGTTTAAGGAGACTTCATGAAGAGCTACAAGAACTTCGTCAACGGCCGGATGGTCGACGCCGTCGAGGGCCTGTTCGAGACGATCATCAGCCCGGTCAACGAGGAAGTGATCGGCCGCGTGCCCAAGTGCGGCGAGAAGGACGTGGACCGCGCGGTGGATGCCGCCGCGGCGGCCTTCGAGACGTGGCAGGACACGACACCCGGCGAACGGAGCCTGATGCTCCTGAAGCTCGCGGACCGGATCGAGCAGAACGCCGAGGAGCTCGCGATGCTCGAGGCCGAGAACGTGGGCAAGCCGATCGGCCTCGCGCGCTCGGAAGTGCCGTTCATGGTGGACAACCTGCGCTTCTTCGCCGGCGCCTGCCGGTGCATGGAAGGCAAGGCCGCGGGCGAGTACCTCGCCGGCTACACGAGCATGATCCGGCGCGAGCCGGTCGGCGTCGTCGGATCGATCGCGCCGTGGAACTACCCGCTCATGATGGCGGTGTGGAAGGTCGGGCCGGCGCTCGCGGCGGGCAACACCGTCATCCTGAAGCCTTCGGAGCAGACGCCGCTGACGTCGCTTCGGCTGATGGAGCTCGCCGGCGACATCTTCCCTCCGGGAGTCCTGAACGTCATCACGGGCCACGGCGAGCCGGTCGGCGCCGGGATCGTCCGGCATCCGAAGGTCAACATGGTTTCGCTGACGGGCGACGTCGCGACGGGCAAGGAGATTGCCCGCACGGCGGCCGCGTCGCTCAAGAAGGTTCACCTGGAGCTCGGCGGCAAGGCGCCGGTCCTCATCTTCGACGACGCCGACATGGATCTCGTCATCCCGGGCCTGAAGGTCGCGGGCTTCGCCAACAGCGGCCAGGACTGCACGGCGGCCTGCCGGATCTACGCGAGCGACCGCGTGTACGACAAGTTCCTCGCCGCGCTCGTGCCGGCCGTCCAGTCGATCCAGGTCGGCGACATCAAGGACGAGAACACGGGGATGGGCCCGGTCATCTCGGCCGAGCACCGCAAGCGCGTCGGCGGCTTCCTCGATCGCGCGAAGGCGTCCGGGCATGCGCGGGTCCTCACGGGGGGCGGCGCGGCGGACGGGAAGGGCTTCTGGTTCCCGCCGACGATCATCGCCGACGCGCGGCAGAACGACGAGATGGTGAAGAAGGAGATCTTCGGCCCCGTCGTCACCGTCACCCGCTTCAAAGACGACGACGAGGCGATCCGCTGGGCCAACGACGTGGACTACGGCCTGTCGGCCTCGGTCTGGACGACGAACGTGAACCGCGCTCTCAATGCCGCGCGCAAGCTGCGCTTCGGCACGGTCTGGATCAACGACCACCTGCCGCTGGTCTCCGAGATGCCCCACGGCGGCTACAAGCAGTCGGGCTATGGCAAGGACATGTCCATGTACGCGCTCGAGGACTACACGCAGGTCAAGCACGTCATGGCGCGGATTTCCCAGGCGGTGGGATCGAGCTTCCTGCCGTCGTAGAGCGGGCGGGGCAAGCCCCACCCCTACGGCACCGGGGAACGTCGTGATCTGTCGTGCCGTAGGGGCGGCCCTTGGGCCGCCCGGCGTGATTACGCCACCCAAACCGCCTTGACGTTCACGAACTCCCGAATCCCCTGGAGCGCAAGCTCCCGTCCAAACCCCGACTTCTTGATACCGCCGAAGGGCAGGCGGGGATCGCTCTTGACCATGCCGTTGATGAAGACGGCCCCGGCCTCGATGCCGCGCACGAGGCGGTCCCTCTCGGCTTCGTCGCGCGTCCACGCCGAGGCCCCGAGGCCAAAACGCGTGCCGTTTGCCAGCGCGATCGCGTCGTCCAGGCTCTTGACGCGGAAGAGGCTCGCGACCGGGCCGAAAATCTCTTCGACCGCCGCCGGGCTGTCGGGCGGAACTTCCGCGAGCACCGTCGGCGCGTAGAAGTTGCCCGGGCCCTTCAGGCGCTGGCCGCCGAGCCTCAGTTTCGCGCCCGCGGCGATGGTCCTCCGGACGAGGTCGTCGACCTCGGCGGCGATCGCCGGCGTCGCCAGGGGTCCGACCTCGACCGACGTGTCGGCGGGATCGCCGATCCTGAGGGCGGCCATCTTCGCGACGAAGATGCGCTCGAACTCGTCGGCGACGGCCTCGTGGACGATGAAGCGCTTGGCGGCGATGCAGGACTGGCCGTTGTTGATCGTGCGCGCCTTGACCGCGGTCGCGGCGGCCCTGGCCACGTCGGCGCTCGGCATCACGATGAAGGGGTCGCTCCCGCCGAGCTCGAGGACGGTCTTCTTGAGCGCCGCGCCCGCGGCGCGGCCCACGCTGACCCCGGCGCCCTCGCTGCCCGTGAGCGTGACGGCCGCGACGCGCGCATCCGCGATGAGACCGGCGACGCGTTCCGCGCCGACGAGAAGCGTCTGGAACGCGCCATCCGGATATCCGGCTTCGCGGAAGATGTCCTCGATCGCGAGCGCGCACTGCGGGACGTTGGACGCGTGCTTGAGCAGGCCGACGTTTCCCGCCATGAGGGCCGGCGCGGCGAAGCGGAAGACCTGCCAGAACGGAAAGTTCCACGGCATGACCGCGAGCACCGGGCCGAGGGGGTCGTAGCGCACGTAGCTCGAGCTCGCGTCGGTCGCGGCCGGCTCGTCCGCGAGGAATCCCTCCGCTTCCGCGGCGTAGTATCGGCAGGCCCACGCGCACTTCTCGGCCTCGGCGATGGCGGCGCCGATGGGCTTGCCCATTTCCTGCGTCATGATCCGCCCCCACTCCTGCTTGCGGGACTCGAGGATCTCGGCCGCCCGCAGCAGGCGGGCCGCGCGCTCCGAGAACGACGCCGTGCGCCAGCGAGGAAAGAGGCTTGCGGCGAGCGCGAGCCGGTGCTCGATCTCGGCCTCGGAGTGGGCGTCGAAGGTGCGCAGAATCTGGCCGGTCGCGGGATTGACGGATGCGATGGGCACGTGGGTCCTTTCGAAAAGGGGAATCCGGGTCAGCTCCAGCGCACGCGCATCTGGCGGCGCTCGAGCATTTCGAAGAAGAGCTCTCCCGGGACCGCCGTCTCGGGACACAGCACCCCGGGCGTGCGGATCGTGCGGCTGCCGAGCAACTGGCCGGCGATGGAGAGGGGGACGCCGGTGTCGAGGCTTCCCGCGGCGAGCTTCCACTCGGTGTGGGGCAACACGATCATTTCGCCTCGGCGCGAAACGGCGTGGCCATCCTTCTGGCCGGTGAGATTCACGCGCAATGCATCGCAGTCGTTGGGCTCGCCGGGGGGGACGGTCTGCCGCGCCGCGAGATCGAGGAGGACCTCGCGCGCCGAGAGCTTGCCGCCGATCTTCTCGCGCGAGGCGAACCCGAGCTCGACGAGAAAGCGAACCTTCTCGGTGAAGGCAGGTTCGAAGGCGACCTTGAAGCTCGCCTCGCGCAGGCCCGGGAACGACCGCGGGAACATGGCCACTTCCGAGTGGAGGGTGTACAGAGCCTCGGCGCGCCCCACGGGATCCGGGAACTCGATCGACTCGCGGCCGCTCATGGGCGGCACGGCCGCGGGGCGGCCGTCGTGGAAGACCATCGGCTCGAGAGAGAACTCGTCGAGGACGGTGTCGAGGGCGTAGGGCACCGGGAGCGGCCCGGAGGCGCCGCGGTCGATGCAGCCGACCCGCACGTGCACGGCGTCGACCCGGTCGAGGCCCCGGGCGAGGACGCCCGCCATGACGTTGGTGATCCCGGGGGTCGAGCCCATCCCGAGCAGGGCCGGAATGCCCGCCCGCACGAAGTCCTCGTGGAGGGCGAACTGTTCGAGCGAGCCGTGGTACAGGCCCCCGAGGTCGGAGTAGGGAACGCGGGCGTCGAGCGCCGCCCGCATGATGGGGACGTTGAAGTAGTAGGTGACGCAGTTCAGGACCGCGTCGTGTCCTTCGAGCAGGCGGGCCGTCGCGGCCGTGTCGCGGGCGTCCAGCGTCGCGGAGCGCACGCGCGAATCGTCATGAGAGATCGGCTTCAAGTCCGCGGCCGTGATCTCCACGTCGGGAACGAACTCGAGCAGGTCGCGCAGGACGACCCGGGCCATGGCGCCGGCGGCGCCGAGGAGGGCGATCTTCATGAGCGCCGTCAGTCCTCGTCCGCCTTGATGTCGGGCGTCGTGTCGTCGACTTCCTTGAGCGTCTCCTCGAGGGCGCCGAGGACTTCCTGGATGAGCGTGTCGGGGATGTTCAACGCGGGCTCGAAGCGGACGACCTTCGAGTTGGTCAGCGTGCCTGCCACCAGGATGCCGCGGCGGAAGAGGCCCGAGACGACCTTGTAGCCGATCTCGGTGTTCACGAACTCCATGCCGAGCAGCAGGCCCTTGCCGCCGACGCGCTGGAGCAGCCGGTCGAAGCGCATCTTCAGTCGGATCAACTGGGCCAGGAGGTACTTGCCCTTGCGCGCGGCCTGGCCCGAGAGGTCCTCCTCGAGCGTGACGTTGATCGCGGCGATGCCGGCGGCGCAGGCGAGGGGATTGCCGCCGAAGGTGGAGGAGTGGATGAACGGGTTCGTCTCGAGCACGCTCCAGATCTTGGGCGTCGAGATGAAGGCGGAGAGGGGCATCACGCCGCCGCCGATCGCCTTGCCCAGGCACATGATGTCGGGAACGACGTCCCAGTGGTCGACGCCGAAGAGCTTTCCCGTGCGGCCGAGGCCCGTCTGCACCTCGTCGGCGATCAGGAGCGCCCCGTACTCGTCGCAGGCCTTGCGGATGCGCGGCCAGAAGTCGTCGGGCGGGACGATCGCGCCGGCCTCGCCCTGGACGGGCTCCATGATGACGCCCGCGATGCCCTTGCCCGTGGCGTCGGCCTTGTAGAGCTCCTCGATCACGGCGTCCGCGTCGCCGAACTCGACGAAGTGGATTCCGGGCAGGAGCGGCAGGAACGGCTCCCGGTACTCCCACTTGCCGAGCAGCGACAGCGAGCCGCAGCTCTTGCCGTGGAATCCGCGGATCGAGCTGATGAAGTTCGTGCGGCCCGTGAAGACGCGGGCGAGCTTGATCGCGCCCTCGACGGCGTCCGTGCCGTTGTTGATGAAGAAGGAGTACTGCAGGTCTCCCGGCGTGATCTCGCCGAGCAGCTCCGCCAGCGCGCCGCGCAGCGGATCCAGAAGCTCCTGCGACGAGAGCGGCATGCGCTGGAGCTGGTCGGCGACGGCCTTCAGGATCTTGGGATGCCGGATGCCGGCGCTGTAGATGCCGTACCCGCCGAGGCAGTCGATGTACGTGCGGCCCGCGAGGTCCTGGAAGGTCGAGCCCTCGCCGGCCCACTCGAGGGCGGGGCTCTCGCGCATCTCGATGAGCGACTTGCGGTACTCGAGGTAGCCGCGGTTGTAATAGAACGAGAAGTTGTCGACGGTGTCGTGCTCGATCTTGTCCCGCTGCTCCTGGGAAAGCTCCCTGGCGGAGATGATGTCGAGCCACTTCTGCGATTCGGCGATGAGCTCCTGCGTGCTCATGCGCGTCCCCTGGGTTCCGGTCGTCAATTCCTGCGTGCCCATGTGTTCCCCCGTTGTGTCCCAATGCTTCGCCGCGGCCGCGCGAGTGGGGGAAGCGGCTAAGAATCTCCGACGCAGAAGAGGTGGCGTCTAGGCCTTTTCGAGCGCATGTTCGAGCACGTCCAGCCCCTCGTGGAGCTCGGCGTCGGTCACGACGAGCGGCATGAGGGTGCGAATGATGTTGCCGTAGGTTCCCGCGCCCACGAGGAGGAGCCCGGTCTCGTAGGCCTTCTTGATCACGCGGTCCGTGCGGTCCTTGTCGGGCTCCTTGGTCGCCTTGTCGCTGACCAGCTCGAGCGCGCGCATGGCGCCGAGGCCGCGCGCGTCGCCGACGAACGGGAACCGCGCGAGGAACGTGCGGAAGCGTTCCTCGACGATCCGGCCGATCGCCTCCGCGCGCTCCGGGATCCGGTTCTTCTCGACGAAACCGACGGCCGCGAGCGCCGCGGCGCACGCGACCGGATTGCCCGCGTACGTGCCGCCGAGCCCGCCGACCTGGGGACTGTCCATGACCTCCGCCCGGCCGGTGACGGCGGCGATCGGGAAGCCGCCGCCGAGCGACTTGGCGAGCGTGAGGATGTCGGGCTCGAGTCCGTAGTGCTCGCAGGCGAACATCCTGCCGGTGCGGCCGAAGCCCGTCTGCACCTCGTCGACGACGAGCAGGATGCCGTGCTCCTTGCAGAGGCGCGCGAGCGTCGCGACGTACTCCGGCGGCGCGACGATGAACCCGCCCTCGCCGAGGACGAGCTCGATGACGACGCAGGCGACCTTCTCGGCCGCGACCTGCGTCTTGAAGAACTCTTCGAGGGACGCCGCGGCGGCGGCCGGCCCCGCGTAGTGGCCCCGGTACTCGTACGGGAAGGGGAGACGGTAGACCTCGGCGGCGAAGGGCCCGAAGCCGAACTTGTAGGGCCGGACCTTGCTCGTCATGGTCATCGTGAGCAGCGTCCGCCCGTGGAAGGCGTGCTCGAAGACGACGACGGCCTCGCGGCCGGTCGCGTGGCGCGCGATCTTCACGGCGTTTTCCAGGGCCTCTGCGCCGCTGTTGGCGAGAAGGGTCTTCTTGGCGTGGGCCCCGGGCGTGATCGCGTTCAACTTCTCGGCGAGGGCCACGTAGCCCTCGTAGGGGGCCACGCTGAAGCAGGTGTGGGTGAACTTCTCGAGCTGGGCCGCGGCGGCCCGGACGACGTCCGGATTGGCGTGGCCGGCGTTGAGCGTCCCGATGCCGCCGGCAAAATCGAGGAGCACGTTGCCGTCCACGTCGGTCAGCAGGGCTCCCCGGGCGCTGGCCGCATAAACGGGCGTCGAATGGCCGACCCCCTTCGGGACGGCGGCATTTCGCCGGGCCGCGAGCTCGAGGGAGCGCGGCCCGGGAAGGGCGGTCTTGAGGCTGATCGAAGACATGGTTTGAAGCATCCGGGTCCGGGTGAAGTGAAGAGGCAAAAGCCTACCACGCGGCCCTGAAAAGTCGCCAGCTACGGCTGGAAGTCACTGTGGCAGCGGCAGTTGCGGTAGGATGCCTCCAGTTTCATGAACACCGCCTCGACCGCGGCTGAGCCCGTTCCGGTCCTCGAGCGCGTGCTCGGGCGGTGGGACCTGGTCCTTTTCACCGTCTGCGCGATCCTGACGATCGACACCCTGGCCTCGTCGGCCGCCATGGGGGCCGCGTGGTTCTCGTGGTGGCTCATCACGATGACGGTCTTCTTCATCCCCTACGGGCTGATCACGGCGGAGCTCGGCTCGGCGTGGCCCGGGGAGGGAGGCGTCTACGTCTGGGTCCGGGAGGCGTTCGGTCCCCGGTGGGGCTCGATGACGGCGTGGCTGTACTGGATCAACAACGCCACGTGGGCCCCGTCGGTATACCTGATCTTCGCCGGGACGTTCGGCCAGATCTTCCTGAAGACCCACTCGACATGGCAGGAGGCCGGAATCGCGATCGGACTGACCTGGCTGACGGTCGTCATCGGTATCGTCCGGCTCGAGGTCTCGAAGTGGCTGCCCAACGTCGGCGCGGTGGTGAAGGCGCTCATCTTTCTCGCGCTCGGAGTCCTGGGGCTATCGGCGATCGTCCGGGGACGGCCAGCGGCCAACGACTTCTCCCTGTCGAGCTTCGTGCCGAAGTGGAACGACAGTCTGGCGTACCTTCCAGCGCTCCTTTACTCCACCTTCGGCTTCGAGCTCATGAGCTCGGCCGGAGGCGAGATGCGCAACCCCAAGCGCGACGTCCCGAGGGTGATCCTCTGGTCGGGGGCCCTGATCGCGATCCTCTACTCCTTTGCCGTCGGCGGAATCCTCTTCGCGGTCCCGGTGGGAAAGCTCTCGATCGTGACCGGAACGTGGGACGCGCTCGTCGTGCTCGGGAAGCAGTGGGGGCGCGCGGGCGACGTCGTGGTGTTCTGTCTCGGAATCGGATTCCTCTACGCGTGCATCGCCAACGTCGTGACGTGGAGCCTCGGGTCGAACCGCGTCGCCGCCGTCGCGGCCGAGGAGGGCATGCTGCCGGCGGTTCTCGGCCGGCTCCACCCGCGCTTCAAGACGCCGCACCTCGCCTTCGTCGCGATGGGCGTCGTTGCGACCGGCATCCTCGTCGGTGGCGCGCTGCTATCGAACAGCCAGTCGAACGTCTTTTGGATGACGTTTCGCCTGACCGCGCTCACCCTGCTGCTCTGCTACCTGCTGGTCTTTCCGGCTTTTCTCGTCCTGCGCAGGAAGCGGCCCGACCAACCGCGTCCGTACCGCCTGCCTGGAGGCCGCGTGGCGGCGACCGCGGCGGCGTGGGTCTGCACGCTCTACATCTTCGGGGCGTGCGTGCTTTTCTTCGTCCCCTCCCCGACGGCCCAGCAGCCGCTCAAGGAAGGGCTCATGCTCGGCGGCTTGACGATCGTGGAGATCGTGATCGGCTACCTGCTGATGCCCCGCCGGAAGCCTGCATGAGACGGGACCGGCCCAAAGGCTTCTGGCGGCGGTCGGCCCTGTCCGGCTACATCGAGGACGCGATCCGATCCGGCGAGCGCGCGGCCGCGGAAGTGGTCCCACTGTTGGGTTAGGATGTCGCGTCGGGCGCCCGATGGCGCCCGCAAATCCAGCACAGGAGAAGATCCGATGTCTCAGAACCTCCAGGGCGCGCGCGAGGAATCTGCGTTCGTCCTCGACCTGATCGGCAAGAAGAGCCTCATGCCCCCGGAGCAGGACCGCGTCATCGCCGACGCGGTGCGCTACTGGACGGACTACGTCAACCCGGCGTTCCTCGAGTACCGAAAGTCCGTCTCCACCGACTACACCGCCGTCGAGTGGCAGGACGAGGGCTCGGTCTTCCGCGACATCAAGGGCAAGGAGTTCCTCGACATGCTCGGGGGCTTCGGCATCTACGTCACCGGCCACCGCCATCCGAAAGTGCTGAAGGCCGTCAAGGAGCAGCTCGACCGGCAGGCGATCCACTCGCAGGAGCTGATCGATCCGCTGCGCACGTACCTCGCGCACCTCGTCGCGATGATCACGCCCGGAGACCTCCAGTACTCGTTCTTCACCAACTCGGGCACCGAGTCGATCGAGGCGTGCCTGAAGATGGCGATCCTGACGACCGGCCGGCACCACTTCGTCGGGACCATCGGCGCCTTCCACGGCAAGTCGCTCGGTGCGCTCGGCGGCACCTCCAAGGCCGTCTTCCGCGAGCCGTTCCTGCCCCTGAAGCGCTGGACGCACGTGCCCTTCGGCGACGTGGACGCCCTGCGCATGATCGTCGCGAGCGGCGATTTTTCCGGCGACAAGGTCGCCGCGGTCGTCATCGAGCCGATCCAGGGCGAGGGCGGCATCAACGTGGCGCCTCCGGGCTACCTCGCGGCGGCCCGCGAGATCTGCGACAAGTACGGCGCGGTGCTCGTGTTCGACGAGGTCCAGAGCGGCATGGGCAGGAGCGGGAAGATGTTCTGCTGCGAGCACGACGGCGTCGTCCCCGACCTGATGGCGCTCGGCAAGGGCTTCGGCGGCGGCGTGATGCCGATCGGCGCGTGCGTCGGCACCGCGAAGACCTGGGAGCGGTACATCGACAACCCGTTCCTCCACACGACGACCTTCGGCGGCAACCCCGTGTGCTGCGCGGCGGCCATCGCGACCATCAACGTGCTGCTCGAGGAAGACCTGCCGAAGCAGGCGGGGGAGAAGGGCGAGTACCTGCTCCCGCGCATGAACGAGCTCGCCAACAAGTACCCGAGGGTGATGAAGGGCGGGCGCGGACGCGGCCTGATGCTCGGCATGGAGTTCCAGAGCCACGACCTCGGCTACGCGGTCGCCAAGGCGCTCTTCGGCCGCGGGATCCTGATCTCGGGGACGTACATCAACGCCCAGGTGCTGCGCGTCGAGCCGCCGCTGGTGATCACGTACCCGGAGCTCGACCGATTCCTGATCGCTCTCGAGGCGTCGCTCCAGGAGGTCAACAAGACTTCGTAGGGACGGGGTAAACGCCGGGCGGCGCCCGGCGTTGCCTGCTGCCGCGGGGCTGCCTTCGCCGGTCGGCTGTCCCCGCCCTTATGATCCCGTGATCGTCAACGCGTTTGCCCCGATCGAGCGGTCGTGCTACTGGATGGCCTCGCGGCCGCCGCGGGAAAACCTCCCCCTCACGGGCGACATCGACGCCGACGTTGCGATCGTCGGCGCGGGATTCACGGGGCTCTGGACGGCGCTGTTCCTGAAGGAGCTCGAGCCTTCCCTCGCGGTCTGCGTCCTCGAGAAGAGCGCGGCCGGCTACGGCGCGAGTGGCCGCAACGCCGGGATCGTCGGGGAGACGATCGACCACTCGCACGAGCTCGCGATCGCGCACTTCGGACTCGACGAGGCGCGGGAGCTCGCGCGCATCGGCCGCGAGAACCTCGACGAGATGGAGCGCTTCCTGCGGGAGCGGTCGATCGACGCCGGCTTCGAGCGGCCGGGTCAGCTGAACGTGGCGCTCACTCGGGCGCATGTCTCGGGACTCGAGGAGTCGCGGGAGGCTGCCGAGCGCGTGGGTGCGCCGGGATGGACGGTCCTGTCGCGCGGCCAGACGCAGGCGCTGGTCGCGAGCCCGCTCTATCTCGGGGCGCTCGTCGCCCCGCGCAACGCGCTGGTCGACCCGGTCCGGCTGGTCGAGGGGCTGCGGGCAGAGGCCGTGCGGCAGGGCGTTCGGATTTTCGAGGGCGCGGCGGTGGCCGGCTTCGAGTTCCCGGCAGACCGCGTCCGCGTCGAAACGCCCGAAGGGCGCGTGCGCGCGCGCCGGGCGGTCCTCGCGACCAACGCCTACTCGCACCAACTGTTCCCGCGGCTGGCCTCCCGCTTTCTGCCTCTCTACGACTACATCCTCGTGAGCGAGCCGCTCACGCCCGCGCAGCGGGCGGCGATCGGGTGGAAGGGACGGCAGGCGGTCGTGGATTCGCGGACGTTTTTCAACTACTACCGCCTGACGGCCGACGACCGGATCCTCTGGGGCACGAGCGAGGCCGCGTACTACCCGGGAAACCGCGTGGATGCCGGGTGCGACCATTCGCCGAGGCACTACGCCGACCTGCGCGCGAGCTTCCATCGGCACTTCCCGCAACTGGCGGGCCTCGAGTTCCCCTACGCATGGGGCGGCCCGATCGCCTCGACGACCCGCCTGACTCCCTTTTTCGGCACGCTCACCGGACGCCTGTCGTACGGTCTGGGATACACCGGGCACGGGATCGGCTCGACGCGGGTGGCGGGGAAAATCCTGGCGCACCTCGCGCTCGATCGGAAGAGCCCGCTGCTCGAGCTCTCGATGGTGCGGAAGAAACCGTTTCCCTTTCCGCCCGAGCCGTTGCGGCGTCTCGCGGTCTCGGCGGTCACGCGCTCGCTGCGCAGGGTGGACGCGGGCGGGAAGCCGGGCCTGATGCTGAAGGTGCTGGACGCGATGGGGATCGGGTTCTCGAGCTGAGCCACGGAAGCCGGGTTCCCGTCGTGCCGTAAGGGCGGGGCTTGCCCCGCCCGGGCGACCGGCGCCACATCCCCGGGCGGCCCGAGGGCCGCCTTCCCTACGGCACCGACGGCTCGTTAACGAACCGGCACGACGACGATCTCGACCGGGATCGCCGCCGCCCCGCCGAGCACCGCCACCCGCGTATCCGTCACGAACTGCAGCTGCCCGCGATCCGTGATCCGCGCGGAGACCGCGTACGCGTGGCCCGGCTCGATGAGCGTGGGGTCGTAGTCGAGCGTGAACGCGATCGGCACCTGGCCCGGCTTTTCGATGACGCGCTTGGCGATCAGGGGAGCCTCGGCGTCCTGCCTCGAGACGTCGCGCAGCTCGACCTGCACCTCGGCCTCCGGTGTGAGCGCGAGCGGCTGCCGGTACGTCACCGTTCCCGAGAGCGCCGCAAGGGGGCGCGGCTCCAGCGACGGCGCGGGCGGCACGGGAAGGGGCGTGGGCGCAGACTCCGCGGGCGTCGAGGGCGCCGGCGTCGCGCGGGGCGGCGACGCCGGAGGCCTCTGCCCTCCGGCGCAGGCCGTCAGGGTCAGCGCCAGTCCGAGAGCCGCGAAGCGCCGCACGATCTGCCGGTACTCAGCGCTTGACGAGGGAGTCCCGGATTTCTTTCAGGTAGAGCTCGGAGGGCGACGGAGGGGGTGGAGGAGGGGGCGCTGCGGCCAGCTTCTTGGCGAAGCGGTTGAACGGGACGATGATGAGGAAGTAGAGGCCCGCGGCCTTGAGCAGAAAGGCGATCACCGCGTTGATGAAGTTGCCGAGGTTGACCGGGCCGGCCTTGATCGCCGAGAAGTCCGGAGTGCCGCCGATCAACCCGATCAAGGGCGTGATCAGGTCCTTGACGAGGGAGTCGACGATGCCGCCGAACGCCGCGCCGATGATGACGCCGACGGCGAGGTCGAGCACGTTGCCCCGGGCGATGAAGTCGCGAAATCCCTTCAGCATGGGCCTCTCCTTTTTCGAAACGCCTAGGTCTTCTGTTCCTCGACGTCGACCTGGCCGGTCAAACGCCGCCGCACGATCGACCACGCCGAGCCGGTGGCGAGCACCGCCGCGATCCCGACGAGGATGAGATAGGTCAGGCCGCGGCTCGTCCGGGGCTCGAGGTGGGCCCACGACACGATCAGCCAGATGAGCGTGCCGAAGAACGCGCACGCCAGCACGGTGCCGAGCGCCCCGAGCGACAGGACCGTCGCGCGCAGCAGGAACGCCCAGCCGACGAGCAGGCAGATGCCGGCGAAGGCTTTGAGAGGAGTGACCGTCCAGTTGTCCGCCGCCAGCCAGTGGAAGTAGGAGCGGCCCTCCGGGTTGTACGTCGCGAAGAGCAGGGCGGCCGCGGCGACGAGACGGAGAAGGAATCCCTTGAGCATGTCGGCTCCCTAGCTCGGCTTCTTCGGCGGTTGCGGCGGCTTCGGCTGGGGGGCCGGCCGGGGCTGCGAGTGCGGCGCGGGCCGCGGCTGCTGCTGTGGCGCCGGCTTCGACTGCGGGCTCGCGCGGTAGTTGCCCATGTCGCGGCCCTTCTGGTCGCGCGAGAGCTGATTGAGCGTGCCGGGATCGACGGCGGGCCGGCTCGGCTGCGGCGCGGGGCGGGTCTGCGGCTTTTGCGGCTGCTGGGCCGCGTTGCCCGGCCGGGCCTGCGGCGGCTGCGTCGACGGACGCGTTTCGGGCTGTACGGGCTTCCACTTGCCCTTGTCGTTCTGCTCCCAGCCGCTGCCTCCGGGCTTGGGGCGGTAGACGTTGCCGTCGGTGCCCGCATAGACGTTGTCGGGGCGCGAAGGCGCGGGGCGCGTCGTCGGGCCGGTCGTGCCGGGGGCCGGGCGTGTCGAGGGCTTCGACGGGTTGGTCGTGCCGGGGGCCGGGCGCGTCGTCGGATTCGACGGATTGGCCGTGCCGGGGGCCGGGCGTGTCGCGGGACGCGTGGAACCCGGGACGGTGCCCGGAGCCGGCCGCGTTCCCGGACGGACCGCGGGCTGCGGCGCGGGCCGCACGACCGCCGCCTTCACCCCGGGCCGCGCGGTGCCCGGGCGGTTGTAGACGTTGACGTTCGTGATGCTCACGCCAGGAGGCCGTCCGTACGGCGTCGGCCGCCCGTAGACCGGCCGGCCATAGACGGGCGGACGATGCCAGCTCGGCGGCCGATGCCAGCCGTAGTACGGGCCCCAGTAGGGACGATAGATGGGGCGATAGCCGCCCCAGCCGAATCCCACGTTCCAGCCGCTCCAGGCATTCCAGCTGATGCCCACGCCGAAGCCCCACGTCATCGGCGCGCCGTACCAGTAGGTGCCGATCCAGGGCCGGTAGTTCCAGCCCGTGCCGTAGACGACCGTTCCCCATGGGGAGTAGCAGGTTCCGAGGTAGCCGGGCGTGTAGCCGACCCACACGACCGTCGGGCTGTAGCGATAGATCCGCACGTACGTGACGTAGTGGATCGGCGACGCCGTCGGGATCGTGTAGATCACCGGTGGCACGGCCGTCGCGACGAGCCATGGGCCCATCGGGGAGGCGCCGGTGAACCAGACGCCGCCCTGGACGGCGTAGTACGTCGTCGGGTCGACCTGGACGATCGGCGTCGGGGAGTTGACCGCGTACTGGAGCTGCGTATCGGGGACGGCCGCGAATTGCGGAGCGCCGTCGTAGCTCGATTCGAACTTCGCCTCCTCCCGGTTGACCTCGGCGGTCTGCGGGATGCTGTTGGCGATGACCGCTTCCTGGGCGGCGGGCGTTCCGGGTACGGTCGCGAGCACGTTCGCCTTGGGGTTGTTCTGCGGGATCTTCGCGAAGTCCTTCGGGAGCTGCTCGCCGTCCACGAACTGCCACGGGCCGTCGAGCGATTTCGCGCGGAACCAGCGGCCGGTCAGGGGCACGTAGTAGCTCTGATCCGCGAGGTCGAGAAGTATGTCGCCGGAGGTGTTGGCGACGTACAGGATCTGGGTTCCCGCGATCGGCTTCATGTCGGGCGCGCCCTCGGTGACGATGAGCTCGGCGGGCACGGTCGAGACGATGATGTCGGGGATCCTCCCGTTCGCGAGCAGCGCCGTCACGTCCTCGCCCGGATCCTCGAGAAGGTCGGCCTGGGACTGGTTCTCGTCCCTGGCGAGCGTGTCCCGGACCTGCTGGGCATTGGGCGGCACGCTCGCCGCCAGCCGCCACGGGCCGGTCACGGTCGCCGCCGTGACCCAGCGGTTTCCGATGGGCGTGTAGAAGGCGCCGGCGTCCTTCAGGATCAGGCTGCGCGAGTTGAGCACGCGCTGGAGGCCCGAGCCCTCGACGTCGCGCAGGACCGGGTCGTTGTCGATCATGATCAGGATCGCGGGCGACGTGCGGT
Organism: uncultured Acidobacteriota bacterium; assembly: GCA_963775725.1. Classification (GTDB taxonomy): domain Bacteria; phylum Acidobacteriota; class Thermoanaerobaculia; order UBA5066; family Gp7-AA6; genus DAHUXD01. Next base: position 1,854,912 of record CAVZKA010000001.1, read on the forward strand.
AGTAGATCCGCGGCGGGTCGTTGTTGAGCGGGACGGCGTTGCCCTTCCTGTCCGCCTGCGCGACCGCGAGGTTGGCCTCGATGCGGGCGAGCGAGATCGTGCGTCCCTGCTCGACGTTGCGCCGGAAGATCTCGAGGTACTCCGCGACCTTGTCCTCGCCGGCCGTCGGGAAGTTGGCCTTCGTGATCTGGATGTCGTCGAGCTGGACGAGGCCGGCTTCCTTGTCAATGAAGGTGTTGGCCTTGATCCAGATGACGCCGTAGGTCGTCTGCTTCTTGTCGTCCACGGGCGTCTCGACCTGGACGGCGGCGCGCGCCTCGAGGACCGTGTCGTCGAACTTGTCGATCTGCGGCTGGTAGACGGTGAAGGTGACGCCGCCGTCCTCGATGACGCGGGGCCACTGGAGGTCGCCTTCCTGGCCCTGCTCGGCTTGCGCGTTCGCCGACGGGTCCTGGGCCGAAGCGGCGGCCAACGCCGCGAAGCCCGCCCACACCAGCAGCGCCAGCATCCGGTGCATGAATGTCGGTTTCATTGATTTCCTCCCGATGACAGGGGTTTTCTTATCACGCGGCTGACCGCCCGCGCGAGCGCTGTCGGCCCGGCGGAGTCCCGGGACCTCGCCGGGGCGGACCGAGCTCGCGGCGGGCCGTCGGGGCTCAGCCCTTCGCCAGGCGCACCGGGCGCAGCCAGTCGAGCGCCTCCTCGCGGAGGCGGACGATCCGGATGTCCCAGCCCGTGCCTTCCACGAGGATCTCCCACATGCGGGCCATGCCGTAGAGCGCGTCGCGCGGCGCGACGATCGCGACGGCCGCGTGGGGCGCGAGGCGTGCCGTGATGTGGCATTCCGCGGCGATCGCCCGGACGTCCTCGCTCGTGATGCGCAGCTCCGTCACGTCGGTCAGGTCCACGAGCCCGAAGCGCAGCGCCCGGGCCCGCGATTCCACGCGGTGCTCTTCCATCGATCCCGCGTGGATCTCGTCGCCGTGGACGATTCCCGTGCCGACGTGGAGGACGCCCCGCCCGTCGTCGATGAATTCCGTGCTGTAGGACATGGGAGCGACGGGAGGATACGCCAGCCTACTTCCGCTCGGGGGGCGCGACGAGTTCGAGCCATTCCTCGGCCGAGTCCGCGTCGCGGAAGACCTCCATCGCCATCCACGGGTTGAGCAGGACGGAGAGCATCCGCGCCATGCCGAAGGCCGCGGCGCTCGAGACGAGGACGGCCCGGGGGCCGACCGGGCCCGCGCCGCCCATGGCGCGCACGAGCTCGGCCGCCCGGCGTACGTCCGCCGAGAACCAGCCGGGCCCCGTGGCGTTGCGTGCGTCGATCAGGTCCGCGTAACCGACGAGCTCGTCCCGGACCAGCGTCTGGAAGTGCGCGGCGACGTCGTCCACGGTCGCGGGTCCGTCGACCGTCGTGCGGATCCGACGCCGCGGCGCATCGAGCAGGAAAGTGATTGGCACGGAGCTCCCTTCGACCGCATGCACATTGTAGGGCGTAGGGCGTAGGCGCGCGGGAGGCGTAGAATTCGCCCAAGACTTCTTGCGCACCGCGAAAACAGATACGCCCGAAATCCCCCGGCGTGTGCCGGATTGGAGGACGAATGTCGAGAACCGGAACGCTCGGGCTCCTGTTCGCCGCGATCCAGGCGATTACCGGCGCCCCGGTGGCCGGCGCGGCGACGCCCGACCTCGTCGAGGTGGTCGAAGGCTTCGAGAAGCCTCAGCTTGCCGCGGAGTCCGCTCCGGTGTCCAACCTGAGACTGACCTCCGGACGCTTCGAGTGCGTCCTGACCACTGGCCGGGCCTCCTTCGTGAAGGCCGGCGGGCAGGTCGTCGGGGTCTTCTTCAACGGAAGCGGCACGATGGAGTACGTGTCGACGGAGCCGATCGAACTGCCGGTCGTCGCGTACGTCGCGAAGAAGTCCTCGGGAGTGAAGGTCGAAAAGTCCGAGAAGGAAATCCGCCTGAAGGACAAATTCACCAACCTCCTGTGGCTTTCGGCGGGAGCGCCGCTGCCGGAGCTGGCGGGAATGGCCCCCATGCCGCTGACCGCGAGCTTCCAGGCTCACGAGGCCGTCTTCCGCGAGCGGCGGGGCTCGCCCCGGTCCCTGGGCTTCGTGATGCAGCGGTTCGACGCTCCTTCGGCGCCGTACGTGTGGGTCGAACTGGACGGTGGTTCCGATCCGGCCGTCTACGTCCTCGACGGGATGTTGAATCCGTCCGAACGCCTGACCGTGCTGCGGTCCGAGAACACGAACGAGAAGGAGTTCAAGAACGCGCGCTTCCCGGTTCGACTGTCGCGCCAGCCAATCGGCTGGGACCGCAAGGATCCTCCCAGGCCCCGGTTCATCCTCGCGGACGTGGACATGGAGGTGGCCGCGTCGGACGGCCATGACGTCAGGGTCACGGTCGTCGAGACGCTCGTGCCCCAGAAAGACCCGGAGAGCGTCTTTCGCTTCGACCTCGACTCGACCGTCTACGCGACCTTCGGAGCTCACCTGACCACCCGCTCCGAGCACGTGCGCAAGGTGACGGACGAGGCGGGCCGGCCGCTCGCGTTCTTCCACGACCGGGACGAGGTGATCATCCTGCTGCGGGAGCCCGCGCCCCCGGACAAGCCCGTGAAGGTGCGCTTCGAGCTCGACGGCAACTTTCTCGTGCAGCCGGGCGGCGATCGCTTCTGGGAGCTCGGCGTCTGGTCGTGGTTTCCCCAGCCCGCGCTGTGCGAGCAGTACTACACGTTTCATTCCGTGGTGCGGGTGAAGAAGCCGTTTCTTCCCTTCGCGACCGGGAGAACGATCCGCCGGGCCGTCGAGGGCGACGACAACGTCCTCGAGACGCGCGAGGACAACCCGATCATGTTCGCGGTGATCCTCGCGGGCGACTACACCTTCAAGGAGGAAGTCCGCGACGGGGTGACGATCCGGGTCGCGACGTACGCCCTGAAGAACGACCGCGCTGTGAAGCAGCTCACCGACCTGTCCTCGACGATCATCCAGTTCTACACGGGATTCCTCGGGCCCTTCCCGTTTCCGGAGTTCGACATCATCGAGATCAGCGACTACGGCTTCGGCCAGGCGCCGGCCGGGACGATGTTCATCACGAAGGAGGCGTTCAGTCCCCTGGACGACCTGATGAGCCAGATCTTCTCCGAGGGCGTCAACGAACGCTTCGCCCACGAGATCGCCCACCAGTACTGGGGCCACGCCGTGAAGATGCCGAGCAACGAGGAGGCGTGGCTCTCGGAGTCTTTCGCCGAGTATTCCGCGGCGCTGTTTCTCCGCGCCGGCAAGGGGGAGCCGACGTACAGGATGCTGGTCGGCCACTGGAAGGGCCGGGCGCGGCACTCCGAGGACGTGGCGCCCATCCCCATGGCCGACCGCGTCGTGAACTGGAACGACAGCACGACGCAGTACGCGATCCGCACGGGGCTGCTGTACGACAAGGGGCCATTGCTTCTCGCGTCACTCCACAAGCAGCTCGGAGACGACGCGTTCTTCACTTTCCTCAAGTCGTTCCAGAAGTCCTTCCGGTGGAAGTTCGGCTCGACGAAGAAGGTGCAGGGCCTCCTGGAATTCATGACGAAGAAAGACTTCGGCCCCTTCTTCGACGCGTACTACTGGGGCACGGCGATGCCGAAGGACTAGCCGGGCTCGATGTTCTGGCCCGCCGCGGTGATCGCGCTGCTCGCCGGCGCCGCCCTCGCGCTGTCCGGGATCGCCCGGGCGCTCGGGCGCCGCATCCCCGGCGCGCACCTGGCCGCCTTCGTGTTGCTCGTCTGCCTTCCGTTTCCCCGGGCGTTCCTCGGCCGCGGGACGCCGCTGCCGCTCGACCACGTGCCGCTGACGTATCCGTGGGTGCCGCTGGGCCGCGCGGCGTACAACTCCTACCTGAACGATGTCGTCTCGCAGATCCTCCCGTGGACCGAGGCCGTGCGCGCCGCCTGGAAGGACGGCACGCTTCCGCTGCTCGACCGGTGGAACGGCTGCGGAACTCCGCTCGCCGCGAACAGCCAGTCGGCGGCGTTCTCGCTCTTCACCCTGCTGACGCTGCCGCTGCCGCTCGCGACCGCGTTCCTCCTGCTCGGCCCGCTCAAGCTGCTGCTCGCCATGGCGGGAATGTGGCTCTGGACGCGCGAGCTCGGCGCGACCGAGCGCGCGGCCTTCTTCGCGGCGGTCGCGTTCGGGCTGTCGCTGACCTTTTCGCAGTGGCTCTTCTTTCCGCAGACGGCGGTCTTCTGCCTGTGGCCGTGGATGCTCTTCCTTCTCGAGCGCGGCCGGGACCCGGCCGGCCGCCGGCGCTCGGTCGTCGCGCTCGCCGGGGTCCTGGCGACCGGCGCGCTCGCCGGGCACCCGGAGAGCATGGCGGTGGGGGTGCTCTTCGCGGCGCTCTGGATCGCGCTGCGCCGCGTCACCGGCGATGCGCCGGATGCGGGCGCGATCCTGCGCCGCTTCGCCCTCGCCGGGGCGGCCGCGGCGGGGCTGACGGCGTTCCTTCTCTTTCCGTCGGTCCTCGCCATCCTCGCCTCGAACCGCCTCGTCCTCGCCGCGAAGCCGCACTGGGCGCCCCTACTCTCGCCCTGGCCCCACGGCCCGATCTGGCGCGGCGTCGTGACGGCCTTCTTTCCGTCGGCCCTCGGCGACCTGATCCACTCTCCGGTGCTCGAGGGGGCAACCGGGGAGGTGCCCGAGATGGACCTCGGCGACTTCGGGATCGTCGGCTGGGCGGCGGCGGCGCTCGTGCTGCGTCCGGGCTCGCGGCGCCCGCGCTCGGAGCGGGCGCTCGTTGCATTGCTCGTCTGCGGGCTCGGCGTCGCCGTGGCGCAGTGGCCGTTCGCCGAGCTGTTTTCGCTCGTCCCGGCGATCCGGAACATGTTCCCGCTGCGCTTCTACTCGTGGATCGCGCTGGCGGGGCCGGCGCTCGCGGCGCTCGAGCTCGATCGCTTCACGCGCGATGCCGCGGAGCGTCCGCGCGCGGTGTGGGCAGCGCTCGCGGCGCCCGTCCTCCTGGCGGCCGCGGCGATCGCGGTGTACGCGCACTTCCGGCCGGAGCATGCGTCCTTGGCCGGCGCCGGCTTCCAGCGCGGCGAGCTCGTCGCGGCGCTCGTGGCGCTCGGGCTGACGTGCGGCTTGCTGGCCCTCGGTCGGGCGTGGCCCGGTCTCTGCGTGGCCGGGCTCGCGGCCGTGTGCGCCGGCCACCTGCTCCGCCACTGGCAGGGCCTGTATCCGCTGAACCCGGAGTCGCTCCTGTACCCGAAAACGCCGCTGACCCGGTTTCTCGAGAAGCAGGAGCGTCCGTACCGCGTGGCCGGGATCGAGAACGCCATCTTTCCGAACGACGGCGTGTTCGCCCGCGTCGAGGACGTCCGGACGCACGATCCCGTGGAGCGCGCGGACTACGTGGCGTTTCTCGACGCCACGGCCGGGTACCCGCGCGCGGATTACTTCAAGCGCATCCGGAACGCCGATGCCCCGGTCTTCGACTTCCTGAACGTGCGGTACATGGTCTCGGCGCCCGACGGACATTCGCCCGGGAACCGATGGAAGACGGTCTACGCGGCCCACGACGGGAACGTGTACGAGAATTCCGCCGTCCTGCCGAGAGTGTTCGTGCCCGAGCGCGTGCGCCTCGTCAAGGCGCCCGCGGGCCTGCGCGAGCCCGTGATGGACGCGAACGCCGCCTTCGGCGCCGCGTTCGGAGAGATCGCCGGCAACCGCAACTGGCGCGCGAAGGCCTGGGTCCTCTGGCACGAGGACGGCGAGGCCCCGGGCGGCAAGGCCGAGATCTCGGACTACGCCGAATCCACCAACGCGATCTCCTTCCGCGCGCGTGTCACCGCGGGGCCGGCGTGCGTGCTGCTGAGCGTCGTCCAGGATGGCGGCTGGTCCGCGCGCGACGAGACGGGGGCGAGGGTCCCCGTGTTCCGCGCAAACGGGCCCTTCTTCGCGGTGGCGCTGATGCCGGGAGAGCACACGCGTGCGGCTCACGTACTGGCCGCCGGGGTTTCTCGCGGGAGCGTGGGTCAGTGTCGGCGACGGCGGTCGCGCTCGCCGCTGCGCAGTCGCCTTGCGTTTCGTGGCCGAGCGGGCGTGCCCAAGTCGGCCGCCCTCTCCCGGCGGGAGAGGGGTTGGCCACCGGTGACGGGGTCTGCTCGCGGCCCGCCGCGGCGACATCCGCACTGACCGTATCGAGCGTGCGATCAGCGCGTCGGCTGTCCGGCAGCGCGGGAATGACGATGATCACGCCGGTCATCATGCCACCGTGGACTGAGCAGTAGTACGGGAAGTGTCCACGACGTTGAACGTAAAGCGTGTACAGATACAGGCGCATCGTGTGCTGTCCCGAGTCCCATCCGGAATCAGGGTACGCAGTTCGGGGTGCAGGTGCCCGAGGTCGACGAGTGTGTAGGCCGCCCTGCCACTGCCACTCGACGGTTGTCGCCGGCAGTAATCGTGCGAGGTCGATGTGCCGCTGATCGAGTCGACAAACGCATCGACCTACCCGGCCCGACGAACACAATGTGATTCGGATTCGGCGTCGGCATGAACGTGGGCGTTCGCGTGAAGCTCGGCGTGTTCGTTCCAGTGCGCGTGAAAGTCGGCGTGGGGGTTTTGGTCATCGTTGACGTGGTCGACGCCGTGAACGTCTGTGTGGGCGTCCTCGTGCTGGTCGGCGGCATCGATCCCGTGCGTGTCTTCGTGAACGTCGGCGTGATGGACGGCGTCAGCGTCCGAGTGAACGTGGGCGTGATGCTCGGTGTGTTCGTCACCGACGGCGTCAGCGTGATGGACGGAGTCAGCGTCGGCGTCACCGGCGTGGGCGTCGGCGTCATGGTCGGCGGAGGCGGGCCCGGCAGGCCCATGATCTTGTCGAGGAAGACGGCCATCTGGCCGCGGGTGCTGGAATTGTCGGGGCAGTAGTTGCCGCCTCCGCAGCCGCCGGTGATGCCCTCGTTGTAGAGCTGCTCGATCCAGGCGGCGTAGAGGCTCGGGCAGGGGACGTCGTTGAAGAGGGGGGTGCAGGGCGGCGGCGTGTAGCCGGACCCGTGCTCCGTCTTCAGGAGGAACACGGACATCTGCGCGCGCGTCACCGGGTCGTCCGGGCAGTACAGGCTCGGAGCGCAGCCGGCCGTGATGCCCTCGTTGTAGAGCTGCTCGATCCAGTCGGCGAAGAGGCTGGGGCAGGCGACGTCCGTGAAGACTCCCGGGGTGCAGGCTGGCGGGACGTAGCTCGGTCCGTGCTCGGCCTTGAGCAGGAACGCGGCCATCTGCGCGCGCGTGACCGGGGCGTTCGGGCAGTAGATGCCGACGCCGCAACCGCCGGTGACGCCGCTGTGAAAGAGCGACTCGACGAAGAAGTAGAACTGGTTCGAGGTGAGCACGTCCGTGAAGCTGTTGCCGATGTGGATCGTCCAGGTGTTGAAGACCGAGCTGAAGGTGAGGTTCTCGGTGAAGGTCGCATCCCAGTGCGCGACGGGGCGCGTGCCCGCGACGGTCATCAGGTAGCAGTCGCCGGTGGCGCTGTTGCAGTCCACGGTCGCGCCGGCGCCGGCCGTGCCGTAGTCCGCCATTCCGTCGTCGATCGTGTAGGTCGGGCCCCCGGGTCCGGTGAGCCCCGAGGCCGATCCCGTGAAGGCCCCGGGTGTCGCCGATGCGTTCGTCCAGAACGGCGCGATCTGGACCGATTCGCCCGGCTCGAGCACGCCGTTGATGTTGGAGTTGCTCCCCGGGGCCGCGCGGAAGTCGGTCTGGAGCTTCTGCGGCGTGACGGCCGGAGTGACCTGGGCGTTCGTCACCGCGGACAGACCGATCAGTCCGAGGACGGTGAGGAACGATCCGGAAAAGCGGCAGCTCGCGGGAGGAAAACGCATGCCGAGAGCATACGCCCTGCGACGATAAGGGGAACGCGTCGTCTGTCGTTTTCTTGAACGTGAAGAAAGTCTTAAGAGGCGGCGCGGTGCTCGAACGCGAGCTCGCCCACGCGATGCGCGGGCAGGACTGACGCCGGGCGCCTCAGAACACGACCAGGAAGCCCGCCCCCTTGACGTGGTCGCCGATCATCGGCGAAAACGCGACGCGCACGGTCGTGTCCCCGGCGCGCAGCTTCTTGTTCAGGGCCACGACGCCCCGGCCCACGAAGGTCCCGATGAGCGCTCCCGCCGTCACGTCCGAGGTCCAGTGGGCGTTGTGGTAGATCCGCGCGAACCCGACGAGCCCGGCGACCGTGTAGGCCGCGACGCTGACCCAGACCTGGTCGGAGTGGGCGCTGATGACCGATGCGACCGCGAAGGCCTGCGTCGCGTGCCCGGACGGGAAGGAGTTGTCGCTGCCGCTGAAGGGATGGAACGACGTGCTGCTCACCGATTCGCTCGGCCGCTCGCGTCCGATCACGAACTTCAGGGTCGGCGTGATGATGCCCGAAGCCAGAATGCTCGCGATCACGCTGTCGAAGAAGATGTCCTTCGATTCCGTGTCGTGGAAGACGAACCCCGCGATCCCGTACGCGCCGATGACGGCCCACGAGTACCCCGCGCCGAACGGCTCGACGACCTTCGTCAGCTCGTCGAGCGTCGACGTCTGGTGGGCCTGCGTCTTGTTGCGCATCGGGACGTCGAACGCGAAGCCGACCGCGGTGACGCCCGCGGCGATGCCGCCGAACACGAGCCAGTCCTTGCCGTCCCAGTGCAGCGGCGCGCCGAGGGTGGAGACGGTGTCCTTGAGCGCGATCGTCCAGATGGTCGGGGGCGTCGCGCCGGGGGCCTCCGTGTCGGAAGCGGTCACGTCCGGGTCGGAGCAGGGAGCGAGAGAGGAGCTGCCGTCGAGCGGCGCGTTTTCATCGTCGCTCGCGCCGGGAGTCTGCGCGGCCGCGACGGAGCTGGCGAGAGCGGCTACCAGGATTGCGGCGCCGAGTCTTCGCATGGCGCCATCGTACGGCAGGCGGCGCCGGCGGGGGCTCGCGATGTTTAGCCCTCGTTCATTCTGAGCAGGGCGGGCGCCCCGCGGAGCTACCGGCGCTTGGCGGGCGGTTTGGGGGCTGCGACTTCCGCCGGCTTCTTGCGCTTCGGGTAGAAGTGGCCCGTCTGCGCGACCGATCCGGCCGCCTCCTTGGGGTCGAGGACGACGGGTGCTTCGCCCGCAAGAAGCTTCGCGACGCGGGCGCGCGCCGCATCCGACGGGGGGCCCTCGAAACGGGGCCGCTTCATTCCGGCCAACGCTTTGTCTCGGACGGCGTCTTTTGACTGCGCATTCCTGACTCCTGCTCCCGAGTGTTTATCACGTTCGGGCCGCGATCGAGGCAGCGGATGCGCTCGATGAACCGCCACGCGTCCCGGTCGACGCGGCCGGCGGCGGGGACGGAATACGTCATTTGGGCGGATCGGACTCGCCCCGGTCGAAACTTCCCGATTCCACTTGCGCTTCCCGGAGGGCCCCGAGTCGCATATCATTGAGATGTGAGCGTTTCACGGTCGGAGGAAGGTCGGGTGGGCTTGGCTGCGGCGACCGCTGCCCCGAGCACGCCGACGGCGAGCGGATCGGCGGCGGGCGAGACGCCCCGTGCCGTGCGCTTCGTCAACAACGACGACGCCTCCTGCCGGATGTTCGGCAGCAACCTCCAGGAGGCCCTGAGCCACGTGCCCCCCTGGGCGCCCCACGCCATCTTCCTGCCGGCCATCGCCTTCGCGCTGGCGGCGGCCTTCCGGGCGACGAGCCCGGCGAGGGTGGGGGCCTTCTTTCTCGTCGGGCTGTTTCTCTGGACCCTCCTCGAATACCTCATCCATCGCTCGATCTTCCATCCGCCGCAGTGGATCGAAGACGACACGCGGCGGGTCGTCGGCTCGCTCGCGCCGGGCCAGGCTGTGTTGGCGGCCCTCCCGACGCTGCGCCACAAGTTCTACTTCGTCGTGCACGGCGTGCACCACGACTATCCGAACGACTCGACCCGCCTCGTCATGCCGCCGTCCGTGAGCATCCCGCTGGCGGTCCTTTTCTTCCTCTGCTTCGTCGGGGTCTTCGGTGCCGCGGCGCCCGCGGTTTTCGCCGGCTTCATCGCGGGATATCTCACGTACGACACCATTCACTTCGTCGTGCACCACGCGAGCGGAAACTGGGCCCTCGTCCGGGCCCTGAAACGCCGCCACTTCCGGCACCACTACGCGGACTCGAGCCACGACTTCGGCGTCAGCTCGCCGCTGTGGGACGTGGTCCTCGGCACACTGGGAACCGCGAAGACCGCACGCCGCCACTGAGACGGGCAGCCACGATCGCCCGGCGCCGCTGATGTCGATTCTCCAGGCCTTCGTTCTCGGGGCCGTCCAGGGGCTGACCGAGTTCGTCCCGGTCTCGTCGACGGCGCACCTCTATCTGACGCAGGCCCTGCTCGGCATCGAGAACGACGCGGCCGCGCTGTCGTTCGACATCGTCCTGCACCTCGGCACGGCGCTCGCTCTCATCCTTTCGCGGCGCCGGGAGCTCCTGGCGATGACGGCCGAGGCGGCTCGGTGGGCGAGGGGCGCGCCGGCGCAGGATCCCGCGGGCCGCGCCATGCTTCTTCCGATCGTCGTCGGGACCGTGCCCGGAGTGCTGGCCGGGCTCTTCCTGCTCAAGCGCTTCGAGCAGATGCGCTCGATCGGCCTGATCGGCGTGTCGATGCTCGTGGCCTGCGCGTATTTCTTCCTGGCCGAGGGCGTGGCGGATCGCCGCCGGTCCGGTCCGCGGGAGCTCCGGGAGCTCGACGCCGGCGACGGTCTCTGGATCGGCGTGGCGCAGGCGGCGGCCGGCCTGATGGCGGGGTTCTCGCGCTCCGGTTTCACGATTGCCACGGGGCGGCTGCGCCGCTTTGCCCGCCCGGACGCCGCGCAGTTCTCGTTCCTGCTCGCGCTGCCGATCATCCTCGGCGCCGGCGCCAAGGCGCTGCTCGATTTGCGCAAGTCCGCGGCGCCGATCGCCTCCGCGCCGCTTCTGCTGACGGGATTCGCGGCGTCCGCGGTCGTCGGGTACTTCGCGATCGAAGTGCTGCTGAAGTTCCTTCGGACCCACAGCCTGCGGCCCTTCGGCATCTACCTCGGCGTGCTGGGAACGGCGCTCGTTCTGGCGACGGCCTTTCCCGGGCTTCTGCCCGCTCTCGGGCGGTAGCCGGCCGCGCCCCGGGCCCGTCGATGTGAAACACTGAATCCGTGAGTGCCCCCACAACGGAGCCCGACGGGCCTGCGGCCTTCCTGAGGACCGCGACGCCGCCGCCCCATCCGGACCGCGCGAAACGCATCCTGCAGAATCATCCGGAAGTCCGCGGCTACATCGGCCGGACGCCGGCGTCGTTCTGGCTCATCGTCGCGGTCGTGGCGACCCAGATCGGCACGGCCTGGCTCCTCCGGTCGAGTTCGTGGTGGGTGATCGTTCCCGTTGCGGCTTTACTCGGCGCGATGGCGAATCACGCGCTCTGGGTGCTCATCCATGAATGCACACACAACCTCATATTCCGGAGGGCCTGGGCGAATACGCTCTCCGGCATTCTCGCCAATCTCCCGCACGGTCTTCCGACGTCGGTGTTCTTCCAGCGCTACCACATGAAGCATCACACCCACCTCGGCATGTACGACTTCGACGCCGACCTGGCCAATGTCTGGGAGGCCAGGCTCGTCGGCACGTCGCCGTGGCGCAAGACGATCTGGCTGATGCTCTTCGCCCTCGTCCAGACGACCCGGCCGCCGCGGCTGCGCGTCCTGCGACCCATCGACCGATGGGTCGTCCTGAACTTCGCCGCGCAGCTGGTTTTCGACGCGATGATCTGGGTGACTCTGGGGCCGAAGGCGCTCGCGTACCTGGTCATCTCCCTGTTCTTCAGCGTCGGGCTCCATCCGCTGGGCGCACGCTGGATCCAGGAGCACTACGCGCTCTTCCAGGGACAGGAGACCAACAGCTACTACGGTCCCCTGAACGCACTGGCCCTCAACATCGGGTATCACAACGAGCACCACGACTTCCCGTCGGTGCCCTGGAACCGGTTGCCGGCCGTGCGGCGGGCGGCGCCCGAGGCCTACGAGACGCTCCAGAGCGTGGCGTCGTGGCCGGGGCTCCTGTGGCAATTCATCACGGACCGGCGAATCTCTCTCTTCACCCGGAACGTCCGGCCGAATCGTCCGGATCCCGTGCGTGCCATCGACGGAAGCGAGATCGCGCCCTAGACGTCGACCTGAAGACGCTCTCCCAATTGCGGCACCCATGAAGTCGGCCCCCTCGCGGAGAGGGCCGACCTTCGCCGCCCCGGCTCAGTTTCCCCAGTGCAGGCCGAGGGCCTTGCTCAGAAATACCGCCATCTGCCGTCTCGTGAGGAAGGCGTCCGGGCAGTAGTTTCCGCCGCCGCAACCCGCGGTGACGCCGGAGGCGACGAGGGCCTCGATGTATCGGAATGCGCCGTCGGAAACCGGAACGTCGTTGAAAGTCGCCGCGCCCGGGGCCGGGCTCACGCTGCGGTGCCAGGCGATGCGCGCGCCGGCCAGGGACTGGCTGGTCGAGAGCAGCGTCGCCGTGACGTAGTAGCCCAACCAGGAGTCGACGGCGTTGCAGATGCCGCGGCTCTGGACGGGGACGGTGCCGAGCGGACTCGCCATCACGATGGTGCCCTGGCCCGTGATGCCGGTCGACGAGCCGCCGGAAAGATTCGATCCGCAGGCGCCGGATCCGGTCACGGGGAAGCCCGAGAGCGATGTGGCCGCGACGATGTTCGCGGCGCCGTCGTTGTCGACGACCAGGACGTCGATCTCGTCGATGATCGCGCCGTCCGGGACGCCGACCGACGCGACCCAGGTCTGTTCCTGGTCGGTCGTCGGGGTGATGCCGTTCGCGCCGATGACGAACTGGTAATCGTGGAACGTCGGGGCGAATGCGAAGGCGGGGATGATGAGGTCCTGGGAGTTCAGGCCGTACGCCTGCGCCCTGGCGACCGAAGGTCCGAGGCAGGCCGCGGCCACGACGCCGACCAGAATTCTCGATACGTGCGATTGCAGCATTACGGACTCCTTTTTTGTGAGGGAGCCGGATCATAGCAATCGCCGAAACGCGCGGCCCGCTGCGCAGTGGCGGCGTCCCGCCTACACCTCCAGCCGGTCGCCGGGCCGCGCCACGATGGAATACAGCGCCGGCATCAGGAAGACGCTGATCAGGAGGCGCGAGAAGAGCCCGCCGACGATGACCAGCGCGAAGGGACGCTGCGAGTCGGATCCGACGCCCGTCGAGACGGCGGCCGGGAGCAGCCCGAACGCCGCCACGAGCGCCGTCATCATGATCGGGCGCAGCCGGAGCAGGGCCGCCTCGCGCGTCGCCTCGGCGATCCCCTTTCCCGACAGGCGCAGCTCGTTGGCGTACGAGATGAAGACGACGGCGGTCTGCACCGAAACCCCGAAGAGCGCGAGAAACCCGATCCCCGAAGAGACGGAGAACGGAGTCCCGGTCAGCCGCAGGGCGAGCAAGCCGCCGACGGGGCCCGACAGAAGCACGCCGACCATCGTGATCAGCGGGAACTTGAGGTTGCTGTACAGCGCGAAGAGCAGGACGAAGATCAGGAACAGCGTCACGGGCAGAATCACGCGGAGCTGTTCCCGGGACGTCGTGTACTCCTTGTACTCGCCTCCCCACACGGCCCGGTATCCCTCCGGCAACCGGACCTTCGCCGCGACCTCCGTGCGCGCGGCCTCGACCGCGCTCGCTAGATCGCGGCCCTCGACCGAATACTGGACGCCGATGAAGCGGGAATTGTCCTCCCGATAGATGAAGGAAGCGCCGCTGACGACGCGGATCTCGGCGAGCTCCTTCAACGGGATCTGCTGGCCGCCCGGCGTCGAGATCAGGATGTTGCCGATCTGCTCGGGCGTGTCCCGGAACCTCGGCTCCAGCCGAACGACGAGGTCGAAGAGCTTCTCACCCTGGACGACCTGCGTGGCCGCGCCGCCTCCGATGGCCGCCTCGATGACGCCGTTGACGTCCTCGACGTTGACGCCATACCGGGCGATCTTTGCGCGGTCCACGGTGACCGTGAGGCTGGGCTGCCCGAGCTCTTCCACGAGCGTCACGTGCTCGATGCCGCGCACGCGCTCGAGCACCCGCTTGATCTCTTTTCCCTTGCTCTCGAGCACCGCGAGGTCGGGCCCGAAGACCTTCACCGCCAGGGCGCTCTTCAGGCCCGTCTCCGCCTCGTCCACCGCATCCTCGGCGGGCTGCGTGTAGTTGAAGATGATCCCGGGGAAGGCCTGGAGCTTCCTGTCGATCGCCGCGATGAGCTCCGCCTTCGTCTTGAACGGGCCCTTCCATTCCGAGTAAGGCTTGAGCCCCACGTAGAACTCGCAATTGAAGAAGCCCGTGGGGTCGGTGCCGTCGTCCGGGCGCCCATGCTCCGAAGCGACGACGGTGACCTCGGGAAAGGAGCGAAGGAGCGCGCGGACCTGCGGCGAGATCTTCGAGGACTCCTCGAAGGAAATCGTGTACGGCATCGTTGCGCGGATCCAGAGAGCCCCTTCGTCCAGGTGCGGCATGAACTCCGCGCCGATCCCGGGGATGAGCAGCAGCGAGGCGCCGAGGACGAGCGCGGACAGTCCGGTCGTCTGCCAGGGGCGGCGGATGCAGAAGTCCAGGCCCTTCGCATAGGCGCTCTTGATCGCCTCGAAGGGAGCATTGCGCCTCTCGCGGACGCCCTTGCGCAGCGCCCAGGAGCAGAGCACCGGCAGCAGGGTCAGCGTCAGGATCAGGGACCCGAGCAGGGCGAAGATCATCGTGTCGGCCATCGGCCGGAAGAGCTCGCCCGAGGGACCCGAAAGGACGTAGATCGGCAGGAAGCTCGCGATGATGACGGCGACGGCGTAGAAGATCGGTCGATCCACCTCGGCGGCGGCCTCGGCGATGACCTCTCCGATCGAGAACTGCGTGCCATGGCGCAGCGCCAGCCGCCGGTAGATGTTCTCCACCATCACGACGGCTCCGTCGACCAGGATGCCGAAGTCGATGGCGCCGATCGACAGGAGGTTGGCCGGAACGTGCCGCAGGTCGAGGCAGATGAAGGCGAAGAAGAGGGCGAGCGGAATGGTCGTCGCGACGATGAGGCCGGAGCGGAAGTCGTAGAGGAAGAAGATCAACACCACGACGACGAGGACCACGCCCCGCAGGAGGTTCTCCTCGACGGTCCGGGTCGTCAGCGCGATCAGCTCGCTGCGGTCGTAGTAGGGGCGGACCTTCACGTCCCGGGGCAGGATGGAGGCGTTCAGCTCGCGCGTCTTCTCCTGGACCTGCTTCAGGACGACCTGGGCCTGCTCGCCCTTGCGCATGAGGATCACGCCTTCGACGGCGTCGTTGTGCTCGTTGAAGCCGAACTGTCCGAGGCGCGGGGCGTGGCCGATCTCGACGCGCGCGACGTCCTTGACGAGCACCGGGATGCCGTTGTGGACCGCGAGCACCACGTTGCCGATGTCCTCGGGAGTCTGGAGCCGGCCGAGCCCGCGGACGTAGTAGAACTGGCCGCCCCGGGAGTAGAAGCCGCCTCCGGCGTTGCCGTTGTTGGCGGCGAGCGCCGCCGCGATGGCGGGGGCCGAGAGTCCGGCGCCGGCGAGCTTGCCGGGGTCGAGCAGCACCTGGTACTCCATCGTCTCGCCCCCGAGGCCCGAGTCGTCCGCGACGCCGGGGACCGAACGGTACTGCCTCTCGACCACCCAGTCCTCGAGCGTCTTCAGCTCCATCGGCGTGCGATCCGGGCTCTCGAGCACGTAGCGGTAGACGAGACCCGAAGGGGAGAAGAGGGGCGCGACCGACGGCGTGACGCCGCCCGGCAGCGACGAGATCCGGCAGCCGCTCGAAAACGCGCTGGCGGGCGAAGTAGTTGTCGGTGCCCTGCTCGAACGTCATGCGGACGTCCGAGAGGCCGTAGAGCGAGATCGAGCGCAGGGCCGTCATCTTCGGCAGCCCGTTCATCTCGACCTCGATCGGGACGGTGATCAGCCGTTCGACCTCCTCGGCGGCGTGGCCGGGCCACTGGGTGGTGATCTCGACCATCGGAGGCGACAGGTCGGGGTAGGCGTCCACCGGGAGCCGGGCGAAGGACCAGAGCCCCGCGCCCACGAGCAGGAGCGCCATGATCACGACCAGGAAGCGCTGGCGCAGGGAGGAGGCGATGACGCGGTTGATGACCGACGCCGTCCGGGGCGCGCCGGGGGGAGGCGGGGGCAAGTCCGGCTGACTCATTGGTTCTGGGCGAACTGCATGAAGAGCCCGCCCTCGACGACGACCCGCTCGCCGGACTTGAGGCCCGACCGGACCTCGATCCGATCTCCGATCTGCGAGCCGGTCTCGAGGCGGCGGCGCGCGAACGTGCCGTCGTCATTCGCCACGAACACGAACGGGAGGTTCTCGTCGTCGCGCAGGATCGCGGAGACCGGCGCGAGCAGCCCCACGTCGTCCCTGCGCGAATGGAGCGCGACGTGGACGTACTGGTCGCGCTTGAGGATCCCCTGCGGGTTCCGGGCGACGATGCGGACCGAGACGGCGCGCGTGTTGGGATCGACCATGGCCGCGATGTAGTCGACCTTTCCGGGAAACACCTCCGGAGTGACGCCCGTGGTGACGTCGGCTTGATCGCCGACCGCGACGAAGGGCAGGTCCGCCCCGAAGACGTTGGCCATTATCCACACCGTGGAGAGGTCCGCCACCGTGAAGCACGGAGTCGTTCCGGCCTGGAGCAGCTGCCCCGGCGTGATCAGCCGCTCGACGACGGTGCCGTCGATCGGAGATCGGATCAGGCCTTCCCCGCCGCGGACCTGCCGGCCCTCCCGGATCTCGGTCAGGGCCGCCTCGTCGACGCCGAGCGATCGCAGCTGCAGCAGCGCCGCGTCGCGGTCGGCCTCGGCGGAGATCGCGTCGGTCTCCGCCTGGTCCATTTCCCGGCGCGCGAGGGCGTCGTTCTGAAAGAGCTGCTTGTCCAGGTCGGCGATGCGCCGGAAATTGCTCGCGGCCGACTCCGCCTTGCGATAGGCGCCGACCGCCGTCCCGAAGTCGGGCGAGGCGATGCTCGCCAGCGGCTGGTTGCGCTTGACGGCGGTCCCGATCGTGACGAGCAGGCGGGAGACGGGGCCCGAGATGGGGGCGAGCACCTGCGTCGCCCGGTCCGCGTCGAAGGCCACGGTCCCCGTCGTCTCGATGGTGCGGCGCACACTCGAGGTCTCCACCTTCTCGATGCGAATTTTCGCGCGCTGATCCGCCGGAAGGGTCAGGGCGCCCGGCCGGGATTCCGCGGCCGCGGGCTTGTCGTCCTTCCGGGTGCAGGCCGCCGTCCACGGCAACGCCGCCGCGGACGCGAAGAGGATGAGCAATGGTCGTCTAGGGCGCATCGTTGCCTCCGGAAGAAGCGGGTGGGAGGGGCGCGCCGACGGCAAGCTCCAGGTCGGACCGCGCATCATTGGCGGCGCCCAGGGCGTCCGCGTACTCGCCTTCGGCCTGGAGCAGCGTTCTCTTGGCGTCGAGCAGCTCGAGGGCGGATATGCCGCCGAGGGAGTAATTCGTCGCGACGATGCGATACGCCTCGCGCGCCTCCGGAAGCAGCGAATCCCGGATGAAGACCGCCTGCTGGAGCGCGGTCGTGGCTTCGGCATACGCCATGCGCACGTCGAGATTGACCTGGGCCAGGGTGTCGGCGTAAGTGCTCGCGAGCTCGAGCTCCCGGTGCCGCGCCTCGGCGACTTCCCCGTTCTTGTGCTGCCAGAAAAGCAGGGGCACGCTGAAGTTGATCGCCGACGAGACCGCCGGTTCGAAGCCGTAAGTGAGGTTGCGGGCCAGGTAGATGTTGAAGTCCGGGAGCCAGTACTGGCCGGCCAGGGTCGTCGCGTAGCCGGCCCCCTTCTGGAGCGCGGCGATGCCCTGGAGGTCGGGGCGCGAGGACTCCGCGAGTTTCACGAGCTCGTCGATCGCGGGCGGCGGGGCGGGCACCTCCAGCGCATCCGTCGCGTCGAGGGGCGCTCCCTGGTTGCGCGCGAGCAGCCGGTTGAGATTCGCCCGCGCCACGGCGACCTCGCGCCCGTTGGCGATGAGATCGTTTTCCGCCTGGGCCACGTCGACCTTGGCCTTGATCACGTCGAACCGCGGCACGGTCCCGGCCTGGAATCGCAGGTCGGTCTTCTTCAGGAAGTCCTGCGCCAGCGTCGTCGCCTCGCGCAGATCGTCGCGGTGCTTCAAGGCCACCAGGAGAGCGTCGTAGGCCGTGACGGTCTGCGCGGCGGTCTGCTGTCGCAGCCGCGCGTAGGAGGCTTCCGCCGCGCGCAGGTCGCCCCGGGCGGCCTCGCCGCGCAAGTGAAACTTGTCCGGAAACGGGAGCGTCAGTCCCGCCCCGTACTCCTGGGTCTGCGCCGTGCGCGGCTTCAGGAAGCTGACCTCCTGCGTGAGCGTGGCGATGAACGTGGGGTCGGGAAACGCCGTCGCCTCGACCACGCGGGCCCGGGCCTGCTCGACCTGCTCGCGCGCGGCCGTGATCGCCGGGTTGCGGGCGATCGCCTCATCGACCGCCTCCTGGCGGGAAAGGCCCGGCGGCGCGGTCTCCGGCGTCCGCGCGAATGCGGCTGGCGCCGGGGCGACCAGAATGGCCGCCGCGACCGCGACAGCGGAAATCATCGAGACACGATTCAACAGGCCTCCGAGGGTGTTCCGGGAACAGGAACCGCGGGGAAGAGGGTCGGGGGAGGCTAGGCGGCGGGAGGAGCGCGGCCCTGGTGGCGGTGGGGTTCTGGAAGGCTCGGGGCAACCGGCTCCTGCAGGCCTGCAGCGGCGCGGCAGGTTCCGGGTTCCAGCACGACGCCGGACAGGCTGGCCAGCGGGAAGGGGCGGTGCGAAAGGCAGATGGGGCAATCGTTGGACACGGCGTGCGTCCGGGCGCCCGTCGATACCACTGCGGAGCCCGAGGACGACTCCGCGGCGAATCCCGGTTCCGGGTGCAGACCCAGGGCCCCTGCCAGGCTCACGAGGACCGCCAGGTAGAGCAACGCCCGGACGGCCGGGGGAGCAGTTCTCGCGCGGCGAATGGACATCTGGTAGTTGATCAACGAATCCCTTCCGCCACTATATTCCTGCCGGGTTCGAGCGTGCAGGGGTCAGTCCTGATTTGCTGACTTCGGCGTTGAGTGGTGCGCCGCGAACCCTGGCTAACTCAGCAAATCAGGCTGACCCCTGTACTCCCCCAATTGATACAAGTGCGTCAGAGGCGGGCCGACGCCCAGCGCTATCCTCAACCGGCGTGGAAACCTGCCCCGTTCAGCGCAAGACACGGGTGCATCCGAGTGCCCGCAAGGGGACTGTCGATGACCGGTAAGCGAAGGGTTCTGGTAGCGACCGATGGCTCGCGTGGGGGCAACGCCGCGCTCCGCTTCGGCGCTGATCTGGCCGCGACCTCCGGAGCCGCCCTGACCGTGATCACGGTGGCCGATGCGAAGCCCAGCGCCGATGCTCAGGGGTCTCTCCAGGGCGCCGCAAATTCTCTGGCCGCCGCGGCGCGCATGCTGAGGCGCTCGGAGATTCCTGCCGACCTCCACGTCGTCACTTCACACAAGGGGGAGTCGATTTCCGAGGCCATCTGTCGCGAGTCGAACCGGCTCAAGGTGGACCTGATCGTCATCGGGAGTGAAGGCCGCGACACCCTTCGCGAGTGGGTCGTCGGAGGGGTTACGCTGCGGCTGATCTACCTTGCGACGCGCCCCGTCACCGTCGTTCGACCTCCCCGGCTGCGGCGACGGGCCTGACGCCGAGCGGGGCCGCGCCGGAACCCTCACCCCGTCCAGGCGCGAGAGAGAAGGAAACGAATCAGCGTCGCGCGTGCGAACCTGTGTCCTGTGACGAGCGGCCAAGGGTCAATCTTGATTTGCTGACTTGGCCCCGAAGTCAACATTTCAAGACTGACCCCCTACACTCCCGAATCGGGATCACGCGGCTCACGACGAGCGGGGCCACGTACTGGAGTCGTTCCACCTTTTGCAAGAGGCGTCGCTAACCGACGGGGCTAGTGCAGATCAGGATATCCGGAAGCATGGCAGCAATCGGCGATTGATCATTACCGACGCCGCCGCACGTGCCAGAGGTGTGTGCTACCTTTTCACGTAAGGATTGCTCGAATCGGCGACCGGCGTACTCAGCTACGAGACGGAAGGCGAACATTGGCCGACGACCAGGTCTCAGCGCGCAATTTCGGCCTAGACATCATTCGGGCGACCGCCATTGGCCTCGTTCTCGCTGCCCACTGCATGCTCTTTTTTATTCCGTACCACTACACCTCCAACGAAGACTACCGCCGTATTTTCAGCATTTTCATATGTCTCGGCTTCTTTGGGGTTGAGATTTTCTTCGTCCTCTCAGGCTTCCTCATAGGCCAGCTGGTCGTCAAGGAGGTCCTCAGCCCTCCCTCGGCGCGCGGCTTAGTGCATTTCTGGGAACGGCGCTGGTTCCGGACGTTGCCACCCTACGTCCTCGCCTTGCTGCTTCGACGTGCGATCGGCTATCCGCTTCACTGGCGATACTTTGCGTTCCTCCAATACTTCGATCCACAGGTGGCTTCGGAGTTCCCGATTTCCTGGAGCTTGGCGGTCGAAGAGTGGTTTTACCTCTTGACACCGTTCGCGTTGCTCGCCGCTTCGAATCGTCGCGGCATGTCTTCTCGTCGCTTCTTCCTGGTGTGCGGCACTATCGGAGTTGTCGCCCTCCTCGGTAGGGGAGCCTACAGCCGTCTTGCTGAGCCTCTCTGGGACCCTGCCGTGCGGCAGCATCCGTTCCTTCGCATGGATGCTCTAATGATCGGAGTCCTGCTTGGCGGACTGCGGGTTTATGCGCGGCAGAAGTACGACAACCTTGCGGGGTATCGCCGTCTCCTCGGCATCATGGCATCCGCTGGGCTTGTCATATTGGGGGCGGTCCTTGTTGTCGAGATAAAAACGGATGCCATTCACAGATCGCTTTTTATGACGACGGTGTATTTTGACTTCGTGTCGTTCGCGGTCGCACTCCTAATTCTCTCCCTTGAGTCGAGTTCCCGGATAAACACTGGATGGGCGTCTGCGCGCTGGTCGCGGCCGATTCGCTTCGTCAGCCTCAGCAGCTACTCCCTCTACCTCTTCCATCTATCCGCCTTTGAGCCACTCCTCAATCTGAACTCTCGCGTGCAGAGTCCGACCATGGCCTGGGTCTGGATGGTCGGGGCGCTGGCTGCATCGGTTGCGATTGCGAGTGCGACATACATCGGGTTTGAGAAGCCTTTGCTCCGGTTGAGAGACCGCTGGATCACGCCAGTCTCGATCGAACGCCCTGCGTCGTGAGCGGCACCTTCTTCTCGACGGCGGTGGTGCTTGCCCTTGACCAGCTGACCCTACAGCCTGCGGCTGACTGGAGTTGACCCGGTTTTCGTGGACACCCTCAGACCTGGGGAAGGAGTTCTCGATGCCAAGGAGCCATCCAGATTACGGTTTCGGCGGAGGTTCGTCGAGCTCAACGCCCAGCGAATCGCCCGCGGACCGGCGCCACGGGTGCGAACTTGTGTCCGAATGCGGACCCGGAAGAACCGTCACAAATGCCAACGTGACGAAAAACGTGAGAGGCGGGTACCTTTGCAAACTCGCGAGAATCCCCCGAGATCACGCCAGGTGGATTGGGTTTTGCAGGGTTTGATTTGGTCGGGATGCCGGGATTCGAACCCGGGGGAAAACCGCACTTTTGCTAATGAAGTCGGGCATGGGTGCGACGATGGGTCCGATGTTCCCGTTTGACCCTAACAGTATAGCTATGTCGGCGCGGGAGCGGAGGTTTGGAATCGGCCCGGGGTATCCGGGAGAGTTCGTCCAGATTCCTGAGAACTGGCCCGCGCCGGTCCCGAGCTGAATCACGAGCTTGAAGTCGGTGGCGACCGCGATGTCCGGGATGCCTTTCCCCGTTGAAGTCCGCGGTCGCGATGGCGATGGCGTTGGCGCTGTCCGCATAACCGCTGTTGAGGTCGGCAGGCCAGATCGAGTAGACCCGCGGCGATTGGAAGGAGGGCGAGAGGCTGTCGCGCGAGCTTCGCGGCATCGGTTCGTCCCATCCCTTTCGCTTTCGGCGCTCAGGACTCCAGGCGAAGGGCGCGAGCCCCGAGTATCGCCAGCACGAATGCCAGAATCGCGAGCCCGGGGCCGCCGACGGCAGGAATCGCGGACGCCAGCACGATCCGCACCAGGGCCGGAGAGGCGGCGGCCGCGAAGGTGCCATCCCCGTTGTACGTTGCCGTGATGCGGTGGCTGCCCGGCGAGAGCCCCGGCAGGGTGAGCGTTGCGACCCCCGCAATAATGGTGACGGGTCCGTGGGGGACGCCGTCGACGAAGAACGTGACCGTGCCCGTCGGCGGCTGTCCCGTGCCGGTCGTCACGATGCCCGTCAGGGTCAGCGGCTGGCCGACGATTGGAGCCTGAGGAATCGTCGAGACGGTGAGGCTCGTCGGCACGCGTACTGCAAGCACGTAGTGGTGGGTCGTGACGCAGCCGGCTCGGTCCGTGGCGGCGACCGAGAACGCGTAGTCGCCCGCTGTGTTGGGAGTTCCTTGGAGCGTCCCGGCGCCCCCGCCGAAGGTCAGGCCAGGCGGTTGGTTGCCGTTGAGCGCGAGGGTGGCGGGCAGTGCGCCGCCCTCGGGAATGAAGAGGACGGAGTAGGACACGCCCACGCTCGCGGGCAGCAGCGTCGGCGGAAGAACGACGAACGACTCGTTCAGGAAAACGGCGACTCCGCCGGGCGTGGACGCCGCGATCGCGATGTCCGTCCGGCCGTCGCGATCGAGGTCGGCGAGCACGAGGGATTCCGGGATGCCGCCCGATCCGAACCCGCTGGCCGGCGTGAACTGTCCGGTTCCGTCTCCCAGAAACGTCGCCACGTTCGAGTAGTCCGTCTGGGTCGCGACGATGTCCGCGTATCCGTCTCCGTTGACGTCCGCGACGCCCACCGCGCCGAGGAACTGACCGACCGTCAGCATTCCGTTTGGAGTGAACTGGCCGGTCCCGTCGCCGAGAAAGACGGAAACCCAGATCTGGCCGCCAGCGACGGC
This sequence comes from uncultured Acidobacteriota bacterium, assembly GCA_963775725.1. Lineage (GTDB taxonomy): Bacteria > Acidobacteriota > Thermoanaerobaculia > UBA5066 > Gp7-AA6 > DAHUXD01. Next base: position 1,877,982 of record CAVZKA010000001.1, read on the forward strand.
GAGATCGATTATCCCGTCCCCGTTGAAGTCGCCTGCGGCAAGGGCCACGCCGCCGATCGTCGTGGTTCCCGGGATGAAGGCGCTGAAGGTGCCGTCGCCGGAGCCGAGAAGGACGGAGATGTCCGGACCGTATTGATTGGCGACGGCGACGTCGGCGACCCCGTCGCCATTGAAGTCGGCGACGACCACTGCGCGCGGTTGACCGCCGACCGGGTAGGAGACCGAGGGCGCGAAGCCGCCGGTGCCGTTTCCAAGCAGGATCGAAACGGTCTGCGACCCCCAGTTGGCAACTGCCAGGTCGGGCTTTCCGTCGCCGTTGAAGTCTCCGACGGCGACGCCGTCGGGCTGCGATCCGACCGCATGCGCCGAGGGAGCGGCGAAGTGGCCGTTTCCGTCACCGCGAAGGATCGAGACGGTCGCGGCTGAATAATTGGCGACGGCGAGATCGGCGAGTCCGTCGCCATTGAAGTCGGCGGCGGCCAGCGCCCAGGCTCTGGCGCCCGCGGGGAAATTCGCCGGTAGGCCGAGCCGGCCGGATCCGTCGCCGAGCAGGATCGACACGGCGTTAGAGTTGGGGTTGGCGGTCGCGAAATCTACGAACCCGTCGCCGTTGAAATCCGCGGAAGCGACGGCTTGCACGGGCGCCCCCGACGGGTAGATCGCAGGTGCGACGAAAAGCCCGCTGCCGGCTCCGAGAAAAACCGCGACTTGCCCCTCGTCCGGAAGGATGAAGTCGAGGACGCCGTCGTTGTTGACGTCCGCCTGAAGGAGGCGTGCGGGCGTGACCGAATAGCGGATCGGAAGGGCCGAAAGCCGACCGGATCCATCGCCGCGGAGGATGGCGAGGTCGGACGACCGCGAGAATGCGACGGCGACGTCAGCGAGCCCGTCTCCGTCGTAGTCACCGATGGCGACGAAAGCGGGGCCGGAGGCGAGGGAGACGTGCGAGGGCGGCGAAAACGTTCCCGTACCGGTGCCGATGAAGATGGCGAGATCGTCCTCGGCGCTGCTCGTCATGGCGAGATCCGGGACGCCGTCGCCGTTCAAGTCACCGACCGCGAGCGATGTCGCGATGCCTCCGGTCGAATACGTGTCGGGCGCTCCGAATTCCCCCGCGCCGTCCCCAAGTAGGATGATGGCCCCGTGGCTGCTCTGAACAGCCGCATCCGCGTGCCCGTCGTTGTTGAAGTCGGCCATCAGCAGGGTGACCGCGCCGAACCCGGCGTTGGCGCCGCCAGTGAGCGTAAAGTTTCCGGCGCCGTCGTTGAGAAACGTGTCGAGCGTGTTCTGAGACCCGTAGTCCGTCACCAGGACGACGTCGGGGTTTCCGTCGCCGTTTAGGTCGGCGGCGGCGAGCAGGAACGGGCTGCCCGTGTAGATCGGGCCGACCGAATTCCCGAGATGGAAGGCGCCGGTGCCGTCGCCGTTGTAGATCGCGACCCCTGAGTCTGTCGCGGCCACGAGGTCGACGTTGCCGTCACCGTTGAAATCCGCCGCGGCAATTGCGGTCACGTAGGTCCCTGCCGAGAGGATCGGTCCGAGACTGAAGTTCCCGGCGCCGTCGCCCAGGTAGGTCGTGATCGCTCCGGTCGAGGCGCTCCCCACCACGAGGTCGAGATTGCCGTCGTTGTCGACATCGACGACGGCCACCGAGAATGGCTCGGGGTCGGTCGGGATCACGGTACCGAGGTTGAACGCCTCGGGTACACATGTCGACGTTTTCAACGCACGAGGGCCGGCCCGACGCATCGGCGATGTCGCGGCGGAGGAGGTGACGGAAAGGAGGACGAGGAGCGCCGCCGCCCAAATCGATCGCGAGCAGGACTCCGAAGAGGTCCGAACTGCACTCATGTTGGCGATCTCCGTATAGATCGTAGTCTATCCCGGCGTCCGGGCACGGGTGCGACGATGGGTCCGATAGCGGCGCGGGCACCCGATTTCGTGGGAGCCAAACGCATGAACGCACGGTTGACCCTGATGCCCCCCCAATGAGCTAGTGGTGGCGGAGGTAGGGCTGCGGCCGTGGTTGAGGTGAGGGCCGGCCAAGGGGTCAAGGGGTCGGGTAAGGGGTCAGTCTTGATTTGCTGACTTCGCGAGTAGCCTCGCCTTTCGCCAAAGAATCCAAATCAGCAAATCAAGACTGACCCCCAGCCCCCAAACCGCGCGTCGACCAGCAGGGTGGGGATCGCGTCCGGGCCGCGGGCGCGCTATTGCCACTGAAGGCCGAGCGCCTTGGCGAGGAAGATCGCCATCTGGCGGCGCGTGACCGGGTTATCCGGGCAGAAGTTTCCGCCGCCGCAACCCCCGGTGATCCCGGACGCGCTCAGCGCTTCGATGTATTGAAATCCAAAATCGCTGGTCGGCACATCACCAAACGTCGGCGTCGGTGGCGCCGGGCTGACCTGGAGCCGGTAGTACAGGGTGACGCCCTCGATCGCCACGGTGCCGTCGTTGGCATGGAAATCCGCGAAAAGCATGAGCTCATTGGCCGAGTAATCCACGTGGTAGTTCAGGAAGGTCAGATCCAGGAAGCTGGCGACGCCGCAGCCCTGAGCCGCGCCGTTGCTGGTCACTTCGGTCATGACCCCGACGTTCGTACCGTCGGCCGCGGCTGTGCCCACGAACACGCCGACGTCGAACGTGGCATTGGAGTCGCAGAAGTATCCTGTGATTCCGGTGAGGAGCGCCCCGTCCGGGATGTGGGGCCACGCAATGAGGCAAGCGCCGGTGCAGTTGCTGGAGTACCGCGCGATCCCGGATGACTCCTCGTAGGTCGTGCCGGAGCTGCGGGGCACGAACTCGGACGAACCGACGTGGTAGGCCGAATCGGCTGTGGTTCCATAGGCGTTCGGCCGGCGAGAGGCCTGTGCCTGCTGTCCGCTCGCCGTTGCCCGGGCGGTGACGACGACGAGAGCCGATGCGAGAACCACGTTGCGAACGTGCATTCGATGCCTCCTTGAGCGCATTAACGAATCGACTAGTTGTACGCCAGCCCGAGCGCCTTGGCGAGAAAGATCGCCATCTGGCGGCGCGTCACCGGGTTGTCCGGGCAGAGTTTCCGCCGCCGCAACCCCCGGTGATCCCGGACGCGCTCAGCGCGATTTTCCGCTACGTGATGCTCAGGGATGATTTGGTCGGGATGCCGGGATTCGAACCCGGGACCCCCTGAACCCCATTCAGGTACGCTACCAGACTGCGCCACATCCCGACCGGAACGCGCATTTGAACAGGGTCGGGGGAGCCTGTCAAACGCCGCGCTAGAATCGCTGCGATGCGCGTGCGGCTCGTCTCCGGCTCCCATTTCTCGGCGGCCCACCGGCTGCACCGCGAGGATTGGGACGAGGCGACGAACCGGCGGATCTTCGACAAGTGCAACAACCCGAACGGCCACGGGCACACGTACGGGCTGGAGGTGACGGTCGAAGGGGAGATCGATCCGGAGACGGGTTACGTGATGGATTTCGCGCTCCTGAAGCGCGCGGTGGACGAGACGGTCATCCAGCGCTGGACCGGCGGCACCTGAACTTCGACGTGGACTTCCTGAAGGGGATCAACCCGACGGCCGAGAACATCGCGGTCGGCATCTGGAAGCAGCTCGCGCCCCGCGTCGCGCCGGCGCGGCTGGTGCGGGTGGCCCTGCAGGAGACGGAGAAGAACAGCGTCGTGTACGAAGGAGGTCAGGCATGAGCGCGGAGCCGCCGCCGAGCCGCCTGGTTCGGTCGAGCAGGCACAAGATGATCGCGGGGGTCTGCGGGGGACTGGCGGAGTACTTCGACCTGGATCCGACGGTCGTGCGCGTGGCCTACGTGGCGGTCTCGATCATCTCCGTGGCCTTTCCGGGGATCCTCGCCTACATCATCCTGATGTTCGTGATGCCGCGCGCCGATTCTCCGGCGGCATGACGCGGCCCCGGATTCTCGTCACCAACGACGACGGCGTTTTCTCGGAGGGGATCGAGCGGCTGGCCGCGGCCCTCGGCGAGGTCGGGGACGTCTTCACCGTCGCGCCCGACCAGGAGCGCAGCGCCGCGGGGCACTCGCTGACGCTCCAGCACCCGCTGCGGGCGAAGCTCGTGGGGCCGCAGCGGTGGTCGGTGGACGGAACGCCGACGGACTGCGTGAACTGGGGCGTGCTGCACCTGCTCAAGGACGACCGGCCGAAGCTGCTGTTCTCCGGGATCAACCTGGGGCTCAATCTCGGGGACGACGTGACGTACTCGGGCACGGTCTCCGCCGCATTCGAGGGCACGCTGACCGGGATCTCGTCGGTCGCGATCTCGCAGGAGATCGAGACCGGCTTCACGTTCGACGCGGCCGCCGGGTTTGCGGCGCGACTGGCGCGCCACCTGCTCGCCGAGCCGCTGCCCGCGGGAACGCTCGTCAACGTCAACATGCCCGCCGGCGCCCCGCAGGGCGTGCGCGTCGTGCGGCAGGGCAAGCGCCGCTACGGCGAGGCCGTCATCGAGAAGACGGACCCGCGCGGGCGGCCCTACTACTGGATCGGCGCGACGCCGCCGATGGGGGAGCTCGAGCAGGGGACCGACCGTCGGCGCGATGGCGGACAAGTTCATCTCGATGACGCCGCTCCACCTCGACCTGACGGACTACCGCTCGCTGTCGCTGCTCGAGGACGTCGCGGGAAAGCTCTAGCCGATCCGGATCGGGCGGCCGAACACGGTCCGGTAGAACTCCTCGAGCTTCGGATTGTCGAAGGTGTTCCAGCCTCCGCAGAGATCGTGCTCCCGCGTTTCGACGTCGCACGCGATCGCCGCGCCCGTGACCGCCTGGCGGCCGAGGAGGTAGAGGTTGACGTACTCCTCGAGCTCCTTGCGGGTGGCGTCGGGCCGCACGCTGGCGATCCAGTCGAAGCGCTTGCGGAATTCCTCGTCGGACAGCTGCGCGAATCCCTGGCACGGGAATCCGAGGCGCTCGGCGACGGCGCAGACGCAATGGTCCGTGTCCACGAGGCTCACCAGCTTCTCGCGCAGCTGCGCGATCGCGGCGGGGCGCGAGACGTGCGGTGCGTCCGTGATGGGCTGCGGAGCGGATCCGGGGTCGGTCGCCATACGCTGAAATTTTCGCCGCATCCGGGTTCTTAAGGCATGATGTGAATAGATCAATTCGGCGCTGCGCGTTCCGGGGCCCGTCGGCTAAGATGTCTGCCCGATGAGGCGAGACAGCTCCTGGCGCGACGCGGTCGGAATCGTGGTCCTGGCCGTCGTCGCGGCGGCGGTCTCGAACGCCGTGGCCGGGCCGGAGCGCCGCCTCCACTGGATCGGGAACTATTCGACCGCGCCGGCGGCGGCGGGCGCCCCCGCGACGCCCTCTCCGGGGGTCGCGACGGCCGCGGTGACCCCGTCCGCCGGGGACGAGGCCGGCAGGGTGTTTGCGCCGCATCCGTCCAAGGCCTGGGTGGAGATTTCCGGGGACGACGTTGCCGCCCTCCATGCCCGCGGCGACGTCCTCTTTCTCGACGCGCGGCGCACGAGCGTCTACCGCGCGGGACACATCGCGGGCGCGCGGTCGATCTCGATCTGGGAGGCCGACGCCGACGACAAGGTCAAGGCGATCTTCGCCGAGGGGCGCGACCAGAGCGCGCCGATCGTCGTCTACTGCGCCGGAGGGGAGTGCGAGGATTCTCACCACCTGGGCGAAAAGCTCTACTTCGTCGGCTTCGACAACGTGCTCGTCTACAAGGACGGCTTCCCGGACTGGGAGAAGCGCGGCCTGCCCGTGAACAAGGGCGACGCGCCGTGAGCAGCCGCCTGACCTCGCCGTGGCTGACGGCGCGCGTCCAGTTCGTGCTCGCCGCGATCTTCGTGGTCGCCGGGTTCGGCAAGATCGTGGACCCGCCCGGCTTCGCGCACGAGATCTACAACTACAAGCTGCTTCCGGGCGCCGCCGTGAACGCTCTGGCGATCGTGCTGCCGTGGATCGAGCTCGTCGCCGGCCTCGCGCTCTTCGTCGGCGTCGCGCGCCGCAGCGCGGCGCGGATCTTCGGGGTGCTGCTCGTCGTCTTCGTGATCGCCCTTTCGATCAACCTCGTCCGCGGCCGGCCGGTGGAATGCGGGTGCTTCGGCGGCGCGGCGGTGCCGAAGACGGACGCGCAGCGCCTCGGCGACATGAAGATCGCGATCGTGCGCGACCTCGGCATGCTCCTGCTCGTCTGGCAGGTCCTCGCCGCCTCCCGGCGCGAAGAACGCGACCGGCGCTAGGAGTCGCTGTCCGCCGCGCTCGCTGCGGCCGGCGCGGGCAATCTCTCGCGGCGGGCTCCGCGGAAGTCGCCGGAGCGAAATCGGTAGTGCCCTCCCGGCGTGCGGGGCCGGGATCATGCCCGTGCGCGCCCAGCGCGTCACCGTGGAGAGCGAGACTCCGAAGAGCCTGGCGACCTGTCCGCGCGAAAGAAAGGCCCCGTCGTCCTGTGCAAGCGGTTGCGGTTCTAGTGCGTTCATATCGTTCCAGGGATTTGTAGCACCCCGGCGAACTGCCCGATTGATGCAAACGGATCAGTTGCGAGGGGCCCGGAAGTCCTATGGTTCCCACATGCTTTCGCCCGTCGAGCTCGAGATCGAGCTGTTCTGCCGCGGAATGCGCATCGACGAGTCTGCAGGGTCGGCGAGGACGGGCGCCGCGATCTCGCGCACGCGGGCCGGCCTCGGCTCGGGCCTGGAGCTCGTCCTGCCGGCCCCCCGCAAGCCGATCTGGGTCAACGTCCCCGTCGTCGAGAGCTTCGCGCCTGCGTCGCCCTTCCTCCTCGTCAAGAACGGAGGGGCGTACCGCGTCGTGGACGAGCGCACGGCGGACGCCTATCGCGCGAGACCTGCCGGAGGAGCCGGCCTGGTATTCGCGGCGGACGTCGTCCGGCGTCGAGATGAGCCGCGATCGGCGTCCTCCAGGGGAACTACCTGGGCGTCTACGTGTCGAACTCGTGCCTCTACTGGGCGTCGACGCCCTCGCGCGCCTGCAAGTTCTGCACGACCGGCAAGAACGTGGGCGACGCCGAGGAGTCGCGCAAGAAGGTCGAGGACGTCGTCGAGGTGGCGCGGGCGGCGCGGGACGAATCGGGCTCGATCTTCACGCACCTGAACACCGGCTATCACTTCGAGGAGGTGGACAAGCTGGAGCCGATCCACGGCCTGCGGCAGTGCGAGCCGTTCGTGAGGGCGATGCGCGCGAGGGTCGGCGGCTTCATCGGCGTCCAGGCCATGCCGGTCCCGCGCCGGAAGTTCCGGGAGTACGACGCGCTGATCGACGCGGGCACGGACCACTTCTCTTTCTGCTACGAGTTCGAGGACCCGGAGGTGTTCGCGCGCCTCTGCCCCGGCAAGGCGCAGACGGTCGGACAGGAGGCGTTCTTCGAGGCGATGGAATACACGGCTCGAAGAAGCTCGGCCGCGGAAGCGTCTCGGGCGAGATCATCGCCGGCCTCGAGCCGATCGAGGCGACGAAGCGCGGCATCGACCGGATCGTCGACGCGGGGGCGTTTCCGACGGTGTGCATCTTCCGCCCGACGGTCGGCAGCGAGATGGAGAACGTGCCGCCGCCCGAGCCGGACGGGATGAAGGAAGTCTTCGCCTACCTCTACGGGCCTGCCGCGACGCGGGCCTGCCGGTGGGGATGCTGCCGATCGAGGTCTCGCTCGTCGTGCAGCCCGAGGAGACCGCCGAGCTGCTGCCGCCGAGCCTGTCGACGCGCCTCTACGAGTGGAAGCTCGCGGCGCTGCGCCAGCTGCGCGACCCTATGTCGCGTGGAAGCGCAGGTCCCCATCCAGTCCTGCCCGGGCGGAGGCAGCTCGCGCGGGCTCTCCCTCTTCCGGCTGAGGCGTCCGTCCTTGCCGATCCCCGCCAGTGGCAGAATGCGCTAGGTCCTGCTCGTTCCGGCTGCCTTCACCGGTCCTGCTCGTCCCGGCTGCCTTGACCGTTGCGACGACGCGCGACCACTGGGAGATCCTGCTGCGCGCGCGGGCGATCGAGAACCAGTGCTTCGTGATCGCCGCGAACCAGATCGGGGAGCACGACCGTGGGCTTCGGTCCGGCGGGCGGTCGATGATCGTGGACCCGTGGGGCATCGTGCTTGCGCAGGCGCCCGACAGCCCACAGTGATCACCGCCGACCTCGACCGCGCGCGCCAGGACGACATCCGCCGTCGGTTGCCCGTGCTCGACAGCCGCCGCCCGGAGGCGTACGAGCTGCGTCGAGGAGAGCCCGGCCTGATGTCGACGGCGCAACGCCCAGCAGGCCGCCGAGAAGCGCCGGCTGATCCTCGACGCGGCCGTGCGCGTGTTCGCTCGCCAGGGCTTCCACACCTGCCGCGTCTCCGACATCGCCGACGAGGCGGGCGTCGCCTACGGGCTCGTCTACCACTACTTCCGCTCGAAGGACGAGATCCTCGACACGCTCTTCCTCGAGCGCTGGAACGTGCTGATCGAGGCAGATTCGTGAGGTCGACCGGATCCCGACCCCCCGCCCCGCCCGCGACAAGCTCTACGCGATCGTCTCGGTTCATCGTCGACTCCTACAGCCACGACCCCGAGCTGATGAAGGTCATCATCGTCGAGGTCACGCGTGCGGCGAACACGTTCGGCCGTTCGCACCTGGCCGAGATCCGCGAGGCGTACGACGGGGGTCGCCACGATCGTCGAGAAGGCGCAGACGGCCCGGCGAGTTCAAGGCGACCGTCACACCCACGTTCGCCGCGATGGCCTTCTACGGCGCGATCGAGCAGGTCCTGACGGGCTGGATCTTCGACGTGCTGGCCCGGTCGCGCCGGAGGACGGTCGACCAGGCGAAGGCGTTCGTCGTGGAGACGATCTGCGGCGGCCTCGAAGTCGCCCCCGGCGACCGTCTGACCACGTCTCCTTACGCTAGGGTCCGGCATCAATGCCGGAGAACGAACTCGTCAAGCGCCTGTTGTGGATGGGCCTCGTCGCGGGCCTCGAATCGCTCGCGAGCATCATCGCCATTCGCGGCGCGATCGTCCTGTGGAAGCGCCTGTACGGCGAAGAGCCTCCGGGGCTCGGCGAATGAGCACCGCAGTCGGCAATCCCCGACCCGCCGCTGCCTCCGCCCGTCGAGCCGCCGCGCCCGATCACGGACACGCGCCCGGAGATCCTCGTCGGCGCTGCGCTCGCCGGCGGGTTCGTGCTCGCGAAGCTCGTAGGAGCCCTCCGTGGCCGCTCCATCCGCGACTGACCGTGCCCGAGCCGCCGGTCGCCGTGCCGGGCGACCAACGAGGCGGCGATCGCACAGGCGATCCAGAGCGTCACCTCCAGCACGCAGGCGCTCGTGAAGGATCAGGTCGAGCTCGCGAAGCTCGAGATGCAGTCGAAGGCCGCGGTCTTCGGCCGGGGCGCGGCCGTCGGCGCCGCCGCCGGCGTGTTCGTCATCGGCGCGCTGATCCTGATCCTGCAGGGCCTCGCGTGGCTCGCCTGGTACCTGATCTTCCCGGCCGATCAGTTCTTCTGGGGCTTCTTCCTCGGTCGCGCTGATCCTGCTGGTGATCGCCGCGATCGCCGGGTTCCTCGCCTACAAGGCGCTGCGAGAAGGCGAAGTCGCCGGTGCCCGACCAGGCGATCGCCGCGGCGCGCAGACGCAGGCGACGATCCAGGACGAGACGGCGCTGATGAAGGACCAGGTTCGCGAAGTCGTCATCAAGCCGGAGGATCAGCGCTCGTGAGCAGTCAGCCCCGGACACCGGACCAGATCCGGGCGTCGATCGCCGCCAACCAGGCGGCGCTCGCGACATCGCTGACCGAGCTTCGCGGGGAGGTCGTGGCGATCGCCGACTGGCGCCGTCAGATCAACCGCAACCGGCCGAAGGTCCTGGCCGGCGCCGCGATCGCCGGGTTCGTGATCGGCGGCGGCATCGCCGCGATCCTCGCCGGCGCTGAAGCGCTACTCGACGAAGCTCAGCGGCAGCGCGCCGACGCCGAGCAGTCCCGGGCCCGGCGTGGGTGCCGAGCACCGGGCCGATCTCGGAGACGAAGAGCGGGTCGTGCCCGAAGATCTCGCGCCCGCCGTCGGCGATCAGCGCGCTCGCCTGCGTCGGGGGCCTGGATGTGCTGGACGACCCAGGCGTCGCGCCGTCGGCCTCGCGCGCGCGCAGGTACTCGACGCATCCGCTCGAACGCGCGCCTGCTCGTGCGCACGCGCTCGATCGGCATCAGCTGCCGTCCGAAGGTCAGGATCGGCTTGATCTTGCAGCGCGCTCCCGATCCACGCCTGCGCGCGGCCGATGCGCCCGCCGCGCTGCAGGAACTCGAGCGTGTCGACGGCGAACCAGATCTTCATCGCCTCGCGTCGCCTGCCGCGCGCGCTCGGCGACCGCGTCGACGTCGGCGCCGCCGTCGGCCGCCTGCCGCGCCGCCAGCGACGACCAGCGCCAGACCGCCGGCGCAGCTCAGCGAGTCGACGACCTCGACGCGGCGCTGCGCCGCCGCGCGCCGCGAGCTCGGCCGCCGCCTGGCGGCCGACTCGACCGTGCCGGAGATGCCCGCCGGAGAGGTGGACCGAGACGATGTCCTGCCCGGCCCCGACCAGCGGCTCGTAGACCTCGAGGAAGTCGCCGATCGACGGCTGCGAGGTCGTCGGCAGCTCGCCGCGGTGCGCAGGCCGCTCGTAGAACGCGTCGAAGTCGGGCATGTCGGCCTCGCGCGTGAGCTGGCCGGCCCGGTTGACGTAGAGGCGAACCTCGTGGATTCCGCGCGCCTGCACCAGCTCGCGCGGCAGGTAGTGCGTGGAGTCGGTGACGATGGCGACGGGCGTGGCAGCGGGCATCGGCTGAGCCTAGACGGACCCTACGCGTCAGGCCGCCGGACCTCCGGTGCCCGGCTAGGCTCCCGCCGTGGGCGTCACACTGGTCACCGGAGCGACGGGTCTCGTCGGCTCGCACGTCGCGCGCCTGCTCGTCGAGCGCGGCGACCGCGTGCGCGTGACCGTCCGCCCGCGGTCGCGCGCTCGAGCAGCTCGCGGACCTCGACGTCGAGCGGGTGCGCGCGCGACGTGCTCGACCGCGCGTCGATGCGCCGCGCGCTGCGCGGCGTCGACCGCGTCTTCCACGTCGCCGGCCTGACGTCGCTGCGCGCCGGCGCCGACACGCTGTTCCGCGTCAACGTCGACGGGCACGCGGATCGTGCTCGAGGAGGCGCTGCGCGCCGGGCGTCGAGCGCGCCGTCCTACACGTCCTCGGTCGCGGCGATCGGGCCGGCGCCGCGCGGCGCGACCGCCGACGAGACGCAGGTGTTCCGCGCCGGGCGCTTCGGGCTGCCGTACGTCAGACGCCAAGCACGAGGCCGAGAGCGAGGCGCTGCGGATCGCCGCGCACGGCCTGCCGCTGGTGATCGTCAACCCCGCGCACGTGCTCGGGCCGGGCGACGTCTACCGCTCCTCGACCGAGCTCGTGCGCCGCTTCATGCGCGGCCGGATCCCCGCCTACGTCGACGGGGCGCTGAACATCGTCGACGCGCGAGGACGTCGCGCGCGGCCACCTGCTCGCCGACGAGCGCGGCCCGGTCGGCGAGCGCTACATCCTCGGCAACCGCAACTTCACGCTCGACCGGCTGTTCGCCGACCTCGGCCGCCTGAGCGGCGTCGAGCCGCCGGCGGTCAAGCTGCCGCTCGCCGGCGCGCTGCAGCTCGCGCGCGCGGCTCGAGGCGCTGCCCGGCACGCCGGTGCTGACCGTCGGCGAGGTGCGCGCGTCGTCGCTGTGGTGGGCGTTCCGCTCGACGAAGGCCAAGCGCGAGCTCGGCTGGAGCCCTCGCACCACGAGGACACGCTCGTCGACACGATCGAGTGGTACCGCGAGCCGCGAGCCGGCGCTGATGGACGCCGCCGGGCACGCGCCAGCCGCGCTGCTGCGGCTGACCGGGCTTCGGCGTGCGCGCCGGCGGGCTGCGTCGGGGCGCTGCGCGGCTGATGGCGACGCTCTACCGCTGCCGCACGCCGACCAACTGGCTGTGCCCGTGCGGCCGCGTCGCGCGCGAGCTGCGCGCGCAGGGCGTCGAGTTCGACGAGACCGGGTGGCGTGGCGCCGGCGCGACCGCGCCCGAGGTCGCAGGCGCTCAGCGGTCAGCGCACCGTCCCGCTGCTGGTGCTCGACGGCGAGCCGATCTGCGACTCCCACCGGATCGTCGAGCACCTGCGCTGGCGGGCCGGCGAGGACCGCAGCCGCATGAAGAGCCGTTTCAGAAAGTCGCGTCGCAGGCGGCTCGAGCAGCGACCCTGATGCTCTACCGTCCCGGCCTCATGCTTCGCCGCACGGCCGCCCTCTCGCTCCTCGCACTGGCGGCCGCTCCCGCCGCGCACGCCGCGGGGCCGCCGATCATGCCGCTCGCCGACGTGCGCCCCGGAATGCCTGCAAAGTCGCCTCGGTGATCCACGGGGCGGCGATCAGCACGTTCGACGCGCGCGTCGACGACGTGATCGCTCCCGGGTCGGATCCGGCGACCGGGCGCATCCTCGTACCGGTCTCCGGCCCCGCGGTCGACGACACGGGCGTCGGCCCGGGGTTCTCCGGCTCGCCGATCACCTGCACGGGGGCGGACGGCACGCCGCGCATCGCCGGAGCGATCACCGAGACGATCGGCGCCTTCGGCGGGAAGACGGTGCTGGCGACGCCGATCCAGTCGATCCTCGGCGAGCCGGTCGACCCCCGCACGCCGCCGCGCACAGCGCCCGCGTCGCGGCGCTGCTGCGCCGCGCGCGCCCGGTCTCCGAGCCGCTCAGCTACTCGCGGCCTGTCCCCGGCGGTGGGCGCATCTTCCAGCGCGCGGCGGCGCGCGCCGGCCGCACGCTCGTGCTCGCACCGCTGCGCCCGGCACAGGCGCCGGCGGCGCCCGCGATCGTCCCCGGCTCGGCGATCGGCGTGACGCTCGCGACCGGTGACGTCGACGCCGGCGCAGTCGGCACCGCCGCGTACGTCGACGGCACCACCGTCTGGGGCTTCGGGCATCCGTTCGACGGGGCCGGCCGGCGCTCGCTGTTCCTGACCGGCCGCCTACGTCTACGGCGTGGTCAACAATCCGCTCGCGACCGCCGATGCCGCGACCTACAAGCTCGCGGCGCCGACCGCCACGATCGGGATGCTCACCCAGGACGGCGTCAGCGGCGTCGTCGGGCGGATCGGCGCGGCTCCCGCCGAGCTTCCCGCTGCAGATCTCGGTCCGCGACCTCGACACCAAGCGGCTGACGGGCCTGCGCTCGCAGGTCGCCGACGAGCGCGCGATCGGGTCCCGACCGGCTCGTCCGCACTGTCGGCCGTGGCCGCGCCCGCGATCGTCCAGGCGCTGTACGGCGCGCTCGACGGCTCGCCGGTGCGCCAGAGCAGCGACATGTGCCTGCGGATCTCGGTCCGCAACCGCAAGAAGCCGCTCGGGTTCTGCAACACCTACGTCGGCGGCGGCGGGAGCACCGACGCGCTGGCCGGCGGCCCGCTGGTCTCCGACGCGGCGGCGGCCACGCAGATCCTCGACGCCTACGACGCCGGCCCGTTGCCGGTCACCGGTGTGCAGGTCGGCCTGCGCGTCGCGCGCGGCCTGCGGATCGCGACGCTGAGGCGCCTGAGCGGCCCGGCGAGCGTGCACCGCGGCAGCACGATCAGCGTGCGCGCGACGCTCGCAGCGCCCCGGTGGCGGCACGCTGGTCCGCACACTGCGCGTCCCCGTGCCGCGCGGTGTCCCGCGCGGGCCGCGGACCCTCTTCCTGAAGGGGACGGAGGCCGACGTGGCGTCCGGCGAGTCCGACAGCGGCGCGACGACGATCGATCTGTCATCGCTGTTCGAGCCCGGCAGCCGGTGACCAGCCGGCGGGCCCGGGATCGGTCACCGCGCTGGCGAGCGCGCTGTCGGCGCTGCATCGCTACGACGGCGTCACGGCGCGCTTCCTGCCGCCGGGCTCGGCGGTGCCGCAGGATCTGCCCGGCGGCGCCGAGGGCATCGCGCAGCGCGCGCGCCGCGTCTTCCGCGACCCGCTGCTGCGCGTCGCGGGCCGGGCCCGGCTGCTGATCGACGTTCGCTGAGCGCGCGAGCGCGACCGCGTCAGGACAGGCGGTTCTCGATCTGCAGCGGCGCCGGCGCGGGCGTCTGCGCTTCGGCCTGCGGGGACTTCGGGCGGTGCGTCCTCCGGCGCCTCGACGCCGAGCGCCTCGGCGAGCTCGCCGGACTCGTACATCTCGATCACGATGTCGCAGCCGCCGACCAGCTCGCCCTTGGCGAACAGCTGCGGGATGGTCGGCCAGTTCGAGATCGCGCTGAGCTCCTGGCGGATCCGCGGGTCGGGCAGGATGTCGACGGCGGCGAACGGTGCGTCCAGCGACTCCAGCGCCGCGACGGTGCGCGCGGAGAACCGCACATCGGCTGCTCCGGCGTGCCCTTCATGAAGAGGATCACGTCGTTCTCCTGGATCGCGCCGGCGATCGCGTCGCGGAGGGGGTTCTCGGTCTGCTGGGACATGGGGTCTCCGTCTTGGTCGACAGGGCGTGGATCGGGCCACCCAGCTCGCCATCCTCGAACAGGCCGTAGACGAGGCGGTGCTGCTGGATGCGGCTGAGGCCCTCGAAGGGGCCGCGACGATACGGGCACGGAAGTGCACGTCGTCGGAGTTCTGGACCTCGGCCTCGCGCCCGGGAGGGCGGCCTCGATCCGGGCTCTGATCTCGTCCGCGGTGGGCATCGCCGGGCAGGGTAGACGGTCGCTACACTTAGTGAAGCATGAGCGTCGAGGTCACTTCCACGCCAAGGGCATCGTCTTCACCGAGGACGGTGCTGCCAAGGTCCGCGAGTTCCTCGCGCACAGGGCGCCGACGTCGACAGTCGCCGGATTGCGTGTCGGCGTGCGTGGTGGCGGCTGCTCGGGCTTCCAGTACCAGCTCGCGTTCGACAAGCAGCGCGACGGCGACATGGTCTTCAAGGACCACGGTCTGAAGCTCCTCGTGGATCCGCAGAGCCTCTCGTACGTCGACGGCTCGCAGATCGACTACGTCGAGTCGCTCAGGGCGCGGGGTTCCAGGTCGTCAACCCGAACGTCGTGGCCGCCTGCGGCTGCGGCTCCTCCTTCCGCGTCGCGGACGAGGAAGCCGAAGCCGTCAGCGCGCTGTAGCGCCCCCTCCCGGTCGTTCGTCGGCGGGGCTGCTCGCCACAGCGGGTGTGTCTTCGGCTCGCGCGCTGCTGCTTGTCATCCGAAGCGCGTGCGTCCGCACCGTACTGCTAGCTCGGCCCATGCTCAGGTGGGTAATAGCGGTCGTACGCGACGCGCCACTCGACTGCGCTCAGATCCCAGTCGGTTGCCGTTTCGGGAAACGGCACGTCTCTTTCCAGAAGTTCGAGCAGACGACGTGGCACCTCCCTGGGGCTGAAGCGCCTGCTCGCACGCCGCACGACGCGTCTACCGGCGCGTGTCGCACGTAGGCGCGGGCCTGTCACCTCCACCAGTCCCGCAGCGCTGAGACACCCGACAGTTCGCCGCAATACGTCGGCTGATGGGATGTCCACGTTGATGAAGTCCGCCCCACCGATTACCCGCGCGAGATCCCCGCGCCGCCCGGCGAACACGACGGACTGCAAGATCCATGCGTCGTCCCATTCCCACACACGCCGCAGGCTACGGAGCCCTGGTGCTTTTGGTCCAAAGCGACAGTGCGCGTGACGCGCTCGGATAGGGCGAGCAAGCCCGCGCCCGCGAGGGACACGACATCGCCTCCGGACGGATTCGCCACCGGACAGGCGGTCTGTCCGCGAGCGAAATCGCGCGAAGTACATGGCCTGTCGCTTCTCGTCTCTATGAAGAAGGGGCGGATATCAACGGTGGTTGCTGGTGATGGGTTTCCTTTGTTGTGTCGGAGCGGCGCTCATCTCTCTATCGCCTCCTCGGTGCGGAGGACCAGGCGGCATGGGAGGCCGGCTCCGGGGGCTCAAGTCCCAAAGGGCCGTCAGGCGGCCAGACGAAGAGTGGCGCCTCCCGGGGCGGGAGTCGGTGCGAAGGGCTGGCTGTTGGTGAGCATGTGCCAGATCGCTTCGGTGAGCTTGCGGGCGATGTCGATCTGGGCGATCTTGGCGCCGCGCTGGCGGCCGAGGCGGCGCTTGGTGCGCTGGTAGCGCTCGCGCGTAGGCCGGGTGGCGCAGGGCGTGCATCGTGGCTTCGAGCAGCGCCCAGCGCAGGTACTTCGGGCCGTGCTTGGTCAGCGGGCCGCGTCGGTCCTGGTCGCCGGACTGGTTGACGCGCGGGCACAGGCCGGTGTAGCCGACGAGCTTCTCGGGTGAGCCGAAGCGGTCGATGTCGCCGATCTCGGCGGCGATCGTGTAGGCCAGCACCCAGCCGATCCCGGGGACGGTCATCAGCAACGGCACGTAGCGATGCTCGGGCCCGAAGGCGCGCAACTGCTTGTTGATCGCGGGATCTGGCTTCAAGGTCGTCGATCAGCGGCAGGCTGGCGTCGACGGTCTGCGCCAGGGCTGCGGGAATCTCGAGACGGTCCAACAACTCGCGGCCGGCGACGCCGAACAGATCGGTGACCGGACACGGATGGCCGAACTCATCATCGTGGCGTGGACCCGGTGCTTGAACATCGACCGTGCTTGACCAGATGCAGCCGAAACCGCGCCAGCTCGCGCTCGCGCGCGGACCGCGGGTCGGGCAGCCAGATCCCGGGCACCAGATCGCGCTGCGAGAGCACCGCCAGCACCCGCGCGTCGATCTTGTCGGTCTTGCACGCCAGCGGCGCTAGGCCCTTGACCTTCCGCGTCAGCGATCCGGACCTCCCACCCGAGCTGCTCGAGCGCGTCGTGCACGAACCGCGCGCCGGTCATCGACTCGATCACCGCCCGCACCGGCGCACCGTGGGCGCCGCACCCGCCGCACCAAGCCGCGCAACCCGTCCGCATCGGCCGGCACCGCCCACTCGCCGACCAGCTCGCCGGCTCGCGAGAGCAGACAGACATCAACCGCTTGCGACTCAGATCCAACCCAGCATGCAACATGAATACGGGCCTCCTCGAGCTCGCTCCTCGGTGACACGCGGAGCGTCCCACCGAGGAGGTCCTCCTTCATGGCAGTCCCAAGCGGCAGTGAGAAGGTCAGGGGCGTCGACGGCGCGCGTGTACGCAGCGGACCGCTGCGTACACGTAGATCGTCATGGTGATCACGATGACGGCGATGGCGGCGGCGGGCGACCACCACATTCTCGCTGCGATGACCGGTAGCCCGACGAACAGCCAGGCACCGACCGCGCGCGTGAGCAACCCCCCAGCGCTCCGTTCGGCGAATCGATCAGCGAGTCGCGTCAAGCGCGGACCGTAGTCCTGCAGCATTCCTGGTACCGCGCTGCCCCTTGTGTGACGATCCACCGGGTGCAGGCTTGGGCCGCTTGTCGGCGCCGAGTCTGGTGCGCGGGGCGTCATCGGCGGGTGCCTCGCGCGACATGCGCGGTGCGGGTGAGCCCTATGGCATTCCGGGCGCGGGACCCAACCACGCACACAAGAGCCCTAAGCCATACCCGTCCGCGTCGAGGAGTTCCGCGGAGAAGTTAGCGCGGCCGGCGCCTGAGTCGCCAGCTCAGGCCGGCTCGTTGTCCAGCGTGCCACGAGCACGCGGCACGCGACGGGGCGGTACGGGATCCACGGCTCGGCCAGACTTCAGCTCCGCGGCCGTCGGCAGCTCCTCGAGCCCGTAGGCGATCTGCGCGCCTCGCCGCACGCCGAGATCGCCGACGGCAAGATGTCCGGCCGCTCGAGCTGGAACATCAGGAACATGTGGGCCGACCACAGGCCGATGCCCTTGACCGCGGTCAGCTCGCTGATCAGCTCGTCGTCGGGCAGCGTCGAGACGTGATCGAGGTCGAGCTCGCCCGACAGCACGTGCTCGGCCAGCGAGCGCAGGAGGACACCTTCGCGCGTGAGAGGCCGACGGCCGCCTTCAGCTCCTCGGGGTCGTCGGCGAGGATCTGCTCCGGGCGTCGGCGCGGCTGCCGTCGAAGCGCTCGAGCATCCGGCCCCACAGGACGCGCGCGACCGTCGTCGAGAGCTGCTGGCCGATGATCGCGCGCAGCAGGGCCGGGTAGTGGCCCAGCGACGCGCGCTCGGCGCTCGGCTCGAAGTCGGGGCTGCCGTAGGCGTCGATCAGCCCCGCCATGACGGGGTCGGCGGCGCGCAGGTGCGCGAGGGCCTGCGCCGGATCGAAGCCGCCCGGCTGCGTGCCGGCGCCCGGCCGCGGCATCGCCCGCTACGCGATCTCGCCGGCACTGACCGGCTCGCCGTCCAGGGAGATCAGCGCGCGCTCGACGGAGGAGCGGATGCAGGTGAAGCTCGGGGTGTCGCGCACGGTGTACGCGGAGGCCTCGGTGCCGCGCAGCTCGTGGACCAGGTCCATGAACGCGCCGACGTCGTCCGTGTCGAAGGCGACGACGAACTCCTGGTCGTCGAGGCCGAAGCAGTACGCCGTGTGGTTGTCCACGCCCGGGTACTCTTGCCGATCTTGATGTGCCCCTGCATGATCCGCCAGCGCTCGTCGGCGGCCAGCGCGTACCAGTCGCGGCTCTTCACGAACGGGTAGACGAACACGTACTTCCCGCGGAACGGTCGCGCGGTGAGGCGCTCTTCGTCGGAGTACTCCGAGCCCTTGCGCATCCCCAGGAAGCTGTAGGGCGTCGTGCACCACTTCATCAGGCCGCTCTGCGCGAGGACGACGTGGAACTCGTGGATCCGATCGAGGTTCTCGGCTTCCATCTGGAGCGCGAAGTCCGCGTCGCCGCGCGTGCCGGCCAGCGACAGCGCCTGCAGCAGGTGGTCGGTGCCGAAGTCCTCGCAGGCGGCGAGGAACTCCTGCTTGTCCTCAGCGCGCTGATCGAAGTCGAGGCGCTTCCAGGCCGGGTCGACCTGCAGGAACGTGTACTTCACGAAGTGACGCTGGGCATGACGGAAGCCTGCTCTCTGAGGGGGACGATCGGCATACGACCGATCACCGGTCAGAATAGTGCGCGATGCCCGCCCGGCCCCGAACCGTGGCGCCCCTTCCTGCGGCGGGACGGCGCTCGCCTACGGCCTTCTCTCGCCCGCCCTGGCGCGGACGGGCCGGTCGCGACGATCCGCTGCCGACGGCTCCGCGAGTGCTGATCGCGTTCCTGCCGCTGCCCGGTCCCGACCGGCAGGACCGATACGCGCGAGCCGCCGCTGGCCGTCGAGCCGGTTCTGCGCGGCTGGACGGCCGGCGCTCGCTCTCGATCGGGCTCAGCAGCGCCGCGCAGGGCACGTACGACCCGACGCAGGCCCTGCTGGACGTCACGCAGGGCACACGCGTCTCGCTGCCGACTACAAGCCAAAGCGCCCGGCCCGCTGGTCGACCTCGTGCAGGGGACGGGCCGCGCGGCTGCGGGGGCTGGGAGGCGATCCTCGAGCGCCGCTGACGCCGGCGAAGCTGCAGCCGGCCTGCTGGCCGAGTCGGTCCCGGCGGGGCGGGCGTACGCCGGCGTGCGCGGGGAGTCGCGCGCCGAGGCGATCGTGGCCGCGGACCGGCGCCGGCCGCGTACCGCAGGCGTCGATCGGCCCGGCGGCGACGTCGCCGAGCGCGCGCAGGCCCTGCTCACGCGCCGCGCGCTCGTCGTCGCGGGGCTGCCGAGGGGGCAGCGGGTGACCTGGCGCTCGACGAACTGATCGCCTGCGGCGCGCCGACGAGCTGCTGATCGTCACGCAGACGCCGCCGGTCACCGGGGCCTCAGCCTGCTGCCGATCGGGACGCTCGGGCTGGGACGCCCGGCGGCAAGCTGACCTCGGAGACGACCCACCTCGAAAGGGGTCGTCGCCGGGATCGACCTGCGCCGACGCACTGAAGCACTGGGCCTGCCAGTCCTCAAGACGTCAAGGGCCAGCCGATGGCGTCGCAGCCGGGGCGCGACGCCGCCGGCCTCGAATGGCTCGCCGACCGCCTGCGCGTCGTCTGCCGCGGCGCCTTCCGGCGCTCTGGACGGTCGTCACGTGGCTCGGTCGTGCTGTCGGCGATGCTGATCGCCGATCGGCGCGGGCTGCGCTGGGCGATGCGGGTCGGGCCGCTCGCGGTGCTCTGGGTCCCGGCCGTCGTCTGATCACGGCCGCCCTGCGCCCGTCGCGCACGCTCGAGCTGCTGCTCGTCTGGCGCTGATCGCCTCGTCTCGCGGCGGTGACGGACCGCTTCGACGGCTGGCCGCGCGGCGCCGCCGTGCCGGCGTTGGCCGGTGTCGTGGCCTACACTCGTCGACCTGCGCGCGGGTCGCCGACTGATCATCCGCTGCTCGGCCCGAACCCGCTGTACGGCTCGACGCTTCTACGGGATCGGGAACGAGCTCGAGGCGACGTTGCCGTCCTGTTCCTGAATCGGGCTGCCGCTGCTCGGCCGGCCGCGGGCGCTCGCGTGGCGCGGTCGCGGCGTTCGCGGGCGGCGGCGTGGTGCTGGGGCTGATGATGGGGGCGGGACGCCTGGGCGCGGACGTCGGGGCGTGATCACGGTCGGCGCGGCGCCGGCGGCAGCGGCGGTGATGATGCTGCCGCGGAGGCCTGACCAGGCGCGCGTCGCGACCGTGATCGCGGCGCCGATCGTCGGGCTCGCGCTGCTCGCGGCGGTCGACCTGAGGACCGGCGGCGACTCGCATTTCACGCGGACCGTCCTGCACGCCGAACGGCTCCGGCGCGCTCTGGGACATCGTCATCCGGCGCTACGAGCTCGCTGGAAGGCGCTGCTCCGCGGCCTCATGCCCGTCGTCACGCTGTCGCGCTGCTCGCTGATCGCTGGGCGTGGTGCGGCGCGGCGCGTGCTGGAGCGGCGGACGGCGATGCCGGCTACGCGCGGCGCTCTGGGGGCTCGTCGCCGGGTTGGCGGGCGCGCTGTTCAACGACTCGGGCCCGGTCCTGCTCCTGTTCGCGGCCTTCCTCGCCGGCGCGATGGTCCTGGATCCGCGTGCTGACCCGAAATGCGAAGAACCTGGCCAGCCCGGCCCGCTAGGATCCATGAAGCGATGCGCATCGCCTTGGTCTCCCCGTATTCGTGGACGTACCCGGGGGGCGTGAACGCGGCACATCGAGGCCCTTGCCGAGACCTGTCGCCGACGGCCATCACGTGCGCGTGCTCGCGCCCTACGACCGCCGGACGACCCGCAGCGAGCGTGCTGCACTCGCGGCGCGGTCCTCAGGACCGCGAGTCGCCGATGACGTGATCCCGATGGGCCGCACCGCGGGCATCCCCGCCAACGGCGCGGTGTCGAACGTGGCGCTGACCCCCTCAGGTCTGCAGATCCTGCGCCGCGGAGCTCGAGGCGGCGAGTTCGACGTCGTCAACGTGCACGAGCCCGTTGCTCCTCCGGTCAGCTGGGACGCGCTCGAGTACGACGGCGCGGCCCTGGTCGGCACCTTCCCACACCTACGGCAACGAACTCCGTCACCCACGGGCATCGCACGGGCGATCGGCGCCGGACGGCGCATGCGCGGCCTGCACGGCCGGATCGCGGTGTCCGAGGCTGTCCGGCCTGGACTGCGCGGCGCTTCTTCGGTGGCCGCGACGGGCATCGTCCGAACGGCGTCGAGCGCCCGAGCAGACGCCGGAGCCGTGCATCGGTACCGCCGGACGTCTGCGGATCGCATTCGTCGGACAGGCGGTCGAGCGCAAGGGCCTGCCGGTGCTCCGGAGCGCGTTCGAGGGCCTGCGCGAGCACATCGACGTGCATCACAAGCGCGCGGCGGTGATGGCGATCTGCGCCGTGGAGATGGCCATGTGGGACGCCTTCGGCAAGGCCTGCGGACAGCCGTTGCATCGCCTGTGGGGCGGCTTGTGGCGCGACAAGGTGAAATCGCCGCGTACATTTTCTCCAACGATCCCGCGCAGGTGGCCGCGACGCCGCGCGTTTCAGGATCGCGGCTTCAGCACGTTCAAGCTCAAGATCGGCTACGACGAGGCGACCGACATTTCCCGCACGCGCGCGGTGCGCGAAGCGATCGGCCCGATGCGCCGCTGCGCCTGGACGTCAACGGTGCGTGGACACCGGGCACCGCGCGCCGGCAGTGCGCCAAGCTCGTGCCGTTCGATCCCGCGTACGTGGAACAGCCGCTCGAGATGGACGACCTGGCGGGCCACGCGCTGCTGCGCCGGTCGACCAACGGTGCCCATCGCGCTCGACGAGTCCGCCTATACCCTCAACGACATCGGCAACATCGTGCGCATCGAGGCGGCCGACGTGATCCTCCTCGATCCGCACGAGGAGGGCGCCTGTGGCAATGCGTGAAGTCCGCGGCGGTCGCGGAATCGGTGGGCATGCCGGTGACGCTGCATTGCGGCGGTGAGCTCGGCCTGTCGCAGGCGGCGTACCTGCATCTCGCGGCGAGCATCCCCAACATGACGCTCGCCATCGACAACGAGCTCGACTACCTCGGCGGCAACATCATCACCGAGCCGTTCGTGATCGAGGCTGGCCGCTGCCGGTCCCGATGGCACCGGGCCTCGGTGTCGAAGTCGATCAGGCGCTCGTCGAGAGTTCAGGTCCGGGCATCACGGGGGCGTACCTCGACCCCCGGCGCCCCGGCTGGTTTCCGATGAAGCCGGCGTAATACCGACGCATTCGTGGTTCGACGAGATGTCGAGCGTATCCATACCCGAAGCACTGTGCCACTAACCGGCTCGAACGAATCCGCGACAACGAACGACGTTATCAAGACCCACTGCAGACACATTCAAAATCCGGAGGACACATGAAGACGTTGCTTCGCGCGCTCGCCCTGGCCTGCGCGGCGCTGCTGCCGGTCGGCCGCGGCCCAGACCTATCCGACCAAGCCCGTGCGCATCCTGGTGCCTTACCCGCCGGGGGGGGCCTCCGACGTGACCGCGCGCATCCTCGCCGAGAAGCTCTCGAAGAAATGGGGCTCGCCCGTGTTCGTCGAGAACAAGGCCGGCGTCAACGGCATCATCGGCACCGAGGTCATCGCGCTTGCCGAGCCCGATGGCTCCACTATCGGCCTGGTTGCAAGCTCGCACGTGACCAACCATGCGCTCTACAAGAAGGTGCCGTATGCGATGGCCGACTTCGTGCCGGTCACGATCACGGCGCAGGTGCAGCTCGGACTGGTCGTGAATGCGGACGTGCCGGCAAAGAACGTAAAGGAGCTGATCGCGCTTCTGAAGGCGCAGCCCGGCAAGATCAACGTCGCAACCTCGGGACGCGGCAGTAACTCCCGAGCTCTGGGCGCTCGCCTTCCAGCAGGCGACGGGCACCAGGATGCAGGACGTGCCGTACAAGGGCAGCGGCGCCGCCCATCCGGAGTTGCTCGGTGGCCAGACGCAGGTGATGTTCGATGCCGTGGCGGCGGTGATGCCGCACGTGAAATCGGGCAAGCTACGCCTGCTCGCGGTGGGTGGCGAGAAACGCTCGCCGTTCCTCCCCGACACGCCCACGATGCAGGAAGCCGGCGTGCCCGGCTACGTCAATGCCTCGTGGGGCGCGATCATCGCGCCGGCCAGGACGCCCAAGGCCATCGTCGACAAGCTCAACAAGGACATCGTGGAGGTCCTCAATGACCCCGACACGAAGGAACGCCTCGCAGGGCTCTCCGCGGAAGTCGTGGCCAATTCCCAGCCCGAGGCCGTTGCGTTCGTCGACAAGGAAACGGCGCGCCTCAACAAGCTCATCAAGGATGTCGGCATCCAGCCCGAGTAGCGATGTCGCCGGGATCGGCGCCACCACCGCGATGCGGGTGGCCGCCGATCTGCGCCGGCGCATCCTGTCGGGTGAGCTCGCGCCTGGCCAGCGCCTGAAGATCGACGAGGTCGCGGCGCTTTGCGATGTCAGTCACATGCCGGTGCGCGAGGCGCTGCACGAGCTCGAGGCCGAAGGCGTGCTCGATGTGTTTCCGCATCGGGGCGCCGTGGTGCGCGGCGTCGACGCGGAGTTCGTGCTCAACACCTACGACGTGCGCGAAGCCATCGAAGGCATGCTCACGGAGCGCTGCGCGGCGCGCATCGACAAGACCGGGCTCGGGCGCCTCGAAGCCGCCATCGACCTGTACGAGGCGGCCGCGAAGAAGCGCAATGCGCCTGTGCTGCTCGAGGCCAATCGCACGATCCATGACACGATCAACGAAGTCGCCGCCAATCCGCAGGCCATCCGCGTGCTCGCGCAGGGACGTCTCCTCATCGAGGCGCTGCGCCTGCGCTTCGGCTATGGCACCGGGCGAGTCGAGGACGTCGTGACGCAGCATCGCGCGATCTTTCGGGCGATCGCCCGCCACGACGTCGAGCGTGCCGGAAAGCTGGCGCGTGCGCATTGCATCACCGCGCGCGACGACCTGCTCGCGCTCGTCCCCCGATAGCCCATGAGCGCGCACGAACGTGGCGTGATCGTGCCGCTCGAGCACGTGCCCCTGCTCGCGCCGCGCATCGCCGCGGCCTGGCCCGGCGCAAGCACCATCGTTTTGCGCGTCAGAGCCCGATCGACATCCCGCCATCCATGATCACGATCTGGCCTGTCATGTAGTTGGCGGCGGGGGAGGCGAGGAATACGGCGAGGCCCGCGATCTCGTCGGGATCGCCCCAGCGGCCGGCCGGCGTGCGCTTGCACACCCACGCATTGAACTCGGCGTCGTCGATCAGCGCGCGATTCATCTCGGTGGCGAAGTAGCCGGGCGCGATGGCGTTGACCTGGATGTTGTGCGGCGCGAGTTCCACCGCCATGCCGCGCGTCAGCTGGCGCACGCCGCCCTTGGCCGCGGTGTAGGGCACCACGCTCGGCCGCGCGAGCTCGCTCATCAGCGACGCGATGTGGATGATCTTGCCGGCGCTTGCGCGCGATCATCGCCGGGCAGCACCGCCTGCGAGACCACGAACGGCGCGGTCAGGTTGGTGGCGATGATGTCGTCCCAGTCCTTCTGCGCGAAGTCCAGCAGCGGGCCCGGCGCTGGATGCCGGCGTTGTTGACGAGGATATCGATCTCGCCGTGCGTTGTCGGCGATCCGTCCACCGCTTCGATGGCGTCGTCGCTGGGTGACGTCGAACACGGCGTGTCGGCCTTCAACCCTCCCCCGTGAGGATCGTCGCGGCGCCTACGATCGCCTCGGCTTGCGGCCGTTGAGCACCACGGTGGCGCCGGCCCGTGCATGCCGCGCGCGATGGCGAAGCCGAGACCGCGGTCGCGCCGGTGACGAGGGCGACGCGGCCGGTGAGGTCGAAGGGATGCGCAGTCATGAGGCTTCCTTGGTTTGGTATCGATTTCCTGGATTGGCGCAGGCGGTCACTGCTTCGCGATGCGAAGCAGCACAAGCCGCGTCGCGTCAGATCAATGCGTGGGCGTCGCCATCGACCGGCAGGGCGTGTCCGGAGATGTTGGCGCCGGCGGCGAAGCGAGGAACACGATGGCGTTGGCGATGTCCTCTGCCGTGACCATGCGCCGGAACGAAGTCTTGGCGAGGGTTTCGTCGATGACGACTCGAGGGATCGACGCCGCGCAACGTCGCCTTGGTCGCAAACACGGCGTCGATGCGCGGTCCGGCGACCGAGCCGGGGCAGATGGCGTTCACGCGGATGCCGAACGCGCCGAATTCCATCGACAGCGACTTGGTGAAGCCGATCACGCCCCACTTCGCCGCGGCGTACGGCGAGCGGTTCGGAAAGCCGAAGCGGCCCGCGGCCGAGGACAGATTGGCGATGCTCGGGTTGGCGCTGGCCTTGAGCAGCGGGATCGCGCGCTGCGCGCACAGGAACTGCCCGGTGAGATTGACGGCGAGCGTGCGCTCCCAGTCGGCAAGGCCACGTCTTCGCAGCGCGCGGTGGGGCCGGCGACGCCCGCGTTGTTGACCAGCACGTCGAGGCCGCCCAGTGCACCGGCACGTCGCGAACAGGCGGTCGACCGCTGCCGGGTCGGCGACATCGCGACGCCGTCCGATCTGCGATCGCTCGCGGCGAGGCGCGCGCGGCGTCGACGTCGCAGACGAGCACGCGCGCGCCCTCGCGCAGGAAAGCCTGCGCGGTGGCAAGGCCGATGCCGGAGGCGCCGGCGGTGACGAGCACGCGCAAGCTGGGTCGGGGAGTTCGCGGGATTCGTCGATGATCTGGTCTCGGGAATTATAGACCGCGGGTGCGGCGCGCCGGCACGTCGCGCATAATCCGGATTCGGGTGGGGTCACGTGGCGCGGACGTTGGCGGTTGCGCGGTCACAGCACAGCTGCGCCGGAGCTAACGCAAGCGTGGAGATGCGATGAGCAACGCCGCAATCATCGGCGCCGGGCTGATCGGACGCGCGTGGAGCATGGTGTTCGCCCGCGCCGGCTGGCAGGTGCGCCTGTTCGACAGCGATCCCGCGCAGGTCGTGGCGGCGCGGGACTTCATCGCCGCGAGCCTGGCGGAGCAGGTGCAATCCGGACTCGTGCGACGATGCGGCGGCGCCTCGCACGCATCGAGCGGCGCCAGTCCTCGAGGCGGCCGTCGCCGACGCCGAGTGGGTGCAGGAGAACCTGCCCGAGGGCGTGGAGGTCAAGCGGCGCGCTGTTCGCGGCGCTCGATCGCGGCGGCGCCGCCGGAGCGATCCTCGCGAGCTCGACGTCGGCGATTCCGGCGTCGAGCTTCACCGAGGCGCTCGCGGGACGCGCCCGCTGCCTGGTCGCGCATCCGGTCAATCCGCCGCATCTCGTGCCGGTGGTCGAGCTGTGCGGCGCGCCGTGGACGGCGCCGGCCACGCTCGAGCGCGCGCGCACGGTGCTCGAGACGTGGGCCAGGTGCCGATCGTCGTCCGCCGCGAGGTCGAAGGCTTCATCCTCAACCGGCTGCAGGGCGCGCTCCTGTCGGAGGCGATGCGCCTGGTCGGCGAGGGCTACGTGTCGCCCGAGGACCTCGACAAGACGATGCGCGAAGGCCTGGCCTGCGCTGGTCGTTCATGGGGCCGTTCGCGACCATCGAGCTCAACGCACCGGGCGGCGTGGCCGACTATGCGCAGCGCTATGCCGGCTTCTATCGGCGGCTGGCGGCGGATCCGCCGTCACCCGCGGTGTGGGATGCCGAAGATGCGGGCAAGGTCGCGGCCGCGCTCGGCACACGCCGACAGCGTCCGAGCGCGAGCGCGCATGGCCTGGCGCGACCGCCGGCTGATGGCGCTCGTGGCGCACAAGCGGCAGCAGCCGAGCGCGATTGAAGCGACGAAATTCGACAGCAACCGGAAACGGAAATGCCATGGCAGAAACCCGCAAAGTCATCATCACCTGCGCCGTCACCGGCGCGATCCACACGCCGTCGATGTCGCCGCACCTGCCGGTCACGCCGAAGGAGATCGCCGATGCCGCGATCGGCGCGGCGGAAGCGGGCGCCGCGATCGTCCATCTGCACGCGCGCGATCCGGTCGACGGGCGGCCGACGCAGGACCCGAAATACTTCCGCGAGTTCGCGCCGGAGATCGCGCGCCGCTCCGACGTCGTGATCAACTTCACGACCGGCGGCGCGGCGACGATGACGATCGAAGAGCGCCTGCAGCCGGCGCTGCAGCTCAAGCCCGAAGTCGCCTCGCTCAACATGGGCTCGATGAACTTCGGCCTGTACCCGATGCTCAAGCGGTTCAAGGAATTCAAGTACGACTGGGAGCGGCCGTACCTCGCGGACGTCCGACGATCGCGTTTTCAGCAACACGTTCAAGGACATCGAGTACATCCTGACGTCGTGCGCGGAAAACGGCACGCGCTTCGAGATCGAGTGCTACGACATCGGCCACCTGTATACGGCGGCGCACTTTCTCGAGCGCGGCATGGTGAAGCCGCCGCTCTTCATCCAGAGCGTGTTCGGCATCCTGGGCGGCATCGGCCCGCATCCGGACGACGTGATGCACATGCGGCGCACCGCCGATCGCCTGTTCGGCGACCAGTATCGCTGGAGCGTGCTCGGCGCCGGGCGCAACCAGATGCCGATCGCGTCGATGTCGGCGGCAATGGGCGGCAACGTGCGCGTCGGTCTGGAGGACAGCCTGTGGCTCGGCCCGGGCAAGCTCGCCGAGACCAACGCGGCGCAGGTGCGCGCGGTGCGCAGCATCATCGAGGGCATGGGCCTGAGCATCGCGACGCCCGACGAAGCGCGGCGGATCCTGGAACTCAAGGGCCGCAAGGAAGTCGGCTTCTGAGCGGCGGCGCGTACGCTTACTGCGCCTTGATACCGGCGTTCTTGATCAGCGGTCCCCACTTGCGCCGCTCCGAGCTGCCGAAATCGGCCAGCGCCTGCACCGAGCCACCGCGTGCGTCGAAGCCCAGGTCCTTCAACTTCTGCTTGGTTTCGGGCTCGGCGAGGATGCGGTTGATCTCCTTGTTGAGCAGCGCGACGATTTCCTTCGGCGTGCCCTTGGGGGCGTAGAGCGCATTCCAGGCGACCACCTCGAAGCCCGGGATGCCCTGTTCGGCCACGGTCTTCACGCCGGGCAGCAGCGCGGTTTCACCTTGCGATGTGACGGCAATGGCCTTGAGCTTGCCACCGGCGATGTGCGGCCGCGCGGCGGTCACCGTGTCGATGATCAGCGGCAGCTGGCCGCCCATCACCTCCGCGGTGGCGGCACCCGATCCCTTGTACGGAATACCGGTCAGCGTCGTCTTGCCCTGCGCCTGCAGCAACTCCATCACGATGCGCGCCGTGGTGCTGGGCAGCGCGATGTCGGCGGACTTGGGATTCGCCTTGGCCGCAGCCAGCACGTCGGTCACCGTGTTGCCGGGGAACGAAGGATTCGCTGCGATCACCATCGGGAAGGAGCCGACAAGGATGATCGGCTCGAAGTCCTTCTCGGCATCGAAGGTCAGGTTGTCGTACAGGAACTGATTGGTGCCGTGCGTGGCGTTGGTGCCCATCGTCAGCGTGTAGCCGTCGGGCGTCGCGCGCGCGGCCGCTTCGGTGCCGATGTTCGCGCCGGCGCCGGGCTTGTTCTCGACGAAGAACGCCTGGCCCAGGTCCTTCGCCAGGCGATCGGCGATGTAGCGCGTCACCACGTCGGTGCCCTGTCCCGGCGGATAGGCGACGATGATGCGCACCGGCTTGGTGGGATAGCCCTGCGCGGCGGCGAGGGTGGCGAACGCCATGACAGCGAGCATGGCGGCGATGCGACGGATGGAGCCCATGGGTGTTGCCTCCTTGTGTGATGACAATCTATCGACGCAGCGGACGCGCGCGCGTGATTTCGTTCTTATGCAAATCCGCAATCTCGCCGGCGGAAAATCCCGCCTCGGCCAGAATGGCGTCGGTATGTTCGGCAAAGCGGGGCGGCCGCCGTGCATGACTCTGGCGTGCGCGACCGAGATTCAGCGGTGAGGCCACGCCACGATAGTTCTCGCCTCGACACGCATGCCCCGATGCGCGACATGGTCCTGCTCCAGCGCCTGCGGCACCGAATTGACCGGCCCCGCGGGAACCCCGGCGCGCATCAGCTGGCGGCACAGGTCATCGACGGTGAAGGCGGCGAAGGCCTGTTCGAGTTCGGCGCGCAACGCGGCCTGGTGTTCGACGCGCGCGGAATTGGTGGCAAAGCGCGCGTCGGCCGCGAGCGCGGGCCGCTCGATCTGCGCGCACAACTTGCGGAACTGCCCGTCGTTGGCGACGCCGAGAAATATTTCGCCTTCACCGACGGCGAACTTGTCGTACGGGCAGATGTTGGGGTGGGCGCTGCCAAGGCGCACCGGCGTGCGTCCCGACTGGAACCAGTTGGCCGCGTGCGGCACCAGCAGCGACAGGCCGGCGTCGAACAGCGCGGCTTCGACATGTTGCCCATGCCCGGTGCGTTCGCGCGCGTAGAGGGCCAGCAGGATGCCGCTGTGCGCCACGTAGCCGGTCAGGTGATCGACCACCGGAATGCCGACGCGCATCGCCCCGGACTCGGCCGACCCGTTGATGCTCATGAGGCCGCACATCGCCTGCAGGACGGCGTCGTAACCGGGCAGGCCGCCCAGCGGCCCGTCGGCGCCGAAGCCCGAGATCGTGCAGTAGATGAGGCGCGGGTGGCGCTGCGCGAGCACGTCATAGCCGAGCCCCCACTTCTCCATGGTGCCGGGCAGGAAGTTCTCGATCAGCACGTCCGCGCCGTCGATGAGGCGCGACAGCACCGCTTGTCCTGCGGGCTTGGCGAGGTCCAGGGCCAGCGCGCGCTTGCCGCGGTTGACCGCCTTGAAGTACGCGGCATCGCCGTTGGCATCGAACGGCGGTCCGAACAGGCGCGTCTCGTCGCCGGCCGGCGGCTCGACCTTGATCACGTCCGCGCCCTGGTCGGCCAGCATCTGCGTGCACAGCGGACCCGCCAGTACCCGCGACAGGTCGATCACCCGAATGCCGTCCAGCGCGCCCATGGTCAGCTGCGCGTCGGCAGTTCCACGAGACCGGAACCCTGGGCCGACAGCTCGCCGTCCTGGTTGTGCGCTTCCTGCGCGATTTCCACCAGATGCCGGCCGTCGGCCACGAACTTGCGCGTGACCGTGCCGTTGATGAACAGCAGGTCGCCCTCCGGATTGTGGCGGCGGATCTGGCAGGTGGCGCGGCGCAGGAAGCCGTCGTCGCCCATCCAGTTGGTCAGGTGGTGCGTCAGCCACGAGCAGCGCTCCGGGCCGTAGTCGTAGGCGCCGGGCGCGCCGACCTCGAGCGCGAAGTCTTCTTCCCAATGCACGCGCTCGGGCACGTCGGGGATGCCGAAGCGGTTCTTGATGCCTACGCCCGGATGCGCATCGATCAGTTTCCACGCGAGCTTGTTGGCGCGGATGTAGAGGCCGCCCCAGCCTTGCGCGTAGCCGATGAAGCCGGTGACGGTCATCGGGCCCTTGACCATCGTCGGCAGCTCCTCGCCTTCCTTCACGTCTTCCCAATAGCGCGGCGTCGCGCCGCGGACTTCTTCGTTGGCGTAGAGGTCGTAGACTTTCGCGAGTTCCTCGTCGGTGTAGCGGCGCGGCGCGCGCGCGCGCACTTCCTTGTACTTGGTGCCGTTCTCGCGCGCGTGGTCGCGCTCGGTGCGGAAGCACCAGCTGTCGGCATCGGCCACCTTGTCGCCATGCTGGTTGAAGAAATCGACGTGGTAGATCTGCTGGACGGCGCGGCCGGCGAAGCGCGTCTCGTGCTCGACCAGGTCCTTGAGATACGCCTCGGTCGTGATCACGTCGTTGCGGCGGACCGGCTTGTGCCAGGTCCAGTCGGCGCCCGACCACATCGCGTGCACGCCGGGCAGGCCGCCGACGTAGCCCGAAATGATGCGGCTGGTCGAGAACAGGAAGCTCGGCAGCGCGACGATGCCGCCGTACCGCGTCTTGGCGGCGTACTCGGGATCGCACCACAGCGGATTGTCGTCGCCGATGCCGTGCGCGTAGTGGCGGATGTTGTCGCGCGTGGCTTCGTGGCACCACGGCTCGGCGGTCGCGCCGATCTTCACGCCGATGCGCTGGCGCAGATCGTCCAGTCCCTCTGGGTGATCTTGGGAAACTCGCGCTCGATGCGCGTTGCGCGCGGTGCTGCTTCGGTCAGCATGGATCTCTCCTCGTCTGGATCAGTGGGATGTAGGGGCCGTCGCGGTCGCTGCCGCCGTGCGTGCGGCGAGTTCGCGTTCGCGCAGAATCTTGCGGTGGACCTTGCCGGCCGGCGTCTTGGGCAACTCGGCGACGAACTCGACCTGGCGCGGATATTCGTGCGTGGCCAGGCGCGTGCGCACGATCTCCTGGATCTCCTGGACCAGCGCGTCGCTGCCCGGCGCACCGGTGACGACGAAGGCCTTGACGACCTGGCCGCGCACCGCATCGGGCACGCCGATCGCGGCCGCTTCGCGCACCTGCGGGTGCTTGAGCATCGCGTCCTCGATCTCGACCGCGCTCATCGTCCAGCCGGCGGAGATGATCACGTCGTCGGCGCGGCCACCGTGATAGAAGTAGCCGTCGTCGTCGACGGGGCCCAGGTCCTTGGTCGCCACCCAGGCATCGCGCCGCCACAGCTTCAGTTCGCCCGTCTCGCCCGGCGCGCAGGGGCGGCCCTGCGCGTCCTGCACTTCGACCTTGCCGCCGGGCACCGGCTTGCCGAGCGAGCCGGGCTTCACCGGAAAGTCCGGCGCGCCGGGATAGTTGACCAGGATGACGCCGATCTCGGTCGTGCCGTACATGCTGCACACCGGATGGCCGAACGTTCGCTCGGCGAATTCGGCGGTCTCGCTGTCGATCGGCTCGCCGGTGAAGGAGAGCTTGTCGAGAAAGTAGTTGTAGCGGTCCGCCGCGCCGGAGTTGCGCATCATCCGGTAGTGCGTGGCGGCCGCCGACAGGTTGGTGAAGCGATGGTCGTGCAGCGCCTTGATCAGGCGCTCGGCATTGAACTTGCCGGCGAAGGCGCCGATGGTGACGCCCAGCGCGAGCGGCGCCAGCGTGCCGTGCCACAGGCCGTGGCCCCAGGCCGGCGACGACGGGCAGAAGAAGCGGTCGCCGGGGCGCAGGCCGGTGCCGTACAGCGCGGCGAGCATCAGCGTCACCAGCGCGCGGTGCGTGTGCTTGACGGCTTCGGGCAGTTCGCGCGTGGTGCCGGACGTGTACTGGTAGATCGCGTGCTCGTCGGCACGCGTGACGACGTCGATGGTGTCCGGATACCGCGAGAGACCGTCGAGGAAGGCGGGCGTGGCCACGACTACCTGCAGGCCGGGGATGTTTTGCGCCATCGCCGCCTTCTCGGGATTGGTGACGAGGACCTTGGGCGCGCAGTCCTGCACGCGCAGCCGGATGCCGTCGGGACCGAACAGCGTGAACAGCGGCACCGCGATCGCGCCCGCCTTGATGGCGCCGAACATGGCGACATAGAACGCGCGTGACGGCTCGAGCATCACGGCGACGCGGTCGCCGCGCTCGACGCCTTGCGCTGCCAGGTAATGCGCGAAACGGGATGACTCCGCCGACAGCTGGGCGAAGGAAAGTGCTTCGTCGTGGCCGTCGGCGTGGGCGAGCACGACGGCGATCCGGTTGCCATCGACGTGGCGGTCGATGCACTCGTGCGCGATGTTGAGTGTGGCGCGGTCGCCGTCGAAGAGCTCCCACAGCCGATCCGGCGACCAGTGCTTCTGGGCGTCGGCGTAGGTGATGAAGTCGGTGAGCTGGGGCATGGGGGGTGTGCCGCCGCGGGCAGTCGCGACTGGAGGCCAAGGATGCCGGCAATCACTCTAGTTGTCAAATAGCACATCTAATTGTATATAGACAAACACAAACCGGACGATTACCATCAAGGCAACACCAACCTCCGGACCCTGTGCAATGGCCTGCGGACTGCACGCTGCCTCGCACGGTCTGCTCAAATTCGAACCGAACCCCGTGAAGCAACCACTCGAAATGCCTGCCCGTACCCAATTGCCCAAGGCAAACGCCCCAAAGCACCGTCGGCCAGCCCCACTGCCCGCCGTCGCTTCACCGCCTGCGCGCGCGGCAGTGCGCGTGCGCGAGGTACCGGCGGTTTCCCGCGCGGTAGCGATCCTTCGCCTGCTTGGTCGCAGCCAGGAACCGATCGGTGTCAAGGCGATCGCCCTGGCGCTGGGCATGGTGCCGAGCACCTGCCTGCACATCCTGCGTGTACTAGTGGCCGAGGAGCTGCTGCAGGTCGATGGCGCCAAACGCTATCGGCTCGGCACTGGCATGCTCTCGCTGGCGCGCAGTGTCATCGAACGCAATCAGTTTCCCGCCGCGGTGCAGCCTGTCCTCGATCGGTTGTCGTTGCAGTGGGGCGTGACCGCGATGGGTGTCGAAATCGCGGGTTTGGAGCACATGGTCGTGCTCGCCTTGTCGCAGTCGAAGATTCCGTTTCGCCTGCACGTGGACGTCGGCAGCCGGTTCCCGGCCCTGATCAGCGCAACCGGGCGCATTGTGGCGGCGTTCGCGACGGCGCCGGACGCCGAAATTGACCGCCGCTTCCGCGCGCTGCGGTGGCAGTCACCACCCACGCTTGCAAAATGGCACGAAGAGATCGCGCTGGCCCGCAAGCGCGGCTACGCCGTCGATCGCGGCGTCTACATCAATGGCGTGACGGTGCTCGCGGTGCCGGTGTTCAATGCGCGCCGCGAAGTCACGCATACGCTGGTCGCCGCGGGGTTGGCCGAGCGTCTCACGGCGACCCGGTGCGCGACGATCGCCAGTGACATGCGTGCCGAGGCGCAGCGCCTCGGCACGCAGCTTTTCGCTTCGGGCTAGGGCGATGGGCGACCCTGCACGCGATGGCTGGAAGGCACGCGACCTGCCGGGATTCTTCGGTGCGGTCGGACCGCTATGGACGCGCAAGGAGGACGCGCGCTGGGCCTACGGCTTCGTCGCCGAGCCGCGCCACGCCAATCCGGCCGGCGTCGTCCACGGTGGCATGCTTTGTACGCTCATCGATCACGCGCTGAGCGTGATCGCCTGGGAAGCCAATGCGCGCCGTGCCTGCGTGACGGTGGCGCTCAACGTCCAGTTCCTGGGCCCGGCCAAGCCGGGAGATTTCGTGATCGCCCGGGGGGCGCTGGTGCGCCAGACGGCGAGCCTCGCGTTTCTCGAAGGCAGGCTCGAGGTCGACGCGGCGGTGATCGCCACGGCGACGGCCATCATGAAGGTGCGATGACGTCGAGAGATCCGGTCGCCTGTGCGCAGAGGTCCGACGCACTGCAAGTGCCCGGATACCGCTGGTGCGGGCGCACTGCATATTCAGTTTTCATGCCAAGCGCCACCACGAAGAATTCGTAATATTCGTCACGCGCGGTCATTGACGCCGGCGGCATGGCGGCGCAGATTACCCGAGGCGCAACGCACTCGGGGAGGCTGTCATGACCGCGATCGGCTTGTTCGCACGCTACGGCATCATCGCTGCGCTCGCAGCCGCCCTGTCGGGATGCCTGATTCTCGTAGCTTCTAGTTCACATACGCAGGTCGGCAACACCGATTTCTACACGGTAAGCGGCAGCGCAACCTTCACGCCGTGCACGCCGACGGCCGTAGCTGGCGGAACATCGGTCAGCTGTTCCTTGACCGTGCAGGGCTTGCCGCCATGGACGATCATGGCCACGTTGATGGGCATCACGCCGGCGGAGGTGCCCCCCCTTTGGGATCCGCTGATCGTGCAGGTGCCCCTCACGGCCGGAAATTTTTCGGGCACGATCACCGGGCCGGGTGGTGGGTCGCTGACCGCCACGGTCGTCACGGGCACGATCTACGCCGACGCGACCACGCCGATCGTGCCGGACGCTGGCACGCAGCTCGTGCTGATCGACTTCGCGCCCGGAACGCCGATCACCACCGGCACCACCTACCAGTTCACGCTCAACTTCCAGACTACCGGCGCCACCGGCGGCCCGCTGCCGGTGAAGTTCATCTTCGCGGGTAAGGTCACCGTTCAATCGCCCGCTGGCGAAGCGGGCAGCCCCAAGGCGACGACCACCTACTATCCGCCGCTGCTGCCGTGCACCGCGCAGTTCGCCAACATCCCGGCGATCATGCTGCCCGCCGCCGGGTCCGCCACGCCGGTCAACATCACGCCGCTGTTCACGCAGCAGGGATGTGCGGGCACGAGTTACAGCTTCGCCGCCGCGCCGCCACCGACGACGGCTGTCGCGGTCGAGTTCTACAACCAGTCGCTCGATCACTACTTCATCTCCGACCGGGCTCCGGAGATCGCCATTCTCGATGCCGGCGTCACGATCAAGGGTTGGGTGCGCACCGGGCAGTCGTGGAACATCTACACGGCTGCCCAGGCCAACACGTCGCCGGTATGCCGCTTCTACATCCCGCCGGCCTTTGGCGACTCGCACTTCTACGGCCGCGGTACGGTCGAGTGCGACGCGACGGGCGCGAACAATCCGTCCTTCGTCAACGAGGACCCGGCGTTCTTCCATGTGGTGCTGCCGGTGGCTGGGGTGTGCCCGGCCGGCCTGCGCAATGTCTACCGCGTCTTCAGCAACCGGCCGGATGCCAATCATCGCTACATGGTGGATCCGGCGCTGCGCGACTTGATGGTGACGCGCGGGTGGCTGGCCGAGGGCGATGGTCCCAACCTCGTGGTGATGTGCGTGCCGGCGTAGGCATGCCGTCG